>CAYMRX010000001.1:0-665965 GCA_964393035.1 uncultured Tabrizicola sp.
CCGATGCGCCCAAACCGCCCACATATCCCTTCAGATTTCATCAATGTCAAAGAGCAAGGACACAAAACAAACAGAACACCCGAACTTCGGGCGTATCTGCCGTCATGCAACCAGATTTCGTCACGAGCGTTTCATCTCGCTTCCCGTCGGCGCCGTCTACATCTCTGCGTCTCGTCGTCTTCGGTGAGGCGGTATTTAGGGAAAGCTTCTGGGGGCCGCAAGAGGAAAAAACACGCTCCCCTACATTTTTCTGTCGCAGTCAACGTTTACAGGGGTTTTCTTCTGGCGCCATCAGCAGGTTCAGCCGTTTTCCGGGCGGGCGGGTCGGGTTTTGGCGGCAGATCAGGGCGAATCTGCCCGAATCTGCCGCCCGAATCTGGTCCGTCAGGTGAAATCAGCCCCCTGATAGGTGATCCGCCCGCCCGAAACCGTCAGCGCGATTCCCGTTTGGCCGATCTTCTCGGGGGCGATCGCTTCGATATCGCCGTCAATCATCACCAGATCGGCAGCCAGTCCCGGCCGCAGGGTTCCGGTCACGTCCTCCAGATGTCCGGCCCAGGCCCCGCCTGCGGTATAGGCGTAAAGCGTTTCCATCAGGCTGACGCGCTCATCCTGACAGCCTTCGTAAGGCACACGGGTCACGGCCGCCTGAATCCCGCGCATCACCGAGATATCGGTGACCGGCCAGTCGCTGGCAAAGGCCAGGGGCGCGCCATGGTCGGCAAGTGTCTTCCACAGATAGGCATCGCGCCAACGGCCGCGGTGGAAGACATGGTCCATCGTCGACATCGGGAAATCCATCGCCCCCGGCGGGTGCGGCGGCTGCACGGAGGCCGTGATCCCCAGCGCCCCAAGGCGCGGCACATCGGCCCGGTCGATCAGTTCGATATGCTCGATGCGGTGACGGCTGTCGCGCTTGCCATTGCGGATCTGCGCTGCCTCATAGCCGTCAATCGTCTGGCGCACGGCCGCATCGCCAATCGCATGCACCGCAATCTGCAAACCCCGCCGATCCGCCTCGGCGCAGATGTCCTTGAACCGTTCCAGTTCAAACAAGGGTTCGGCCCGTTCCATCGTGCCGGGATAGGCGTTGAGCATGAAGGCCGTGCGGCTGTCCACCACGCCGTCCATGAACATCTTCACAAAGCCCGAGCGCACCCAATCGCCGGCGAATTCCTCGTGCATGGCCGAAGCGCGCTCCAGTTCGGCCAACTCCATATGCGGCTTCATGTGGAAGGGCACCACAACGCGGGCGGTCAGGCGCCCCTCATCGGCCATCTCTTGCAGAAGCACGCAGGTATAGCGGTTGCCATCCATATTCACCATCGAGGTGATGCCATGCGCCGCGCAATGCGCCAGCCCCGCCGTCACCTTGTCCTTGTCGGCGCCCCGCATCGCCGCATCCGGCCATGGCGATGGCTCTCCGCCCGTCGCGATCCCCAATTGCAGATGCGCCTCGCCGCCCAGCGTGAGGATCGGGCCAAAGGCCTCGAACTCCCGCAATTCACCGGTGGCGGTGCCATCCTCTCCCATCACCACGATATGGCCGGGCGGGGTTTGCGCGCCATGCAAGATCCCCGCCGCCTGCAAGGCCGCCGTATTGGCCCAGACCGTGTGGTGATCCGGCGACATCAGGGCAATCGGCCGATCCGCAATCACCCGATCCAAATCATGCCGCGTGACAGGGTGGTCCAGAATCTCATAGGCGGCGCCCTGCGCCATCAACAGCGGACGATGGGCATTCTTTGCAGCATAATCCAGAAACGCGGCTTTCAGGGCCTCAAAGCCCTCAACCCCGCCCAGTTGCAGTTGCACCAGTTCCGCCGCGCCCAGCACCAGATGCAAATGGCTTTCCACAAAACCCGGCAGAACCGTGCGCCCCTTGGCGTCAATCACCTTGCAGCCTGACCCAGCCAGCGCCTCCACCTCAGTGCAACTGCCCACCGCCAGTACCTTGCCATCACCCAAAGCCACAGCCTCGGCCCGAGGTTTGCCCGGGTCCATGGTCAACACTCGTGCATTGGTCACGATCATCTCGGCAGCCATTTGCCTTCATCCTCTCTGTTCAAATATCCCGGGGGTGTGGGGGCTGGCCCCCACTCCCGCATCTCAGCCGCGCACCCGCCCCGAAAGCGTCTCGGCCATCACACACAGCATTTCAAACATCAGCGAAATCCCCAGCCAGGCCGTGCCGCCAGAGGGGTCAAACGGCGGCGAGACTTCCACCAGATCGGCCCCCACCACATTCAGCCCGCGTAAGCCCCTCGCGACCTGCAAGGCCTGCCACGAGTTCGGGCCGCCCACCTCGGGCGTGCCGGTGCCCGGTGCAAAGGTCGGGTCCACAAAGTCGATATCATAGGTGACATAGGTCGGCCCCTGCCCCACGATCTCGCGGGCTTCGGCCATGACATCATCCGCCCCACGCGCGTGGAATTCGGCAATCGGGATGATGCGGATGCCGTTTGCAGCGGCAAAATCCCAATCTTCGCGGCCATAAGCGGTACCGCGAATGCCGATCAGGCAATAGCGTTTGGGGTCGATCAGCCCCTCCTCCACCGCGCGGCGGAACGGGGTTCCGTGGTTATAGCGGCTGGTGCCGAAATAGATGTCGTTCAGATCGGTATGGCTGTCGAACTGGATCATCCCCACCGGGCGCGCCTTCGCCACCGCCCGCAGGATGGGCAAGGAACACAGATGATCCCCGCCCCCGGTCAAGGGCAGGATGCCCGCCGCGACGACGCGATCATAAAACGCCTCCATCCGCGCCATGCTGTCCATCAGATCGCCGGGGTTCGGCGCGACATCCCCCAGATCGGCACAGCGGGCGAGGTCAAAGGGCGCGACCCAGGTTGCGCCGTTCTGCGCCCGGATCATGGTGGACAGATCGCGCAACTGGCGCGGACCATGGCGCGGGCCGGGGCGGTTCGTCGTGCCGCCATCCCAAGGCGCGCCGATCAGGCCAATCTGCACTTCGGCGAAACGGGGATGGTCGAAGGGAACATGCGGCAGGCGCATAAAGGTGGGCACACCGGCGAATCGCGGCAGGTCGAAGCCCGACACAGGTTTGAAAAAGCCGTCATTTCCGCTCATCACCCATTCCCCTTCGCCGATTCCCTATCCATTTGATCATATCGCAGCCCTCTTGTCCGTCTTTCCGCGCCAATCCCGCGTCGCTCCTGCGCAATCCCGCCCAGCCAAAACGGCAACGCTTGACCGTCCTTCCGCCTTCAGTCCTTATACAGACCGCCGCTGCCAAGGATTTGCACCATGTTCTCGAAGACCGCCGACACCTCCGCTGCCCCTCCGCGCCCGCCGACCGGCCCCGGCAGCAACACCCGCTCGGTGCTGGCGGCCGATCTGAAGATCATCGGCGATGTCAGATCCTCGGGCAGTGTCGAGTTGATGGGCGAGGTTGAAGGCACGCTTGAGGCCCATACGCTGACCATCGGCGGCGAGGGGCTGGTCAACGGCGATGTCGCGGCCGACACGGTTGAAATCAAGGGCCGCCTCTCGGGGCAGATCGCCAGCCAAACCCTGACCCTGCGGGCCGCCGCCCAAGTGACCGCCAATATCGGCTATTCGACCGTGGTGATCGAAAGCGGCGCGCAGATCGAAGGCCGCTTTGCCCGCAACAAGGACTGATCAGCCAACCCTCGGCGGGATGGAATAGGTCAGCCCCGCCCGCGCCACCGGCGCGGATGCGCCTTCGCTGGTCATCAGGACATCCCCGACGGCCAGCACCCGCCCCAGCTTCAACACCCGCGCATGGGCCAGCACATCGCGCCCCGCCTCGGGCTTGCGCATGAAATCAATGCTGCAATTGGTGGTCACCGCCAGCGCCACCGGGCCAATCTGCGCCAAGATCGCCAGATACATCGCCACATCGGCAAGGCTAAACATCGCCGGCCCCGACACCGTGCCACCGGGGCGCAGATGCCGCTCGGCCACCCGCAACCGCAGGATCAGCCCCTCGGGTCCGACGCACTCCACCTCGAAATCCTCGGCCACCTGCGCAAAGTCGCTGGCCAAAAACGCCTGCAATGCGGCCCTGTCCATCGCCCCTTCCATCGCCGTGCCCATCGCCAAACCCATGCTTTCCTCCGGCATCGCCCGCGCCTAGACTGCCAAGAGATCAAGGGGGATTGCAATGACCGAACCACTTCTTCTGCGCGCGGACCGCAACCATATCGCCACCCTGACCCTGAACAGTCCGGCCAATTTCAACGCGCTGTCGGATGAGATGCTCGCCGCCCTTTCGAACGAAATCACCCGGCTGTCGCAGGACCGCAGCATCCGCGCGGTGATCCTGAAAGGTGCGGGCAAAGCGTTTTGCGCCGGCCACGACCTGCGGCAGATGCAGGCGCACCGTGCCGACGCCGACAAGGGCGCGGCCTATTACCAAAGCCTGTTCGCCACCTGTGCGGCCATGATGCAAAGCCTGCAAGCCCTGCCGCAGGTCACCATCGCCCAGGTCCATACCATCGCCACCGCCGCAGGCTGCCAGCTTGCCGCCTCCTGCGACATGGTGGTGGCCGCCACCGGCACCCGGTTCGGCGTCAACGGCATCAACATCGGTCTCTTTTGCTCGACCCCGATGGTCGCGCTTTCCCGCAAGGTGCCGCCTGCCGTCGCCTTTGAAATGCTGTCCACCGGTGAATTCATCTCTGCCGAACGCGCCCGCGAGGTGGGCCTGGTGAACCGTGTCATCCCTCCCGAGGATTTGGAGAGCGAAACCCTCAAGCTGGCCGAAACCGTGGCAGGCAAACTGGCCAAGGCAAGCCGCATCGGCAAAGTCGCCTTTTACGACCAACTCCCCCTGACGACAGCCGAAGCCTACGCGCTTGCCGGGCGCGCCATGGTCGAGAACATGCTGGATCCCGGCACGGATGAAGGGCTTTGCGCCTTTTTGGAAAAACGCCCGCCGAATTGGGGCTGATTACCCGTCGTGTCGGGACAAAAGCCCAAGCCCGATCGCCAAACCCAGCGCGGCCATTGCAAGGCAGGCGCCATAAATCAGCCCCGGCCCGCCATACCCCAAAAGGACTGCCCCGAAACTGGGGGCGGCGGCCGAGGCAAGGATGGGCGTCACCGCAACGGCGCCTGAAATCGTGCCAAAGCCCCGGCGGCCCAGCAGATCCGCCACCAACATCGGCCGCAGGTTTGAGAGCAGCCCCGCACCCGCGCCTTGCAGCATGGCAAAGACAAAGATCAACGCCGGTAACCAGCCAGCCGCCCATAAAATCGCCCCCGCCGCCAGCACGGACCCCAGCGACCACAGGCTGGCCCGCGCATTGGAAATCCGCGCGGAAAACGCCAGCAACACCGCACGGCCCGCAACTTGGGCAGGCCCGATGCAGGCCGCCGCCATCGTCGCCATCCCGGCACTCGCCCCCCGATCCTGAAACAGCATCAGGATAAAGGTCAGCAGCACCCCGTGGTTCAGCCAGATCAATCCGAACACCGCCGAGATCGCCCAAAACGCCGGGCGCCTGAGGGCCTCGGCCAATGCGCCCGGCTCTGGCGGATGGCGGCGCGGGGCCTCGGCCCGTTCCATCCGGCGCAAGGTCCGCACCGCCCAGTTATTCACCGGCACCGCACCGAAAAGGATCAAAAGACCAAAGCCGATCAAGGCCCCCTGCCCGCCGAACTGTCGAGCCAGCAGATCCCCCAGCGGAAAGGTCAAGGTGCCAGAGAACCCCGCAATCAGAGTCACGCGGGTGATCGCCAGCCGCGCCCCCTCGCCCAGACGGCGGGTCAGAAAGGCAAAACAAGTCTCGTAAAGGCAGGCGGCCTGCGCCAGCCCCAGCACCGCCCAGATCGCCAGCCACCAGCCAACCGTGGGCGCAAGACCCAAGGCCGCAACGCCCAGCGCCGCAAGGATCGGCATATAGCTCAGCATCTCGCCGCCCCAGCCCCGGTCCACCCAACGCCCGGTGAAAGGGGTCAGCGCCGCCATGACCAGAAAACCCAAGGTCGGCCCGGCGGCAAGTTGCCCCGCCGTCCAGCCGGTTTCAGCCAGAAGATCCGGCAGAATCGCCGGAAAGGCATAGTAGACGCCCGCATAGGTCAGGGTCTGCCCAAGGGCCAAGCCATAGACCGGGGCGTTCGCGCGGCTCACAACCCGTAAAGCCCCGCAAATTTGGCTTCCAGATAGTCCAGAAGCGGCCCCTCATGCGGCTCAAACCCGCAGGCGTGCGCAATGGTGTCGCGCGGGGTGCGCAATCCGCCATGGCGTTGCAGGTTTTCCCTGAGCCAGCCCGTCGCCGCCGAGGTATCGCCTGTGGCCAATTGCGCGTCGAGATCCGGCACCGCCGCCCGCAGGGCCTGATGCAGGCAGCCGGCATAGACGTTGCCCAGCGTATAGGTCGGGAAATAGCCGAACAACCCGCAGGACCAGTGCACATCCTGCAAAAGCCCATGCGCGGGTTGATCCACCACCACGCCGAAATCGGCCCGGAAGCGGTCATTCCACGCCGCCTCCAACCCGTCCACACCCAGATCGCCCCGGATCAGCGCGCGCTCCAGATCAAAGCGCATCATGATGTGCAGGTTGTAATGCACCTCATCGGCCTCGGTGCGGATGAACCCCGGCTGCACGCGGTTGACGGCAGCATAAAAGGCATCAGCATCGCGGATACCGAATTCGCCAAAGCGTTCACGCATCTGGTCGAACATCCAGCCGGTAAAGGCACGGCCCCGCCCGATCTGGTTTTCATAAATCCGGCTTTGGCTTTCATGCACACCCATGGAACAGCCATGCCCGATGGGCGTCATGCCATAATCGGGGTCGATGGACAGCTCATAGCTGGAATGGCCGACCTCGTGGATGGTGGAGTAAAAGCAGTTGAACGGATCGGTTTCCACAACGCGGGTGGTGATCCGGCTGTCATTGCCCCCGCCCGAGGAGAACGGATGCACCGCCATGTCCATCCGCCCGCGCGACCAGTCATAGCCAAAGGCCGTGCCGAGATCGCGCGCCATCCGCATCTGGCTGTCGGCCGAGAAATGCCCCTCCAGCGCCTTTGGCATGGGCCTGCCCAAGACCTTTTCCCGCAAGGCCACAAGGCGCGGCCGCATCCGGCCGAACATCGCGCCCAAGGTTTCCGCCGTGGCGCCCGGCTCATAATCGTCGATCAGCGCATCATAAAGATCGCCCCCATCGGCCAGCGCCGCCGCCTCTTGCCGCTTCAGGTTCAAGACTTCGGCCAAGGTCGGCAAGAAATCCGCCACCTTCCCCGCCGCCCGCGCCTCGGCCCAGATCCCTTGCGCGACCGATGTCAGTCGGGCCAGGGCCTCGGCCAGATCGGCAGGCACCTTGATGCTGCGATCATAGGCTTGACGGATCAGGCGCAATTGCGCCGCTCCGGCCGCGTCGGAAACCTCCGCCGCCGCCAGCCAATCCGCAATCCGCGGATCGGTACGGCGGGCATGCAGCACGCCTTCGATCGCCGCCATCTCCTCACCACGCTGATCGGCGGCCCCGCGCGGCATCATGGTTTCCTGATCCCATCCCAGCCGCTCGGCCACCTTGGCCAAGGCCTCGGTCTGGCGCTGAAACGCCATCAGATCAGCGAATGCGCTGTTATTGGTCATGCCGTCCCCTCACGAATAGACCCTGCAACCGGATACATCGACAAATGCCGGGCGCGGATAATCAGCACCCACAGGATCACCGCCCCGATCTGGTGCGTGATCGCCACATGCAGATGCGCCGCGGTCAACGCCGTGGCGATGCCCAAAACCACCTGCGCCGCCAGCATCGCCATCACGCTATGAAACGCACCGCGGGTTGCCGCATGGGCCGATTGCCGCCCGCGCAGCCAGACCACCACGCCAAAGGCAAGGACCGCATAGCCCAGCATCCGGTGCATGAACTGCACCAATCCGGGGTTTTCAAAGAAAGCCGCCCAAAGCGGGCGCCCCGGCACATAAAACGCATCCGCCGGGAAGAACTGGCCGTTCATGTCGGGCCAAGTCGGAAAGCCGCGCCCGGCATTAATCCCGGCCACCAAAGCACCCAGCAGAATCTGCAAGAAGACCGCATGCATCAGCCCCGTCGACAGGCTGACCAGCTTGCGCTCGCCGCTACGCCGGGCCTGCATCAGAGCGGTTTCGGACCGTCCCAGCAAAAACACATACCACGCGCAAAGGCCCAGAATGGCAAAGGCCAGACCCAGATGGGTGGCAAGCCGATAAGAGGCGACATCCACCATCGCCCCCGTCAGCCCGCTGGACACCATCCACCAGCCTATCGCCCCTTGCAGACCGCCCAGCACGCCAAGACCAAAAAGCCGCCCGGTCCAGCCCGTCGGAATGGCAAACGCGACAAGAAAGCCCAAGAAACCGAACAGCCAGACAAAGCCGATCACCCGGCCAAGCTGCCGGTGCCCCCATTCCCACCAGAAGATGGATTTGAAGTCGGCCATCTCCATCTGGCTGTTTTGCAACTGGAACTCGGGGCTGGCCTTGTATTTCTCGAACTCTGCCGCCCAATCTGCCTCGGTCAAAGGGGGAATGGCCCCGGCGACGGGCTTCCATTCGGTGATCGACAGACCGGAATCCGTCAGCCGCGTCAGCCCACCGATCACGATCATCGCCGCGACCAGCAAGAAGATCAGCGTCAGCCAAACCCGGATCCCGCGCCGCGCGCCCTTGCGTCCTTCGATCAGACCGGGCGTCGCCGCAATTGGCGTCCCCGCCCCAACATCTTCAAACAGCTTGCGCTTTTCGGCCATGGCCATCCCCTTCGCTTCCGCGCCAGAGACTAGGGCCCGCGCCGGAAGGCTTCAAGGCCCCCCGGCCAAAGCCTGTCCTCCCCCGGATCGGAAGGCCCGGCCAGCCCATCCGAAGCGCAAACGCAGGAAATGCGACCCTAAGGGCGCCCCTTGCCCCAAATGACGCAAGGCGCAAGACCCTAGCGAAGCCGCAACAACAACGCCATCGACGGCTCGCCCGTAACCACCAACCCCGAAGCCTGTTGATAGGCCGCAATCGCCGCGCGGGTCTTGGCCCCCATCACCCCATCCGACCCGGCCGTATCATAGCCCGCCGCCGTCAGCGCCCGCTGCAACTCCTGCCGGTCGGCCATGGTCAGGCCAGAGGCATCCGGCCCCCAATCGGCCTGCACCGCCGGGCGACCCAACAAGCGGTCCGACAAATGCCCCACCCCGATCGCATAGCTTTCGGCATTGTTATAGCGCAGGATCACGTTGAAATTCTGCGTGAGCAGGAAAGCCGGGCCGCCAACACCTTTCGGCGCGATGATCGACCCCGCCGCAGGCACCGCCCTCCCGCTGGCCAAGGTAACGCCCAAGGCCTGCCACTCTGCCGCCGGCCTGCCCTTGCCACGCCCCAAAAGACCGGGGTCAAACCCGGCAGGCAAGCGCACCTCGGCGCCCCAAGGCAAACCGTGCTGCCAGCCATTCTTCGCCAGATACGCGGCGGTCGAGGCCAAGGCATCGGTCGGATCCTCGCCCCAGATGTCACGCCGCCCGTCGCCGGTGAAATCCACCGCAAAAGCCAGATATGAGGTCGGGATGAACTGGGTATGGCCCATCGCGCCGGCCCAGGATCCGGTCATCCCCCGCGCCGACACATCGCCATTGGCGATGATCCGCAACGCCGCCGTCAACTGGCTTTCGAAAAAGTCGCCCCGCCGCCCGTCATAGGCCAGCGTCGCAAGGGCCGAGACCACCGGCACCACCCCGCGCCGCGTGCCAAAAAAGGACTCCAGCCCCCAAACGGCGGCCACCACATGCGCCTCGACGCCATAGCGCGCCTCGATCTGGCCCAACACGCCGCCATAGTGCTGCAATTTCTGCTGGCCAAGGCTGACCCGTTCGGGCTTGGCGGCAATCGCCAGATAATCCTCCAGACTGCGGGTAAACTCGGTCTGGTTGCGGTCCTTTTCGATGACCTCGGGTAAATAGCCCGCAAAGCCCATGGCCTCGTCAATCACCGATCCCGGAATGCCGCGCGCCGCCGCGCGCCCGCGATAGCCCGCAACCCAGGCATCAAAGCCCGCGTTCGGCACCGCCCGCGGGGCGGCCTCCGCGCTCGCGGTCCCGACCGGGCCACGCCCGCCCCCGACACAGGCCGCAAGCCCTGCCCCCGCCAATCCAAAAACAACGTTCCGCCGGGAAAGGGTTTGCATCACATGCCTCATCACATTGGTCTTACAGGCATAACCCTAGCCCAGAACCCCAACAGATTGAATCAAATTTGCTTTTACCTTGGCCTAAATATCCAGATCCGCCGAAGACACCGCGCCACGGCGTCCGGCCTATTCCCCTTGGCTCCGCAGCTTGTAGGCGATCTGTTTCAACATGCCGTGAAAGGTCTGCACCTCGGCCCGCGTCAGGCCCAAGCGCCCCCACATGTTGCGCAGGTTCAGCCGCATGCCCGCGGCCTTGGTCGGCGGAAAGAAGAAGCCCGCCGCCTCCAGCCGCTCCTCGAAATGGTCACCCAGTTTCTCAATGTCTTCGCGGCTGGCAAATTCGGTGCGGCCCATCACCATGACCTCGGGCGGCACTTCGGCTTTTTGGCGGCCCCATTCATAGGCCATCAACAGCGCGGATTGGCCAAGGTTCAAACTGGCAAACTCGGGGTTGACCGGCACCGTCACGATGGCGTTGGCCTGAACGACATCCTCGTTCTCCAGACCTGCCCGCTCTGGCCCGAACAACACCCCCACCCGCTTACCTTCCGCGCCCATGGCCCGCGCCATTTCCATCGCACGTTCGGGCGTCACCACCGGCTTGACCAGTTCCCGGCTGCGCGCGGTGGTCGCAAAAACGAAATCGCAATCGGCAATCGAGCGCGCCACATCGGGAAACAGCCCCGCATTGTCCAAAACGCGCCCCGCGCCAGAGGCCATGGCATTGGCCTTCGGGTTCGGCCAGCCATCGCGCGGGGCGACGATCCGCATCCGGTCCAGACCAAAGTTCAGCATCGCCCGTGCGGCCGCGCCGATATTTTCACCCATCTGCGGGCGGACAAGAATGAAAACGGGCGGGATCATGCGGCACCTCCGGGCGAACGTGCCGCCCCGATACGCCATCGGCGCCGCTCTGGAAAGCCCGGCCAATATGGCCAAGCCGGGCAAAGGCTGTTAAGCGGGGCAGAAGACCCCGAAAGGAAGCCCCATGCCCGCCGAAATGCCCGCCGACGACCGCCCGCAGATCACGCTCATCACCCCGCCCGCGCTGGATCTTGACGTATTCCCGGACCGTTTGGCGCGGGTTCTGGATGCGGTGGAGGTGGCTTGCCTGCGCCTGTCGCTGGCCAGCCGGGACGAAGATGAAATCCTGCGCGCAGGCGATGCGGCCCGCGTGATCGCACATGAGCGCGACGTGGCGATTGTCATCGAGAACCACGTGCTGATGGTCGAACGGCTGGGTCTTGATGGCGTGCATCTGACCGACGGCGCCCGCTCGGTCCGCAAGGTCCGCAAGGATCTGGGGGCAGATGCCATCGTCGGCGCTTATTGTGGCACCACCCGGCACGAGGGCATGAGCGCAGGCGAGGCAGGCGCGGATTACGCCGCCTTTGGCCCCTTGGGCGAAACCGCCCTTGGCAAGGGCGAGCGCGTTGATTTCGAACTTTTCGACTGGTGGAGCGCGATGATCGAGGTGCCCTGCATCGCCGAAGGCGCGCTGACGGTTGCGCTGATCGAAAAATTTGGCCCTGTCACCGATTTCTTTGGCATTGGCGCCGAGATCTGGGGCGCAGAAGACCCCGCCGCCGCGCTGAAAGCCTTGATCGCCCCCTTGGGCTGACCCGATCCCCGGTTATTCGACCGCCAAAGGATGGCTGGCCCGGATGACCCGCTCACAATGGGCGGCCAGATCCTTGCGGTTTGGAAAGGCATCGACCGGCACTTCGGGGTGAAAGATCACCTCCACCCGCCCCTGCCGCCGCGCGGCCAGCGTCATCAACAGGTGCGGGCCGAATGACATATCGCCCCACCAGCCGTAATAGCGCGCATCCTGTCCGGGCGGGGCATGATAGACCACGGTCACCGGCTGAATGAACATCACCCGGTCCAAGCCATGGGTATAAAAGGCCTGAAACAGGCTTGACTTGAACGGCAGTACGCGGATCGCATCGGTCGAGGTGCCTTCGGGAAAGAAGCACAGCCTATGCCCGGCGCGCAGGCGGTCCTCAAAAATCTCTTGCTGGCGCTTGGCCTCGGTTCCCTTGCGGGCGATGAACACCGTTCCGGTCGCGCGTGCCAACCAGCCGATTGCGGGCCAGCCTGCCACTTCGGCCTTCGAGACGAAATAGATGCGCTGCACCGCGTTCAGCGTGAAAATATCCAGCCATGATGCATGGTTGGCCACCACGGCCCCCTTTTGCTGCATGGGCGTTCCCGTGACGATCAACGGCAGGCGCAGAATGACGAAGGCGGCCTTGCAAACGCCTTGGGTGATAAAGGGCGTCACCGGGCGGGCCTGACCGCAAAGCGGGCGTTCGATCAGACGCAACAGCAAAAGCAGCGCCAAGCCGCCATAGGTGACAATCCCCAAGAGCACGCCCCGCAAGGCCACGAAAAGCCAGCCCAGCACACCCGAAGCCTCGGTTGAAATCGGCACTTCGCGCCAGTCTCCGTGATGCACGCCGCTCATACGCGCGCACCCTTCTTGCGAATCCAGAACTCGCGATGCTTGTCGCTCATGCGGGCGGTATCCAGAATCAAACAGATATCGGTCGTGTTGAACGCGTGATCGACAAAGGCCCCTTCGCCGACATAGCCCCCAAGCCGCAGATAGGCCTTGATCAACGCGGGCGTGCCAAGCATGGCGGCCCGACGATCCAAAGCCTCGGCCGGGATCATATCCATCGCCGCCGCATGGGGCGGCAGCGCCCGCACCCGCAACTCGGGCGGGGCAAGATGGTAATGGGCCAGATAGGACAGGGGCTGGGCCAGCGCCTTGACATCCGTGCAGTGAAATGAGGCCGCCCCGAAAAGGATTTCAATGTCGCGCTCCAGCACATAGGCGGCAAGCGCATTCCAAAGCTGCAACATGGCGCTGCCGCCGCGATAGCTGGGATGCACACAGGACCGCCCCAGTTCCACCAGCTTGCGCCCTGTCGCCTTCAGCGCCGAAAGGTCATATTCGCCTTCGGAATAAAACCGGCCCGGCCCCTCCAGCCGATCCGACGGCAACAGCCGATAGGCCCCCACCACATCATCCAGATGCGCCGCATCCCGCCGCGGATCAATCAACAGAAGATGGTCGAAATAGGGGTCGAATGCATCAATTTCCAACTGGCGCCCATGATCGACCAGCGGTCCCTCGGCCCCAAGTTCTTGCACAAAGACCCGATAACGCAGGCGCTGTGCGGCCTTGAGGTCGCGCTCGTCGCGGGCAAGGCGCAAGACATAGGCGGTATCGTCGTCCATCATCCTTGGGCCAATTCCTGCACTTTGGGCAGCGCAAGTTCTAAGTCCGCCCGCCTCCTATTGCAACCGGCCCTCCTGCCGACCCAAGAGGCGATCCACCATGGCGACGCTCAATCCAGAATTGCATTAAGCCCTTGTTAACCCAATACTGTGTCAAATGCCGAAAACCGGGATGAGATCAACCTGACCAAGATCAATCACCCGCTTGCCCGCATGTTCAAAATTCACGGTTGCCTTGTTGTTGATGTTGGATTGCACCTGCCCCAGCCCCCAGTCGGGCTGCCCCGGATGGCGCACCATCATGCCCGGTTCCAGAAGTGCTGCCATGTTTGGCCCCCAGTTTTTCGAAGGATTACCCGATGCCGGACAAGCCCGATATCACAGCCCTGCTTGGCTCCCGCATTTGCCACGATCTTATCAGCCCGATCGGAGCGATCAGCAATGGGGTTGAACTGCTGCTGATGGACAATGTCGCCAAAGGGCCTGAAATGGCGCTGATCGCGGAAAGCGTGGCCAATGCCAACGCCCGCATCCGCTTCTTTCGGGTGGCTTTTGGCCAAACCGCAAAAGATCAGCGCATCAGCCTGTCGGAAATTCGCGGAATTCTTGTCGATCTCGCGCGGGGCAGCCGCACAACGGTGGATTGGACCACCCCCGCCGACCTGTCACGGCGCGAAACCAAACTGGCTTTCCTCTGCGTGCTTTGCCTCGAAGCCGCTTTGGGTCAGGGCGGGCGAATCGCGGTGGAGCGTGGCGAAAGCCGCTGGACGCTGACCGGAACCGCCCCACGTTTGCGCATCGACCCCGATCTGTGGGAGGCACTGTCGAACCCGCAGGTCGAGATTGAGATTGGCGCAGGTCAGGTTCAGTTCCTGCTGGTGCCAGAAGAAGTTGCGCGCCAGCACCGCCGGCTGACGGTGGAAATCCGCGAGACGGAGATCCGCCTTACGTTCTGATCGTGCCGTCGCCCGTCACCAGATACTTGAAGCTGCACAGTTGATCCGCCCCTACCGGCCCACGCGCATGCAGCTTGCCAGTGGCGATGCCAATCTCGCCCCCCATGCCAAACTCACCGCCATCGGCAAACTGGGTCGAGGCGTTGCGCATCAGGATCGCACTGTCGAGCCGGTCAAAGAACCGCTGCGCCGTGGCGTCATTTTCCGTCAGGATCGCCTCGGTATGGCTGGAGCCATAGGTGCGGATATGGGCAATCGCCGCATCCACCCCATCGACCAGCTTGACGGCAATGATCTTGTCCAGAAACTCGCGGCCGAAATCATCCGCCGCCGCCCGCACCGTGCCGGCAACCTTGAGCAATTCACCCTCGGTCCGCACCTCGACCCCGGCTTTCAGCAAATCCTCGATCAAGACCGCGCCATGTTTGGTGTAAAACTGCCAGTCGATCAGCAGACATTCCGCCGCACCGCAAATTCCGGTGCGCCGGGTCTTGGCGTTCAAGACCACCCGCCGCGCCTTTTCCAGATCGGCGTCGCGATCAGCGTAAACGTGACAAATTCCTTCGAGATGGGCAAATACTGGCACGCGGGCTTCGCTTTGCACCAGCCCGACCAGCCCCTTGCCCCCGCGCGGCACGATCACATCGATGAAGGCCGTCGCCCGCAGCATTTCAGAAACCATCACCCGGTCGCGCGTCGGGATAAGTTGGATCGCCGCCTCAGGCAGACCCGCCTCACGCAAGCCCTGCACCATGCAGGCGTGCAAGGCTTCCGAGGAGTGGAAACTTTCGCTGCCGCCCCGCAAGATCACCGCATTGCCGGCCTTCAGACACAAGGCGCCCGCATCCGCCGTCACGTTGGGGCGCGATTCATAGATCACCCCTACCACCCCCAAGGGCGTTGCAACCCGCTGAATATGCAGACCATTCGGCCGGTCCCATTCCGCCAGAACCCGCCCCACCGGGTCTTTCTGCTCGGCCACCTGCCGCAACGCATCGGCAATCCCGCGCAACCGGGTGTCGTTCAGCATCAGCCGGTCCAGCATCGCGGGCGACAGACCCTTTTCCTCGCCATAAGCCATGTCCAGCACATTGGCGTCGAGAATTTCCTCGCGCCGCGCCCAGACCGCCGCCGCCGCCGCCTGCAAGGCCGCCGCCTTGCGCTCTGACGAGGCAAAGGCCAGTTCCGCCGCCGCCGCGCGGGCGCGCGTGCCGATGTCAGCCATCATCGCGGAATGCTCGTTCATCGTCTTCCTCCGCCGGAGCAACGGAGTTTTGCAAAACTCCGAACCGGAAAATTGAATTTTCCGAACCGATTTCTGCGCCAGAAATCGGCCCTCAGATCACCATATCGTCGCGATGCACCAAGGCCGCCCGCCCCGAATAGCCAAGGATCGCGGCAATATCGCCCGACCGATGACCGGCAATCGCCTGCGCCTCGGCCACGGCATAACCCACCAGCCCCTTGCCCAAGATCACACCCTCAGGCGACAGGATCGCCACCGGATCCCCCCGGCCAAAGCTGCCCGTCACCTCGGTCACCCCCGCCGGCAACAGGCTTTTGCCCGCCCGCAGCGCCGTCACCGCCCCCGCATCCAGCCGCAACTCGCCGCGCGGTTTCATCGCATTGATCCAGCGTTTGCGCGCCGCCTGCGGATCGCCCTGCGCCACGAACCATGTCCGGTTTGCCCCCTTGGCCAGCGCGGACAAGGGCCGCAATACCGAGCCTTCCATGATCGCCATGGCACAGCCCCCCGCCACCGCAGTCTTGGCCGCCAGAAGCTTGGTCTTCATCCCGCCCTTCGACAGACCCGAAATCGGGTCCCCCGCCATGGCCTCGATCTCGGGCGTGATCTTCGTCACGATATCAAAGCGTTCGGCGGTCGGGTCTTCCTTCGGATTGGCCGAATAGAACCCGTCCACATCCGACAGCAAAATCAACTGATCCGCGCCGACCGTCACCGCGATTTGTGCGGCCAGACGGTCATTGTCGCCAAAGCGAATCTCATCGGTCGCCACAGTGTCGTTTTCATTGACGATCGGCACGACACCCAGCCCCAGCAGGGTTTCCATCGTCGCGCGGGAATTCAGATAGCGCCGGCGATCCTCGGTATCCTCCAGCGTCACCAGCACCTGCGCCGTGGTGATGCCATGCGGGGCCAGCACTTCTTCATAAGCGCGCGCAAGACGAATTTGCCCGACCGCCGCCGCCGCCTGTGACTGCTCCAGCGTCAGCGCGCCATCGGGCAAACCCAGAACCTTGCGCCCCAAGGCAATGGAGCCGGAAGACACCAGCACCACATCGGCACCGCGCACCTTGGCCTCGGCGACATCCATCGCCAAAGCCGACAGCCAGCCCTGTTTCAGCCCGGTCACGCGGTCCACCAAAAGCGCCGAGCCGATCTTGATGACCAGCCGCTTTGCCGCCGTCACCTCCGGCGCGGCCAGGGCCATCACGGCTGCCATGACCCGCGCTCCTCCTGCGGGGCCTCGCCCTCGATCTCGGCATAAAGCGCGCGCAAGACATCCTGAATCCCGCGGCCCGAGACACCGGAAATCACATGCACCGGCCCGCCACTGGCCTTTTCCAAGGCGCGTTTGCGGTCGGAAATCTGCTTGGCATCCATCGCATCCACCTTGTTCAGCGCAAGGATGCGGGGCTTGTCGCCCAAGACGTCGGAATAGGCCTCCAACTCATGCACGATGGTGCGGTAATCCTTGGTGATCGTTGCCGAAGTGCCGTCGACCAGATGCAACAGCACCTTGCAGCGTTCAACATGGGCGAGAAACTGAATCCCCAATCCCCGCCCCTCTGACGCGCCCTCGATCAGACCGGGAATATCGGCCATCACGAATTCCTTGCCATCAACCCCCACAACCCCAAGGTTCGGGATCAGCGTGGTAAAAGGGTAATCGGCAATCTTCGGCCGCGCATTCGACACGGCCGCAAGGAAGGTGGATTTGCCCGCATTGGGCAGGCCCAAAAGCCCGGCATCCGCAATCAGCTTCAGCCGCAGCCAGATGGTGCGCTCCACGCCTTCCTGACCCGGATTGGCCCGGTTCGGCGCGCGGTTGGTCGCGGATTTGAATTGCAGGTTGCCCCAGCCACCATTGCCGCCCTTGGCGATGCAAACCCGCTGACCGGGTTCGGTCAGATCGGCGATCACGGTTTCCTCGTCTTCATCAATGATCTCGGTGCCAAGCGGCACCTTCATCACGATGTCATCGCCCGACTTGCCGGTCTTCTGGTTGCCCATGCCGGGCTGGCCCGACTTGGCAAAGAAATGCTGCTGGTAGCGATAGTCGATGAGCGTGTTCAGCCCGTCGACCGCCTCCACCCAGACCGAACCGCCATGCCCACCGTCGCCGCCATCCGGGCCGCCGAACTCAATGAACTTCTCGCGCCGGAACGACACGCAGCCCGCCCCGCCGCCACCCGAGCGGATATAGACTTTGGCAAGGTCAAGAAACTTCATCGCGTCATCTTTCGTTTGGCTTGGCCTAAAGGCGATAGAGGACAAAGCCTCAAGGCTCAAGCCTTAGCTGAAAAGGTCTTGCGCCTTTCCAAATACTCATCTTGACCCCATCGGCCTTTGGATGCCCCCGACCGGATCATTCGGCAAAGAGGCGCGGAACGCGCAACGATGCGCCTCAGCCCATCTTGCGGATATAGGTCCAGGTCGGCACCCGCGCGCCGCGCGCCACCGAAAAGGTTTCCGCATCGCCCAGATATTCAAAGCCGCAATTGGTCAGAAGCTTGGCCGAACCAAGATTGTCCTGAAACACCTCGGCAAAAAGCGTGCGATCGCCCAAGGGGTTGGCCGCCACCAAGGCGCGCACCGCCTCGGAGGCGATCCCGGTGTTCCACATCTGCGGCGCAACCCAGAAGCGGACCTCGGACTGCCCCATGCCCGCCTTGCCCGGCTCCATCGGCTTCAGGCTGATAACGCCCAGAACCTCGGAAAGGCCTATCGCCGCACCATCCATGGCCCAGATCGTGCCGCGCGTCTCGCCCGACATCGCGCGCGCGATAAAGGCTTCGACCGCGCCGGGCGGCAGGGGATGCGGAATCGAACGGGTCGCCTCGGCCACGCGCGGATCACCGGCATAAAGCGCCACCAGCCCCGCATCAGATGCCCGCAAGGGGCGCAGCACAAACCGCCCCGCCGCAATTGCATCCGGAACAACAACAGACTGGTCAAAAGTCACGGCTTCTCTCCTTTGAAGCGCAGAACCGGAATGGCCCGGCAATACCGCACCGCGCGACGGCGCAACAGGATGGATATGGGGAGTGATATGCGACATGTCAGCCCTCCTGCCCCAATGACTGCGGAGCATCGCCCGCCCGGCGGGCAGGGTCCGGCAACATGGCGCGTACAAAGGTTGCCAGTGCCGCCCCTGTCAGATGCAGGCGGTTGGCCTCGGCCAGGGCCGCGTCAAAGGTCGGGCCATCCGGCAGGCCCAGCGCCAAAAGATCATTTCCAGTCACGGACATCGGTCCATTCCTCGTGACGGTTACGGCAGGTCACCCCGCCCTTCCTGACCGATCCCGATGGCGCCTCTTGGAAACGAGACGGGGGATCGGCCTTCCAGCCGATCCCCCGTTGATGTTCAACTCAAGGTTTCCGGCTTACTCAGCGGCCTCGGCAGTCGGGAGCACCGAAATAAAGGTGCGGCCCTTGAAGCCTTTCTTGAAAGTCACCTTGCCTTCGACGACGGCAAAGATGGTGTGGTCGCGGCCCATGCCGACGCCCTCACCCGGGAACCATTCGGTGCCGCGCTGACGCACAATGATGTTGCCCGGAATGGCCGCCTGGCCACCGAACAGTTTCACGCCCAAACGACGGCCCGCGGAATCGCGGCCGTTGCGAGAGGAACCGCCTGCCTTTTTATGTGCCATGGGGGAATACTCCTCTTACTTGGTTTCGTGTGCGGCGCGGCGCGCATCGGCGGTGCCGACAGCAGCCTTGACGCCCGACTTGTCAGCGCCAGCGGCCAGGATTTCCGACACGCGGACCAGCGTCCACTTCTGACGGTGCCCTTTGGTGCGCTGCGACGAGTGCTTACGACGACGCTTCACATAGTGAATGGTCTTTTCGCCCTTGATGTTGTCGATGACGTCGGCCTGAACCGCCGCACCGGCCACAACCGGAGCGCCAACGGTGACTTTCTCACCGCCAACCATGAGAATTTCGTTGAACTGGACTTTTTCGCCAGCCACAGCGTCAATCAGTTCCACGCGCAGGACGTCGCCCGCCCGAACGGTATACTGCTTGCCACCGGTTTTGATGACCGCAAACATGGGTCTTTCCTTCTTTGTCAACCGCGCCCTGTGGCCCCCCGCCAATCTTGCGATCTTTGGGTGTTCCCGGGTTTCCCCGCCTCGGACAGCGCGCCCGTTTCCGGGCGTAATGAAAATTGCCCGGACAGATTCGCACCTGTCCGGGATGCGGGCTTATCGGGGGAAAGGCGGCGGCTGTCAAGCGCGGCATCCCGCGCGGCCTGAGTTATCTGGCCGGGTTACTTGGCAAAGCCCGGCTTTTGGCCCCAGACATGGGCATGGCGGATCATCTCGGCCAGATCGGCATGGCGCGGTTTCCAGCCCAAAACCTCTACCGCGCGGGTTGAACCCGACACCAGCGCCGCCGCATCGCCGGCCCGGCGCGGGCCTTCCACCACCGGCACCGGGCGGTTGGTCACAGCCGAGGAGGCCGCAATCACCTCGCGCACCGAAAAGCCACGGCCCGAACCAAGGTTGAATTCCGCATTCCCCTTGCCCTCCAAAAGCCAGTTCAGCCCCAGCACATGCGCATCGACCAGATCGCTGACATGCACATAATCGCGCAGGCAGGTGCCGTCGGGCGTCGGGTAATCGGTGCCAAACAGCGTCAGCGCCGGTCGGCGGCCTTCAATGGCATCCAGCATCAGGGGGATCAGGTGGGTTTCCGGGCGATGCTGTTCGCCGACCTCGCCTTCGGGGTCGGCACCCGCCACGTTGAAATAGCGGAAGATCACCCGATTCAGCCCATGGCTGGCGCTGAAATTGTTCAGCATATCTTCGATGGCCCGCTTGGAGGCGCCATAAGCGTTGATTGGGCGCTGCGCGGTTGTCTCGTCCAGCATCACCCCGTCCTGATCGCCATAGGTGGCGCAGGTCGAGGAGAACACGACATTCAGACAGCCCGCCGCGATGGCGGCCTCAATCAGGGTCAAGGAGGCGCCAAGGTTCACCCGCCAATAGCGGCCGGGGTCGGCCATGCTGTCACCGACCAGCGACAGGGCGGCAAAGTGCATGACGGCAACCGGGCGATAGCGGGCAAAGGCGGCGTCAATCTCGGCGCGGTTCATCAGATCGCCCTTGACGAAGGGACCGAATTTCACCGCGTCTTCCCAGCCGGTCGACAGGTTGTCAAAGGCCACCGGCACAAAGCCCGCCCGCGCCAGTGCCTTGCAGGCATGCGCCCCGATATAGCCTGCCCCACCCGTCACCAGCACATGCCGCATCGCGCCAATCCCAATCTGAACCGCCCTTCGTGTTTGGCGCATCGCGCCGGGGCTGCGCAAGCTGAAAGGCCGGTTAACGCTGGCTCAGAACAGAAAGTCGGCATCGGTCAGGTGCAGGGCCGCCGCGCCGGATTTGGTGATCGTCAGGCTTTCCGCGCCGTAACTGACCACCGCACCGCTGGCGGTGATGGTGATATTCAGGGCCGAGGCGGTATAGATGCGGCCCCAATCCGACACATCCAGCCGGTCCGCCCCATCCTGAAAGTCTCCGATGCGGTCGGTGATGCCATCACGATCAAAGACAAAGACATCGGCCCCGGCCCCGCCGATCAAAAGATCACCGCCGCCGCCATCGTGCAAAAAGTCGTCCCCCGCGCCGCCTTGCAACGTGTCGGCAACCGCCGACCCCATGATCCTGTCCTCCAACCCGCTGCCCGTGAGCGTGCCCCCCTGCGCCTGATAAAGCGCGCCCGTCGCGGCCAGATTGATTTCCAGATGATGGATGCGGTCGCCCCCGGCGTCGGTCAGAAAGATCGCCGCCTTGCCGTTCAGCATCACCGTTTCCACCCCGGTCACAGCCCCGATCCCCGCCCCGGTTTCCAGCGCCTGCGACAGCACATGCGACAGGCGGCCATCGGGCAGCAGCTCCAAGACCGTCACCCCCGCATCGCTGCCGCCCGTCACCACAAAGGCCCGACCCTGATAGGCAAACCCATCCAGCGCCACCACATTGTCAAACCGCGTCGTGCGGTCGTCGATCAGATGGTCCTCGACAAACAGCACCCCCATCTCATTGACCCGCAGCACCGAAATCGTGGCGGATAGCGGCGCGGCAACTACAACATATTGCGTGCCGCCCAGCGCAATACCGAGCATGGCCGCAGGCCCCGCGATGGGCAGACCATCGCCCGCGCCAATGGCATCCACAAAGCTGGCCTGCCCGGCGGCACCCATCTCAAACAGGCTCAAGCCATTTTCCAAGGCCGAGGCGGTCAGCAGAAAATCGCGGCCTGCAACCTTGACCGCCAAGGTATCGGCCACATCGGCCAGATAGGATTTCGGGCTGTCGGCCAGCGAGGCAACCAGTGCCATCGTACCGGTGTCGGGGGCTGTGTAGATGTGCACCCCCGGCACATCGCGTTGGGCAATGACAGCCAGATCGGTCGCCCCGCGCTCGATCATTTCCAGCGCGGTGACGCCATAGAGATAGCCCTGACTGGTCATCGTGGCCGTGGTTGCCCCCGGTATGCCGGTGCTGCCCAGCGCGGCATGTCGCAATGGCCCGTCAAAACTGGAAAACACAAAGGCGCGGTCAGCGCCGGGATTGTCCTGCACCACAATATCCGCGCCGGGGTTGGAGCCGATGACCGGATTTCCGGCAACCGGCGCGGCGGGCGCGGTGGCAAGATCAAGGGCGGCAAGCCGATTATCGCCGCGCGCGGCATAAAGCAGGCGGGAGTAGCCGCCCGATTGCACCACCGCGAGGCCATCGGCGATAAAGGGAAAGGCCAGATCGCCCACCGCATAGGTCGTTACCACTTGCGCCTGCATCGCCGGCCCCTCCACGTGTTTCATGGCGAAGCATGGCCAGACGGCCGGCCAGAGGGGGGCAGCTTTCGGGCGGGGCTGCGACCTTTCCAGAAAGTTAATTCGGCATTCTAGCTATTTGACCGGCCACCTGCCGCCAAACCTTAACCGGACGTTCACCGCGCTGCGGCCAAGCTTGGGCGCGGGACTTGTCTGTGGGTGTAGAGATATGACGGCTGTTACCGGTGATGGCAGCGCGGTGACCGGGCTTGGCGGGACCGCGGGTTTTGGCGAGATCATGCTCTCCCGGGCGGATGACGCCAGCCTGCGCGTGGATACCAGCGCCGTCTTTGAAGATGGCTTCCAGTTCGGGGCGCAGCACTACAGCGGCAATGATCTTTTTGTCTCGACCAACGGGATTGTCAGCTTTGGCGCGGCGATCACTGGTGTGATGGGCCAGCTCTCGGCGATCACGTCGCCCTTCATCGCGGCCTTCCACGCCGATGTGGACACAAGGCTGGATGGCGAAGGCGCGGAAAGCGGGCCGATCTGGGTCGATGTCGATCCGGCGCAGGATATCGTGACCATCACATGGCAAGAGGTCGGGTTTTATCGCCGCAATGCCAGCCATACTAACACCTTCCAGTTGCAACTTTACGATCAGGGCGAGGATGGCCTCTCGATCGTGCTGCGCTATGACAGCATCGGCTGGACGACCGGTGATCTGCAAAACGGCTGGAATGGCTTGGGTGGGGATCCGGCACTGATCGGCTGGCGGCTGGCCTCAACCGAGATGGTGAATGACCACTGGGCCTCGGGCGATGAGGGGCGACTTCTGGCCTTGCCCGGCACGATGGGCAATACCGGGGCGCCCGGCCTCTGGGTCTATACCTACCGCCCCCCCATCACCGTAACCGGCACCGCCGCCAGCGAGGTTCTGGTGGGCCATCAGGGTGATGATCTGCTTTATGGCGGCGATGGAAATGACAACCTTTCTGGGCTTGCCGGGGCGGATGCGCTGTTCGGGGGCGCCGGTTTCGACCTTGCCGATTATGCGCAGGCCGGGGGCGGCGTGACGGCAAGCCTCGCCCTGCCCACCGCCAATGCGGGCGCTGACGCCCTTGGCGACAGTTTTGACGGCATCGAAGGGCTGATCGGCAGCGGCTTTGCCGACCAGTTGACCGGCGATGCGGCGGCCAATCTGTTGCAGGGCGGCGCTGGCGACGACACCCTGATCGCAGGCGCCGGGGCAGATCAGTTTCACGGTGGCAGCGGCAACGACCTTTTGGATTATGGCGCCGCGACCGCGGCCCTTCGGATTGATGTCGCCCAGCCCGGCACCTCGACCGGGGCGGCGGCGGGCGACAATCTTGATGGCATCGAACGTATCTCGGGCAGCGCCTTTGGCGATACGCTGCTGGGCGATGAGACGGACAACCGCCTTTATGGCGCAGGAGAGGCTGACTATCTCTATGGCCGCGGCGGCACTGATGAATTGCAGGGCGGGGCAGGCGACGACACGCTGGTGGGCGGCGCGGGGGCCGATCTGCTGGAGGGCGGGCTTGACCTTGATCTGGTGTCCTATTCGGCCGCGGCCGCGGCCGTCACGGCGGATTTGCTGACGCCGTCCGCCAATCAAGGGGCGGATGCGGCAGGCGATCTTTACCTTGGCATCGAAGGGCTGATCGGCAGCGCCTTTCAGGATCGGCTTCTGGGCGATACCGGCGACAACCGGCTTTATGGCGGCGCGGGCCATGACGGGCTGGAGGCCCGCGCAGGCAATGACCGGCTTTATGGCGGCGACGGCAACGACACGTTGATCGGCGGCGCGGGGGCCGATCTGCTGCAAGGCGATGCCGGTCGCGATCTGGCGAGTTACGCCAGCGCCGAAAGTGGTGTCATCGCCCATCTGGCCCTGCCCAACCTCAATTCCGGCGCGGCGATGGGGGACAGCTATTCCGGCATCGAAGACCTCATGGGGTCACCTTGGGCCGATGCGCTGACCGGCAACAGCGGGACCAACCTGCTTTACGGCGGCACCGGCAATGACGTGCTGACGGGCGGCGGCGGGGCCGATACACTGTATGGCGGCAGCGGGTTTGATCTGGCGAGTTACGCCGACGCCCGCATGGCCGTGGTGGCCGATCTCGCCGCCCCGTGGCGCAATCGGCAAGACGCCGCTGGCGACCGCTATTCCTTGATCGAGGGGCTGCGCGGATCAGCTTATGGTGACAGTCTGACCGGCACTGCGACGGCCAACCTTTTGCAAGGCGGGCTTGGCAATGACAGCCTGTCGGGGGCCGAGGGCAATGACACGCTGCAAGGCCATTCGGGCAATGATTGGCTTTATGGCGGAGTGGGCGTTGATCGGCTGGAGGGGGGCCCGGGGGCCGACAGGCTATATGGCGGCAATTCGTTTGATTATGCCAGCTACAGCTATGCGACCGCGGCCGTCACGGTCAGCCTTGCGGATCCGCGCAAGAACCTTGGCGATGCGAGGGGTGACGTCTTCAGCGGCATTGAAGGGCTGCTCGGCTCGGCCCATGGCGACCGGCTTTACGCCGGAGCCATCGCGACAACGCTGACCGGTGGCGGCGGGGCCGACACGCTTTACGGCGCGGCAGCGGCAGACATGCTTTATGGCGGCGACGGCAATGACATTCTGTCCGGTGGCGGCGGGGGCGACCGTCTGGATGGGGGGGCAGGCTATGACTGGTGCGACTATTTGGCCAGCAAGGCCGGGGTGGTGGCCGATCTTCTGACCCCAGCGGCCAGCACCGGTGACGCCGCCCGCGACAGCTATTTCCACATCGAAGCCTGGCGCGGATCGGCCTTTGCCGACCGGCTTTATGGCGACAATCTGTCGAACCGTCTGGACGGCGGGACGGGCAATGACCGTCTGCATGGCCGCGCGGGGGCGGACCCGTTGGAAGGCGGCAGTGGCACCGATACCCTGACGGGCGGCTATGGGGCCGATCAGTTCATCCTGCGACGGCTGTCCGACGGGGCGGATCTTGTCACCGATTACAGTGCCGATGATGGTGACATCCTGGTGTTGGCCGTCAGCGGTCTTGCCGTCGAAGATATCCAACTGCGCCTTGTCGCCATGCCCGGCATCGGCGCATCCGACCTGTCCGAGGCCCAGATCCTTTATCGCCCGACCGGGCAGGTGCTGTTCACCCTGCAAGACGGCGCGACGATGGCGGATGTCTTCGTGCGGGTGGGCGCGGTCACCTATGATCTGGCATGAATTTCTTGGCCTTCTCCTCAAATGTGCCACAAAATCCGGCTATTGCCGCCAAGACTGAGCTTGAAACAGGACCAAACTTGATGGGAAAGATCACTCCTTTGCTGCTGTGCGGCGGATCGGGCACGCGGCTTTGGCCACTGTCGCGCAAAAGCTTTCCCAAACAGTTCAGCAACCTTGCCGGTGAGGGCAGCCTGTTTCAACAGGCCGCCACGCGGCTTTCCGGTGCAGGTTTCGCCCGCCCGGTGGTGGTGACCAACAGCGAATTCCGTTTCATCGTCGTGGAACAATTGGCCGCGACCCAGATCGACCCCGGCGCCATCCTGATCGAACCCTCGGGCCGCAATACGGCCCCGGCCATTCTGGCCGCCACCTTGCACATCGCGGCCCAAGATCCCAAGGCGCTGATCCTTGTCGCACCTTCGGACCATGTGGTGCCTGACACGGCCGCCTTTCGTGCCGCCATCACCGCAGCGACGCCCGCGGCCGAAGCCGGGCGGATCGTCACCTTTGGCATAAAACCGGACCGGGCGGAAACCGGCTATGGCTGGCTGGAATTGTCGGCCGCTCCGGTAAAGGATCAGACCCAACCGCTGCGCCGCTTTGTGGAAAAGCCCGACGCCGCCCATGCCGAGGCCATGCTGCGGGCCGGGAATTTCCTGTGGAATGCCGGGATCTTTCTGTTTTCGGCCGAAACCCTGCTGCTGGCCTTTGCCACCCATGCGGCCGATCTGATCGCCCCGGTGGCCGATGCGGTCGAATTGGCGGAACGGGATTTGGGATTCCTGCGGCTGGCCCCCGCGCCATGGTCCGGCACGCGGGACATCTCCATCGACTATGCCGTCATGGAAAAGGCGGCAAATCTGGACGTCATGCCCTACGGCGAGGGGTGGTCCGATCTTGGCGATTGGAATGCGGTCTGGCGCGAAGCCGCGGCGCGCGACACGGCGGGCAATGTCACGCAGGGGCAGGCCGTGGTGATCGGTTGCGAAAACAGTCTGCTGCGCAGCGAGGCCGAGGGGCAGGCGCTGGTCGGCATCGGGCTGTCCGACATGATTGCGGTCGCCATGCCGGATGCGGTTCTGGTCGCCCCGCGCACAAGGGCGCAAGACGTGAAACTGGCGGTAGCCGCGTTGAAATCGACCGCCGCCCGGCAGGCCGAACATTTCCCGCGCGACCATCGGCCTTGGGGCTGGTTCGAAACGCTGGCGCTGGCCGATCGCTTTCAGGTCAAGCGCATCGTGGTGAAACCCGGCGCGGCGCTGTCGCTGCAAAGCCATGTCCACCGCGCCGAACATTGGATCGTGGTCACCGGCACCGCGCGGGTCACGATTGATGGCGCCATCAGCCTGATCAGCGAAAATCAATCCGTCTACATCCCGCTTGGTGCCAAACACCGGCTGGAAAATCCCGGCAAGCTGCCGATGGTGCTGATCGAAGTGCAGACCGGCGCCTATCTGGGCGAGGATGACATCACCCGGTATGAAGATGTCTACGCACGTGGACAGGGCGCAAAGGGCTGAGGCGGCGGGCCGCAAACATCCGCGTTAAAGCCTTGGCGTCACGCACCCCCACCCGACCAATGCGCCCCCGCCGGGCCTGCCGGAAAACCGTCTGACAGCCGCTGGCCGGGCGACAGCGGACGCAGGATATCGGCCAAGGCAGAACCGTCCATCTTGCCAGACTGACGTTCGGCATAGGCCGCGCAAATGCGGGCAAAGCCAGACGATTGCGGGGACAGGCGCAGACTGTCGACGCCCGCTTCGGCCAATGTCTCGATCTGATGGGCCATGCTGGCTGTCGACTGGCTCAGGGTCTGGACCCCGTTCACCGCAAGAAACGCCTGCCCGTCCAGCGTCTCCACATCGCGGCCGTCGGGGTCTTCGCCGCAAACAAACTGGCAGCTGTCTTTGGTCCTGTCATGCAGGCGGGCATGATAGCAGCGCCCCGAGATGGCCAGTGGCAGGCGGCCATGGCCCCAGACCTCGATCGGCACGCCTTCCTCACGGCCAAGCCGCGCCAGCACCGCGATGGCGTCAAGCGTCAGTTCCGGCGGCAAGCAGACCCGCCGCGCGCCGCGCCGGATCAGCCAGCGCAACGTGCCTTCGTTGTAGACATTGACCAAGGGGCCAACCCAGAAGGGCTGCCCTTCCGGCACATGGGCAAGGGCGGAGAGATCGTTGATTTCGACCGGCAGGCCCAGACCCGCCAATTCCGCGGTCAGCTTGCGCTCCCGCTTCAGCGTGATCAGCGCAAGCGAGGTGATTGCGACCGATTTCCCTGCGGCGAGCAGAGTCTCCACGGCACCGGGGATTTCTCCCTGCCAGAAGGGCAGCCGCTTTGAACAGACGAGTTCGCCCAGCACCACCCGCGATACCGGCGAGGGGGCAAGCGCGGTGTAAAAGGCGCGCACCGTCTCGGCGGGCCAGAAAAAGAAGTTGGGGCCAACGGTCAGGTCCATCGTCATCTCCAGGTCTTGGCATAGGCGCCGGCGGTGGCGGCCTGCCCCTCGGTCAGGCGGGCAAGCGCGCTTTCGGGCAGCGGCAGGCCCGCCGCCTGCGCCTCGACAGCGGCCCGAAACGCGCGGACGACTTGGGCGACATAGGCGCGGCTGCGCTGGCGGCCCTCGATCTTCAGGGCCGAAACCCCGGCCTTGGCCAGTTGCGGGATCAGATGGGTCGCATCCAGCGACACTGGGTCTTCGAAAATATGGCCGGTCTGGTCGGCAGAGGTGAAACAGCCCTTGCACAGCGTCGGGTAGGGCGCGGGGGCCGATTTCGGCGTGCGATGAATGGTAAAGCCCCCCAGCCGCGCGGCCAGATCGCCCCCCTCCTCGGCATAGGCAACGTGGCTGGCAGGCGAGCAGACGCCGTTCATGTTGGGGGATTGACCCGTGGCATAAGACGATAGCGAACAGCGCCCCTCGGCCATGACGCAAAGACCACCAAAGACGAAGACCTCTGTCTCGACGTCGATCTCGCGGTTGATGGCGGCGATTTCCTCGACGGTCAGGATGCGGGGCAGGACAACCCGGCGAACCCCAAAGGCGCTGGCGTAGAGGTTGATCGCATCGGGGTTGGCGGCCGCCGCTTGGACCGACAGGTGCCGACGCAGGGCGGGATGGTGTTCGGCGGCATGGGCCAGAAGGCCGATGTCGGCCAGAATCACCGCATCCGCCCCCGCCGCTTCCGCATTGGCCAGCGCGCGGTGCCACAGCGGTTCGGCCCCGGCGCGGGGAAAGGTGTTGATCGCGACCAGCACCTTCGCACCGCGCGCATGGGCGAAGCCCACCGCTTCGGCCAGTTCCTCGGGCGAGAAGTTCAAGCCGGGGAAGTTGCGTGCGTTCGTCTCGTCGGCAAAGCCGCAATAGACGGCATGGGCGCCCGCCTCGACGGCGGCGCGCAGCGCGGCGGGTGTGCCTGCGGGGCAGACAAGTTCCATCATGACAGGCCCCCGATCCGATGCAGGTGCAGCCCCGTGGCGCGTTCGGCCTGTGTCAGCATGCGGCGCAGCGGAGGCGCCAGCGGCCCGGCGAATGCGACCAACTCATCCGTCAGGTCAAGTTCCGCATCATCAATCGCGTTGCGCAGGGCAAGGACCGCGGCGGTGTCCCCCTCGACCGTCAGATCGCGCGAGAAAAACAGCGCATCGCCATCCTCGGCCCCATGCATCATGGCCAGAAAGGCCGACAGCGCCCCGGCAATGCGCGCCTCATGCGCCGGGGGCCGGGCCCGCAGATGCGCGGTCATCGTCGCGTCGGCCGGGTGCAAGAGCAACACCCAAGGCAGATCCAGCGGGTCGATCAGGAACCGACAGGCGGCATGGCCGTGCAGGCGGCGCAACATCGACGGATGGGCAGCGGCCAGACGCCGTGTCAAACGCGACAACATCAGATTCAGCGGCAGCAGCGGCAGGGGGCGGGCCGCGAGGCCAAGGACGCGCGGCAAGCGCGGCAGGGTGTTGGGCATAGGAGGTTCCTCGATCGGTCCGCCCCTGATAGGCGGGTTGGCGGCGCAAAGGGTTGACAATAGTCAAGTCTCACACCGCCGCCGCGCGCTATGGGCTTTGGGAAAGGACACCCCCGCAATGCGCAGCCTGCCCGTCTTTCCCGATCTCCGAGCGTTCCTGTCCCATGCCCAGACCCATGGCGCACTGGCACAGGTCGGCGCGCCGGTGGACATCCGCCACGAGATGACCGCCGTCCAACTGGCGGCCTTGCGGGCGGGGGGGCCGGTGCTGCGCTTTGACGCTGCGCATAGCGGCGGCCAGCAGGCGCAGATGCCCATCATCGCCAACCTTTTCGGCACGCCATCCCGGGTTGCGGCAGGTCTGGGCCTGCATCTGGATGAGGTTCCGGCCTTTGGCCAGTTCCTTGCCGCCCTGCGCAGCCCCGCGCCGGTAGAGGGCATGAAAGACGCTTTGTCCCGCTGGCCGATGCTGCGCGCCGCCTTGCAAAGCCGCCCGAAGGTATTGCGCCGCGCCGTGGCGCAAGAGCAGTCCGCGCCGGTGGATCTGTCCCATATCCCGGTGCAGACGCCTTGGCCCGAGGATGCCGGACCCTTGGTCACCTGGCCCGTGGTGATAACCCGCCCGCATGGCTCCGAGGCGGCACATCTGGCAAGCTATAACCTTGGGGTCTACCGGGCGCAGGTGCAGGGACCGGACCGGTTGATCCTGCGCTGGCTGGCGCATCGCGGCGGTGCGGCGCATCACCGCAGTTGGGAGCGTGCGGGCGCACCGATGCCGGTGGCCATTGCACTCGGGGCCGATCCGGCAACCCTGCTCTCCGCCGCCTTGCCGCTGCCGGAAACCGTCTCGGAGTTGGTCTTTTCGGGCGTGCTGCGCGGCGCGCGGGCCGAGGTGGTGCCGGCAAAGACCGTGCCGCTGCTGGTTCCGGCCAATGCCGAAATCATTCTGGAAGGCTGGGTCCATCCCGGCGACACGGCGCCGGAAGGCCCATTCGGCGATCATACCGGCTATTACAACGCGGTAGAGCCCTTCCCGGTCATGCGCCTCTCGGCCATCACCCACCGCCGCGATCCGCTGTATCTGACCACCGTCACCGGCCGCCCTCCAGACGAACCCTCGGTCATCGGCGAAGTGTTCAACACCCTGGCCCTGCCAGTGATCCGCGCCCAGATCCCCGAGATCACCGATCTCTGGCTGCCGCCCGCCGCCTGTTCCTATCGGATGGCCGTGGTACAGATCGACAAGCGCTATCCCGGTCAGGCCCGGCGGGTGATGCTGGCCTTGTGGGGAATGCTGGCGCAATTCAGCTATACCAAGACCATCGTGGTCGTGGACCGCGACATTGATCCCCGCAGTTGGGATGACATCGCTTGGGCCATGGCCACCCGGATGGACCCGGCCCGCGATGTGATGGTGCTGGATCGCACACCGATGGATTATCTTGACTTCGCCTCGCCCAACGAAGGGTTGGCCGGCAAGCTGGGCATCGACGCGACGACGAAGATCGGGGCCGAGACAACCCGCGAATGGGGCCGTGTCATGACCTTGGCCCCCGCGCATGAGGCGCGTGCGGCCGAGATCCTGCGCGGCGTTCTGCACGGGGGCCACCCATGACGGCGCGGGTCATTCTTGGCGTTTCCGGCGCATCGGGCGCGGCCTTGGCGTTGGATTGCGCGCGGGCCTTGCGCCATGTCGGCGCGACGGTGGAACTGGTCCTGTCCGCGATGGCCGAGCGCACGCTGGCGCTGGAGATCGGCCCCCGCGCGCGGGACGAACTTGTGGCCTTGGCAGACCTGCTGCACCCGGTGATCGACCTTGGCGCGACCATCGCCTCGGGGTCTTTTCCGGTGCATGGCATGATCGTCGCCCCCTGCTCGATGCGCAGCCTTGCCGCCATTGCACATGGGCTGGACGACACCTTGTTGACCCGTTCGGCCAGCGTGCAGTTGAAAGAACGGCGGCCGTTGGTGCTTCTGGCCCGCGAAGCCCCGCTGACCCTCGCGCATCTGCGCAACATGACGGCCGCAACCGAGATGGGGGCCGTGGTGATGCCCCCGGTTCCGGCCTTCTACCTCTGCCCCCGAACCACAGCCGATATCACCGCCCAGATCGCCGCACGGGCTGTCGATCTTTTACGTCTTGCTCCCACCCAGGCACGCGCCTGGAATCCCAACGAAGGACCATTGCCATGACCGAACTTTCCGCCCTCGCCCTTGTCGGTGACATTGCTGCAACCCAACCCGGCGCTGCCGAGGTCTTCCGCCGGAACGGCATCAGTTTCTGCTGTGGCGGCCAGATGTCGCTGTCGGAAGCGGCCGCGCAGCACGGCCTTGCCGTTGCGGCGCTGCTGGATGACCTTTGCGCGCTGCAAAAAGCTGCCGGCCGCGATGCCCCGACCGAAACCCTGCCGCTGATCGACCATATCCTGACGCGCTACCACGACACCCACCGCACCGAGATGGACGGGCTGATCCCGCTGGCGCAGAAGGTGGAAACCGTGCATGGCGACCACGACGATGCCCCCCTTGGCCTGACCGCCGCCCTGCTGGCCCTGCGCGACGAGTTGGACAACCACATGGCCAAGGAAGAACAAGTCCTGTTTCCCATGATGCGGCAGGGCGGCCATCCCGCAATCCAGCATCCCATCGCCGTGATGCGGGACGACCATGACACGGCGGCGCAGCTTTTGCACAAGATCACCCATATCACCCACGGCCTGACCCTGCCCGAAGGTGCCTGCCGGTCGTGGACTGCGCTTTATACCGGGCTGGAAAAGTTTTGTGACGATCTGGTGACGCATATGCACCTTGAAAACGAGGTGCTGTTCCCGCGCTTCACTGCCGTCGCCTGACGCGTGACCGGGCTGTGGCGCGCACCGCATCTGCCGCTGTTTCTGATTGCGGCGCTCTGGGCCGGGCTGGTGCCTCTGGTCTGGCTCTGGCCCGGCTTGGCCTGCGACCCGGTGGCTTGGCACCGGCAGGAACTGGTGTTGGGCTTTGCCGGGGCGGCGATGGGGGGATATCTGCTGACGGCCCTGCCGCACTGGCTGAAACTGGCAGGGGCCCGTGGTGAGGGGATATCGCAGGGTCGGACGATTGCGCTGGTCGCGGCTTGGGGCATCGGGCGGCTGACAGGGGGAAGCTGCCAGCCCGATGGGGTGGCACTTGCCGGGTTGGCCCTTTATCCGTTGGGGCTGACCTTGTGCCTTGTGGCACCGGTGATCCGGGCTGGCGCGTGGTCACGCCTGCCGATTGCGCTGGCGCCGCTGCTCCTTTTGCTGATCGCGCTTCGGCTGCGCCTTGCCGCCGACAGTCTTACGGCCGTTCTGGGCATGGCGCTGTTATGCGCAGGCGTCGGCGGCCGGATCGTTCCCGCCTTTCTGGCCGCACGGGCCGGAAGCCGCCGGGGCGTGCAGCCTTGCGCTTGGGGCGCTTGGTTGGCCAATGGGGCGCTTGCCTTGGCGTTGGCACTGCATCTGGCCGGGGCCGCGGAAAGCTGGATCGGTGCGACGCTTCTTTTTGCCGCTGTTGGTCAGGCGGTGCGGCTCTGGCGCTGGGATCTCTCTCCGGCGATAGGCGGTCACCGCGATCTTGCCATGCTGCTCTGCGCCTGGCTTTGGCTGCCCTTGGGGCTGGGATTGGTCGGTGCGGCGCTGCTGGGGGTGGGCCTGCCGCGCGCCACAACCGTCCATGCCCTGACCATGGGGCTGATGGGCAGCATGGTGCTTGCCGTGATGGCGCGCAGTTGGATGCGCCGCGCACCGGGCCGCCTGACCGTCGACCTAGCCACCGCGCTGGCCTTTGCGCTTGTGCAACTCTCCGCTTGGCTAAGGTTGGGGATGGTGGACGTCGGCGAAGCTCCGGCCGCCGCAAGCTGGACCTTGGCTTGGGGAATTGCGGCAACGCATTGCGCCGCTGGATTTATTCGCCCGATCCCGCACCCGATCCTGAGCGCGGCACGCGGCGCGGGGTCCTAGGCACGCATGGCATCAACCGGGCCGGGGCCGCGGTGCCGGGGGGGTGGGAGTTACCGCCCAATCCCCGTGTAAACCTCGAATCCGGCCTCCTTCGCCTCCTCCGCGGAATAGACATTCCGCAGGTCGGCCATGCGGGGGACTTCCATTTTCTTGGCCATCTTCGCCAGATCCAGCGCCCGGAATTCGTTCCATTCGGTCAGCATCACCACCAGATGCGCCCCTTGTGCGGCCTGATAGGGGGTATCCATCCATTTGACACCGGGAAGCAAAGCCTCGCCCTCATGACGGCCCTGCGGGTCCACGACCTTGACCCGCGCCCCTGCCCCCACAAGCGCAGGCACGATGGTCAGCGAGGGCGCCTCGCGCATGTCATCGGTATTGGGTTTGAAGGTCACACCCAGGACGGCAATCGTCTTGCCATTCAGCACCCCGTCACACAGGTCTTCAATCTTGTCGATCATCCGGCGCTTGATTTCCTCGTTCACCTTGATGACGGTTTCGGTGATCTGCATCGGCACGGCATGTTCTTGCCCGATACGCGCCAAGGCCTTGGTATCTTTTGGAAAACATGACCCGCCATAGCCGGGGCCAGCATGCAGGAACTTGTTGCCGATGCGGCCATCCATCCCCATGCCCTTGGACACATCCTTCACATCCGCGCCCACGCGTTCGCACAGGGCGGCGATTTCGTTGATGAAGGTGATCTTGGTGGCCAGAAAGGCATTGGCGGCGTATTTGATCATCTCGGCACTTTCGAGGCCCGTATAGACGATCGGGAAATCGCGCAAAAACAGCGGCCGATAGATGTCACCCATCACTTTGCGGGCGCGTTTCGTCTCCACCCCCACAACCACACGGTCGGGCCGCATGAAATCGTCGATCGCGGCCCCTTCGCGCAGGAATTCCGGATTGGAGGCCACATCGAACGCCGCCGCCGGATTGGCCTCGCGCACGGCCTCGGCCACCTTGCGATTGGTGCCGACAGGAACCGTGGATTTGGTGACGATCACCGCATAGCCCGTCAGCGCGCGGCCAATCTCGGCCGCCGCCGCCATCACATAGGTCAGATCGGCATGGCCATCGCCGCGCCGGGTGGGCGTGCCGACCGCGATGAAGACCGCATCCGCCCCGGCCACCGCCTCTGCCAGATCCAGCGTGAATGACAGCCGGCCAGCGGCGACGTTCTTGGCCATCAGATCTTCCAGACCCGGTTCAAAGATCGGCACCTGGCCTGCGCGCAGCCGTTCGATCTTGCCGGGGTCCTTGTCGACGCAGATCACCTCATGCCCGAAATCGGAAAAACACACCCCGGACACCAGGCCAACATAGCCCGTCCCAATCATCGCAATCTTCATCTGCCTGTCCTCAAGACCCGCCCGGGGTTTGTTTTTCCACTGTGTAGGCAGGCCTTCAAAACAAGTCAAATCCGGGCAGGAAACCGGCCCGCCCGGAGCAAAGGTTGTTGCCGAAACGCCTTAGGTGCCAAAGCTAGGCCATGCGCAACCAGATTGCGGTTGCCGCCGCGGCATTGATTTCGGAACTGACAAAATTCCATGTGGCGGGGGCGGCGTTGGCAAAGGCCACGGTGCGGCGCAGGGTCTTGCGGGCGGTGGTGACCATGGTCATGCCGCCGTTGATATCCGGCGTGGCCTGCAACGCCCAAGCCGACAGCGCCGCCGTCGAGGAGTGGCGCACCCCCAGCCAATAGGTGCGCCCCCGATACAGCGTCAGGCTGGCCGTCAGCACCTTGTTGCCCACCGTGGCCAGATCGGCCGTCCCGGTTTCCAAAAGCAGGCTGCCGGGCTGGCCGTTCGGCAGCGCCTCATAGACCACCAGTTTGCACTGGGCCGCCGCAACCGCCGTCGTGCAATTGACACCAAGCGCATCGGCGACAAGATCGGCGCTGCTGACAAAGGGGAACAGGTCCATCCGGCCCGCCGCCCCGGTCAGCGTCGTAGTGGCCCCGCCGCTGGCCATCGTCGTTATCAGATATTCCCCCGCAGGGGGGACCAGACAGGGCAAATCGGCCTGCTGGTCGATCACCCGGCTTTGCCCGGAAACACGGGCAAAAATCTGGTCACGGGTGCTGTCATGCCAAATCAGCCCATCGCCCGGGGCTGTCGGTGGCGCGACCTGCCCGGTCAGCAAAAGCGGCTTTTTCACCTCGACCTCCGCCGTTGCGGCGGTGACCTTCAGCGCGGTGTTGAAACTGGCGCCCGTGGCAGAGACATTGATTGCAAAGTCATTGTTCGTCACCAGCCCCATCTCGGCATGTCCCGCAAAGGCGTTCTGAAACAGGAGGCTGGCGGTCTGCGCCGTGGCGGCCTTGTTGATCTTCAACTGATGGCCCGCCCCGGCATGGTTGAACAGCGATGCTGGCGAGGCCACCGCCAGACGGTTGCTTGCGTCCGACGAGGTTGCAATGCCGATCTGGTCCACGGCCAGCACATCCGGCACCGCACCCCCGCCGCCCATCGCAACCCAAGCGGTGCCGTCATAGGCGACCTCCAAATTCTCCGAGACGACCCACGCCCGCCACCCGGCCAGCGGCGCAAAAAACTGCCAAGCGCCGTCCAGCCACAGCGCCACCTTCCCCGCCTGCCCCGCCCAAGCCGCAATCGGCGCGGCCGCCACGATATGGCGCTGCCCTTCCACCGGGGCCGCCGGGGGCGTCGTCCGGGTTCGGTCGGCGACCGACAATTGCACCAGAAGATCAAGCTGCATCAGCGCCTCATTATGGGTGACATGCTTTTGCGCCTGCGAGGCCTGCATCAGGGGCAAGGACAGAATGGGGGACAGATCGGGCATGGGGAAACCTCCGCGGGGAACCGTTATCGCCCGCAAGGCTAGGAAGGCAGGCTTAACGCGCGCTTCCAAAGCGCACGCAGCGCGCAAATCCGGCGCAACGCCCTACGCGTCGGATTGCGGGGGTGGGGGCGTCCGCTCGGCAAAGGTGACCCAGGAAATCGCGCTGATAATCAACCCGCCCCCCAGCAGCACCCAAAAATCGACAGGCTCGGCAAAAATCAGGCTGCCGGCCAAGGCGGCCCAGACAAGGTTCAGGAAGGTCACCGGCTGCGTGACCGTCATCGGTGCCACGCGAAAGGCCCGTGTCATCATGTAATGCCCTGCGGTGGCCAGAAAGGCGACCACGGCAAGCCCGGCAACATGCAACGGCGCAACCGGCACCCAGACCCACAGCGCCAGCGGCAAAAGGCCGATGGTGACCATCAAGGACAACAGCGCCACCACGGTCGAGGCAGGCACCAGCGCCGACAGGCGTTTGGCGAAAAGATAGCTGCCCGCAAAGGAAATCGCCGCGCAGATCTGCGACAGATGGCCCGCTGTCACCGCTTGCGCGCCGGGCCTCAGCACGATCAGCGTGCCGCAAAGCGCCAAGGCAACCGCGATCATCCGGCGCAAGGTCAGGGTTTCGCCCAAAAGCACCGCGCCAGCGATCAACAGGATCACCGGATTCAGATAGCCAATGGCGGTAACCTGCGCCATCGGGATGCGGGCCATGGCGTAAAACCAGAACAGCACCGCCGCCACATGCACCGCCCCGCGCCAAAGGCTGAGGCCGAGTGCACCTTTTGGCAAGCCCTTGCGCCACAGGGCCGGCAGGACCGGCAACAGGAACACCACGCCAAAGGCAAAGCGGATAAAGGCGGATTGCGCCGCAGGAATATCCGTGCCCAAGCCCCGCACGATGCTGTTGACCCCAACGAAGGAAAGCCCCGAGCCCAGCATCCAGGCCACGCCTTCCAACGGGTTTTGCTTTGGTATCATGCCAGTCATGCGGCAGGCCTAAGCCCTTTCAACCCCCAAAGGCAAGCCCTGCGGCGATGGCCCACATCGTCAGGCCGACGATGATTTCCAAGACCACCCATGCTTGCGGGCGGGCAAACAGGGGGGCCAAGACCCGCGCCCCAAAGCCAAGAGCGGTAAAGAACGTCAGGCTACCCGTGGCCGCGCCGATGCCAAAGGCCAGTTCGCGCGGGGCATATTGCGCCGAGATCGACCCGATCAGCGCCACCGTGTCCAGATAGACATGCGGGTTGGCCCAAGTCAGGATCAGACAGGTCGCCAGCACCTGCCCCAACTGCGCGCCCTGCCCCTCGGCCGGGGCCAGCGCCTCGCCGCCGTTCAGCGCCGCCTTGAACCGCAACGCCCCATAGGCCAGCAAGAAGGCGACGCCCCCCCAACGCATCGCCGCGCCAAGCCAAGGCAGCGCTTCTGATGCCGCGCCAAAGCCCGCCACCCCTGCCGCGATCAGCACCGCATCCGACAGCGCACAAACCGCAACCACCGCCGCCACATGCTCGCGCCGGATGCCCTGCCGCAGGACAAAGGCGTTTTGCGCCCCGATGGCAAGGATCAGGCTGGTCGACACCAGCCAACCCTGAAAGGCCACTTCAAGCATGGGAAAGCTCCCGCAAGGCAGCCATGGCATCGTGGCGCCGCTCCCAAGGCAGGAAGATGTGGTCATGGTAGACCCCCGCCACCACATTGGCGCTGATGCCCCTATCGGCCAATGCGCGGGCAAAGGCCGCCGTCAGCCCGACCGCCGCCAGATCGGAATGCACCATCAGGGAAATCCGGGCAAAATCCGAACCTGTGTCCACACCCCCCGCCTGCAAATCCGCCTGCCGGGCGATAACGGTCAGGCCCTCCTCCTCCGCCACGGTCGCAAAGGCCCCCGAAATCGGCAGGGTCGTGACGGCAAATCCATAAGGATCAGCGTGCAAAACCGGCTCCATCGTCGCCAATAGTCGGGAAAGATCAGTGATTGCTGTCATGCGTACCTCCGTTGCCCCTTGGCTAACAGAGCGATGAAGATTAACAAAGTTACAAAATCTGCGATTGGATTAGAAAAACTAATGTTAGACCTCGCCCAGCTTGCCGCCCTTGCCGCCGTCCACCGCCGCGGATCTTTTGACCTTGCGGCAGCGGAATTGCATGTCACGCCTTCAGCCATTTCACAGCGCATCAAGGCCTTGGAGGATCAGGCGGGCACGCTTTTGATCCGCCGCGCCAGCCCCTGCACGGCGACCCCCGCAGGGCTTCGGATGATCCGCCACCATGACGAGGTGGTGCTTTTGGAACGCACGCTGGCCAGCGACCTGCCGCAATTGTCGCCGCGCGCCGCCACGCTGCGGATTGCCGTCAATGCCGACAGTCTGGCCACTTGGGTCATTCCGGCCTTGGCCGAGGTGGAAGGCTTCCTCTTTGATCTGGTGATCGACGATCAGGACGTCAGTCAGGATTGGCTGAAACGCGGCGAGGTGCAGGCCGCCATCACCGCGCATCCGCGCCCGCCACAGGGCTGTGACGGGTTTGCCCTTGGCGCGTTGCGGTATCGCGCCACGGCCTCGCCGACCTATCTGGCGCGCTGGATGCCGGATGGCGCAACCGCCGCAGCCTTGGCCCAAGCCCCAGCACTGACCTTCTCGGATAAGGACAAACTGCAAGAACTTTGGGTGGCGCAGCATCTGCAAGACGGGGCCAAGCGCGCCGCCTGCCCGACGCATCGCATCGCCGCGTCGCAAGGGTTCGTGGATGCCTGTCTGCATGGTTTGGGATGGGGGATGAATCCTGAAAACCTGATCGCCGACCATCTTGCTACGGGGCGCCTTGTGGACCTTTCCCCGAATGCCCCGCTGGATGTGGCACTTTACTGGCAATTTGCCCGGCTGACGGCCCCGGCCACCGCCGCTCTGACCCGCGCGATGCGCGCCCATGCGGCGCGGGCGCTGGTGCCACCTTTGGCCTGATCGCCGCCGGCGCAATGCAAAAGGCCCCGGACATGCCGGGACCTTTGCTTCATTTCGGTCCGACTTAGAGCGTCGGATAGATCGGGAACTTTTCGCACAGCGCCTCGACCTTGGCTTTCACCGCGGCCTCAACCTCGCCATTGCCTTCTTCGCCGTTCTTGGCCAGACCATCGACCACTTCCACGATCCAGTCGGCGATCAGGCGGAACTCGGCCTCACCAAAGCCGCGGGTGGTGCCCGCCGGAGTGCCAAGACGGACGCCCGAGGTGACAGTCGGCTTTTCCGGGTCAAACGGGATGCCATTCTTGTTGCAGGTGATGTAGGCACGGCCCAGCGCCTTTTCGGTCGCATTGCCCTTCACGCCTTTCGGGCGCAGGTCCACCAGCATCAGGTGGCTGTCGGTGCCACCGGTCACGATGTCCAGACCACCCTTCATCAACTGATCGGCCAGCGCCTTGGCGTTGGCGACGACCTGCTTTTGATAGTCCACGAAATCGGGGCGCAGCGCCTCGCCGAAAGCCACGGCTTTGGCGGCGATCACATGCATCAAGGGGCCGCCCTGAATGCCGGGGAAAATGGCCGAGTTGATCTTCTTGGCGATCGCCTCGTCATTGGTCAGGATCATGCCGCCCCGCGGACCGCGCAGGGTTTTGTGGGTGGTGGTGGTGGCCACATGGGCGTGCGGGAAGGGCGAAGGATAGAGGCCCGCCGCGACCAGACCGGCAAAATGCGCCATGTCAACCAGAAGGTAGGCGCCCACTTTGTCGGCAATCTCGCGCATCTTGGCAAAGTCGATGACGCGCGGAATGGCCGAGCCACCGGCGATGATGAGTTTCGGCTTATGCTCGTCGGCCAAGGCTTCCAACTGGTCATAGTCCAAGAGGCTGTCTTGCTTGCGCACACCATATTGCACAGCCTTGAACCACTTGCCCGACTGGTTCGGCGCCGCGCCATGGGTCAGGTGACCGCCAGCGTCCAGCGACATGCCCAGAATGGTGTCGCCGGGCTGGATCAGCGCCTGAAACACGCCTTGGTTGGCCTGCGAGCCCGAGTTCGGCTGCACGTTGGCGAAAGCGCAATCGAACAGTTTGCACGCCCGCTCCATCGCCAGATTTTCAGCAATGTCAACGAATTGGCAGCCGCCATAGTAACGCTTGCCGGCATAGCCTTCGGCGTATTTGTTGGTCATGACCGAGCCTTGGGCTTCCATCACCGCCCGGCTGACGATGTTTTCCGACGCGATCAGTTCGATCTCGTGGCGCTGACGGCCAAGCTCTTTGGTGACCGCGCCGAAGATCTCGGGGTCGCGGGCGGAAAGGCTATCGGTGAAAAAGCCGGTGGTGACGGGCATGGCGCGCTCCTCATTGGATTGGGTTGCGGCTATCTAGGACAAGAAAGAACGGCAAGGAAGGTAAGAAAACGACAGGTTCCGGCACGATGGCGAAAAAAGTTTCCGATAGGAAACCCAGCGCGCCCATGGCAATCTGCGGTTTCCGGGCCGCGACGCATGGGCGCGATGGGGGTTGAGTTTCCCAAATCCAGCGGCGAAGCTTGGCCAAGCACAAGGAAGACCCCGTGGCCTTTACCCATATCGCCTTTCTGGCCAGCCCCGCCCCTGCCGCACAGCAGGCGCTGGGGGCGCTGACGGCCCTGCACGGCCAATGCCCGCCCTATGCGGCCGATGTGATCGTGGCCTTGGGCGGCGATGGGTTCATGCTTCAAACCCTGCACGAAACCCAAGGGCTTGGCCTGCCGGTTTACGGCATGAACTGCGGCACGGTCGGCTTCTTGATGAACGAATACAGCGAGGGCGCGCTGGCCGAACGGCTGTCAGACGCCGAAGAAGCCGTCATCAACCCGCTGGCCATGCGCGCGGTGTCGGCCTCGGGCGAAATCACCCATGCACTGGCCATCAACGAAGTGTCGCTTTTGCGGGCCGGGCCGCAGGCGGCCAAGCTGCGCATTTCGGTCGATGGCAAGGAACGCATGGCGGAACTGGTCTGCGACGGCGCGCTTCTGGCCACGCCGGCGGGTTCCACCGCCTATAACTATTCCGCCCATGGCCCGATTCTGCCGATTGGCTCGGATGTGCTGGCGCTTACGGCCATGTCGGCCTTTCGCCCCCGGCGCTGGCGCGGGGCTTTGCTGCCGAAATCTGCCGTCGTGCGTTTTGATGTGCTGGAACCCGAAAAGCGCCCCGTGCGCGCCGATGCCGACAGCCGCCCGGTGCCGGATGTGATCTCGGTTGAAATCCGGTCAGAACCGGGTGTGCGGCATCGCATCCTGTTCGACCCCGGCCACGGGCTGGAAGAACGACTGATCGTCGAGCAATTCGCCTGACGCCCTCAGGCAATCTGTCGGGCCACCCACCAACTGACCGGCAGCGCCAAAACGGCACCACAGGCCGCGGCAATCAGGATCGGTTGCAACGTGCCATGGCCGGTGGCCAGCGCCACCACCACAGCAGACCCTGCCAAGGCGGTGCCGATCATCGAATACAGGATCATCATCAGACGGGTCATTTGGTCCCTCCACGGCCGCGCGCCCGTCCCCGATAGCCTGCCCCGCCGGTCGGGGCCTTGATCCGCATCAAACAGATGCGATGTCTGGAATGTTTTTCAGTCGAGCGGCCGCTTCATGCGCAGCATCAGCCCGTCTTTCAGCCAGAACTGGTGCCAAAACGCCGCCAGAACATGCACAGCCACCAAGGCCATCAAGGCCGCCTTCATCGTCTCATGCGCCTCGGCTGCGGCAGAAATGCCGCCGAACCACGCCGCCATGCCCGAAAGCGGCATCGCGATCATCAGGGCATAAAGCGCCAGATGGCCCAGATGCGCCGCCATGCGCAGCGGGGCGGCTTCTCCCTCGGGGGCGGGTGGCACGCCCCGGGTCTGGCGCAAGGCCAGCCGCCACAGCGCAAAGACCAACACCAACGCCCCTCCAGCGATATGGGCAAGCACCAGCCAGTTGAAGGCCGGGGAGCGCCCTTCCTCGATCCCGTCCCACGCCTGCGACATCGGCTCGTGCAGGACAAATTGCAGAACGATCACAGCGGCGGCCATCCAATGCAGGCGGATCTGGCGGGCGGAATAACCTTTGGAGCTGGGCATGATATTGCATTTTCCTATGATTTTTGCAGGCCAGCTTCGCCCCATCACCGCATCTTGGCAAGGGGCTTGCCTTGCCCGCCCCGCTGCCCGACAGTCAGCCCATCGCTTGCAAGAAAGGCCGGGACCATGCCCAAGGATGAAGCACAAACGCCCATGATCGGTGTCATCGGCGGTTCGGGCGTCTATCAGATCGACGGGCTGGAGGGCGCGTCCTGGGTCAAGGTCAAGACGCCATGGGGCAAGCCTTCGGATCAAATTCTGGTCGGCCGGTTGGGCGGCCTGCCGATGGCCTTCCTGCCGCGCCACGGTCGGGGCCATGTGGAAACCCCGTCTTCCGTCAATTACCGCGCCAATATGGATGCGCTGAAACGTCTGGGCTGCACCGATGTTGTGGCGGTGTCTGCCGTGGGCAGCTTGCGCGAAGATTTCGCGCCGGGCGATTTTGTGCTGGTTGATCAATATATCGACCGCACCTTTGCCCGCGAAAAATCGTTTTTCGGGCCGGGCTGTGTCGCCCATGTCAGCCTTGCCCATCCCACCTGCGCCCGCCTTTCCGCGATCTGCGCCGAGGCGGCGCGCAGCGCAGGCGCAAAGGTGCATGAGGGCGCAACCTACCTGGCCATGGAAGGCCCGCAGTTTTCCACCCGCGCCGAAAGCCTGATGTATCGACAATGGGGGGCCGATGTCATCGGCATGACCGGCATGCCCGAAGCGAAACTCGCCCGCGAGGCCGAACTTTGCTATGCCTCCGTCGCCATGGTCACCGATTACGATTGCTGGCGCGAGGGCCACGACGCGGTGGATGTGCAGCAGGTCATCGCCACACTGGTCGCCAATGCCGATCGCGCCAAAGCCCTTGTGACCGCGCTGCCCAACCTGATCGCACCCGCGCGCACGCCCTGCCCGCAAGGCTGCGACCACGCCCTGTCCCATGCGGTGATGACCGCGCCCGACAAGCGCGACGCCGACCTTCTGGCCAAACTTGATGCGGTGGCGGGGCGTGTGCTGCGCTGACCAGCTTGCAAGCTGATCCGCCCTGAGGGCGCTTGTCGGGGCGTTCTGGCTCATGGTAACCAAGCCCGGATCGTGACCAAGGGACGCCGATGCACAAGGCTTTGCTCCTCTCTGCCTTGCTCAGCCTGCTTACCCTGCCGGGGCTGGCAAGCGATGGCATCCCTACCGAGGGCAAGCTGTCGGACAAGGATTTCTTCCGCCTTGCCACCTGCGGCGCCACGCCGGGCGGGGATTGCGATGGGCCGGTGGTGCGCTGGTCGCAGGCCCACATCACGCTGGCCCTTGCCGCACCAAGCCGTCGCTATCCCGCCGCCCTTGCCGCCAAGGTTTCAGCGGCCCTTGACCACGCCATTGACGAGATCAACAGCGCGGGCAGCGACATTCACATCACCCGCGATGATCGCCTGGCCGAACCTGACATCATCGTCTCGCTGCCAGAGCTTTCCGAAGGCGAGCCTACCCGCGGCATCCCCCGCATCCCGAATGGCCAGCCGATCGGCGTGGGCTTCATGTGGCTGTGGTGGAATGAAAATGCCGAAATCACCGCCGCTTCCATGCTGATTGCGGAAGATATCAAGGAAGGGGATCTGCCCTCGGTCGTTTTGGAAGAACTCTACCAATGCCTTGGGTTTATTTATGATATCGAGAACCGCTATTACGAGGGTCGCTCGATCCTGTCGCAGGACAGCAATGAGACCACCGAAATCACCGGGCAGGACCGCATGGCCCTGCGCAAACTTTACCCTTAAGGCCCACCGCACATGTCAAAAGCCAGCCCAAAGACCGTCCGCGACTATATCCGCACCATCGTGGATTTCCCGCATGAGGGTATCTTGTTTCGCGATGTGACCACGCTCTTTGCGGACCCGCGCGGGTTTCGGATGTGCGTGGACCAGCTTCTGGCCCCCTATGCGGGAATGCGGATCGACAAGGTCGTCGGGCTGGAAGCGCGCGGTTTTATTCTTGGCGGCGCAGTGGCGCATCAGCTGTCCACCGGCTTTGTGCCGATCCGCAAGAAGGGCAAACTTCCGGGACAGACCATTTCCCAAGCCTATACGCTGGAATATGGCGAGGCCGTGGTCGAGGTGCATGACGATGCCATGCAACCCGGCGAAAAGGTGCTGCTGGTAGATGATCTTTTGGCCACCGGCGGCACCGCCGAGGCGGGCATCAAGCTGATCGAACGGCTCGGGGCCGAGGTGATCGGCTGCGCCTTCGTGGTCGATTTGCCCGATCTTGGTGGCCGGAAAAAGCTGGAGGCGCTGGGGATGGATGTTCATGCGCTTTGCGCCTTTGACGGGCTTTAGGAAATATCCAATCGGGGCGTGCCGTCTGCCCCCCATGCTGCGTTGCTCGTGGATCAAAGCTGTTGTCTTTGCCCCTGAAGAACGTCCTGATCGGGTTTCGCACCTATGGGCTTGCGATTGTGCGCGGTCGCGCCATCGGCTAACTTGCGGGAAAATTGGGCAAAGGACCAATCCCGCGCATGACCGCGCTGAAAAAATACCAGCGACTGGAGGCCACGGCCCTCTGGCGTGACGTGCCCGGCGCACGGGCACGCGAAGTGGTCATGGGCCTGCGCGAAGCGACGGTCGTTTTGTCCGATCCGCGCAGCGAAGTTCCCCTGTCCCAATGGTCTCTGCCCGCCATCGAGCGGCTGAACCCCGGCCAGATGCCTGCCCGCTATGCCCCCGGCCGCGACAGCGGCGAGGAGGTTGAGCTGGACGACGGCGAGATGATCGCCGCCCTCGACACCGTGCGCCGCGTGCTGGAGCGCCGCAAGCCGCGCCCCGGCCGGTTGCGCGGGATTATTTTGGGCGCGACCACGGTGGCCATCGTGGCGACAGTGGTGTTCTGGCTGCCCGGCAAGATCAAATCCTATGCGGCCTCGGTCCTGCCTGCCCCGACCCGCGCCGACCTTGGCGACATGGCTTTGGCCGATCTTTCGCGCCTGACCGGCCAGCCCTGCAACTCGGTGCCCGGCCGCCGTGCCGCCACGAAGTTGGCCGAACGGCTGTTCCCCGATGCCCCCCCCCGGATTGCCGTGCTGCGCGAGGGGATTGCCGCCCCGGCGCATTTGCCGGGCGACATCCTGCTTTTGCCCGCCACGCTGGTCGAAACGGCCGACGGCCCGGATGCCATCGCCGGCATGCTGTTGGCCGAAGCCTTGCGTGCCAAAGGCCACGACCCTGTTGACCTGCTGCTGGCCCATATCGGCCTTGGCGCCACCTTGCGGCTTTTGACCACTGGAACCGTGCCCGAAAACGCCACTCAAGGCTTTGGCGAAACCTTTCTTGCCACCCCACCCGAACCCACACCGGCCCCCGATGCGCTGCTCACCGCCTTTCAAAAGGCGCAGGTTTCGTCGGCCAGCTATGGCGAGGCGACCCAAGGCGACCCGGCGCTGGTCAAGAACGATCCCTACCCTTTGGGCGCCCCGCGGTTTGTGATGTCCGACGAAGACTGGCTGGAGTTTCAAGCCATCTGTTCGGAATGAAAAAGCCCCCGCACGGGGGGCTTTTCGTTCAGGGCCTTCCGCGCCTAGCGGATAAAGGCGTCGCCAAATCCGGCCTGCCGCGCCATCGCCAGCGCGTCTTGCGCCTCTGATGCAGACCTGAACGGCCCGGCCATCACGATCTGCATCGGTTGCCCGCCCGAGGTGATCTTGGCCCGCGCCACCGGCAGGCCCAGCCCCTTCAGGCGCGCAGCCACACCATCGGCGTTCGACACCACGCCAAAGGTGCCGATCTGGATATAGGCACCGCCCTTTGTTGCCTTGGCAGTCTTCTTTTGCACCTGCGGCTGCCCCTTGGTCGAAACCGTGACCTGTGGGGTGGTCTGCACATAGACCAGCTTCTTCTTGCGCTTGGCCGCTGGCTCGTCCGCAACCAGTTTGGCCGGCACATCGCGGGTCCAGACCTGATCTTGCGCAGCCCAACCCTCCGCCGTGCCCTTGCCCCGGTTCGGGTTCAGCCGATCATCATCCCATGCCAGTTCATAGCCTTTGGGCGGTTTTGGAATAGTATCAGTCTGCGGCGCGGGATCGGTCAGCGCCGCACCAACGCCGGCCTCACGCGGATAAATCGGCGGGCGCCATCCCGTCAAAGTGCCATCGCCGCGGGTGCAAACCACGGCGGTGCCGCCATTGCGGGTGCGCACGCGCTCGGCCACGGGGGCCGAAGTATAGCAGCCGATCTGGCCGCGCGCCGGGCCAACAGAGGCGACCGTCTCATATCCGGCCTGCGGTGCCACCTCGACATAGGGTGCAGGTTGGCGAACCACGGCTTTCGGGGCCGCCACGACCGTCGGCGCGGGAGCGGGGGCCGCGACATAGGGCTTGGAGCGCACCTTCGTCACCGGCAAGGCGGCCTGCGGTTTCACCATGGGGGCGACCGGGATCAACGGGGCAACCGCGGTCAGCTTTGTCGCCGCAGGTTTGGCGGCCGCAACCGGGGCCGCGGGTTCCGCCATGTCTTCAGACGTGGCCACTTCGATCGCGCTGCGGGTGGAACCGGTGGGGGGATAACCGCACAGCGCCTTGCGGTCGCGTCCAACGCGCGGCACCCAATTGATCTGACCGCCATAGCCCGCTTTGAGGAACACGCAGCCCCGGCTATCGACCCATTGCTGCCCTTTGAATGTCGCGGGCGGCATATTTGCCGGCCCCCCGATTTGTCCGACCGATTGTGCCCCGACCGAGGTTGCGCCAAACACCACCGCAACCGCGGCGGCCGACAATAACTTGAAAATCATAACTACCCCCAAGTAGCAATTACGGCAACATTGGGGCAATTCTGTTTCCGAGTAAAGAGGTTAGGCCCCTCTATTTGGTGCCGAACATGCGATCACCCGCATCCCCTAGACCCGGCACGATATAGCCATGGTCATTCAGATGGCTGTCAACCGAGGCAGTGACAATCGGAACATCGGGGTGCGCCTCTTTCATGCGCGCCACCCCTTCGGGTGCTGCCAAGAGGCAGAGAAAGCGAATGTTTTTCGCGCCCTGCGCCTTCAAAAGGTCAATCGCCGCCACGCTGGAATTGCCGGTGGCCAGCATCGGATCGACCACAATAGACAGGCGTTCGTCCAGATGATCGGGCAGCTTGCAATAGTATTGCACCGGTTGCAGCGTTTCAGGATCGCGATAGAGCCCGACAAACCCGACGCGCGCGGCCGGAATCAATTCGAGGATTCCATCCAGCAAACCATTGCCCGCCCGCAGAATGCTGACCAGCGCCAGTTTCTTGCCGTCAATCTCAGGCGCGTCCATCGGCTGCAACGGGGTTTCGATGCGCTTGGTGGTCATCGGCAAGGCCCGCGTCACCTCATAGGCCAAAAGCAGGCTGATCTCGCGCAAGAGTTTGCGGAACGAGGCGGTGGAGGTGTTCTTGTCACGCATGATCGACAGCTTGTGCTGGACCAAAGGGTGCGAAACGACGGTCAGATGGTCCAGCATGTCAGGGCTCCAGAATCTTTGCGATCTTTGCCTTGGTATCCGCGCCACAGAAAGCCGCGTCAAGCGCTTGGGCGCCCAAACGCCGGAACTGGCCCTCATCCCAGTCAAAGGCACGATTGAGCATGTCATATTCCCGCGCCATCGTGGTGTGAAAGAACGGGGGATCATCGGTCGAAATCGTCACCTTCACCCCACGGCGGTCCAGTTCATGAATCGGATGCGCGCGAAAATTCGGGTAGATCCCCAGCGCCACGTTAGAGCCCGGGCAGCATTCCAGCACGATGCCCTTCTCGGCCAACTCATCCACCAGCGCCAGATCTTCGATCGCCCGCACCCCATGGCCCACCCGCGCAACGCCCAGATCACACACCGCCGCCCGCACCTCCTCGGGGCCGTTCCATTCTCCGGCATGGGCGGTGACGTTCAGCCCCGCCTCGCGCGCGCAGTCAAAAGACCAGGCGAAATCCTTCAGCGCGCCCACCTTTTCATCCCCACCGATACCAAAGCCGACAATAAACTCGCCTGCCGTCTCGGCCGCGCAACGCGCCACATCGCGCGCCTTTTCCGGCCCGAAATGCCGGATCGGCGTGACAATGCCGCGCAAGGTGATCCCCATGGTCTTTTCCGCCTCGGCCGCGGCTTCGGTGATGGCGGCCAAATACTCCCGCCAAGCGCCCAGATCGCGGCCACCGCAAAAATCGGGCGACAGGAAACATTCGGAATAAACCACGTTTGACGCCGCGCTTTCCTCCAGAACCGCCAAAGTCAGCCGCCGGAATTCTTCCGGCCCGGTCAGGGTGGTGCAGGCCGCCTCATAGACCTTCAGGAAATTCCAGAAATCGGTGAAGCGGTAAGAGCCGTCCTCGTTGAAGATTCCCGAAATATCAATGTGCTTTTCCCGCGCCAGACCGCGGATGAAGGCAGGCGGTGCCGCCCCTTCCAGATGCAGATGCAGTTCAACTTTCGGCAAATCTCTCACGGGCAGTCCCTTCATCTTGGCAAAAATACCCTGGGGTCCGGGGTGAAACCCCGGGGCTGGTTACAGAAACGAACGGCCCGGCCCTTGCGCCCCCACCCCAAGATGCGCCGCGACACTCGCCGCCACATCCGCGAAGGCCACATGCCCAAGCCCGCCGCCGCCAAGGCCCGCACAGATCACCGGCACCCTTTCGCGCGTATGTTCGGTGCCCTTCCATGTCGGGTCATTGCCATGATCGGCCGTGAAGATCGCCAGATCGCCGGGCCGCAGCCGTGCCAAAAACGCCCCCGCTCGCCCATCGAACCATTCCAGCGCCCGAGCATAGCCCGCCACATCGCGCGGGTGGCCATAAAGCGTATCGAACTCGACAAAGTTGGCAAAGGTCAAGGATCCCTCCTCCGCCTCGGCGCCAAGCCGGTCAAGGTGATCGAAAAGGTCAAGGTCAGACTTGCCCTTCCACAGCTTGCCAATACCGCGCATGGAAAAGATGTCACCGATCTTGCCCACCGCATGGGTCGCGCGCCCGGCATCTGCCACCCAATCCAGCAAGGTCGGCGCAGGCGGGGCAATGGCGAAATCGCGGCGGTTCGCAGTGCGTTTGAAATTGCCGGGGCCACCGGTAAAGGGCCGCGCAATCACCCGGCCCACCTTCATCGCATGCAGATGCGGCGCCAGATCAGCGCACAGTTTCAACAGCCGCTCCAACCCAAAGGCTTCCTCATGCGCAGCAATCTGGAACACGGAATCCGCCGAGGTATAGCAGATCGGCCAGCCGGTTTTCAGATGCGCCTCGCAATGTTCGGCAATGATCGGCACGCCCGAGGCATGGCAATTGCCCAAGATGCCATCCGTTCCGGCCAGTTTGCAGACCAAGGCCACCAGATCCGGCGGGAAAGCGGGAACGGTATCGGGGAAATAGGTCCAGTCCCATGGCACCGGCACGCCTGCCAATTCCCAATGGCCCGAGGGCGTGTCCTTGCCCCGGCTCACCTCAGTCGCGGCCCCCCAACGCCCCTGCGGCACCGCGCCGAACCCCGGCGGCTTTGCCCCGGCCGCCAGTTCCATCGCGGCACCCAGTCCCAAGGCATCAAGGTGCGGCATGCGCAGCGGCCCGGACCGCCCCTGATCCGCAAGACCGGCGGCGCAGGCCTGCGCGATATGGCCCAGCGTATTGGCCCCGGCATCGCCAAACTCTGCCGCATCGGGCGCGCCGCCGCAGCCCACGGAATCCATCACGATCAGAAAGGCACGCGGCATCAGGTAATCCTTTTCAACACAAGCGGCGGCTCGGCCACCGGACTCTGCACCAAACCATAAGCGGCCTGCACCAAGGCAATCGCCTCATCGGCTTGCGCTTCGGTGGCGGCATGCACCATGCACAACGGGTCACCCGCGCCGATCTGATCGCCGATCCCGGCAAGCTCCGACAGGCCGACGGCAGGGTTCACCCGGTCCCCCTCCCGTTGCCGCCCGCCGCCAAGACCAACCACCGCCAGCCCCAAGGCCTGCCCGTCAATCGTCGCCACAAAACCGGCATCACGGCTTGGCACCTCACGGATCACGGTTGCCGCAGGCAACCGATCGGCCCAGCGGTCAACGAAATCGGCAGGTCCGCCCTGTGCGGCAATCATGCGGCCGAACCATTCGACAGCCACACCCGATCGCAGCACCTCCTCCATGCGCCGCGTCCCGTCCTCTGCCGTGGCCGCCAATCCGGCCAGCGCCAGCGCCTCGCCACCCAAAAGGGCGGTCACATCAAACAGGGCGGTGTTGACCGAGGTGCCGGTCAGAGTTTCCATCACCTCGACCACCTCCAGCGCATTGCCTGCCGCCGTGGCCAAAGGCTGCGTCATATCGGTGATGAGCGCGCTGGTCTTGCACCCCGCGCCCTTGGCGGTGGCCACCAAAGACATGGCCAGCGCCTCGGCATCCTCCAACGTTTTCATAAAGGCGCCCGAACCGCATTTCACATCCAGCACCAGCGCCTCCAGCCCTGCCGCCAGCTTTTTCGACAGGATGGACGCGGTGATAAGGTCAATCGATTCCACCGTGCCGGACACATCGCGGATCGCATAAAGCCGCCGGTCGGCAGGCGCGATTTCGGCGCTGGCCGAAACGATGGCACAGCGGATGTCCTTCAACTGCGCCCGAAGCTGGCTTTCCGACAGCCCGGTGCGAAAACCGGGGATCGCCTCCAACTTGTCCAGCGTGCCGCCGGTATGGCCCAGCCCCCGGCCCGAAATCATCGGCACATAGGCCCCGCACGCCGCCAGCGCCGGGGCCAAGAGCAGCGACACACAATCGCCAATTCCGCCGGTCGAATGTTTGTCCAGAACCGGGCCGGGCATGTCCCAGTGCAAGACCTTGCCGGAATCCCGCATCCCCGTGGTCAGCGCCACGCGGCCCGGCTCGCCCAAACCTTTCAGCAAGACCGCCATGGCAAAGGCCCCAGCCTGTGCATCCGTCACCGTGCCATCGGCCAGCCCTGCCGCGAACCAGCGCAGCGCCTCGGGCGGGGGGCGCTTGCCGTCGCGAATGGCGGCGATGATGGCGCGGGCGTCCATCTCAGGCGCGGTCCATATGGGCGGCGTTAAACACGCCGGGCAAAAGCTCGGCCACGGTGACGGTCTTTTCCTTGCCGTCGGTGGTGGCCATGGTCACCCGCACATCGGGCGCGGCAAATTCCGCGATCTTTTGTCGGCAGCCGCCACAGCAGGGCACAGGCTCGGGGCTGTCGGCGATGACATAAATCTCGGCAATTTTGGTATCACCTGCCGCGCACATTGCCGCAATCGCCCCCGCCTCGGCGCAGGTGCCTTCGGGATAGGCAACGTTTTCCACATTGCAGCCGACATGCACCGCACCCGACGGGCTGCGGATCGCCGCGCCCACCTTGAAACGGGAATAGGGCGCATAGGCGCGCTCCCGCACCGATTTGGCCGCGTCTCTCAGATCCATCGCACCCTCCATTGTTCCCAAGGATGCTAGACCCGGCCCCACCCAAGGCGCAAGCTGGCCAAGACCAGACCAGATCAAGACCAAGCGAAAGGGCCTGCCATTTCCCGCCGATTTGCGGCAGATTGCGAAAAGACTTGCGCCAATCCGCGCATTGGCATGAAAAACCATATGGTTTAACGATAAACCATATCGGGCAGGGAGTGGGCAGGATGGAAGATACACGGGCCGAAAATCTGCGTCAGGCGGCGCTGGATTACCATGAATTCCCCAAACCCGGTAAGCTGGAAATCCGCGCCACCAAACCCCTTGCCAACGGCCGCGATCTGGCCCGCGCCTATTCACCCGGCGTCGCCGAAGCATGCCTTGAGATCAAGGCCGACCCCGCCACCGCCAGCCGCTATACCGCGCGCGGCAATATGGTGGGGGTGGTGACCAATGGCACCGCCGTCCTGGGCCTTGGAAATATTGGGGCTTTGGCGTCAAAACCGGTGATGGAAGGCAAGGCGGTTCTGTTCAAGAAATTCGCCAATATTGATTGCTTTGACATCGAATTGAACGAACCGGACCCGGTGAAGCTTGCCGAAATCGTCTGCGCGTTGGAGCCGACCTTTGGCGCGATCAATCTGGAAGACATCAAGGCGCCGGATTGTTTCATCGTTGAACAATTGTGCCGCGAGCGGATGAAAATCCCGGTCTTCCACGATGACCAACACGGCACGGCCATTGTTGTCGGGGCGGCGGCCACCAATGCGCTGCATGTCGCGGGCAAGGCGTTTGACCAGATCAAGGTGGTGTCCACCGGCGGCGGGGCGGCCGGGATTGCCTGCCTGAACATGCTGCTGAAACTGGGCGTCAAACGCGAAAACGTCTGGCTGTGCGACCTTGCCGGGCTGGTCTATCACGGCCGGACCGAACAGATGACCGATCAGAAGGCGGCCTATGCCCAAGGCACCTCACCCGCCACGCTGGATCAGGTGATTGCGGGGGCGGACCTTTTTCTTGGCCTTTCCGGCCCCGGCGTGCTGACCGCTGAGATGGTGGCCAAGATGGCCCCCCGCCCCATCGTCTTTGCCCTTGCCAATCCGACACCCGAAATCCTGCCCGACGCCGTGCGCGCCGTCAGCCCCGAGGCGATCATCGCCACCGGGCGCTCTGACTTTCCCAATCAGGTCAACAATGTGCTGTGCTTCCCCTTTATCTTCCGGGGGGCTTTGGACGTCGGCGCGACCGAGATCAACGATGCGATGCAACTGGCCTGCATCGAAGGGATTGCCGCACTCGCCCGCGCCACCACCAGCGCCGAGGCCGCCGCCGCCTATAAGGGCGAGCAACTGACCTTTGGCGTCAACTATCTGATTCCAAAACCTTTTGATCCACGCCTGATCGGTGTTGTCGCCAGCGCAGTCGCCAAGGCCGCCATGGAAACCGGTGTCGCGACCCGCCCCATCGCCGATATGGGCGCCTATCGCAAAAAACTTGACGGCTCGGTTTTCAAATCCGCCCTCATCATGCGCCCGGTCTTCGAGGCCGCACGGCAGGCCACCCGCCGCATCATCTTTGCCGAGGGCGAGGATGAACGCGTGCTGCGTGCCGCCAATGCGATGCTGGAGGAAACCACCGACAAGCCGATCCTGATCGGTCGCCCGGATGTGATCGCCACCCGGTGCGAACGTGCGGGCCTGCCGATCCGCCCCGACCGCGATTTCGAAATCATCAACCCGCAAAGCGACGCGCGCTATCGCGATTACTGGCAAACCTATCATGAGTTGATGGAACGGCGCGGCGTGACGCCCGACACCGCCCGCGCGGTTCTGCGCACCAACACCACCGCCATTGCCGCCATCGCGGTGCAGCGCGGCGATGCCGACAGCCTGATTTGCGGCACCTTTGGCCAGTATCTGTGGCACCTGAAATATGTCCGCGAGGTGCTGGCCCGCGGGGGCCTGCGTCCCCATGGCGCGTTGTCCCTGATGATTCAGGAGGACGGCCCGCTATTCATCGCCGATACCGCCGTGAACCCGGTTCCGACGCCCGAGCAGATCGTGGAAACCACCATCGGGGCCGTGCGCCATGCCAAGCGGTTCGGCGTGCGCCCCAAGGTGGCACTGTGCAGCCATTCCTCGTTTGGTAACCTCGACAGCGATTCCGGTCGGCGCATGCGGGCCGCGATGGAAATTCTGGAGGCCCGCGAGGTCGATTTCGCCTATGAGGGCGAGATGAACGTCGATGCGGCCCTTGATCCTGAATTGCGCAGCCGCATCTTCCCCCATACGCGTCTGGAAGGTGCGGCCAATATCCTGATCTTCGCCTTTACCGATGCGGCCTCGACCGCGCGCAACATGCTGCGGATGAAGGCGGGGGGCCTTGAAGTTGGGCCGATCCTGATGGGCATGGGCAATCTGGCGCATGTGGTCACACCCTCGATCACCGCGCGCGGGCTGTTGAACATGTCGGCCGTGGCCGGAACCCCGGTGTCACATTACGGCTGATCTGGCGGCACGATATCTTCGCAAAATAGAGCGGCAAGGTTTGCAAACTTTGCCGCCCTTCGCTGCGAACATCAAAATTCCCGCAGGTTTGCAAAAATTTGCGGGCCATATCTGAAAATTTCTGCAAACTTCCTGCCGTACCCCCATCGCAATTCTTGCCCGACTCACCCCTGGCCGCGTAACACTCGCGCAGACCTTGGAGGAGGGTATACCATGGGATACCGTGAAGTTTACGCCAGTTGGCAAGCTGATCCCGAAGCCTATTGGCTGGATGCAGCCAAGGGCATCGACTGGGTCACCCCCCCGACCAAGGCGCTGGATGACAGCCGCGTACCGCTTTACGAATGGTTCACCGATGCGCGCGTGAACACCTGCTGGAACGCGGTGGACCGCCATGTCGAGGCAGGACGCGGCAACCAACTGGCGATCATCCACGAAAGCCCGGTCACCCATCTGCGCAAGGGCATCACCTACCGCGAATTGCAGGTCCGCGTGGCCAGCCTCGCCGGGGCGCTGCGCGCCAAGGGTGTGACCAAGGGCGACCGCGTCATCATCTATATGCCGATGGTGCCGGAGGCTCTGGAGGCGATGCTGGCCTGCGCCCGTCTAGGCGCCATCCATTCCGTCGTTTTCGGCGGCTTTGCGGCCAATGAACTGGCTGTCCGGATTGATGATTGCACCCCCAAGGCGATCATCGCAGCCTCTTGCGGCATCGAACCCAGCCGCATCGTGCATTACAAGCCGCTTCTGGACGCCGCCATCGACATGGCGACCCACAAGCCCGATTTCTGCGTGATCCTTCAACGCGAACAAGAGGTTGCAAAACTCGTCGAAGGCCGCGATGTCGCCTGGCACACCTTCCAGTATGGGGTGGAGCCTGCTGAATGCGTGCCGGTTGAAGGCAATCATCCGGCCTATATCCTGTACACCTCTGGCACCACGGGCGCGCCCAAGGGCGTCGTGCGCCCGACCGCCGGGCATCTGGTGGCGCTGAACTGGACCATGCGGGCGATTTACGACTGCGGGCCCGGCGATGTGTTCTGGGCGGCCTCGGATGTGGGCTGGGTCGTCGGCCATAGCTACATCTGCTATGCGCCGCTGATCGCAGGTTGCACGACGATTGTCTTTGAAGGCAAACCCATCGGCACGCCGGATGCCGGCACCTTCTGGCGCATCATCGCGGAAAACAAGGTGAAATCCTTCTTCACCGCCCCTACCGCCATTCGCGCGGTGAAGCGTGAGGATCCTGAAGGCAAGCTGGTTGGCGAGTACAAGATGAAGCATCTGAAACAGATGTACCTTGCGGGCGAACGGGCCGACCCCGACACCATCCTGTGGGCGCAACGCCACCTGAACGTGCCGGTGATCGACCATTGGTGGCAGACCGAAACCGGCTATGCCATTGCCGCGAACCCCTTGGGGATCGAGGCGCTGCCGGTGAAGATCGGCAGCCCTTCCGTGCCGATGCCGGGCTTTGATGTGCAGGTGCTGGACGAGGGCGGCCATCCGGTTTCTCCCGGTACGTTGGGGGCGATTGCAATCAAGCTGCCCCTGCCCCCCGGCACCCTGCCAACCCTGTGGAACGCCGAGGAGCGGTTCCGCAAAAGCTACCTCAACCACTTCCCCGGCTACTATGAAACCGGCGATGCGGGCTATATCGACGCGGACGGTTATCTTTACATCATGGCGCGCACCGATGATGTCATCAACGTCGCAGGTCACCGCCTGTCGACCGGCGCGATGGAGGAGGTTCTGGCCAGCCACAAGGATGTGGCCGAATGTGCCGTGATCGGCGTGGCAGATGATCTGAAAGGCCAATCGCCCTTGGGGTTCCTTTGCCTCAACAAGGGCGCCAACCGCCCGCATGACGATGTGGTGAAGGAATGTATCAAACTGATGCGCGAGAAAATCGGCCCGGTGGCTGACTTCAAGCGCGCGGTGGTGGTGGAGCGTCTGCCCAAGACACGCTCGGGCAAGATCCTGCGCGGCACCATGGTCAAAATCGCGGATGGGCAGGATTGGAAAATGCCCGCCACGATCGACGATCCAGCCATTCTGGACGAGATCACGCTGGCTTTGCAGTCTCTGGGTTTGGCGGGTGGCAAATAGTTCGGCATTCGGTCGCTGATCGGTAAAGCCGGACTGGACTTTGGCGTGGCAAGGCTTACCCTGCCGCGCATGCAGTCGCGATTTGTTTGCAACCCGATGTGCCAAGCCCTGTCTTGTTGCCGTGCGGCAGCATGCATTTGCATTGTCACAAATGTGGCCTGCATCCACAACTCGGGTAGGCTGGCATGATCCAAGAGAGGGCCGAATGTCCACCCGAAGGGGACGGTGTGGACAGACCAGAGGCCGAGCAATTGCCCTTGGCCTATCTGGCACATGATCTGCGGGCTGCTTTGGCCGAAATGCAAGCCGGGATCAGTCTTGTGCAGCAACTGGACCTGCCCGACAGCGCGCAACAGCTTTTGAAACGTTGCGGCGCAACCGGCGTCACTCTGGACCGCATTGTTGAACAGTCCCTCCTTGTTTGCCTTGGCCAAGGCCAGCCCGGCCTGACCGCCCCCCAGACGACCCGCACCGAGGATTTTCTAGCGCACCTGTCCAACCGATGGGCAGGTCTGGGTGCCGACAGCGGGCATGTGTTTCAGTTGCGGCCTTCGCCCGATTTGCCGCGCGAGCTATATGTTGACACGACGGCCCTTGATCGCATCCTGACCAACCTGTTGACCAACGCGCAGGCCCATACGCCACCCTGTCAGGTGACGCTGTCCATCGACTATGACGCCGATGGTGACAGCCTGATTCTGGAAATCCGGGATCAAGGCCCTGGCCTGCCTGACGCTGTGCTGACCACGCTGTGCAACGCAAAACCCCTGCCCGGTGGTGTCCCTCCGATGGGCAATGGCTATGGTTTCTCGGTCGTGCGCCATCTGGTTTCGGCCATGGGCGGAACCTGCAACTTTGCGAACGCGGCCACTGGCGGAGCGGTGACGGTTCTTCGTCTTCCGTTGCCGACCAGACCTGCCGCCGCGCAGGTGGCCGATGCCGGGGCGGGCGGACCGCCCGATCTGACCGGCGTTTCACTTCTTCTGGCTGAAGACAATCCGACCTGCCGCATTCTGTTGGAAACTCATTTTCGCAAACTTGGCTTGGCGCTCACCTCGCTTGGGGATGGGATGGAAATCATCAACAGCTTGTCGCAAGGCCTGCGCCCGGATCTGCTGGTGCTGGATGACCAGATGCCCGGTCTGTCGGGTCTGGGTGTCTTGAACTGGATTCGCGAAAACCTTGCCGCGACAGAGCGTCCGGCGGTGCTGGTCCTGACCGCCCAGACCACGCAAGATCGCGCGCTCGCGCTGCGAACGGCAGGTGCGGCACGGGTGGCCCCCAAGCAAAGCCTTGAGGCGGGCAGGATTGGGCAGCTTTTGCGCGAAATTCTGACAGCCAAGGCAAATCTCCCGGAACCGATAACCATGGATATGACGACCCTGCGCCGATTGACGGAAATCGCAGGTCCATTGGCGGCTGCCGAATTGCTGGCCCGACTGGATGAAGATCTTGAACAAACGCGGCGGGGCCTTAGTCAGGCCGTAGCCCGGATTGATATGGGCGGCATCCGCCAGCACAGCCATGTGCTGATCGCGCTTGCCGGAACAGCCGGAGCGATTGCCCTGCATGACGACGCCGTTCGGCTGAACCGGTTTGTCCATGACGCGGCGCCGCAGGATCGCATCCTTGCACTTGCGACCTCTTTGGAACAGGCCATTCAGGATCTGCAATTGGCGGTACAAAGCATGGCGGCAACCAGCCAGCAAGAGCATCCAATCTGATGACAGCCAAGCAAGCGCCCCCGTTATTGTTGATCGAGGACACCCGCTCGCTGTTGATCCTTTATCAATCGGTTCTCATCAACGCGGGCTTTCAGGTCGTCACGGCCAGTACCGCCGGAGAGGGCATGCGGCTCTTTCGGCAAAGCAAGGCGACCACCGTTCTTTTGGATCTTGTCCTGCCCGATCGCGATGGGCTTGACCTGATGCGGGAGCTGCTGGCAGAGCAACCCGACACCTCGATCATCGTGATGACGGCGCATGGTTCGGTCAACAAGGCGGTCGAGGCGATGCGCGCAGGGGCGCATGAGTTTCTGGTCAAGCCGTTTGATGAAAGCCGCCTGCTCGCCGCCATTTCCAATGTGGCCACGACGGCCACAGGTCGCGCCCGTGCGCCCTCTCAGACCCCAAGCGCAAGCCAGCGCGCCGAAGCGGCCGCGAAATCTGCCGTTGAGAGCTTTATCGGCACCTCCGACAAGCTGGCGCGCGTGCAGCAGAAGATCGCCTCTGTCGCGCGCTCCATGGCCACGGTTTTCATCACCGGCGAAAGCGGCACGGGAAAAGAACTCTGCGCTTTGGCGGTTCATGGGGCCTCGCCGCGCGCCAGTGGTCCCTTCATTGCCCTGAACTGCGGGGCAATTCCGCAAGACCTGCTGGAATCCGAGGTGTTCGGCCATATGAAGGGCAGCTTCACCGGGGCAATTTCCGACAAGCCGGGGGCGGCGGCGGCGGCCGACGGCGGCACGCTGTTTCTGGATGAAATCTGCGAAATGGCCCCGGCGCTGCAAACCAAACTCTTGCGGTTTTTGCAAACCTCCACCGTGGTTCCGGTGGGGGCCACCAAGCCGCGCAAGGTCAATGTCCGCATCGTCTGCGCCACCAACCGCGACCCGTTGGAGGCCGTGCGGCGCGGAGAGTTCCGCGAAGACCTCTACTACAGGCTTTTTGTGGTGCCGCTGCACATGCCACCCCTGCGCGACCGCGGCGATGACGTGCTGGAGATCGCCGAAAGCGCGCTGGAGCGATTTTCCAGCGAGGAAGGCAAAAAGTTTGAAGGGCTCAGCCCAGAGGTTGTGACCCTGTTTCGCGCCCTGCCTTGGCCCGGAAACGTGCGGCAGGTGCTGAATGTGATCCGCAATGTCGTTGTGCTGAACGATGGCGGCATGGTCACGCTGGACATGTTGCCCGATACGCTGGTGCCGGCCAATAACCTGCCGCCGACCCCGCCCGGCCTTGCCCCTGCGCCGCCCAACGGCTCGTTGCTGGACGCGTTGATCGGCCTGCCCTTGGCCGAAATCGAACGCCGGGTCATCGAGGAAACCCTGGCCCGGCACGCCGGATCGGTGCCGCGTGCGGCGCGTATTCTGGAAATCTCGCCCTCGACGCTTTACCGAAAGATCGAGGGATGGAACCGGGGCTAGGCCGTCAGGAAGACCCGTACCGCCGCCTCAAATTCGCGCGGCCGGTCGGCATGCAGCCAATGGCCCGCGCCCGGCAATTTGGCAAACCGCGCCCTGGGAAACAGCGCCCGGATGGTATCGCGGTATTCCGGTTTGACATAAGAACTGTCAGCCCCGGTCAGGAACAGCGTCGGGTGGTCAAAGACCCCTTGGGTGCCGGGCCAGCCAACAATCTTCGGCATCTCGGCCTCAAGCACATCCAGATTGAGCCGCCAGCTTGGCCCGCCCTCGGCCTTGATATCCAGAGATTGCAGAAAAAATGCGCGCAGACCGGGGTCTTCGATCCGCTCCGCCAAGCGCCTGTCAGCCTCGCCCCGCGTGGTCAGGCCGGTCAGATCCAGTGACCGCATGGCGCGGGCGTGCTGGCTTTGGTCATGGGCATAGGCGACCGGAGCGATATCAGCCACCACCAGTCGCCGCAAAAGAGGACCTTGGGTCAATGCAAGTTGCATCGACGCCTTGCCCCCCATCGAATGGCCCAACAGGTCCACCGGGCCGCCAAGGCGGGCAATCACCTCGACCAGATCGGCGGCCATATCGGGATAAGACTGGCTTGCCGCGCGCGGGCTTTGCCCATGGTTGCGCATGTCCACCGCGATCACATCGCGCACATCCGCCAACCGCCGCGCAATCACCCCCCAGTTCCGCCCCGAGCCGTAAAGCCCATGGGCAATGACCAGAGGCGGGGCCTCGCTTGGCGTTTCGGCGCGGTGCAGGATCGTGGCAAGCATGGCACGGGTTTTAACGGTGCCCGGCCAAAAGGGCCAGAGCCGTTGCATCATGAGACATCCACCCGCTATGCTGACAAAAAGGGCCATAAAGACCATGAGCGCGATTTCGATTCAGCAGATGTCAGACCGTATCGCCGCGCTGATGGAGGAGAAACTCGGCGCGCGCGGGGCGGGTCTTGCCGCCAAGTTGCACAGTCACGGCAGGCAACTGCCCCGCAAAGTGCGCGCCGCGGCGCAAGCGGTGGCTGAGGAGGCCGAAAAGGCGCAGAACCCGAAGCGGCTTTTGCAGGTCAATCATGCCACGCTGGCGCGTAACTATGACCTTTGCCTGCACCACCTGACCCGGCTGAAAGCCCGATCGGTCTGGTTGGGGGGCACCGTCGCCTTTGCGGCATCGGTGGCCCTGTCCTTGTTCATCGTCGCCCTGCTCATTGCGGCACTGGCGCGTTGGCGGGGGTTGATTTAGCCCAGTTGGGCGGCAACCTCATCCGACATGTCGAAGTTGTGGGTGACGGACTGCACGTCGTCATCCTCCTCCAGCATGTCGATCAGGCGCATCAGCTTTTGCGCCGTATCCAGATCAACCTCGGTGCGGGTCTGCGGCTTGAAGATGATCTTCGCCTCATCGGATTCGCCCAGCGCCTTTTCCAAGGCATCGGACACATCCGACAGATTTTCGACCGAGCAATAGATCCAGTGGCCTTCCTCGTCCGATTCGACGTCATCGGCGCCCGCATCCAGCGCGGCCATCATGACGTCATCGGCAGAGCCTGCCTTAGCGGAATAAGAAATCTCGCCCACCCGATCAAAGCCATGGCTGACCGAGCCCGTTTGGCCCAGATTGCCGCCGCATTTCGAGAAATAGCTGCGCACGTTCGATGCGGTGCGGTTCAGGTTGTCGGTCATCGCCTCGACGATGATCGCAATGCCGTTGACGCCATAGCCTTCATAGCGGATTTCGGTGTAATCCGCCGCATCGCCGCCCGTCGATTTCTTGATCGCGCGGTCGATCACGTCTTTCGGCATCGACACGGCCTTGGCCGCCTTCACGGCCAGACGCAGACGCGGGTTCTTGTCGGGATCAGGGTCGCCCATCTTGGCGGCGACGGTGATTTCCTTCGACAGCTTGGAAAACATCTTGGAGCGCAGCTTGTCCTGCTTGCCCTTGCGATGCTGGATGTTCGCCCATTTGGAATGGCCAGCCATGACCTGAAACTCCGGTAATCTTGGTGTTGTGGCCGTCTACACCACGCGCCCCCCCGGCGGCAACCCCCGCGCGGGGGTTAGGGGTAAAGCGGCCAGAAAACCGGGATCAGGGCCGAACACAAAAGCCAGGTGATAAGGTTCAGCGGCACCCCGACCTTTGTGAAGTCGAGGAACTTATACCCCCCCGGCCCATAGACCATCATGTTGGTCTGATAGCCGATCGGCGTGGCGAAGGCCAAGGTGGCCGAGAACATCACCGCCACCACGAAAGGCCGCGGGTCCGCGCCAAGCTGATGCGCCAATTCAATCGCGATGGGCGTGAAGATCACCGCCACAGCGTTGTTCGACAAAAACTCGGTCAGGATCAGACCGATCAGATAGATCAGCAGAATGGTGGCAAAGGGCGACAGCCCATCCATCCACGGACGCACCGCCGTCACGATCAACTCCACCGCACCGGAACGGTCCAACCCCTCGCCCACCGCCAACATGGCAAGGATCATTGCCAACAGACTGCCATCCACAAATTCCAGGGCTTCATCGCTGTCGATGCAACGGGTCACCAAAATCGTGGTCACCGCCAAAAACGCCAGCACCAGAATCGGCGCAAGATCGAGCGAGGACAGCACGACCACCGCGAGAAGCGCCCCGATGGCAATCGGAGCCTTGGTCCGGCGATAGGCGCGGGTTTTGGGATGGCTGACATCCACCATATCCATATCGTCCGACAGCCGCTTGATGTCTTCGATCCGGCCTTCCAGCAACAGCGTATCGCCGACCTGCACCACCAATTCGTCCAACTGCCGCCCGATATTCTGGCTGCGGCGATGGGCGGCCAGCACATAAATGCCATAGCGACGGCGCAGGCGCATTTCGCCCAAGGCCCGACCGATCATATGGCAACCGGGGGTAATAAGAACTTCGACCGTTTCGGTTTCGACCGAGGAAAGCTTGTCCACCACCCGCATATCGGTGCGGTTCTGCATGCCCAAAAGCTCTGTCATTTCGGTGCGCAGAACCACACGGTCTCCGGCCTGAAGCGCCACCGCCTGCAAGTCACGGCGCAGCGACAGATCACCGCGCAACACATCAATCACCCGCACGCCCGAAGGTTTGAACTGCTGCACCTCCAGAACCAGACTGCCGATCAGAACGGAATCTTCCGGGATGGCCACTTCCGTGAAGTATTTCATCCGCTTGCGGTCACCCAAAAGCGTGGCCATGGATTCCCGCACCGGCAAAAGATGCCGCCCCACGGTCGCCATGTAAAACCCGCCCGCCAGCGTCACCGCAATGCCAAGTGGCGCGATTTCGAACAGCGAAAAATGCGCAAGCCCCGCATCGGCGGCCACGCCATCCACCAACAGGTTGGTCGAGGTGCCGATGATGGTAATCATGCCGCCCAGCACCGTCATATGGCTGAGCGGGATCAGAAACTTGGACGCGGCCGTATTCAGACGCGCCGCGATCTGGATCACCACCGGGATCATCACCGCCACCAAAGGCGTGTTGTTCATAAAGGCCGAAGCCACGGCGATGAAACTGAAAAGAACGACAATCGTCGTTTTGGGGCGGTTGCCGACATGGGCCTCGGCCATGCCGATCAGCATCTCAACCGACCCGGTACGCACCAGCCCGCCCATCACCATGAACATCAAGACAATCGTCCATGGCGCGGGGTTCGCCAGCACGCCCACCGCCTCTTTCACCGGCAAAAGACCCAGCAAGATCATCGCGGCAGCCCCCGCGATGGCGGTGACCTCGACCGCGAACGTCTCGCGCACGAAAAATACGAACATCACGGCCATGATGGCCAGCGCCATATAAGGTGCAAAATCTGGGCTGACTGCCAATCCGAACATGTTCTTATTCCCCTGACTGGCCAGTCTTCTACGGCAGGGCGCGAGAAAAGAGAAGAATATTCTCTACCAAACTTATCGAGTTAAACATCCGCCCGCGCACGCGGATTGACCAGCATCAGGCCGCACAGCATCAAGCCCGCCGCAGCCCAGACCCAGGGGCTGAATCGCTCATCCAGCAGCAGCATGGCCCAGACAATCCCCGAAGCGGTGGTGAAATAAGCCGATTGCGAGGCAAAGACCGATCCGGCATGCGCGGCCAGCCAGACGAAACTGGCGTAGAGCAGCGCATGCAGGGCCGATGACCAGATCAGCGCCCATTCGGGCCGCCCCGGCGGCAGCGGCATCGGGAACCAATGGCCAAGCGCAAGCATGATCGGCACGCAGAAAAACAACCCGGCGAGTGAGGCCCCCAACATCGCCTGAATGGCATCCAATTCGCCGGTTCCGCGCGCGGCGACATATGTATTTTCAAGGGCATAGAACAGCGGCCCCACCATGGCCACCGGCAGGAACACCACCATGGCCGGTTCGGGCAGGCTGGTTTTGGGCAAGGCGATCAGCAGAACGCCCGTCAGGCCCAAGATGATCCCAACCATCCGCCGCAGCGAAAACCGGTCCATGCCAAGGCCCAGAGCAATCGGAAAGGCGATCAACGGGATCGTGGCGATAATGATCGACATGATCCCGGAGGGCAGTCGCGCGACAGACAGATAGAAGGTGTAATTCGGAATGAGCGTGCCAAGAAAAGCCACAACAACATAGAATTCCAGTGCGCGCCGGGTGACCGGCAGGCGCTTGCCCCGAAAAAGCGTCAGCGCCGCCAGAACCAGCACACAGACCACCAATTGCCAGAAGATCAGCCCGAAAGGCGGGTGACCGCTTGACGCCGCGATCTTGCCCAAGGGCTGGGTTGACCCCCAGCCGATCCCGATCAGCGCGAGGATCCCCGCATAGTGCAGCCGTGTCATGGTCCGATCGGCTCCAACCGGCCGCCCTGCCGAACCGGAACGATCCGGGTCGCTTTGCCGGTGCGGTCATCAGTTTCAACATAGACCCCCGACAGCGTGGCCGGGCCATTTGCAGGCTCGAACCGGCTGGAGGACATGCCGGTGATAAACCGCCGCAAGGGCTCCATCTTCTCCATGCCGATGACCGAGTTATAGTCACCACACATGCCCGCATCGCTGAGATAGGCCGTGCCGCCGGGCAGGATCATATGATCCGCCGTCGGCACATGGGTATGGGTGCCGACGACAAGGCTGGCTTGCCCATCGCACCAATGCCCCATCGCCATCTTTTCCGAGGTCGCCTCGGCATGCACATCAATGATCGCGGCCTGAATGGTGGCCCCGATGCGGTGGGTTTTCAGGATGGTTTCAAGGGCGCTGAAAGGATCGTCGAACGGCCGCTTCATAAAGACCTGCCCCAAGACCTGCGCCACCAGAACCTTGCGCCCGGACGGTGCATCGAAGATCTTCACACCCCGCCCCGGCGCGACCTTGGAAAAATTCAAGGGCCGGATGATGCGGGTGTCGGCCTCGCAGAACTGTAGCATGTCCTTTTGGTCAAAGGCATGATCGCCAAGGGTGATGCAATCCGCCCCGGCCTGAAAAATCAGCCGGGCGTGCTCGGCGGTCAGGCCGGCCCCCTGACTTGCGTTCTCGCCATTGACCACCACAAAGTCGAGCCCCCAGCGCGTACGCAACGCGGGCAGCATTTCGGTAATGACCGCGCGTCCAGCACGGCCCATGACATCGCCAAGGAACATCAGTTTCATGAAGGCAGGCTTAGGTGGGGAATGGCCGCACCGCAAGCCCGCCCGCGACATCGCCCGTCCTGCGGGCGGCGGAAAACCCGCGAAGCTGGTCGCGCAGCACGAGAGACAGGGCCGCGCTCCACACCAGCGTGCGGAACAGACCGCCGGTCAGCACCGGCAAAATACACCCCTAAATGTGCCAGACAACGCAGGCACAATTGCGGACACGATGTATCTGACCAATCGCCTCACCGGGGGGATCCCCCGGTGCAGCAAGAAATCCTGTGGTTTCAGGCCGTCAGGCCCTTAGGCTCGGGCAGGCCATTGGCACGGCAGCAGGCGGTCAGCGTATTGGCCAAGAGGCAAGCGATGGTCATCGGGCCGACACCGCCCGGCACCGGAGTGATCGCCCCGGCCACAGCTGCCGCGCTTTCGTAATGCACATCGCCGACAAGCTTGGCCTTGCCGTCACGCTCGATGCGGTTGATGCCCACATCAATCACCGTCGCGCCGGGCTTGACGAACTCGCCCGTCAGCATTTCCGGGCGGCCCACAGCGGCCACCAGAATATCCGCCCCGCGGCAGACCGCAGCCAGATCCTTGGTGCGGGAATGGGCGATGGTCACCGTGCAGCTATCGCCCAGCAGCAATTGCGCCATCGGCTTGCCGACGATGTTCGAGCGCCCCACCACAACCGCATTCAGACTCGCCAGAGAGCCATGGTGATCGCGCAGCATCATCAGGCAGCCCAGCGGGGTGCAAGGCACCATCGACTTTTGCCCGGTGCCCAAAAGGCCAACATTGGAAATGTGAAAACCGTCGACATCCTTGGCCGGGTCGATGCGGTTGATGACCAGTTCCGAATTCAGATGAGAAGGCAGCGGCAACTGCACGAGAATGCCGTGAACTTTCGGATCGGCGTTCAGGCTGTCGATCAGCGCCAGAAGCGCGGCCTCGCCCGTCTCAGCCGACAGGCGATGTTCGAAAGAAGCCATCCCAACTTCGATGGTCGAGGCATGCTTGTTCTTCACATAGACCTTGGAAGCCGGATCTTCGCCCACCAGCACAACGGCCAGACCGGGATGAATGCCTTTTTCCTCTTTCAGTTTTGCAACATGCGCAGCGACCTGTTCGCGCACACCTGCCGCAAAAGCCTTGCCGTCGATCACCTTGGCCGTCATGTCATCTCTCCCTTAAACCGCCGCCGCAAAGGCCGTGCGATAGTGTTCCATTTGCATCCGGGTCGCCAGAACCGCGTTCTTCATCAGGATGGAAACCGTCACCGGCCCCACCCCGCCCGGCACCGGCGTAATCCAGCCCGCGACCTTCGAACAGCTTTCGAAATCGGCGTCACCCACGGTTTTCCCCTCGACCCGGTTGATGCCGATGTCGATCAGCGCCGCGCCGGGTTTCAACATTTCGCCCGTCACCAGACCGGGCTTGCCCACGGCTACGAAAACCGCATCAGCGGCACGGGAATGCACCGCCACTTGCCGCGTCATGTGATGACAAACGGTGACGGTCGCGCCCAACCCCATCATCAGAAAGGCGATGGGCTTGCCCACGATCTCGCTGTGACCAATGACGCAAACGTCCAGCCCTTCCATCTTGAGCGGCAGGGTCTTCAGTATTTCCACCGCCGCCACGGCCGTGCAGGGGCCAAGCGTCAGGTCGTTGTAGACAATGTTGCCGATGCTTGAGGGGTGCATCCCCTCGACATCCTTCAACGGATGCACGGCCTTTTGCAGCGCCTTCACCGGAATATGCGACGGCAGCGGGCGCTGGATGATGACGCCATTCACCCGCGGATCGGCGTTCAACCCGGCGATCACGCCCTGCAACTGTTCAAGGCTGATGGTTTCGGGATAATTGCGCGCCTCAAAGGCCACGCCCGCGGCTTCTGCCGACTTCTGCTGATTGCGAACGTAAAGCTCCGCCGCCGCCACATCGCCCACCGAAATGGAGATCAGCCGCGGCGCCCAGCCTGCCTCGGTCAGGGCCTGCGCCTCGGCGCGGGTTTCTTCGCGCATCCGCGCCGCAATTGCCTTGCCGTCAATGATGGTCGCCGTCATGTCACCCCGTCAGGGGCGCGGCGGCCCCAAAGTTTTTTCTTCCCGCGCGATGGACCAATCAATCAGCCTGCGCCAGAGATCTTCGACCAGATCGGGGTCCAGCGATTGGCGGGTGGCCTCGGCGCGGACCTTTGCCACCACCTCCTCAACCCGTTCGTCGATCCGGGCGGGCAGGCCGTTCCCCTGCTTCAGTTTGGCCGCGCGATCAATATAGCCCGCGCGGGCCGTCAGTTGAGCGACAATCCCTGCATCCAGCGCGTCAATCGCCGCGCGCAGATCGGTCATGTCGTGGCAATCCTGCGGGGCCTTCATCGCCTGTCCTTCCATGCGTGGGGCGTGAGGTAGTCCCTCACGCCCGGAAGTTCAAGCTGTGGGGCCGTCTTAGAACAGGCCTTCGACGTTGCCTTCGTCATTCAGGCGGATCACTTCGGCCGACGGAACCTTGGGCAGGCCCGGCATGGTCATGATCTCGCCGCAGATGGCGACGATGAAGCCCGCACCGGCCGACAGGCGCACTTCACGCACCGGCACCGAGTGACCGGTCGGCGCGCCGCGCACGGTCGGGTCGGTGGTGAAGGAGTACTGGGTCTTGGCGACGCAGATCGGCAGGTTGCCGTAGCCGGCAGCTTCCCAGGCCTTCAACTGGTCACGGATCGACTTGTCAGCGATGACTTCATCGGCGTGATAGATGCGCTTGGCGATGGTTTCCAGCTTTTGGAACAGCGGCATTTCATCGGGGTAAAGCGGTGCGAAGTTGGCCGCGCCCGATTCTGCCAGTTGCACAACCTTGTGCGCCAGATCTTCGATCCCGGCCGAACCATTGGCCCAATGCTTGCACAGGATCGCCTCGGCGCCCTGTTCGGCCACATAGGCCTTGACGGCTGCCACTTCGGCATCGGTGTCGCTGTAGAAGTGGTTGATCGCAACCACGACCGGCACGCCGAACGACTTCACGTTGGCGATGTGGCGGCCAAGGTTCGGACAACCTTTCTTGACGGCATCGACGTTTTCAGCGCCGAGATCGGCCTTGGCCACGCCGCCGTTCATCTTCATCGCACGCACGGTGGCCACGATCACCGCAGCCGAGGGCTTGAGGGCCGCCTTGCGGCACTTGATGTCGAAGAACTTTTCCGCGCCAAGGTCGGCGCCGAAACCGGCTTCGGTCACGACATATTCACCCAGCTTCAGCGCGGTCTTGGTCGCGATGACCGAGTTGCAGCCATGGGCGATATTGGCAAACGGGCCGCCATGCACGAAGGCCGGGTTGTTTTCCAGCGTCTGCACCAGGTTCGGCTGCATCGCGTCTTTCAGAAGAACGGTCATTGCGCCGTCCGCCTTGATGTCGCGGGCATAGATCGGGGTCTTGGCGCGGGTATAGGCCACCACGATGTCGCCCAGACGCTTTTGCAGGTCTTCCAGATCATTCGACAGGCAAAGGATCGCCATGACTTCCGACGCGACCGTGATGTCAAAGCCGGTCTGACGCGGGAAGCCGTTCGACACGCCACCAAGCGACACCACGATGTCACGCAGTGCGCGGTCGTTCATGTCCATGACGCGGCGCCACACCACACGGCGCTCGTCGATGCCCAGATCGTTGCCCCAGTAGATGTGGTTGTCGATCATCGCCGACAAAAGGTTGTGGGCCGAGGTGATGGCGTGGAAGTCACCGGTGAAGTGGAGGTTCATTTCCTCCATCGGCACGACCTGCGCCATACCGCCACCCGCAGCACCGCCCTTCATCCCGAAGTTCGGGCCAAGCGAGGCTTCGCGGATGCAGATCACGGCCTTTTTGCCGATGCGGTTCAGGCCATCGCCCAGACCCACGGTGGTGGTGGTCTTGCCTTCGCCTGCCGGGGTCGGGTTGATCGCGGTCACGAGGATCAGCTTGCCGTCTTTCTTGCCGGCCAGCGACTTGATGAACTCTTGGCTCACCTTGGCCTTGTCATGGCCATAGGGCAGCAGGCTTTCGGAGGGGATGCCAAGCTTGGCCCCGATCTCCATGATGTTCTTCTTCTTCGCTTCGCGCGCAATCTCGATGTCGGTTTTGAAGGCCATGTCTTACTCCCAAGGGGGCGAACTATCCCGTTTACGACCTGATAGCGGGCATCACTGGCTTTGGAAGGTGTTTTTCCGACCTGTCCCGCACGTTTTTCGCCAGAGCCGGTTTCCGATGGGAAATATGTGCGCCAAAGCGACGCCTGCACGCAGGATCAGGCCGCGACTGGCGAAGGCCACGACAGGCCTAGGCACGCCGCGCATCCTCCAGATGCGCCCAAACCGGTTGGTCGGGAACGTGCAGCCGGATGGTTTCGCCCAAGGTGAAGGTGCCTTCCCGTTCGACCCAAGCTGTCACGCCACGGCGCGCCACGGCAGCCGGTTTGAATTTCTTGCCAAAACCGGGATGGCGGGTCTCGATCGGGCGGGCGGGCAGCGTGCAGGGGCGGTTGTTCATATCCACCACCAAGGTCGCACCGTTCGCCCCTTGCAGGCGCGATGAGGGCGGCAGGTGGCTGAAATCCGGGATCCCTTCGATCACCATCGTGGCGCCCACCAAGGCCGGATCAAGGGTGTCCAGCCCCATTTCAGCGGCAATGGCCGCCAGATCTTCCGCCGAAAGGACGGAGAATTGCCGCGTGTTGCGAATCTCGGTGTCGCGCGGATATTGGCCCAGCACCCGACTGCACGACGGGCGCGTCAGCCCGCCATGCGCTTCGCCTTCGGGGCCGGCAAAGCTGGCGTGCAGCGTGGTTTGGTGTTCGCTTTCCAATGCCGCGTCGCGATCGGCCACATGGCCAAGCCAGACAATGCGCCCGGTAAATTGCGTCGGTTTCAGCGCGCTCATAGCATCTCCAGAACAAAAGCAGCGGCGAAAGGAAAACCGCGCAGCACCATCGCCGCAACCAGGATTGTTCACGCCACCCTGCGGCAGATCGCCGATCTGCGCCAAGATGCCCAACGCCGGGCACAAATGCAAACCCCGAAACCTTGCACAGGCTTCGGGGTTTCAGTGCTTGTTCTCAAGCCGAAGGTTCCGGCGAGGGATCGGGGGTCGCTTTCGGCTTACGGGCCCGCGTCTTCGGGATCGACACCACCCCGTCGCCGCCCCCGCTGATGGGCGGCGGGACATCATCGGCATCCGGGGTCGGCTTGTCACCCGCGATCACCCGCTTGATCTCATCGCCGGTCAGGGTCTCATATTCCAGCAACCCCTTGGCAAGACGTTCAAATTCTACCGCTTTTTCTGCCAAAATCCGGCGCGCGGTGTCATAGCCTTCGTCGATCAGGCGTTTGACCTCGCCTTCGATCAACTGCTTGGTTTCGGCAGAAACCGAAAGCCCGGCCGTCTTGCCCTGATAGCCTTCATGCGCCTCGGCATAATCGATGTTGCCGACGGCATCCGACATGCCCCAGCGCAGCACCATCGCGCGCGCCAGACCCGAGGCCTGCTGAATATCGCCCGAAGGCCCGTTCGACACCGCCTCATCCCCCCATTTGAGGATTTCGGCGGCTTTGCCGGCCATGGTCATCGCGATCTTCTGCTTGCACTCATCCTTGTGCCAGTTCAGCCGATCAATTTCCGGCAACGAGACCACCATGCCCAAGGCGCCACCGCGTGGGATAATCGTGGCCTTGTAGACCGGATCACATTTGGGCAGCGCCATGCCCACGATGGCGTGGCCCGCCTCGTGATAGGCGGTATGTTCTTTCTGTTCCTGCGTCAGAACCAGCGAGCGGCGTTCCGCGCCCATCATCACCTTGTCCTTGGCAGCCTCGAAATCCGCCATGGCGACGAAACGGCGGCCCAGACGGGCGGCAATCAGCGCCGCCTCGTTCACAAGGTTCGCAAGGTCCGCCCCCGAAAAGCCCGGCGTGCCGCGTGCGATCACGCGCAGATCAACATCCGGCCCCGAGGGCACCTTGCGGGCATGCACCGACAGGATCTTTTCGCGGCCCTTGATGTCAGGGTTCGGCACATGGATCTGGCGATCAAACCGACCGGGGCGCAAGAGTGCCGGGTCCAGCACATCCTTGCGGTTGGTCGCGGCCACGATGATGACGCCATCATTGGCCTCGAACCCGTCCATCTCGACCAGAAGCTGGTTCAAGGTCTGTTCGCGTTCGTCGTTTCCGCCGCCCATGCCAACACCACGGGCGCGGCCTACGGCGTCAATCTCGTCGATGAAGACGATGCAGGGCGCGTTTTTCTTCGCTTGTTCGAACATGTCGCGCACACGGGATGCACCCACGCCCACGAACATTTCCACGAAATCGGACCCCGAAATGGTGAAGAACGGTACCCCCGCCTCCCCCGCGATGGCGCGGGCCAAGAGCGTCTTACCCGTGCCGGGCGGGCCAACCAGCAAGGCGCCTTTCGGAATCTTGCCGCCAAGGCGCGAGAATTTCTGCGGGTTGCGCAGGAATTCCACAATCTCCTCAAGCTCCTCCTTGGCCTCATCAATCCCGGCCACATCATCAAACGTGACCCGGCCATTCTTTTCGGTCAACAGCTTGGCCTTCGACTTGCCAAAGCCCATCGCCCCGCCTTTGCCGCCGCCCTGCATCCGGTTCATGAAGAAAATCCAGATGCCGATCAGCACGATAAAGGGCAACCACAGCGACAACACCGACATGAAGCCGCTGGATTCCTGCGGCTCGGCGCGCACCTCAACGCCTTTGTCGATCAAACGTTCGGTCAGCTTGGGGTCTTCAGGGGCGATGGTGGCAAAGCGGTTGCCATCGGTGCCGGTCGCGACAACGCGCTCGCCGTCGATGGTCACCGAGGCAACTTCACCCTTGCCGACGCGCTGGACGAATTCGGAATAGGACACCGAGCGCGAGGCCGTTGTGACCTGATTGCCACCAAAGGCGTTGAAAAGCGCCAGAATCAAAAGAAAGAGGACGACCCAGAAGGCGATATTTCGTGCATTACCCACGAAGAAACTCCGGTTGAGGGGCCGAGGCCCCTTCTTGAGGGGCAGCTTCGGCGGACTTCCTTAAGATAGAGATAAGTTCACCGGGTTCAATGCGATAAGATGAATTCGGTGAAGCCCTGCGACAGCTTGGCCGCAAAATCTGGGCCGAATCCCGCCAAAGGTGCTGCAATCAAGGCGCCGTCATGCCAAAGCGACGGGCTGACGACGAGCGCCGCACGCGGAATATCGCGGGGCCGATCAGGGCAAAGACCCAAGCCGTCCGGGCCAAGCGCACGCAGGGTTCCCTGCCGCGAAGGGCCTTCCAGATGCCAGCGTCCGTCCCACAAAACCGACGGATCAACGCCCCCCTGCACCGCCCGCCCCTCTCGGGCAATCGTAAGGATGCTGCCCCGCCAAAGAAACCTTACCCCCCCAAGAGTTGCCTCTTTTCGGGCGGAAAGCCGGGCGCGCAATTGGTCAAGCTGGGTTTCGCGGGGCGGGTGCGACGCCCCGGCGATCCAGCGCAGCGCGGCAATCAGCAGTCGGCGGGAAAGCTCATCAGGCAAGCTGTCATAGGCCTGCCCTTCCATCTGCAAGGCACCCGCGATCTCGCGCAGATGCGCATGGGCGAAATCGGCAAGCGCGGCCTGCAACCCCGCGCGTGCGGTGGCGATGTTGCGCACGGTGCAGGCAAGGGTATCCGCCGTGATCCCAAGCGGACCAAGGGCAGCAAGCGCCTTGCGTGCCCGCGCGCGGGTGAAGCGGTCATTTTCATTCGAGGGGTCATCCACCCAAGAAAGGCCCCGTCCCGTCAGGTAGTGGCGCAAATCCGCACGGGTCACCTCAAGCAAGGGGCGATGAAAGGTCACGCCATGAGCGGCAAATTGCGGCCGCAGTCCCGCAAGCCCGTCAACCCCCGACGCGCGCGCCAGCGCCATCAGGAATGTTTCGGCCTGATCGTCGGCGGTATGGCCCAAAAGCACATTTGCGATGCCTTGCCCTTGGGCCCATGACGCCATCAGCGCAAGCCGCGCCGCACGGGCCTGCGCCATCAGATTGCCTGTCGGTTCCGGCCCTTGCCAGCGCAAGACCTGATGCGCAATGCCATGGCGGGCGCAGAACGCGGCCACCCCTGCGGCCTCGGCTGCGCTTTCGGGGCGCAATCCGTGGTCGACCGTTACGGCATGAATCCGGCCCGGACAGGCCCGCTGCGCCAGATCCAAAAGCGCCATCGAATCGCCCCCGCCCGAGACGGCAACGGCGATGGGCCGGGACGGATTTTCGCTGAAAATCCGCGCAAGGATGGAAAGCAGGGCGGCGTCAGCCCCTGCCGTCACTGGCAGCCCAGACCCTGCCGCGCCAGATCGGCATTGGTGGCATGGATGGAACCGGGGAAGCGGCTCGGCACTTCGGCCAGGGTCACGCAGGCATCCGCCGTTTGGCCCAGATCACCCAAGGCCTGCCCCAGTTTCAGCAGGGATTCCGCGGCAAAAGACCCATCCGGTTTGCCGGAATAGGCATCAAGATACGCCCGCGCGGCCCCGGCCTTGTCGCCCAGTTGCCCCAAAGCCTCGCCCCGCAGGAAGGCGGCTTCCTGGCTTAGTGGCCCGCCAGGATAGGATTGGGCAAAGGTCGCAAAGAGGTCCGCGGCGGTGCGAAAGTCACCCTGACCGAGCACCTCCTTGGCCCGGTCAAAGTCAGCCTTTTCACCCATCGCAAGTTCGGGGCCCGTCTCTGCCGACGGGGCAGGCTCTGTCCCTGCAACCGGTTCGGTCGCCGGATCGGCCGGGGCGGCAGCACTGTCGCCGCCAAGCATCGGCGTTTCCGGCAGGTTCGCCGGATCGCAGCCTTCGGTCGCTTCACAAAGCCGGTATTCGATATCGCCGATCCGGTTGGTGCCATCGGTCACCACGCGGTTCAGCTTCAATTCGATTCCCTCGGCCAACGAGGTAACGCGCATCAGTTCGGCTTCAATCGCGTCCAGACGCTGCAAGGCGTCACCCGACCCGAAACTGCCCCCCGTCGCCCCGGAGGACACGGTTTCCGCCTTCAGCGCGTTGAACTCGGCCATCAACTGGCCGAGTTCGATTTTCAGGTCGGCCAGCGTCTGCGCCTTGTCCTGCGCAACGGCAGGGGTGGCCAGAAAGGCGGCGGAGAGGACCAGCCAACGCAGCATCAGATCAGGCCCCCGAGCCCATCGACAGCACGGTCACACCGCGACGGTTGCGGCTGTAGCAGGCTTCTTCCGAGCAAACTTCAAGCGGGCGCTCTTTGCCGTAGGAGATGGTCTTCATACGGTCGGCGGGCACGCCTTGGCTGCCAAGGAACTGCTGCACAGCCGCCGCACGGCGCGCACCAAGGGCAAGGTTGTATTCGCGGGTGCCCTGTTCGTCGGCATGGCCTTCGATGATGATGGCATATTGGCTGTTGGTGGCCAGCCACTGCGCCTGCCCTTGCAGGATGGTGCGGGCTTCGGGCGACAGGGTCGACTGGTCAACGGCGAACAGCACGCGGTCGCCCACGGATTGATTGAAATAGGCGATGGATTGCGGGTCGTTCGGGTCGCCAAGACCGTTGGTGTCAACGAAACCGCCAGCGCCGTTGGCGCCGTCATTCGCCCCGTTGCCAAAGCGATCGGGGTTGTTGCAGGCAGCCAGCCCGAAGGCTGCGATCAGAAGAAGGGCTTTGGGCATCAGGGTCATGTAAGGTGTCCTTATGGATCTTGGGTTTGCTCGACTGTGGGCATGTTAGCAGGTTCTTTTGCGGCTGTGAATCGGGCGTGTGCAGTGGGCAAGGCCCCGCTTATCACGCCCGATCAGGAATTTTCCGGGCCGCCGGGACGCATCCCGCCTCAGGGCAGCAAGGGCGACCAAGCCGGGTCCGAGGCCGGGCCGTCGGTCGGCACCGGTTTCAGGTTCCGGCCCGAGATATCGACCGAGAACAACTGCGCCTGACCACCCGCGCCCGAGCTTTCGCGGGTGAACATCACCACGCGGCCGTTCGGCGCCCAGGTCGGGCCTTCGTCCAGGAACGAGGCGGTCAACAGACGCTCCTCGCTGCCATCGGTGCGCATCACGCCAATGTGGAAGCGGCCCTCATTCTGTTTGGTAAAGGCGATCATGTCACCGCGGGGCGACCAGACCGGGGTGCCATAACGCCCCTTGCCGCCCGACACCCGCACCGCATCGCCGCCACCTGCCGGCATGATATAGATCTGCTGCCCCCCCGAACGGTCACTTTCAAAGACGATCTGGCTGCCGTCTGGGCTAAAGGACGGTGCGGTTTCAATCGACGGCGCATTGGTCAACTGCCGCATGCCGCCCCCGTTCACATCCATGGCGTAAATGTCGGTATTGCCGCCCTGTTCAAGACTGAAAACCACAGTGCCGCCATCGGGCGAAAAACGCGGGGCAAAGGTCATGGTGCCGGGCACCTCGCCCAAGGACCGGGTTTCCAGACTGCCGACATCCATGATGTAGATATGCGGGAAGCCCGAGGCATAAGAGGTGAACAGGATCTTGTCGCCGCTGGGCGAAAACCGCGGGGCCAGCACGATGGCAGAGCTGTCGGTCAGATAGGCCACATTGGCCCCATCATAATCCATCACCCCAAGCCGCTTTTGCCGCTGGTTCTTCGGCCCGCTTTCAGCGACGTAAACCACGCGGCTGTCGAAATAGGGGCCCTCGCCGGTGATCCGGCTATAAACCGCATCCGCCACCTTGTGCGCCATGCGCCGCCATGTGTCGGGGGTGCCCGCAAATTGCAGGCCCTCGCCCAAGGGTTGGCCGGTAAAGACATCAAACAGCCGGAACTTGACCACGATGCGGTCGCCCGACGCCTGCACCGCGCCCACGATCAGCGCCTGCGCGTTGATCGCCTGCCAGTCGTTATAGGCGATCGGCGCATCGAAAGAGGTGACACCCGAGATATGGGCCTCGGCCGGGATTTCGCGGAACAGCCCGGTCCCCGCAAGGTCAGCGGCCACCACCCGGCTGATGTTATTGGCATATTCGCCCGCCCCGCCCTCATCGACAAAATTCGGGATGGCGAAGGGCATCGGCTCGATCACCGGGCTGTCGATGACGATGTTCAACTCGGCCATGGCCGGGCTGGCGACAAGCCCGCAAACCCCGATCATCAGGGCGGCGGTGAGAGATTTCAAAGCGCTCATTCTGTCCTCGTTCTTCACGGGCATGTTCTCATTCTGCTCTTGCCTGCCAGTCTGGGCCAAAACGGCCCGCGCCGGCAGGGGGAATTTATCAGGCACACCATCCTAGCGCAGCCGCATGCCAGAGGCATCAAACGTCAGGTTCATCACGTTCCATGTGCCATATTTCGCCGGGTCCAGCTCGTAGCCCGCCTTGCCACCGCAGCCTTTCACGCCCCGCACGACAGCCCGCTTGGCGGCCTCAAAGGCTTGCTGCGCGGCCGCGTCATCACCGCCCTCATAGCCGGTCATTTCAATGGATGAGCCGACCGGCGTGCCGTCTTCGTTCATCTCGACCCGCATCACCAGCTTGACCCGCTGTGCCGCGCTGGAAAGACTGCCGATGTTCCAGCAGGAATTGATGGCGCTGCGCACGCCGTCTTTTTCGCCAGCCGTCATCGGCGGGCCTTCGGGGATATCCGACGCCGCATCGCTGGAGGCTTCCGTGGCGGCAGCTTCGGCGAGCGCAGAGGCAATCGCTTCGGCCTCGGCATCCGATTGCTCGGTGCTGGTCGTCTCTGACGTCTGCGCCGGTGGCTCGGGGGCGTCTTCGGACTGCACTTGCCGTTCGGGCCGTGATTGCGGGCGACGCGAGGAAGTGGGGGCCAGTTCCGGCGCGTCACTTTCCGTCGCATCGGGCGCAATCATCGCCGCACTTTCTTCAGGTGCGGCGGCAGGCTCGGTGGTTTCCACGACCTCCGCTTCGGGGGCGGCCTGATCCGACACTTCGGGCGTCGCCTCCTCTGCGACTTCCGGTGTGTCTTCCGGGCTTTCCACCGGCACATCGGTGATCCGTTGCGCGGGGCGCGGCTTTGGCTTGGTACTGCTGGTCGGCACCGGAATCGGCTGGTCTTCCTCGGCCACCTGCGGGCTTGGCTCCGGCACGGCCACCGGCTGCGCTTCGGGGGCGACCGACACTTCCTCGGGCAGCACTTCTTCCACCGGCACGGGTTCTGCCGGGGCCTCGGGCTGGGGCGCAGGCGTCGCCTCGGGCTGCGGGGTCGGTTCAGGGACCGATGTATCAATCGGCTCGGGCACCTCGACAGCGGGCGGTTCTTCGGATGGCGTTGCCTCAGGGTCGGGCTTCGGCGCCGAGGCCATCATGGCCTGAAACTCGCCCTCACTCATCAGGGAAACCTCGGCGGCCTCCATCGGCGGCATGTCTTTCGGCGCAAACAGCCAATCACCCATCACCGCCCAGAGGATCACCCCAAGGTGGCCGATGGCCGAAATCGTCTTGGCCTTGTCCATGTCGCGCAGGTTCATCGCGAGGCCTCAGTTACCGTCCATTGCCGGACCCCCGGCATCGGTCACAAGCCCGATATTGTTGAAACCACCCTTGTTGAGCGCGCCCATCACCTGCGCGACGCGCTCATAGGCCAGCGCCCCATCTGCCCGCAGGAACACCTTGTCTGATGTGCGTTCCGCCGCGATGGCAGCAAGTTTCGGGATCAGATCGGCATCCGACACTTCGGTAGATTGCAGCATGATAAGCCCATCCGCGGTGATCGAAATGGTCAGCGGTTCTTCTTCCTCGTTCGGCATGGCATTTGCCGCCGTATCCGGCAGCTCGATCGGCACACCCACGGTCAACATGGGGGCTGCCACCATGAAGATAATCATCAAAACCAGCATCACGTCGACAAAGGGCGTGACGTTGATTTCGCTCATCGCAGCGGATGACCCGCGGCGGCGGCCACGACGGCCACCCCCGCCCGATTTTTTCATGACCCCGGCACCCATCGGTCAGGCGTCCAATTGGCGCGACAGGATGGTGGCGAATTCATCGGCAAACGCCTCGTAATTGCCAAGGATATGCTCGGAATCCGAATTCAGCTTGTTGTAGAACACCACCGCCGGAATAGCCGCGATCAGGCCGATACCGGTGGCCAGAAGCGCCTCGGCGATACCGGGGGCCACCACGGCCAAGTTGGTATTCTGGCTGATGGCGATCTGTTCGAAGGAATGCTTGATCCCCCAGATCGTGCCGAAAAGCCCGATGAACGGCGCCGTCGACCCCGTGGTCGCAAGGAAGGAAAGCCCCTTGTTCAAGACCTCGCTTTCGCGCGAAATCGCCACATCCATGGCCCGGTCAATCCGCGCCTGAGCGCCCGCGATCAACCCGCCATCCTGCCGATGGCTCCGCCGCCATTCCAGCATGCCCGCCGAAAAAATCTTCTCAGACGGCCCCTGCGGATCGCCCCCGATCTTTTCAAACAGTTCATCCAGCGGCTCTCCCGACCAGAAGGCACGATCAAAGATCGAGGCTTCCGTCCGCGCGACGCGAAACACCATGTGTTTGCGGATGATGATCGACCACGACCAAAAGGACATGACCATGAGCCCGACCATCACGATTTTCACCATGAGGGTCGCGCGTGCAAATAGGGCCAGCATGGAGAAATCAATCTCCGCCGCCATTCCGATGGCTTCCGTTTCCATTACGCCTGCTCTTTGACTGCGGGTCTACGCCCGCCTGATACAGGTGATTCTAACAAGGTTTGAGAGGGATTGCCAACACATCTGCGTTAATGGCGACAACTTGCCGGAGCTGTCGCGAACGGCGCGCAAAGCGTCGGATCTGGGGCCTAATGCCGCATCGGCTGCAAAGCGGCGCGCACCTCGGCCGGAATTCGGGCCGGATGCCCGCCCTCGTGCAAACAAACCAGCGTGACGGCAGCGATGAAAATGCGGTCTTCACCGCGCCAAATCTCTTGGCGCAAATCAATGCGCGCGCCACCCAGCGACAACAGCTCGGTCACCACCTGCAAGTCGTCGCCGAACTTCGCGGGTTTCAGATAATCGGCATCCACCTTGCGCACGGCGAAAACGACCCCCTGCGCAGCCTTCAGTGCCACCTGATCCACCCCGCATGTCCGCACCCATTCGCTGCGCCCGCGCTCGATGAACTTCAGGTAATTGGCGTAATAGACAATCCCGGCAAGATCGGTGTCTTCGTAATAGACGCGAAGGGGATGGTGGTGCGGCATGGGAACTCCTTTACAGCAGAACTAAGGGTGGTGTGACAGAACGTCCACCCTTGAAGATTGCCCCGCCAAGGACAACATCCTTGTGAAAAGGAGTGTCCCGATGATCCGTGCCCTTGTTGCCACCGCCCTTGCCCTGATCTCCCTTCCAGCCCAAGCCGAAGAAGTCGGCCATGTCGGTGTCGACTGGGTGGGCAATGACATCCTCATCGAGGCCATTGCGGACCCCAAGGTTCAAGGCGTCACCTGTCATGTCGCCTATTTCGACCGCTCGATCTATGATCGGCTGACACAAGGCAACTAGTTCGAAGATCCGTCCTATTCCGCGGTGGACTGCGTGCAGACCGGACCTGTGGTGCTGGGCGACATCGAAAAAGGCCCCGAGGGCGAGACGGTGTTTTCCGAACGCCAGTCGCTGATCCTGAAATCCCTGCAAGTCACACGAATCTATGACGAGGCGAACCGCACGCTGGTCTATCTTGCCCATGCCAATGAGGTCACCCAAGGCTCCGGCAAGATGTCAATCTCGGTCATTCCCCTGCCGTAAGGCGGGCGATGTCTTCGGCATGGGCCGCAAGTGCCGCCTGCCCCGCAGCGGACAGGCCATAGACACCCTTTTCCAAGCGTTCGAACCAGCCATAATGATCATCGCGCATCAGCGTGGTCGCCCGCGACACCCCTGTCGCGCGGGCCACATCGGCCCCCTTCATCGCGCCGCCCGCAAGCAAAGTTAAACAGCGCAACGCATCTTGCCGATACGCCGTCATGCGCTTCACTCCGGTGCTGCCGCCCTGATTGGGGTCGCCCACGCGGCGCTGAAACTCGCGCAAAAGCTTGCCCGCCCGCACCGCATTCCGGCGCGGCTGGTAAGGCCCGGGATCTAGATGCGCCTCGACGCCTTGGCCCGGATGAACCGCCAAGAGGCCAAGCCCCAATCGCCGACATATCGCAACGATATCCTTGTATCGCGCGGGCCAGCCCTTTTTCGGCGCAGGAACCGCAAGATAAACGGTGTCGAACAGCGATTGTCGCGCAACGCCCTGCATCACCAGCGCCAGCGAGAACGAGAGCTTCATCTCCACGATGACCGGCGGCTCCGCCCCCCTGATCGCCATCACATCACAGGCACCGATCTCGGCCTTGATCTCATACCCCTGCCCTTCAAGAAACGCCTTGAGATCGGGATACAGGTCGGCCTCTTTCATGCCCGCGCCGCCAGACGGTAGGCATGGGACGGATCGCGCGCAACGGCAGGCAGCACCTTGTCATATCCCGCCCGGATCACCCCTGCGATATCAGGCCGCAAGATCACCGCATCGCCAGCCCGCCCCAGCGGCGAGCCATCGACAAAGGCCGTGTCGCCCCACAATAGAATGACCTGCGCCGCCTCGTTCAGGGCCAGCGTCTCGGCGGGCATCGCGCCAAACGCAGCATCCATCCGCAAGAAAACGAAAGCCGCCTTGATCGTGCCCTCGGCGTCAAAGCGGAAGGCGCGATACTGGTTCGCCCCTGCGGCGGCCAAGCGGTCACACAGGGGGCCAAGGTCAGGGATCAACCGATCAAGGTTTGGAACCTGCGGCAGTTCGGCCCAATCGCGGAAGAAAAACACCATCAGATTGGCGCCCAGTTCGGGGTCTGTCTCGGCCATCTTGTGGCCGGCCAGAGTCACCACCGCCTCGATGGCCCCTTTGACGGTCGCCAGCGTGGCATCATCGACCCCGAACACCACCGGCACAATGGGCCGGCCCCAACGAGCAAAAAGATACGAGCCATCCTTGCGGGTGAACAGCGCCTGCACATCTTCCGGGGTCATGCCTTATTCCTTCAGCCAGCGGCCCCATTTCGCCTCGAAGGCCGCATCAAGGTCGATGCCGCGATGGGCGGCAAACATCAAGAGGAAGCCCAAAAGATCGGCCAACTCATCGCGCAAATTCGCCTCGCGCTCTGCCAAAGTCGCATCTGCTCTGCGCGACCGGCCGGTCAATTTCAATGTCGCGGCCGCAACCTCTCCCAACTCCTCGGCAAGTTTGCCAAGGAAAAACGCCTCGTCCGGTGCAATTCCGAACCGCTCGTAATAAAGCGCCCCAACCCGCGCCGCCCGATCGACTGCCTGATTGAATTCCATCCCGAACCCCCCAACGCTCGCCCCTCCCCACCCCCGGGACCAGCCCCCATGCCATTGGGCTCTCGGACCAATGGCGCCCCCAATGGCAAACCCGGAGTATTTCCAAAGACGCAAATCCCAAGGGCACCCTTCCCTTCGATTTGCGCCTTTGGAAATACTCCACGGGCGGTCCGGAGGGTGTGAAACCCTCCGGGGTCGGGCGTGGTCTATCCGTCGAACATGTCGCTCTGACCCGGCCCCTTCGGCGCGGCCAGCCCCAGATGCGCCCAAGCCTTTGCCCCCAGCATGCGCCCGCGGGGCGTGCGCAGGATCAGGCCTTGTTGCAGCAGATAGGGTTCGATCACTTCCTCAATGGCATCGCGCGCCTCGGACAGAGCAGCGGCGATAGTTTCCACGCCGACCGGCCCGCCACCGTAGTTTTCGGCCAGAAGCGTCAGATAGCGACGGTCGCCCCCATCAAGACCAAGATGATCGACGCCCAGCCGGGTCAGCGCCCGATCCGCAATCACGCGCGTCAGGTGACCATCGCCTTCAACGGTCACAAAATCGACCACCCGGCGCAGCAGGCGCCCGGCTATGCGCGGCGTGCCACGGGCGCGGCGGGCGATTTCGCGGGTGCCCTCGGGGTCGCACGTGACCCCAAGGAGCCGTGCGCCACGGGCAACGATATGGTCCAGTTCATCTTCGGTATAAAAGTTCAGCCGGGTCGGAATGCCGAAGCGGTCACGCAAGGGGGTGGTCAAAAGACCCAGACGCGTGGTCGCACCGACCAAGGTAAAGGGCTGCAAGTCGATCCGCACCGTCCGCGCGGCCGGACCCTCGCCGATCACCAGATCGAGGGCGAAGTCCTCCATCGCCGGATAAAGCACCTCCTCGACCACGGGCGACAGGCGATGAATCTCGTCGATGAACAAGACGTCGCGGGGTTCAAGATTGGTCAGAATCGCCGCCAGATCGCCCGGCTTGGCCAGAACCGGACCCGAGGTCATGCGAAACCCCACCCCCAATTCGCGCGCCATGATCTGCGCCAATGTGGTCTTTCCCAGACCCGGAGGGCCGTGAAACAGCGTATGGTCCATCGCCTCGGTGCGCCGCTTGGCGCTTTCGATGAAAACCCTCAGATTGGCGCGGGCCTCGGCTTGGCCGACGAACTCCTCCAGCGCCTGCGGCCGCAGCGCGCGATCGGTGTCCTCGGGCAGTTTTTCGGGGCGAAGGGTGGGATCGGAACTCATCTCTTACCCCTTCGGTGCCAAGAGTTTCAGGCTCGCCCGGATCAAGGTTGCCGTATCCGCTTCGGGAGCCTCGCCGGCCACGGTGGCCACGGCCTGCGCGGCATCGCCCTGACCATAGCCAAGGTTCATCAGGGCCGACAGCGCATCCGCCGTAAAGGCCGCGCGGGATTGGCTGGGGCTTGCGGGCTTGGCCGCTTTCTTCACGGGTGCGGGTGCAAAGGGTTCGATCACGGAATCATCGGCCTCAGCGGTCACGGCAAGGCTGGCGCCCATTGCCATCACCGATCCTGCTTTGGATTTCAGCTCCAGAATGATGCGCTGCGCCAGTTTCGGCCCGACGCCGGGGGCGGCCTGAATGGCGCGCTGATCGCCCAGCGTAATCGCCCGGCCCACCCCTTCCGGCCCCAAAGTGCCAAGGATCGCCATCGAGGCCTTGGCCCCCACGCCCTGCACCGTCATCAGAAGCTTGTGCCATTCCTTTTCCAGCATGGTCGGAAAGCCAAAAAGCTGCAAAAGATCTTCCCGGACCAGAAGTTCGGTGTAAAGGCTGACCGCCTCGCCCAGACCCGGCAGGCCTGCCATGGTCCGATCCGACACATGCACCACATAGCCCACGCCGCGCACGTCGATCAGCACCGTGTCAGACCCACGCCAATCCAGCCGCCCCGAAAGTTTGCCGATCATCCTGCCGCCCTTTTCAATGCCGCCTGCAACCGCCCCGCGCTTTGCAGATGATGCGCATGGCAGATCGCAATCGCCAAAGCATCCGCCGCATCCGGCCCGGCAATCTTCACGCCGGGCAGGTGAAGCCGCACCATGTGATCCACCTGATCCTTGGCGGCATGGCCGACGCCCACGATGGATTTCTTCACGGCATTCGGGGCATATTCCCCGACCGTCAGGCCAAACTGCGCCGGAACCAACAGGGCAATCCCCCGCGCCTGACCCAATTTCAGCGTCGCCACCGCATCCTTGTTGACGAAAGTATGCTCCACCGCCGCCGCATCCGGCGCGTATTCGCGCAAAACCTCGGTCAACTGGCTGTGCAAGGATACCAAGCGCAGCGCCAGATCGCCCTCTGCCTCGCCCGGTGCCGAATGGCAGATCCCGTTGGCGACATGGCTGATGCGTGCGCCAGCGACGTCGATCACCCCCCAGCCAAGGTTGCGCAAACCGGGGTCGATCCCCAAAACCCGCATGGCTGCCCCCGTTTTCTGCGTTTCCCCCGAATTAGCACGAAAGAAGAACATCCGCCAAGTTGAATTGTATTTCCCGCCCGCCGCCCGGCACCGATTATGCACCCGCAGAAACCCGACGCTCCTTGCGAAAAACGCGACGTTTTCGGACACGGAATCGTTAAGCACCTAAAATAATGGTTAATTTCAGGCAAACAGCCATGCACGGCACGCATTGCGGCCATTCCTGAACCCCCATTGCTTCGCATATGCAGCATGACTATTTAGCCGTCATCAAAGGCAGAGACATGCCTTGGTTATGAGCAGTTCGAGAAAGGATACCCGCTATGGCCGCTTATGAGACGTCCCACACGGCGCCGTTTGGCGCCATCGCCATTTTCCGCTTCGTTCAATCGGCGAACGACAAGCTTGCCGGATTTGCCGCCTGGAATGACGCCCGCGTCACCCGCAACGCGCTGGCAAAGCTGTCCGACCGTGAACTGGATGATATCGGCCTGTGCCGGGGCGACATCGAGGCGATTGGCCGCTAAGCCAACACCCGACGCAAGATATAGAAAAGCCGCAGTCCAGATGATGGACGGCGGCTTTTTCATTTGGGCCGTTGCAGGCTGACCTTGCCAAAGGCGTAATCGCGCTCAGCCCCGGATCGCGCTTGTGGCCGCGCCGATCTTTTCGGCCACAAAGGCGGTCACAGGATCAACCCGCATCAACCAACCGCCCAAGCGGTCAAAGCCCTGCCCAGCCTCAAGGACGGCGACGCGGCTTTCATAGGCCCCAGCTCCGACCGAGTGGAGGATCGTGGCTTTCAGCCCCACCGCGGCAAGGGCAACAAAGACAAGTGGTATGACACGAACCCGGCGGCGGGTTTTGCGCAGGCCATAGGTGACAGACCGGCCAAGAGTGCCGGGGGCCTCATGGCCATAGCCTTTGGCTTGCGATTTTTCGAATTTCGCAACCCTGGCATAGAAGTCGAGCAAGTTTGTATCATACATGATACCGGCTCCACGCGTTACGCCCCCACATGAAGACTTTCATGCGATCCAATTGTGGCGAAATCGCGGCAGAGCTATAGGCTAAGCCTTGGATTTGACAGAAACAATTCAGTTCCGTTTCAGAACCAATGCCGACCATTCCCCAAGGTCATCGCGCGACACCGGGGTGAATCCGGCAGCAATATAGGCCGCCGTCACCGCCTCGGCCTGCACCGCCAGAAGGCCGGACAGGATCACCAGCCCACCGGGCGCGCAGTGCTGGCCCATGTCGGGGGCAAGCTCGATCAGCGGGCCTTTCAGGATATTGGCGAAGATCAGGTCATAGGGGCTGGCCTGATGCAGACGCGGATGCGCAAAGCCCGCCGCCTCCAGGCATTCGATGCGGCCCTCCAGCCCGTTGATCGCCACATTGGCCACGGCAACATCGACCGCCACTTCGTCAATGTCGCTGGCGATCACCAGCGCATCCGGCAAGACGGCGGCGGCGGCGATGGCCAGTACGGCCGTGCCTGCGCCGATGTCGGCCACCTTTGTCGGGCGCAAACCCTGCTCAAACAGCCGATCAAAGGCGCGCAGGCAGCCCAGCGTCGTGCCATGGTGCCCGGTGCCAAAGGCCACGGTCGCCTCGATCTGCAAAGGCACCCGCCCCGGATCGGTCGGCACGCGGTCGGCGTCATGGCTGCCATAGACAAAGAAGCGCCCGGCCTCGACCGGCGCCAATTCGCGCCGCACATGGGCGACCCAATCAACATCCGGCACCTCGGAAATCACGAAAGGTTTTGCCCCGGCTTGGGCGGCAAGGCCATTGATCGTGGTCGTATCAGGTGCGTCCGAGAAATAGGCGCCAACCTCCCACAGGCCCGAACCATCTTCGATTTCAAAGGCCCCGACCCCATAGGGGGCAGGCTCCATCGTTTCGATCTGGGCCGCCAAGGCCCGCGCTCCCGCCTCGCCGGGCAGCGTGGTCAATGCCGACCATGTATGCTGCGACAGGGTTGAAACTCCAAAGGCCGCCGCCCCGAACGCTTCGGCCAGAACGGCGAGCATCACCTCGTTCGGCGCCAGCGAGAAGGTCGCGACCACCCGCACCAGCCCGGCCATGCCCTCCACATCGTAACATTCCGCCGTCAGCGCCGGGGGCTGCATCCGCTCCAATGCCTCGGCCAAGGCAAAAGCGGCGTCATCGCCTTCCAGCGTGGTCTCAGCAACGAACAAGGGCATAGGGGCCTCCGGGCTTATCTTGGGCGGGATTAGGCCCTTGGCCCCACAGGGTCAAGTATCAGGCCAATCAGGCAGTCAGCCCGATCGGGCAGGTCACGCCCGTGCCGCCCAGCCCGCAATAGCCCTCGGGGTTTTTGGCCAGATATTGCTGGTGATAATCCTCGGCATAGTAAAACTCCGGCGCGGGCAGGATTTCTGTCGTCACCGCGCCGTGCCCTGCTGCCCGCAACCGCTCGGCATAGGCCGCTCTCGACGCCTCGGCGGCGGCGGCCTGTTCGGGATTATAGGTATAAATCTCCGAGCGATAGGTAGAGCCGATGTCATTGCCCTGCCGCATGCCCATGGTCGGGTTGTGGTTCTCCCAAAACAGTTTCAAAAGCGCCTCATAAGAGGTGACGGCCGGATCATAGATCACCCGCACCACCTCGTTGTGGCCGGTCAATTGCGTGCAGGTTTCCTTATAGGTCGGGTTCGGGGTGAAACCGCCGGCATAGCCGACCATGGTCAGCCAAATGCCCGGTTGTTGCCAGAACTTGCGCTCGACGCCCCAGAAACAGCCCATGCCGAACATCGCCTCGGCCATGCCTGCAGGCACCGGGGATTTCAGATCAATCCCCGACAAGAAATGCGGTTCGGTGATGGGCATCGGTTCGGCCCGGCCGGGAAGGGCGTCTTCGGGGCAGACCATCTGCATCTTGGCGCGGTCGATCACAAGCATGGGCGTATCTCCTGTTCTTGCCCCTGATATAAGGCAGAAGTGCGGAATTTCGAGCCTTTTCTCACGCCGCTTCGCGTGCGGCTTCGCCCCCGTGTCGCCCCCTCCCCCGAGGCGGGGCAAAGTCGACGACGAGGGCAGCGTCAGTAAAAACTCTGCGGATCAATATCAATCGCCAAGCGCAGGTTCGTCGGCAGTTTGAATTGCCCCACCCATTCCGCCAAAGCCGCCTGCAACGGCACGGATTTTTCCGCCTTGACCAAAAGCCGCACCCGGTGTCGCCCACGCACCCTTGCAATCGGCGCAGGCGCCGGGCCAAAGACCTGCGCACCGACCCGCCGCAGCGGGCCATCCCGGCGGGAAAGTTCTGCCCCGAAATCAAAAGCCTGCGCCACATCGGGCGATGACAGGATGATCCCCGCCATCCGCCCATAGGGCGGCACGCCCGCCGCCCGCCGCTCGGCCGCCTCGGCCTTCCAAAAGGCTTCCTCATCTCCGCCAAGGATCGCCCGGATCACCGGATGGTCGGGCTGGTGGGATTGAAGCCACGCCTCCCCCGGCTTGTCCGCCCGCCCCGCGCGGCCCGCCACTTGCCGCATCAGTTGGAACGTCCGCTCTGCCGCGCGCAGGTCTGACCCTTGCAGCCCCAGATCGGCGTCAATCACCCCGACCAGTGTCAGCAGGGGAAAATTATGCCCCTTGGCCACGATCTGCGTGCCGATGATGATATCGGCCCCGCCTTCGGCAATGTTGACCACCGCCTCTTTCAGCGCTCGGGCGCTGCCGAACAGGTCCGACGACAGCACCGCCAAACGCGCATCCGGGAAACGCGCGGTCACCTCCTCGGCCAGCCGCTCCACCCCCGGCCCGACGGCAGCCATTCGGCCTTCGACGCCACAGGCCGGGCAGGCGACCGGCACGGGTTTTGTCGCGCCACATTGGTGGCAAACAAGACGTTTCAGAAACCGATGCTCGACCATCCGCGCATCACAATCATCGCAACCCACCTGATGCCCGCAGGCCCGGCAGAGCGTGATCGGCGCATAGCCCCGGCGGTTCAGGAACAAAAGCGCTTGCTCCCCCTTGGCCACCCGCGCCTGCACTTCGGCGGCCAGTTTGGCCGAAATCCAACGATCCGAGGGCAGCTTTTCACCCCGCATGTCGATGGCCTTCATCGGCGGCAATTCCGCCGCACCAAACCGCGCGCCCAGATCGACGCGGCCATATTTTCCGGCCTCGACATTGGCCCAGGTTTCCAGACAGGGCGTGGCCGAGGCCAGCACGATGGGACAGCCGGTAATGCTGGCGCGCAACACCGCCATGTCGCGGGCGTTGTAAAGCACGCCCTCCTCCTGCTTGTAGGAGGTGTCATGTTCCTCATCGACGACGATCAGCCCCAGATCGCGGAAGGGCAGGAACAGCGCCGACCGCGCGCCGACCACAAATTGCGCGCCGCCTTGGCCGACCATCTTCCACAGTCGGCGGCGTTCCGTCATCGTCACGCCGGAATGCCATTCGGCCGGCCGCACGCCAAAACGCGCCTCGACCCGGCCCAGAAAATCCGCCGTCAGGGCGATTTCGGGCAAGAGGACCAGCGCCTGTTGACCACGCCGCAAACATTCGGCCACCGCCTCAAGGTAAACCTCGGTCTTGCCCGACCCGGTAACGCCCTTCAGAAGTGTCGCGGTAAAACCGCCACCGATCTGCGCCACCAGCGTATCGGCCGCTGCCACCTGATCGCCCATCAGATGGCTGGCAAGTTTCGGCTGCATCGGCGGATAGGGCAGATCGCGCGGCGTGTCTGCTTCGGCAATCACACCCAGTTTCACCAACCCCTTGATGACCGAGGCCCCACAGGCGGCCTCCTCGGCCAGTTCCCCCAATGTCACCGGAGCCGCGCCAAAGCGCCGCAAAGCCTCGACCACGCGCAAGCGCGCCTCGGTCAACTGGTTCGGCACCGGACCTGACAGACGGTAGACCTTGCGCATCGACACCGCATCACCCAGCCCCGGTGCGCGGGTGGCAAGACGCAACATCGCAGGCAGCGGGGTCAATGTGTAATCGGCCGCCCGGGTCAGAAAGCTGCGCAACTCGGCCCGCATCGGGGCGGCGTCCAGCACGCGCGACACCGGGCGAATACGCGCGGGGTCAAACCTGCCCTCGCCCGGCCCCCAGACCACGCCCAAGACCCGGCGCGGCCCCAAAGGCACCTCGACGAAATCCCCGTCGCCGCAGCCCCCCTCTGGCGCCTTATAGTCCAAGACGCGGCCCAGTGGCTCTGTCGTCAGAACCCCCACCAGATCGCCCGCCGCGTAAACCCGTTCTGCTGTCATCTGCCCTTTGCCTTGGCCCCCTTATGGGGTAAACCCCGCCCCAAGCACCCGCAACCCATTCCGAAAGGACGCCACCATGAAATTCTTTGTCGATACCGCCGATGTCGATGCCATCCGCGAACTGCATGCGCTTGGCATGGTGGACGGGGTCACCACGAACCCCTCGCTGATCCTGAAGTCGGGCCGCGACATCATCGAAGTCACCAAGGAAATCTGCTCCTTCGTCGAAGGTCCGGTTTCGGCCGAAGTCGTGGCTCTGACCGCTGATGAAATGATCGCCGAAGGCCGCAAGCTGGCCGAGATCGCCCCCAATATCGCCGTCAAAGTGCCGCTGACCTGGGATGGGTTGAAGTGCTGCAAGGTCTTGTCGGATGAAGGCAAGATGGTGAACGTCACGCTTTGCTTTTCCGCCAATCAAGCGCTGATCGCCGCCAAGGCGGGCGCCACCTTCATCTCGCCCTTCATCGGGCGTCTGGATGACATCAACCTTGACGGGCTGGAGCTGATCTCCGACATCCGTCAGGTCTATGACAACTATGGTTTTGACACCCAGATCCTCGCCGCCTCGATCCGCACGGCGAACCATGTCACCCAATGCGCCCTGATCGGTGCCGATGTGATGACCGCGCCCCCCGCCGTCATCAAAGGGCTGGCAAACCATGTCCTGACCGACAAGGGGCTGGAACAGTTCATGAAAGACTGGGCCAAGACCGGACAGAAGATTCTGTAAGCTTTTTTCCCTGCCCTTCTGCCGGGTGCCTCCGGCGGGGGTATTTTTGCCAAGATGAAAGCCGCTTTCATCTTGGCCTCAAATCTATCCCACAGGACATCCGCGCGGGATGGGCAGATATGCCCGTTCAAAGGCACTGGAGCGGTGGGCTGCTTCCATGCTAAAGGTTGAAAAAGGTAAAGTCGCCCGGGCAAGGGCGCTTCTCGGGGCTGGGACAGATGATGGATCAGGACATGCGGGACCGCATTCTTGCGGAACCCGAGACGCTTCTGGAAGACCGCGATGTGATGAACGCGCTGATCGGCGCGAATGAGCGGTTGATGGGTGGCAATGTCGTCGATCTGCGCGGCATCGCGATGGAGCGGTTGGAAAACCGGCTGGACCGGCTGGAGGACACCCATCGCACGGTGATTGCCGCCGCCTATGAGAACCTTGCCGGGACCAACCAGGTGCATCGCGCGATCCTGCAAATGCTGGACCCGTTGTCCTTTGAGGATTTTCTGAAAACCATGGCGACCGATGTGGCCCAGACCCTGCGCATTGACTGTGTGCGGCTGGTGCTGGAATCGGTGCAAGAGGCGGACGACCCCGCCTTGCGCAAACTGGGCGATGTCCTTTTTGTCGCGGCCCCCGGCTTTGTCAGCGATTACCTGACGGGCGGGCGCAATGTGCCGCAGCGCGCTGTGGTGCTGCGGCAGGTCTTGCCGCAATCGGATGCGCTTTATGGTGAACGGACCGGATGGATTCGCTCCGAGGCGCTGATGAAGTTGGATTTTGGCAAGGGGCGTCTGCCCGGCATGTTGGTTCTTGGCACCGAAGACCCGCATCAGTTCAAATCCACCCTTGGCACCGATTTGCTGGCCTTTTTTGCCGGCGTCTTTGAGCGCACGATGCGGCGGTGGCTCTCCTGATGGTGGCCGGGCTGGCGATCAGCGCCGCCCAGCGCGATGCGATGGCCCGTTGGCTGGCCCATTTGCGGGCCTTGAAAGGCGCGGCCGAGAATACGCTGGCCGCCTATGGCCGCGACGTCGCGCAGTTTCTGGATTTTCTCAGCCACCACCACGGCGGGCAGGAAGGTTTGGCCGCCCTGACGGAGCTTGGCAAATTTGACCTGCGCGCCTTCATGTCCGAGATGCACGATCGCGACGTCTCCCCCCGCTCCATGGCGCGCAAGCTTTCAGCGGTGAGAAGCTTTCTTGCCTTTGTCTCGGATCAAGAGGGCAACGATGCCACCGCCGCCCTGTCGGTGCGCGCGCCTAAGTACAAGCGCAAACTGCCGCGCCCCTTGGCCGAAGACGCCGCCCGCGACATGATCACCATGGTCGGCGATCAGGCGCGCGAAGATTGGGTTGCGGCGCGGGATATGGCGATCGTGACACTGCTTTACGGCGCGGGCCTGCGGATTTCCGAGGCGCTGGGGCTGACCGGGGATGCCCACCCGTTGCCGGATGTGCTGCGGATCATCGGCAAGGGCGGGAAAGAACGGCTGGTGCCCACCCTGCCCGTCACCCGACAGGCGATTGCCCATTATGTTGCGCTCTGCCCCTTTGACATGGCCAGGGAGGCGCCGCTGTTTCGTGGCAGTCGGGGCGGCCCCCTGAACCCGCGGCTGGTGCAACGCGTGATGGAAAAGGCCCGGGCGCAGATGGGCCTGCCCGCCAGCGCCACGCCCCATGCATTGCGCCACAGCTTTGCCACGCATCTGTTGTCGGCGGGGGGCGATCTGCGCGCCATTCAGGAACTGCTGGGCCATGCCTCGCTGTCAACGACCCAAGCCTATACCGCCGTTGACGCCGCACGCCTGATGGAAGTCTATGAAAAGGCCCATCCGCGGGCCTGACTAGGTTGACTTGGGACGCAGAAGCGCGAAAAAGACCTGATGAACATCAAGATCAAAGCCCTCTCCGTCCATCTTCTGACCGCCTCTGGCGCGGTCTTGTCGATGTTTGCCATGCTTGCCGCCGTTGAAGGCAAATGGCAGACCATGTTCCTGTGGCTGGTGCTGGCTTTGCTGGTTGATGGCATCGACGGCCCTTTGGCACGGCGCTATGACACGCCGAAGAACTTCCCGACCTATGACGGGGTTCTGATGGACCTGATCGTCGATTATCTGACCTATGTCTTTATCCCCGCCTATGCGCTGTTCAAATCGGGCATGCTGACGGGCTGGACCGGATGGCTCGCCATCATCGTGATCTGCTATGGCTCGGTGATCTATTTCGCCGACACCCGGATGAAGACCAAGGACAAAAGCTTTTCGGGCTTTCCGGCCTGTTGGAACATGGTGGTGCTGGTGCTGTTCGCGATTGCGCCGTCGCAGCACACCATCCTTGCCGTCGTGGTCCTGCTAACCGTCGGCATGTTCCTGCCTTTGAAATTCGTACACCCCACCCGTACCCAACGCTGGCGCGAAATCACCCTGCCGGTTTCCATCGCCTGGGTGCTGTTTGCCGCCTGGGCGGCTTGGGTGAACTTTGCCGAAGGCACCTGGGCGCATTGGGGGTTGGTCGCAACGTCGATCTATCTGGTGGTGGCCGGCATCGCCCAACAGATCATCCCAGAACGCCCCCGCCGGATCAGCTAAAGCCGCGTCAGCATCACCCCGCCGACGATCACCAGCGCCGCCAGCGCCTTGCCCTTGGTCATGCGTTCGCCAAAGACCAGCCAGCCGATCAGAACGGCAAAGAGGATCGAGGTTTCCCGCAGCGCCGCCACAACGGCAATCGGGGCTATGGTCATCGCCCAGACCGAAACCGCATAGGCCCCGTAAGAGGCCGCCGCCGCAATCATCCCGATCCCCCAAGCGCGCGGTTGCCGCGGCAAAATCCTCGTGCCTTTCCATGCCAGCATGCCCGCGGCAAAGAACAGTCCGTCGATCACGAAAACCCACGCGATATAGGCCACCGCATCGCCCGCCACGCGCGCGCCCTGCCCGTCGATCAGGGTGTAACTTGCGGTCGCACAGGCCGATCCCAGCGCATAGGGGATCAAACGCCGGTTTTCTCCGCTGGCAAACACCCCCCGCGCCATCAACAGGATGCCTGCCCCCAGAACCGCAATCCCCGCGAATTCCATCGGCGTGATGACGTCGGTCAGGAAATAGGGCGAGACGACACCAACCACCAAAGGCGCGGACCCACGGGCAATCGGGTAGACGCGGCTCAGATCGCCCTGCTCATAGGCATAAGTCAGGAACAGCTTGTAGAAGAAATGCGCACAGCCCGCGCCCAAGACCCAAGGGGCCACCTGCCAGTCCAAGGGCGGCAAGGCCAACACCACGGCAAGCCCGATGGGGATCTCGCCGATCGACAGGATCACCATCGCCCCAAGGCGCGAGGTGCCAACCTTCAGAAGCGAATTCCACAAGGCATGCAGAAAGGCCGCGCCCAGAACAGCCATCATCACCCAGATGCTCAATCCCTGCCCCCGACTGCACGACCCTGCCTAGCCGTCGCTCCAGCGTTACAAACTGCGGCAGGTGGCCGCAAGGCAAGCCCGTTGTTCTTGCCCCAAATACACCCGCCGAAGGTGTGTTTGCCAAGCCAAGAGCCTTCGGCGGGGATATTTTCACCACGTTGAAGGCCACAAAGCGGCCCAGAACGCGCATACCTCAGATCAACAAGCCCGCGGCCCCTTCATGGCGCAAGAGCCAGACCTTTGTCTCCACCCCGCCCTTGGCCGAAAACCCGCCCAGACCCTTGGCACCCAAAACCCGATGGCAAGGGATGAGGATCGGCAAAGGGTTCGCACCACAGGCCTGCCCCACGGCCTGCGGCGGCGCGCCAACCATGCTGGCAATCTCGCCATAGGTCAGCGTCTCGCCAAAGCCAATCGCGGCCATGGCACGACGCACCTTTTCCTGAAGCCCCGAGCCCCAGTCAAAAGGCAGGTCGAACTGCCTGAGATCACCGGAAAAATAGGCGTCAAGCTGGGCCACGGCCTCGCGCAAAAGCGGTGTCGAGGATGGCGCGGCAAGCGGCCTGCCCCAAGTGAGCGCGGCAAGCCTGCCCTCCGCCTCCCGCAGGGATAACCAGCCGAGCGGGGAAGAAAATCCAAGATGGCTCTCGCTCATGCCGCTCCTCCCCGACTGTGCGGCAGTTTTGCCGGTTGCATGCCCAAGGGCGCGAAAGCCTCGCGCAGCATCGCCGCCATGCCCTCGATCGCCGGAGAAGAACCACGCGGGTTGCGCCGCAGGATCACCCGCGCATAGTCGACAATCGGAAAGCCGTCCTCGGCTGTCAACTCCCGGCACCCCGGCGGGATGGTCGAGCGCGACAAAGGCGCCACCGCCATGCCGTTCTGCACCGCCACCCGAAAGCCCCCGGCCATGTCGCAAGCCCAGGCGGGGCGCCAGTCAATGCGCTGCCGGGTCAGCCCGGCCTCGGCAAATTCGCGGCTCCATGCCGATTTGAAATAGACCGCAACCGGCACCGGGTGCCGCAGATGTTGCTGGTGTGCCTCCGAGGTCACCCAGACGGTGGGGTCGATGCACAGCACCTCCCCCTCTTGCACATAATCCCAGTCATAGATCACCGCGAGGTCGATCTCATCCGCCTCCAGCGCCCGGATCTGTGCGCTGGAATGATCAACCCGGACCGAGACCTGCACCCCTTCGTGCCGCTCATCAAAGGCGGCCAAGGCGCGCGGCAGCACGGTGCCGGAGTATTCATCCGGGATGCCCACCCTGACCGGGCCGACCAGCGGTTTTTCACGCAGGGCAATGGCCGCCTGATCCAGCAACGCCACCACCTTGCGGGCATAGGGCAAAAGCTGCTCCCCCCGCGGGGTCAATTCCACACCACGCGCCTGCCGAATGAAAAGCGGTTGCCCGAGGTTGTCTTCCAACCGCTTGATCTGCAAGGAAACCGCCGATTGCGTCCGGTAAAGCCGGGCGGCAGCCACGGTCACGGATCCCGCATCAGCCACCGCCAGAAAGCTGCGCATCAAATCGCTGTCGAGGGGGATCGTCATGTCATAGCCATGAGTGAAGCTTATGCGAGAGATAAAACCTATTCGTTTGTGAAATGTCAAGGCAAGGCCCATAGTGCAGAACAAGCAAAGGAGTCCGCCATGTTCAGCCACCTGATGTCCCATATCCAGACCCGCCGTTCGACCAAGTTCCTGCTTGATCGTTCGGATGACCGTTTGCTGGCGGATATCGGCCTGACCCGCGCCGATCTTGAAGCCATGCATCTGGGTCTTGGCCCGGTCGAAGCCCGCCATAAGGTGTGGAGCTTCCCGGCCTTGCCGTTCCGTCTTCGTCTCCCTGCCTGAATGGGCAGACCTGCTGCGGGGGGCTCTCCCAGTGCCTCCCGCAGCTTTTTCATTTCCTGACAGGCATATGCAGGGCGTCCACCGCAAAGGGGCGCCCTTTCGTCGCGTCATGTCCCGTCATCGGTTCGGCCATGCAGAGCGCATTCAGGATCGCCTCCTCGGTCGCCTCGATGGCCGCCTCGAACAGCTCTGACAGCGCCTCGCCCGGCAGGTTCCCGGCGGCATCTGCTGTGGAAAAGGCCAGCGCATAATCTCCCGAGCCATGCGACAGCGCCGCGCCCGTCCGCGCCAACCCGCCGAACGCCCGCGTCGCCAGCCGCCGCAACCCGCCCGCCTCCAAAGGCGCATCGGTGGCCAGCACGATCACGATGGAGCCATCGGCATCATGCGCCGCCAGATTGGCAATCGGCACCCCGTCTATCCGCAACTGTCCGCCAAAATTGGCCTGCACCAGCACGCCCAAGCTATGCGGCCCCACAAGCCGCGAGGCGGTGCCTATGCCACCCTTCAGCCCGAAGGCCACCGTCCCCGTGCCCGCCCCGACCGCGCCTTCGGCCACCGGCCCCGGCGCCGCGGCCTCAATCGCCGCCCGGCACTCTGCCACCGTCGGCCGCGCCGCGCGGATGTCGTTCAACCGCCCATCATTGGTTTCGCCCACCACCGCGTTGACCGAGGTGACATGTTCGTTGCCGGGCTGATCCAGCGTATGGGCGATGATCGCCTCCATCGCCCGACCCACCGCCAACGTATTGGTCAGAAGGATCGGGGTCTCCACCTGCCCCAACTCCTGCACCTGCGTCGCGCCCGCGAATTTGCCAAAGCCGTTCAGCACCGACAGCCCGGCGCGGAGCTTGCGCTGAAAGAGATTGCCGCCATGCGGCAGGATCGCCGTCGCGCCCGTGCGCGTGCGATCCCCCTCGATCAGCGTGACATGGCCCACCGCCACGCCTGCCACATCGGTGATGGCATTCAAAGGCCCGGGCGGAAACCGCCCGATGCCATATCCCAGATCACGCAACCGCGGCATCCCCACCCTCATCGTCGCCCTATCGGCGCTCATCGTGGCACGACGAGGCCCGAAGGACTACGAGGAGTTTCACCCCAAGGCGTCGTTGCAACGTTTGCAGGTATGGGCGTGCTTGTGGCTGCCGACATCGGCCAGAATCTGCCAGCAACGCTGGCACTTCTCGCCCAATGCCGTTTCAAACACCACGGCAACACCCGGCACTTCGGGCAGGCGGAAGGCTTCGGCCGGGGCCGGATCGGCGGTCAGACCAATGGCGCTGGTGATGCACAGATCGGCGAAGTTCACCGATTTCAGTGCCGCCAAGAGGCCCGCATCCTCGACATGCACCACCGGGGCCGCTTCAAGGCTGGCACCGATCACCTTGGCGGTGCGCTGCACTTCCAAGGCGCCCGTCACCACGCGGCGGGCGGCACGGATGCCCTCCCACTTGGTGGCCAGCGCATCGTCGCGCCAAACGCCGGGCGTTTCAGGGAAATCTTCCAGATGCACCGACGCATCCTCGCCCGGATTGCGGCAAAGCCAGACCTCCTCCATGGTAAAGGTCAGGATCGGGGCAAGCCACAGCGTCAGGCGGTGGAACAGGATATCCAGCACCGTCCGCGCCGCGCGGCGGCGGGTGGACGAAGGCGCGTCGCAATAAAGGCTGTCTTTGCGAATGTCGAAGTAGACGGCCGACAGATCGGTGGTCGCAAAGGTGAACAGCTTTTGGAAGACGCCCTGGAAATCATATTTGGCATAGCCTTGACGCACTTCGACGTCGAGTTCGGCCAAACGGTGCAGCACCCAGCGTTCCAGTTCCGGCATATCCGCAGGCGCAACCTTTTCCGCCTCGGTAAAGCCCGCCAGATTGCCCAGCATGAAGCGCAGCGTGTTGCGCAAGCGGCGATAGCTGTCGGCCACGCCTTTCAGGATTTCCTTCCCGATGCGCAGGTCCACCGTATAATCGGACTGCGCCACCCAAAGCCGCAGGATATCGGCGCCGTATTCGTCGATCACCTGTTGCGGGGCCACGGTATTGCCCAAGGACTTGGACATTTTCATGCCCTTTTCATCCAGCGTGAACCCGTGGGTCAGCACACCGCGATAGGGCGCGCGCCCCTTGGTGCCGCAGGCCTGCAACATCGAGGAATGGAACCAGCCGCGATGCTGGTCGGTGCCTTCAAGGTAAAGGTCGGCAATGCCATCTGCGCTGCCATCCTCGCGGTCCCGCAGCACGAAGGCATGGGTGGAGCCACTATCAAACCAGACGTCCAGAACGTCGAAGACCTGCGTATAGGCCGCCGGGTCCACGATGCCCGCCAGCATCTTTTCCTTAAAGCCCGCCACATACCAGACATCGGCACCCTCGGCCTCGAACGCGGCCTTGATGCGGGCATTGACCTCTGGGTTGCGCAGCAGGAAATCGGCGTCCGTGGGCTTGGCCCCGACCTTGGTAAAGCAGGTCAGCGGCACGCCCCAAGCGCGTTGGCGCGACAGCACCCAGTCAGGTCGCGCCTCGATCATCGAATGCAGGCGGTTGCGGCCCGAAACCGGGGTGAACTCCACCAGTTGGTTGATCGAATGCAGCGCGCGGGCGCGGATGGTGTCGCCATAGGCGCCCTGCCCGTCGTCGATTTTCGCATCAATCGCGGCAAACCATTGCGGCGTGTTGCGATAGATCACCGGGGCCTTGGAGCGCCACGAATGCGGATAGGAATGTTTCAGCTTGCCCTTGGCAAACAGCGCGCCCGCCCCCGCCATCGCCTTGATGTTCGACACATTCGCCGGGCCTTCCTTGCCGTCGGGCAGGATGATGTGCTGACCGCCGAACAAGGGCAGATCGCTGCGGTAGCTGCCATCGGCCTCGACGTTATAGGTCATCGGCAGGCGGTATTTCAGGCCGACCTGGTAGTCGTCGTCACCATGGCTGGGCGCGGTATGGACAAAGCCGGTGCCCGCATCATCGGTCACATGGTCGCCGGGAAGCATGGGAACGTCATAATCCCATTCGCCATTGCCGCCCTCGATCTTGGCATAGGGATGGGACAGAAGAACGCCTTCAAACTCGGCCGTAGCCACATCGCGCAGACGGGTAAAGCCTTCGACGCGGGCGGATTTCATCACGCCTTCGGCCAAAGCGTCGGCAAGGATGATGACCTCACCCACCACGGCCGCCGAATGTTCGCCCAAGGCGTCCACACGATAGGCGCCATAGGCAATGCCCGGCCCGTAAGCCACAGCGCGGTTTTGCGGGATGGTCCAGGGGGTGGTCGTCCAGATCACCACCGTCGCCCCATCAAGGCCCGATTGCGGGCGGAAGCGCACCCAGACCATATGGCTGTTGTGGTCGTGATATTCCACCTCGGCCTCGGCCAGCGCGGTCTTTTCCACGGGCGACCACATGACGGGCTTGGAACCTTGATACAAAGTCCCGTTCATCAGGAACTTCATGAACTCATCCGCGATCACCGCCTCGGCGTGGTAATCCATGGTGAGATAGGGCTTTTCCCATTTGCCGGTCACGCCCAGCCGCTTGAACTCGGCGCGCTGCACGTCGATCCAGCCTTCGGCGAATTTGCGGCATTCCTGACGGAAGGCCACGACATCCACGTCGTCCTTGTTCAGGCCCTTGGCTCGGTATTGCTCCTCGATCTTCCATTCGATCGGCAGCCCGTGGCAATCCCAGCCCGGCACATAGCGGGCGTCGCGGCCCATCATCTGCTGGCTGCGCACCACCATATCTTTCAGGATCTTGTTCAGCGCATGGCCGATGTGCAGATGGCCGTTGGCATAGGGCGGGCCGTCATGCAGGGTGAAATCCCGGCGTTTCTGCCCGTCTTGGCCTTTCTTGGCGCGCAACCGGTCATAAACACCGATCTTTTCCCAGCGGGCCAGCCAATCGGGTTCACGCTGCGGCAGGCCCGCGCGCATCGGGAAATCGGTTTCTGGCAGGAAAACAGTATCGCGGTAGTCGGTCGTCTGATCGTCGGTCTTGGGCGTATCGGCGCACATCGGATGCGGTCCTTGGAAGGAGGAATGGGTCGGAGAAAGGGCCAGCGCAGCGGCCGAAATCCCGGCGCCCTATCAGGACGCCGGGCCGATAATTCGAAGAACGGGCATGAATATGCAGCTCATGCCCGCCTTATAGGCAGGCCCCGGCCCAAGGTCAAAGGGGTGCGGTATTCGGGAGGGGGTGCGGCATTGGGGCCGCTTGCAGGCGCAAGCGGCAAGGGCCAAACTTGCCGCATTATGACCAATGCCCTGCCCCCACGCTTTGCCATCACCGCCGCCGAGATTGATCTGGTCGTGGCGGAATTTTACGCCGCCATCCGCCAACACCCCGGCCTTGGCCCGGTTTTTGCCGTGCATGTCACCGATTGGCCCGAACATGAGGCGAAGATCGCGCGCTTTTGGCGCAATGCGATCCTGATGGAGCGTTGCTATGACGGCAATCCCTTTGCCGCCCATCAGGCCGCCGGAAATGTGCGGGCGGCGATGTTTGACGTCTGGCTGGGCCTGTTCGATTCGGTGCTGAAGCGCAACCTTTCGCCCCAAGCCGCACAAAGCTGGTCGGAACTGGCGCATCGGATCGGGCGTGGCCTGCGGATGGGGGTGGAAGCCGACAGCGTGCCGGGCTTGCGTTAGGCCTTTTTCAGCCGGATCACCACATCAACCCGCGAAATCTCGGCCCCTTCGGGGGCTGCGGGCAATTCGGCGATTTTCAACTGGGCGGCAGGAGCGTCGGTCAAGACGCCGGTTTCTTCCCAATAGAAATGCGGGTGATCGTCAAGGCGTGTGTCGAAATAGGACCGCGACCCATCCACCACCACTTCATTCATCAACCCTGCATCGCAAAAGGCGCGCAGCGTGTTGTAGACGGTGGCAAGGCTGACCTTGTCCGCCGTTCCGGCGGCGGCGGCGTAAAGCCCCTCGGCCGTGACATGGCGATGCTCCCCATCCCCGACCAGCAGCGAGGCAAGCGCAAGCCGCTGCCGCGTTGGCCGCAGCCCCCCGCGTGCCAGCCAATCGGCAAGCCGCAGTTCCGGGTCAAGAGGGGTCAATTCATTCATGGGTTCAGTAATAAGGCCATATCCAGAATAATTCAATTGGCTTTCCCCCCAGCCGTTTCTTGGTGCCAAGGAGGGTGCAGCTCCTTGGGCGAAAAGCAGCCCCGTCCCCCGCCCTTGCTTCCCTATCCATGGGGGTGATACACGAGGGAAACAACAGCCTTTGGGGGACAGGGGGCGCATGGGCCAATATCCGACATCGTTCAGCAAGGAAGACCTTCTGAAATGCGCGCGCGGCGAGCTCTTTGGGCCGGGCAACGCGCAATTGCCCGCGCCGCCCATGCTGATGATGGACCGCATCACCGAGATCTCCGAGGACGGCGGTCTGCATGGCAAAGGCCATGTCGTCGCGGAATTCGACATCACGCCGGAGCTTTGGTTTTTTGACTGCCATTTCCCCGGCAACCCGATCATGCCGGGCTGCCTTGGCCTTGACGGGTTGTGGCAATTGACCGGCTTCAACCTTGGCTGGCGCGGCTGGGAAGGCCGGGGCTATGCGCTGGGTGTGGGCGAGGTCAAACTGACCGGCATGGTGCGCCCTGATCGCAAAATGCTGACCTACAAGGTCGATTTCACCAAAGCCATTCAGACCCGCCGCCTGACCATGGGCGTTGCCAACGGCATCGTCGAGGCGGATGGTGAGGTCATCTATCAGGTCACCGACATGAAGGTTGCCCTCTCGGCAAACTGAGGAAAGGAACACGCCCATGCGTCGCGTCGTCATCACCGGGATCGGGATCATCTCGTCCATCGGGAACAATGCCGCCGAGGTTGAAGCCTCGCTGCGGGCCGGGAAATCCGGCATCGTCTTTGCCCCGGAATATGCCGAACACGGTTTCCGCTGCCGGGTTCACGGCGCGCCGAACATCGTGCTGGAAGACCATATCGACAAGCGCGACCTGCGCTTCATGGGCGATGGCGCGGCTTATACCTTTATCGCCATGGATCAGGCCGTGAAGGACTCTGGCCTTTCGGAAAGCGACATCTCGAATGAGCGCACGGGCATCATCGTCGGCTCCGGCGGCCCCTCGACCAAGAGCTTCTTCAAGGCCCATAACATCGTGCGCGAATCCGGCGCGCCCAAGCGGATTGGCCCGTTTGGCGTGACCAAGGGCATGTCCTCGACGGTTTCGGCCTGCCTTGCGACGCCGTTCAAGATCAAGGGTGTCAACTATTCCATCACCTCTGCCTGCTCGACCTCGGCGCATTGCATCGGCAATGGCACCGAGTTGATCCAGATGGGCAAACAGGACATCGTGTTCGCGGGCGGCGGCGAGGAACTGGACTGGACGCTCTCCTGCCTGTTCGATGCCATGGGCGCGATGAGCAGCAAGTATAACGACGCCCCTGAAACCGCCAGCCGCACCTATGATGCCACCCGCGACGGCTTTGTGATCGCCGGTGGTGGCGGCGTGGTGGTGCTGGAGGAGTTGAACCACGCGCTTGCCCGTGGGGCCAAGATTTACGGCGAAGTCACCGGCTATGGCGCCACCTCGGACGGCTACGACATGGTTGCCCCTTCGGGCGAAGGTGGCGAGCGCGCCATGCGGCTGGCCCTGTCGACCCTGCCGAAAGATCGCAAGATCGACTACATCAACAGCCACGGCACCTCGACCATGGTGGGTGACGTGACGGAAGTGGAGGCGATCCGCCGGGTCTTTGGCCGCGGCACCACGCCGCCCATCGCCTCGACCAAATCCTTGACCGGCCATTGCCTTGGCGGCGCGGGGGTGTGGGAGACGATCTATTCGCTGATCATGATGAACAATGACTTCATCGCCGCCTCGGCCAATGTGACCACGCTTGATCCGGCGCTTGACCCCGGCGAGATTGTCACCACCCTGCGGCAGAATGTGAAGATTGACTCGGTCCTGTCCAACAGCTTCGGCTTTGGTGGCACCAATGCGACCTTGGTGATGTCGAAGTATCTCGGCTGATTTTTGACAGGAGTGCCAGTATGGCCGATTTGATGAAGGGCAAGCGCGGGCTTGTCATGGGCGTCGCAAATGAACGGTCCATCGCCTGGGGCATTGCAAAGGCGCTTGCCGATGAAGGGGCCGAGCTGGCATTTTCCTATCAGGGCGACGCATTTGGCAAACGGGTGGAACCGCTGGCTGCCAGCGTTGGCAGCGATTTTCTGGTCGATGTCGATGTGACCGATGATGACAGCCTCGCCGCCTGCTTTGGCGCGCTGAAAGACCGCTGGGGCACGATGGATTTTCTGATCCATGCCATCGCCTTTTCCGACAAGAACGAGTTGACGGGCCGCTTCATCAACACCTCGCGCGGCAATTTCACCAATTCGCTGGCGATTTCCTGCTTCAGCTTCATCGATGTCAGCCGCCGCGCGGCGGAGCTTATGCCCGATGGCGGCAGCCTCATCACGCTGACCTATGGTGGGTCGAACCGGGTCACGCCGAACTATAACGTCATGGGCGTGGCAAAGGCCGCACTGGAAAGCGCCACGCGCTATTTGGCCAATGATCTGGGTCCGCAGCAGGTGCGCGTGAACGCCATTTCACCCGGCCCGATGAAGACGCTGGCCGGTGCGGCGATCGGTGGCGCCCGCGCGACCTTCCGCCATACCGAAGCCAATGCGCCGATGCGCGCCAATGCCAGCCTTGAGGCCATCGGCGGCACCGCCGTCTGGCTGTGCAGCGATTACGGCAATTGCACCACCGGCGAGGTGGTGCATGTCGATTGCGGCTTCCACGTTCTGGGCATGCCGCAGCAGGACAACCTGTAACCGTCGATTCTGTATCTGGTTGCCGCGGCTGCCCTGTGTCTTGCCACTTGGAAAAGTCTTCAAGGTGGCTGGCGCGGGCAGCACGGCTTTCAGGTGATTGGCTTTGATCTTGGCGGGGCGGCCTTGGGTGGGCTTGTCGTGCTAACATAATTCTGGGCAATGCAGTTACAAAACTGCCGGGCTGAGTGCCCGCAGGGCAACAAGTTATTATCTGATTGGCAGATCCATGCCGCAAATCTTGTCTGTTGTGCGATCCATTCAGAAACGGATGGCAGTCGTCGAAATCAGACCATTCCCTCCGCCACTTGCACTTGATTAACCGATGCTCCCCCAAAAGGAGTTAGAACGGTATTCCGGTTTTCCGGGACAGGGCTTGCGCATGTTGCAATCAAGGTGAAGCGTTCGTCCCTTGCCAGCAACCGTTGAACCCATTGCTGCTCTTCATCAAAATCGTGCGGCACCTGCTCAGCGGTCCTGCTGCCACTCAGCGATCTGGAGGCAAAGAAATCAAACCCAAAAAGTTTTACATGACCGACTGGCAGCCGCTCCAGCAGATCAATTAGCATCAAGCCAGTTGTTGGAGGGGCACCCAGCTCCTGCGCCAATCGACTGAAGTCAGCCAGCGGAAAGAGGTAAAAGCCTCGGCTTGAAGCAGTTACCCAGTCCAAACGTTTGCGTTTATGGCTCATCCACAAAGAGCGCTGCGGATTAATTCTAGATGTTATAGAATGGGATTTCCGAATTGCCAGAGCATGCCAATCAGTACGGCTGCCATGGCTCAGTTCGGATGGGATCGGAGCGCTATTAATCCGCACCACAATATCTGAAGCGTCAATTTGAGCGCCTTGAGATGTCCCGACCATACTGCGCGCATTGCCTACCAATGCAATGGATCTATCACGAACTTCTTGGGCCAATTCATCAATTAAAACCGACAATTGAGCCAGGATTACTTCCTGCCGCATAAGTTTGGCCCATGTAAATCTCAATCTCGTCATGATGCCAGCAGCCTACGGTATATGTCGACAAGCTTTTCAGCCTCGACCTTCAAAGACATTCGCTGAGTGGCCGAATCCCGGGCAGCCAGTGCCATTTTTTCGCGGATCTCATCTTGATCCATTAGGTGGGCCACACACCTTTCGAGCTCATCCACGTCGCCATGTTGAAAGAGCAACCCGTTTTTGTTCTCCTCAATCAAATCGTCAAAAGCACCAACTCCACGGGTAGCAATTGTGGGGACCCCGGATGATAGCGCCTCTGCGACTGTCAAACCGAATCCTTCGAGATGAGATGGAGCCACGTAGAGCGACAACATTCGATAAGAGTCCGGCATCTTATCGACCGAAACCTCTGCAACGACTTGAATACGCTCTTCCAAACCCGCCGCTGCGATCATTTGGACGATACGATCATGGTAATTGCGATCGCGAGAAACAATCCGCCCCATAACAACACCTGACCAAATTGGTCGATCTGGCAACACGCGACAGAGTGCCTCAACAAACTCGAGTGTCCCTTTCTTTGGGCGGATGCGGCCAAAGCAGCCTACGACCTTATTGGCTCTGGCCTCTCCTTGATATGGTATTGGGGAAAATCTCTCGGTATCCACGCCATGCGGTATAATTTCACAAGGGCGATGCATGACGGCAGCGTTAATTTGGCTAGTTGCAACGATTACATCGCAACGTCGAACCAAAAACTCTGTCCACCGAGTGCGCGCACGAGGAGATGCGGATGTGAACACAACCTTTAATTTCGACACCTTTAACCACTTCAACAAAAGGCCGAGGAGAAGGTCATTGTTTCGGCGGGCATGCCAGACACGCAGACGACGTGGCAGCAAGAGTACGCGCCAGAGCGGCAAGTGAGGGACATTCGGTGGCAAACCCGGGCCGGTTGCCACAACAGACAGCGACTTGGCCTGTAGTGCGACGAGGCTTGCGATCGTCGCGGTCACTCCTGACAATCGACATTTAAGATTTGGAGCAATCACATCGACGCCCTTACCATTAATAACGTCAGATAGTTTTTCCACGGAGTATTCCGCCCCTTGGCCTGATATGGTTTACTAGTCGAAATAATAAGTGCCGTTGTGATGACAAGTAAAACCCTCGAAAATCCTCATCAGGACCTGCGGATGATGACTTTTGGATCTCCGCAATACTTTCGATAGTAATTTTGTCGCTTAAGTGTATTTATAGATCCATCAGATCAATTTAATATATCGCGCGACATTCTTTGAAAATTTACGGCCGGAAATGCGGCTGACATCCAAACGCCAGGCGTGCGGAGCCCGGCTTCAGCCCAAAATTGCATCGGCTGTTATGTCACATGGGAATATTGCTCGTGACAGACGACTCCATGGCGGCTACACACTGCGTCAGCACGATTGTTTTCGTCTCGCCCACCTAGGGATTACTCGTTGCCAACCACGGCAAGCCCAAAGCCATCTCGCGTCCAGAATGGTACAGAAGCCCAGAATGACCCAGCCAGATCTTGCAAATGTTACGGCGTGCCTCACGATGGGACGCCGCCCTGAACTTTTGGAGCGAACACTGGTCAGCCTGCAGCCACTGCTGTCCGGAATGTCTATATTAGCTGTAAACGATTTTGGGGATGAAGCTACAAATCGCATCTTTCGGACGATCTGCCCGCAGGGGCATATTATTGACCTTCCGGGGCATGTTGGACATCACCGCGCGGTTGACGCGATGTATAGCAAGGTGCAGACAGACTACGTGTTTCATTTAGAGGATGACTGGGTCTTCGATCGGCAGAATTTTATCCCTGATGCAATTAGCGTGCTGAGATCTGCCAAGCAGGCAGCAGTGGTATGTGTCCGCCATGTTGACGATTTTGTCACCGATGCGGCAACCAATCCAAAAATAAAGCGGCTGACAACTCAAGATGACATTGTCGCTTTAAACCTGAATGACATCCATTCGCAATGGTATGGTTATACATTCAATCCGCATGTTGCGAGAATCTCACTTTGGCGAAATATGGGCGGCTTTTCTGGATACAAAAAGGAACGCCATATCTCGCGCAATCTGCGCGCGATGGGCGGCGAGGCACTCTACCTTAACCCTGGCGCTTGTCGGCATGTAGGTGCTAATGACAGTGTGGCTACCACCGGCCGGCCGTCGTTAGGCAAGCGACTAAAGTCATTGTTTCGTCACACATGACCCAAAAGTACACATGCAAACCCAGCAGCGTAGTTGTTATTAGCCTTCGGTCGCAAGTACGTCGCAGGGCGTTTCAATCCGCACAGCTTGAACGACTGGGGCTGGACTTCACCTTTGTCGATGCTATGCATCCCGATGATATCGACAAAGATGAAATGGCGCGGCGCCAGTCCGGTTGGGCGCGCCCTTTGCGCCCGACTGAAGTAGCCTGCTTATTAAGCCATAGGCGGGTCTGGGTAGACACGGCCTGCGCCAGCGGACCTGTCCTGATACTCGAAGATGATGCGGTCCTGTCCGGAGATCTTCGGCAGGCGCTTGTCGCAATAGAGCAGCTAGAGAATGTTGATTTGGTCAATCTTGAAACATTCCTTCAGCCAAAGTTGTTGGATCGGGACATCTCATCCCTAGGATTTGGGAACTATCACCTTGCTCGGCTGTATCGTGATCGGGGCGGCGCGGCTGCTTATGTCCTTTGGCCACGAGCGGCGCACAAACTCCTCGCCCTTACCGAAACCCGGTCGCCTCTGGCAGATGCGGCCATCAATATTGCCCCTGGCATACATCGCTTCCAAGTTTTACCCGCGTTAGCGATCCAAGCTATGTTCCTGCCCCACAGTAATTTCCCCTTAGAAGAAAGCGTGGCATCGTCAGGGCAGCGCCCTCCATATCCCAGCGTCAGCCATTGGTTGAGCGGCCGTGTCTATCGCCTTAAGCTGTCACTCAGGCTCGCCTTGATCCGCATCAGCACCATGTTTCGCGCCAAGGCGATCAGTGTTCCATTCGCCAAATCCGACCTCGACATTGGCAATCACAACGACGAAGAGCTAACCTAGATGGGTATATATAATAAATATCCTCGATCATTTACACTTATTAATAGCGCGTAATATCGCGCCAGAAACCTAAGTGAATGTTTCCGGCACATAAGGATGAAAGGCAGGCCACCACAATGTCAATCCCAACCATCCCTGCTGTGACCACTTACGGTGAGGCGGACTTTTCCGCAATTAGTCTTTCCCGCGTGACGCCAGTTGTCGTTACCTACAATAGCGCACATTGCCTCCCGTTCGTTGGCGATCTTCTTGGCCGCTGCCCTTCAGCTATTTTGTCAGACAATGCCAGCGATGACGACATCCAGTCGCAGGCAAATATGCTGTTGCCTCACGCCACACTCCTGCGTCATGAGCGAAATCTGGGATTCGGCGCCGCGAATAACCGAGCTCTGGCGCTGGTGAAGACTGAGTTTGCCTTGATTATCAATCCAGATTGTCAGCTGAGCGAAGCGGCACTGAATCAATTGATCACCACCGCTGACAGATTCCCTGATGCCGCAATAGTCGGCCCGCAGATCCGCGACGCTGAAGGGCGAGATGAGATCAACTATCGCTGGGTCACCGGTAGTTGGTCGTCCACGGGGCCGGGCGCAATCGGACAAGCCTGCGTTGGATATCTTAGTGGCGCCGCTATGTTGCTCAGGATGTCAGTTTGCGCCCCGCACGGATTCTTCGATGAACGCTTCTTCTTATATTACGAAGATGACGACCTCTGCAGGCGCTACTTTGATGCCCGGCTTCCCCTTATTCTCGACCCTGAAGCAACCGCGACCCATCTATCGCGTCGCTCTGTTCGCGGTCGCTCTCCTATACGCAACGAATACTGGCGCGGCTTTCATCATGTGCAGTCAAAATTAACCTATGCCGCCAAATACTCGGGGCCCCATGTCGCGCGGAGTCTGCGCCGCCAGTTGATTTGGAAGACGGCAGCAGCACTGCCGCTGCGAGCACTGTTCTTTTCTCCTCGACTGATAGTGCGCATGTGGGGGCGGTTGAACGGCCTCCGGTACTGGTCACGCTCTAGTGAAATCTGATTCCCAAGAGAGATCAAATGAACCTCGTTTTTCTATGTGCAGCGAAGGACCGGCCCGTCGGTGGTATCAAGGTAATCCACCAACTAGCCGAAGCAGCAGATGCCATTCTGGCTGCCAAAGGCGGCGGAGCCTTCATTTGCCACCCGAACCGCCCTGGCTTTAAAATTTCTTGGTTTAACGCACATGTGCGCTATCGCGCCGCACGCTTTCGCCTGCAGTTCCATCCAAAAGTCGGGATCACACGTATCCCACCCCGATGTTTTTCTTCTGAGGAAGATATTGTGGTACTGCCTGAGTTATGGGCGCGCAAATACGCAGGGCAGCTTGCCTTATTAGGAGTACCATATGTTATCCTTGTGCAAGCAGGTTATTTTATTGGCAAAGGAAATGCCAAAGAACTGCGACAAGCATATGCTCAGGCTCGTGCTGTGTGGTGCGTCTCAGACGACACGCTGGACTGCGTATGTCAGGCATTTCCTGAAGCAAGGCCCCACACCCGCCGCTTCCATGTGGCCGTGGATAAGGTGCGCTTTCAGCCGCTCACCAAGCGCAACTGGATCTCTTATATACCAGGCAAATTGCCACGCCACGCAGAATTGCTACGGCTGTTCGCCGACCCCCATCTTCCTGCAGGGTGGGAATGGAAGCCGTTAGTGGGCTTGTCCGAAGCCGCCATGGCCGAAACCCTTGGCCAATCCCGGATCTTCGTGGCCCTAGCTGAAATGGAAGGCTTTGGTCTGCCGCCGCTCGAGGCTGCTTTTGCTGGCAATCAGGTGATAGGCTACCATGCTCAGGGTGGCCGCGAATACTGGTCCGCGCCAATGTTCACGACTATCGCGCATGGTGATATTGTCGCCTTGGCGCGGGCCTTGGTGGATTGTGCGATCGGCATGGATGCGTCTCCATCAAAGGGTGCCTCGCCAGGGGCATTGAAACAAGCTGAAAGCCTGAAGGCCACCTATTCGTTCAGCGCGGTGCACGCCGAACTATCTGGCCTGCTCCATGAACTTTCACCGTAATATGTCCATAAGCACGACGCGACATATTGAAGAAGACCTTGGATTTACCCTGTCCCTCGTGTCGCAAATACTCTTCCAATGACGGAGAAAGCTTTGGCCCAAGATCACCCCAGAAGCTTGCCCTGTCAGGTCCTATGCGATCCCCGACAACCTTCAGTCGATGACGCCGGGCATTATGGGATTTGCTACCCGCTGTTGATGCCAATTTTCCTTCAATTTTGCCGCCACCATGAGCGATCGAACCTTGGCAACAGACGCTGACTTGGCTCTCAACCCCTCCACGGTCCTGCCCGTCTCGTGTATTTCATCAGGTCATTCGGAACCCGGCGTAAAAAATAGAAGAAACCGCGCCCTTTGTAAGTGAATGGGGCTCTTTGGGCCTGCAATTTGTCCCACACTCCTGACAAGAGGCGGTGAAGTTGCAGTGACTGCAGCGTATTTTCATCTGGTTAAGGGAAGAAACCCCTGAACAAAGGCGAGGGGATGGAGCGGGTGACGGGAGCCGCCACAGTATTGCAGACACCCACTATAGATTGCAAATAGACACAAAAAACAATGCGTTGCGCATTTCTTGAATTTCACACGCTGAACATGACTTGCACTTATTGGCGCTGAGTATCATTTCTTATGGCTAGCGGCTTGGCACGCTCAGAATGTGCCGTCGAGTTCGATTCCGGAACCGACAGAGCCTGCCAGAGGGGGAGGGATGCCAAAGCGCGCGCGGGAATGGGGGCACTCGACGTTAAGAGGGCAAGTCATTCCGGCAAGGTGTCAAGAAACGAATGGCATGCCGTCGGCGGCGTTGCGGCCTCCTCCTTCAGATCACGCCCGGGGACGCAAAGTCGTGGATACTGCGGACAGTCATCGGCGGCGCCCGGCGTTCGATCGGCTTGGGAGCGTATCCCGAAATTGGTCTCGCAGCGGCTCGCGACAAGGCGCGTGAAGCAAGGGCATCGTCGAGGCGATGACGGTCCTTGGCCTTTACACGTCCGGCGCGAACGCCGGGAAGTATGGCCCTGCTCCCGCCGCCGCCGCCGACCCCGATGCTGGCAATCAGACCGCCCGCGCGATCAATCTCTACCGGGTCGACGCTACAGACGCCGACGTCAAGGTCGCGGCCCTGACCCGCAACTGCGAGGTGATCGGCGCGAACCTCACCTATGAGGGGACGGTCGACACCGCCCCCGAGAAAACCGCCAAGGCCGCGCAGCTCGCGGCCGTCGGCATCATCGTGCGCTGAAAGGAGCAAACAACATGCTCGACGTATTTGAAGGCGACGCCTTCAGCGTCATCCGTCTCACCCAGGCGATCAACGACATCACCTATGCGCCCGGCCGCCTCGGCCAGATGGAGGGGATGTTCGAAGTTTCCAACGTTGACACGACGAAAGTCGCGGTCGAGCGCAAAGGCGACCTTCTGGTGATCGTGCCGCCAACTGTGCGCGGCGGGCCGGGTGTTACGATTAGCGCCGAACCGGGCCGAGAGCTTCGGACGCTCGACGTGCCGCATTTCGAAATCAACGACAGCATCGTCGCCGAATCCATCCAAAACGTTCGCGCCTTCGGGACCGAGGCGGTCTTGCAAACCATCGCTTCGAAGGTGGCGGCGCGGCTTTCGATCCACGTCAACAGCTTCGCCGCGACCGAAGACATGCCCGCATGGGCGCGGTGAAGGGCGTCGTCACCTACGCCGACGGCTCGACCCTGAACCTGTTCACCGAGTTTGGCGTTGCGCCCGAGCCGGTCTTGGCCTTCGATCTCACCAACGCCGATGCGATCGACGGGGCATTCCGGCGCAAGTGCGCGACCATCACGCGGCGGGTGCAGGACATCCTCGGAGGTGTCCCTTTCACCGGTATTCACGCGCTCTGCGGCGACGACTTCTTCGACGAGGTTCTCTCGCACCGGGAAGTGCGCGAGACTTACAAGGGCTGGAACGAGGCGCAAATCCTGCGCGAAGCCTATATTGGCCCGAACCGCTCGTCCTACGGCATCTTCGAGTTCGGCGGTATCGTCTGGGAAAACTACCGGGGAGCCAAGATTCCGTCGGCCCGTGGCGGTGCTTTGCAATCGTTCATCGAAAAAGACGACTGCCATATCTTCCCCGTTGGCGTCCCCGGTCTATTCAAGACCGTCTATGCGCCTGCAGACCTTGAAGAAACGGTCAACACCATGGGCCGCCGCCTCTACACCCGGCAATCACCTTGGCCTAATGGAAAAGGGCGCGCGCTGGACAGCCAGATGAACGCGCTGCAGTATTGCTCGCGCCCCAAGGTCTTGATGCACGGCATCCGCGGCGCGGCGTAATGGGCCGAGCTCGCAATCAGATTGACGAGGGCGGCGAGGCTTTCAAGGCCCTCGCCAACGTCACAATTTCGACGGCCGACTTTGCCAACCTTGTCGGCTTGACCCCAGCGGCGCTGCGCCTGCGGATTGGCGCCGGCTTCATTCCAATGGTGGGGCATGGGACGCTCAACCTCGTCCGGGCGGTGCAAGGCTTTCTCGGGTATGAAGCGGCGCTGACTGCAAAGGTCGATGTTCGCGCCAAATCGTCGGGGCGGGCGCGCATCAACAAGGCGCGGGCTGATGAGATCGAAGCCCGGCTCGCCCGCCAGATGCGTGACCTTATCCATCGCGAAAGCGCCGAATTCGTTATCGACAGCGTTGTGAAGGTGACGGTTTCAGAACTTCGTAAATCCGCGAAATCCTTGCCCCTTTGGGGTGTGCCAAAAGACAAGGTTAGAGCCGAGATCGACAGCTCTATCGCCAGAATTCAGGCGGCGAGTGAGAAGTCCAAAGAGGCACTGCGAACCGGTGATTTTGATGGGTGAAGCTCTGCCAAAGAGCGCCCGCCCGAAGGCGGCCGAGACCGCGCGGGTCCGCAAGATCGAGCGCCGACTTCGCGCCCGCCTTGCCGCGCTTTTCCCGACGATCGACGTCAAGCCGATTGTGGTCGAGCTCCGACCGTTGATCCATGCGGCCGCCCGTGACGGCATCGAAGATCATAACGCGGCATGGCGGCGCATGGCCGCCGCGCCGCTGTTCCGGCGGATATCAGATCGACTAACGACGGGCCTAGCCGAGAATATCTGACAGATATTGTGAGATTGCGGCTGCTTTCCGTCGCCTTCTGACAATTTCCAGGCGTTTTGGCTCACACTTTGGGCGCTAAATCCAATAGGATATAAAAAATGATTGGGCTGGGGCAAACCCAGCTGCCGAGGCAAAAACATGAGAGATAAAGATGTACGGGAGAGCGTTTGGCGCTGGCTAGAAGTAGCCCATGCGGGTGACGACCAGAGCCTCATGCTCGACGAACTCGGCATTCTGAACGGCGCAACCCGCATCGATATTGCTGTCATAAACGGCCAGATTGAGGGGTATGAGCTAAAGAGTGAGCGCGACACCCTTGAGCGGCTACCTGGACAGCGCGACCTTTACAACAAGGTTCTAGACAGGATCAGCTTGGTCGTGGCGGAAAACCACCGCGCCGCAGCTGAGGAGATCATACCTGAATGGTGGGGACTGGCGATTGCCAGCAACTCGCAGGGCGGGGTCATGGTCACGCGCGAAAGGCTGCCGGAAATGAACCCTGAGCTAGACGCAGCAACACTCGCATCTCTCTTGTGGCGGGACGAGGCGCTGGCCGTCCTGGATCGCTACGGCGCTGCGCGCGGCGTCCGCAGTAAGCCTCGCGAGGCGCTGTATCAGCGCCTCGCGGTCGCGTTGGACCTTGACATAGTCCGTTTTGAGGTGCGGGCTGCACTGAAGGCTAGGGCAGGATGGCGAGTTGACCGAAGATCTCAGCAATGTGGTGGTTGACGCCAACTGTGATCCAAGTCTCTAGGTTGCCCTGCCCCTCAGCGCGGGAGTGGATGCGCATGATCTTCCCGTCACCGAATGAGAAGGGCGCACCTCGATACTGCGGCATTGCCACAATGGTGTCGGCATGGCCTAGGAACTGTGCAAAACCCTGCCCCCCTCGTGTCCTAGTACCCTGGCCCCGTAGGAGTATCCAGGTGTCCTCAAATGTGTAACGGACGCTGGCCGTAGGGTTCATTGTTCTGGGGTCAAGCCCCTCCTCAACTGGGATCGGGTGAATGGTCGCATAGTCTCCATAGCTGACAGCCCGGCCTGCCACATTCCGGTTTGCCAGCCACACAGCCCACTCGTGGCGCTCTACGATGTGTGTACCGACTGCAAACCCGGAAAGGTTTTCCGGGAAGGAGCCTGCGACCAGAGACAGTGTTGCCCAGTCAGCGGCGAAGGGGACTGCTGCCAAAGCACCACGCGCGGTGATGACAGACCGCCCTGTGGTCGCGATGTAGCCCAAATCCACCACGAAGCCCGCATTGGCAGGTTGGACGCCGCACACGTTTAGCATCTCAGCAACGACATCACCAATGGCGGGCTCGGCAAGGTCGTCAGGCGTCATGCGGAAAACTGGGCCTAAGCCGAAGTCGGCGCAAACAGATGCGACAGCCGCAACATAGTCGTCATCGCTGCCCAGACGCAGAACAGGGCGCGCAGTGGCCCGGTGGGCTGCCGTGGTGATCCGGCCAAAGAAGTGGCGCACCGGATGAATGCCGCCCGCGCATCGGGCGTCTGGGTCTATGTCGCCCAAGTCGACTGCCGCCTCATATCCCGCCCATATCGAGTTTAGGCGGTCTGCATCCTGGGCGATGCGCTGGTCAAAAGCCCCATCCATGTCGCCACCTGGGGGAGGGTTGAAGGCGTGTGGGACAATGTTGAATATCGGAACGGTCGCCCCCTTATGGGCAGGTGATAGGTTAGAAATAGCAGTCTGTTCGCCGCGCTTAAATCGAAGAATAGGCCAATAGGTCATATTACCTCAAAGTTGTTAACTGATTCCACTGCACCACTTTTGCATAATGTCGATCGAGACGCCATTCTCAGCTTGATCGCCACACTGAACTCGCCAATTTGGCGATTGTGATGGTCGGCGCTCTATTGCCGCTAAAGCTGCGTCTTCACTAATTTCTAAGCCGCAAGCTATTCTGAGTGATACTCAAGATCGGAGTGTTCGCTGTCTTCCTTGAACGCGGTGCCTTCATTCCGAAAACCAGCTCATAGTCATGTCGCCACATGGACGCCCCAACTCGTCGGAGAAGCACTGATCGAGGCAATGCGGTGGGTCCACCGATACGGCGGCGAAGTCGGGCCGAGGGGGTTCTCACGACTTGGCGGAATGGCATTCCGGGCTACTCTGGACGATCATCTCGAAGAGGGATGGGGCTTGCCCGAGGTCATGGGGAATGATGGGCTTCAGGAGCGTGTTCTGGTCCTGCCCCCGTCGCCCGTGCTGGTCACCCGTCACTTAGACGCACTGGAATGGACAGGCCGATACCTTTGCCCGGACCATATCGGATCCGCGCGTACGGTTGGCCTCTGGGCCGCACGCAAGGCGCGCCGAACGAGCTTCGAGAAGGCCGTCGAGGGGCGTATGGCGCGGAGCGCTGCCTACCGGCTGCGCGATCGCGGCCTATCGCTGATCTCCGTCGGGTTGGACCGCGATAGGGTGCCGCTCACGCCTTAATGGTCGAGTGACGTCCATGCGGTGGCTTCGGTTAATGGGCAGGCATGACGGCGAACTTGGCAGCGTCGGAAAACAGTCGCGCGAGGTGCTGAAAATCAGCATCGGCCAGCGTGTCGCCGTCCCAATCCGAGTCCGCGACGTCATGGCGATATGTCGCGAAGGCCGCAGCCTTTGCGAGAACGTCGGCCGCGTTGCGGCAAGGGACAGTTTGGAGGCGATCCCAAGCGGCGCATCCGGCGTCCCAGGCCGCAGGGTCTTCGGAGGCGCACATCGCGGTCCAGGCCATTTCAAAAGAGCTTAGTGCGTCGGCGACTGGTTCCGAAGGTTTCAGGCTATTCATGGACATCTCCGATTGAAGGCCGGATCATCCCGGCCGCTCAAGCATGAGTCGAGCGAAGAATTTTTTCAAGTCATTGTTTTAATTTGTATTTAATCCAACTTTCGGTTGGAGAACGGTGGGAAAAATCCAACTTTTCGCCCCAGACCGGCAGGCGAAGTTGGAAAAAGGTTGGAGATCGCCCAAGGAATGAGCATAGGACCGCGCGGTGCTGGGCGCGAATCAGTCTGGCGGATGGGTTCGGCGCAGTGTCGCGCCTACAAGGTGCGAAAACCGCTCGATTTCAGTCGTTTTCGCGATGGCTAGCTAAATGATGCGCTGATGGCACATATATATAAATTATCGCAACAAATCATATGGTTATGCGGCCTATTGGAGCGGGTGACGGGAATCGAACCCGTGTCTCTAGCTTGGAAGGCTAGGGTCTTACCATTACACAACACCCGCGCTGAGGGTTAGATAACACCGCGTTCCGGCAGGCTCAAGCGGGGACGGGCAAAAACCCGCCCCCGGTTTTGGCTTACTGCCCCAGCTTCTGGATCCGCCCCTCGACCGCCGGTTTCACCGTGCCCAGCTTTTCGACATAGGCCATCACATCATTGGCCACCAACTGGCCGCCGCCGGTGCCAGTGATGATCTTGCCGCCGCCAAGGCTGGAATAACCGTCCCCGCCGCCCAGTATATAATCGTTGACGGCCACGCTGTAGATTTTGCCCTCCTCCAAGGGTGCGCCGATGACCATGACCTCGGATACCCGCTGCCCGGGCTCGGCCGATGCGTCAAAGGCAAAACTCAGCCCCGAAACCTGCGCGAAGCGCCCCGCGCCCTTTTCAACCTGCGACACTGCGTTTTCCAACGCAGCCAGCACCTGAGAGCCTGGCAATTCGGTCAAAACGGTCAGATTGCCAAAGGGCAACTCCGTCAGAATATCGCGGCGCGTCAGTTTGGCCCCCGCCTCATAGGTGCGGTCGCCACGAATGCCGCCACCGTTCATGATGGCAATATCCGCGCCTGTCGCATCGCGCATCGCATCGGCAATCAGATTGCCCATCGTCGCCTCCTCGGCCCGCACCATATTGCGGCGGCTGTCGATCTGCGTCTCGGTCGTGCCGATCTCCACGTTCAGTTTCGCATCCATATCCGCGCTGAACTTGTCGGCCAAAGCCTGACTTTCGGGGTCGGGCGTTACCGTGGCGGTGTCGATAAAGCGAAAGGCGGGTGTCCAACTGACGGTGCGTTCGCCGTCCTTATCGCCGACCTCTACGGTCAGGTCGACAGGGGTCAAAAGCTGCGCATCAACGCTGGTTTCGACATAGGCCGTCACCCCATCATAAGCGGTGGCATAGGTGTGATCGTCGCCAGACAGGATCACATCGAACACATGGCTGGCCATCAAGGCCCGGTCGTTTTCCATATTGGTTTGCACGACCCCCACGACGATATCCGCCCCGTCTTCGCGCGCGGCCTTCGCGGCCTCCACCGCTGTATCCACGGTTGGCAAGAACTTCAGATCGCCCGTCGAGGACACTTCGGGGCTGGTATCCTGCGCCACAGGGATCAACGCCACCCTCAGCCCGCCCACATCTTTCACGACAACCCCGCCAAGCCCTTCGATGGCCGCGCCGTCCGCCTTGGTGATGTTGATCGCCGCCCAAGGGTATTTGGACGCCTTCATCTTGTCGGAGAAATTCTCGGGGCCGAAATCAAACTCATGATTGCCCGGCACGGCCAGATCGAACGGCACCAGATTGGTGAAATCAATGGTGTTCTGGCCCATATCAAACCCGGAAATCAGGCTGGGAGACAGCATGTCACCGTTGAACAGATAGAGCGTGTTCGGATTGGCCGCGCGTTCGGCCTTTGCCACCGCGTTCAGCCGGGGAAAACCACCGCGCCCGTCTTCCTCGGCATAGTTGTAAACGTCGCCCACCCCCAGCAGCGTCAGCTTCACCGTTTCCGCGACGGCAGGGACGGCGCAAAGCGCGGCCAGACTGGTGGCCCCAAAGACAAATGTTCTAAAAGAATTGGGCATGACATGCTCCCACAGGTTGAGCGACTACAATCAGAACACTGTGCAGCGCAGAGCTTGAGTCTGTCAAAGCCGCCGTGTTTCACCGGGATAAAACCGCAGCGCGACAGGCGGATGACAGCCCATGCTTGACCGCAGGGGTGGCTTTCGGCATGGAAGGTGCCATGTTGATCTACAAGATCCTTCGCCGCCCCGAATGGGACGCCTTCCGTGCCGCCGGTGAAACGGCCGGTGCGCCGGTCGACATGGCCGATGGCTTCATCCATTTCTCTACCGCCACGCAGGTTGCCGAAACCGCTGCCAAATGGTTTGCCCACGAAAGCGATCTGGTGCTGGTCGCCTTTGACAGCCATGCCATGGGCGCAGATCTGAAATGGGAACCCTCGCGCGGAGGCGCGCTGTTCCCCCATCTTTACCGCAAGCTCGCCTTGTCTGAAGTGGTCTGGGACAAATCCCTCCCCTTGGGCGCGGCAGGCCATATCTTCCCCGAGGGCATGATTTGACCGGACTTGAAAAACTGGGCCTTGCGCTCTTGCACCGGGTGGACCCCGAACGCGCCCATGGCCTGTCACTTCTGGCCCTGCGCGCGGGGCTTGCGCCCCTGCCCGGCCCGGTCGCATCGCCCCGGCTTGCCACCACGGTCGCGGGGCTGTCGCTGCCGAACCCGGTCGGACTTGCGGCAGGCTATGACAAGAACGCAACCGCCCTTTCGGCGCTGGTGCAGGCGGGCTTTGGCTTTGTCGAGGTCGGGGCCGCAACGCCGCTGCCGCAACCCGGCAATCCGAAGCCCCGACTGTTCCGCCTGACCGAAGACCGCGCCGCGATCAACCGCTTTGGCTTCAACAACGAAGGGGCTGCGGCAATCGCCACCCGGCTTGCCGCGCACCCGCGCGGGGCGGTGCCGGTTGGCCTGAACCTTGGCGCCAACAAAACCAGCGAAGATCGTGCCGCCGATTTCGCCCGCGTGCTGACGACCTGCGGCCCGCATGTTGATTTCGTCACGGTCAATGTCTCCTCGCCCAACACCGAAAAGCTGCGCGACCTGCAAGGTGCGGCGGCGCTGACCGCGCTTCTCGCAGGCGTGATGGAGGCCCGTGCCGGCCTCACGCGCTGGGTGCCGGTCTTTTTGAAAATCGCCCCCGATCTGAACCCCGAAGACCTGGCCCAAGTGGCCGAGGTGGCCATGGCCTCGGGTGTTGATGCGGTGATCGCCACCAACACCACCCTGTCGCGCGACGGGTTGCAATCGGATCACAAGGGCGAGGCCGGCGGGCTTTCCGGCGCGCCCCTGTTCGAAAAATCCACCCGCATTCTGGCGCAACTGTCCAAACTGACCGAGGGCCGCCTGCCCCTGATCGGGGTGGGGGGCATTTCCACCGCCGATGAGGCCTATGCCAAGATCCGCGCCGGGGCCTCTGCCGTCCAGCTTTATACCGCGCTCGTCTATGGCGGGCTGTCGATGGTGGCCGACATCGCGCGCGGGCTCGACGCCCTTTTGCTCCGCGACGGATACGCCAGCATCAGTGAGGCGACAGGCACCAACCGGGGCGTCTGGCTGTAACCGCAGCACGCCTCCGGCGGGAGTATTTTGCAAGGCGCAAATCCGTGATCGCGCGCTTTGGTCTTGCGCCTTTCAAAATACTCCGCCGGGTGAGGGCGTCAGCCCGAGGGGGCGCGCAGCCCCCTTTCGCCGGGCAACGAAGGACGCTACATCAAGACGAAGTCACAGGGGGAGATCAGCCATGGCCGAGGACGGTTTGAACAGCTTCATGACGGGGCCGGATGAGGCGGGCCGCTTTGGCATTTTCGGCGGGCGGTTCGTGTCGGAAACCTTGATGCCGCTGATCCTTGATCTGGAGCAGCGTTACAACCACGCCAAGACCGACCCGACCTTCTGGGCCGAGATGGATGATCTTTGGAAGCATTACATTGGCCGCCCCTCGCCTTTGTATTTCGCCCCCCGCCTGACCGAACACCTTGGTGGTGCCAAGGTCTATATGAAACGCGATGAGTTGAACCACACCGGCGCGCACAAGGTGAACAACGTGCTGGGCCAGATCATTCTGGCCCGCCGTATGGGCAAGACCCGGATCATCGCCGAAACCGGTGCCGGTCAGCACGGCGTGGCGACCGCCACCGTCTGCGCCAAGTTCGGGTTAAAATGCATCGTCTACATGGGCGCGCATGATGTCGAACGTCAGGCACCGAATGTCTTCCGCATGAAGCTTCTGGGCGCCGAGGTGATCCCGGTCACCTCGGGACGCGGCACACTGAAGGATGCGATGAACGACGCTTTGCGCGATTGGGTGACCAATGTGCGCGACACCTTCTATTGCATCGGCACCGTCGCCGGTCCGCACCCTTATCCGGCCATGGTCCGCGATTTCCAGTCGATCATCGGCAAGGAAGTGCGCTGGCAACTTGAGGAGCAGGAAGGCAAGGGGCGTCTGCCCGACACCGTTGTCGCCGCCATCGGCGGCGGGTCGAACGCCATGGGGCTGTTCTATCCCTTCCTCAATGATCCGTCGGTGAACATCATCGGCGTCGAGGCCGGTGGCAAGGGCGTGGACGAGCGGATGCAGCATTGCGCCAGCCTGACCGGCGGGCGTCCGGGCGTATTGCATGGCAATCGCACCTATCTGTTGCAAGATCCCGATGGTCAGATTCTGGAAGGCTTCTCCATTTCGGCGGGCCTTGATTATCCGGGCATCGGGCCGGAACATTCCTGGCTGCATGATGTAGGCCGGGCGAAATATGTCTCGATCACCGACGCTGAGGCACTGGAAGCGTTCCAACTGTGCTGCCAGTTGGAAGGAATCATTCCCGCCTTGGAACCAAGCCATGCGCTGGCCCATGTGATGAAGATCGCCCCCACCCTGCCGAAAGACCACATCATCGTGATGAACATGTGTGGCCGTGGCGACAAGGACATCTTCACCGTGGCCAAGCATCTTGGCGTCACGATGCAGGTTTGATCCCGCAACATCCTGATATCTGGCGTAAACATTTGTTTACGTCCGTCAGCCTTACCGCACCACACCGTCGCAAACCTTTTGCGAATGGCGTTGTTTTACCTACTCGGGCTTTGTGAGGTCCCCGGCGAATCGTTTCGATACCGTCGGGCGTTGAGGCAATCACGAGTAAGGAGAACTGACCGTGGCAAGTGATCTATTGGTAAAACGCCTGACGTTGCAGGCGAGTGTTTCGGTTCTCGCAGGTTTCCTGTTATCCTCGGCAGTCATGGCCGAGGATAACACGGAGGCTGCGGAAGGGTCAGATATCAGCATCGAGGGCAATGCGCCGGATGTTGCGGTTGATCCTTTGGAAATGGGATTTGAAGAACCAGATGTGTCGCTCGATCTGATGGAGATGGGCGACATCCCCGCAGAGGACACCCTGATGGCTGCACTGTCGCAAGGCGTTAATGCCGCGCCCCGCGGTCAAGCAACACGTCGGAGCGAGGGCGCCACGACCGGAAGCGGTTACATCTGGACGCGACCGGAATCATCAAGATAATCACCGCGTGCTCTGGCCGAGCTTTTCACGGCCAGAGCATTACCCTCCAAGTTTTTGACAACATGCCTTCCCCATTTTGCCTTGACCCGCCGGGCGCAAGTTGCCGCCTTGGCTTCAAAGGTTGGAGTTTCAACATGTTTCGCCAATTTTCCATGTTTGTATTCCTCGTCTTTGCGACGGCAACAGGCTTGCCGAATACGGCCCATGCACAGGCAGAACCACGATTTGCCGCTGCGGATGAGATCCTGACCACGCTTCTGTCAGACGGTTATGTCATCGTTGAAAATGAACGCACCTGGCTGGGGCGCCAACGCATCCTGGCCGAAAAAGAGGGCAGGCAGCGCGAGGTGGTTTTCGTGCCCGGCACCGGCGAGATTCTGCGCGATTACTCCGCCGAAGCGCCGCTCCTTGTGCTACGCCCACTGGAAGACGAGGGTCACAGCCGCGGGGCAGAAGTTTCGGTCGGTGGCGGCCGCAAGGGAGTCAGCGCCGCCGCAAATACCGCTCCAAGCGTTGGTGCGGGACCGAATTCTGGCAGCGCAGGCATGGTTGCCCCCGCCGATATCGGTATTCTGCCTTGAGGACTGTGGATCAATATCCGCACAAGGCAGGTGTGCATTGACCCGGCTTGCCGCCTTTGCCCTATTACTGCTGCTGCAAGCAGGCTGCGCCATGGTTTTCATGGGCGATCTCTTGCTGTCCGTGTTCGGCATCTATCCCGCCCCTCTGTCGTGGGGCATGCGCGAGTTGCTGGAAATGGGCGCGGGGCTAGGCCTGATGCTGGGGTTGGTGCTGGGCACCCTTCTGGTGCTGCGCGCAGTGCGGGATCTGAAACGCGCCGAGGCCCGGCTCGAGCGCGCATCGGCCGCATTCATCGACTTGCTGAACGCCCGGTTTGGCCAATGGGGTCTGACGGTCGCGGAACGGGAGGTCGCGCTTTTCGCGATCAAAGGCCTGTCGGTCCAAGAGATGGCCCGGCTGCGCGAAACGTCGGAAGGCACGATCAAGGCACAGACCGCCGCGATCTACCGAAAGGCGGGCGTCACTGGCCGCCCCCAGCTTTTGTCGCTGTTCATCGAGGATTTGATGGGCGCTGACCGTAGCAACCCGGCTGATTTCGAATCAGCCGCCTAGTGCCACAGAGGCCGGAACGGGCCCTGAAACCCGACTTTTGCGCAACACCTTCGGCCAAATGGCTTACCCCGACTCGGACCAAGGTCCTAAACTGCGGTTTAGGGGCATGGTACCGATGGCCTAAAGCTGCCGTTTAAACCCTGCGCCAATATCGTTTCCCCTCCACATCGGACCTTCTGTGAGGGTCGAGACCGTTCCCCCCAGCCGCAGCGAAGTTTGTCTGCAAGGAACCGTCTCACACCCAGTCCGACGCGAAAGCGCCCCTTTTGCCAGTACGCTGGCCCACACAGGAGACCAGACCATGAAACGCATATTTCTGATTGCCGCTCTTTTTGCCTTACCGACCACGACGGCGTTGGCCGCCATCGACACCGATGGCCTGATCGCGGGCTTTCAGGCCGAAGGCTACACCGCGATCGAAGTGACCCGCGGCACCACCCAGACCAAGGTCGAGGCGATCCGCGGCAATGAAAAGATCGAGGTTGTCTATGACAATGAAACCGGCGCAACGCTGAAAAGCGAGTCGGGCGCCCCAGAGGCCGATGACGATATTCGCCCCGGAGTCAAAGTGCGGAACCGTGCCCGTGATTTCGTCGATAATGATGATGAAGACGATGATGATGATGATGACGAAGACGACGGCGATGATCATGACGACGACGACGACCATGACGACGATGACGGTCATGACGAAGACGATGATCACGACAACGACGACGATCATGGCGGCGATGACGGCGGTGACCATGACGGCGGCGATGATCACGGCGGCGACGACGACTGATCGCCACCTTGGGATTTTGTTCACCTCGTGATATGTATCGGTCCGGTCTTGCCGGGCCGACCTTTCTTTAGGAAGAAACACCTCGGCCATGGCACGCACGCGCCCTTTGAACAGAAGATTTTTCCTGCTGACCACCGCGGCTTTTGTGCTGGCAACACCTGCACATGCTGATTTTGCCACGGCGGTGCAGCGAAAACTGCAAAGTCAGGGTTTCACCGAAATCTCGGTCAGCTATACCTTGCTGGGACGCCGCAGGATCGTTGCACATGGGAAACGTGGCACACGTGAGATCATTCTGAACCCGAAAACCGGCGAGGTGCTGCGTGATTTGTGGACATCCGCCAGTGGCGTAACAGGACCTTCGATCATCGGCTCTGACACGGTCGAGGATGAAAGCGAAGACGCCGGGGATGATGACGGTGATGACGATGACGGCAAAGGTCGGGGCCGGGGCCGGGGCGGCGATGATGGAGAGGGGGAGACTGACGACTCGGGCAGCGATGGCGACTCTGATGGTGATGGTGATGGCGATTCGGGCGGGGATGACGATGACTGACCTCTGTCCGGCAAGGGTGCCTGCCTGATGCGCCGACAAATTGCCTTGATCACAATTCTATTGCTGCAAGTCCTTTCCGCCGTCTTTTTCGTGGCCGACATCGCCTCGTCCTACGTCAGCCTATGGTCCGCGCCCCTATCTTGGGAAATGCGGGAATACCTTGAGATTTTTGCAGCCCTTGGCCTGACGCTGGGGGTTGGTTTTGGCATCTGGGTGCTGCGGCGCACCTTGCGGGAACGCAATATGGCACAGGAACGGCTGCGCCGCGCGTCGGGGGCCTTCATGAACCTTCTAGAGGAACGGTTCACCGAATGGGGGCTGACACCGGCAGAAAAGGATGTGGCGCTTTTTGCCATAAAGGGGCTGGCAACATCCGAAATCGCAGCCCTGCGTTCCACGTCGGAAGGCACGGTCAAAGCCCAGACCAACGCGATCTATCGCAAGGCCGGGGTCACCGGACGTTCGCAACTTTTATCGCTGTTCATCGAAGATCTGATGCGGGACGACAGCGGTTTGCGGATTACGTCGCCCGATCAATCCGCCGCGTAAAGGGATAGTACCGCCAGCGAAACCACCTCCAGCGTTGCCTGATGTGTCGCGGCAAGATGCACCTGCGGCGCGGCACCTTCCTCATGTGCCTGCAAGAAGCGTGTCGCGCACAGACACCAACGATCCCCGGGTTTCAAACCGGCGAAGCCAAATTCTGGGCGTGGCGTCGACAGGTCATTGCCGAGATATTTCGACAGGGCCAGAAATTCGGCCGTCATGACGGCACACACCGTATGCTGGCCCCGGTCTTCCGACCCGGTATCGCAGCAGCCGTTGCGGTAAAACCCGGTCATCGGGGCCGTGGAACAAGGCTCAAGCCGACCGCCCAGAACATTTACCGATGGCGCGCGCATTTCTTTCCCCTTGGGCCGGAATTCGAGGCTGGCCCTGACTTCATGCTCATCCTAAGCTGACGGTTGTGATCGGCAAGTGAAAGGGTAAGCGGTTGGACGGTATTCTGATCTTGGCGATTTTGGCCGTGATGGCGATCCCGGTCGCAATTCTGGTGTTGTTTGTTCAAGTGGTCGGGCTGCGCGCCCGAATCCGCGCCTTGGAATCCAAGCTTGCCAACAGCCCCGACCCTGTGGCGCCCCCGATGCCGACCATGGCCGAGGCCGTTTCGGAACCACCTCCGCTGCCGATCCCCATGGACGCCGTCGCGTCCCGCGTGCCATCCGAACCCCAGACCGTGACACCGCCACCCCTGCCGCCCAGCGCCGCACAAGACCGCCCGTTGGTAATGCGCCCCGATCGGTTTGCCGCACTTGGCCGCTGGCTGCGCGACAACTGGGTTTATGCGATCTCTGCCGCCTCCTTGGGTCTGGCCGGTATCTTCTTTGTGCAATACGGCATGGAGCGCGGCCTTCTGCCCCCCGGCTTGCGGGTGCTGGCGGCGCTGATCTTTGGCGCGGGGCTGGTGGCTGCGGGTGAAGGGCTGCGCCGCCGTCATGGCGATGAAGGCAGCGCCACGACGGCCAGGCTGCCTTCGGTGTTTTCCGGCGCGGGAATTGTCACGCTGTTTGCCGCCGTTCTGGCCGCGCGGCAATTATACGGGTTGATCGGGCCGCAAATGGCCTTTGCCGGGCATTTGGCGACTGCCGCGCTGGCCTTGGGGATTGGCTGGTTTTCTGGCCCGCTTCTTGTGGCGGTCAGCCTGATCGGCGCCTTTGCAGCCCCCTTTATTGCAGGCGGCGCATCGCAGAACATCGGCTGGCTTTATGGCTATTTCACTTTGATCGCGGCGCTTGGGCTTGGGGTGGATGCCGTGCGCCGCTGGGCCTGGGTGTCGGTTCTGGCTCTGGTCTTGGGCTATGGCGGAGGTCTGTTGACGCAACTGGGCGGCGGCGGCGACGCGGGGTGGATCTTGCAATTGCTGGCACTGGTGCTGTTGACCGCCACCCTGCCCGAGCTGCGCCTGATCCCGGCACAGGTCGGTCCTGCCACCCTGCCTGCGCTCTTGATGAAAGGCAAAGCCGGTTGGCCGGTCTTTCCGGTGCGGCTGGTCTTGGGGGCAACCGTGGCATCCGGTCTGGGCCTGTGCGCCGCCGCCACCGGCCGCGCCGACGCGGCCCTTCTGGCATTGGCCGGATTAACCTTTCTGACCTTGGCCTTTCTTTTCTGGGCCGAAAAGGCCGAGGGGCTGGCCGATATGGCCCTCTTGCCAGCCGCAGCTTTTCTCATGGTTCTTGCGATCCTTGGCGAAACGCGTGCGGCAGTCTGGGTCGAACATGCGGCTAAGGCCATCGCCCTGCGCCCGCCCGAATCTGCACCCTCGCGGATTGCCTCGCTGCTGCTGATCATGGCCACACTCATCAGCCTTGGCGCGGCCTATCGTGCGCTCCGGCCCGGCCTGTGGGGCGTGCCCTTTGCCTTGGGCGCGGCGCTGATCGCCCCCCTTGCCGCCGTGGCGATGGAGATCTGGTGGCAACCGGCGCTGGTGCTTGGCCCCTACGCTTGGGCGCTGCATCTCATCGCGCTGGCCACGCTGATGACCGGCTTTGCGCTGCGGCTGGCCAAGGCAGACGCCCCCGGGATGCGCCGCGCCGCGCATGCCACGCTGTCGGCCCTGGCGCTGATCGCACTCGCCCTGTTCGTGCTGACCACAAAAACAGCCCTGACGCTGGCGCTGGCGGTGCTGCTCGTGGCCTCTGCCGCACTTGACCGCCGGTTCCGCCTGCCGGAAATGAGCCTGTTTCTACAGGCTGGCGCGGCGGTGCTGGGCTATCGCCTGCTGGCCGATCCAGGCCTGTCTTGGGCTTTGCAGGCCCCGTTGGGGCAGGTCTTGCTGGCGTTTGGCGGAACCATTGCCGCGATGCTTGCGACCCTGTGGCTCTTGCGACCGCTGGCGCGTCCCATCGCCCATGCCGTCGCCGAAAGTGCGGCCGCCGGACTGACGGCCATTCTGGCCAATGTGCTGATCGCCCGCGCGCTGACGCCACCGCCCGCCGTCGATGCGACCGCAACCTATGTGCCGCAAACCCTGCCGATGGAGACGCATTGGGGCATGACGCTGAACGCGCTGCCTTGGGTGATCTTTGCCCTGATGCAACTGTGGCGTGCCCGACAGGTCAGCCCGTTGCAGCCCTTGCGCCGGGCGTTGGCAGGCCTTGGCGGCATGATTGCCGCCGCAGGGTTGGCCAGTGCCGCGACCCTTGGAAACCCGCTGTTCGGCTGGAGCGCGGAGGATCTTGGGGCGCGGGTGCAAGGCCCGCCGGTGCTGGACACGCTGGCCTTGGCCTATGCCCTACCGGGGCTTTTGCTCTTGGCGGTGGCCTGGAGATGGGCGGATCTTGATCGGCGCTTGCGGCTAGGATTGATCAGCGCAGGTGCGGTGCTGACCGCCCTTTACACGGGTCTTGAAATCCGCCGCCTCTGGCAAGGGGATTTCCTTGGCACCCCCGGCGTGACGCAGGGCGAGCTTTATACCTATACGCTGGCGCTGATGCTGCTCGGGGCGGGGCTGCTTTATCAGGCGATTGCCCGACGGTCTGACATGCTGCGCCGTCTGGCCATGGCGGTCATCGGGTTGGTGGTGGCCAAGGTCTTCCTGCTCGACGCATCGGGCCTGACCGGGCTGACGCGGGTGGTCAGCTTTGCCGGGCTGGGCCTGTCGCTGGCGGGGCTGGCATGGCTGAACCGCTGGGCCGAACGGCGGTCATGACCCCGGTGGCTTGACTTTTGCCACGATTGCCCCCATCTGGCCCGCACGCCCACCCATCCGGTCCCGCGTGAGGACAAGGGGATGCCGGGCGAGGTTCCCCCTTCACGCAAGGTAACCCTTCCCACACGGCCAAACCGCAAGATGCGGTGGGGCGAGTGTCGGTTGCCTATTTTGAAGAACGGACCGTTCACATGACGACCTTTGCCGATCTCGGCCTTTCGCCTTCCATCCTGAAGGCGCTGGAAAAGACCAAACTGCAAACACCGACGCCGATTCAGGCGCAGGCCATTCCCCATATCATGAAGGGGGCCGACCTGATGGGTCTGGCCCAGACCGGCACCGGCAAGACGGCGGCCTTTGGCCTGCCCCTGCTGCACCGCATCCTTGACCTTGGCCACCCGCCGGGGCCGAAACATGTCCGCGCCCTGATCCTTGCGCCGACGCGCGAACTGATCATCCAGATCAAGGACAATCTGGAAATCTTCACCAAAGGCACCGCCGTGAAGGTCACGATGGTGGTCGGCGGCGCGTCTGTGCTGAAACAGGCGCAAGCCCTGTCGCGCGGCACCGATGTGCTGGTCGCCACGCCGGGCCGTCTGATCGACCATCTGGAACAGGGCAACGTCAGCCTTGAGAAATGCGGCTATCTCGTGCTGGACGAGGCGGACCATATGCTCGACATGGGGTTCATCCATTCCCTGCGCAAGATCGCCAAGCACATTCCGCAACGCCGCCAGACGCTGCTGTTCTCGGCCACCATGCCGAAAGACATTGAGGAAATCGCCGATACCTACCTGCGCAATCCTGTGCGCGTGCAGGTTTCCACCCCCGGCAAACCGGCAGAAAAGATCACCCAAGGCGTGCATTACATTCCGATGGGCGACAAGGCCAAGCTGCTGGAGGAGTATCTGAAAAAGCACCCGACCGAACAGGCGCTGGTCTTTGGCCGCACCAAGCATGGCTCGGAAAAGCTGATGAAGCTGCTCGTGTCTTGGGGTTTCAAGGCAGGCTCCATCCACGGCAACAAGAGCCAGAACCAGCGCGAGCGCACCTTGGCGGAATTCAAGTCGGGCGAGTTGGATATTCTGGTGGCAACCGATGTGGCCGCGCGGGGCATCGACATTCCGACGGTGCGTCATGTCTATAACTATGACATGCCGAACGTGCCGGAGAACTACGTCCACCGCATCGGCCGCACCGCGCGTGCCGGGGCTGCGGGCACCGCTGTGGCCTTCTGCTCGCCCGCCGAGATGGACGAACTCAAAGCTGTTGAAAAACTGCTGAAAAAACCGATCCCGGTTCTGGGCGGCGCCCCTTGGGCCGCCGACATCGTGGCGGCCACGCCAAAGCCCGGCCAGAACCGCGGCCAGCGCCCCGGTGCACGCCCCGGCGGCCAGAAAAAGGGCAGCCAACCGCCTGCCCAGAAACCCGCAGGCCCGCGCCCGGCTGCCAAGCCCGGCGCCCGCCCGCAAGGCAGCCGTCCGCAGGGCAGCAAACCCGCAGGCGGCAATCAGGCGCCCCGCCGCGACGGCGCACGGCCAAAGCCGCGTCAGGCCTGAGGCATAAAGGAAAGGGCGGGGAAATCCCGCCCTATTTCGCTTCTTCTTCCAGGTTCAGCTTCATATCCAGCAGCACCTGTTGCAGCGCCAGCGTTTCGCGCAGCATGCGCTTTGCCTCGTTGATGGAAATCTTGCCGTCGCCGATGGCCAAATTGTATTCGCTCATCAGCACGGCAAAACGCTGCGCCAAGACAACCACATCCTGATTGACCCCGGAGGACTGGGCGTTGCGCTTTTCCGCATCATAAGACAGCGTGATGCCGCGCAAATCGGCCAGTGCTGCCGTCACATGCGGAAACCGCGACGCGCCCTCCAAGGCCGCAACGACATCAATCGGCATGAAGCGGTCGCCATGCTCGTCATTGTCGGAATAATAGCGACCGAGCGTCGCCTTCGACTTGCCGGTGATCTCGCAAGCCGCCTCAATCCCCACATCCTTGACCAGCGCTTCGCTGTGCTTCTTCAGATAAGTGGCCACACTCATGATCAATTACCTTTACTCCGGGCATAACATCGCGCCGGGGAATTCATTTTGCCTTTTCCCATTAATGCGATGGTAAGCATCTGTCACGAATAAAGGTGCTCTGGGCGTCCAGAGTAAGTAACGAGTGGCCAGCGCCCCCAGCGCTGGCTTGGGTGGGGGTCTGCCGTGTATTTCTCCCGTGATGGGTGACTTTTTCCAAAGGTCATCACGGTCGCGCGGCGGACCCGTCAGCGTTGTAATAATTGCGCGCCGGGGAATTAGCCCCGGTTGTTATGGTGTGCTGCCGGGCCGTTGCGCCCCCCCTACCCGTGTTTTTACTTCATGATTTTGGCCCTTGTGGGAACGCGGGTGCCCCGCTTTTCCCTCCCTTGCGCGCCGCACAGCCCTTGGGCTAGATCGGGTCATGGCAAAGCTGTACTTCAACTACTCCACCATGAACGCGGGCAAATCGACGCTCCTGCTGCAAGCCTCGCACAATTACCGCGAAGGCGGGATGGAGACCTACCTCATCACCGCCCAATTCGACAATCGCGCGGGCCAAGGCCAGATCGCCAGCCGCATCGGCATTGGCGAGGCGGCCGATACCTTTGCACCCGATGAGGATCTGTTTGAAAAGTTGAAAGCCCGCTTTGCCAAAAGCACGGTGGCCTGCGTTTTCATCGACGAGGCGCAGTTTTTGTCCAAAGAACAGGTCTGGCAACTGGCCCGTGCGGTGGATGATCTGGGCGTTCCGGTGATGGCTTATGGCCTCAGGGTCGACTTTCAGGGCAACCTGTTTCCCGGCTCTGCCGCGCTCTTGGCTTGGGCCGATGAGATGCGCGAGGTCCGCACCATCTGTCACTGCGGCAAGAAAGCCACGATGGTGGTGCGCAAGGGCGCGGATGGCAAACCCATGCGGGATGGCGATCAGGTGGTGATCGGCGGCAATGAAACCTATCAAAGCATGTGTCGCCGCCACTGGCGACAAGCGGTCGACGATTAAGCCGTCTCTTGTGCCCGCGCCCGCAGCGCGATCATCGTGCCTGCCGCCACGATCAGCACCATGCCCAAGACGGCCAAAGGCTCCAGTCCTTTGCCCCAGATAACCCAAGTCCAAAAGGCCGAAGCGGGCAGGATGATATATTCCAGCACGCTGGCCCGGCTGGCATCGGTGATCTGATAGGCCCGGATCATGAAGCCAACGCCGATCAGGCTGCCCGCCGCCTGCACAAAGGTCCAGAAATAGAACCCGCCCGAAGGCCAGACCGGGCCACGCTGCAAGAACCCGTCAGCCCCGGCAGGCACCTCCAGCGGCAAGAGCGTCAGCGCCAGCATCCCCACCGCGCCAATGATTCCCAGCGCGCCGAAGAAACCTGCCAGCAGGGTTTGCGCGCTTTCGCCCTCGCACCATTCACGGGTGGCAATGTTGCCCATCGCATAGAGCGCGCCCGCCACGATCGGCAGCACGGCAGCCAAAGAGGCCCCGCCCATCGCCTCTGGCCCCAGCACCAACAGCACGCCCACAAAGCCAAGGCCCACCGCAACAATCCGCACCGGGCCGATCTTGTGGCCATAGGCAAAGCGCGAAATCAGCAAGACCCAGATCGGCGCGGTGAACAACCCCGCCGCCACCAAGGCCACATCAAGGAAAGCCAGCGCGCCAAAATAGATCACCATGGCCGACCCATGGATGGCAGACCGCGCCACCACCGCGCGCCAATTGCGCGGCCGGATGCGCCAGCCCAAGACAACCGCACCAAGGCCCAAGAGCACCGCCGTCATGCAAGACCGGGTGAAGTGGAATTGCCAAAGCCCGGCCTCATCGGCGATCACCCGCACATAATTATCGGTAAAGCCGATGATAAAGGCGTAGATCGAAATCAACCCGGCGGCCAGCAAGGTCCGGTCTTTGGTCGCGTTCACAATGTCTTCCTTCGTATTTCCTGCTTTCCCTTTGCCTGCATCCTTCGCAAACTGCCCGTCGGAAAACGACATTCTGCGTCAGGGAGAAAACACATGGGCTGGCTGGCAGACGAAAGCGGGTTGGAAAAGACGGCAGCCAACTTTTCGGCCCTTACGCCCCTGTCGCATTTGAAGCGCGCCGCAGATATCTTTGCCCATCGCACCGCCGTGGTGTGGAAATCGACCCGGCTCAGCTATGCCGACTATGCCGCCCGCATCAGCCAACTGGCTTCGGCGCTTGCGCTGCGGGGCATTCAGCCCGGCGATGTGGTGGCCACGCTTTTGCCCAACATCCCCGCCCAAGCCGAGGCGCATTTTGGCGTGCCGGCCTGCGGGGCGGTGTTGAACACCATCAACACCCGGTTGGACGCCGACACCGTGGCCTATATCTTTGGCCATGCCGGGGCGAAGATCCTGCTCTGCGACACCGCTTTTCTGCCGCTGGCCCAAGAGGCGATTCGCCGGATGGACGGCACGGCGCCCGAGATCATCGAAGTGGTGGATCACGGTTTTACCGCCTCGGGCGCCTATCTGACCTATGAGGCGCTGCTCGCGAAAGGCGATCCTGCCGCCGCGTGGGCAATGCCTGAAGATGAATGGGAATCCATCGCCATCAATTACACCTCGGGCACGACAGGGCGGCCGAAGGGCGTGGTCTATCATCACCGCGGGGCCTATCTTGCCACCACGGCCAATGCGATCGGCTGGCGGATGCAGTTGTTTCCGGTTTATCTGACCATCGTGCCGCTGTTTCACTGCAATGGCTGGTGCCACACGTGGATGGTGCCAATGATGGGCGGCACGCTGGTCTGCTGCCGCGATGTGACCGCCAAGGCGATCTATGATGCGATTGCCGATGAGGGCGTCACCCATTTCGGCGGCGCGCCGATTGTTCTGAACACGGTCATCAACTGCAAGGCCGAGGATCGCCGGGCGTTTTCGCATCAGGTTCAGGTCTTTACCGCAGGCGCCCCCCCGGCGGCGGCGACACTCGCCGCGTTTGAGCCCTTGGGCTTCAACGTGACGCAGGTTTATGGGCTGACCGAAACCTATGGCCCGGCAACCGAATGTCTGTGGCAGACGGAATGGGACACGGCACAGGGCGACGACCGTTCCGCGCTCAAGGCGCGCACCGGGGTGGCGATGGCCATGCTGGAAGCTGCGGAGGTGCATGACGACCATGGGCAGCCTGTGCCCCGCGATGCCGCCCATTCGGGCGAAATCGCCATGCGCGGCAATATGGTGATGAAGGGCTATTACAAGAACCCGGAAGCCACGCGCGAGGCGTTCAAGGGCGGCTGGTTCCGATCCGGCGATATCGCGTTTCGACACCCCGACGGCTATTTGAAAATCACCGACCGGGCGAAAGACATCATCATTTCGGGCGGCGAGAATGTCTCCTCGGTCGAAGTGGAAGGCGCTTTGATGCATCACCCTGCCGTCAGCCTCTGTGCCGTCGTCGCCAAACCCGATGACAAATGGGGCGAAGTGCCTTGCGCCTTTGTCGAGTTGAAACCCGGCGCCTCTGCGACCGAAGCCGAGCTTATCGCCCATTGCCGCGGCCGCTTGGCGGGCTTCAAATCGCCCAAGCATGTGGTCTTTGCGGAATTGCCAAAGACCTCGACCGGGAAGATCCAGAAATTTGAACTGCGCGCGGTGGCGAAACTGCTGCCGTGACCCTAGTAGATATAGCGGATCTGTTCCGTCCAATACCGCTCCATCCGTTTGAGCGAGGTATTCATCTGGTCCATCCCGGCCGCGTCGACCAAGCCGCGCTTGGCCAGCCCTTCGGCATGGCGGGTGAAAAGATCGGTCAGCATGCCGCGCACCCGGCGCCCCTTTTCGGTCAACCGCACCCGCACCGAGCGGCGGTCGATCTCGGACCGCTGGTGGTGCATATAGCCCAGTTCCACCAGTTTTTTCAGGTTATATGACACGTTCGAACCCTGATAATAGCCGCGCGATTTCAACTCGCCCGCGGTCACCTCATTCTCCCCGATGTTGAACAGCAACAGGGCCTGAACCGAGTTGATTTCCAAAATGGCAAGCCGTTCGAATTCATCCTTGATGACATCCAAAAGCAGGCGGTGCAGCCGTTCCACCAGCGCCAGATTGTCGAGGTAGCCCGCCATCATGGTCTTTTGTGAACCATCCAGAACCGGGGAATGCAATGTCATGTGGGTCTCCTGAGCAGAAAGGAATTCAGGGCAAGACTGCGCACAAAACAAAAACATACCGTAAACGTTGTCGGCAATTTTCTGGTTTTTCGACGAATCGCCGCGATCAGGGGCCTAAAACCACTGGCCAGGCTCCATCAGCCCCAAATCCATCAACTGCTGCGAATGCCATTCGAATCGCACCGAATTGTGCCAACGGAAATCGTGGATATCGAACATCGATCCCGCGTTGCTGCGCAGGGCCTTGGCGGTGCGGAAACTCATCACCGTGGTGGTGATGTTGTTGTGCCAAGGGCAGGCGTAGGTGTTCATTTCCTCGTCGGACAGGGTGAAATCGGGGCGCAACTGCAACCCCGGCTTGGCCTTGAACAAAGCGATACGGTCGATCTTGCGGCGCGGCGCGGGAATGTGTTCTTCAAACCGCCAGCGCAGGCCGCCAAAGAAATCAAGCTGCCGTTCCTTGGGATGATTGTGGTTGGCTTGATCTGGGCGGCCAAGAGCATAATAGCCCGAGCGGTCCATATGGGCATGCTCCAGCGCCACGGCATTGGGAAAACGGTCCAGATCATCGGCATAAAGATCAATGACATAGGACAACATCGCCTCGCGACGTTCTTCGCCGTGGAAGGTGACAAGCTCACGCACGTTGCGGCCTTCGCAAAACGGATGGAACAGGTATTCACCGTTGTAGCAATAATATAGCCAGATGCCCGGCGCGGCTTCGATCACCCGGTTAACTGCCGCAAACAGTGCGCCTTCGGCATGAACGTCGTGGCTGATCCAGTGAATTTTCTCGGCCAGCGCATCAGGCACGGTGATGCCTTCGGGTGCCAAAAGCAGCACCTGCACAAAGCCCGCCGTCAGGTGATGGCGCAAGGTGGTGTCGACCTCAACCGGGTCTTCGGCAAAGACGATGGCCACCGGCCCCTTGGAAAGGGTGTCCTTGCCATCGGTCAGAAACTGGTCAAGCGAGGAATAACGCATAATGGCCTTTGGATGAGATGTTTGGCAAAATCAAACAATGTGGCGATCAATGCAAGCGTAGGATCGGTTGCATTTGGCCTTTGCGTTGCGAAGTCCTGCGCTTTGGCTTATGGGCGGGGCTTGCGAAACAGGTGCGCCATGGCCGATCCGAAGAAGCTTTTCATCAAGACCTACGGCTGTCAGATGAACGTCTATGACAGCGAACGCATGGCCGAGGCGATGGGCGCCGAGGGCTATGTGCTGACCGAAACCGCCGATGATGCGGATATGGTCCTGCTGAACACCTGCCATATCCGCGAAAAGGCCAGCGAAAAGCTGTTTTCCGACCTTGGCCGGTTGAAGCCGCTGAAGCAGGCCAAGCCCGAGTTGAAGATCGGCGTGGCGGGCTGCGTGGCGCAGGCTGAGGGCGATGAGATTTTGCGGCGCATGCCCTTGGTGGATATCGTGGTCGGCCCACAGGCCTATCACCGCCTGCCGGAAATGGCGCAGGCCAATGCGCAACAGGTGGATACCGACTTCCCGACGGAAATGAAGTTTGACCGTCTGCCCGAGCGCAAATCCCATCGCGGCCCGACCGCGTTTCTGACCGCGCAGGAAGGCTGCGACAAGTTCTGCGCCTTTTGTGTGGTGCCTTACACCCGCGGATCCGAGGTGAGCCGCCCGGTGGACCGCATCCTGTCCGAGGCCCGCGGGTTGGTGGAACGGGGGGTCAAGGAAATCACCCTTCTGGGCCAGAATGTGAACGCCTATCACGGGGCGGATGCGTCGGGTGACTACAGTCTGGGTCGCCTGTTGCGCGAACTGGCCCGGATCGACGGGCTGGAGCGGCTGCGCTATACTACCAGCCACCCCAATGACATGGACGATGACCTGATCGCCGCCCATGGCGATCTGCCGCAATTGATGCCCTATCTGCATCTGCCGGTGCAATCCGGGTCCGATCGCATCCTGAAAGCCATGAATCGCAAGCATACGGCGGAGCAATATCTGCGCCTGATCGAACGGATCCGCGCCGCCCGGCCTGACATTCTGCTGTCGTCGGATTTCATCGTCGGATTCCCCGGCGAAACGGATGCCGACCATCAGGCCACGCTGGATCTGGTGCGCGCAGTGGGCTTTGGCGCCGCCTTTACCTTCAAATACTCGGCCCGCCCCGGCACGCCTGCTGCCGAAAAGCCTGAAATCGCGGCCGAGATCGCCGATCCCCGGCTTTACGAGTTGCAAGCCCTTGTCGCCCAACAGCAGCGCGCCGCCCAAGATGCCATGGTCGGCCGCGAAGTGGGTGTGCTTTATGAAAAGGCGGGGCGCCAACCGGGCCAGATGGTCGGCAAGTCTGACCATCTGCATGCAGTGCATGTGAACGACCCGGCAGGTCAGGTGGGCGAGCTTGTCCGGGTGCGAATCTCTGCCTCGGCCACCAATTCCTTGGCGGGTGAGCGGATCGGCTGACCAAGGCGCGCAGCGCTTCTGTTTCCGCCACGGCAACGAACTTTTGCCAGCCCCGCGACCTGCGCCTGAAAATCCGGAAAATCCCGCGGCAAAGTCAACCAATTAAGGAAAATCCCCCTTTACTTCTCTAAAGTGCGCAAGCAAGTCTCTAAAGATAGTATGTAACGGCCCCTGCCAGGGCCGGTCTTGAAAAGGGGGGGCTGCCGCATTGGAACGCATGTCCAAAGCAGTGCTGGGTATGGTTGCGGGGGCGGCATTGGCCGTTTCCGGGTTTGGGGGGGCTGCCTTTGCCCACCCGTCCAAAACGCCGCATGAAGCACATCAGAACATTCCGGGGCCGCAGGTCACCGGGCAAATTCAGTGGGGCGTCTGGATTGATGATGACGGCTGCATGCACTGGTGGGCCGACGGCGGCCTTGAAGGCTATATGCTGGACCGCGTGAACCCCAAGACCGGCAAGCCCGTCTGCCTGAAACGCAACACCTGTCTGGTGGAAAACACCGACCAGTTGTTCGCCACCGACAGCCACAAGTTGACCGCCGCCGGCCTGCGCCGGCTGGAAGACTTCTTCCGCAGCGCCGGGGCCTTTGGCTATGCCGTCTACGGCCATACCGACAGCCGCGCGTCGGATGAATACAACATGCGCCTGTCGCAGCGCCGCGCCAAGTCCGTGGCCGATGTCGCCCGCGCCATGGGCGCCATGGTTGACCGTGAAATCGGCTATGGCGAGCGTAACCCGATCGCGTCGAATGCAACGGCCGCTGGCATGCAGCAGAACCGTCGCGTCGAAGTTGTCTGCTACCGGTGGTGATAAAGATGATGAACCCTGTGAAAATCGCCCTCGGCCTTCTTCTGGCCAGTTCTGTCTCGGGCTGCATCGAAGGCGTCACCGCCTATAACGGCCAGCCCGATACGGTGATCGCCACCGCCTATGACAAGGGGCGCGACAAAGGCGTTCTGGAAGAAGGCCATGCCGCCATCGCCTATGACCCCGATGGATGTCAGGGCTGGCTCATTGACGATGGGATCGAAGGTTATTCGGGCCGCCGCTTTGACCCGGTTTCGGGCCTGCCGGTGTGCAACAATCATTACCCGCCAGGCACTGTGCTGAAGGACTATCAGTCACAATCGCCGGGCCTGAAAGACTATGTGCCGGGTTGGGTGCAACCCTGATACCGCACCGCACATCATCGCAGACCGATTGGGGGCCATGGCGCAAGCCGTGGCCCTTTGCTTTTTTGGCTCAGGTCCGGGAACCTGCTAGATATAGCGGCGTTGTCATGAATATTTGGCACCAATGGGTCAAATTCACCCCCATGACGTCGGATTTCTCTTGCTCCGAATGTCAAACAGGACGAGCATTTGCATGTGTCCCTCTGTCAATAAGGAGACCCCATTGGGCATCAGCGCGCTGACCCCCCCGTCCCGCCCCGAGGATGTTGTCGAAACCATTCTCGAATTTCCCGACAATCGTCTGCTGATCGGCCTCTGCGGTGAGTTTGACCGCAATCTGGCGCAGATCGAACACCAGATGGGCGTGCATGTGCTTCGGCGCGGCAATCGGCTTTCGGTCATCGGTGATGCCCAGGCACGCGAACAGGCGGCCGCCGTGCTGCGCGGGCTTTACGCCCGGCTGGAGGCAGGACGCTCGGTGAACGCCGGTGACATTGATGGCGCGATCCGCATGGGGCAACCCATGCCCGACACCGCCCGCAGCACCGGCCTTGGGGCCGATGGGCAGCAGATCGAGATGTTCTCGGCCAATGGCATGGAGTTGCGCACCCGCAAGAAAGCGGTGGAGCCGCGGACCGAGGCGCAAAAGGACTATGTGAAGAACCTGTTCCAGAACGAATTGGGCTTTGGCATCGGCCCGGCGGGCACCGGCAAGACCTATCTTGCCGTTGCGGTCGGGGTAACGATGCTGATCTCCGGCGCGGTGGAAAAAATCATCCTGTCCCGCCCGGCGGTGGAGGCCGGCGAGCGGCTTGGCTTTCTGCCCGGCGACATGAAGGAAAAAGTCGATCCCTATATGCAGCCCCTGTATGACGCGCTGAACGACTTTTTGCCTTCAAAGCAGGTGCAAAAACTGATGGAGGAAAAGCGCATCGAAATCGCGCCTCTGGCCTTCATGCGCGGACGCACGCTGTCAAACGCCTTTGTCGTTCTGGACGAGGCGCAGAACGCCACCACCATGCAGATGAAGATGTTCCTGACCCGTCTGGGCGAAGGCAGCCGCATGGTCATCACCGGCGACCGCACGCAAGTCGACCTGCCGCGCGGCGTCACCTCGGGTCTGGCCGACGCCGAACGCATCCTGAAAGGGGTGAAGGGCGTGTCGTTCAACTACTTCACCTCGAAGGATGTCGTGCGCCACCCGCTGGTCGCCCGCGTGATCGAGGCCTATGAAAAGGACGAGGCGCAATCCGGTTGAATGTGGCGCGCGGCAGGCCCTCCGGCTTGCCGCGCGGCCCTTTCCCCGTTAGTCAGCGCAGCCATGGAACCCTTGGTTGATATCGTCATCGAAGATGACCGCTGGGAGGCATTTGGCCTTGAACCCTTGGCCGATCGAGCCATCCGCGCCGCCATGGCCGAGTTGGGCCTTCAGCCCGAGGGCTTTACCCTTTGCCTGATGGGCTGCGATGATAGCCGCATTCTTGAACTGAACGGCGACTTTCGCGGCAAGGCAAAGCCGACAAACGTCTTGAGCTGGCCATCGGATGAACGCGCGGCCGAGGTCGAGGGCGAGACGCCGGATGCGCCCGAAGCTGGCGACGACGATGACCCCGAATCGCTTGGTGACATTGCGATTTCCTATGACACCTGCGCGGCCGAGGCGGTTCAGGCGGAAAAGCCCATGGCCGATCATGTCACCCATCTGGTGGTGCATGGCTTTTTGCATCTTCTGGGCTATGACCACATCCGCGACGGCGACGCGACGCTGATGGAGGCGACCGAAGTGCGCATACTTGCGCGTCTGGGTCTTTCTGACCCATATTGAACAGGTCCGGCAGCGTGGTCGGCGATTTGGGACAAAGGACCAATGGGCAGTAGCAACGACGACTCTCCGGCGGCGCAAAGCGCGCGGCAGGAAGGTGAAGACGACGGCACCGATCAGGGACCGCGGACATTTCTTGGGCGGATCTTCAGCGCCTTTTCTCCCTCTGACAGCCAATCCGGCGGCGATGCCGATGCGCGACCCAGCAGCGTAACGGCCCCCGGTACTGCCCAGCTTGGCCTTGCCAATCTGCGCAAGCTGCGGGTCGATGATGTGGCCATCCCCAAGGTCGAAATTGCCGCCGTGCCGTTGGACATCGGCAAGGATGATCTGGTGGAGGCCTTTCGCCAGCACGGCTTTTCCCGTCTGCCGGTTTACAAAGGCACGCTGGACCATCCGCAGGGCTTGGTCTTGCTCAAGGATCTGGCCTTGCAGCACGGTTTCGGGGCCACCGGCCGTTTCAGCCTGAAACGCCTGCTGCGCCCGCTGCTTTACGCCCCCCCGTCGATGCCCGCCGCGACGCTGCTGCAAAAAATGCAGCGCGACCGGGTGCATATGGCCTTGGTGATTGACGAATATGGTGGCGTGGATGGTCTTGTGACCATCGAAGACCTGATCGAAACCGTCATCGGCGAGATTGACGACGAGCATGACGAGGTCGAAGGCGCCCTGTGGAAAGAGGAAAAGCCCGGCGTCTTTTTGGCCCAATCCGTCGCCCCCTTGGAAGAATTCGAAGCCGCCATCGGCATGACCCTGCGCGCCGATGAGGACGACGCTGAGATCGACACCCTTGGCGGTCTAGTCTTTGTCCGCACGGGCCGGGTTCCGGCGCGCGGCGAGGTGGTGCCCCATGAAAGCGGGGTGGAGTTCGAAGTGGTCGATGCCGACCCCCGCCGCATCAAGCGCCTGCGCGTCCGCCTGCCCGGCGCGGGCAGCGCCAAACCGGCCGAGGCCCCGAAGGCGTGAGGCGCATCTGGCACAGCCGCCCCGCCCCGCGCATGGCGACCTTGGCCTTTGCGGCCGGGGCCTTGGCCGCGCTTGGCCACGCGCCGCTTTACCTTTGGCCGTTGACACTTGCCGGGTTGACCGTGCTGACGCGCCTTGTGGCACGGGTTGAAACCGGGGCGGGCTGGATCGGCCTTGTCGGCGGGATGGGCTATGGCGCCGTCGCGCTGTCATGGATCGTTGAGCCCTTCCTGATCGAACCGGAAACCTATGGCTGGATGGCCCCTTTCGCCGTGTTTTTCATGGCCTTGGGGCTGGGCCTTTTCTGGGCCAGCGCGGCTTGGGCCGCCCGGGCCCTTCCCTTCCGCCCCCCCGCCTTCGGCTTTGCGCTGACCCTGACGGCGGTAGAATACCTGCGCGGCCATATCCTGACGGGCTTTCCTTGGGCGATGCCCGGCCATGTCTGGATTTCCACCCCCGTTGCCCAACTCGGTGCCTGGATCGGCCCAACCGGCCTGACATTGGGCCTGCTGCTGCTTGCAGCCACGCTGTCTTCCTTGCGCTGGCGGCCAGCGGTGGGCGCGGGGGCCGCGCTGGCCACCGCTTGGGCCTGTGGGCTTTGGTCCCTGTCGCAGCCGATGCCCGCCGACCGGCCCGCCATTTTGCGGCTGGTGCAGCCCAATGCCGAGCAGGCGCTGAAATGGGACCCCGATCAGGCACGCCGTTTCCTTGATCGACTTTTGACCGCCACCGCAGCCGAACCGCGCCCCGCGCTGGTGATCTGGCCCGAAACCGCCCTGCCCTACCTCTTGGAACGTCACAGCGATCTGGCCCCGATGATCGCCGCCGCGGCCAAAGGCGTGCCCGTCGCCCTTGGCGCCCAGCGCGAAGATGGCAATCGGTTCTGGAACAGCCTGACCGTGATCGAACCGGACGGCACCTTGGGCGCGCGGTATGACAAGCACCATCTTGTGCCCTTTGGCGAATATATCCCCTTGGGGGATCTGGCGTTTCGCCTGTTCGGCCTGCGGGCCTTTGCCGCACAGGAAGGCGCCGGCTATTCCGCGGGGGACGGCGCGAAACTGATAGGCTTTGGCCAGGCACTGGGCCGCGCCCTGCCCTTGATCTGTTACGAGGCGGTGTTTCCGCAAGATGTGAATGCGGCCCCGGAACGCGCTGACTGGCTGTTGCAGATCACCAATGACGCTTGGTTCGGCACGCTCTCAGGCCCATTCCAGCACGCCGATCAGGCGCGGATGCGGGCAATCGAACAAGGGCTGCCCTTGGTACGCGTCGCCAATACCGGGGTGACGGCGGTCTATGACGCGCGGGGGCAATTGCGCGCCGCGTTGCCCTTTGGCACGCAAGGGCACCTTGATGCGGCCTTGCCCGCCCCGCTGGCCGCCACATTTTTTGCCCGCTGGGGCGAGACCCCGACCCTGCTGTTGCTTGCCGGTCTCGGCCTTATGTTGATCCGGCGACGCGTCACCAAGTATTCTTGACCTTTCGCGTCCAATCAGCGAAAGCGGGCCACAGACTGTCACAACGGCTTCCTGGCGTGGCAGGTTTCTCATAACGGAGCATTTCCATGAGCAGAAAGAACTACGTCTTCACCTCGGAATCGGTGTCCGAGGGGCATCCCGACAAGCTGTGCGACCGCGTGTCCGACGCTGTTCTTGACGCTTTCCTGACCGCAGAGGCGAATGCCCGCGTTGCCTGCGAAACCTTTGCCACCACGGGCCGCGTTGTGGTCGGCGGCGAAGTTGGCCTTTCGGACAAAAAGGCCCTGAAAATGATGAATGAGCGGGTGGAGGACATCGTCCGCGCCTGCGTCAAGGATATCGGCTACGAACAGGATGAGTTTCACTGGAACACCCTGAACGTGCAGAACTACCTGCACAGCCAGTCGGCGCATATCGCCCAAGGCGTGGACCGCGACGGCGCGGGCGATCAGGGCATCATGTTCGGCTATGCCTGCCGCGAGACGCCGGAACTGATGCCGGCCCCGATCCAGTATTCCCATGCCATCCTGCGCCGTCTGGCCGAGGTGCGCAAATCGGGTCAGGAGCCGACCCTGCGCCCCGACGCGAAATCGCAACTGTCGCTGCGCTATGAGGATGGCAAGCCGGTCGAAGTCACCTCGATCGTGCTGTCGACCCAGCACGCGCTGGAAAGTCAGACCTCGGACGACATCCGCGCCATCGTGGAGCCCTATATCCGCGAAGTGCTGCCTTCGGGCTGGATCACCGAGAAAACCGAATGGTGGGTGAACCCCACGGGCACTTTCGTGATCGGCGGACCGGATGGCGATGCGGGCCTGACGGGCCGCAAGATCATCGTTGACACCTATGGCGGGGCTGCCCCGCATGGTGGCGGCGCGTTTTCCGGCAAGGATCCGACCAAGGTTGACCGCTCGGCCGCCTATGCCGCCCGCTATCTGGCCAAGAACGTCGTGGCCGCCGGTCTGGCCGACCGCTGCACCCTGCAGGTCAGCTATGCCATCGGCGTGGCCAAGCCCCTTTCGATCTATGTCGATACCCACGGCACCGGCCAGGTCGAGGCTGAACGCATCGAATATGCCGTGATGCAGTGCATGGACCTGACCCCGCGCGGCATCCGCGAACATCTGCAATTGACCCGGCCGATCTATGCCCGCACTGCCGCCTATGGCCATTTCGGCCGCGCGCCCGAGGCCGATGGCGGCTTTTCCTGGGAAAAGACCGATCTGGTCGAGGCTTTGAAAAAGGCGGTCTGACCGGCAAGACGGCACGACCTCGGGGGTATCAAGCCCCCCGCCCGCTTGACCTCGCCCCCCGCATCAGCCAAGAGGCCCCGGATCAACTCCGGGGTCTTTTGCCATGTATAACTCAGCCGAACGCCGCAACTTCTATGGCCGGGTCCATGGCAAGACGCTGCGCGCCTCGCAGAAAACCTATCTGGAGGAAGACCTGAACCGGCTGTCGCTGCCCGGCGTGACGCTTGAAGACAATCCATCCCGCAGCCCGCTGGACCTGGCCCGCTTTCACGGCAAACCCCTGTGGCTGGAAATCGGCTTTGGCGGCGGCGAGCATCTGGTGCATATGGCCGCGACCTACCCCGAGGTCGAAATCATCGGCTGCGAACCCTTCGTCAATGGCATCGCGATGCTTCTTGGCAAAATCCGCCAGGCCGAGGTGCAAAACCTGAGCCTGCATCCCGGTGATGTGCGCGACCTCTTTGACGTGCTGCCCGACGCCTGCCTGTCGAAAGTGTTCCTGAACTATCCCGATCCTTGGCCCAAAGCCCGCCACCACCGCCGCCGTTTTGTGACGCAGGATTACCTGCGCCCGCTGGCCCGCTGCATGAAACCCGGCGCGGAATTGCGGGTGGCCACCGACATTCCTGACTATGTGCGCCAGACCTTGGAAGAAGTCCCCCAAGCCGGTTTTGCGCTGACCGCCCAAACCGGCCAAGGTGCCGCCTGGGCCGATTGGCTTTCCACCCGCTACGAACAAAAGGCGCTGCGCGAGGGCCGCGAGCCGCATTACCTGACCTTCCAGCGCAAGGCGGGCTGATCTGTTGCGCCACGGGGGCGCTTCGCCCCCTGCGCGGGATTGTGCCAATCCCGCTTCCCCCCGAGAGTATTTCGCAAGGCGCAAGCCATGAGACCCGCGCGCCCTTGAATTTGCGCCTTTTGAAATACTCCGGGGTGAGGCCGCAAGGCCGAGGGGCAGCGCCCCTTTTCGATGCGGTGGACGCCCCGCATTGCTTGCGCTATCAGCCTTGGCAAGACCGAAGGAGAGATCAGATGTCCGGCCATGGTGATGCGCAACCGATGACTTCCGCCAAGTGCGGGCCTTTGAAGGGCATGGCCTCGGTGCCGGGTGACAAGTCCATCTCGCACCGGTCGCTGATTTTCGGCGCGATGGCGGTGGGGGAAACCAAGATCACCGGGCTTTTGGAAGGGCAGGATGTCTTGGACACCGCCTCGGCGATGCGGGCCTTTGGCGCTACGGTAACGCGGCAGGGCGAAGGCGCATGGTCGGTGAACGGGGTCGGCGTTGGTGGCTTTCAGGAGCCGGCTGATGTGATCGACTGCGGCAATTCGGGCACCGGGGTGCGGCTTATCATGGGCTGCATGGCTACGACCGCGATGACGGCGACCTTCACCGGCGATGCCTCGTTGCGCAAACGCCCGATGGGCCGCGTGACCGATCCCTTGTCGCTGTTTGGCGCACAGGCCTATGGTCGCAAGGGGGGCCGCCTGCCGATGACCGTTGTTGGCGCCGCCAATCCGGTTCCGGTGCGCTATGCCTTGCCGGTGGCCTCGGCCCAAGTGAAATCCGCGGTTTTGCTGGCGGGCCTCAACGCGCCCGGGCAGACCGTGGTGATCGAGAAAGAACCAACCCGCGACCATTCCGAGCGCATGCTCTTGGGCTTTGGCGCGGAACTGACGGTGGAAAAGACGGCCGAGGGCAATGTCATCACCCTGACCGGCCGCCCCGAGTTGCGCCCGCAGACGGTGGCGGTGCCGCGCGATCCGTCTTCTGCCGCCTTTCCGGTTTGCGCTGCGCTGATCGTGGAAGGGTCGGATATCTTCGTGCCGGGCGTCAGCCAGAACCTGACACGCAACGGGCTTTATCTGACCTTGGTCGAAATGGGCGCCGAGATCGAGTTCCAGAACCCGCGCGAGGAGGGGGGCGAGCCGGTCGCCGATCTGCGCGTGCGGTTCTCCGGCAATATGAAGGGCATTGAGGTGCCACCCGAACGCGCGCCGTCGATGATCGACGAATATCCGATCCTGTCGGTTGTCGCGGCCTTTGCCTCCGGCAAGACCGTGATGCGCGGGGTAAAGGAATTGCGTGTCAAGGAAAGCGACCGCATCGACGCCATGGCGCGTGGGCTGGAAGCCAATGGCGTGACCATCGAGGAAGATGAGGATACGCTCATCGTTCATGGGCTTGGGGCGGGCGGCATGCCGGGCGGGGCGACCTGCGCGACCCACCTTGATCACCGCATCGCCATGTCTTTCCTCGTCGCCGGGATGGCCGCGAAAAAGCCGGTCGCGGTGGATGATGCCAGCCCGATCGTCACCTCGTTCCCGATCTTTGAATCCCTGATGAACGGTCTTGGGGCCACGATCAGCCGAGGCTGACCGGCGCGCGCGCTGCGTGGCGAGGAGGAAGCGATGATCTTTACCGTTGCCATTGATGGTCCGGCCGCTGCGGGCAAAGGCACCATAAGCCGCGCCGTGGCCGCGCGTTTTGGCTTTGCCCATCTCGACACCGGCGCGCTTTACCGCGCGGTCGGCGTCAAGGGCGGCGATCCGATCACCGCCGCACAAAGCCTGACACCCGACGATCTGGCGCGCGACGACCTGCGCACGCTTGCGGCCGGTCAAGCCGCCTCACGCGTGGCCGTTATCCCCGAGGTGCGCGCCGCCCTCTTGGAATTTCAGCGCCGTTTTGCCCGCCGGTCGGGGGGGGCTGTGCTGGATGGCCGCGACATTGGCACGGTGATCTGTCCCGAGGCCGAGGTGAAGCTTTACATCACGGCAAGCCCGCAGGTGCGCGCGCATCGTCGCTGGCTGGAGGTGGGCGGCGATGAGGCTGAGGTCTTGGCGCAGGTCAAGGAACGCGACGCCCGCGACATGGGCCGCGCCGACGCCCCTTTGCGTCCGGCAACAGATGCGGAGCAGATTGACACCAGCGCCTTGTCGATTGACGCGGCCGTGGCAAGGGCCGTGGCGCTTGTGGAGCAGGCCTTGGCCGCTCGATAGTCACCTCCCGTCCCGACGGATGGCACGTGCATCACAGCCTGATAAACGGCGCCCATATTGCGCAGTTTCTGTGAGTTGCAGAGCGCCGTGGATCAGTTCTGCCCCTCCATCCCGTACCGTCCTAGCCCCTTGCAATGTTGCGCCAACCCGCCTAAAGACGCGCTCGGAAAGGGTCCGGCTTCGCCGTGGCCCTATTCGCATTTGACGAGCAAAGACCGGCGGAGCCAACCGCATGGCCTGTGAAAAACAAAGAAAAGGAACTGAACTACATGTGCGCTAAAGCATCTATGGACGAATTCGAAGCCCTTCTGAAGGAAAGCTTTGAAATTGACACCCCCGAAGAGGGTACGGTTGTCAAAGGCCGCGTCATCGCGATTGAAGCGGGTCAGGCCATCATCGACGTCGGCTACAAAATGGAAGGCCGCATCGATCTGAAAGAATTCGCAAACCCCGGCGAAGCGCCGTCGATCAATATCGGCGACGAAGTCGAGGTCTACCTTGACCGCGTGGAAAATGCCCGCGGTGAAGCCCAGATCAGCCGCGAGAAAGCTCGCCGCGAAGAAGCCTGGGACCGTCTGGAAAAAGCCTACGCTTCCGAAACCCGCGTCGACGGCGCGATCTTCGGCCGCGTCAAGGGTGGCTTCACCGTGGATCTGGGCGGCGCTGTTGCGTTCCTGCCGGGCTCGCAGGTTGACGTCCGTCCGGTGCGCGATGCCGGCCCGCTGATGGGTATGAAGCAGCCGTTCCAGATCCTGAAAATGGACCGCCGCCGTGGCAACATCGTTGTCTCGCGTCGTGCGATCTTGGAAGAATCGCGTGCCGAACAGCGCGCCGAAGTCATCGGCAACCTGACCGAAGGTCAGATCGTCGACGGCGTCGTGAAGAACATCACCGAATACGGTGCCTTCGTTGACCTCGGCGGCGTTGATGGCCTGCTGCACGTCACCGACATGGCATGGCGTCGCGTGAACCACCCGTCCGAGATCCTGACGATCGGCGAGACCATCAAGGTCCAGGTCATCAAGATCAACAAGGACACCCACCGCATCAGCCTTGGCATGAAGCAGTTGCAATCGGATCCGTGGGATGCGGTTGAAAAGCTTTACGCGCTTGGCACCGTGCACAAGGGCCGCGTCACCAACATCACCGATTACGGCGCCTTCGTGGAGCTGGAAGCCGGTGTCGAAGGTTTGGTTCACGTTTCGGAAATGTCCTGGACCAAGAAGAACGTGCACCCCGGCAAGATCGTCTCGACCTCTCAGGAAGTCGAAGTCATGGTTCTGGAAATCGACAGCGCCAAACGTCGCGTGTCGCTTGGCCTGAAGCAGACCCAGCGCAATCCGTGGGAAGTCTTTGCTGAAACCCACCCGGTTGGCTCGGCCATCGAAGGCGAAGTCAAGAACATCACCGAATTCGGTCTGTTCGTCGGCCTCGACAACGACATCGACGGCATGGTTCACCTCAGCGACCTGTCGTGGGACCAGCGCGGCGAAGAAGCCATCCAGAACTACCGCAAGGGCGACGTGGTCAAGGCCGCTGTCACCGAAGTTGATGTTGAGAAAGAGCGTATCTCGCTTTCGATCAAGAACCTTGGCGAAGACACCTTCACCGATGCGGTTGATGGCGTGAAGCGCGGCGGTATCATCACCGTCGAAGTCACTGCCATCGAAGAAGGCGGCGTCGAGGTGGAATACAACGGCGCCAAGTCGTTCATCCGCCGTTCGGACCTGTCGCGCGACCGCGCCGACCAGCGCCCCGAGCGTTTCTCGGTGGGCGACAAGATCGACGTGCGCGTGACCAACATCGACCCCAAGACCCGCAAGCTGGGTCTGTCGATCAAGGCCCGCGAGATCGCCGAAGAAAAAGAAGCCGTCGAACAGTATGGTTCGTCCGATTCGGGCGCCTCGCTGGGCGACATCCTTGGCGCGGCCCTCAAGGGCGGCAACAAGTGATCTGATCCACGTTGGATTGGAAACAATATGCAGGAGGCCCCGTTGCAAGACGGGGCCTCTTTGCTATTCAGGGCCGTGTTGCGCAAAAACGTTTGTGCGGGCGTAAAATTTTTGCCTATAGTCGACGAGAAAAACACATCGTGGCGACAGGAAAAGGCCGGAGAACAGGCTTTAAGCGACCACGCAGGGGGATAACACGGATGATCCGCTCGGAACTGATCCAGAAGATTGCAGATGAAAACCCGCATTTGACGCAGCGCCATGTCGAGCGGATCGTCAACACGGTCTTTGAAGAGATCATCGAGGCACTGGCCAAAGGCGATCGGGTGGAACTGCGCGGCTTTGGCGCTTTTTCGGTGAAAGCCCGCGATGCCCGCGTCGGCCGCAACCCCCGCACCGGCGAAGCCGTCAAGGTCGAGGACAAGAAGGTTCCCTTCTTCAAGACCGGCAAACTGCTGCGTGATCGGCTGAACGGCAAGTAAGCTGCCCTTGCCCTTCGCACGCCTGCGGCTGATACTGCGGGCAAAGTTCCCGGAGGGGTCATGATCCGCACCTTGCGCTATCTGTTTCTGGCAGCCCTTGGCATTGGTCTTTTGACCGTTGCCATGGCCAATCGCACGCCCGTGCAGATCAAGGCCCTGCCCGAAGACATTGCAGCCTTCGCAGGCTTTGATCTGCAAATGGAGTTGCCGCTTTTCGTGGTGATCTTTGGCGGTATCGTTGCCGGGCTGCTGATCGGCTTTGTCTGGGAATGGTTCCGCGAGCGCAAGCACCGTGCCACCGCATCAAAAAAGTCGCGGGAAGTGACCCGTTTGGAGCGGGAGCTTGCTGTGATGAAGGACAGCACCTCGGTGCCGAAGGACGACATTCTGGCCCTTTTGGACCGACCCAAGGCCTGACATGCCGGATATTCGCGTAAAAATTTGCGGCTTGAAAACCGAGGCTGACGTGGCGGCTGTGGCCGCGTCCGGCGCCGCCTATATGGGGCTGGTGTTTTTTGCCAAAAGCCCCCGCAACCTGACGATCCCCGCGGCAAAGACTTTGGCGCTGGCGGCTCCTGTCGGGCTGGCCAAAGTGGCGCTGACGGTCAATGCCGATGACGCGACGCTGGATACGATCGTCGAGGCGATGCCTTTGGACATGCTGCAACTGCACGGGGCCGAGACGCCCGAGCGGGTGGCAGAGGTGCGCGCGCGCTATGGCCTGCCGGTGATGAAGGCCGTCGGCGTTGCCGATGAGGGCGATCTGGCGGCCCTGTTGGAATATTCCTTTGTCGCGGATCAGATTCTGGTGGATGCCAAACCGCCGAAAAACGCCGATCTGCCCGGAGGCAATGGCCTGTCCTTTGACTGGCGGTTGGTGGCCCAACGCCGTTGGCTGCGCCCTTGGATGCTGGCAGGCGGGCTGACACCGGAAAACGTGGCCCAAGCGATCCGCCTGACCAATGCCCGACAGGTGGATGTATCCTCTGGCGTGGAGGCCGCGCCTGGCGTGAAAGATGCTGCACGCATTCATGCCTTCGTCAAGGCCGCCACCATGGACGGCCCGCCGATCCTGCGCTGAGACGGGCGATTTTTCGTCGAAAAATCTAAGCCTTCAAAAGGCCTTGAAGGTCATCGTCGTCAGGGTCTTCACGATGCCGGGGATGTCGAACAGACGGCCCGACAGGTAATGGCCGACATCCTCCTCATCCGGAATATAGACCTTCGCGATCAGGTCATACTCACCTGAAGTCGAGTAAAGCTCGGACACCACCTCGCGGTCATAGATGGCGTTGGCCACCTCGTAGGTTTTGCCGGGAGTGCAGCGGAACTGGACGAAGACGCATTTCATGGGGCGGTCCTTTGGGCTGGCAGTCGGGGGTTTCACACCCCCGAACCCCTGTGGAGTATTTCAAAAGGCGCAAATCCAAGAATGGGTTTAGCCGGTGATGGCCGTCAGGAAAAGCCTTCCTCGCTTTCCAGTTTCAAGGGTGCGGCGGCGGGTCTGAGATCGGCCACGGTCAGCGGGTAGGTTGGGCGGCCAAGTCGATTGCGCACCACCCAGAAAAGGCGTTTCTCGGCCCGGGTGATCGCGACATAGGCCAGGCGCTTCCACAAGGGCACACCGGCCTCGGTGCGGCCCGCGGCGGCGGCGGCGTAAAGGTCGGGCGCAAAGACCTGCACGTTTTCCCATTGGCTGCCTTGGGCCTTGTGGATGGTCACCGCAGCCCCATGCAGAAAGGCTGCGCCCATGGTGGCCGCATGCGGGATGAAGGGCTCCTCCTCATCCGGGCGTTCGATCTTGATGATCGAGGCGGCGGAAAGCTGCGGTTCCTCGGCGCCCATGACATGAAGCTTGGCAAAGCCGGTTCGATTGCCGGGGCCAAGGTAGATCACCTGCGCGCCCTTGATAAGACCGCGCGCTTCAAGGTCGATCCGCTTCTTGCGGTGTTTCAGCGGCAGTTCGATGCCGTCGCAGATCAAGGGTTCGCCCGGCATGAGATCATCCGCGGGCGCGCCATGGGCGGCCCGGAAAGCGGTGATGAGCCGGATCCGGGTGGCATTGCGCCACACCAGCACCGGACTGCGCGCCATCAGATCGGCGTCCACCCGTTCGGCCCAGACCACACGATCATCACGTTTGGCGGTGTCTTCGACCAGACGTTCAAAATCGTCGAACCCCACCCGCTCATCCGCCAGGGCATGGGCCAGATCAAGGATCGGATTGTCCTGCGTTTGCCGGTGAATGCGGTGCAGGTTCAGCTTCAGGGGTTCTGCCAGCCGGTCAAAGACCATGGCCCCACTTTGTCCGACCGGGGCAAGCTGTGCGGGATCGCCAAACAACACCAAGGTGGGAAAAATTTCACGCAGGTCATCAAGCTGGCGCTCATCCAGCATCGAGCTTTCATCGACAAAGCCAACATCCAGTGGTTCTTCGCGCCGCTTCCAACCCTTGATGAAATCGCTGCCGCGCAGGCCAGCGGCGGCCAGCGCGCCGGGAATGGAGGCGATCTGATCATAAAACGCCTTGGCCCGGTCCAGCGCCAGTTCCGTCAGGCCTTCCACCTCAACCGCAGGGCGCGGCCCCTGCCCGGTCAGCCATTCGGCGATCTTTTCATATTGCGGGTCATAGACGGGGGTATAAAGGATGCGGTGAATGGTGGTCGCAGGCACGCCGCGCAACCGCAGCACCGAGGCAGCCTTGTTGGTGGGGGCGAGAATGGCGAGTGTCCGGCGGTCCTTGCGGCGACGGCCCTCATAATCGCCCGAGACGACATCGACCCCTGCGGCCTGCATGGCTTTGTATAGGCTGGCCAAAAGCATGGTCTTGCCCGAACCCGCCTTGCCGATCACCGCCAGAACCGAGGCTTTGCCTTCGGCGCGCGGCGTCAGCATGCCTTCGGCAAGGTCGATGCCCATGGACAAAAGGCTGGCCGCCACGCGGTCATAGGCCTCGGCCTGATCGTCAGAGAAGGTAAGGGTTGGCAGCATGGGCCGACCATAGGGGGTTGGTCTGCAAAGAACCAGACCTGCCGGCACCCCGACCTAGTGCCGACCTCCGCCAATCGGGGTGCCGCTGGTGCCGGGATCAGCGCCGACCTCGCCTTCTGGCAGGGCGACAATCTCGGCCCGGGCGATGGTCAGCGCCTCCTCAGCCTTGGCCGCCAAGGCGGGAAGGCCGTTTGATTGCGCATAGGCTTTCAGATCCCGCAGCACATCAAAAACCCATTCATGGCGCATGAGGCCCCCCGTCAACACAGTTATCTCACCATCGAACTTGCCCCGTGGCCCCACCGAGTGATGGATAATTCGCCCCAAGATTGTGTCGATTCTGAAAACAGTCTAGCGATGCGTGTGTAAAGAGTCCGGGCAATAGTGCGCAAATATCGAAAGACAGGGCCGCAGTCCTTTGAACTGCGGCCCGTTTGATGGTTCCGGTCAACCTAAGCCGTTCAGCGGCTGCGCCCTGCTTCCAAAGCGTCCTCGAAGGTGCGCAAACCCGTCGTCGGGGCCTGCACCAGCACCGCCATGTTGCCGGGCTTGTGCTTGTTCTTCCACATCAGGGTGTGGGCCTTGGGAATGTCCGCCCAAGGGAAAACCTCGGACATGCAAGGGTCAAGCCGCCGCTCGCACATCAGCTTGTTGGCCGCCGCCGCCTGCTTCAGATGGGCGAAATGCGAGCCTTGCAGGCGCTTTTGATGCATCCACATATAGCGCACATCAAAGGTGCAGTTGAAGCCAGAGGTGCCAGCGCAGATCACCACCATGCCGCCCTTTTTGCAGATCAGCGACGAGACGGGGAAGGTTTGCTCACCGGGGTGTTCGAACACCATGTCGACGTTCACGCCCTTGCCGGTGATGTCCCAGATCGCCTTGCCGAACTTGCGGGCCTCTTTCAGCCAATCGTTGTATTCTTGGCTGTTGACCGTCGGCAACTGACCCCAGCATTTGAAGTCATTGCGGTTGATGACGCCCTTGGCGCCCAGCGACATGACAAAATCGCGCTTGGTTTCATCCGAGATCACGCCGATCGCATTGGCGCCTGCCGTGTTCACCAACTGGATCGCATAAGACCCCAGCCCGCCCGAGGCCCCCCAGACCAGCACATTCTGCCCCGGTTTAAGATCATGCGGGGCATGGCCGAACAGCATGCGATAGGCCGTGGCCAGCGTCAGGGTATAACAGGCCGATTCCTCCCATGTCAGATGGCGCGGGCGCGGCATCAACTGTTGGGCCTGCACGCGGGTGAACTGGCTGAAGCTGCCATCGTGGGTCTCATAGCCCCAGATGCGCTGGCTGGGCGAGAACATCGGGTCGCCACCGTTGCATTCCTCGTCGTCGCCGTCGTCCTGGTTGCAGTGGATCACCACCTCATCACCGACTTTCCAGCGCTTCACCTTGTCGCCCACAGCCCAGACGATCCCCGAGGCATCCGAGCCTGCGACGTGATAGGGCTGCTTATGGCCATCAAACGGGCTGATCGGCTGACCAAGACCCGCCCAGACACCGTTGTAATTGACGCCTGCCGCCATCACGAGAACCAGCACCTCGTGGCTGTCGAGTTTCCAGGTGTCCACCACCTCAAGCTGCATCGCGTCTTCGGGCGCGCCATGGCGTTCGCGCCGGATGGCCCAAGCATACATCTGCTTTGGCACATGGCCGAGGGGCGGCATCTCGCCGATCTCATAAAGGTCCTTCACTGGCGCATCATAGGGGGCAATCGTGGGTGCGGTGTCCAAAGCCATTCGGGCCTCCTTACAAAACGTGCCGCGCCGCAGAATCGGGGCGGATTACGGCAATGAGATACCCCACATACGCAACAATGCAATAGGTGCAGCGCAGAAATTGTAATTTTATGTCTGCTGCGCCGCAGCGTCATCAGGCAATACCGGATCAAGGCGCTGTTCAACCGAGGCGGCATAGTAGGCCAGAATGGCGGCAGAGCCGGGCGTGGCGCACAAATCGCGGTCGATCAGACCGCGCGCCAGAAGCGGGGACAGCCCTTCCTCCACCGCCTGCGGCATCCCTTGTGGCGGCAGTTTCAACACCGCCCCCAGCGCGGTCAACCGGGTGGCAAGCGAGGTTACAATCGCCACAAGCGCGGCACGGTCCACCGGTTCGGCCCGCAGCGCGGCGGCGATCAACGGCACCGGCAGAACTGGCACGACCTTTTCAATCTCGGCCATGAGATGCGCACCAAGTGCTTCGGTCGTGGCTTCGGGATTGGCCGCCATGAAGGATTTGAGCGAGACAGGAGGGCCAAACCCCGCCGCCGCCGTGCCAAAACCCTTGAACCGGCCGCGCAGGCGACGCCAAAGGTTCGCGGCGGCAAAGCGCAGAATCGCACCGATGCCTGCGCGGAACTTGCGCTCTCCGGCCTGCCCGGCGGCGACCAGAACCCGATCCTCCAGCACCCGGTCATAGGCCAGCCCGACCGGCACGAACAGCACATCGCGGCCCGGCCCGGCCCCGGTGACGATATAGTTCAAAAGCCCCATCTTGGCCGCGCCGACCCGGCCATCCAAGCTGAGCCCCCCTTCGGGAAAGATCGCCTGCGTCGTGCCTTCCTCGGTCGCCATCTGGACATAGCGCGCCAGCACCCGGCGATAGAGCGTGTTGCGGCTGCCGCGCCGGATGAAATAGGCGCCCATCGCCCGGATCATCCGCGAAAATGGCCAGATCCGCGCCCATTCCCCCACCGCATAAGACAGCGCCGAGCGGTTGGCGACCAGCCAGGTCACCAGCACATAATCCATGTTCGACCGATGGTTCATCACAAAGATCACGGTGGCCTTGGGGTCAAGCCCCCCCACCAGGCCCGGGTCCACCTTGCCAATCCGCACCCGGTAAAGCCCGCGACTGATCCACCGCGCCAACCGCGTCGCGACCCCGAAATACAGCGTGGCCGAAAAGCCCGGCACAATCTCGCGGGCATAGCGGCGGGCTTCCTCGAAAGCCACCTCGCCGGGCACGCCAGTTTCGGCGGCATGTTCGGCCACCGCCTCCATCACCTTCGGATCATAGGACAGCCGCACGATCATGTCTTGCCGCCGCGCCAGCTTGAACCATTCAATCGGCCGATCCAGCCGGGCGTTGAGCCGCGCCAGCGCCCGTTCCGCGCGCTTGCGGAAGAACCAGCGGACAGAGGGAAACAGGAAATGCGAGGCAAAGGTCACGGCGGCAAAGCCGACGATCAGCACAAGAAGCCAGAAAGGAAGCGTCACCTCGCGGAACATCGGCGCAGGCTGGCAGGAAAGTGTCTCTGCGTCAAACCGCCTTGGGGCGGGCAAGATTGCCCATACTCCGCCGATAATGCCGCAGCGCAGCGATTGACAGCGCCCGAAAATGTCTCCTATCTGACGCTTGACGAAATAAAATTGCCGATCCGATTCACGAGGCCGCCATGACCGCGCAAAAAGAACAACCCTGGCTTTTCCGCACCTATGCCGGCCATTCGACCGCTGTCGCCTCGAACGCGCTTTACCGCACCAATCTGGCCAAGGGGCAGACCGGGCTTTCGGTGGCCTTCGATCTGCCGACTCAGACCGGCTATGACAGCGATCATGACCTGTCGAAGGGCGAGGTGGGCAAGGTCGGCGTGCCGGTCTGCCATCTGGGCGACATGCGCGCGCTGTTCAAGGATATCCCGCTTGAGCAGATGAACACCTCGATGACGATCAACGCCACCGCCCCTTGGCTTCTGGCGCTTTACATCGCGGTGGCCGAAGAACAGGGGGCCGACATCTCTGCCCTGCAAGGCACGGTGCAAAACGACATCATCAAGGAATACCTGTCGCGCGGCACCTATATCGCCCCTCCGAAACCCAGCCTTCGCATGATTACCGACGTCGCGGCCTACACGCAGAAAAACCTGCCGAAATGGAACCCGATGAACGTCTGTTCCTATCACCTGCAAGAGGCGGGGGCGACACCGGAACAGGAACTGGCCTTTGCGCTCGCCACCGCCTGCGCGGTGCTGGATGATCTGAAAGGGAAAGTTTCCCCCGCCGATTTTCCCAATATGGTGGGTCGCATTTCATTTTTCGTCAATGCGGGCATCCGGTTCGTGACCGAGCTGTGCAAGATGCGCGCCTTTGTCGATCTCTGGGACGAGATCCTTTTGGAGCGTTACGGCATCACCGACGCCAAATATCGCCGCTTCCGTTACGGCGTGCAGGTGAACTCGCTGGGCCTGACCGAGCAACAGCCCGAAAACAACGTCTACCGTATCTTGCTGGAAATGCTGGCCGTCACCTTGTCGAAAAAAGCCCGCGCCCGCGCCGTGCAATTGCCCGCCTGGAACGAGGCTTTGGGCCTGCCGCGTCCTTGGGATCAGCAATGGTCGCTGCGCATGCAGCAGATTCTGGCCTATGAAACCGACCTTCTGGAATATGATGACTTGTTCGATGGCAACCCCGCCATAGACCGCAAGGTGAATGCGCTGAAAGACGGCGCACGAGCGGAACTGAGCCAGATCGACGCCATGGGCGGCGCCGTTGCGGCCATCGACTATATGAAAGGTCGTCTGGTCGAGGCCAATGCCGAACGCATCGGCAAGATCGAAGCGAAGGAAACCGTGGTCGTCGGCGTCAACCGCTGGACCGAGGCGGCACCCTCGCCGCTGACGGCAGGGGATGGGGCGATCATGGTGGTCGATGCGGCGGCCGAGGCCGATCAGATTGCCCGCCTGACCGACTGGCGCGCCTCCCGCGATGATGCGGCGATCAAGGCGGCCCTTGCCGCGCTGCGGCAGGCGGCGGCCTCAGGCGAAAACATCATGCCCGCTTCCATCGCCGCCGCCAAGGCCGGTTGCACCACCGGCGAATGGGGGGCGATGGTGCGTTCGGCCTTTGGCGAATATCGCGCGCCGACCGGTGTGTCGCGCAGCCCGTCGAACCGCACCGAAGGTCTGGAGCCGGTGCGCGAGGCCGTCAGCGCCCTATCGTCGAAACTGGGCCGCCAATTGAAATTCCTGGTCGGCAAGCCCGGCCTTGATGGCCATTCCAACGGCGCCGAACAAATCGCCGCCCGCGCCCGCGATGTCGGCATGGACATCCACTACGAAGGCATCCGCTTGACGCCTGCCGAGATCGTCAGTGCGGCGGCGGATCAAGAGGCGCATGTCGTTGGCCTGTCGATCCTGTCGGGCAGCCATATCCCGCTGATCTCTGAGACGCTTGACCGCATGCGCGCGGCGGGGTTGGGCCATCTCCCCCTTGTCGTCGGCGGCATCATCCCCGAGGAGGACGCGGCGAAACTCCGTGCCATGGGCGTCGCCGCCGTCTACACGCCCAAGGATTTTGAACTGAACCGCATCATGCTGGACATCGTTGCTTTGGTCGATCAGGCCCCTATCGCCGCCGAATGATGTAATTCCATCAGGTTTTCCGCAACCCGCCCTGCGGGAAACCATCCGATTTGCGCCAGATCAAGGTTTCCCCAGAAAAACAGGAAACATTGGCCACAGCCGCAGATCAGGAGATGGCCATGTTTGAACGCATCAAAACCCTTATCGACCGCTGGAACGAGGTGCGCGAGGTCAGCGCCCTGACCGACCGTGACCTTGACGATCTTGGCATGAGCCGGGCGCAGGTCGAGGCCTTTGTCCGCATGCCCCATGACGTACCCGACCGGGTTATCGCCATGGCCCGCATCTTCGGCCTGTCCGAAGCCGAGGTAAAGGCCGACCACGCCGCATGGCTGGAGCTTCTGGAAACCTGTGGAACCTGCCGGGATCGCGGGGCCTGCAAGCTGGCGCTGGAACGCGGGGATCTGTCGCAGCCGCATGAGTGCAGCTTTTGCCTGAACACCCATGCCTTCGAAGCCAAGGCCGGCGTTCACGCCTGAGGGGCTTTTCCCTGTCTGGCGACTGTCATAGTTTGCCCGAAAAGGGAGACTATGATGACATTCCATATCGGAGCCAAACCCGGCGAGATTGCCGAAACAGTGCTTTTGCCGGGCGATCCCTATCGCGCCCGCTGGGCGGCGCAGAAGTTTCTGGAAAATCCGGTGCTGGTGAACGAAGTGCGCGGTATGTTGGGCTATACCGGCACATGGCGCGGGCAGCGGGTGACGATCCACGGATCGGGCATGGGCATGCCGTCCTTGTCGATCTATGCCAATGAATTGATGAAGGATTATGGCGCGCAAACCCTGATCCGCATCGGCTCGGCGGGCGCGTTGCAACACCATGTCAAAGTGCGCGATGTGGTGCTGGCACAAACCGCCTCCACCTGCGGCTCTCCCTCGCGCAGCATTTTCAAGGAATTGAACTTCGCCCCCTGCGCCGATTTCGGCCTGCTCTCTGCCGCCCATAAGGCCGCGCTGAATATCGGTGTGCCGGTGCATGTCGGTGGCATCTATTCGTCGGACACCTTCTATGACGAACGCCCCGACCTGTCGGACCAGTTGCAACGTCACGGCACGCTTTGCGTCGAAATGGAGGCGGCCGAACTCTACCACCTCGCCGCCCGCCACGGCCGCCGCGCGCTCGCCGTGCTGACCATTTCCGACCATATCCTCACCCATGAGGCGCTGCCCGCCGATCAGCGCGAAACCAGCTTTGGCGCCATGGTCGAAGTGGCCCTAGAAGCAGCCTTCGCCTGAAAACACCCGCCCTTTACCATGGTGTAAATATCCTCGGGGGTTTGCCATTGGTTCAAAACCAATGGCATGAGGGGGCGGAAAGCCCCCTCTCTTACCGGCCGTGGCTGCGATCATAGCCATTGGCAGGCGAAGGCTGCCAGCCCTTGGGCGGCTCAACCGGGCGGAACACCTCCACCAACAAGGGATGGCAGGCCGCCTGATCCGAGGAGTGTTCGGCCGAACAATCGCCGCCGGGGCATGCCGAGAGCGACCCAAGCAGGTCGATTTCCGCAAAGAATTCCAGAAAATCGCCGGGACGCACCGGCGAGGCTTTCATGAAATATTGCCCGGTGTCGCGGGTAAAGCCCGTGCACATGAAGACGTTCAGCACATCATGCACATGCAATTCCGCCTGATGCAGCGGCAGGCCCGTGTGATCGGCCAAGGCGCGGGTCAGGTTCGAATGGCAGCAATGGTGATACTGCCCGCCATGGCTGAGAAGATTATGCGTGTAAGGGTCGCAGCGCGTGCCAATGACATCATGCACCCCGCCACCGAAAGCGTCGAACTGATACCAGTCCAGCGTGTCTTCGGTGATCGTCGCCATGGCGCGCATATGCGGCAAGCAAGACCACACGCGGTCGCCCGCGCTCAGGTGCGTGCCATGCAAGGCGCGGGTCTTGCCGGAAAAGAACCGCTCGCCCAGATCATGGGCATTCCACAGGTTCAAATCGCCGACCTGCGGACCATCAACCGAGGTGATGCGGAAAAAATGCCCGGCGGGAACCTCGAAGCAGCGGGCATCGCGGGCGGGGACCAGCACCTCGTCCACCTTGTGCCAGCCCGGACGCGCCGCGTGATAGGGGGCAAGGTCCGGGGTCGGCAGACCTTCGACCGGATAGCAGATGACAGGGCGCACCGCCTTGCGGGCAGCGGCATCGGGCGGGGCGGCATGGGCGGGATGATCTGGTTTCATGCCGCCAAGGTGGCGGGTTTTGCACGCACCTGCAAGACGCGCGTGCAGATCACCCGTAGGGGAACGTCAGCCGCCAAGAAAATCCACCTTGCCGACATCCACGCCATTGGCCCGCAGGATGTTGTAGGTGGTCGTCATGTGAAAATAGAAATTCGGCACCGCATAGCTGTGCAGGTATTGCAGCGCCGGGAAGGTCAGCTCACGCGGGCCGGCCTTGACGGTGATGGTGCGCGCCTCGGCCCCTTCATAGGCGCTGTCGGGGATGGTCTGGAGAAAGGCAATGGTCTTGGCGATGCGGGCCTGCAATTCGGCCAAGGTGGTTTCGGTGTCGGGATAGGAGGGCACCTCCAGCCCCGCCAACCGGGCTGACGCGCCTTTGGCATGGTCGGTCATAATGGCGACTTGCCGCCAAAGCGGGAACATATCGGCAATCAGCCGCGATTGCGGCAAAACCTCGGGCTTGATCTTTTTCGCCTCGGCATGGGCCTCGGCCTTGGTCAGGATCGCCGAAAGGGCGGTGAGCGAATGGATGAAATGCGAGGTGGGGGCGTGCATGGCAATCTCCTGTTAATTTGCCCCATCAAGCGTCAGGCTACGGCTCGGCGCAAGCCCTCCTTGTCAAACCCTCCTCGTCCGGCTTCGCCACGCGTCGGGGCCACCGAGGAGCGGGCGAAGACCGACGACGAGGTTCAGACCCCAAGGCACCAGCGCATGATCGCCTTTTGCGCGTGCAGCCGGTTTTCCGCCTCATCAAAGATCACCGAATGCGGGCCGTCCATGACGGCAGAGGTTGCCTCGTCATTGCGATGCGCGGGCAGGCAATGCATGAACAGGCTGTCGGGCTTGGCCATGGCCATCAGCGCCTCGTTCACCTGATAGCCACGCAATTGGTTGTGACGGCGTTCCTTGGCGGATTCGGGGTCATGCATCGACACCCAAGTGTCGGTGACCACCAGATCGGCCCCGGCGACAGCCTTGTGCGGATCACGCTCGATCAGGACATTGGCCCCTTTGGCACGGGCAAACTCGACAAAGTCGCGTTCCGGATCCAGCGTTTCCGGCCCGGTGAAGGTGAAGTCAAAGCCGAACTGCCCGGCGGCATGCAGGAAAGAAGCGGCGACGTTGTTGCCGTCGCCCGCCCAGACCACCTTTTTGCCCGCAATCGGGCCGCGATGTTCTTCATAGGTCATGACATCGGCCATGATCTGGCAGGGGTGGGTGCGGTTGGTGAGGCCATTGATGACCGGCACGGTGGCATGTTCGGCCATTTCCAACAGCGTCGCCTCCTCAAAGGTGCGGATCATGATGAGGTCGACGTAGCGCGACAGCACCCGCGCGGTATCGGCAATCGTCTCGCCATGGCCAAGCTGCATCTCCTTGCCCGACAGCACCATGGTCTGCCCACCCATCTGCCGCACGCCGACGTCAAAGGACACGCGGGTGCGGGTGGAAGGCTTTTCGAAAATCAGCGCCACCATGCGGCCCGCCAGCGGCTGGTCGTCGTCGGGCGTGCCTTTCGGACGGCCGTTGCGCGCGGTTTTCATCGCATGGGCCTTGTCGATCATGGTCCGCAGTTCGGAAGCTTCGGTCTTATGGATGTCGAGGAAGTGTTTCATATCGTTTCACTTTTTTTAGGCAAGCGGGGGTTTCACACCCCCGCACCCCCGTGGGGTATTTGGGCCAAGATGAACGGGTCAGGCGAGGGTCGCGGCGGCGCGGTCAAGCCGGGCGAGCGCCTCGGCGATATCTTCGTCGGGAATGTTGAGGGCCGGCAGCAGGCGGATCACATTGTCGGCGGCGGCGACGGTCAGAAGGTTCTGATCGTAATTCGCCTTGACCACATCGGTGTTGGTCGCCGTGCATTTCAGGCCCAGCATCAGACCCTGGCCGCGCACCGACGCATAGACTTCGGGGTGGCGGGCGACGAGGCTTTCCAGACCCTGCCGGAACAGGCCGCCCTTGCGGTTGACCTCGGCAAGGAACGCATCATCCGAGACGATCTGCATCACCTTGGCCCCGACCGCGCAGCCCAAGGGGTTGCCGCCATAGGTGGAGCCATGGGTACCGGCGACCATGCCGGAGGCCGCGGCCTCGGAGGCCAAGAGCGCGCCCAACGGGAAACCGCCGCCGATGCCTTTGGCGACCATCATGATATCGGGGGCAACGCCCGCCCATTCATGGGCAAAGAGCTTGCCAGTGCGACCTACCCCGCATTGCACTTCATCGAAAATCAGCAATGCGCCGTGCTGGTCGCAAAGATCACGCAAGCCCTTGAGGCAGGCATCGGGCAAGGTGCGGATGCCGCCCTCGCCCTGAATGGGTTCGATGAGGACAGCGCAGGTCTTGTCGGAGATGGCGGCTTTCAGCGCCTCGTGGTCGCCGAAGGGCAGATGGGTAAAGCCGGGCATCAGGGGGCCAAAGCCCTTGACCATCTTTTCCGACCCTGCCGCCGCGATGGCCCCGGTGGAGCGGCCATGGAAGGCACCTTCGAAGGCAATGATCTCGGCCCGCGGCTGGCCTTTGTCATAGTGATACTTGCGCGCCATCTTGATGGCGAGTTCGGCGGTCTCGGTGCCCGAATTGGTGAAGAACACCGTATCGGCAAAGGTCTTTTCAACCAGCAGTTCGGCCAGCCGTTCCTGTTCGGGGATGCGGTAGATATTCGACACATGCCACAGCTTTTGTGCCTGTTCGGTCAGGGTTTCGACCAGCGCCGGATGGGCATGGCCCAGCGCGTTCACCGCAATGCCACCGCCAAGATCAAGATATCGCGCGCCATCCTCGGACCAGAGCCAACTGCCTTCCCCTTTGACGAAGGCAAGGGGCGCGCGGTTGTAGGTGGGCAAAACGGCGGAAATCATCGGCGGGGTTCCTTTTAGGCAAGGCCAAGGGATGCCAAGGCCGGGGCGAAAGGTCAATGCTGTTGGGGGTATGGCCGGTTTCGGCCATGGCAGATCAGGCGCTGGCGCTTAGCGTCGGCGTCGGGGCAACTGGAAAGGGGTGCCATGGGTGATCATGCCTGCCGCTTAGCCGGAAGACGGTATCAAGGAAAGCGATTTCGGCGCGCAGCGCGCGTCAAACAGAAAAACCAGCGCAAAATGTTGCGAAAATGCCGGGGAAAGGTTGGGCCAGCCGATCCCTTGGCCGCGAGAAATCCCAGCCAAGCCTTGCAGCCAAAGGGGAGCGCGGCTAAACGGGGCGAAACGCATCCCGAGGGAACCCATGTCCATCGACATCGACACCGCCCGCAAGGTGGCCAAGCTGGCACGCATCCGCGTCGAAGAAGCCGCCCTTCCCGATCTTGCCCGCGAACTTTCCGGGATTTTGGGCTTCATGGAGCAATTGAACGAGGTGAATGTCGACGGAGTGGAGCCGATGACCTCGGTCACGCCGATGCGGCTGAAGCGGCGGGTGGATGTGGTGACGGATGGCAATATCCAGGACCGGATCCTGAAGAATGCCCCTGACGCCCGCGAGGGTTTTTTCGCCGTCCCGAAGGTTGTGGAGTAAGCCGATGACCACCCCGAACTCCTGGACCATCACCGCCGCGCGCGAGGCGCTGCGCAAGGGCGAGATTTCCGCCGTCGATCTGACCATGTCCTGCCTGACGGCAATGGATGCGGGCGATGCGCTGAATGCCTTTGTCCACAAGACGCCCGAGATTGCCTTGGAACAGGCCCGCGCCGCCGATGCGCGGCTGAAGGCGGGCGGTGCGCCCGACATGTGCGGGATTCCCTTGGGGATCAAGGATCTCTTTTGCACCAAGGGCGTGCCGTCGCAGGCCGGGTCGAACATCCTCAAAGGCTTCAAGCCCGAATATGAATCGACCGTCACGGCAAAGCTGTTTGATGCGGGCGCTGTCATGCTGGGCAAGCTCAGCATGGACGAATTCGCCATGGGCTCGTCCAATGAAACCGCCTGCTATGGCCCCGCGGTCAGCCCGTGGAAGGTGGACAGCCGTCAACTGACGCCGGGCGGATCTTCGGGCGGATCGGCTGCCGCCGTGGCCGCCGACCTGTGCCTTGCCGCCACCGGCACCGATACCGGCGGCTCCATCCGCCAGCCCGCCGCCTTTACCGGCATCACCGGCATCAAGCCGACCTATGGCCGCGTGTCGCGCTGGGGCATTGTGGCCTATGCCTCGTCTTTGGATCAGGCCGGACCGATGACCAAATCGGTGCGCGATGCGGCGATCTTCCTTGGCGCCATGTCGGGCCATGATGCGAAAGATTCGACCAGCGCCGATATTGCGGTGCCGAGTTTTGAAGCCGCCCTCACCGGCGACATCCGGGGCAAAAAGATCGGCATCCCGCGCGAATACCGGCTGGACGGTATCCCGGCCGAGATTGACGCGCTTTGGCAAAAGGGCATTGAGATGATGCGCGATGCCGGGGCCGAGATCGTTGACATCAGCCTGCCGCATACAAAATACGCCCTGCCCGCCTATTACGTCATTGCGCCCGCCGAGGCGTCGTCGAACCTCGCCCGTTATGACGGTGTGCGTTATGGCCATCGCGCCAAGCTGGCACAGGGCGACGGCATCACCGAAATGTATGAGAAAACCCGCGCCGAGGGCTTTGGCCCCGAGGTGCAGCGCCGGATCATGGTGGGCACCTATGTGCTGTCGGCGGGCTTCTATGACGCCTATTACAACCGCGCCCGCAAGGTCCGCGCCCTTATCAAACGCGATTTCGAACAGGCCTTTGCCGCCGGAATCGACGCCATCCTGACCCCCGCCACGCCGTCTTCGGCCTTTGGCATTGGGGAAATGGGCAGCGCGGACCCGGTGGAGATGTATCTGAACGACGTTTTCACCATCACGGTGAACCTTGCGGGCCTGCCCGGCGTGTCGGTTCCGGTAGGTCTTGACCAAAAGGGGCTGCCGCTTGGCCTGCAACTGATCGGGCGCCCGTGGGAAGAAGGCGACCTTCTCAATCACGCCTATGTGCTGGAGCGCGCCGCAGGCTTTGTTTGCAAGCCGCAGAAATGGTGGTAAGGGGCGGAAAATTCGCCCCCCCTTCAAAGGTCGATCCGATGCGCCTTCTTCCTTTCATCGCTCTTGCCTTCGGGCTGGCAGCCTGCGCGCCTGACATGCCGGACTCCGGCTCGGGCGTCGGGTTTGACGATTACAACTCTTATGTTCGCAACGCCCAGCCGGTGCCGAACGCCCCGTTGAACCCGATGGCAGGCCAAATTGCCGCCGCCCCGACAACGGGCTTTTCGCCGGAGAATGCCGCCGCAGCGATTGATCGCGCCACCGGCGTTGTCCCGACCGGCGGCATGATGGCAAGCACCGCACCGGCCCCGATGGCCAGCACGCTTGCGCCTGCCCCGATGCAAACCGTGACGCTGGATGCCAACGGCCAGCGTCCGCGCGGCAATGCCCCGGCGGGGATTCAGGAAGAGTCGGGCGAGATGACCGCCCTGCATACTGAAATCTCGGATGAGAACGATTTCGAAGCGGTCAAGTCCCGCGAAACCATCCAAAGCGACAAGGCCCGGATCGAGCGCAACAAGGCGCAATATACCGTGGACCAACCCGGCGCGCTGCCGACCCGCAGCGGCGGCACGGATGTTTCTGCGGCGATCCAGTTTGCGCTGTCCACCACCCACCCGGTCGGCTCGCAGATGTACAAACGCTCGGGCCTGAAGTTCAAAAGCCCGGAAGCCGCGTGCCAACGCTATGGCTCTGACATGGAGGCACAGGAACAGTTCCTTGCCGCCGGCGGGCCGGAACGTGACCGCAGGGGCATCGATCCGGATGGCGATGGTTTTGCCTGCGGCTTCAACCCCGCACCCTTCCGCGCTGCCAAGCAGTGAGCCTGCCCTCGCCGAATTTCGGTGACCGGCGGGGGGGAGTTGCCCCCTCGCTGGTGGTGATTCACTACACCGCCATCTCCTGTGATGAGGCCAGGGCGCGGCTTTGCGACCCCGTGGCAGAGGTGTCTGCGCATTGGCTGATCTCGGAAACCGGGGCCACCGAGGCGCTGGTCGACGAGCGCCACCGCGCTTGGCATGCCGGTGCGGGCGGCTGGGCGGGTCTTGAGGACATCAACAGCCATTCGATCGGGATCGAATTGGCCAATGACGGACAGCAGCCCTTCCCGGAACCACAGATGGCCGCACTGGAACGGCTTTTGGTCGCAATTCTGGCGCGCTGGTCGATCCCGCCGCAGCGGGTGATCGGCCATTCCGACATGGCCCCCACCCGCAAATCCGATCCGGGACCGCGTTTCGACTGGCGGCGGCTGGCGGTGCAGGGGCTGGCGGTCTGGCCCGAACCGAATACATCTGCGACGGGCACCCCTGAGGCGCCACTGGCCGAAAGCCTGACCGCCATCGGCTATCCTGACGCGCCGGACACGGCCCGGCTGGCGGCCTTTCGCCTGCGCGTCCGGCCTTGGGCCACGGGGCCAGAGGACGCGACGGACCGCAGGCTGGCGGCTGATCTTGCCCGCCGCTTTGGCATTGCCTGATTTTCCGCCAGCCCTTGATGCCTGACCGCTTTGGCCTTATGCCCACCTCGCGCGGAGGGCTGGATGACCGCGGGGCAACTGCCTCGAGGAAAGTCCGGACTCCATGAAGGAAGGGTGCCGGGTAACGCCCGGCGGGGGCAACCCCAGGGAAAGCGCCACAGAGAAGAAACCGCCCCGCATGCGGGGTAAGGGTGAAACGGTGGGGTAAGAGCCCACCGCGGCCTTGGCAACAAGGACGGCACGGCAAGCCCCACCCGGAGCAATGCCGAATAGGGACCCCGCGTGGAAAGGTCCGCGACTGCCGCAAGGCGATGGCGGAGACCTCCACAGGGACACTTCAGCCCAGGGGTCCGGGTTGGCAGCTTGACCGCCCCGGTAACGGGTGCGGCAGAGGAATGGTCATCCAGAGAGGGCAACCTCTTGGACAGAATCCGGCTTACAGGCCCTCCGCGCAATTCACCCCGAGATGAAAGCCATGGCGAACGGCCCTGAAATGTTGAATAGTTTGCCGCATATTCAAACGGTCGCGCTGATTACCCATGTCAAAACTGCACAAGAACCGCGCGGCCCCCACCGGAAAGGTGATCGTCGCCTGTATGCGCGACGAGGCGCTGTTTGTGGTGGAATGGGTGGCGCATCATCTGGCCCTTGGCTTTGACCACATCCTTGTTTTTACCAACGATTGTTCGGATGGCACCGATGCCCTGCTGAAGGCGATGGCCGCCGCTCTGCCGGTGGAGCATTACGACAACCCTGGCCCCTATACCGCAGGCACCATTCAGAAACAGGCGCTGGAGATGGCCTTCACCCTGCCTCAGGTGCGGCAAGCCGAATGGGTTCTGCACATTGATGCCGATGAATATCTGAACATCACAGTCGGCAATCGCCGGATTGGCGACCTGATCGCACTTTTCCCCGAGGTGGACGCCATCGCCATTCAATGGCGCCACTTTGGCAGCGCCGGTGTGGCCCAGTGGCACCCCGGATCGGTGGTGGAAACCTTCACCCGCTGCGAGGCGGAGGTGCCCGTACCGGAGGCAAAAGCCGAAGTCGGTTTCAAAACGCTGTTTCGTCCGCAAAAGTTCAAGATGATGGGCGTGCATACCCCCAAGCTGCCCTGGCGCAAGCGGGTGCCGGTGGTGGTCAATGCCGCAGGCGTCCCCATGCCCATCGAGGCGCTGATGTCACGGCGCAAATCGGGCTATAAGGTCGAGGCAGCGCAGTGCACATGGGCCAATGCCTGCCTGCATCACCATCATGTCAAATCCGACGACCTGCATTTGCTGAAACATGCTCGCGGCGACGCCAATGGACGCAAGAACAAGAAACGCGTGATCGGATCAAGCTTTTATCAGCTTGTGAACCGCAACGAGGTGGAAAACACCTCGCTGGTCGACCTCCGGCCCGCCGTGGAACCGATCGAGGCGCAGATTCGCACCCTGCCGCAGGTGGCGCAACTGGAGGCCGCCGCGCTGGCGTGGTTCCGCGCGCGGTTTCAGGACATGGAACAGAGCGCGGCCGCAATCGCCGCCGAGGAGGCGGCGCTGGACTGGCTGCGCGACCGCATGGACGAGTTGCGGCGCTCTGTCGGGGCTGCGGGGTTCGAACAGGCCGCCGCGCTGTGGTTCCGCCGCCTTTTGGTGCGGCTGGATGAGGTGGATGACGCCGCCGATGAGGTTGTGCGCGATGATGCGGCGGGCAGCGCCGGGGCGGCCCCATAAGACCGGCACGTTCCCCGCGCTTTTGCTGTTGACTCTGCCCGCCGCCCGCGTAAAAGGCGGGCTTCAAGGTTTTACCGGGAAAGCAGTGGTTTTCCCGATGCAGGAGAGACGACCATGGCCAAACCGGCGACGATCAAGATCCGTCTGAACTCGACGGCTGGCACCGGGCACTTCTATGTGACCAAAAAGAACGCGCGCACCATGACCGAAAAGATGGTCGTGAAGAAGTACGACCCCGTCAAGCGCGAGCATGTCGAATACAAGGAAGGCAAGATCAAGTAAGATCTTCCCCCTTCGGGATACAGCACACCGCGCCCCTTCGGGCGCGGTTTTGCTTTGCGGGTGGCGCACGGGTGCCAGCCCTCGCCCCCTCAGCCCTTGCCGCGCTGTGAACGCAATGAAAAAGGCCGGGGTCTCCCCCGGCCTTTCGGTTCCGTCTTGGTTCTGCGTTATTCCCGGTCGCCCATGAAATTCAGCAGGAACATGAACATGTTGATGAAGTCGAGGTAGAGGTTCAGCGCGCCCATGATGGCGGCCTTGCCCAGCCATTCCTGATCGCCATGCACGGCATGGGCGACATAGGTGTTCTTGATCGACTGCGTGTCATAGGCCGTCAGACCCGCGAAGATCAGCACGCCGATGACCGAGATCGCGAAAGCCATCGCCGAGGAGGCGAGGAAGATATTCACGATCGATGCCACGATCAGGCCGATCAGACCCATGATGAGGAAAGTCCCCATGCCCGACAGGTCTTTCTTCGTGGTATAGCCGTAAAGCGACAGGCCCGCGAAGGCGATGGCGGTTACAAGGAAGGTCTGCGCGATCGAGGTGCCGGTGTAGACGGCGAAGATGAACGACAGCGACAGACCAACGGCTGCGGCATAGACGTAGAAAAACAACTGTGCAGCAGCGACCGACAAGCGGTTGATGAGCGCGCCAAAGGCAAAGACCATGACGAGGGGCGCAAACATCACGACCCATTTCAGCGGCGAGCCGAAGATGGTGGCGAGCATCGCCTCATTGGTGCCCACGGCCCAAGCCACGCCGCCCGTCACGACCATGGCCACCGCCATCAGGCCGTAAACCTTGTTCATATGGGCGCGCAGGCCCTCGTCGATCTGGGCCGCTTGGGCGGTGCCCACGCCGGTCCGGATCGTGTCAAACTGTGCCATGTATGCCTCCGATGTTTCTGGCAAACGGCGCGCCGGGGTTCGGCGCGCCGCCTTATGCGTTGAATATCGGAAGGGAGAGACGGAATTTCAAGGATTTCGATCGGAAATCCGATATCGCGCCTGTGTTTTTTTAGCGCCGCCAGGACGTCGGCACATCCCAGAACGAACGGTTTGCCTCGTCCATGGCGGCACGGGCGGTCAGGCCGATATCGGCCAGATGGGCATCATCCAGTTGCGCGAGGGCCGCGCGCTGACGATGGGCGGCAAGGCCCAAGCGGACAGTTGCAACCAGACGGTCGACAAAGCTCTGCGTCTCAACGCGACGGATGGTCAGCGAGGAGGTGGCAACAGAGGCAAACATGATCTTTCCTTTCAGGACATTTTCATCGGTGATCCATCCGGCGAATTCCATCAGGATACTTGATTATACTACCCGAATCGTCGGCATTTAGATAATGAATGGTTTTGACACAAATCATCAAAGGCTGTGATATGATCCGCAATCTTGATCTAAGCTCGCTGCGCTCCTTTGTGGCGATTGTGGACGCAGGCGGCGTGACGCGGGCGGCAGGGTTTCTCAACCTGACGCAATCCGCTGTGTCGATGCAGATCAAGCGGCTGGAGGAGATGCTCGGTTGCCAAGTGCTTGATCGGACAGCCCGCAAGGTTGGCATCACCGCGGAAGGCGAGCAACTCCTCGGCTATGCCCGCAAGATGCTGTCCCTGAATGACGAGGCGTTTCAACGCCTTACAACAGATGTTCATGAGGGCGAGATCATTCTGGGCGTGCCGCATGACATCGTCTATCCGGCCATTCCGCAGGTGCTGCGCCGCTTTGCCAAGGACTACCCGAAGATGAAGGTGACGCTGCTGTCCTCCTTCACCCGCGTGTTGAAGGCGCAGTTTGCGCGGGGCGAATGTGATGTGATCCTGACCACCGAAGCGGGGGTAGACCCGGAGGGCGAAACCATCGCCGAACTGCCCTTGGTCTGGGTGGGGGCGCCACAAGGCACCGCGTGGAAAAGCCGCCCCTTGCGATTGGCCTATGAACACAACTGCATCTTCCGCCAAGGCGTGCAGGCCGCACTGGACCGGGCGGGGGTGCCATGGGAGATGGCGGTGGAAAGTGATTCGACCCGCACGGTCGAGGCCAGCGTTTCGGCCGATCTGGCGGTGCATACCGTTCTGGCAGGGTCAGAACCCCCCTATGTCGAACGGATCAACCATGGCGGCGCCTTGCCTGATCTGGCGCAGATGAAGGTCAATCTTCACATCGCCCAGCCTGCCCATTCCCCCACCATTCAAGTGATGGCCGAAATGCTGCGCCGGGCCTATGCCCAAGGCAAGGGCCGCTCCGTCGTGCAGGAGCGCGAATTGCGGGTGGTTCAGTCCTGAACCCGCACCACAACCTTGCCGGTGGATTTGCGATCCCGCAACAGCGCCAACGCCTGTGGAAGCTCTGCGAAGGGCAGGATGTGACTGATATGGGGACGCAAGCCGCCTTCGCCATACCACCGAAGCAGGGTTTCAAGGCTTCCGCGCAACACTTGCGGCGCGAATTTCTGATAGCCGCCCCAGTAAAGGCCCATCACTGAAAGATTCTTGACCAGAAGAAGATTGGCAGGCACCTGTGGCACCTGTCCACTGGCAAAACCGATGGCCAACAGCCGCCCCTCGGGGCGACAGGCGGAAAGCACCGCATCAAAGGCCGGCCCGCCCACAGCGTCATAGACCACATCGACGCCGCCCAGCGCCTTGAAGGCGGTTTTCAGATCGGGCGTATCGCTGTCTATCACCAGATCCGCGCCCGCCGCTTTTGCGATCTCCAGCTTGGCCGCACCGCGCGCCGAGGCCACCACCCGCGCGCCCATCCGCTTGCCGATCTCCACCGCGGTCAGGCCAACGCCCCCTGCCGCGCCCAGAACCAGCAGCGTTTCGCCTGCCTGCAACCGCGCCTTGTGATCCAGCGCCAGATGCGAGGTGCCATAGGCAATTGGAAAGGCGGCGGCATCGGCAAAAGGCATGGTGTCGGGAAGGACCAGCAGCCGGTCGGCGGGCACCACCACGCGCTCCGCCAGCCCGCCACTGTTGATAAAGGCCAAAACGCGCATCCCCGGCGCCAAACCGGTCACACCGGGCCCCAGCGTCTCCACTATGCCCGCCACTTCCATGCCCGGCGTGTAGGGCAGCGCGGGCTTCTCCTGATACTTTCCATCCCGCATCAGAAGGTCGGCAAAGTTCAGCCCGCAGCATTTCACCTGAAGGCAGACCTCGCCCTGAGCGGGCCGCACCGATGGCACCTCCTGCAAAGAGAACTCGGCTCCTAGGGTGGCCACCTGCCAAGCTTGCATACTCGCCCCTGCGCATTTTTTGGATCGAACTGCATCAATACGCCACATGCAGGGTTCGTCAAGGCCGTCGATCTTTGCAAAATGCAAAGAAAGCAACAAATACTGCACAATTTGCAATGCGTAATGCAAAACCTCTTATGGGCGAGTTATCTTTCGCACATAAACTTTTTGCGCGCATGCGATCGATTTTTCAGCTCAACTTCTACATCTGTATAATTGGACATATCCAAAAGGACAGGTTTCCACCCTGCCTAGGCCAGGTTTCGGAAAATTTAAGACAAACAAGGTTAACAGCCAATTTTGGCATGAAATTTGCTTATATACCATTAGGGGTGAAACCCTGCGTATAGTGATGTTTGACAAAGGAAACCTGTAATGAAGCATCCCGTTGACGCCCATGTTGGCAAGCGGATCCGCCATCGTCGTTGGATGATTGGCATGACGCAACAGCAATTGGCAGACAAAGTCGGCATCAAATTTCAACAAATCCAAAAGTATGAAACCGGGATGAACCGGGTTTCGGCCTCGCGCCTTTGGGATGTTGCCGACGCTTTGGGTGTCACGATTGCCTTCTTCTTCGAAGGCCTTGCCGAGGGGAATGCCCCGAAGCCCGCCGCGAACGATCTGATGGCGGATAAAGAGGCACTCGAACTGGTGCGATCCTATTATGCCATTCCCGAAGCACAGCGCCGTCGCCTGTTCGATCTGGCCCGCGTGCTGTCGGACGCGGCCTGAAAGCCCCCGAGAGAATAACGCCACAGGCTTGACCCGAAGCCCCCGCGCCGATAGCCCGGTTGTGGGGGCTTTTGCATGGGGGACAGCGATGCGCAGGTTGACGGCAGGCGAGGAAGCGGAGCTGATGGCCACGGCCCATGCGCTGGCCGATGCCGCGCGCGCGGCGACGCTGCTGCATTTCCGCAAGCCCGGCCTGACGGCCGACAACAAAGAGATCGCGCGCTTTGATCCGGTGACGGTGGCCGACCGCCTGTCCGAGGAGCGCATGCGCGCCATCCTGTCCGAGCGCCGCCCGCAGGATGGAATCCTGGGCGAAGAATTTGGTGCCACGGCGGGCAGCAGCGGGCTGACCTGGGTGCTTGATCCGATTGACGGCACGCGCGGCTATCTTTCCGGCACCCCGACCTGGGGGGTGCTGATTTCGGTTGCGGATGCCGAAGGCCCGATCTTCGGCCTGATCGACCAGCCCTATATCGGAGAGCGGTTCGAGGGCGGTTTCGGGCGGGGCGAGGTCAATGGCCCGATGGGCCGCGCGCCCCTGCAAGCCCGCCCTGCCCGGCCTCTGGCCGAAGCCATCGTGATGACCACCTTTCCCGAGGTGGGCACGCCCGAGGAAGGTGCGGCCTTTCGCCGGGTCGCCGGGAAGGCCAAACTCGTGCGCTATGGCACCGATTGCTATGCCTATGCGCTGATTGCCGCGGGGTCGATTGATCTGGTGATCGAGGCGGGCCTTCAGGCCTATGACGTGCAGGCCCCGATCGCGGTGATCGAGGCGGCGGGCGGCATCGTCACCGATTGGGAAGGCAGGCCCTGCCATAACGGCGGCCGGGTTCTGGCCGCCGCCAATGCGACCATCCATGCAGAGGCACTGGCGCTTTTGCGCGGCTAGGGCCGGCAATCTTGCCCAACCGGCGAAGCTTGGGTAAGCTCTGATCTCAGGTGCCCGAGTCCTTCCCCCTTCTGTCGCGCCCCTTCCCGATCCACCGAAGGGGTGGGCAAAAAGGGAAGCACCATGCCTGACATTCTGATCCGCAACGCCGCTGCCGTCGTGACCATGAACGGCGCGCGCGAAGAAATTTCCGGCGGCGATGTGCTGATCCGGGGCGGCGTGATTGCCGCCGTGGGCCATGGCCTTGCCACCCAAGGCGCCGAGGTGGTTGAGGCCAAGGGCTGCGTGGTGACCCCCGGTCTGGTGAACACCCATCATCACCTTTACCAGACCCTGACCCGCGCGGTGCCGGGCGGGCAAGATGCGCTGCTGTTCGGCTGGCTGAAAACGCTGTACCCGATCTGGGCCGGCTTCGGACCCGAGGAGATGTTTGTCTCAGCCCAAATTGGCCTTGCCGAACTGGCGCTGTCAGGCTGCACGCTGACCTCGGATCACCTTTATCTTTTCCCGGGTGGCGCACGGCTGGATGACACCATCGCCGCCGCCGCCGAAGTCGGCCTGCGGTTTCATCCGACGCGCGGCGCCATGAGCATCGGCGAAAGCATGGGCGGCCTGCCCCCCGACAGTTTGGTCGAGCGTGAAGCCGCGATCCTTGAGGACATGATCCGCGTGGTCGATGCCCATCACGACCCGCGCGAAGGTGCGATGGTGCGCGTTGGTCTGGCCCCCTGCTCGCCCTTCTCGGTCAGCCGCGACCTGATGCGGGATGCGGCACTGCTGGCCCGGGACAAGCGGGTGATGCTGCACACCCATCTGGCGGAAAACGATGAGGATATCGCCTATTCCTTGGCGAAATTCGGCTGCCGTCCGGGGCAATATGCCGAAGATCTGGGCTGGACCGGCGATGACGTCTGGCATGCCCATTGCGTGAAGCTGGACGCAGACGAAATCAGCCTTTTTGCCCGCAGCCAGACAGGGGTGGCGCATTGCCCCTGCTCCAACTGCCGCCTTGGTTCGGGCATCGCTCCGGTGCGGGCAATGCGGGATGCGGGCGTGAAGGTTGGCCTTGGGGTGGACGGATCGGCCAGCAATGATGCGGGCAACCTGCTGCTGGAGGCGCGGCAGTCGCTGCTCTTGCAGCGCGTGGCGCGGGGGGCTGACGCCATGAGCGCCCGCGAAGCCTTGGAGATCGCCACCCTGGGCGGGGCAAAGGTGCTGGGGCGGCCCGATTGCGGATCACTGGAGGTTGGAAAGCGTGCCGACATCGCGATTTGGGATGTTTCGGGGATCGAGGCGGCAGGGTCATGGGACCCCGTCGCCAGCCTGATCCTGTGCGGCCCGACACGGGTGCGCGACCTTTTTGTGGAAGGGCGGCAGGTGGTGCGGGCGGGGCAGATGGCCACCATCGACCTGCCCCGCGTGATCGAGCGGCAAAACCAGCTTGCGGCGCGTCTGGCGGGACAGGTTTAACCCTGCCAGACCGGACCAAGCATCAGGGCCAGGGCGGCAAAGGCCTCGTCCCGGCCCTCACAGGCCGGGCCTGCCTTGATCGCCACGGTTGAGGCCCAGCCAAACCGCCCGGCAAGGGCGGGCTTCAAGGTGATCTCCAACCCTTTCGGCCCCGCAACCACCCGCTCCAGCGCGTCCTCGGCACCGAAATTTTCATCTGTCACTTCAAACCACACCGGCCCGCCGGAAAGCGGCTGGCGAAACAGGGCATAGGCCTCATCCTCGGCCTCGCCCTCGGCGAAGCCTATGAACAAGACGCCGTCCTCGTCATCTTCGACAACCGAGGCATAGGCGGCCTTGATGGAAATATCCGCCATGGGTCAGATCCACTTCGCAAGGGGGGGCAGGCTCATCAGAACGGCATTGGCGTCATGCCCGGTTTCCAGCCCGAACTTGGTGCCGCGGTCATAGACAAGGTTGTATTCGGCATAAAGCCCACGATGGACAAGCTGGGCCTCGCGATCCGCTTCGGATGCTGGCGTGTTCAGGCGGCGTTCGGTCACCGGCAGAAACGCGGGCAGAAATGCCTCCCCCACCGACTTGGTAAAGGCGAAATCGGCCTCCCAATTGCCGGTGTTCAGATCATCGTAAAAGATCCCGCCCACGCCGCGCGCCCGGCCCCGGTGGGGAACGAAGAAATACTCATCCGCCCAAGCCTTGAAGCGGCCGTAATAAGCCGGATCATGCGCATCGCAGGCGGCTTTCATCGCGGCGTGAAAATGCGCGGTATCCTCGGGATATTCGATGCAAGGGTTCAGATCGGACCCGCCGCCGAACCACGAAGCCCCCGGCGTCCAGAACATCCGGGTGTTCATGTGAACCGCCGGGGTATGCGGGTTGACCATATGGGCGACCAAGGAAATGCCGCTGGCCCAAAAGCGCGGATCGGCCTCCATCCCCGGCACGCCGCGCGCGGCCATCGCCTTTTGCGCCCGCGCGCCAAGGCTGCCATGCACCTCGGACCAGTTCACACCAACCTTTTCAAAAACGCGCCCGCCGCGCAGAACCGACATGATGCCGCCGCCGCCCCCGCCGCCGCCCCCACCGCCATTGTCGGCCCGTGTGGTGGGCGTCACCTCGAACCGTGCCGGTTCCGCGCCGCTGGGCGTGGCGCGATCTTCCAGCGCCTCAAAGGCCGCGACGATCCGGTCGCGCAGGGTGCGGAACCATTGGGCGGCCTCGGCTTTGCGGGCGGTGAAATCTTCGGTCATCGGCAACCCCTTTGCTTTACCCCTGCCTAACACCCGCGGCGCGGAGGCTCAACGCCGCTTGATATGGCATAGCCGCCACGTCCCGCTATACTGTGGGCAATGGCCCAAATTGCGAGTCGCCCCATGAAACGCCTTCTCCTTGCCCCGCTGCTTTTGCTGGTTGCCTGTGGCACCCCGCAAGAACAGTGCATCAGCGCCAATACCCGCGATTTGCGGGTGGTCGAACGCCTGATCCGCGAGACAGAGGGCAATCTCGCGCGCGGCTATGGCTATGTCACGGTGACGGAATATGAGGCGGACTGGGTCGATTGCACCCCCGACCCGACCGAAGAAAACCCCAACCCGACGCAACAGCTGTGCTTTGACCGTGTGCCGGTCACGGTGCGCAAAGAGGTGGCCTTGGACCTGAATGCCGAAGCGGCCAAGCTGGAAAGCCTGCAGGCCAAGCGCGCCACGCTGAGCCGGGCGGCGGAAAGCGTGATCGCCCAGTGCAAGGCGAAATACCCCGAATAAGCCGCCGTCTTTCGGCCGGATCAGCGGGCGCGGATCGGAAAGGCGGCGCGGATCAGCCGGAAGACGGCATCGCCGCCGATCTCCCCGACGGTGCGAAACAGCGGCGTCAGGATACGATCATAGGGCAGATGGCGGTTGGCCACCAACCACAGGCTGCCCGACGGCAACAGCCCGCGATGGGCCGCGCGGATAAAGGCCGCGCCAAGCTCGGGATCGGCCGCGCGGCTGGTATGGAACGGCGGGTTCATCACCACAACGTCCCAAGGCCGCGTCGGTTTGAAGCTGGTGGCATCGGCCCAATGGAACACCGCCCGCGGATCGGGGATGTTTTCGCGCGCGCAGTCCAGTGCTTCGCGATCGGCCTCGACCAGATCAAGGGATTTCACCCCGTCATGCGCCAGAATGGCACGGGACAGAAATCCCCACCCCGCCCCCAGATCCGCGACATGCCCCTTGATCTTCTCGGGCAGGGCCGCGGCCAACAGAACCGAGCCACGGTCCGGCCCATCGGCAGAAAACACGCCCGGACGGGTGACAAAGCCGCCCTCCACCTGTTGGGAACTGGCAGCCCAGCCTGCGGGCGCGGGGCCTGCGGTCAGCACATAGGCCTTGCCATGGGCTTTGGAGATCACCTCGCCATGGGGGATGCCGGCTGCGCGGGCCAGTTTCAACACCGCCTCTGGTCCGTCGGTCTTTTGCCCGTCCACCAGTACCGGCGCGCCGGGGGGGACAAGCGCAAAGCCTTGGGCGATCAGCGCCAAAGCCTCGGCCTTGGCGCGCGGCAGGCAGACAACCGCAGCCGTCGCGGCCGTGGAGTCCATCCGGTAGCCAAGGCGCTGAAAATGGTCAAAGTCCGGCTTGAACCCGGTCAGCACCACCACCCGCGCTTTGGGCAATGCGGCCAGATCATCGCCCGCCTGCGGGCCAAGCACCACAATGTCGCCCGTGGGCGGCACAACGAAAGCGCCGCTTTCAAGCGCCATTTCTAGACGGGCAGATCGCATGGGCGGGGGCCTTCCGGCCTACTCCTTTTCCATGGTGCATTGCAGCGGATGCTGGTGGCGACGGGCAAAATCCATCACCTGCGCCACTTTGGTTTCGGCGATTTCATAAGAATAGACGCCGACCACCGCGAGCCCCTTCTTATGAACCGTCAGCATGATGTCAAAGGCCTGCGCATGGTTCAGGCCGAAGAACCGCTCAAGAATATGCACGACGAATTCCATCGGCGTGTAATCGTCGTTCAACAGCATGACCTTGAACAGCGGCGGACGCTGGGTGCGCGTCTTGGTCTTGGTCATAATCCCGGCATCCGGCCCGTGGCCCGGCCCGTTTTCGTTGTCCGACAGAATAAAGGGCTGCAACGCCAAGGGAGCCTCGTGGTGCGGGATTCGCAAATGCGGGTCTGAACCGCGAATATAGCGGATTTCCGGCTTGCGAAAAGGCCCTCGGCCCGCAAAGGCTAAAACCCGAAGGAGTTCCCCATGCTGACCACCATCGGATTCGATGCCGACGATACGCTTTGGCACAACGAAACCTTCTTTCGCCTGACGCAGGAGCGGTTTTTCCGCCTGCTGGCAGATCATTCCGACCCCGACCACCTGCACGACCGCCTTCTGGCGGCCGAGCGGCGCAATCTGGGAGCCTATGGGTTTGGCGTCAAAGGCTTTACCCTGTCGATGATCGAAACCGCGGTCGAGGTATCGGCCGGGAAGGTGCCTGCGGCTGTCATCGGCGAAATTCTTGCCGCCGGACGCGAGATGCTGTCGCATCCGGTCGATCTATTGCCCCATGCCCGCGCCACCGTCACCAGCTTGGCCGCTGAGTATCGCGTGGTGCTGATCACCAAGGGCGACCTTCTGGATCAGGAACGCAAGCTGGCGCAATCTGGCTTGGGCGATCTGTTTCACGGGGTTGAAATCGTGTCGGACAAGACGCCCGAAATTTATCGTGCGGCCTTTGCCCGCCATGGCACAGGGGCCGATCAGGGCATGATGGTGGGCAATTCGCTGAAGTCCGATGTGCTGCCGATGCTGGCCGCAGGTGGTTGGGGGGTGCATGTGCCGCACGCCATGACATGGGCGCTGGAACGCGCCGATCCGCCGCAGGGTCACAGCCGCTTTCATCACATGGCCGACCTGTCGCATCTGGCCGATCTGGTGGGTCACCTGGCCAACCACCACAAGATGCAGTAGGGCAACAGACGCATTGCGCAAAGTCACAGGGGCGCAACTGCCCTGAAACCTATTGAAACAAAGGGGTTTTCCGATTCTTCGGGCCATGCTAGAGTTGCGTCGATAACACATAAGTTCCCGGCAACAGGGGGCATCGAGGCACAATATGACAGGCAAGGCCATGAGGCTCCATCCGGGGCAGTATGTCAGCAAATTTTTGGCATTTATGGGCTTTGTCCTGCTTGCGATCGGTTCCACCCCGCAAGGGGCGCATGCCGCGCCCTATGCGGCCTATGTGATGGATGCCCGCACCGGCGAGACGCTTTATTCCGAAAACGCCGATACCCGCCTGCACCCCGCGTCGCTGACCAAGATGATGACGCTTTATATCGCCTTCGAAGAAATCGAACGTGGGCGGCTGTCGCTGGACACCATGGTAACGGTGTCAAAAAGCGCCGCCGCGCAGCCGCCGTCCCGTCTGGGGCTGAAAGCTGGGCAGAAGATTCAAATGCGCTATCTGATCCGCGCGGCGGCCGTGAAATCGGCCAACGATGCGGCGGCGGCGATCGGCGACCATATCGGCGGCAACAAAGAAGCCTTCGCGACCCGTATGACCAAGACCGCCCGCGCGCTTGGCATGAAGAACACCACCTTCAAGAACGCCAATGGCCTGACGGCCAAGGGCCATCTGTCGACCACCCGCGACATGTCCATTCTGGGTCGTCACCTGTTTTATGATTTCCCCCAATATTACAACATCTTCTCGCGCCGCACGACCGATGCGGGCATGGCCGAGGTGCGCAACACCAACCGCCGTTTCCTTGACGCCTACAAGGGCGCGGATGGCATCAAGACCGGCTATACCGATGCGGCAGGCTTCAACCTGACCGGCAGCGCGGAACGCGACGGGGTGCGGATCATCGCCACGGTTTTCGGTGGCAAATCCACCCCAGACCGCAACGCCAAAATGGCAGACCTTTTGGATCTTGGCTTCCGCAAGGCAGGCAAGAACGTGACCGAGGAACCGCCGACCAAGGTTGCCCCTGCCGATGACGAGTCGCTGGTCGCAGATGCGGGCGAAGCCGCGGATGAGGCCCTGCCCGAGGTTGAAGGCGGCGCCGCCAAGACGCTCCGCGTGCAACTGGCCGTGGCCAGCTCTCCGCGCCCGCTGTCGCGGCCTGAACAGGAAGAAGCCACAGGCGAGGCCGTTGCGGCCATGCAAGGCGGTATCGCCGGCGCCTTGGCCGAGGCCACCGCCCCGGCAGAGGAGGGCAGCCTTGAAGGTCAAGCCATCGCCATGGCCGAACCTGCCACCGAACCGCCAGAGCTGTCGATCACCGCCGCCCCGGCTGTCAGCACGCAGGTCGCCCTGATCGCCGTGGCCCCGCGCCCGCCGAAACGCAAGGCACCGATCTATGACGCCCCGCAGCTTGCCAAAGCCGAGGCCACCGAAGTTCTGGAGCCGGAGTTGGTCACGCTGTCGACCTCGGGCGGGCGGCATTATGGGGTGATGGTCGGGCAGTTCTCGTCGAATGGGGAAGCCGACCGTTTCCTGACCAAGACCGTGCTGGCCGAAGGGCCGACGCTGGGCAACGGCCTGCGCAAGGTGGTCCGTGGCAACCGCGGCTATGACGCAACCGTGCTGGGCCTGACCCAGCGCGAGGCGGAACTGGCCTGCTCGCGCCTGCAATCCAAGGGGATTGGCTGCTTCACGATCGGCGAATGAGCGGCTTTGTCCTGCCTCCTCCGTCGCAGCCGTCGGTGGCGGTCGAGGGTGAAACCGCACGCTTCGCGGTGCGCCGCATTTTCTGCGTCGGGCGCAATTACGCCGAACACGCCCGCGAAATGGGCCATGATCCACAGGCTGAACCGCCGTTCTTCTTCACCAAACCCGCCGATGCCGTGGTGGAAAGTGGCGCGCATCTGCCCTACCCCATGGCAACCGCGGACCTGCACCATGAGGCTGAACTTGTGGTCGCCCTTGGTGCTGGTGGGGTGAATGTCCCCGAGGCCGCGGCTTTGGCGCTGGTTTATGGCTATGCCGCCGGCAATGATCTGACCCGGCGCGACATGCAGGCGACGGCCAAGGCGGCACGGCGGCCTTGGGACATGTCAAAAGGTTTTGACCATTCCGCGGTGATCGGGGCGATCCGCCCCGGTGCGCCCCCCCAAGGGCGCATCCGCTGCAAGGTTCAGGGCCGCGTGACGCAGGAGGCTGATCTGGCCGACATGATCTGGCCGGTTGCCGGGATCATCGCGCATCTGAGCCGCCTTGTGGCGCTTGCCCCCGGTGATCTTATCATGACCGGCACTCCGGCCGGGGTTGGACCGATCGCGCGTGGCGAAACCTGCGTGGTCGAGGTGGACGGGCTTTCGCCTGCCGCCGTGACGCTGGTCTGACGCGCCCCGGGGTTCCACCCCGGACCCCGGAGTATTTCAGAAGGCGCAAATCCTTGGGTTGGCCCTATGGCCGCGGGGCCGCAGCCCGCGCCAGCCGGTCATTGATGGCGCGCCCAAGGCCATGGTTGGGAATGGGGGCGGCTGAAATGCGGCCCTGCGGGCCTGCCAGCCGATCCGCCTCGCGCAGCATGTGGAACAGATTGGCGGCGGCTTCGGTGAGATTTCCGCCCGGCGACAGGTTCAGCGTGGCGGCACCGGGGCCAAAGCCGATATGCACCTCGCCCGGTTGCGGCACCGCGTTCAGCCGCAGGGGGGCTGAGGGGGCGTAATGGCTGGCCAATTGGCCCGGCGCGGTGAGCTTGTCACCTTTTTGATGCAAGGCGATGGGGCCGATCACGGCCTCCAGCGCCTCCAGCGGCACACCGCCGGGACGCAGAAGCGTGGCCGCACCGTCAAGGCCAAGGATGGTCGATTCCACCCCGACGTCACACGGGCCACCGTCAAGGATGGCCGCGATCCGGCCCGACAGCCCTTGGGCCACATGGGCCGCGCGGGTGGGCGAAACCTTGCCTGAAGGGTTGGCCGAGGGCGCGGCCAAGGGGCCGCCAAAGGCGCGGATCAGGGCCTGCGCCACGGGATGGGCAGGGATGCGGATGGCCACACTGTCAAGCTCCGCCGTGACCAGCGGCGACAGGCCGGTGTCGGGCAAAAGCGGCAGCACCAGCGTCAGGGGGCCGGGCCAGAAGGCCGCCGCAATGGCACGGGCGCGGGCATCGAAGCGGGCGAAGGTTTCGGCCATGGCCAGATCGGCGACATGGACGATCAACGGGTTGAAGCGCGGCCGCCCCTTTGCCTCATAGATCCCGGCAACCGCAAGGCTGTTGCGGGCATCGCCGCCAAGCCCGTAGACCGTCTCGGTCGGAAAGGCGACCAGACCACCCCCGCCCAAGATCGCGGCGGCGCGGGCAAGGCCAGCGGCATCGGGCTGGAGACTTTCGGTAAAAGGGGCTTCGGTATCGGGCATCTCGTGACGCAGCGTTGGGGTTGCGGGAGTGAGCAAAGGCTCTAGCTTGACGCGACAGGCCATACCCGGCCACAAGCCATTTGCCAAGCATACGGAGTTCGCCATGCCCTATCGCGCCCCGCTGACCGATTTGCGCTTTGTGCTGGCCCATGTGGTGGGGTTCGCCCCGGTTGCCGCAACGGCGCGTTTCGCCGAGGCGGTTCCCGAGACGGTGGATGCAATCCTGACGGAAGCCGGGCGGCTTTGCGAGGAAACCCTCGCGCCGCTGAACCGCAATGGCGACAAGCAACCCGCACGGCTGGAAAACGGCGTGGTCCGCACCTCGCCCGGCTTTGCCGAAGGCTATGAGGCGATCACGGCAGGCGGTTGGGTCGGCATTGCCGCCGATCCGGCCTATGGCGGCATGGGCCTGCCGATCACGCTTGCCACTTGCGTCAATGACATGATGGGATCGGCCTGTCTGTCGTTGCAGTTGAACCCCCTGATGACCCAAGGCCAGATCGAGGCCCTGGAGCATCACGCCAGCCCCGCGATCAAGGCGCTTTACATTCCAAAGCTTATCAGTGGCGAGTGGTGCGCCACGATGAACCTGACCGAGGCGCAGGCCGGGTCGGATGTGGGGGCTTTGCGGACCAAGGCGGACCCTTTGGGTGACGGTACCTATGCCATCACCGGGCAGAAGATCTTCATCACCTGGGGCGACAATGATTTCAGCCAGAACGTCTGCCATCTGGTGCTGGCCCGGTTGCCTGACGGGGGCGAAGGGACCAAGGGCATCAGCCTGTTCATGGTGCCAAAGTTCATCCCGGACGATCAGGGCAATCTGGGCGCGCGCAACGCGGTGACGGTTGTAAGCCTTGAACACAAGCTGGGCCTGCACGGCTCTCCGACCGCCGTCATGCAATATGACGGCGCCAAGGGCTGGCTGGTGGGCGAACCCCACAAGGGTATGGCCGCGATGTTCACCATGATGAACAACGCACGCCTTGGGGTGGGCGTGCAGGGCATTTCGGTGGCCGAAGCCGCATTCCAACAGGCGCTGGCCTATGCGATGGAGCGCAAACAGGGCCGCACGCCCTTGGGCAAGGGCGCAATCATTGATCATGCCGATGTGCGCCGGATGCTTGGCCAGATGAAGGCCGAGATTTTTGCCGCCCGCGCCATCGCGTTGGCCTGTGCCGTGGCGATCGACATGGGGCGGGCCACCGGCGATGCCACTTGGGCGGCACGGGCGGCTTTCCTGACCCCGATTGCCAAGGCTTACGGCACCGACATCGGCAATGAGGTGGCCTATCTGGGCGTGCAGGTGCATGGCGGCATGGGCTTCATCGAGGAAACCGGTGCTGCGCAATTTTCCCGCGATGCGCGGGTGACGGCGATTTACGAAGGCACCAACGGGATTCAGGCGATGGATCTGGTGGGTCGCAAGATGATGGACAGTGGCGAGGCGGCGTTTCGGCTGATCGACGAGATCGTGGCCGGGGCAGAGGCCGCCCATGCCACCCTGCCCGATCTGGCCACCCCCTTGCGAACCGCCGCCGAGGGCTTGCGCGAGGGAACCGCAGCACTTTTGGCGCAAGACGGCCATGACCGCAACGCAGGTGCCGTGGCCTATCTGCGCGCCTTTGCCCGCGTCCTGGGCGGGCATTTCCACCTGAAGGCCGCCCTCGCCGATCCGGCACGCGCGGACCTTGCCCGCTTCTACATCCGCAGGCTTTTGCCCGAACATGGCGCCCTGTTGGCGCAGGTGCGGGAAGGCGCGGCGGGGATCTATGCCCTCTCGCCCGAGGTGTTGCAGGCGTGACGATCCGCCATCCGTTTGCAACCCCCCCTGAGCAAGGGCAGGCGATTGAAATCGCCGCGGGCATCCTGTGGTTGCGCCTGCCGCTGCCGATGGCGCTTGACCATGTGAATGTCTATGCGCTGAACGATCCCGATGGCTGGACGTTGATCGACACCGGCATGAACAGCCGGAAAACCCGCGCGATCTGGGAGACGGTCTTGGCCGGCCCCTTGGCGGGCAAACCGGTGGCGCGGGTGCTTTTGACGCATCACCACCCCGATCATGTCGGGCTTGTCGGCTGGTTTCAGGAGCGGGGGGCAGAGCTTTTGACCACCCGCACCGCCTGGCTGTACGCCCGCATGCTGACGCTGGATGTGCAGGATCGGCCCGGCTCGCAGGCGATGCAGTTCTATACCCGCGCCGGCATGGCCCCGGACCTGCTGGCCAAGCGCGCGGCGGAACGGCCCTTCAACTTTGCCGATGTGGTCGCCCCGATGCCTCTTGGCTTCACCCGTATTGACGAGGGCCAGACCCTGACGCTGGCCGGACGGCGCTGGCAGGTGCGGCTTGGTCAGGGCCATGCGCCCGATCATGTCACGCTGTGGTCCGACGACGGGCTGGTGATCGGGGGCGATCAGCTTTTGCCCGGCATCTCGCCCAATATCGGCGTCTATCCGACCGAACCCGAGGCCGATCCGCTGACCGATTGGATCACGGCAACCGACAGCTTCAAACCCCATGCGCGGGACGATCAGCTGGTCTTGCCCGGCCACAAACTGCCCTTCACCGGGCTGCCTTTCCGGCTGGAGCAGATGATTGACAACCATCATACCGCGCTTGATCGCCTGCTGGACCATCTGAAGACCCCCCGCACCGCTGTTGCGTGTTTTCCGGCCCTGTTCAAACGGCCCATCGGCGAGGCAGAATATGGGCTGGCGCTGGTCGAGGCGGTGGCACATCTGAACTGCCTCTTGCGGCGGGGCGCGGTTTCGCGTTCCTTGGGGGAGGACGGGGCTTGGCACTGGCTGGCCGCCTGACCGCCCCTCTGCCACTCCCTGACAGGACATGTGCCGATGCCGCAGAAAGACCCCGACGCCGAAGCCCATCTGGCCGCCGCCGTTCACAAGGCGACGGGCCTGCCAGATCTGCCCGCACATGAGGCCGAAACCGCGCTGGCCCCAACCCTGCCGCCGGTGGACCTGCCCGCACCGGAACCGGACCACAAATCCCCGGCCCGCTGGGCCTATGAACGCTTGGTGCAATATATCCGCAACTTTGAGGCACAGCTGAATGCGGGCCAAGAGGTTGCCATGGGCTTTGCCGGGTCCGAAGCGGGTATTCTGCGGATCGAGGGGCTGGGCTATTACGACCCCGACATTCTGACCTTTTACGGGCGCGATGATGAGGGGCTGAAAACCCAGCTCATTCAACATGTCACGCAGCTTTCGGTCATCCTGCGCGCGGTGCCGAAACTGGCCCCCGAAATCCCCGCCCGCCGCATCGGCTTTCACCTGCCACCGGGCTGGACGGGGGGCGAAGCGGGCGACGGTTCGGCCTAAACCCTCCCTTGCCGCACCCTGTGCCATGCGCCATGGGCGCTTGACATTCCCGGTCCTTTGACGCGCTAGACGGGGCAACACTCTCAGTCCGGATTCCCACCATGACCAGCAACAAACGCATCGTCCTGTCCAGCGACCACGCCGCCATCGCATTGCGCCAAACCATTGCCGCGCATATCGCAAGTCTTGGCTGGGAGCCGGTGGACATCGGCCCGGTGACACCCGAAAGCACCCCCTACCCCCAGCACGGTGAGGCCGCTGCCCGCCGCGTCGCCTCGGGCGATTGCGCCTTGGGCATCATCCTGTGTGGCACGGGCCAAGGCATCATGCTGGCCGCCAACAAGGTAAAGGGCATCCGCTGCGGCGTGTGCAGCGACACATTCTCGGCCAAGATGTTGCGCCAGCACAATGACGCCAACATGCTGTCCATCGGCGCGCGCGTGGTGGGCGAAGGTCTGGCGCTGGAGATCGTGACAGAGTTTCTGGGCGCCGAATTCGAAGGCGGGCGCCATGCCACCCGCGTGGACATGATCACCGCAATCGAGGGCTAAGGGCCGCAAGCGCGGCCCTGCCGCAACCCCTGGCATCGGGATGCGGTCCTTGCGCCTCTCCCCCCGTGACAGCGCCGCGTGAATCGGCTAAAGCCCGTGGAAACGTGACAGGAAGGAACTACGACATGGCCGAACACAAGCATGGCTCGATGGATATCCGCGCCCAGGAAAAGACCTTTGCAGGCTTTATCAAGCTGAGCATCTGGACCGCTGTGATTTCGATCTGCGCCCTGATCTTCATGGCACTTACGAACGCCTGATCTTTTCTTTTCGTAACCAGTCACCAACGGACCCGGCCCATGCTGTGCAAATCGCTTGTTCGCAACGTTTTTGCCAGTTTGGCGCTGGTGGTCCTGACAGCCTGCGGCGGTACGCCCAGCTCGGCGCCCTTTGCCCCTGATGCCGCCCTGCAAAGCGCGCGCTATGTGCATGACGGCCCTTCGGCCATTACCCTGTTCACCGTCGTCAACAACAAGACAGGCGCCGGCGCCCATTCGGGGCTGCTCATCAATGCATCCGAGCGGGTGCTGTTTGATCCGGCGGGCAGTTTCTACCACCCTCACCTGCCGGAACGGAACGACCTGCACTATGGCTTTTCGGACCGCATGGTGGCCTTCTACATCGACTATCATGCCCGCGAGACCTATCGCGTGATCGAGCAGACGGTGATCGTCTCGCCTCAGGTGGCCGAATTGGTCAAGGCGCGGGCCATTGCACGCGGCGCGGTGGCGAAATCCTTCTGTGCCAATTCGATTGCCGGCATCCTGTCAGATGTGCCGGGTTTCGAGACCATCGGATCGACGATGTTCCCGAACAAGCTGTCAGAAGCTTTTGGCAGGTTGCCGGGCGTCACCACCCGCACCATCACCGACGACGACGCCGATGACAATCACGGTGTCTTGCTGGTCGATCCGGTGAAGGTGGCCCCGACGATCAAGATCACAAACCACTAAGAATCTGCGGCGCGAGGTAAAACGTCAGCCCGCCCGCCGTAATGGCCGCAATCATGTTGCGGCTGAGGATACCGGCCAGAACCGTCACGGCGACAGTCGCCAACCGCACCGGATCGGGCACCCCGCCGGTGGCCGGTGGCCATAGCACGGCAGGGGCCACCAGCGCGGGCAGCACCGCCACCGCCGTATAGCGCAACGCCCGCACCAGCCACAAAGGCAGCGGGCGGTTGCCAAGGATCCCCAGAAACGAAAAGCGGATCAGATAGGTGGCCACGCCCAAGACAGCGACCACGATCCAAAAGGTCGTGCGGTCGATCATGGCTTTTCTCCCCAAGCCTCGGCAATAGCCCCGGCCGCCATCCCTGCCGCCGCGCCCACCAACAGGCCCGTGCCATAGGGCATGGCCCAAAGCAGGAGCGTGACACCCACAGAAACCACCATGGCGACACCATGCGGCAGGCTGCGCAACATCGCCGCCGTCATGCCGATGAAGGTGATCGGCATGGCAAAATCCAATCCCCAGCTTTCCGACACCGCCCGCCCCATCTGCACCCCGACGGCCGTGGCAATGTTCCAGATCGCCGTGATCGGCGCGATGGTGCCAAAGAAATAGGCGGTCTTTTCGGCCAGGGTCAGCTCGGCCCGCTTGTCCAATTCGGCCAGTGACAGGGCAAAGCTTTGATCCACCAGAAAATAGGCGATGGTGGCGCGGATGCCCAAGGGCGCCGCCCCCAGATGCGGGGTCAAAGCCACGGAATACATCATCATCCGCAGGTTCACCGCGATGCCCGTGGCAAGGATCACCAGCAAAGGCGCCTGATCCTGCATCAGTTGCAGCGCGGCCAACTGGCTGGCCCCGGCAAAGACGGCAATGGAGAAAACCTGCGTCTCCCAAGGGCCAAGCCCTGCCTCGGACGACAGAACGCCAAAGAGCATCGCGAAAGGCACGATGACAACGAAGAAGGGCAGCGCATGGGCCGCGCCTTTGAGAAAGGCCTTGCGGGAATTGGGCATGGGAGGAAAGCCGCTTGTCGGATCAGGGCTCAGGGCTTACGGCTTTCTGAAGCCAAGCGAAAGGGGCGGAATGCGGATCTTCGGGGTCATTCTGGCCGGCGGACAGGGGCGGCGGATGGGCGGGGTGGACAAGGCTTTTGTCCGCCTTGCCGGGCGGCCCTTGGTGGCCCATGTCGCCGACCGGCTGGAGCCGCAGGTGGAGCGTCTGGCGATTTCCGCCAATGGCGATGCCGCGCGTTTTTCTCTGGGCCTGCCCGTTCTGGCCGATGCGCAGGGGGCGGGGCCGCTTGCGGGTTTGCTGGCGGCGCTGACTTGGGCCAAGCCTCTGGGTGCGACAGCGGTGTTAAGCGCCCCCGTCGATGCCCCGTTTCTGCCCGGTGACCTTTGCCCACAGCTTTGCCTTGCGGCAGAGCGCGCGCATGGGGGTCTGGCCATCGCCCATGCAGGCGGGCGGGCGCATCCGACCTTTGGCCTCTGGCCGGTGGCTTTGACCGCTGCTTTATCCGATTTCCTTGCCTCAGGCGTGAACCCCAAGGTGATGGATTTCGCCCGCGCGCATGGGGCGGTCGAGGCCGCGTTTCCCGATGCGCTGGCCTTTGACAATCTGAACACGCCCGAAGACCTTGCCCGCGCCGAGGCGTTGCTGTCCGGTCGCCCGGCATGAGCGGCTTTGACCGGGGGATCGTGGCCGACTGGCCTGCCGCCAGCGGCCCTGTGACCGCCGAAGAAGGCTGGACCCTTGGCGCGGAACATGGGGCGGATCTGTCCGGGGCGCTGCGATGCGCGTGACGATCCGGCAGGGCCTGCCCGAACATCTGCGCCCCGATGCGGCGGCGCTCTATTGGCAAGCCTTTGGGGGCAAGCTGGGCCGGGTGATGGGGCCACGCCCGCGTGCGCTGCGGTTTTTGCAGCGCGTGATCCGCGCCGACCATGCCCTTGTGGCGCTGGGCGCGGAGGGTCAGCTTTTGGGGCTTGCCGGGTTCAAGACCCCTGCAGGCAGTTTTGCCGGTGGCACAACGGGCGATCTATACGCAGTCTATGGCGCGCTCGGGTTCTTATGGCGCCTGCCCCTGCTGACGCTTTTGTCGCGCGAAGTCGACAATGACCGCTTCTTGCTGGACGGAATTTGTGTGGCCCCGGCCGCCCGCGGCCTTGGCATCGGCAGCGCGCTCATGGCCGCCATCGAAGCCGAGGCGCAGGCCCGCGGCTATGCCTATGTGCGGCTGGATGTGATCGACAGCAACTGGCGCGCAAGGGCGCTTTATGAGCGGCTGGGCTATCTGGCGATCAAGACCGATCACTTGGGCCTTCTGCGCCACGCCTTCGGCTTTGACGCGGCCGTGACCATGGTCAAGCCGGTCTGACCTCAGTCGAAAATCCCGGTCACCCGCCCCAGCAGCATAAAGGCCTTGACGGTGCGGGTTTCGGCCAGATCGCTCAACTCGCTGTCCGAGGCGGCCTTTTCGAATTCCTGAAAAATCCTGTCGAAGCTGCGCAGGAAATGGTGGGCCGCGTCCTTGAAGATCGCGTCCTCGCGCATGCGCCCGGCGGTCAGTGCCAAAGAGGCCCGGTCCCGCACCCCACCCAAGGCCGCAATGCCGCGGCCGCGTTCACCTTGCGCAAAACGCCGCCACAACTCGGGCCGGGCGCGGTCGGGCTTCAGGTCATCCATAAAGATGCCCTCTTGCGCCAACAGCGTCAGCACATCCTGCGCCGCGCGGATCAACTTTGCGACGTTGCGATCATCAAGCGCTGCGCGCAGCGCGCGGAAACCAGCCTTGTCATCGGGGCTTTCGGGGAATTGCAGGGCGCGGATGAAATCCGCCGTCGCCAAAGGCAGGTGCAACGCCTCGGCCGGGGTGCCAAGCGCAAGGCCAGGCTGTTCGGCCTCAGGATCAGGCTGCGGCGCGGCCATCACGGCCTTGCGGTCGGCCGAGGGCACCACCAGCGCCCCATCGCGGCGCGAGGTAAAGGTCGCCAGCGTGGTCTCGGTCTGCTTGGCCGCCTGCGCGATCTCGTTCAGCTTCTTTTCGACCGAGGGCCTGATGCCCCCCTGTTGGCCAGACACATAGGCCGACCGCATCGCATCCACCGTGGCTTGTAGCCGGGCAGCCTCGTTGCGCAGGGATTGCACGGAACGCAACGTGACGGCCGCGGCCCAAATCAGCGCCAAGGGCAGGAACACCACCAGAAGCGTCAGCACCAGCCCCAAGGGCGCGACCTCGGGCGGGGCGCGCCAGACATAGGTGGCCACAGCAATGAACCATACCGCACAAAGCGCCACCGCAACCCATTCGGTCGATGACATCCGCGGCTCACCGCCACGCGCGGCATAAAGCCCAAGGTCCACAGGACGCGACTCGGGCCGCACCTCATGATCGCGGGGGTCTTGGACAGCCTTGTCGGACATGGAACGGCCTTGGCTTAGATAAAGCGGATCGACAGGATTTCGTAGCTGCGCTGGCCACCCGGCGTCTTCACTTCCACCGAATCGCCCGCGTCCTTGCCGATCAGCGCCCGCGCGATGGGGGAACGAATGTTCAGCTTGCCCGCCTCGATATCGGCCTCGGTTTCACCAACGATCTGATAGGTCTTTTCCTCGTCGCTGTCCTCGTCAACGATCGTGACCGTTGCGCCGAACTTGATCGCGCCCGACAGTTTTGCCGGGTCAATCACTTCGGCCAGCGAAAGCAACCCCTCCAGCTCTTTGATGCGGCCTTCGATGAAGCTCTGCTTTTCACGCGCGGAATGGTATTCGGCGTTTTCCGACAGATCGCCATGCTCGCGCGCCTCGGCGATGGCGCGGATGATGGCGGGACGCTCCACCGTCTTCAACTCTTTCAGTTCTTCATCCAGCGCGACGAAACCCGCGCGAGTCATCGGGATCTTTTCCATGGGCCTTTTCACATAAATGACAAGGCCACGGGCCGGGTGCGGACCATGACCTTGGGAAACGTTGCACCCACCTGAACCGGAAGATCGGCCAAATGCAAGAGGCAATGGCGCGAATGGGCGGCATCGGGTCGGGGCTGGCAAAGTCGATACGACAGAAAGTTTCCCTCATGCGTGGATGCGAAAACATGATGTTGCGTCAGGATTGACGCGGCATCCCCTACGGGGCAAACACATCGCAGCGAAAAACCGGGGACCGGGGGACAAGCCATGAACGATATCGTGCGCGAAACGATGGAATATGACGTTGTGATCGTCGGCGCGGGGCCTTCTGGGCTGTCTGCGGCGATCCGCTTGAAGCAGATCAATCCGGACCTGTCGGTCGTGGTGCTGGAAAAGGGTTCCGAGGTTGGGGCGCATATCCTCTCGGGGGCGGTGCTGGACCCTTCGGGTCTGGATGCGCTGATTCCGAACTGGCGCGAAAAGGGTGCGCCCATCAAGACCGAAGTGCAGGAGGACAACTTCTATGTCCTCGGGCCGGCAGGGCAGATGCGCATCCCGAACTGGCCGATGCCGCCTTTGATGTCGAACCATGGCAATTACATCGTCTCGATGGCGAATGTCTGCCGCTGGCTGGGCCAGCAGGCCGAAGAACTGGGCGTCGAGATTTTCCCCGGCATGGCCTGTTCGGAAGTGGTCTACGGCGACAATGGCGAAGTGCGCGGCGTGGTCGCGGGCGAGTTTGGCCGCAATGCCGACGGCACGCCGGGGCCAAGCTATGAGCCGGGCATGGTGCTGGCCGGGAAATATGTCTTCCTCGGCGAAGGCGTGCGCGGGTCGCTGTCGAAAGAAGTCATCGCCAAATACGATCTGTCGAAGGGCAAATGCCCGCAGAAATTCGGCATCGGCATGAAGGAAATCTGGGAGATCGACCCGGCCAAGCACAAGCTTGGCACCGTCACCCATACCATGGGCTGGCCCCTTGGCAGCAATGCGGGCGGTGGATCATTCATCTACCACATTGAGAACAATCAGGTTTATGTGGGCTTTGTCGTTCACCTGAACTACCAGAACCCCCATCTCTACCCTTACATGGAATTCCAGCGCTTCAAGCACCACCCGATGGTGGCGGAACTGCTGAAGGGCGGCAAGCGCGTGGCTTACGGCGCGCGGGCGATTTCCGAGGGTGGCTGGCAGTCGATCCCGAAGATGGTCGCGCCGGGCGTGGCGCTTCTGGGCTGCTCGGCAGGTCTGGTGAACGTGCCGCGGATCAAAGGCAACCACAACGCCATGCTCTCGGGCATTGCCGCGGCAGAAGCCGCCGCCAAGGCGATCGCCGGGGGCCGCGCCAGCGACGAGCTGAACGACTACGAAACCGAGGTCCGCAGCGGCCCGATTGGCAAAGACCTGAAAAAGGTCCGCAACGTCAAACCGCTGTGGTCGAAATATGGCCTGATCGCATCGCTGACGCTGGGCGGGGCTGATATGTGGGCCAATACCTTTGGTCTGACCATCCTCGGCACCCTGCGCCATGGCAAGAACGACGCCAAGGCCACCGGCAAGGCCAAGGATTTCGCCCCGATCGACTATCCCAAACCCGATGGCGTTCTGTCCTTTGACCGCCTGACCAACGTGGCGTTTTCCTTCACCAACCATGATGAAAACCAGCCTGCGCATCTGAAGCTGAAGGATCCTTCGATCCCGATTTCGGTCAACTTGGCCGAATATGCCGAACCCGCGCAGCGCTATTGCCCGGCAGGCGTTTACGAGGTGATCGCGGAGGAAGGCAAAGAGCCGCGCTTCCAGATCAACTTCCAGAACTGCGTGCATTGCAAGACCTGCGACATCAAGGATCCGTCGCAGAACATCACCTGGACCACGCCGATGGGCGGGGGCGGGCCGAACTACCCGAACATGTGATCGGAAAATCACCAGAAATTCATGCGGGCCGGGGAAACTCTCCCTGGCCCGCATTGCGTTTGGTCCCGGCTCTGACTAGCTATTCCTCAAGTCTCAGGAGGAGCCTGCCGATGCCGTCCCCCGCCGTCCTTCCAAAGCCCCGCCACCCGTTTGGTGCTGCCCGCTGGGCGGTTGCGCTGGCACTTGGCATGGGATTGGCCCTGCCTGTCGGGGCAGAGGAAACCGCGCCGGAAACCAAACCTGTCACAGCCGAGACCAAAGTGGCTGAAGGCCCCATCGATTCGGGGGCCTTTCTTGCCGCGCGCGTTGCCACCAGCCATGCCGATTATGCCGCTGCGGCCGACTGGTATGCCCGCGCGCTTTTGACCGATCCGGGCAATCCTGACCTTTTGGAAGGGGCGATCCTGTCGAACATCGGTCTGGGCGAATTCACCCCCGCCGCCGCCATGGCCCGCGCGCTGGCCGAACAGGGCGTGGAGAGCCAGATCGGCTATCTGGCAGGTCTGATCGACGGGTTGATCGCCGAAGACTATGCCACGGTGATCGCGCGCAGTGCCGATGGCGTGAAAAAGGGCGCGCTGCTTGATACGCTTGTCACGGCTTGGGCGCAGGTTGGTCTTGGCCGGATGTCGGAGGCAACGGCAAGTTTCGATACCTTGGTCAGCAGCCCGGAAATGGCGGCCTTTGGCCTGTATCACAAGGCGCTGGCGCTGGCCTCGGCCGGTGACTTCGAAGGATCGCATGCGATCTTTGCCGACAAGAAGGCCAGCATCCTGCAACAGATGCGGCGCGGCATTCTGGCCCATGCCCGCGTGCTGTCACAACTGGAGCGCAACCCCGAGGCATTGGCGCTTCTGGACGCCAGTTTCACCGGTGACCCGGACCCCGAACTTGCCGATCTGCGCCGCCGCCTTGCAGCCGGAGAGCCGGTGCCGTTTGATGTGGTCACTTCCGCGAAAGACGGCATGGCCGAGGTGTTCTACACCCTTGCCATGGCGCTGGGTCAGGAAGGTGGCGCAACCCAGACCCTGATCTATGCCCGCGGCGCGCAGGCGCTGCGCCCGGGGCAGCAAGACACCGCCCTTCTGGTTGCGGGATTGCTGGAGGAACAAGGCCAGCACGAATTGGCAATCGCGGTCTACGCAACCATCCCCGCGGAAAGCCCGTCATTCCATGTCGCAGAAATCGGCAGGGCCGAGGCAAACTATGCAGCCGGCCGCAAAGAGGCGTCCTTGGAAATCCTGCAAGGCTTGGCCCGCGCCAAGCCCGATCTTCTGGTCGCACAGGTGGCGCTGGCCGACGCCTATCGCCGCGACGAACGCTTTGCCGAGGCCCGCAAATCCTATGATCTGGCGATTGGCCTGTTGACGGAACCCGCGGCCGAGAACTGGCCGCTCTATTTCAGCCGGGGCATCTGCGCCGAGCGGCTGGGCGATTTTGAGGCCACCGTGACCGATCTGGAGGAGGCGCTGCGGCTGAACCCCGAACAGCCGCAGGTGCTGAATTACCTTGGCTACAGCTATGTCGACCGGGGTGAAAATCTGGACGAAGCCCTTGGCATGATCGAACGCGCCGTCGCCCGCGAACCGGGGTCGGGCTATATCATCGACAGTCTGGCCTGGGCCTATTACCGGCTGGGCCGCTATGCCGAGGCGGTGGAACCGATGGAGCAAGCCTCGCTTCTGGAGCCGGTTGATCCCATCGTCACCGACCATCTGGGCGATATCTATTGGGCCGTGGGCCGCACCCGTGAGGCGGAATTCCAATGGCATCGGGCGCTGTCCTATGGGCCCGAGGAAAAAGACGCCGCGCGCATCCGCGCCAAGCTGGAAAAGGGTCTGGATGCCGTTCTGGCCGAGGAGGGGGCAAAGCCCCTCGCCCCGGTTGAGGCCAAGGCCACCCCGTGACGGCGCCCGTGACCGTTTCCGAGATCGCCCGCGCCAAGATCAACCTGTGCCTGCATGTCACCGGGCAGCGCGGGGATGGCTATCATCTCTTGGACAGTCTGGTGGTCTTTGCCGATCTGGGCGACCGGATCACCTGCACACCCGCCGAAACGGTATCGCTGACCCTTGCCGGACCGGAAGCGGCCGGGCTGGCGGCGGATGACGACAATCTGGTGTTGCGCGCCGCCCGCGCCTTTGGCGGCCCCCAAGGCGCCGCGATCACCTTGGACAAACGCCTGCCGGTCGCCTCGGGCATTGGCGGCGGCTCGGCGGATGCGGCGGCAACGCTGGTCGCGCTGGCAAAGCTGTGGCGCCTTGGCCTGCCGGATGCGGGCGCGGTGCTGCGGCTTGGCGCGGATGTGCCAGTCTGTCTTGCGGGCCATCCCGCAAGGATGCGCGGCGTGGGCGAGGTGGTGTCCCCCCTGCCCCAGCCCTTGCCGCCCGCCCATCTGGTGCTGGTCAATCCACGCGTTCATGTCGCGACCCCCACGATTTTCAAAGCTCTGCCCCGCAAGGACAATCCGCCGCTGCCCACCGAGCTTCCCCGGCTGAAATCCCTGCCGGAACTTGCCGCCTTCCTGATGATGCAGCGCAACGATCTGGAGGCCCCGGCGCTGGCCGCAGAACCGGTGATCGGCACGGTCAAGTCCGCCCTTGGGGCGCAGCCCGGTTGCCATCTGGCGCGGATGTCGGGGTCGGGGGCCACCTGTTTCGGTCTGTTCGCCGACCCCCTGAGTGCCGCCGCCGCCGCCCGCGCCATCCGGGGTGCGCATCCCGGCTGGTGGGTCGAGGCCGCGGCAATGGCAGCGTGATCTATTCCTGCGACCGCAGAATTCCGGCAGGGCGCGCCGCCAAGGGCCGCCAGACAAAGGCCAGCCCAGCCAGCAGCGTCGCCAGAACCCCGCCCGCCACGATCAGCACCGCCGAGGTGGCGTCAAAGGCATAGGGGCTGTCCATCACAAGGCGCAGCACCGCCCAGCCCGCGGCCGCCCCGGCCAGAACCGCCACGCCCCCGGCGGCGGCCCCCATCAGAACCGAGCGCAACGCAAAACTGGCCAATATCCGCCCCCGGTCCGCGCCGATGACCTTCAAGACAGCCGCCTCATAGACCCGCGCGCGTTCCCCCGCCGCCGCCGCCCCGATCAGCACGACAAAGCCGGTCACCAATGTGGCCAGCGCGGCCAGTGTGGTGGCCTCGGCAATTGCCGTCAGCGCCTCGGTCACGCGGCCAATGGCGGCCTTGACGCCGATGGCGGTGACATTCGGGAAGGCCGATGCCAGATGGCGCAACAGCGCCGCCTCGTCTTCGGCCCCGGCATAGACGGTGGCAATATGGCTATGCGGCGCCCCCGCGATGGCGGCCTTGTTCAGGGTCAGCACGAACCCCATGCCCCCGGTGGAAAAATCAACCTCGCGAAAGCTGGTGATGTCCGCCTCAATGTCGCGACCAAGGACGTTGACGGTGATCTTGTCGCCCAGTTTCAGCCCCATCTCCTCGGCCTCTTTCGCGGCGAAAGACACCTGCGGCGGGCCATCATACCCCACGGGCCACCATTGACCGGCCGTAACCTTGGTGCCCGCCGGCATGGCGTCGGCATAGGTGATGCCCCGATCCCCCCGCACCACCCAGTGATTGCCCGCGACCTTCATCGCCTCCTCGCCATTGATCCGCGCCACCACGCCGCGCATCATCGGCGCGCTTTCCACCTCGGTCACGGCGGTGTCGGCTGTGACGGCGGCAAGGAAGGGGTCGATCTGGTCGGGCTGGATATCGACGAAAAAGAACGAGGGCGCCTTTTGCGGCAAATCGCGCGCGATGGCGCTGCGCAGGTTGCTGTCGATCTGCCCCACGGCAGCAAGGACGGACAGCCCAAGACCAAGCGCCATGACCACCTGAAGGGTTTCCGACCGCGGCGCCCCGACCGCAGCCAGCGCCAGACGCAAACCCGCCCGCCCCCGCATCAGCCGCGACCGTGCCAGACGGCGGGCCGCCCGTGCCAAGCCATAGGCCGATAACGACAGCAGGCACAGCGCCCCGACCACGCCGCCCGCCGTCCCCAAGGCCAGCGACGGCACGCCGGAAAACATCACCGCACCGCCAACCAGCAGCGCGGCAAGAGCGGCTGTTGCCCCCATGAAACGTTTGCGCGGCCATTGCCCGGCGGTGCCCCCCCGATAAAGCGCCGCAGCGCGGACCCGTTCGGTCTGCGCCAAGGGCCACAGCGCGAAAAGGAAGGCTGACACCACACCGTAGAACGCGGCCTCGGCCAGCGGGCGCATGGAAAGGGTGATATCGGCGGGGAAGGGCAGCGCGGCCTCGATCACATCCGACAGGGCCAAGGGCAGCCCGATGCCCAAGGCCAGCCCCAGCGCCACGCCAAGGCCCACCAGCACGGCGATTTGCAAAAGATACGCGGCAAAGATCAGCCCGCCACTGGCCCCCAGCGTGCGCAGGGTGGCGATGGTGGCAATCTTGGCCTCCAGATAGGCGCGCACGGCCGAGGCCACGCCAACCCCGCCCACCGCAAGCCCGGCCAGCCCGACAAGGATCAGAAACGCACCAATCCGTTCTACGAATTGCTCCACCCCCGGCGCCGCGCGGCGGCTGTCTGTCCAACGCAGGCCGGAATCCGGCAGGGCCGCCTTTGTGGCCTTTTCCAACGCCTCCAGATCGGCCCCTTGCGGCAAATCCAGCCGATAGGCGCTGTCATACAGCGTGCCGGTTTCAAGAAGGCCCGAGCTGGCCAGATCAGACAGCCGCACCAGCGTGCGGGGGGCAAGGGCAAAACCGCCCGTCGCACTGTCAGGTTCGCGCCGCAAGAGCGCCCGCAGGGTGAATTCAGCGCGGCCAAGCGTGAAACGGTCGCCGGGGGCCAGACCCATCTGGCCGGCCAGAACCGGGTCCATCACCGCGCCCTGATCCGCCAAGGCCTGATCCAGCCCGATACCGCCCTCCAACTGCACTTGCCCCACCAAGGGATAGGCGCCATCCACCGCCTTCACCTGCGTCAGCACGCGCGCCTCTCCGGCCACGGCCATGGAGCGGAAATCGGCAATCTCTGACACTTTGTCCGCGATCCCATTGAGGTAGGCGCGTTCCTCGGCGCTGGCGAAGCGATAGGTGAACTCCACCTGCGCATCGCCCCCCAGCAGCACCGCGCCCTGTTCAGCCAGCCCCGCCTGAATCGCCGCGCGCACCATGCCCACCCCGGCAATGGCGGCGACCCCAAGCGAAAGACAGGCCAAGAACACCCAAAACCCGCGCAAGCCCCCGCGCAATTCACGTCGGGCAATGGCCCATGCCACGCTCATGCCGCTGCCCCGTCAAGACGGCCATCAGCCAGCCGCACCACCCGGTCACAGCGCGCCGCCAGTTCCGGCGCATGGGTGACAAGCACCAGTGTCGCGCCGTGACGGTCGCGCAGGGCAAAGATCAACTCCATGATCGCGGCCCCATTGGCGCTATCAAGATTGCCCGTCGGCTCATCCGCCAAAAGGATCGCCGGGCGCGGGGCGACAGCACGGGCCAAGGCCACGCGCTGTTGTTCCCCTCCCGACATTTGCGCCGGGTAATGCTGCATCCGCGCCGCCAGCCCCACGGCGGCAAGTTCTGCCTCGGCGCGGGGGAACGCATCGGGCAACCCCGCGATTTCCATCGGCAGGGCCACGTTTTCCAAAGCCGTCAGTGTCGGAATCAGGTGAAAGCTTTGGAATACCACCCCCATGCGACCCCGGCGAAAGCGGGCCAGACCGTCTTCGTCCATCGCCGTCAGATCCTGCCCCAAGACGGCAATCTGGCCTGCGCTGGCCCGTTCCAACCCGCCCATCAGCATCAGAAGTGAGGATTTCCCCGACCCCGAAGGCCCGACCAGACCGACACTCTCGCCCTGCTTCACATTCAGCGAAATGCCCTTAAGTATCTCGACAGGACCTGCATTGCCTTGCAGGGTCAGCCCCACATCCGAAAGCGCCAGAACGGTATTCGACATGATCCACCTGCAATTGCCCGCCTTCACATATGCAGTGGCCCGCCGCTTCCGCAATGCCGCGGCCTTGCTGATTTTCACGATTTTTCCGGCCTTTGCCGAGCCGGTGACGCTGCTGGCGCTGGGCGACAGCCTGACGGCAGGCTACGGCCTGCCACCGGATCAAGGCTTGGTTCCGCAGTTGCAGGGCTGGCTGACCGCCCATGGAACCGACGTGGCGGTGATCAATGCCGGGGTGTCGGGCGACACCACGGCGGGGGGCTTGTCGCGGCTGGACTGGTCGCTGACGCCGGATGTGGATGCGCTGCTGGTGACGCTCGGTGGCAATGACATGCTGCGCGGATTGCCCCCCGAGGAGGCACGCAGCAATCTGGCAGCGATCTTGGCAGGCGCCAAGGCCAAGGGGCTGCCGGTCTTGCTGGTGGGCATGCAGGCACCGGGGAACTATGGCGCGGACTATAAGTCCGCCTTCGACGCGATTTATCCCGAACTTGCCGCCGAATATGGCGCAACCCTTTATCCGTTCTTCTTTCAGGGGCTTGCGGCAGGCAAATCCGACCCCGCCGCCCTGCAAGCCTTCATGCAGGCAGATGCCATTCATCCCAATGCCGAAGGGGTGGCCCGCATCGTGGCCGATCTTGGCCCCGCCGTTCAGGCGTTTCTGGCCGCAGCCCCCCCTTGAAGACAGGCGGGGATTGGCCGATCAATACGCCCGGAACAACCCGGATGGCCCAGAATGACCCTGCTTGCCGACCTGTCCGCCGCCCTTGGCCCCGCACATGTGCTGACGGGCGATGATCTGGCGAAATACCGCCACGAATGGACGCAGCACTACCCGTCAAATCCCTGCGCCGTGGCCCGGCCTGCCGACACGGCACAGGTGGCCGAAGTCTTGCGCATCGCCGCCCGACATGGCGTGCCGGTGGTGCCGGTATCGGGGCTGACCGGCCTTGTCGGCGGGGCTTACACCGATGGCGGGCTGATGCTGTCGGTCGAACGGCTGAACCGCATCCGCGAGCTTCGCCCCGATGCCCGGATTGCGATTGTCGAGGCGGGCGTGGTGTTGGACCGCTTGCACGAGGCGGCCGAGGCGGCGGATCTCTATTTCCCGCTGTGGTTCGGCGCGCGCGGCTCGGCGATGATCGGCGGGGTGCTTTCGACCAATGCGGGTGGCTCGAACGTCTTGCGCTATGGCTCCACCCGGTCTTTGTGTCTGGGGCTGGAGGTGGTTCTGGCCGATGGCCGGGTGCTGAACCTGATGTCGGAACTTCACAAGGACAACTCGGGCTATGACCTGAAACAGATGTTCATCGGGGCCGAAGGCACGCTTGGCGTCATCACGGCCGCGGTGATGAAACTTGTCCCCCGCCCGCGCGCCTATGCCACGGCGACCCTTGCCGCCCGCAGCCTGCCCGATGCCTTGGTGCTGCTGAACCGGCTGCGCGAGGCGACAGGCGGGCTGGTCGAGGCGTTTGAATACATGTCGCACAGCTATATGACCCGGCTCTCCGAGGCGCGGCCCGATGTGGCGCTGCCCTTTGGTGGCGCGCGTTATGACACGAACATCCTTGTCGAAATTGCCGCCACCGCGCCCCGCGATGCGCTGGCCGATGATGCGGGCGAGGTGCCGTTGACGCGGCTGTTGCAAGACACGCTGGCGACCCTGATGGAGGAGGGCGCGGTCTTGGATGCCGAGATCGCCCAGACCGAGGCGCAACGCCGCGCCATGTGGCAGCGCCGGGAATTGGCGGCGGAAATCACCGTCGCGCGCCAGCCGACGATTGATACCGACATCTGCCTGCCGCTGGACAAGGTGGCCGTCTTTCTGGACCGCATCCATGCCCGCCTGCCCGGCTATGATGCCGGGGCCGAAACCCTGGCGATTGCCCATTTGGGCGATGGCAACATCCATTTCACCGTCTTCCCGACGCGCGACGACCCTGCCCTGTCAGATGCGGTGGTCGAAGCGGTTGAGGATGCGGTGCAGGCCTTGGGCGGCTCTTTCAGTGCCGAACACGGGGTGGGCCTGTCAAAAAAGGCCTCGATGAAGCGGCGCAAGGACCCGGTCGCGTTGCAGGTGATGCGGGCGGTGAAACAGGCGCTCGACCCGGGCAACCGCATGAACCCCGGCAAGATCATCCCGGACTGAAGCCGCGCCGCGCCTGAGCGTCAGGCGAAAAAGCCCGGCCCGGCGCGGGTCAGCAGTTCTGCCGCAAGGTCGGTGCCCATGGCAGCCCCATCGGAAGCCAGCCCGCGGCGCTCGCCCGTGATGACCTGCGTGCCGTCAGGCCGCAGCACCTCGCCGCGCAACCAAAGACTGTCGCCTTTCAGAAGGGCCAGCCCCGCGATCGGGGTCTGGCAAGACCCGTCCAGCCGCAAAAGGAAGGCACGCTCGGCCGCAAGTCTGAGGCCCGTGTCGCGGTCATGGATCGCGGCCAGCATCGCCTGCACGCGGGTGTCCGCCGCCCGCCGCTCGATGCCGATGGCGCCCTGCGCCACCGCCGGAAGCATTTCTTCAGGATCAATGGCCGACCGTGCCACATCGGCCAACCCCAGACGCTTCAACCCCGCCATGGCAAGGAAGGTCGCCACCGCGACGCCATCCGCCAGTTTTTTCATCCGGGTCTGCACATTGCCCCGGAACTCGACCAGTTGCAGGTCGGGACGGCGATGCGCGAGTTGCGCCCGCCGCCGCAAAGACGAGGAACCGACCACCGCGCCCTGCGGCAGATCCACCAACCGCGCCACGCTGGGCGAGACGAAAGCATCGCGCACATCTTCACGCGGCAGATGGCAATCAAGGATCAACCCCTCGGGCTGGAGCGTCGGCATGTCCTTCATCGAATGCACGGCGATGTCGATTTCGCCCGCCAGAAGCGCCTCCTCGATCTCGCGCGTGAAAAGCCCCTTGCCGCCGATGTCTTTCAGCGCACGATCCAGAATCTGGTCGCCCGTCACCTTGATGACCACGATCTCGAACGCCTCGGGGGCCAAGGAAAACGCCGCAGCCAAGCGGTCGCGCGTCTCATGGGCTTGCGCCAGAGCCAGGGGCGAGCCTCGGGTGCCGATCTTGAGGGGGCGGGCGGGGTTTGGCAGATCCTGTGTCATGGGCCAGACTTACCCGGCTGAGATGCGGCTTTCAACCGCAGGCTTCTTGACACGCGGTCGCAGGCAGGCAAGGCAGGGTCAACGATGGAGACGACGATGACCAAGCTGATGCTGCGCGCCCTTGCCGGGGAAACCCTGCCTACCCCGCCAATCTGGATGATGCGGCAGGCCGGGCGCTATCTGCCGGAATATCGGGCGACGCGGGCCGAGGCCGGGGATTTCCTGTCTCTGTGCTACAACTCGGACCTTGCTGCCGAGGTGACGCTGCAACCCATTCGTCGCTATGGCTTTGATGCGGCCATCCTCTTTGCCGATATCCTGCTGTTGCCGCAGGCTTTGGGCGCCGATCTGTGGTTTGAAACCGGCGAGGGGCCGCGGCTCTCGACCATCACCACGATGGCGGGCGTGAAGGCGCTGAAACCCAAGGAGTTGATCCACGAGACGCTGGCGCCGATTTATCAGACGGTGCGGATTCTGGCGCGCGAATTGCCGAAAGAAACCACCCTCATCGGCTTTGCCGGTGCGCCGTGGACGGTGGCAACCTATATGATCGCCGGGCGCGGCACCAAGGATCAAGGCCCGGCCCATGCGCTGAAAGCCGCCGACCGGGCGACCTTTGCCGCGCTGATCGACATCATCACCGAGGCGACGATTGATTACCTGTCCGAACAGGTCAAAGCCGGGGCCGAAGTGGTGAAGCTGTTCGATTCCTGGGCCGGAAGCCTGAAAGGGCAGGACTTCGTTGATTTTGCCGTGGCCCCCGCGGCCCGGATCATCTCGGAACTGAAGGCCCGCCACCCCGGCCTGCCGGTCATCGCCTTCCCGCGGGAGGCGGGGGCGGGCTATATCGGCTTTGCCAAGGCCACGGGGGCCGATTGTGTTGCCATCGACAATTCGGTCAGCCCGGAATGGGCCGCGGAACATGTGCAGGTGTCGGGCTGCGTGCAGGGCAATCTTGCGCCCGAGCATATGGTGACGGGCGGGCAGGCGCTGGTCGAGGCCACGCGCCGGGTGGTCGATGCCTTCAAGGGCGGACCGCATATCTTCAACCTTGGCCACGGGATCACGCCGGATGCGAACCCTGACAACGTGGCCTTGATGATTGAAACGGTGCGCAAGGGGTAAGCCGAGCAGGGGGCATTCTGCCCCCTCGCGCGGTCGCGCTCACCCCCTGAGAGTATTTCGCAAGGCGCAAGACCTTTGGCGGCGGGCTTTGGGATCAGCCGCGCGCGCCCCAGGTGTCGGACAGGCGATAACCTGTGGGCCAGGGATCGGACGGATCCAGCATGTGCTGATGGATGCCGGTGATCCAGCCGCGGCCCGAGATTTCGGGCTGGATGGCGGGAATATCGCCCACGGTTGTCGTGCCAAGGATGCGTCCCGCAAAGGTGGAGCCGATCAGGGAGCGGGTGGTCAGCCGATCCCCTAGCCCCATCTGGCCACGCGCGTGCAAGACCGCCATCCGCGCCGACAGGGCCGTGCCCGTAGGTGAACGATCCACCTTGCCGGGCTGGATTGCCACGGCGGAGCCGGCGGTCAGCTCATGGCCCTGCCGCGTCACCTCGCCTGCGAAAAGACAGAAGGAGAAATGCCGCCAATCGGGGTTTGTGGGGTGATGAAAGCCCAAAGCCTCGGTTCCAGCCTTGGTGATCCGGGCGCCAAGGACAGCGATATCATGCGCCTCATCGGGCGTCAGGGCAAAGCCCAAGGCGCGGGCATCGACCATCACGAAACTGTCGCCGCCAAAGGCGGTATCGACGGTGAGGGTGCCCAAGCCCTCGACCTCCAAGGGCACCGATAGGTTTTGCGCGAAGCTGGGCAGGTTCTGCACGAAGATCCGCTCGGCCTTGCCGTTGGCACATTCGGCCCGGACCTTCACCAACCCGCCCGGGGCTTCAAGGATGAATTCGGTGACGGGTTCCACCATGGGGATAATCCCGCCGTCCAGAAGCACGGTGGAAACGCAAATCGAGTTTGACCCCGACATCGGCGGCGTGTCCTCAGGTTCCATGATGATGAAGGCGGCCTGTGCCAAGGGGTGCTTTGGCGGCACCAACAGGTTCACATGCCGAAACACCCCGCCACGTGGTTCGTTCAGCACGAAATTGCGCAAGGTGCCATCGCGGGCGATGAAGCGGCTTTGGTCCCACACCGTTTCGCCAGGCGGCGGTGCCACCCCGCCGACGATCACATCGCCCACCTCGCCCTCGGCATGGGCGGAGATGACATGGATGGTCTTGATGCTGCGCATGGGGTCACTCCAAGGGGACGGCCGTTGAATATTTGGTCTGGCGCAGGACGAAATGCGTGGTGGACGACCGCACGACGCCCAGCGCCAGAAGTTCGCGCATCAGGAAGCGTTCCAGATCTTCGGGATCACGCGCCAGAACCTTCAGCACATAGTCATCCGAGCCGGTGATCGTGGCACATTCCACCACCCGGTCATGGCGCTGCACAAAGTCTTCCAGCCGCCGGATCGTCGCCTCGGCATGATCGACCAGTGACAGGTGCAAATAGGCCATCGTGCCCATATCCACGCGTTTGCGGTCCACCAGCGCCACCTCGCCCCGGATCACCCCCAGATCGCGCAGGGCCTTGACCCGCCGCCAGCAGGGCGAGGCCGACATGCCGCCTTCTCGGCCAGATCCTGCATTGACAGCGTGCTGTCGCGCTGCAAGGCGGCAAGGATGCGGCAGTCAGCCTCATCAAGAGCAATGGAGGTGAGGTTTTTCACAAATCAGCCGATTACAGGTTTTGTTTTCCAAATCTTCCCCGAAATCATGTAAGATAGAAACAGACTTTTCCGCCGTAGCACAGAATTCTGATCTCAGACCCTGCGGAGGACCAGATGCCCACCAGCTACACCGCCAAAATCCCCGACGCCAATGGCTTTATCGCCTATACGCCCGACGAGGATGCCGTCTGGCGCGACCTGATCGCGCGGCAATGGCCGAATGTGCAGCGACTGGCGGCGCGGCCCTATCTGGACGGGCTGGCGCTTTTGGACATGCCGAAAACCCGCGTGCCGCAATGCCCTGACATTTCGGATCGCCTGCGCGAGTTGACCGGCTGGCGGGTGGAACCGGTTCCGGCCCTGATCTCATTCGGGCGGTTCTTTGCGATGCTGGCCGACCGCTGTTTTCCAGCGGCCAGTTTCATCCGATCGCGGAAGGATTTCGACTATATCGAAGAACCCGACATCTTCCACGAGGTGTTCGGCCATACGCCCTTGTTGACCGACCCGCGGTTTGCCGGGTTTTCCCAAGCCATCGGAGCGGCGGGCCTGCGGGCAACCAAAGACGATTATGCGTGGCTGATAAGGCTTTACTGGTTCACCATCGAGTTCGGGCTGACCGTTGAGGCGGGCGAGATCAAGGCGCTTGGCTCGGGCCTTGCCTCCTCGCCCACCGAACTGCTGTGGTCGGTGGGGATGGGGGATGGCCAGCCCGAACGCCGCCCCTTTGATGTGATCGACATTCTGCGCACGCCCTACCGGATCGACATTCACCAGCCGGTCTATTTCGTGCTGGACCGGCTGGACGATCTGTTTGACGCGGCCCACCGCGATCTTCTGGCCGATGTGGCAACCGCGCGGGCCATGGGCCTGCATGCCCCAAAATATCCCCCGAAACAGAAAAGCGCCTGACCCATGAGCGATACCATCTGCCTGCCCTGTTCCACCGCGACGCCGCGCCTGCCCGCCGACGCTTGCCAGCGCGCCATGACGGGCCTGCACCCCGACTGGCGGCGGGACGGGGCCGCCACCCAAATCACCCGCGCCTTTGCCTTCAAGGGCTTTGCCAAAGCCGCCCAACTGGCCAATCTGGCCGTCTGGTATGCCGAGAAAACCGGCCACCACCCCGATATCGCCTTTGGCTGGGGCTATTGCCGCCTGACCTATACCACCCATGAAATCGGCGGGCTGTCCGAGGTGGATTTCGCCACGGCCGCCGGGTTTGACGCGCTCATCGCGGGTTAGGTCACCAATATTGACTTAACGCCCAGAACCTCGCAGGTTTCCGCCCGAATGGCGGAGGGGATTCTGATGGACTGGAACAATGTGCTGGCAACCCGGTCAAGCCGGATGAAGGCCTCGGAAATCCGTGAGCTTTTGAAGCTGCTTGACCAGCCCGACATCATTTCCTTTGCCGGTGGCATTCCCGACCCCGCCCTTTTCCCGGCCGAAGCCTTCAAGGACGCCTTTTCCGACGCGCTGACCACGCAGGCCAGTGCGGCGCTGCAATATTCGGTGTCTGAAGGCTACAAGCCGCTGCGGGACTGGATCGCGGGCGAGATGGGCAAGATCGGCATTCCCTGCGGGGCCGAAAACATCCTCATCACCTCGGGTTCGCAGCAGGCACTGGATTATCTGGGCAAGCTGATGCTGTCGCCGAAAGACACCGCATTGGTCGGTTGGCCCACCTATCTGGGCGCGCTGGGTGCCTTTAACGCCTATGAACCCGCCTATGATCGGCTGGACCCCAAGGGCAATCGCTCTGCCGCCGATTTCACCGCCACGGCAGAGGCGGCCGGGGGGCGTGTGAAATTCGCCTACCTGTCAGTCGATTTCGCCAATCCCACCGGCGAAACGCTGGACCGCGCGGCCCGCGAAGCGGTGATTGATCTGGCCGATGAGATGGATATCGCCATCATCGAAGACGCCGCCTATCAGACCCTGCGCTTTGACGGCGCGCCGATTCCGCCGATCCTTGCGCTGGAAATCGCGCGCAAGGGGTCGATTGAAAACTGCCGGACGCTCTATTGCGGGTCCTTCTCGAAATCGCTTGCCCCCGGCCTGCGCGTCGGCTGGATTTGTGCCGCACCTGACATCATCAGCCGGCTTGTGTTGATGAAACAGGCCGCCGATCTGCATTCCTCGACCATCAACCAGATCGTGACCCACAAGGTCGCCTCGACCATGTTCGAACCGCATGTCGCCAAGCTGCGCGCGACCTACATGGCGCGGCGCGATCATCTTTTGGCCGCTTTGGCGCGGGAAATGCCCGAAGGCGTCGAATGGACCAAACCCGAGGGCGGGATGTTCGTCTGGGTCACCCTGCCAAAGGGCATGGACGGCGCCGATCTTCTCGCCCAATCGCTGAAAACGGAACGCGTCGCCTTCGTGCCGGGCCGGGCCTTTTATGCCGATGGATCGAACGGCAACACGCTGCGCCTGTCCTTCTCTTGCGCCAATGAGGCCCAGATCGACGAAGGCATGAAACGTCTGGGCCGGTTGATCCGGGCCAACCGCTGATGCCACTTTGGGCGCTGGTGGCGCTGATTGCCGCCGCGACCCAGACGGCACGCAACGCCGCCCAAGCCAGCCTGACCGCCACCATCGGCACGGTCGGGGCAACACAGGTGCGTTTCCTCTTTGGCCTGCCCTTTGCTGTGGTCTTTCTGGCGCTTGTCATGGGAACCACCGGAGAGGCGCTGCCAAGTCTCACCCCGCGCAGTTTGGCCTATACCGGCATGGGGGCCATGGCGCAGATCGGGGCGACGGCGCTGATGCTGGTCACCATGAAAAGTCAAAGCTTTTCGGTAACAACCGCTTGGCTCAAGACCGAACCCGTCCTTGTCGCCTTGGGCGCAGCGGTGCTGCTGCGTGATCCCCTGAGCTGGCCCGCACTGGGCGCCATTGCCATTGCAACATCAGGCGTTCTGGTGATGTCGGTCAAACCGGCGCGCGATCCACGCGACTGGCTGACCCCCGGCCCCGCGCTGACCGGGCTTGCCGCGGCGGCGCTTTTTGGCCTGTCGGCCATCGGCTTTCGCGGCGGCGTAACGGGACTGGAGGGCGGCGGCACGCTCATCCGCGCTACCGCCACGCTGGTCTTGTCCTTGATGCTCCAGACCGGGACCTTGCTCATCTGGATGGGGCTTTTTGACCGCAAGGCCCTGGCCGCCAGCCTCACCCATTGGCGCGGCTCGCTTGGGGCTGGCTTTCTCGGCGCCTTCGCCTCGCAGTGCTGGTTTCTGGGCTTTGCCCTGACCTCTGCCGCCAATATCCGCACGCTTGCCTTGGCCGAGGTAATCTTCGCCCAAATCGTCGCACGGCTGTATTTCGGCCAGAAACTCACGCCGCGCCAGGCGGTCGGCATGGGGTTGATCGTGTTGGGCGTTGGGCTGCTCTTGCAATTCCAGCATTAACCGCGCTTGGCCGCGAAGAAATCCTTCAGCAATCCCTCCGCCTCAGCGGTGGAAATCCCGTCATAAACCTCGGGCACATGGTGGCATTGGGCATGGCTGAACACCCGCGCGCCCACCGCAACCCCCCCCGATTTCGGGTCCGCCGCCCCATAATAAAGCCGCGCCACCCGGGCCGCCGAAATTGCCGCCGCACACATCGGGCAAGGCTCCAGCGTCACATAGAGATCGGCCCCGACCAGCCGTTCAGACCCCAGCCCCGCACAGGCCGCCCTTATTGCCAGCACCTCGGCATGGGCGGTTGGATCACTCAGCTCGCGCGTCCGGTTCCCGGCCCGCGCCACCACCGCCCCGCCCATCACCACACAGGCCCCGACCGGCACTTCGCCCCGCGCGCCCGCCGCCCGCGCCTCCTCCAGCGCGACCTCCATGTAGGACCGGAACCCACGTTGCTCTTTCATCTTGGCTCAAATACCCTAGGGGGCCCGGGGGACAAGTCCCCCGGACGTTTCACTCACGCGCAAAGGTTTCCCCAAATGGCCGAGAACACAAGCTCGAAAGCCGCCAGCCCTGAAGGCGAACGCATCGCCAAGGTGCTGTCACGCCGGGGCGTCGCCTCGCGGCGTGAGGCCGAACGGCTGATCGAGGCCGGCGAGGTCACCGTGAATGGCAAGACCATCACCTCGCCCGCGCTGAACGTGACGGACGCCGACAAGATTACGATTTCGGGCCACCCCCTGCCCGCACTGGAACCTGCGCGGCTCTGGCTTTATTACAAACCCGATGGGCTGGTGACTTCGGCATCAGATGAAAAGGGCCGTGATACGGTCTTTGACCATTTGCCGGAAGACATGCCGCGCGTGATGTCGGTCGGGCGGCTTGACCTGAATTCTGAAGGGTTGCTTCTGCTGACCAATGACGGCGAGTTGAAGCGGCGGCTGGAACTGCCCTCCACCGGCTGGCTGCGCAAATACCGGGTGCGGGTGAACGGCAATCCGACCGACCCCGATCTGGAGCCGTTGCGCAAGGGCATCACCATCGACGGCGAGAAGTTCCAGCCGATGTCCGTGGTTCTGGACCGCCATCAGGGGGCAAATGCCTGGCTGACCGTTGGCCTGCGCGAAGGCAAGAACCGTGAAATCCGCCGTGCCATGGCCGCAATTGATCTGACCGTGAACCGGTTGATCCGGGTCAGTTACGGCCCCTTCCGCCTGGGAGAATTGAAACCCGGCGAGGTCGAGGAAGTGCGGCAGAAAGTTCTGCGCGAACAGCTTGGCGAGGGGGGTGGCAAAGACGCCCCCGATCCGGCCGCCCGCAAGCCAGGCCGCACCGCAACGCGCCGCGTCCGCCCCGGTGAGGCCGTCAAAGCGCTGGCCAAGGCCTGGGACGAGGCGACCGCCCAACGTGAGGGAAAGCCTGCCGCGCGCAAGCCCGCCCCCTCTTCCCGTGATGGGGACGCGCCCCGCAAACCGCGCGCCGCTGGCACCGCCCGCGACGAGGCCCGCGGCGCCGCGCGCGCAGGCAACGAGGAGCGCAGCCCCAAACCGCGCACGCCCTCGCCCCCCCGCGCGGGTGGCGACGCCCGACGCGCGCCCCCCCGCCCCGGCAGCAAACCCGGGCCAAAACCCGGCCCCAAACCCCGGCGCGGTTAACTCCGCGGCAAAACCGGCGGTTTCCTGCCGTTGGCTCTGGCGGGGCGATAGGCCTTTGCCTATAGTCTCCGTCAAGCCTGCCCATGGTTGCAGGCGGGTCAGGGGTTGCCAGGGGAGAATCTGCCGACCATGTCGCGAAATCTGCTGCGCCCCTTGTTCTTCATCACCTTGCTTGGCCTTGTACTTTACGTTGCCTTCGGCGGGGGGCTGTGATGGCCCGGCGCTTTGGCGGCAAATTCAGCCCTCCCCAACCCGGCGACACCGGGGCCGCGGACGCCTCGCGGCCGGGCATGCCCCCTTGGGGGCAACGCCGGGCTGTGCTGCTTGGCCTGTTCGCCATCGCGCTGGTGGTCCCCGGCTTTCAAGGTAACGCGCAGCGGCTCTTGCTCTCGCTTGCGGCGGGGGGCTCCTTGTTGGCGGGAGCATGGCTGACCCATGAGGGGCTTCGCGCGGCCGAGGCTTTTTCCAGCCGCAGCATCGCGCGCCGGCCTGCCCTGCCGCGCAAGATCCTTGGCGCAGGGCTGACGGGGCTGGCGCTGGGCTTGGGCAGCCTTGCCCATCATTCCGAAACCGCCCTTGCGGCGGCCCTTGGCGTTGCGGGCCTGTTTCTGCACCTTCTGAGTTTTGGGCTGGACCCGCTGCATGACAAGGGCACCGAGGGGCTGGACCCGTTTCAGACCGACCGCATTGCGCGGGCCGTCACGGCTGGCGAAGCGCATCTTGCGGCCATGAAAGACGCCATCCTGCGGGTGGAAGATCGGTCCCTGGAGATCCGCGTCGCGCAGTTTTCCCAAACCGCACGCAGCCTTTTTCGCAGCGTTGAAAGCGATCCCGGCGATCTGACGGCCGCGCGCAAGTTCCTGTCGGTCTACCTGCAAGGCGCACGGGATGCGACGGCGAAATTCGCCGATCTTTACACCCAGAACCGCGACCCCAAGGCGCGGGCCGATTACGAGGCGCTGCTGACCGATCTGGAAACCACCTTTGCCGCCCGCACCAAAGCCCTTTTGGCCAATGGCCACAGCGATCTTGATGTTGAAATTTCGGTCCTGCGCGACCGGTTGAAATATGAAACCTGACCCATTTTCCGAGTGAGATTGCCATGACATCTGCCATTCAGTCTGCCGCCGCCTCGACCCTTGCCGAGATCGAAAAGGTCACCGCCGTGGTCCTGCCCGAACCCGGCACGGCGCTGGTGGCGCTTCACGATGCCAACCCCGATCAGGCCGCCGCAATCCAAAAACGCATGGCGGAAATCGACATGGGCAACACCCAGTCCATCATTGCTTTCGGCTCGGGTGCGCAGGCCGAATTGCAGGTTATCAGCCAAGAGATGCTGTCAGGTGTGCGCAACAAGGATGTTGGCCCGGCGGGTGATAGCCTGCGCGACATTGTCACCACCCTGCGCGGGTTTTCCGTGTCGGAACTTGACGTCCGGCGCGAGCGGCGCTGGTGGGAGAAACTGGTGGGGCGCGCCGCACCCTTCGCCAAATTCGTTGCCCGTTTCGAACACGTGCAGGAGCAGATCGACAAGATCACCGAAACCCTGCTGGGTCATGAGCATAGCCTGCTGAAGGACATCAAATCACTGGATATCCTTTATGCAAAGACCCTGACCTTTTATGATGAGTTGGCGCTTTACATCGCCGCAGGCGAGGCCAAGCTGGCCGAGGTTGATGCCCGCGACATTCCCGCGCAAGAGGCCAAACTGGCCAAGGCCGCTGCGGAAGATCAGGTCAAGCTGGCACAGCAATTGCGGGATCTGCGAGCCGCCCGCGACGATCTGGAACGCCGGGTGCATGATCTGAAACTGACCCGGCAGGTCACGATGCAATCGCTGCCCTCGATCCGGCTGGTGCAGGAAAACGACAAATCCCTGATCACCAAGATCAATTCGACCCTCGTGAACACGGTGCCCCTGTGGGAGACGCAACTCGCGCAGGCGGTCACCATTCAACGCTCTCACGAGGCCGCCGTTGCGATTCGCGAAGCCAATGACCTGACGAATGAGCTATTGACCGCAAACGCCGAAAACCTGCGCGAAACCAATCGCGTCGTACGTTCTGAGATGGAGCGCGGCGTGTTTGACATTGAGGCGGTAAAGCGGGCCAATGCATCCCTGATTGCAACTATCGAAGAAAGTCTGCAAATCGCAGATGCGGGCAAGGCGCGCCGCGCGGCCGCCGAAGGGGATCTGGTCAAGATGGAACAAGAGTTGCGTGACACCCTGTCTGCCGCCAAGGCGCAGACTTCTGCACCTGCCAGCATGGTCTGACCCCATGGCGCGCGGGCTGGCATATCTGACGATCGGGTTGACCGCAGGGCTGATGGCGGCCTGCGTGCCGTCCACGCAAACGCCGCCAGCGGTGGTAGCGCGCGCGCCCAGCGCGTTCATGCCTGCCCCTCCGCAGTCAAGCGCCGAAAGTGCCGCCGCTCACGCCTATTATTCCCAAGTTCAGCAAGCCTTGCTGTCGCAAGGTCTGTTGCGCAGCGATGGCGGCGGGGCTGACACGCCCTATACCGACCGGATGCTGGCAGAAACCTTCATCCAAATCGCGCTGCGCGATGAATATCAGCCCGGCAGTGGCGGCAGGCTGGTCAGCGCAGGCACGCCAACCACGCTGCGCCGCTGGGAAGGCCCGGTGCGGGTCGGGCTGCGGTTCGGGGCCTCGGTTCCGGCCGAGGTGCGCGCAACCGACACCGCGCGCGTCGCGTCATTCCTGGCGCGTCTGGCACAGGTGACGGGGCATTCGATCCGGCTGGATGATGGCAATCCGAACTACATTGTCTATCTTGTGTCCGAAGATGAACGCCATGTGCTTGGGCCTGAATTGCGGGCCGCGATGCCGGGTCTGGGTGCTTCGGATGTGGCGGGCATGACCCAGATGCCGCAATCCACCTATTGCGCGGTTCTGGCGCAGTCGCGCGGCCAAAGCGGCGTCTATATCCGGGCCTTTGCCGTGGTCCGTGCCGAGCATCCCGACCTTTTGCGCCTGTCGTGCATCCATGAAGAAGTGGCGCAAGGGCTTGGCCTGCCCAATGACAGCCCGCGGGCGCGGCCTTCGATCTTCAACGATGACGAGGAATTCGCCCTTTTGACCCGTATGGACGAAGACATGTTGCGCATCCTTTACAGCCCCGCGCTGCGCCCCGGCATGTCCGAGGCCGAGGCCCGCCCGATCATCTATGATCTGGCGGCAAAACTGGTCGGTGAAGGTAGCTGACGCGCGCAGCAACCGGCGTTATGTTGGCTGCGCAAGGGCAGGATTTTTCGCCCGCCAGAAAAGGTTTTCATCATGGTTTTCGATTTTCTCAAAGGCGAATTCATCGACGTCATCTCTTGGTTGGATGACACCCGCGATACCATGGTCTGGCGCTTCGAACGGCGGGGCCAAGCGATCAAATACGGCGCCAAGCTGACCGTACGCGAAGGGCAGGCCGCGGTTTTCGTGCATGAAGGACAGTTGGCCGATGTCTTCGGCCCCGGCCTTTACATGCTGGAAACCAACAACATGCCGATCATGACAACCTTGCAACATTGGGACCACGGCTTTGACAGCCCGTTCAAATCCGAGGTCTATTTCGTCAACACCACCCGCTTCAACGATCAGAAATGGGGCACCAAGAACCCGATCATGGCGCGCGATCCCGAATTCGGTCCGGTGCGGCTGCGCGCATTTGGCACCTATTCGATGCGGGTTTCCGATCCGGGCCGTTTCCTGACCGAGATCGTCGGAACCGATGGCGAGTTTACCGCCGATGAGATCAGCTTTCAGATCCGCAATGTGATCTTGCAGGAAGTCAGCCAAGTCTTGGCCAAATCGGGCATCCCGGCCTTGGACATGGCGGCCAATACCGCCGATCTGGGGCGGATCGTGACGCAGGCGATTGGGCCAAAGATTGCCGATTATGGCCTGTCGATCCCGGAATTCTACATCGAAAACATCAGCCTGCCCGAGGAGGTCGAGAAGGTGCTGGACAAGCGCACCTCGATCGGGATTGCGGGCGACTTGAACAAATACATGCAGTTCAATGCCGCTGAGGGCATCGCAAACCCGGCTTCGGGGGCGGGCGCGATGATGGGGGCGGGGATGGCTGCGGGCATGGGCGCGGCCATGGCGCAGAACGCGGGGCCTTGGGGGGCCAGCGCCCCGCCGCCAGCACCTCCCCCCCCGCCTGTGGCAAAGCTCTGGCACATCGCGGTGAACGGCGAAACCAAGGGGCCATTTGCCGAGGCCGATCTTGCCGCAATGGCGCAATCGGGCCGCCTGACCCGCACAAGCCATGTCTGGACGGCGGGGCAGGACGGTTGGAAGGCGGCAGGCGAGACAGAACTTGCCCGGCTTTTTGCGCAAACTCCGCCGCCGCCCCCGCCCGCCGGGTAAATCATGGCCGTTGCCGAAGCCCATCGCTATTCTTGCGCACAATGCGGGGCGGATCTGCGCTTTGCGCCGGGGCAAACCGAACTGGTCTGTGACCACTGCGGCCACCGGCAGGACATCCCCAATGCCACCCCCCGCCGCAAGGCGCGCGTGCTTGGGGAAATCCCTTTGGCGCAGGGGCTGGCCGATGATCTGCCGACCGATGCGGTCGAGGAGGTGCGCGCCTCATCCTGCCCGAATTGCGGCGCGGTGGTGGAGTTTCAGGGCGCCAGCCATGCCAGCGAATGTCCCTTTGCGCCACGCCGGTCGTGGCCGACACCGGATTGCGCCGCCATATCAAACCGCAGGCCGTGGTGCCCTTTGCGCTGACCGAGGGGCAGGCGCGCGCGGCGCTGACCACATGGCTGGGCAGCCTGTGGTTCGCCCCGAATGGCCTTTTGGAATACACCCGCAAGGGCCGTGCCATGGCGGGCATCTATGTGCCGTTCTGGACCTTCGACGCCGCCACGGCCAGCACCTACACCGGGCAGCGCGGCGAGGCCTATTACGAGACGCGGATGGTCACGGTGAACGTCAACGGCCGGGCCGAACAGCGGCAGGAACAAGTGCGAAAGATCCGCTGGTATCCGGCGGCGGGATCGGTATCGCGCGATTTCGACGATCTGCTGGTCATGGCCGCAACCAGCCTGCCAGAACGCTTGGGCAATGACCTGACGCCTTGGGATCTTTCGGCGCTGGAATCCTATGCGCCGGATTTCCTGGCCGGGTTTCAGGCCGAAGGCTATACCGTCGCACTGGCGGATGGGCACCAGGCGGCCCGCGCCCGGATGGCCCAGGTGATCGAAGCCGATGTGCGCCGTGATATTGGCGGCGATGAGCAACGCATCACGCAGGTGAACACCCGCCATGGGGATGAGACCTTCAAGCATGTGCTGCTGCCGGTCTGGACGGCGGCTTATAAATACGCGGGCAAAAGCTATCGGTTTCTGGTCAACGGCCAAACTGGCGAGGTGCAGGGCGAGCGCCCCTACAGTTGGTGGAAGATCGGCTTCGCCGTTCTTGCCGCGGCGGTGGTCATCGGCGTGGGCGTCTTTTTGTCGGACCCGCAGGCGTTTGGCCTCTCCAGCGGCGCCTTGCCCGATTGGCTGAACTGACAGCGCCGCCGCCTTGCGGTTGACATCACCGCCCCCTCGCGCGATAGCGCCCCATCCCCGAGCCGGAGGCCCCTGATGCGCGTTCTTGACCACGCCCGGATTCCCGAACTGCCGAACCCTTATTTCGGCAAAGTGCGCGATTGCTATGATCTTCCCGATGGCAGCCGCATCCTGATCTCCTCAGACCGCATCTCGGCCTTTGACCGTATTCTGGCGGCGATTCCGTTCAAGGGGCAGGTGCTGACCCAGCTTGCGCGCTGGTGGTTCGACCGCACCGCCGATATCTGCCCGAACCATGTGATTTCCTATCCTGACCCCAATGTTGTGATCGGCAAGCGGCTGAATATCCTGCCGGTCGAGGTTGTGGTGCGTGGCTATCTGGCCGGAACCACCTCCACCTCGGTGCTGACGCAGTACAAGGCCGGGGCGCGGACCATGTATGGCCACACGCTGCCCGATGGCCTGCGTGACAATCAGGCGCTGCCTGCCGCCATCATCACCCCGACCTCCAAGGCCTTTGACGGCGGCCATGACGAACCCCTGACCGAAGCCGAGATTGTGGCGCAGGGGCTTTTGACCAAGGCGCAATGGGACGAAGTTTCGGCAAAAGCCTTGGCGCTGTTTGCCCGTGGCCAAAAGATGGCGGCCGAGCGCGGCTTGATCCTCGTCGACACCAAGTATGAGTTTGGCACCGACGCGGGCGGCAATATCCTGATTGCCGATGAAATCCACACGCCGGACAGCAGCCGCTATTGGATCGCCTCGGGCTATCAGGCGGCGTTTGAGGCGGGCAGCCGTCCGCCGTCCTTTGACAAGGATGTGATCCGGTCTTGGGTGGGCGCGCGTTGCGACCCTTACAAGGACCCGATCCCTGAAATTCCGGCCGAAATGATCGCGCAAACCTCGCAGGTCTATATCGACGCCTATGAGATGATCACGGGCGAACGGTTTGTGCCGGACATGAACGGCGACACGCCCTTGGCGCGGGTGCGGACCCATCTGGCGCCCTATTTCGCCTGACATGTTTGCGCTAACATGATTCGATCGGCTAAGCTGCCGCGAAATCCCGAGGAGGTCTGGATGATTCTCAGTTGTGGCGAAGCCCTGATCGACATGCTACCGCGCACCGCCACCACCGGCGAGGCGGCCTTTGCCCCCTATGCGGGGGGCGCGGTGTTCAACACGGCGATTGCTCTGGGGCGGCTGGGCGCACCTTCGGCGTTTTTCTCGGGCGTCTCGACCGATATGCTGGGGGAAATTCTGGCCAATACGCTGACCGCTTCAAAGGTCGACACGCAGTTTCTGGCGCGCTCTGCCCGGCCGACGACAGTGGCTTTTGTCAAGCTGGTCGATGGTCAGGCCACCTATGCCTTTTACGATGTCGGCACCGCCGGGGTGATGCTGGCGGAAACCGATCTGCCAAAGCTGCCCGCCACGGTTTCCACCCTGTTTTTCGGCGGGATTTCCTTGGTCAACGACCCCGCCGCCAGCACCTATGAGGCGCTGCAAGCCCGCGAGGCTGCAACCCGCGTCACCATGATTGATCCCAATATCCGCCCCGGTTTCATCGCCGGAAAAGAGACAGAATACCGCGCCCGGATCGAGCGGATGATCGCGCGGGCCGATATCGTGAAACTGTCGGATGAGGATTTGCACTGGCTGATGGGCGCTGGCGATGTGGAACGCCTTGCGCGGTCCATTCTGGCCAAAGGGCCGAAGCTGGTCTTCATCACCGAAGGGGCGGCCGGCGCGCGGGCCATCACCGCAGAGCAGAACCGCTTTGTTGCCGCCCACAAGGTGACAGTCGCCGATACCGTCGGCGCGGGCGATACCTTTAACGCCGGTGCCCTGTGCGCGCTGCACGAGGCGGGCGCCCTGACCAAGGCACGCCTCGCGGCGCTGTCGGATGACGAGCTGGACGCGGCGCTGGCCCTTGGCGTGCAGGCCGCCGCCGTGACCGTTGCCCGCGCAGGCGCCAACCCGCCGTGGAGAGATGAGCTGTGAGGGCTGTCCTGCAACGGGTCACCCAAGCCTCGGTTTCCGTCGAGGGTCAAACTGTGGGGGAAATCGGCCAAGGTCTGATGATCCTTGTCTGCGCCATGCAGGGCGACACCGAGGCACAGGCTGACAAGCTGGCGGCCAAAATCGCCAAACTGCGCATCTTCAAGGATGAGGCGGGCAAGATGAACCTTTCGGTCAAGGATGCAGGTGGGGCGGCACTGATCGTCAGCCAGTTCACCCTTGCCGCCGATTTGCGCGGCAATCGCCCCGGTTTCAGCCCCGCCGCCGCCCCTGATGACGGCAAACGGCTGTATGAACATTTCACCGCCCGCATCGCCGCCGAGGGCATCCAGACCGCCAACGGCATCTTTGGCGCCGATATGGATGTGGCCTTGGTCAATCAAGGCCCGGTGACGATCTGGCTGGACACCGACAGTCTTTAAAGCGCGTCAGGTTAAGTTGAACCGACAGGCGCTGCCTCTCGCAGAGGCGCGAACGCGCTTTGCGACAAGGCCTGTTCCAGAGGAAACCTGACACGCCCTAATCGAACGGATTACCGTCCGACTGCCGCAGCCCGTCACCACATTCGCCCAAGGCCCCCATCGACGCACTGGAGCCTTGCAGCGAATAATCCATCACCGGCTCCCCCGCCGAAGTGCGCAGATAAAGCCGGTTGCCCTGCGCAACCTCGGTCAGGAAGCGCACCGACTGATCGCTGTCCGGCAGGTTGAACAGGATCGAATTCTTGTAAAGATCGGCCGCGTTGAGGTTCCACGGCGACCGGTTGCCGATCTGCACCTGCAAATCCGCGGTGTCGCCGTCCCCGAACTCCCACGAGGTGGAATAGAATTGCAGCTTCACCGTGTTGTCGGCGTAAAGCCAGATGGTGAAACTGTCGGTCTGGGCATCGACCTCGGCCAGACAGGCGAAAGTGCCATCGTCGAAGCCGACAACTTCAACCTCCCAATGCTTGTGTTGAAACAGGATTTCCGACTGGCTTTCCGCCAGCGCGGCGGTCGGCAACAGTGCCGATACGGCCAAGGTGGCGGTCCGAACCCAAGAAAGCATGCAAAATCCTCCGTCCTGAAATACGGGCATTTTGGGCGGGGACTGCGCAAAAGAGCAAATGAAATATGCAGCGCCTGAACAGCGCTGCCGCGGATTTTTTGCCGGTTTTGACGGGTTTAACCGATGCGTTCCCAAGCCGGCGGGAACCGCCCCAGAAGTTCCGCCAGCGCCTGATCCTCAACCGGGCCGGTGGTGGCGATGCGCGCCACCAGTCCGCGCTTTTTATCCTCGGCCACCTCGGCGACATGGGCGGGCAATTGGGCCTCGGCAAGGGCCGCATCATAGACCCGGCAGATCGCCAAGCGCCGCAGGTCGGGCTTGAAGACCTTTCCGACCGCGGTTTTCGGCAGCTCGGCCAGAATCTCGATATGTTTCGGCACGGCGGCTTTTTCGTGAATATGCTTCACGGCATAATCCATCAACTCAGCCTCGCTCACCACCGCGCCCTTGACCAGTTCAAGATAGGCGCAGGGCAGTTCGCCCGCATGGGCATCCGGCTGGCCGATGGCGCCGACAAAGGCCACCTTCTCATGGCCCATCATCGCCTCCTCGATGATGGCAGGATCAATGTTGTGGCCGCCCCGGATGATAAGGTCTTTGGCGCGGCCGGTGATGTACAGATAACCATCCGCATCCAGCCGCCCCAGATCGCCCGTGCGCAGATACTTTTCACCCGCGAACAGGTCACGGTTCTTGTCAGCCTCGGTATAGGTATTGCCGGAGAAGACGCCGGGATTGTAGACGCAAATCTCGCCGATTTCGTCCACCGCGCAATCGCGCAGCCCCCCTGCCCCGTCACTGGTCAGGATTTTCACCTCGCAATGCGGGAAGGGCAGCCCGACCGAGCCGATCTTCTTGTTGCCTTCAGGCGGGTTGACCGAGACAAGGCAGGTGCATTCGGTCAGCCCGTACCCTTCGACGATCTGCACGCCGGTTGCCTTTTCAAAGCGCGTGAACAATTCGATCGGCAGCGGGGCAGAGCCGGAAAACGCACCCCGCAAGGTCGAGACATCGGCATTGACCGGGCGCTGCATCAGGGCGGAAAGCGCTGTCGGCACCGTGACCATATAGGTCACCTTCCAATGCTCAACCAGTTTCCAGAAATTGTCGAACACCCCTTCGCCCCGATAGCCTTGCGGCGTGGGAAAGACCACATGCGCACCGCTTGCGATCATCGACATCAGGATCGGATAGGCGGCGAAAACATGGAACAGCGGCAAGGGACAGATCACGGTGTCGGTGGCCTTGAACAACAGCCGCGCCCCAAGCCAGCCGTTATAGACCATGCCCGACAGCTTGTGCTGGGCCACCTTGGGCATCCCCGTGGTGCCGCCGGTGTGGAAATACGCGGTCACGCGGTCAACCGGATTGTCCTTGAAGATCAAGCGATCCGCAGGTTGCTTGCGACATTCGGTGTTGAAGGATTTGACATTGGCGCTGTGGCCGATCGGATTTTTCGGCCGGATCAGCGGCACGATCAGCCGTTTGACCCCGCCAAGATACCTTAGCAGGTCCACTTCCAGAACTGTTTTGACCGATGGCGCATGTTTCACCGCCTCGGCCACCTTTTGCGGCAGGTCGGTCTTGGGGAATGCCCTGACCGTCACCACCACCTTGGCCTTCGTCTCCCGCAGGATGGCCGAGATCTGCTCTGCCTCCAGCAGCGGGTTGATCGGATTGACAATGCCCGCCACCGCGCCGCCCAGCAGCGTCACCGCGGTTTCAACCGCGTTGGGCATCACATAGGCCACCACATCGGTTTCCCCCACGCCCAGCGAATGAAACAGGTTTGCCGCCTGGGTCACGCGGGCATGAAGATCGGCCCAGGTCAGGGTTTCAGACTTTGATCCGGGCGCGGACAGCAATTGATAGGAGAGCGCCGGCCGGGCGCCATGCGCCTCTTTGGTGCGGGTCAGAAATTGGTGCATTGTCTTGGGCAGATCCCGATCTTCCCAAGCGGCTTCAGCCTCGATGGCTTTCAGATCCGCGCGCGACGCGAATGATCCCATGGCATTTCCCTCCCCTGTCCCCGCATCTTCCGGCGGGTTGTCCTTGTGCCATCAATGTGGGGGGAATTGCGGGCTTTGCCAAGAAAAAGCGCAAAAAGAAAACCCAACGTCACAAGATGTCAGGACAGGCGCCGGGTGACCCGCAGAAAGCGCCCCATGACAACAGCAAGGACCGCGGCCCCGAATGACAAGACCGCACCCATTTTGGCGGCCTCTTGTGCCGGACCTGACGGGAAGGCGACGGTGGCGACAAACAACGCCACGGTAAAGCCGATACCCGCAACGCAGCCCAGCACCCAAAGATCTTTCGCCCCCATGCCCGCAGGCAGGCCAAAGCCAAAGATCCGCGCGGCCAGCATCCCCATCAGGAAAATCCCCAGCGGCTTGCCGATGATCAGGCCGCCCAACACCATCCATGTCGGATCGCCAAAGGCCGCAAACACCACCCCCGCGTTCAACAGGCCAAAGAAGAACAGCATGATCTCGACAAAAAGTTTCAGCCGATGCGCGATCCAGTTCAAAAGGTCGGTCAGATGTTCTTCGGCCTCGGCGAAAAAGCCATAGGGCTTATCGGCGTGCGGGATGGTCGGCACGATGGGCAAAAGGCCAAGTGCGGGGTGGATACCCGCGTTGTGAAAGCCATACCACGACAGCACCCCGGCAAAGGCATAGGGCCAGAACGACGCCTTCTGCCGCATCCATGTGGAATAGGGGCGGCGCGGGTCGGTGCCGTCGGCCCAGATCGGCAGTCGGTTGGCCAAAAGGTAGACCCCGACCGCCGCCGCCAGCGACAGCAAAAGCCAACCGGGCTGCACATCGCCCGTCGGGTAAAACAGCGCCAGAATGATCATGCCCCCCGCATCATCGGCGATTGCCAGCAAAAGCAGAAAGGGAATGGCCGGATGCCCCGCGCCAAAGACGATGCGACCAACCAAATAGGAAAAGGCAATGTCGGTCGCCGTCGGGATGGCCCAGCCTTGGGCATAGGCGCCAAAGCCCCCCAGCGCCGCGCCCAGCCCCAGATAGACCAGCGCCGGCCCCATCATGCCCCCCGCCGTGGCGATCAGCGGCGTCAGCGCCTTGCGCCCGCGCAACTCGCCGTCATGCAGGACAATGCCTTCCCAGACCTCTTTGGCGGCAATGGCAAAAAAGAACGCCATGCAAATATCGTTGACAAGAAAATGCAGCGTCAACTGGCGCGTCGCCACGCCAGCTTCTTCGTGCAAAAGACCGATCGGCGCATGGTCCCACAGCACGACATGCACCAGAGTCTGATAGCTGTCCTTGTCCAGATTGGCCCAGATCAGCGCCAGCGCCGCCCCTGTCAGCAACAACAGCGAATAGGTGGAGATGACATTCCAGACTTTATGCATCACGGCGCCGTCCTGATCTGCGAGACTGCGCCTGACCTTTGCGCTTTTGCGCGCCGGGTCAAGCCTGACCTCAACCGATCGGGGTCAAGAGCCGCCGCACCTCGGCCCGCAGATCGCGCAACTCGAAAGGCTTGGTGATGAAGCCATCGGCGCCGATCTCCAGCCCTTTGCGCTTTTCAATGGCCGAGCCGCGCGCCGTCATCATCAGGATCTTCACATCCCTCAGCGACGGGTCCCGCCGCACACCCGCACAGATTTCATAGCCCGAGGCACCGGGCAGCATGATGTCAAGCAGCACCAGATCAGGATGCATGTCACGGATACGCGCCAGCGCGACTGCGCCGTCGGCGATGCGGGCATGGTCATAGCCTTCGCGGGTCATCAGAAATTCCAGCGCGAGGGCGATGTTGTCTTCGTCTTCGACCACAAGGATGCGGGGTTTCTTGTCGCTCATGGCACGCGCCACCGCGAAAGGGTTGAAATGCGCGGCGCCTGCGTCCATGACTGAACAACCGCATTTTCAGCCAAAGAGCCCGCCATGCCAACCGTCGCCGACCTGATCTCTGCCGCGCTGACCGATCCGTTCCGCATCATTCTGTTGGTGGGTCTGGTGGCCACCCAGCGCCGGACAGCCGCCGTCACCGGCGCGGTCTTGCCCTTGGCGGCGGGGATGCTGTTTGTCGCCGTCATCATCCCCCTGACCATGGGCTTTGGTGCCGAGGCCGGCCTGCCGAAGGCGGTGGTGGCGGGGCTTGTCGCCAATGCGATCTGGCTGGTGCCGATCATTGCCATCACCCGCTTTTGGGAAGGCCGCGCGCGCCGATAACCAAGGCTCCCGCCCAGCCAGCCGACCGCGCCATCGCACTCACGGGTCACACGCATCTTTCTTAACCGGAGCCTGCCCAACCGCTGTCTGTGGGGGTAGGCTTTCCTTTCGTCGCATCGGACGCAACCGCATCCGATCCGAGGAAAGGAAAAGGGCGCGCGAGCTTTCCCGCGCGCCCTGATTTTCAAGCCAGCTTACTCATTGGTATCTGCGAAGATGTCTTTCTTGTGGGTGCCACCCGGCACAAAGAGCGCACCGATGACCACGGTCATCAGGGCAACGCAGATCGCATACCACAGGCCGGTGTAGATATTGCCAGCCTGAGCCGAGATCGCGAAAGCGGTCGCGGGCAGCAGGCCACCGAACCAGCCGTTGCCGATGTGGTAAGGCAGCGACAGGCCGGAGTAGCGGATGCGGGTCGGGTAGAGTTCGACAAGCATGGCGGCGATCGGGCCGTAAACCATCGTCACCAGCACGATCAGATAGGTCAGGATCAGGATGATCGAGATCTTCTGGCCGGTGAAGATGTCCAGAACGTTTTCGGCCTTGGCAACCGTGGTGTTGTCGGTGGCCACGATCGGATAACCCGCCGCAGTCAACGCATCAGCCACAGCCTTTTCAAAGGCAGGTTTCACACCCTTGGCAGCATCCAGTGCGGCTTTCGCAGCATCCTTGGCGGCCTGATCGGTGCCCTTGTCGGCTTCTTCCTGCGCGGTGGTCAGCGCCTTGATGTCAGCGCCGTTCTTGCCGGCGTCGAAGGAGGCGATCACGGTTTCACCAACCTTGATGGTGGCAGGTTCGCCCGCCGGGCCATCAACGGTTTCCGAGTTCACCGACAGCGAGTAGAGCTTCGCCTTGGCGATATCGCAGGAGTTGGTGAACTTGACGGTGCCGGTCGGGTTGAACTGGAACGAGCAGTCAGCCGGGTCGGCGGTCACGGTCACAGTGGTCTGCTGGGCCGCATGCAGCATCGGGTTCGCGGTCTTGGTCAGGAAACCGAACACCGGGAAGTAGGTGATGGCGGCAATCAGGCAGCCTGCCAGAATGATCGGCTTGCGGCCGATCTTGTCGGACAGACGGCCAAAGAAGATGAAGCCGTAGGTGCCGAGGATCAGCGACCAGGCGACAAAGACGTTGGCCGAGAAGCTGTCAACCTTGATGACGTTCTGCATGAAGAACAGGGCATAGAACTGGCCCGAGTACCACACGACAGCCTGACCAGCGGTCAGACCCAGCAGGGCGATCAAGGCGATCTTGCCGTTCTTCCAGTTGCCGAAGGCTTCGCGCAGCGGGGCTTTCGAAGCCGCGCCTTCCGCTTTCATCTTCTTGAAGGCGGGCGATTCATTCATCTGCAAACGGATGTAGAGCGAGATCAGCAAAAGAACGATCGAGCCAAGGAACGGCACGCGCCAGCCCCAGGCGTTGAAGGCTTTCTGCATGGCAGGGGTGCCATCGGCGTTCATCGTCGGCGCACCGGCGGCGTCCAGCACCGGCAGGTCCGGATAATTGCCGTTGATGTAACCCTGAACCGACAGGATCACGATCAGCGACAGCAAAAGACCCAGCGTTGCGGTGGTCTGGATGAAGGCGGTGTAATAGCCGCGCTGTCCTTGCGGCGCGTGTTCGGCCACATAGACGGCAGCACCACCATATTCACCCCCCAGAGCCAGACCCTGCAACATGCGCAGGCCGATCAGGATGACGGGTGCCGCGATGCCCCACGAATAGTAGGACGGCAAGAGGCCGACGAGGAAGGTCGACAGGCCCATGATGAGGATGGTCATCAGGAAGGTGTACTTGCGGCCGATCAGGTCGCCCAGCATCCCGAACACCAGCGCACCGAAGGGGCGCACGATGAAGCCCGCGGCAAAGGCCAGAAGGGCAAAGACGTTCCGGGTCGCTTCCGGGAACGGCGTGAAGAACTGCGCGCCGATCATCGCGGCGAGCGATCCGTAAAGATAGAAGTCGTACCATTCGAAAACGGTACCGGCGGACGAAGCAAGGATAACCTTCTTCTCCTCTCCGGTCATGGGGCGCGCGCGAACGTTCCCCGCAGCATCAATACTAGCCATGTGGCCTCCTCCATTTTGTCCAGCCCCAATAGGCCGGGTCCCTGTTCCAGATGCCTTTGCCGGTTGTTCTGTCCCCGAAGGGCCCGGCTAAGACGCCTGTCTCCCAACTTCCGCACCCTTGAGGGGCGGGAAGTATTCCATCAGGCCGCGACGCCTTGAACGATGTGTCCAAGCGCGGCGCGGATATCTGCGATGGCCCCCATCGCGTCGATCTTCTGAAGCACACCGCGGCCTTCGTAATAGGCGATCAGCGGCGCGGTCTGGGCGTGATAGGCCTTCAGCCTTTCGCGCACGGTTTCGGCATTGTCATCGGCCCGGCGGTTGAAGCCGGTGCCGCCGCATTTGTCGCAGGTGCCCGCGACGGCAGGCTTCTTGAACTGGTCATGATAACCCTCGCCGCAGGCGCAGGTGTAGCGGCCGGAAACCCGGCCCACCATCGCCTCGTCATCCACTTCAAGGCTGATCGCTGCGGTGACGGATCGGCCATTGGTGGCCAAAAGCCCATCAAGTGCAGCGGCCTGTCCGGCGGTGCGCGGAAAGCCGTCAAGGATGATGCCGCGGGCCACATCGGGCTGCGCCATGCGGTCGCGCAGGATGGCCAGCACGATGTCATCGCTGACAAGCTGGCCCGCCTTCATCACCGCCTTGGCGCGTCTGCCAGCCTCGGTGTCGGCCGCCACGGCCGCCCGCAGCATGTCGCCGGTCGACAGTTGCACCAGACCGAAGTCTTCCTCCAGCATGCGGGCCTGCGTGCCTTTGCCGGCCCCGGGGGGGCCAAGCAGGATCAGAACGGGTGCGTGCGCCGTCATCTGCGCTTACACCCGGTTCATGCGGTTGTTGATAAGCTCCTCGACCACCGACGGATCGGCAAGGGTCGAGATGTCGCCAAGGCTGCCATAGTCATTCTCGGCGATCTTGCGCAGGATGCGGCGCATGATCTTGCCCGAGCGGGTCTTGGGCAAGCCCGGCGCCCATTGGATCAGGTCGGGCTTGGCAATCGGCCCGATTTCGCCCCGAACCCAAGCCTCCAGCTCTTTGCGCAGCGCGTCCGAGGGTTCGATCCCGTTCATCAAGGTGACATAGGCGTAGATGCCCTGCCCCTTGATCTCATGCGGATAGCCGACAACGGCCGCCTCGGCCACCTTGGCATGGGCGACCAGCGCGCTTTCAACTTCGGCCGTGCCCATCCGGTGGCCCGAGACGTTGATCACATCGTCAACGCGGCCGGTGATCCAGTAATAGCCATCGGCATCGCGCCGGCAGCCGTCGCCGGTGAAGTAATAGCCCTTGTATTGCTGGAAATACGCCTCCTGGAAGCGATCATGGTCGCCCCAAAGCGTGCGCATCTGCCCCGGCCAGCTATCCGAGATGCACAAGACCCCCTCGGCCTCGGTTTCGCTTTGACGGCGACCGGTCGACGGGTCCAGCACCACCGGCTTCACACCGAAGAACGGATTGGTGGCCGAGCCGGGCTTGGCAGGCGTCGCACCCGGCAAGGGCGTGATCATATGGCCGCCGGTTTCGGTCTGCCAGAAGGTGTCAACGATCGGGCGAGTGCCCTTGCCGACATATTGGTTATACCAGGCCCAGGCCTCGGGGTTGATCGGCTCGCCGACCGAACCCAGCACTTTCAGGCTGGAAAGATCGTATTTCTCAACCCATTGCGGGCCAAGGCCCATCAGGCTGCGGATTGCGGTCGGCGCGGTGTAGAACTGGTTGACCTTGTGCTTTTCGATCACTTCCCAGAAACGGCCCGCATCCGGATAGGTCGGCACGCCCTCGAACATCACGGTCGTCGCGCCATTGGCCAAGGGGCCGTAAAGGATATAGCTGTGACCAGTGACCCAGCCCACATCCGCCGTACACCAGAACACATCGCCATCGTGATAATCGAAGGTGTATTGATGCGTCATCGCGGCATAGGCCAGATAGCCTCCGCTGGTATGCACAACCCCTTTCGGCTTGCCGGTCGAACCTGACGTATAAAGGATGAACAGCGGGTCTTCGGCCCCCATCGGGCGCGGCGGACATTCGGGCGAGACCATGTCCATCATGGCCAGAACGTCGACATCACGCCCCTGCACCCAAGAGATTTGATCGCCAGTATGCTTGACGACAAGGCAACGCACCTTGTCCGAGCAATGCAGGAGTGCGGCATCCGTGTTGTTCTTCAGCCCGGTCCGCTTGCCACCACGCGGGGCGGTATCGGCGGTGATGACCAGTTTGGCACCGCAATCGTTGATCCGGTTGGCCAAGGCGTCAGGCGAGAAGCCCGCGAACACGACGGAATGGATCGCCCCGATGCGGGCGCAGGCCAGCATGGCATAGGCAGCCTCGGGGATCATCGGCAGATAGATCACCACACGATCGCCGCGCATCACGCCCTGCGACAACAGAACGTTCGCCATCCGGTTCACCTTTTCGGACAGCGTCTTGTAGGTGATGTGCTGGGCGGGCGCTTTCGGATCATCAGGTTCAAAGATGATCGCGGTTTGCAGCGCGCGGTCGCGCAGATGGCGGTCGATGCAATTGACCGAGACGTTCAGAACGCCATCCTCGAACCACTTGATGCTGACTTTGCCAAAGGTGAAATCGGTGTTCTTGACGCGCGTATAGGGCTTGATCCAATCCAGCCGCTTGCCTTCACGGCCCCAGAACTCATCGGGATCTTCAATGGATTGGGCATACATCCGGGCATAGCCCGCCGCATCCAGATGTGCGGCTGCGACGAATTCCTTGGACGGTTCATAAACGCCCGCTGCATGTCCGGTTTCTGCCATTGAATCCTCCTCAAGTATGAACAGCTTGGCACGCTGGTCCTGACGGCCTGCGGGATATGCAGGTCTCCCCCGTGCCGGGGATGATAGTAGATTTGTAAATGAAGTTCTAACTCTATTTGCAATAATGATTTTTCTGTAAATAAATTAACAGGTCAAAAGGTCAATTGTGTAAATTTCGCGAAAATCGGCAGGGAAATGACGCCTTTGCGAGGTTACCTGGAAAAAGGAAAACACCGTTCTCCATGCCGTTTGGCGAAAAGACCGAGAAACCCCGCTGAAATGATAGCGCAAGCAATCTGGTGCAGCAGCGGTCAACCCTGCCTCAACACCCCTGTGCAGATGTGATTCGCCCTAAAGCGCAAGGGGATTTCCAAGCCCTTCAGACAGTGCATCAAGCCCCGGAATGAAGCGGACCTGATCGCCGTGAACGCCTGCCCGATGCAGCGCGCGACGCACCTCAGGCCGCGCGCCAGAGATGACCAGCCGCCCGCCGCGCCGTGCCATTTTGCGCGCCAAAAGCGCCATGGAATAGGCCCCGGAACTGTCGATCAAAGGCACCCCCGCAAAGTCGACGACAAAGGCGCGCGGATGCTCTGACACCTGATCCAGCACCGTGCCCAGCCGTGCCGCCGCGCCAAAGAACCACGGGCCATTGAGATGATAGATCACCACATCCGCCAGTGCCGGATCCTGCATCTCGTCGCCCTTGCGGCGCTCCTCGATGGTGGTGCCGGCGGACATGCGGTTGATAAAAACCAACCCGGCCAGCGCGAAGCCCACGACAATGCCCTCGGTCAGGTCGCGGAACACCACAAGGCCAAAGGTCACCAGCAGCACCACCGCATCGGCGCGCGAATGGCGGACGAGATGCCAGATCTCCTCTTTCTCGGCCATATTCCACGCCACGACCGCCAAAACCCCCGCCAAGGCGGCCAGCGGGATATATCCGGCCAGTGGCGCGGCAATCAGCAGAAAGGCCAGCACGAACCCCGCATGCAACATGCCCGATACCGGCCCACGGGAACCGGCGCGCACATTGGTCGCGGTGCGCGCGATGGTGCCGGTCACGCAAATGCCGCCGAACAGCGGCGTGACGATATTGGCGACACCCTGGGCCAGAAGTTCAGCATTCGGGCGGTGGCGGCGGCCTGACATGCCATCCGCGACCACGGCGGACAGCAGGCTTTCGATTGCCCCGAGAAGCGTGAAGGACAGCGCCCAAGGCAGGGCGGCCCCCATCGCATCGGCCCCGAAACCCGGCAGCATGGGCGCAGGCGGCGTGCGCGGCAGCGCGCCAAAGCGGCTGTGGATCGTCTCGACCGGCAGGCCCAGAACCGCCACCGCAACCGCGGCCAAGGCCACCGCGATCAGCATGTTGGGCGCCTGCGGCTTCCAGCGCTTGATCCCGACGATCACCGCGATGGTCCCGACCGAGACTGCCAGCGCCGCCGGGTTCAGACTGGCCCGCGCCGCCCAAAGGGCTTGCAGCCTGTGCCAGACATCGGCCGGTTCGGAACCGGGCAGCGTCAGGCCCAGCAAATCCTTCAACTGGCTGGCAAAGATGATAAGCGCGATGCCTGCGGTAAAGCCCACCGTCACCGGATAGGGGATGAAGCGCACATAAGACCCCGCGCGCACCAAGGCCAAAAGGCTCAGGAATATGCCCGAGAGCAGGGTGGCCAGCAGCAGCCCCTCGATCCCGATCTGCGCCACGCAGGCCGCCACCAGCACGATGAACGCCCCGGCAGGCCCGCCGATCTGATACCGCGACCCGCCCAGAGTCGACACCAGAAAGCCGCCGATGATGGTGGTGAACAGCCCGCGCTCCGGCCCGACACCGCTGGCAATCGCAATCGCCATCGACAGGGGCAGGGCCACAATGGCCACCGTCAGCCCGGCCATCACATCGGCGCGAAGATCGGCCGCGCGATAGCCTTCGCGAAAGATCGAAACGAGCTTGGGCAGAAACTCGGAAGGCGGGGCGGCGGGTGTAGGGGCAAGGGCCATGGCGGCAACCTGAATTGGAACGGGGGTGGCCAGAAATCATGGCGGATCGTTTCAAATGCGATTAACAAACGCTGCAAGGCGGTGCCTGTCAACGGCAATGCCCCCCATGCCGCCCATCTGCGGCGTTTCGCCCCCCGGAGCCTTCCTCATGGCCAGCCCCAAAGACCCCGTTCAAGCCGCCGATGCCGAGGCCCGCGCGCTGGCGCAAACCCTGCTTGCGGCACCACATGCCGCGCTGGCGTGGTCCGATCCGGCAACAGGCCATCCGTCGATCAGCCGCATCGCCTTTGGCCTTTGCCCCGATGGCCTGCCGCTGACGCTCATCTCGGGTCTTGCGCCGCATCTGGCGGCCTTGAAAGCCGATCCGCGCTGTTCGGTGATGCTGGGCGAGGTGGGGGCCAAAGGCGATCCCCTGACCCATCCGCGCCTGATGATCCGGGCAAGCGCGGTCTTTATGTCCAACGATGACCCGGCCCGCCCCGCAATCCGCGCCCATTGGCTGAAGGGCCACCCGAAGGCGGCCCTTTACATTGACTTTCCCGATTTTTCCTTTGTCCGGCTGATCCCGGAAAGCGCCCTCTTGAACGGCGGCTTCGCCCGGGCCTTCCGCCTGACCCCCGCCGATTTGCGGGCGCCGCAAGCTTAGGCCGGATTGTCGCAGCGCAAGGTCACCATGGCCTTGCCCTTCACCGCACTCGGCCATTGCAGATAGGCTTGCCGGTTGGCCACGCCCTGCTCGGTCAGCACATAGGGCTGCGCCCATTGCACGGCATTTGCCGCATTGCGCAACGGCCCCTCCAGCACGACAGCCTCGACATTGCGGTGCCGCCCTCCGAAGGGCATGTAACCCGTGGCATCCACCACCCATGTGGCATCCGCCGTCGCCTGCGTGTGTTCAGCGTAAACCGGGCTGACCGTGGGTTGCCCGACCCCCGTATAGGTGTTGTTGGCAAAGACCACATTGCGGAAACTGGCCGTGTTCAAGGTGCCATTGCTGGTATCCACCCGCTCCACCCGGTCCAATGTCGCCCCGCTGGAGCGGAAAACATTGTTGGTCACGACCAAGCCGTTCAGGAAATGGCCCGCCCCCTTGGGGCTGATGGTGATGAAGCTGAAGGCAGGGCTGTTCTGGCCATAAAGAAACAGGTTTCCGGTGAGGGTCAGCCCGCCAAAGGTATAGCTCGCCCCGAAATCCGGGTCGGGGTCATATTCATTCGACAGCTCGATGAACTGGTGGTCGATATAGTTGTTCGACACGAAACTGCGCACATTCGGCGTGGTAAATATCAACCCCGCGCGCAGATAGGTCGGCGAACCCTTGGTGTCCGAGAATGTATGATTGCCGGTGACCGTATGGCTGCCGCCCGCGAACACCCCGAAATGCGCGACATAGGCGGCGCGGTTGTTGCGGATCTTGCTGTCATTGGCATTGATGTTGAAAGCGATGATGTCTTCGGGCGGGGTCGATCCGCCGCCATTGAACAGACAGCCATCAATCACCAGCCCCTGACAGCCACCACGGAACGAGGTGATCGCCTTGTTCAAGGGCATCATGAAGGTGCAACGGTCAAACCGGTTGATGCTGCCCTCATAGGGCAGGTTGACGGCACTGGCCTGATAGCCGCAGGAAAACTCGATATCGGCGATTTCAAAGCGGTTCAACTCGGTAAACCCGCTGAGATCCAACAGATATTTGAACCGCTTGAAGGTATAAGTCCGCGTGCCGTTGCCGCCCCACAAGGGCTGGCTCAACTCCAGCGTTCCGGCCCCGACATTCTTTGCCGCCACATAGACTTCGCGGCCCACCCCGGTGCCGGACAGCCGGGCGCCGACGGGGATTGCGGCGATGTTGGTCACTGCGGACAGTTGTTTCGGGCTGGCCGTGTTGTAGGTGCCAACGGCGGTCACTGTGACCGTATCCCAAACACTGCCCGAGGCGGCAGACAAAAGGCCATTTGACAGAACACGGCGCTGGCCAAAGCTGGTGATACCCGCCAACCCCGCCACATCAATGGGCGCGCTCAGTTCAATGCGGCGCCCGCTCAGATCCAGCGTGTTGTGGTCGGTAAAGTGGAACAGCACCTGAAGGGCGCGGCGAAACCCTTCCAACTCCGAGCCGAAGGCGGCGGCATAGGTGTTCAGATTGTAATCGCGCGTGCAGGACAGCCGCTGGTCGGCAGGCATCACCAGCCTGCCCTCGAACGTGACCGGGTTGTCAAAGGTGAAATGGCTGCCAAGGAAATAGACACCGGGCGACACCAGCACCGTCTTGCCATTGGCGGCGGCATCGGCCGCCTCAAAGGCCGCCCAGTCATTGGCAACCCCATTGCCGATCGCCCCGAAGTCCCGCACATCGACCCAATCGAACATCGCGGAATGAAAGACCGCCGTGACATCCTCGATCATGATGTCGTCGATCCGCACCACACCGCCCGTCGGCCCGGTCAGATCAAGGCCCAGATGGCCATAAGCCGGGGTTGTGCCCCAGACCATGTCAACGCCTTGGCGATTGCCGGAGCCGATAATGGCGCTGACCGTCACCACTTGACCATAACCGGTCAGCGGCACATCCGGGCCTTGTTGATCCGCCGTTGCGACATTCGCCCCGCTGGCATTGCCAGCCCAGCCGGCGATGCGCACCGTGGGCAGAGGGCCGCTGATCGCCTTAACCTTGGCGGTGACACGCAGATACAGCCCCGGCTGAAACGGGATCTGCTGAAAGCATCGCAGCTTCAAGACCGAGGTGGTCTTTTGCACCTCAAGACAGCCCGTGAAATCCTGATCCGCCGGCACATAGGCCGCATTGGGCTGGCCTGCGTAACTTGCATTGCCCGGCCGCCCGTCCTCGCTGGACCACAACGCCAGCCCCGCTGAAAACGCCGGTGGCATCAGGACCAGACCTTCGGTGATTGCCTTGTTCATCTTGGAAAACCTCGCCCTTTGCATGATCTGCCGACTGGCGGGCGCAATCGCCACGCCCTGCCCGAAGGATGTGCCAGAGCGCGGTTAACCCGGTGCGCCACCATCGCGCGCTGTCGCATGGGCGGACGCAACGGGCAGTGGCGCAACGGGCAGGCGATGCGTCTTCGCTGATCGCACCGGGGCATGGGTGCGAATCGCACGGTCTGCCCCACAGGGCAGGGCAGGCCGCGCATTGGTGACGCCAAAGCGCCTGCGCACAGGTCCAAGCCATGGACTGTTGCCAAATTGACGAAACTTGCCGCCCTTGATCTGCCGAATTTCACTTTGACGGCAGGAGTTTGTTGTCTTTGCGCCAAGGAGAGGGTTACATGGCGGGCGAAGGGGCCTGCTTGATTTCGGTAGATGCCTCTGAACCCAATTAGATCAATTAGACTCTGCTTTAACCTGGAGGTCACTATGAAAAAGATCGCTCTCGCTGCCGCTCTGTCGGTTGCTGCTACCACCGCTTTCGCTGGCGGCATGGCTGAACCCGTCATGGAACCGGCCGTTGTCGAAGCCGGCACCTCGTCGTCGGGCGGCATCATCCTTCCGCTGATCCTGCTGGTGGCTGTTGCCGCTGCGGTCGCGTCGAACTAATCCTTTCGGATTGGATCAAGATAGGGGCGGCAGGGTTTCCTGCCGCTCTTTTCTTTTGCCTCGCGCGTTTTTTTAAGCGCCCGGTTCGGGCCAAAAGACTTAGCCCCAAACCCCGGTCAGGATGTTGCGCGTCACCTGTTCGACGGGGCGCTCGCGGGCGATCAGCCCGGCCACCCATTCGCATGAACCTGCGTTGAACACCGCCCCCTTGCCGCGCCGATATTCCGCCATGCAGCCATTGCCCCGGCTGGCCCGACCCAAGGTTTCGGCATCAACCCGGCCGTAAACCTGCTGCGCCACTTCTTCGGCATCCAGTGTACCGATGAAATGGTCCACATCATGCGGCCCGGTGGAATGGGCCAGCGTCGTGGCGGGCGACAGCCCCACGATGGTCAATGTGCCTTGCAGCCCCGTGCCTTCGGCGGCAAAGGGCAATCCATGGGTCATGCCATAGTCGATACCGTCCACCTCATAGCCAAAGATCTTTGACGCCGCCCCCAGCACATCGCCATAGCCAAGACCCGTGCCCGCCATGGTCCAATGCTCCGGCCGATAGACCGCGAAGCCGCCCGAGCCATGGGCGGCGCAGCGGCTCCAGCCGGCATAAACCCCCATGCTGCCGGTCAACCCCATCGTTGCCACGGCAGGACGCGCGACCTGTGGGTGATCCCAATAGCTGGTCAGCCGATTGCTGCCCGCCAACGGGTCTGCCGTTTCCGCCGTGGTCTTGAAACAGGTCTGGGTCAAAAGGTCGTCCGACAGCCGCGTCTGCCAAAAGAAATTCCCGGCGAAGCGGGCCAACTCGCCGCCTGTGTCCACCCAAGCCTCCAGATGGTCGCGCATCTCCCAGGTCCAGTATTCGTCGTGGCCCACAATCACCGCACGCGCATAACCCGCCAACGCATCGGGGTCGCGGTGCAGATCGTGCTGGGTCAGGTAATCCAAGGCGATCCCCTGCCCTTCGCACCACAGCGCAAAGGGGCGCTCAAAGGCGGCCCAGCCGGATGAGGCATATTTCTTGGAAATCCCCTTGGCGCGGGCATACTCCATGTGCGGATAGCGCGGACGGCTGAGAAGCGGCGAGGCATGCGGGATGCGCGGAGCATCCTCAGGCCAGGCCACAAACCCCTTGGCCCAGGGGCGCAAAAGACTGACATGCGGCGCAAACTCGCCGCCGCTTTCCCCCGTCAGCCCCTGATAATGGTTTGACCCACCCCAATCATTATAGGCGCACCACGTTCCGGTGGCCAAAACCATCGCTATACGCTGTGTTGGCTTGGCGGTCCGCAGCACGAACATATGCTGCGACTGATGGCCCGGAACGCTTAGCGTGATGGTATAAACCCCGCTCTGCCAATCCCCCGGAATCTCCAACCGCAAGACCTCTGGCCAGCCGCAGCCAGTGGCGGAACACGCGGCAGGCGTCGCGGCAAAGCGGGTGGCGACCTCACGCTCCAACACCGTTTCCGGCACCAGCCCATCGCGGGCAATCGTCACATGTGCCGTGGCCGCCGATGACATCGCATGCAGCGTCAGATGCTCACCCGGCCCATAGGACAGCGCCCCGGTATAGCCCCAAACCTGCGCATGCGCGGGGTCGGCCGAGGCCATTTCATAGTAATGCCCCGTCACCGGGCTGCCATCATCATAGGGACCAGCGGTAAAGAAGCCCTGCAACGTCATGGGTTTGCCCTCATCAACCGGGCGACATCCAGCATCCGGTTGGAAAAGCCCCATTCATTGTCATACCAGCCAAAGACCCGCAGCATCCCGCCTTTTGTGACCCGCGTTTCCGGCAAGGCCATGATGATGCTTTCCGCCCTTGCCCGCAGATCGGTGGACACCAGCGCCTTTTCCGTGGCGCCGATCACCCCGCCCGCCGCGGCCAGCACCACATTCACCTCGGCCGCGGTGCAGGGCCGTTCGGTCATGACCGCCAGATCAACGGCCGAAACACTCGCCGTCGGCACCCGCACGGCAGAACCTTCAATCCGCCCGGCGATCTGCGGCAAGACCGTGTCCAACAGCCGCTGCGCGCTGGTCGTCGTCGGCACCATCGACAAGGCCGCCGCCCGGCTGCGCGAAAAGTCCGCCGCCGGGGCGTCCACCGTCGGCTGGCTGCCGGTATAGCAGTGGATCGTGGTCATCGACCCCGTCACCACGCCCCAATGTTCATGGATCAGCCGCGCCAAAGGGGCCAGCGCATTGGTGGTGCACGAGGCGTTCGAGACGATCGTTTGCACCCCCAACTCGGCCTCATTCGCGCCCAAGACCACGGTCAGATCGGCAGCCTTCGACGGGCCGGAAATCAGCACGCGGGCCGCGCCTGCCTTCAGGCCCCGCTCGGCCACCTCGCGCGCATCCGCGCGGCCCGTACATTCCATCACCAGATCGACGCCCGACAGGTCCAGCCCGGAAATATCCGCCGTCCGATGCAAGGGGATCGCCCGGCCATCCACGACCAAGGCCCCGTCGGCCAGCGCGACTGTGCCGCGCCAAGGCCCAAAAACGCTGTCAAACTCAAAAAGATAGGCACACATCTCGGCTGCGGCGATGTCATTGATGCCGACAATCTCGATCCCCGGCGCCGCCCCTTGCGCCCATGCGCGCAGCACCGACCGCCCGATCCGGCCAAAGCCGTTCACGAATACCTTCATCGCCTGCCCTCGTCCCGAATGGCACCATCCATGCGCAGATCACCACGCAGCGCGGGCGCTTGCAACCATGGCCCGCTCATTTGATCAAACTGGACGTATCCACCTCAGGTCGGGTTCGCCGCCGGAGCCCCACCTTCGAACCGGTTGCCATGCCGATAGTCACAGGGCGCCTCCTGCATCTGCAAATGCAGCCCCGTCCCGGTAAAGGGATGCGCGCGGGCAAGATCTTCGTCGAAGTCGATCCCAAGGCCCGGCCCCTCCGGCGGCAGGATGTAACCATCCTCCCATTTGATCGAGTTCTTGATGAGCTTCAGATGGAACGCCCCGCCCGTTTCAATGGTCTCGGCAATCAGCAAGTTCGGGATCGAGGCCGAAAGATGCACGTTCGCCGCCCATTCCACCGGGCCGCAATAGAGATGCGGTGCCATTTCAGCGTTGAAAATCTCGGCAATGGCGGAAAGTTTCTTGGCCTCCATGATCCCACCCAACCGGCCCAGCGCAGGTTGCAGGATCTTCACCCCGCCCGCACGAAGCAACGTGCCAAATTCGGCCTTGGTGGACAGCCGCTCGCCCGTTGCCAGCGGAATACGCACCTGCCGGGCCACCTCGGCAAACTCCAGAAGGTTGTCCGGCGGGATCGGTTCTTCATACCACAGCGGGTTGTAAGGCTCCAACGCGCGGCCCATGCGGATCGCACCGGGCGTGGTGAACTGGCCATGGGTGCCGAACAAGAGGTCAGCCTTGTCGCCCACCGCCTCGCGGATCTTGGCGCAAAACTCGACCGAGCGGGTGATGTCCGACATCGCAGGCTCATGCCCGCCGCGAATGGTGTAGGGACCGGCCGGGTCAAACTTCACCGCCGTAAAGCCCATCTTCACATAACGCGCCGCCGCTTCAGCCGTCATGTCGGCATTGACCCAGAACTCGGCCGCATCCTCGCCCGGCTGGGGGTAGAGATAGGTATAAGAGCGGATACGCTCATTCATCTTGCCGCCCAAAAGCGCCCAGACCGGGCGGTTGCGCGCCTTGCCCAGAATATCCCAGCACGCGATTTCAAGACCCGCAAAGGCCCCCATCACCGTAGGGTCGGGGCGCTGGGTGAACCCGCTGGAATAGACCCGGCGATACATCAATTCGATGTTTTCCGGGTTTTCACCCTGCATATGACGTTCGAACACATCTTCGATCACCGCGCGCATCGCCTTTGGCCCGACGGTCGAGGCATAGCATTCGCCGTAACCCACAAGCCCATTGTCGGTGGTGATCTTCGGGAAGATCCAATAGCGCCCGCCCCAACCCGGCGCCGGCGGCGCGACGACGAAGATTTCAAGGTCTTTGAGTTTCATGGCCATGCCTCCGCTATGACCGGCAGGCTGACGCGAGGCGCAGGCAGGATCATGTCAATGCGCGACAAAACCCGTCGCGATAAGGCGATGGATCCTTGCGGCAAGCGGCCCCGGCAGCGACAGATGCGGACAATGGCCCGAGGAAAGCTCCTCCTGCGCCAGCCCTGCCGCCATGGACCTTTGCCAATCGGGGGGAATGGCACGGTCGTCGCGGGCGATGATCGCAGCGCGGGGCAGATCGGGCTGCGTGCCGGGAAAGGGCGTTTCCTGCGGGCGAATCGGCTCTGGCCCCATACGGGCTGTCAGGTCGTCGGTGTCATGAAAGAACAGCTCGCGGCAGCGGGCGGGATCAAAGCGATAGCTTTGCCTGTCCGCGCTGACCTGAAACGCCCCGCGCATCGGTTGGGACGGCCCGGCCCGGCGCAGGTCGGCCAAGGACTTGCCCGGCTGCGGGATATAGGCGGCGACATAGATCAGGCCCTGCACCCGGCCCGGCGCAAGGCTGGCGGCAAGGGTGGCAGGAAAGCCCCCCGCCGAATGGGCGACCAAAACGGAAGTCCCCACAAGAGCGTCCAGCACGGCCTCGGCCTGCCCCTGCAAGGTTGCATCCGCCCCATCCCGCCCCGGCAGGTCAACCGCTCTTGCGCTGTGGCCCAAGGCGACAAGAGCCGGGATCAGCCGCTCCCAAGCCCAAGCCCCAAAGCCCGAACCATGCACCAAAAGCAGTTCAGCCATGGCCAATGCTGCGCAGGAAATCGTCAAGCAGCGCCACAAATTCCGCAGGCCGCTCCACCATCGGCAAATGCCCGGTGCCGCGCATCAATTCCCAGCGGTGGCCCCGGATCAGATCCGCGGTTTCGCGCACCAGATCGGGCGGCGTGGTGCCATCATTGGTGCCTGCAATAACCAGCGTCGGCAGGCCCAGCGCGGCCGTGGTGGTGTAGAAATCCGCCCCCGAAATCGCATGGGCGCAGCCGATCCAGCCCTGCGGATTCATCGCCTCCAGCGTCGCGCGCACCTGATGCATCGCGGGCGCGTCTTGCCATTTGCGACCAAACATCCGCTCCATCGCGCCGGGCGCATAGGCGGCCAGCCCCGTTGCCGCGACCTCGGCGGCGCGTTGCTGCCACAGCCCCGGCCCGCCGATCTTGGCCGCCGTATTGGCCAGAACCATGGCCCGCACCAGATCCAGCCGCTTGGTCGCCAGACCTTGCGCCACCAGCCCGCCCATCGAAGAACCGACCACCACAGCATCGGCCAGCCCGAAATGTTCGATCAGGCTTTCGGCGTCGCGGATCAGCGCGCCCATGGCATAGGGCGGCGGCGGCACATCTGATCGGCCATGCCCGCGCGCATCGAACCGAAGGCAGCGAAAGCGCGGCGAAAGGGCCGCGACGGTGGCATCCCAGAGGTGCAGATCCGTGCCCAAAGCGTGTAGAAACACAATCGCAGGCGCGCCCTCTGGCCCGGAAATCTCGGCGTTCAGCCGCAGGTCTTGCAGCCAGATCAAGGCCATGGATGATCTCCGAAACGATCAAGGGTTTCGCGGAACAGCCCCGCATCGACATTCCCGCCCGAAGCTGTGCAGATCACCGTGTCCGGCAAATCCGGGGCGAACAAAGCCGCCGCCAAGGCCACCGCACCGCCCGGTTCCACCACGATCCGCAGATGGTGGAACGCCAAAACCATGGCCCGCAGCGCCTGTTCGTCGCTGACCACCAGACCGGGGCCGCAAAGGCGGCGCAGAATGGGAAAGGGGATTTCGCCGGGCGACGGCGTGACGATGGCATCGCAGATCGACCCGGTAGCCGCCGCATTGCGTTCCCGCTGGCCGCTGACCAAAGACCGCGCGGTATCGTCAAAGCCCGCAGGTTCCACCGGACGCACCCGCAACCCCGGCGCGCGGGCTTCCAGCGCCAGCGCGACCCCGGCGGTCAACCCGCCCCCGCCGCAGCAGGTCAGCACATCGGCCTGCCCGATCCCGGCCGCAGCCGCTTGCGCAGCAATCTCCAGCCCCACCGTGCCTTGCCCCGCAATCACCTGCGCATCATCATAGGGCCGAACCAACGCCAGCCCCCGGCGTGCCGCCAGCGCGGCACCGATGGCATCACGGTCGTCGCGGGCGCGGTCATACAGCACCACCTCCGCCCCATAGGCGCGGGTATTGGCAATCTTCACAGCCGGCGCATCCGAAGGCATCACGATGACACAAGGCGCGCCCAAACGGCTGGCAGCATAGGCCACCCCCTGCGCATGGTTGCCCGATGAATAGGCCAAAACGCCAGCCTGCCGCTGTTCCGGCGAAAGCGCGGTCAGCGCCGCCCAACCACCGCGAAACTTGAAGCTGCCGGTCCATTGCAGACATTCGGCCTTGACGAAAATGCGCCGCCCGGCCAGCCGGTCCAGCAAGGGCGCGTTCAAAAGCGGTGTCACGCGGGCATGTCCCGAAAGCCGCCCTGCCGCCGCGTCGATCATGGCCAAGGATGTCATGCGCAGGCCTTCACAAATGCCGTCAGCGCCGCCACCGCCTCGGGTTCATCAAGGAAAGGAATATGCGCCCGGTCCGGCACCTCGGCGTGAACCATATCGGGACGGCGGCGCTTCATCCCGGCCACGGTTTCCGGTGTCAGAAGGTCCGAGTTTGCCCCCCGGATCAGGGCCACCGGCAGGCCCGCCGTTGCCTCCCACAAGGGCCAAAGGTCTACCGCAGGGCCGTTGAAGCCCGCGATGAACGCCTCCCGCAGAGCCGGATCATAGGTGATCCGCAGCCCCTCGGGCGTTTCGGTGTAGAACTTCGTCGCCTCCTCCAGCCAACGGCTGGCGGGCACATTGGCAAAGCCGGGGGAATAGCGCGGCATTTTCCCGGCAATCTCGGCCAAGGTCTTGGCCGCAGGATTGCGCCCGACATAATCGAAAATCCGCTCCAGCCCCGGCCGGTGAATTTCCGGCCCGATGTCGTTCAGGCACAGGCCCAGCAGCCGATCCTTCGCCACGGCGGCCAGCATCATGCCGATCAGCCCCCCGCGCGAGGTGCCAAGGATCGCGGCCTTGCTCACCCCCAGATGGTCCAAAAGCTCCAGCGCATCCTTGCCCTCTTGCGGCACGGTATAGCTTGCCGCCCCCGTCCACTGGCTTTCCCCCCGCCCGCGATAATCCATGCGGATCAACCGGACGGAGGGCAGATGCGGGATCATATAATCGAAATCCGCCATGGTCCGCGTCAGCCCGGCAAGGCACAGCAGCGCCGTCCCGTGCCCCTCATCGCGGTAAGCCAGCCTTGCGCCATCCGAGGCGGTGAAAAACTGCGTCATGGCCCTCTCCTTTGCGGCGCACAGTCGCATGGGCCGCAGGCGACGGAAAGGGGGCCATCGCTTGCCTGCCGGGGCAGCAAAGGATAAGGGGCAGCAAGCAAAAGAGGTGTGCCATGGCCGAGCCAACCGAAGAACGGGCAAAGTCGAAACGGGTGGGGGCGCTGGCCTCCCTTTGGCCCTTTGTGCGCCCCTATCGCCCGATGGTGATCCTGGCCGGGCTGGCGCTGATCTTGACCTCGACCGTCAGTCTTGTCTTGCCCATGGCGGTGCGCCGTGTCGTCGACAGTTTCGGCGCGGGCAACCTTGCCATTCTTGACACCTATTTCACCGCCTTTCTGGCCATCGCCGCCCTTTTGGCGCTTGGCACCGGCGTGCGCTATTACTTCGTCACCCGTCTGGGCGAACGTGTGGTGGCTGATATCCGCCGCGCGATCTTTGACAAGGTTCTGGCCATGTCCCCCGCATGGTTCGAGCGCATCATGACCGGCGAAATCGTCAGCCGCATCACCACCGACACCACATTGATCCTGTCGGTGATCGGCTCCTCCGTCTCCGTCGCGCTGCGCCATTTCTTGACGCTGCTGGGCGGCCTGATCCTTCTGGCGCTCACCTCGGCCAAACTCGCCGGGATCGTGCTTCTGCTGGTGCCAATGATCGTGGTGCCAATCATCGTCCTTGGCCGCCGCCTGCGCCGCCTTTCCCGTGAAAACCAAGATTGGATCGCCAATTCCTCGGGCAAGGCGACCGAGGCTTTGGGCGCGGTGCAAACCGTGCAAAGCTTCACGCATGAGACCGCCACACGGGCAGAGTTTGGCGCGGTGACCGAGCAATCCTTCCTCTCGGCCAAGACCCGCATCGCCACCCGCGCCGTGCTGACCGTCATCGTGATCTTTCTGGTCTTTGCCGGAGTCGTCGGTGTTCTTTGGCTCGGCGCACGCGATGTCCGCAACGGCGTAATGACGGCGGGGGAACTCGTGCAATTCGTCATCTATGCCGTGCTTGTCGCCGGGGCCGTCGGCAGCCTGTCGGAAATCTGGGGCGAGTTGCAGCGCGCCGCGGGGGCGACCGAACGTCTGGTGGAAATCCTGCAAGCCGACGATCCGGTGAATGACCCCGCAGCGCCGCGCGCCCTGCCCACCCCGGTGCGCGGCGAGATCACCTTGGACAATGTTGCCTTCCACTACCCCTCGCGCCCCGATTACCGCGCCTTGAACGGCGTCAGCCTGACGGTGCAGCCGGGCGAAACCGTGGCCCTCGTCGGCCCCTCGGGCGCAGGCAAATCCACCGTCTTGCAACTTCTGATGCGGTTTTATGACCCGCAATCCGGCAGCATCCGCCTTGACGGCATCGACCTGCGCGCGATGGACCGCGAGACCTTCCGCGCCCATATGGCGCTTGTGCCGCAAGACCCGGTGATCTTTGCCGCCTCTGCCATGGACAACATCCGTTTCGGCCGTCCCGGCGCCACCGACACCGAAGTGACCGAGGCCGCCCGCGCCGCCGCCGCGCATGACTTCCTCACCGCTTTGCCCCAAGGCTATGACACCTTCCTTGGTGAGCGTGGCGTGATGCTGTCGGGCGGGCAAAAACAACGCATCGCCATCGCCCGCGCCATCCTGCGCGACGCCCGCGTTCTTTTGCTGGACGAGGCCACCAGCGCCCTTGACGCCGAAAGCGAACGCGCTGTGCAAGAGGCCGTGGACCGTCTGGCCGAAGGCCGCACCATGCTGGTCGTCGCCCACCGCCTTGCCACCGTGAAAAAGGCCGACCGGATTGCGGTATTTGACGGGGGCAAGATCGTGGCCGTGGACAGCCACGATGCCTTGGTGGCCGAAGACGGGCTTTACGCCCGGCTTGCCCGTTTGCAGTTCACGGATGGCGCGGTGTGACGCGCGTTTCAAGTGGCCTTCTGCTTGTCCTGCAATGGGTGGCGCTGTGTTTTGGGTTCCTTACAGTCCTAACGGCGCTGCACCTGTATTCTATGGAGACTGCCTATTTTTCGGCTGTTCCACAGGCGAAGTCACAGATGGACAGCTACTCGCTACCAACCTTGCAAAGACTTGTGGTTGGCCTTTGCACGGGTGTCGCGACCATGGGGATTGGGGGCGTTTTGTTCTACTTGAGGCAGCTCTATCTGGCGCGCTCAAAATAGGTTGCGCCTGCAATACCCCCCTCAAAACACCTCCACCCCATATCCCACCCCGGTCAGATACAACCCATCCGGCGGACAAACCGGCCCACAAGCCGCCCGATCCCGCGCCTCGAGTGCCGCCTTCACATCCTCAGGCGTCCAGCCCCCGGCCCCGACCCGCTCCAGCGTTCCCACAACCGACCGCACCTGATTGTGCAGGAAACTCCGCGCCCTGAGCGTGAACCGAATCTCCCGCCCCCCCGGATAGGGCGCCTCCTCGATCCCGATCTCGTCAATCGTCTTCACCGGGCTTTTCGCCTGACACATGGTCGACCGAAAGGTGGTAAAGTCATGCAGGCCGATCAGATGCGCCGCGCCCATCCGCATTGCCGCAACGTCCAGCCGGTTCTGCACCCGCCATGCCAACCCCGCATCATGGGTCAAAGGCGCGCGGCGTTCGATCAGGCGGAACAGATAGCGCCGCTCCAGCGCCGAAAACCGGGCGTGAAAATCATCGGCCACCCGCGCCACCGCCAGAATGGCCACCGGCGCGGGGCGCAAATGGAAATTCAGCGCCTCGCCCAGTCGAAACGGTTGCCAGTCGCGCGCCAGATCCACCGTGGCCACCTGCCCCGTGCCATGCACCCCCGCATCGGTGCGGCCCGCAGCGGCAATGGTGTGCGGCCCCGGCTCCAGCCGCTCCAGCGCCGCCTCGATCGCGCCCTGAACAGAGGGCATGCCCTGCGCCTGCCTTTGCCATCCGGCAAAGGGCGCACCGTTATATTCGATCTTCAAGGCATAGCGCGGCATAGCCCCGGCTTACCCTGACGCCGCGCACCTGTCCATTCCCCCTACCCATTCCGCCCTTGGGTGCCTATCTTGACCCTGCAAGCATGAGGCACAGTTTGGTTTTCTCTGCCATCACCGACGGAATTACCCGGCAAATCGAAGGGGCCATGGCCTCGGTCTCGGGCGCGTTCTTTGAACCTGTGCTGCGGCTGGGGGTGACGGGCCTGTCGCGGTCGGGTAAGACGGTGTTCATCACCGGGTTGGTGGCGAACCTTCTGGACCGGGGCCGCATGCCGCAACTGCGCGCCGCCCAGCGCATCGAGGCGGTCCATCTGCAACCCCAACCCGATGTCACCCTGCCGCGCTTTGCCTATGAAGACCACCTCGCCGCCATGACCGGGGACGCCCCGCGCTGGCCGCAATCGACCCGCGCGGTGTCGGAACTCAGGCTCTCGTTCCGCCTTGCCCCCTATGGCCTGTTCGCGGGCTTTTCCGGGCCGCGCACGCTGCATGTCGATATCGTCGATTACCCCGGCGAATGGCTCTTGGACCTTGCGCTTCTCGACAAGACCTATGCCGACTGGTCCGAAGCCACGCTTGATCGCATCGCCAAACGCCCCGAGGCGGCGGCTTTCATGGCCCAGGCCCGTGCCGAGGATGGGGCGCTCAGGCTGGAAGAGCCCAAAGCCCAATCCCTCGCCGCCGCCTTCACCACCTATCTGCAAAACGCCCGCGCCGCCGGCTGGTCCGATTGCACACCGGGCCGTTTCCTGCTGCCCGGCGACCTCGCAGGCAGCCCGGTTCTGACCTTCGCGCCCCTGCCGAAACCCGCAGATACCCCCCGCAACAGCCTCTGGCGCGAGATGGAGCGCCGGTATGAGGCGTATAAATCCCGCGTCGTCAAACCCTTCTTCCGGGACCATTTCGCCAAGTTGGACCGCCAGATCGTGCTGGCCGATGTCTTGGGCGCCATCCATCAAGGCCCGCAAGCGGTCGAGGATCTGCGCCGCACCATGGCCGAAATTCTGATGGCCTTTCGCCCCGGCAGCAATGGCTGGCTTTCGGGCCTTCTGGGTGGCAAGCGGGTGGAGAAGATCCTGTTCGCCGCCACCAAGGCCGACCATTTGCACCATCTGCAACATCCCGCCCTGACCGCCATCACCGAGGCGCTTTTGCGTGACGCCAAGGCGCGGGCCGATTTCGCCGGGGCCGAAACCGCCGCCCTGTCGCTGGCCGCCTTGCGCTGCACGGTCGAGGAAATGATCCAGCGCGACGGCGCCGCTTTGCCTGCCGTCAAGGGGCGGCTGTTGTCCACGGGCAAACAGGCCGTGATGTATCCCGGCGAATTGCCTCGCGACCCCGCCCGCATCCTGTCCCCCGCCCGCGATGGCGCGACCGCATGGCTTGAAGCGGATTATGCGCTCATGGGCTTTGCCCCCGCCCGCGCCAGTCAATCCCCCGGCATGGGACCGCCCCATATCCGGCTGGACCGCGCCGCGGATTTCCTGATCGGAGATCGGCTGTGACCCAACGCCTGCACCTGAACCGCCCCGCCCTGATCGAGATCGAAGACATCTCCACCGCCGATCCCGGCCTTGCAGGCCCCGTGCCGGACAGCCTGCCCGACGGCCGCGCGGTGCAAACCATCGGCCGCCTTGCCAGCCGCCGCATGTCCCCCCTGTCGCGCGCCGCCTTCTGGGTTTTCGGCACGCTTATCAGCTTTGTGCTTTCCGTCGCGGCATGGGATTTTGTCACCACGCTCCTCAACCGCGACTCGGCTCTTGGCTGGGTCGCCATGGTGCTGGTCGGCGCGGCCATCGGCATCCTGCTTCTTCTTGCCTTGCGCGAACTGGCGGCCTTTGCCCGCATTGCCCGCATCGACCAGTTGCGGCAAAAGGCCATCGACGCCCGCACCACCGCAAATCTGCCTGCTGCCCGCGCTGTCCTGTCGGCGTTGCACCGTCTTTATGCCAAACGCCCCGAAACCAGTTGGGGCCTTGCGCGCCTGACGGACCGCCAATCCGACATCTTTGACGCCGATGGTCTGCTTGACCTGATGGAGCGCGAACTCATGGCCCCGCTCGACAAGGCCGCGCTGGCCGAAATCGAGGCCGCCGCCCGCCAAGTCGCCACTGTCACCGCCCTTGTCCCCATGGCCTTGGCCGATGTGGCGACAGCACTTTTCGCCAATCTGCGGATGATCCGTCGGCTCAGTCAGATTTACGGCGGGCGGTCGTCAACCCTTGGCAACCTTGCGCTTCTGCGCCGGGTCTTCACCGCCCTGCTTGGGGCCGGGGCCATTGCACTGGCCGATGATCTGATCGGCTCTTTCGCCTCGGGGGGCATCCTTGCAAAACTGTCGCGCCGCTTTGGCGAAGGTGTCGTCAACGGCGCGCTGACCGCCCGCGTCGGCCTTGCCGCGATGGAGACCTGCCGCCCCCTGCCCTTCGTGGCGCTGGAAAAGCCCGGCACGACCGCCACCATCAGCCGCGCCTTGGCCGGGTTCCTGTCGCGCGAGAAAGAGGCAGTCTAAGCCCGCGCACCGCAGGCTCACGCCAAGGGCGCGGCCTCACGCTGAAAAACCGCCGCGAAGAACCCATCGGTTTCATGCCGCGCGGGCGTCAGCGACAGGTGGTCAGGATGGGCCGATCCGGCCATCTCCGGCGCGGCCTCGCGCAGCGGCACCACGCGAAAACCCGGATGCGTGGCCAGAAACGTCGCCACCTGATCTTCATTCTCCTCGCACAGCATCGAGCAGGTCGCATAGACTAGCCGTCCGCCCGGCTTCACCAACCGCGCCGCACTGGCAAGGATCCGCGCCTGCAAGGCCACAAGGTTCTCCAACCCCAATTCCGGCGCCCGCCAGCGCGCATCGGGGTTGCGCCGCCACGTTCCAGTGCCGCTGCACGGCGCATCCACCAGCACCCGGTCATAACCGCCCTTGTGGCGCTTGACCCAGCGATCCGTCTCCGAGGCCAGCACCCGCGTCTCGACATTGTGCAACCCTGCGCGCCGCATGCGTTCGGCGCAGCGCTTCAACCGGGCCTCGTTGACGTCGCAGGCCATGACATGGCCCTTGTTCTTCATCTGCGCGGCAAGGGCCAGCGTCTTGCCCCCGGCCCCGGCGCAGAAATCAACCACCCGGTCCCCCGGCCCCGCCCCGACCAAAAGCGCGACAAGCTGCGACCCTTCGTCCTGAATCTCGATCTCACCGGTTTTCAACCCCGGCAAGCGTGACAGGGACAGGCGTTCCCGCAGCCGAATGCCATAGGGCGAAAGCTTTGTCGCCTCGGCGCGCAGCCCCAAACCTTTCAAGGCGCGCAACATATCCGCACGCGTCGATTTGATCGGATTGACCCGCAGGTCCAAGGGCGGCGGCACAAGGGTTGCCGCCATCTCTGGTGCGAAATCCGCGCCAAAGCGCCGCAACAGCGGCGCGACCGCCCAAGTCGGACATTCCAGCGCCACCTCTTTGGCCATATCGGGATGCGCCATCTTGCTGCCGCGCAGCCCCTCCAGCAATGCGCCCTCGGGGCTTGTCAGGGCTGCGGGGGCAAATCTCGCGCCATCAAACAGACGCCCGATCTGGTCCGCCGTCTTGCCCTCGCCCAGCATCAGCCATGCCAGCAGCCGATTGCGGGGGGTATCAGGGCATTCAAGCCGCTCCAGCCACCAGCCCAGCCGCGCCCGATGCCGAAGCAGCGCATAGACCAGTTCAAGGATTGCCCCCCGATCAGCATCCTCAAGATGACGACGGTCCCGAAACCAGCCAGAGGTCACCGCATCCGCAGGACGCGGGGCGCTCTCGACTTCGGTCAAAAGCTCAAGGGTGGCTTGCAGGCGGGCGGCAGGTGTCACGGAGCGGGCGATCAGATTGAAAGCACTGCGGAGCGCAGGCGCGGTGAAGGATTTGGCCTCTCTACTGGCCCTGCGCCTGTTTGGCAAATCCGCAGCCCCGCCGCCAGCGCCTGTCGCGACGGGCGCCATACGCCTGCTATACACGGACCATACGGGTTCCATACGGCCTTTTCCACGGAAATCAGTGGGTTAGGGCGGGCGCGCGCCCTCTCTAAATCCCCGCCTCCAGCCGATCCAGCAAAGCCGCCATCATCGCCTCGCAGCGCCCCATCTGTTCGACCGTCACAAACTCATCCGGCTTGTGCCCCTGCGCCATCGACCCCGGCCCGCAGATCACCGTAGGGATGCCCAGCCGCGCATCGAAAAGCCCGCCCTCGGTGCCAAAGGCCACTTTCATCGTGCCATTGGCGCCGGTTAACCCCTTGACGAAATTGACCACCGCCGCATCCGACGCCGTGCCAAGGCCGGGGTAATCCCACAGCCGTTCCACCACAATCGCCGCCTCGGGAAACTCGGTGCGCAAAGGGGCCACAATGGCCTCGGCGGCTGCGCGCAGCCGGGCGATCAACCCTTCCACATCCTCGCCCGCAACCGAGCGGATTTCAAAGTCGATCACCGCCGTGTTCGGCACGATATTGACCTGCACCCCGCCGTTCAGCTTGCCAACATGCAGTGTTGTATAGGGCACATCATAATCCCCATCCTTCAAACCCTTGGCCGCCACATCGGCCTGCAAGGCCCGCACCGCCTGCACGAAATCCGCCGCCAGATGCAGCGCGTTCAGGGCCATTGGCGCCAGCGCCGAATGCCCCTCGCGGCCCGTGCAAGTGGCCCTGAGCGCCACCTTGCCCTTGTGACCGGTGGCCACCTGCATTCCCGTCGGCTCGCCCACGATGCAAAACCGTGGGCGCACCGGCGCGCCCTCCAGCATGGTCACCAAGGATCGCACACCCATGCAGCCGATTTCTTCGTCATAAGACAGGGCAAGATGCAGTGGGGTCTTCAAGGGGCGCTTTGCGGCCTGCACCATCGTGGCGATCGCCACGGCGCAAAAGCCCTTCATGTCGGCAGCCCCGCGCCCGTAATAGCGGCCAGCCTCCTCGGTCAGGGCAAAGGGCGGTTTGGTCCAGGCCTGACCCTCCACCGGCACCACATCCGTATGGCCCGACAGCATCACCCCGCCCTGCCCGGCAGGCCCGGTGCTGGCATAAAGATTGGCCTTGCCGCCCGAGGGATCAGGGATCAACAGCGCCTCGATCCCGGCATCGGCCAAGAGATCACGAACATAGTGCATCAGCGCGATGTTCGGCTTTGACGACACCGTGTCAAAGCTCATCAGCCGGTCAAAAATCGTGCGCATGTCCATCGGGGCCTCCCTGAAGACTCTTGGCTACCCCGTCCCCGGCAAAGACAAAAGACCGCAGCCCGATTTTTCGTCGAAAAATCGCCCGCAGCTTCAGCTGTTGGCGTGCATCCGTTCGATATAGCCGCGCATTTCCTCGGCCTCATGGCGGGCGTCACGCAGGCCTTCCATCGCGGCGCGCAACTCGGCCTCGGTCTGGGCGATCTGGTTCATCAACTCAGCCTCGCGCTGTTCCAGATAGATGATCGCCTGATCGCGCACTTCTTCCGCTTCGTGCAGCGATTGCGCCAAGCGGTCCATCTCGCCCATGTCGCCCCCGGCAACACGGGTAAAGCGATGCAGCAACCAATAGGTGAACCAGCCCATGGTAAAGGCGGCAAGCAGGATGAAAGCCGTGGCGATGATGAATTCCGTGCGGTTCATGAGGCAACCTTAACCCTGGCTCAATTGTTGGTATCGGGGCGCCGTTTGGCGCGGCGGGTCTTGTCTTTCGGGGCAAAGGACGGACCGGTATCGGCCGAAAAATCCGGTGCTGCCCCTGCAGGCTGGGTTTTGGGGGCAGCGCCGACCAAGGTGAATTCGATCCGCCGGTTGACTTCGCGGCCTGCTTCGGTCTGATTTTCCGAAATCGGCCGCGATTCGCCATAGCCCTTGGCACTTAGACCCGACACATCCACCTGCCGGCCCTGCAACGCCAAGAGAACCGCCTCGGCACGGGCCTGGCTGAGCGCGCGATTGCCCCCTTCCGAGCCTTGCGCATCGGTGTGACCGGCAATTTCCATCTTCACGCCGCCACAGCGTTTCAGCACTTTGGCAAGCGCCTCCATCACGCCTGATGCCGCCAAATCGATCTCGGCCGACCCCGGTTTGAAGGTGATCTTTTGACGCGCCAAGACCGTGCCCACATCCTCGACACATTCCTGCGGGGTCGGCAGCGCGGCAACCGGGTCAAGTTCGACATCGTAGGTCACATCGACCTTGTAGGTTTTGCCCGAGCCCAATTTTTCCGACAGGATCTGCGCGATGCGGGCGCGGGCCGAGGGCGTGCCGCTCACACCCTTGATCTCAACCAGATCGGCACGCACCAGCACAGAGCCATGCTCAAGCTGTGAAAGCGCCTGTAAACCGGCCAGCACGCGCACAGGCCAGCCCTCGGGCAGATCGGCGTCCAGTCGCGTTGCCTGATAGACCTTGCTGCTGCCAAAAGCGGCTTTGGCAAAACTGTCCACGGCCGCGCGCTGCACCTCATCGGCCAGCCGCCCGCGCAATTCGACCTTGCCACTTTCCTTGGCAAGATTGGCGGTAAACTCTGCCGGGCCAAGGGCGGCATTCTCGGCCTTCTCCAGCACCGCGGTCAGCGAGAACACATCGGGCAGCGCGGCTTCCAATTCGCCCACCACGCGGTCAAACTCGGCCTGCGACACCGTGGCGGCAGCCTCAAACGAGACATCCGCATCCTTGAAGGTGATCGTGGCGACCTTCACCGCGGCCACGGCATTGATGCCCGCCTCCGCGGCAATCGCCCAAGAGGGACTGGGCACGCCAAGGCCAATCACGCAGGCCTGCCGGCCAACGGCACCCGCTGCGGTGGCCGCGGCCACGATCCGCGCCCGCGCCTTTTCGGTATCTGCCGCACAAGCATCAAAGCGCGGGCCTTGCTCGTCGATCACAAACCGCAAGGTGAAAGGGGTGATGACAGGGCGCGGGGCGGAAATCTCGTAGCTGACGCTGACACCCTCGGGCTGGCCTTCGGCAAGGGCCGTCTCGAAGGTGCGCTTTTCTGCGTCAGAGGCCGCGATTGCGGTGATCTTGATCGAACTGGCGCCTACCGTGATTTTTGATCGCGGCAAAAGGGCCAGGGCCTTGCGCGCGAAATTCAGCGCCGGCGTCCAGGTGGCAGGCGGTTCGTATGCTGCTGTTTCCAGCATGTCCTGCAATTCGGTATCGGGTTGCAGGGCTTCGACCTCGGCCATCAGGCTGTCTTTGGTGTCCCCTTCGGGCAACAGACCGATCAACTGGATGCCATCGTCATTGCGCAGCGTTTCCAAAGAAAAGCGGGGCGCCTCGATGGCGCGCGCCGGGGTGACTTCCATCTGATCACGCACCCGCGACGAATCGACCACCATCCCCGCAAGATTGATGACACGGTAACGCCCGGCCTCATTCGGGGCGGTTCCGGTCAGGATCAGGCGCAGGCCATCCGCTTCGACCGTGGCAAAGGTGATGCCGTCTGTCAGCAACCGCGAGCGCACGGCGCGTTCCGAAATGCGTTCCATCAACAGAACGGACGCCCAGGCAAACAACAACGCCACGAAAACCGCAGCCGCAAAGGCCGCAGCCGTCGCAAGTGCGGGGGTCAGCCGCAGGGTTTCAGGCAGACGAAAGGTGGGAAGTTTCACCAAGGCAAAGGTCACATTCTTTGGCAGCAGCGCAGGTTGCCCGCCGTTCTTAATGCGCGGGCGGGCCTTGTTCAATCAAAGGAAGGCCGCAACGGCAAGAAACAGCGCAAGCAAAAGGCCCGCGTCGCGGTTGGCACGAAAGATCAGCATGCACGAGGTCGGGTCATCGACATTCAGCCTGCGCATTTGCCAAACCATATGCCCGCCCATGGCAAATACCCCCAGAAGGGCTGTCAGGGGCTGGACCATGCTGGTCACAGCTTGGGATGCGATGGCCCCAGCGGCCAAAAGCATGGTCAGCCCCAGAAACCCCCACAGCGCCTGTCGCGAGCGATCCGCGAACAGCCGCGCCGTCGACTTCACGCCGATCAGCGCATCGTCTTCCTTGTCCTGATGGGCATAGATCGTGTCGTAATAGAGCGTCCAGCTGATGCCCGCCGCATAAAGCAGCAACGCCGAAAGGCTGATCGTTCCGGCGTGTGCCGCATAGGCCAAGACCGCACCCCAGTTGAACGCCAGCCCCAAGAACACTTGCGGCCACCAGGTAAAGCGTTTGGCAAATGGATAGATCGCCACGAGGGCCAAAGAGGCAAAGCCCAAGCCAATTGCCAAGCCATTGTAGCTGAACAGGATAAGTGCCGCGACCAGCGCCTGCACCACCATCCAGACCAGCGCCTGTTTCACCGTCACTTGCCCCGACGGAATCGGGCGTGACCGGGTGCGCGCCACCTGCCCATCGAAATCCCGGTCGGTGATGTCATTCCAGGTGCAGCCCGCCCCGCGCATCAAAAACGCCCCGACGCCGCAGGAAAGCGCGATCCACAGATCCCAAAGTCGAACCCCGTCCCCCATGGCCGCAAGGGCCACGCCCCAAAGGCAGGGGATATACAAAAGCCATGTGCCAATGGGACGATCCGCCCGGCTCAGGCGCAGGTAGGGGACCGACCACACCGGGGCAAAGCGATCCACCCAATTGCCCTTGGGGGCGTCAGCCACCTGCTTTGGGGGCTCTGGCATTTCGCGCGGGTCGGTCATAGGGTCGCTCCATGGAAAAGCCAAAAGTTCGCCTGTTTGTAGATCAGCCGCTGGGCACGGGGCAAGCCGTGGCCCTTGGGGCCGAGGCTGCGAATTATCTGTTCAACGTCATGCGTCTTGGGAAAGGGGCCAGCGTGGCCCTGTTCAATGGCCGCGATGGCGAGTGGCGGGCCGAGGTGGCCGAGGCGGGCAAACGACAAGGCATTGCCGTTTGTCAGGCCCAAACCGCACCGCAGGTCATGCCGCCCGATCTGTGGCTGATGTTCGCACCCGTAAAGAAAGAGCGCACTGCCTTTGTCGTCGAAAAGGCGGTGGAATTGGGCGTGGCGCGGCTGATGCCGGTTGCCACCCGGCACATGAATTCGGAACGCTGGCGCGTCGACAAGCAGACGGCCCATGCGGTCGAGGCCGCCGAACAATGCGGTGCAACCTTTGTGCCGCAGGTCGACGATCTTCAGCAACTGGATCGGGTTTTGGCGCAATGGCCCGAGGGTCGCCTGCTCTACTGGGCCGATGAAACCCTGGCCGCAACGGCAAGCGCGGCGCAAAGGGCGGTTGCGACTGGCCCCGCGGCCATCCTGATCGGCCCCGAAGGCGGCTTTTCAGAAGATGAGAAAACCCGCCTACGGGCCTTGCCTTTTGTGCGCCCGCTGTCGCTTGGCCCGCGGATCCTGCGGGCGGAAACCGCGGCACTGGCGGCCGTGGTGCTGTGGCAAAACGCCGTTGGGGATTGGGCGTGATCCGGCCTGCCGCACGCCTCACACTCGCCCGCTGGCGCGAGGTCGTCCTGTCGGCGGCCATCACGCTGGCCGGTCTTTGGATCGCCAGCCGCGGCGGCCCCATTCTGGCGGTGGCGGGGCTGGCGCTTGCCGCCCTTGGCGCGGGGCTGACGCTGACCGCCTTTCGTCGCATGCGCTTTGCCCAAGACATCGCAGCCCCCGGCCTTGTCGAGGTGATTGAGGGCGAGGTGCGCTACTTTGGGCCGAATTCCGGCGGCACGGTCAGCTTGGCCGACCTGACCGAAATCCGCCTGCTGACCCTGCGCGGGCGCCGGATGTGGCGGTTGAAGCAATCCGACGGGCAAGCCTTGCTGATCCCGGTCGATGCCGCCGGGGCCGAGGCCCTGTATGATGGGTTTTCCAGCCTGCCGGGTTTGGACATGGGGCAACTTCTGACAGCTCTGACCCCACATGCCGCTGGCCCCGGCCTGATCGACCGCCAGACCCCGGAAATGGCTCTGATCTGGCACCGCAAGGGCAAAGGGCTGGTCGCCTGACCCTGCCTGCATCAGCGCACAAACTTTGATACCGGCTGCGCCGCCGATGCCTTGACTTGGGGCGACAAAGGCCGCAGGTCTTGGCGCCCGAATTCAACGAACGCATGAGGCCGCAAACATGTCCATTCCCCAGTCTGGTGGCGGCCCCATCGAGCGGTTTGAACAGCTTGCCGAATACATGGAGTCCGGCTGCAAACCCAAAGATCAATGGCGCATCGGCACCGAACATGAAAAGTTCGGCTGGCTGTCGCCCAGCCGCGCGCCCTTGCCCTATGCGGGAGAGGCTTCGATTTCGACAATCTTTCAAGCACTTGAGGCCCGTTATGGCTGGACCCCGCTGCGCGAAGGCGACCATGTCATCGGGCTGACCCGCAACGGGGCCAACATCAGCCTTGAACCCGGCGGGCAGTTTGAGCTTTCCGGCGCGCCCTTGTCGAACATGCATGAGGTCGCGGCCGAATTGCAGACCCATCTGGACGAGGTGGCCTCCATCGCCGGGCCTTTGGGCATCCGTTTCATGGGGATAGGTGCCGCGCCCGAGTGGAGCCATGACACCATGCCGGTCATGCCCAAGGGCCGCTACCGGCTGATGACCGGCTATATGCAAAAGGTCGGCACCCACGGCACACAGATGATGTATCGCACCTCGACCACGCAGGTGAACCTCGACTTTGCGTCCGAGGCTGACATGGTGAAAAAGCTGCGGGTGTCCTTGGCCCTGCAACCGGTGGCGACCGCGCTGTTCGCCTCATCGCCCTTCTTTGACGGCAAGGTGAACGGCCATAAATCCTGGCGCTCGCGCATCTGGCGTGATCTGGATGCCAGCCGGACCGGCATGCTGCCTTGGGCCTTTGAGGACGGCATGGGCTTTCAGCGCTATGTCGACTGGGTCTTGGATGTGCCGATGTATTTCGTCTACCGCGACGGCAAATACATCGACGCGCTCGGGCAATCCTTCCGCGATTTCCTTGCCGGAAAGCTGCCCGCCCTGCCCGGTGAAAAGCCGACGCTGTCGGATTGGGCCGACCACATGACCACCGTTTTCCCCGAAGCCCGCGTCAAGAAATACATCGAGATGCGCGGCGCCGATTGTGGCAATCAGGCCCATATCAACGCGCTTCCCGCCTTTTGGGTCGGGCTGATGTATGACCAGACCGCGCTGGATAGCGCATGGGATCTGGTCAAGGGGTTTGATGCGGAAACCCGTGAAGGGCTGCGGGTCGCCGCGTCGGTCTCGGCCTTGGCAGGCGAAGCGAATGGCGTCAAACTGGCCGATCTGGCCCGCGCCGCCGTCGGCCTGTCGCACGCAGGCCTTGCCGCCCGTGGCCTTGGCGAGGAACACTATCTGGAACCGCTTGTCGGATCGCTCAAATCGGGCAAGGTGCAGGCCGACCGCTGGCTTGACCTTTACAAGGACGCATGGGCTGGCGATCTCGGCCGGATCTACGAGGCGTCAAGCCTTTGATCTTCAACGCTGCGGGCGACACATCGGCCGCGGCGGCTATTCGGCGGGCGCTGCCACGGTCATGAATTTCGCTGACTGGTCCGACCAGATCATCGCCTCCACGCAAGGCTCCACCCCGGCACCGCCACAGGCCGCGCCGCTGTGCCACAGGATCAGGACCGGGCGGGTCAGCAGCGTTTCAACCTGCCAAGCCTGCGCCAGCATCATCTGCGCCTGATCGTCCACCACCACCCATATCGAATTGCCCAGACTGCCGCCCCAATAGCTGGCCATGGTTGAGCATTGAAAATCCGCCGAATCCACCACGGTTTCCGGCGCGCCATCGCCCGTCAGATCAACCGGCACAACGGCCTTTGGCCCGGCGACAAAGACGCCCCCCTCCATCGCGGCACAGTCGGCCTTGGCCCCATCCAGCAGATCCTGCACCGGATCGGCTTGCGCGACCGAGGCGAAAAGCACCAAGGCGATGGCCAGACGGATCATGCCTTGCGCCCTATCTTGGGTTCGGTCCCGGCCTTGATGCGCTGCAAATTGGGCCAATGGCGCATGTAGACCAGCAGCATCAGCGCAAAGGACAAAAACAGCGCATCCCCGCGGTCGAAGACAAAGCACCACAGCCCCGCGGTCGCCGCGGCAACCAGCGCCGAGGCGGATGAGATCCGTGTCACAAAGGCGGCCACCGCCCATGTCGCACAGGCCGCAAGGCCGACCGGCCACGCCAGCGCCAAGAGCGTGCCAAGGAAGGTCGCAACCCCCTTGCCGCCCTTGAACCCCAGCCAGACCGGGAACAGATGGCCCAAAAACGCCATGCCGCCCGCCACTTGCGCGGCATCCTCGCCCAGCGCCAGCCGGGCAATCAGCACCGCAATCGCCCCCTTTGCCGCATCAAGGATCAGCGTCGCCAAAGCCGCGCCCTTATGCCCGGTGCGCAGCACATTGGTCGCCCCGATATTGCCAGACCCGATGGCCCGCAGATCCCCCAGCCCCAAGGCGCGGGTGATAACGATGCCGAACGGCACGGACCCCAGCAGATAACCCAGAACGCCGACAAGGATCAGCAGCAGCGGAGAGGTGACGATTTCCGGCATTCAGCGCGCCTCATAAACCTGTTGGCCTGCGACATATGTCGCCAGCACCTTACCCTCCAGCCGCGCCCCGTCAAAGGGCGTGTTCTTCGATTTTGACACCAGCGCAAAGCGGTCCAGCACAAAAGGCGTATCGGGATTGAACAGCACCAGATCGGCGGGCGCCCCTTCCGCCAGACGCCCTTGCGGCAGGCCAAGACGGCGCGCGGGGTTCAGGCTGAGTGCGCGCCACAGCGTCGGCAAATCGAGATGCCCGGCATGGTAAAGCCGCAGCGCCGCCGGCAGAAGCGTTTGCAAGCCGACCGCGCCGGACGCCGCCTCCTCGAATGGCAGGCGTTTGGATTCCTCATCCGCCGGGGTATGGAAGCTGCCGATGACGTCGATCACCCCATCCGCCACCGCCTGCACCATGGCCAGCCGGTCCTCCTCGGACCGCAGGGGCGGAGTGAATTTGAAGAAGGTGCGATACTCGCCCACATCGAATTCGTTCAGCGTCAGGTGGTGGATGGAAATCCCTGCCGTCACATCCAGCCCCGCCTCCTTGGCGCGGGCCAGCGAAGGCAGCGCCCGCGCCGTGGTGATCTGATCGACATGCCAGCGCGCGCCGGTCATTTCCACCAGCCCCAGATCGCGGTCCAGCCCGATGCGTTCGGCCATCGGCGACACCCCCGGCAGGCCTTTGAGCGAGGCGAACTTGCCCGAGGTGGTCGCCGCCCCCGCCGACAGCCCCGGTTCTTGCGGGTGGCCGACGATCAGTGCGCCCAAGGACCGGGCATAGGTCATCGCCCGCGACAGCGCCTTGGTGTTTTCGGCTACATGGAACACATCGGAAAAGGCAATTGCGCCCGCATCGAGCAAAAAGCCGATCTCGGTCATTTCCTTACCGGCCCGCCCCTTGGTCAGCGCCGCCATATGGCGGATGCGCACCGGGGCCTCGCCCGCGCGGCGGGTCACAAACTCCAGCGTTTCCGGCGTGTCGATGGCGGGGGTGGTGTCGGGCCGGGCGATCACCGTCGTGACGCCGCCCGCCGCTGCGGCCAAGCCCGCCGAGCGGAACGATTCCTTATGCCGCTCCCCCGGTTCGCCGATTTTGACGCCCCAATCGACAAGGCCGGGGGCCAGACATTGCCCGGCGCAGTCCACAATCTTGGCCCCCTTTGGCACCGCCCCGTCCCGCGCGACGATCACACCTTGCGAAACCGTCAGGCTGCCGGGCGCATCGCTGCCAGTCTCGGGATCAATCAGACGCGCATTTTCAAAGTGCAGGATCATGGCTTGCCCCTTCTTTGGGTCGCAGAGCGTGGCAGAAACGGGGTGCGGGGCGGCGGCGATTGGGTCACGGCCTAGCTCAGCACGACGATCAGGGTGGTGAACAGGGCGAGGAAAACCAGAACGGCGGTGGCCACCATGCCGCCTGCGCGCATCTCGGATTTCGTGAGCTTGCGGTCGGGATCAGGTTTCATCGCTTGGCCCCCCTCGCCTTGTCGATGGCGGCGATCACCGCCGCCGGATCGGCCTGATATTTCAGCAGATGCTTGTCGCCCGCGCCCATGACCAATTGCACCGCCCCAAAGAACGGCCGCACCGTTTTCAAGCTGGACAAAGGTGCGATGCGCCCCCCCGGACCGATCAGCCGACGGTTGGTCAGCGTCCATTCCTCGGCCAAAGCCTCGGAGCGCAGATAGGCCGCGCGCAGGCCGATTGCCAAGACCGCCGCAATCGGGCCGACCCAAGGTGCCGGGTTTCCGCCATAGAGCAAAGCCGCCCCGGCCACTGCCCCTGCGGCAACCGCCATGATCGCATTCGACCGCCAATAGGTGCCCGGGTCGGGGCGGAATACCGCCACCAGCACCTCATCAGGGTCCAGATGGACCTTGCGGCCAAGGATCGGATCGCGGGTGATTTCAGCCATGGAGTGCCGCCCCTCTCACGCCATCACCCCCGCCGCCTTGGCCCCGCGGGCCGCGCGCAGGTTGCGCGCCAGAAGATCCATGCAGGCCATGCGCACCGCGACGCCCATTTCGACCTGATCCTGAATGACGGACCGGTTGATGTCGTCGGCAATCTCGCCGTCAATCTCGACACCACGATTCATCGGGCCGGGGTGCATCACAATCGCATCGGGCTTGGCGAAAGACAGCTTCTCGGCGTCCAGCCCATAGCGGTGGTAATATTCGCGCTCCGACGGGATGAAGCCACCGTCCATCCGCTCTTTCTGAAGCCGCAGCATCATCACCACATCGGCGCCCTTCAGGCCTTCGCGCATGTCATCGTAAAGCTCGCAGCCAAACTCGCCCACGCCCGAGGGCATCAGCGTTGGCGGCGCGATCAGGCGGATGCGGTTTTCCATCTTGTTCAGCAAGATCAGATTGCTGCGCGCCACGCGGCTGTGTGCGATATCGCCGCAAATCGCCACGGTCAGACGCTGGATGCGGCCCTTGGCGCGGCGGATGGTCAGCGCATCCAAAAGCGCCTGCGTCGGGTGTTCGTGGCGACCATCGCCCGCGTTAAGCACCGCGCAATCCACCTTCTGCGCCAGAAGGTTCACCGCGCCACTGGCCCCATGCCGCACCACCAACAGATCCGGGTGCATCGCGTTCAGCGTCATCGCCGTGTCGATCAGCGTCTCGCCCTTTTTCACGCTCGACTGCGCCACCGACATGTTCATCACATCCGCGCCAAGCCGTTTGCCCGCCAGTTCGAAACTGGCCTGCGTGCGGGTGGAATTTTCGAAGAACATGTTGATCTGCGTCAGCCCCGCCAAGGCATCCGACGATTTCACCGTGCGGCGGTTCAGATCGACGTAGCGATCCGCCAGATCAAGAACCGTAGTGATTTCTTGTGGCGATAGCTGCTCGATGCCAAGAAGGTGGCGGGCGCGGAAGGTGGTCATCGAGATCCCCCGGAATGGCGGCTGTTCGGGGGCTTATAGAAAGCCGGGTTGTGGCGCGCAAGGCCAGAGCCTAGGCTTGCCGCCATGGGAATCGGGGAACAGATCGCAGGGGATTGGCACGCGGCGCTGGCGGCGCTGGCGTGGCAAGTGGATCTAGGTGTCGATGAGGTGATCGGCGACAGCGCAATTGACCGTTACGAGTTGCCCGAAACCACCAAAGCCGCGCCGGCCTCTCTGCGCGCCGCCCCCCCGGCTCCGGTCTTTGTCGAGACCCCGCAAATCGACCCGGTGGAGGTGGCCCGCAGCACCGCCGCCCGCGCGACCAGCCTTGACACCCTGCGCGATGACCTTGTCAGCTTTGATCTTTGCGATCTGAAAAAAGGCGCGCGCAACACGGTCTTTGCCGATGGCAATCCCGCCGCGCGGGTGTTGATCCTTGGCGAAGCGCCGGGGCTGGAAGAAGATCGCGAAGGCCGCCCCTTTGTGGGCCGCGCCGGGCAATTGCTGGACCGGATGTTCGCCGCCATCGGCCTGTCGCGCACATCGCCCGACCCAGAGGCAGCACTATATATCACCAATGTCATGCCATGGCGCCCGCCCGGCAACCGCGATCCGGAACCGGCGGAAATCGCCATGATGCGCCCCTTTGTAGAGCGGCACATTGCCCTGATGGACCCCGATGTGATTGTCGTCATGGGCAATATCCCCTTGTTCGCCCTCACGGGGCAAAAAGGCATCCTGCGGGCGCGCGGCACATGGTCCAAGGCGCTGGACCGCCCGCTCTTGCCGATGGCCCACCCGGCCTATCTCTTGCGCAACCCGATCGCCAAACGCGAGGCCTGGGCCGACCTTCTGTCGCTGCAAGCCCATCTGCAAGGCAAAGCCTGAACGCTGCTCTGCGGCTGCCTTCGGCTCCTCATCGCTTGGCCTCGACGCGCGTCGAAGACGGTGAGGAGGGCGTTCAAGGTGCCGGGCACCCCTCAATTTCCACCGCTTGGGTGCCCCCCAGAACCGTCAGTCGCAGCCCCGACCGATCCAAGGCAAAGGGCACGCCGCTGGGGGCAACCATTTCTGTCACGGTGGTCAACACCGCGCCTTCCCGGCTGGTCTGGCCGTCCGAGACCCAAATCGTCGGATCGGCAGGCTCGATCACCACGCCCTCCTTGCCCCCCCGCGCCGCGATCTCGACCGTCGCGGTCAGCCGCAGCCCATCGGCAATCGGCGCGACCGCACAGGCCACCTTGCCCAGATCCGCGCTGCCACGGGTGGGGGTTGCTTGCAGGGCGGCGTGAATTTCAGCGTTTTCCTGTCCCGGTGCGGCCAGATCGGCCGAGAGGGTCACCTCGGCGGGCATGCAAATCTCGTTGCAAATCCCCAAATCCACCCGCGCCTTCAGCTGCATGGGTTGGCCCGCGACCTTGGGCAGAACCTCCAAAGGCAGCACCACGCCCCCCTTATAGCCCACCGTCTGCATGCCATTGATGTGAAACACCACCGGGCTTGGCCAATGCACGCGCACCGAGGCCACGTTCTGCGACCCCGACCAGTCGAACACCGGCGGGATGCCCGCCTCACCGGGCCGACGCCAGTAGGTTTTCCAGCCCGGCGCCAAGGCCAAGGCCAGCCCTGCCATGTGATGTCCGCTTTGCATCCGCCAACCGGGCAGCAGGCTGGCGTGCAAAAGCTCGTCCTGCGTCATCGCGCCCAAGGGGGCGGTGCCGGCAAGAAACATCAAAAGGGCAGCGATTTTCATGAGTCGTAAAGTAATCGCACCGGCAGCAATGGGAAATCACGTTCCGGTCAGCCCCGTGCAACAAAACGGGACTTGAGGCGCAAGCGTCGCAGGATCACAGTGAAGTGGACAAAAGCGGCGTCGATTCGATGGACCAGTCAAAATGGATCTGACGGGCAAGTTTCTGGTGGCGATGCCCGGCATGGGCGACCCGCGCTTTGAAAAAAGCGTGATTCTGGTCTGCGCCCATAGCGACGAAGGCGCCATGGGCATCATTGTCAACAAGCCGGTCGAAGAAGTCACCTTCGCCGGGTTGTTGGAACATCTGAACATCCCCCGTGCGCCCGAGGGTCGCGATATTGCCGTGCATTTCGGCGGCCCGGTCGAACGCGGCCGGGGTTTCGTGCTGCACAGCCGCGATTATCGCGGGGGTGCTGCGACCATGCGGATCGAGGGTGGGTTTGGCATGACGGCGACGCTGGATGTGCTGGAGGCTTTGGCCCGTGGCGAAGGCCCGCATCGCGCGCTGCTGGCTTTGGGGTATTCCGGCTGGGGACCGGGGCAGCTGGAAGACGAAATCGCCCGCAATGATTGGCTTACTGCGGATGCCGATGCAGCCCTTGTCTTTGCCGATGACGATGGCGGCAAGTGGCAGGGCGCGCTGAAATCCATGGGGATCAATCCCCTGACCCTTTCCGGCACCGCCGGGCGCGCCTGAGAGCTTGCCCGAAATTCGCCGCAATCCGGCGTTAGGGAAAAGTTCTTGCTTCCCAACTGACCGCGAGACAGATGCGCCTCATCCTTGCCTTTCTTGCCATTCTGGCTGCGCCGGCACAGGCCGAGGAAAGCCGTCTTGTCAGCCTTGAAACCACCGATGCGGGCGCAGGCTGGCAGGCGGTCGGTCGGCTGAACCTTGGCACGCGCGGGTTTTGTACCGGCGCGCTGATCGCGCCCGATATCGTGCTGACCGCGGCGCATTGCCTCTATGACAAGGAAACCGGCGCCCGTCTGCCCGATCAGGACATCGAATTCCTTGCCGGCTGGCGCAATGGGCGGGCAGAGGCCTATCGCCATGTGCAAAAGACCGTGGCCCATCCCGACTACATCTACTCTGGTGCCGAAAGTCTGGACCGCGTGGCCTTTGACCTTGCGCTCATCAAGCTGGATCAGCCGATCCGCCTGCCGCAGATCATCCCCTTTGCCACCGACATTCGGCCGGGGCGTGGCGATGCTGTCGGGGTGGTGTCCTATGCGCAAGACCGGGCCGAAGCGCCCAGCTTGCAGGAAACCTGCCATGTGCTGGATCGCGCCCCGGAAATCGTGGTGTTTTCCTGCGACGTCGATTTCGGCTCCTCGGGGGCGCCGATCTTTGCCCTGCGTGACGGCGTGATGAAGATCGTTTCGGTCGTCTCGGCCAAGGCCGATGTTGACGGGGAACGCGTGGCCCTTGGGTCCGTGCTGACCGGCCGGATCGAGGAATTGCAGGCTGAGCTTGACGCTGGTCCCGCTGCCACCCGCATGCGGGGCGGCACAGTGCGGATCCTGTCCGGTGGGCAGGCCAGCGGGGCAAAATTCGTCAAACCCTGACGGCGCCCGTTCTGACCACCCGTTCTGACCGCCCGTTCTGGCCGCCTGTTTACGGCACAGGGGCTTGAAACCACGGCAGCCACTTCCCAGATCATGCTTGTCCCCGGTGCCAAGACGGGCCGGGGCGCAACCCCATTGTCCGTGCCCGTTTCGGGGCGGACGCCCCTAGCATCGCTTCAGGAGGATGACATGCGTGGCTTTGATTTTGCCCCTCTTTACCGGGCCACTGTCGGCTTTGACCGGATTGCCGATCTGATGGACCGCGCGCTGACCGCCGATGTGGCCCAGCCAACCTACCCCCCTTACAACATCGAAAAGACCGCCGAAGATGCCTATCGCATCTCGATCGCCGTTGCCGGGTTCACCCCCGACGAACTCTCGGTCGAGGTGAAGGATGGCGCGCTGCTCGTGACCGCCCGCAAGGCCCCCGAGACGGCCGAGAAGGCCTATCTGCACCGGGGCATTGCCACCCGCGCCTTTGAACGCCGCTTTGCACTGGCCGATCATGTGCGCGTCACCGGGGCGGCCCATGAACATGGCATGCTGCACATTGATCTGGTGCGCGAGGTGCCCGAGGCGATGAAGCCCCGCCGGATCGAGATCGGCCGCCCGACGGTGACCGAAACCCCGGCGATTGAGGCCAAACCTGTCGAGGCGTGATCCAGCGCCCTGAAGACCAAAGGCCCGGAGACACCCTCCGGGCCTTTCGCTTATCGCACGATGCGCGGTCATTGATCGACGAGGAGCCGCTTTCCTTTCGCGCCTGTCTGTTCCAAGAAAGGGCAATCCGCAAAAGGCGCCCCCATGGAACTGACCCGCAAGCCCCTGCCCCCCAAGCCGCCAGCCGATCGCCCCGCCCTGCGCCCCGCCACGGCGGCGCTTGACGGCGGCCTTGCGCCGAACCCTGTCACAGGGGCGATCCAGCCCGATATTTCGATGTCGGTGAACAATGTCTTCGCGCCCGGATCGGCGGGCTTTTCCGCTGAAGGGGCCGATCTTGCCGATCTGCCCTTCCTCTATGCCCGCTGGACCAATCCCACCACCCGCGCGCTGGAAGCGCGCCTTGCAGCCCTTGAAGGGGCCGAGGATGCCCTGGCCACCGCGACAGGCGTTGCAGCCATTGCCGCCACCTTTCTGGGTCTTTTGAAGGCGGGCGACCATCTGATTGTCTCGGAGGTCTGCTACGCCGGAGCTTTTGAGTTGGCCACCCGCATCCTGCCGGATCTTGGCATCGAGGTGACGGCAGTGAACCTGTCGGACCTTGCCGCCACCCGCGCGGCCCTGCGTCCGAACACCCGGCTCATCCACGCCGAAAGCCCTTGCAACCCGATCCTGCGGCTGACCGATCTGGCCGCCCTTGCCGCGCTGGCGCATGAGGCCGGGGCGCTTTTGTCGGTGGACAGCACGCTGGCAACCCCGGTCATCACAAGGCCGCTGGCGCTTGGTGTCGATCTGGTGATCCATTCCCTGACCAAATTCATGAACGGCCACGGTGACGCCTTGGGCGGCGCGGTCATTGGCCGCAAAGAGCTGATTGCCCGGCTGCGCGCCCGTTCTGGCGTCTATCTGGGCGCCACGCTTTCGGCGCAGAACGCCTGGCTGATCCTGCGCGGGCTCGACACGCTTTTCCCGCGCATCCGCACGGCCTCGGCCAATGCACAACGGCTTGCCGAATGGCTGGAGGCCCATCCGAAGGTGACGCGCGTGCTTTATCCGGGGCTGGAAAGCCACCCCCAGCACGGGCTGGCCCGCGCCCAGATGGCATTGCCCGGCGGCATGATCGCCTTTCAGGTGGCGGACCCGGACGCCATGTCACGGCAACTGGCCGACCGGCTGCGGATCATCCACTATGCCTTTTCGCTGGGGCATCAGCGGTCAATCTGCGTGTTGATCCCGACCACCGAGATTCAGGCTTCGACCTTCCGCATGCAGGGCGCGGCGCTGGCGCGTTATCGCGACTGGGCGGGCAACGGGCTGTTCCGCTTGTCGGTCGGCCTGGAAGACCCAGAGGATCTGATCGAGGATCTGGCCCAAGCACTTGGCTGAACCGCATCGCCACGGCCATGTCACCTGACGGCGGCAGGGGGTCCGTCCGGGGGAGGCGCAAGGCCCGCTGCAATCCTTGGCCGTGTCATGAAAAAAGCGGCGACGCATGGCGCGGGGGGACACGCCTTGCGCCGCCAAGATGACGGCGATCAGTAGATCAGCCCGTCATAAACCCCAAAGGCGCTTGCCGTGCTGCCCAGGCTTTCGCCCTGATCGCGGGCATAGGCCGACACCGCCGAATAGGTTCCCGGCCCGAACGAGCCATCCACCCCACCCCGGTAATAGCCCCAATGGGCCAGGCGGCGTTGGATCAAGCGGCGCTCGGCGCTGGAATAGCTGTTGAACGCGCGCGCGGCGGGGGTGGAATAGATCGAGCCATAGTCCCGCTGCGGCTTGTAATGCCCATGGCCATGCCGGCGGCCATGATTGCCCTGATAATACCCGTACGGCTCTGGGTCCTGCAGATACTGGGGTTCATATTGCGGCACCGGGCGATAGACCGGCACGCGGTCGCGGCGGGCATCATCAATGATGGATTTCAAGACAAGCGCCCCCACGGCGCCTTTCAGCGTGTCCTGCTCGCGCTGACCCCACGCCGAAGCAGGGTCGGCCGAGGTGGCAAGCGCCAATGCGGTCACCAAGGAAAGAGCGGAGGCTTTGAGATGCGGCAGCATGTCGGGGGTCCTTTCGGGTTTGCGCCGCCCCGGCTGTCGGGTTGGCTGATGACCGAAAGATGGGGCATCCCCCGCCCGCTAGGCAAAATCGCGGGGTTGTTAGGCGATAGCGAAGGCCGGCGCCCCCATAGACCAAAAGTTGAGGCCGCCTTCACGGCCCCCAAAACGAAAACGGGGCCCCTAAAGGCCCCGTTTCCCAATGCGCTATCCTGCAATCAGATCGACCGCAATCAGACCGACAGGCAGACGTATTTGACTTCCATGTAATCCTCGACGCCATGCGAAGACCCTTCGCGGCCAAGGCCCGACTGTTTGACACCGCCGAAAGGTGCCACCTCGGTCGAGATCAGGCCGGTGTTGACGCCCACCATGCCATATTCCAGCGCTTCCTGAACGCGGGTGATCCGGCCCACATCACGGGCGAAGAAATAGGACGCCAGACCGAAGATCGTGTTGTTGGCCAGATAGATGACCTCCTCCTCGGTGTCGAACTTGAACAGGGGTGCTACCGGGCCGAAGGTTTCTTCCGTGGCCACCTTCATGTCATTGGTCACGCCGGTCAGCACGGTCGGCTCAAAGAACGTGCCGCCCAAGGCATGCGCCTTGCCGCCGGTCAGAACCTTGCCGCCGCCCGAGACGACATCGGTGATATGTTCTTTCACCTTGTCGACGGCCTTGTCGTTGATCAAAGGCCCTGTGGTGATACCATCCTTCAACCCGTCGCCCACGTTCAGCTTGCGCACTGCCGCCGCCAGCTTTTCGGCGAAAGCGTCGTAAACGCCCGCCTGCACATAGATGCGGTTGGCGCAAACGCAGGTCTGGCCGTTGTTGCGGAACTTCGAGATCATCGCGCCTTCGACGGCCTTATCAAGGTCGGCGTCATCGAACACGATGAAGGGCGCGTTGCCGCCCAGTTCCATCGAGCATTTCAGCACCTGATCGGCGGCCTGACGCAGCAGGATGCGACCCACTTCGGTCGAGCCGGTGAAGGTCAGCTTGCGCACACGCGGGTTTTCGCAGAATTCCTTGCCGATGTCGGAGGACCGCGACGAGGTGACGACCGAGAACACCCCCTTCGGCACGCCGGCGCGTTCAGCCAAGACAGCCATGGCCAGCGCCGACAAGGGCGTCTCGGCAGCCGGGCGGGCGACCATGCCACAGCCAACGGCCAAAGCCGGGCCAACCTTGCGGGCGATCATGGCGTTCGGGAAGTTCCACGGCGTGATCGAGGTGGCCACACCAATCGGCTGTTTCAGCACGGTGATGCGTTTGTCGCGCTGGTGGCCGGGGATCGTCTCGCCATAGATGCGCTTGGCTTCCTCGCCAAACCATTCGATGAAGGACGCGCCATAAAGAATCTCGCCCTTGGCTTCGGCCAAAGGCTTGCCCATTTCGGCGGTCAGGATGGCAGCCAGATCGTCGGCATTGGCGACCATCAGATCGAACCACTTGCGCATGACGGCGGCGCGTTCCTTGCCGGTGCGGGCGGCCCATTCGTGACGCGCCTTGTCGGCGGCCTCGATGGCGCGGCGGGCGTCTTCGCGGGTCATGTCGGCGACATTGGCGATCACATCGCCGCGCGCCGGGTTGGTGACGGCAAAGGTCTTGCCGTCAGCGGCATCGACCCATTCGCCCGCGATATAGGCCTGTTCGACCAGCAGGCTGGGGTCTTTCAGAATAGAGCGCAGATCGGTTGCAGTATCGAGCATGTGGGCCTCCCATTTCTCGGCTGGCCCTGCAATGCATCTTGAGGCACAAAAAGTCTAGCATGCGCTGCTTTACTGGCCCCAAATTCTGCTTGTAACTGGAATCATCCCATGACCGATCTGAGCCGCGACTATCAAAACTCTGCCTTCATTTCAGACGGGGATGCCTATTATCCACACTGGCAAGCCATGGCGGCAGCGTTTCGCGCGCAGATGGGCGAACGGGCCGCGCTGAATATCCCTTATGGCCCCGGCGCACGGCAGGCTTTCGATCTTTTCCACCCCGAAACCCGCCCCAAGGGCCTTCTGGTCTTTGTTCATGGTGGCTATTGGCTGGCCTGTGACCGCGCCGATTACAGCCATCTGGCCGCCGGCGCTCTGGCCCGCGGCTGGGCCTGCGCCATGCCCTCCTACACGCTGGCCCCCGAGGGTCGGATCGCAGCCATGACGCAGGAAGTGGCGCAAGCGGTGCGCGCCGCCGCAGCCCGCATCTCCGGCCCTGTGGTGGTCACCGGCCATTCGGCTGGCGGGCATCTTTCCGCCCGCATGGGCTGCACCGATCTGGATCTGCCCGTGGCGCGTGTGGTGCCGATCTCTCCCCTAGCGGACCTTGCCCCGCTGATGCAGACCGATATGAACGCCGATCTGCGCATCGACACTCCCGAGGCCACCGCCGAAAGCCCGGCGCGGCTGGCCTTGCGTCAGGGCACCACGGCCCATGTCTGGGTCGGCGGGCAGGAACGCCCCGCCTTTCTGTGGCACGCCCGCACGCTGTCAGAGGAATGGAATTGCCCTTGGACTGTGGAGCCGGGCAAGCATCATTTCGATGTGATCGACGGGCTGACCGACCCCGCGTCGCCGCTTATGGCGGCCTGCTTGGACGGGTTCTAACCCCCTTCAGGCCAGCCGCGACACCACATAGGCAGAAAGGTCGTCCAGAACCTGCCGCAGGGGGTGATCGGGCAGCGCCGCCAGGGCGGCGCGCGCCCGGTCGGCCCAGATCATCGCATCGGCACGGGCCGCCTCCAGCGCGCCATGGCGGGTCATGATGCGCAACGCCTCTTGCAGATCGCCGTCGTGCTGGTCGCCCTTTTCGATGACCCGCACCCAGAAGGCGCGCTCGTCGGCATCCACGTTTGCGACCGCCTTGATAAGCGGCAGCGTCAGCTTGCGCTCGCGGAAGTCATCGCCGGTGTTCTTGCCGATGACTGTGGCCGTGCCGCCGTAATCCAGAAGATCATCGGCAATCTGGAAGGCAATGCCCAAGGCATCGCCATAGGTGAACAGCGCCTGCACTGCCGCCTCATCGGCGCCTGCCACCACAGCGCCCACTTCTGTTGCCGCTGAAAACAGCGCCGCCGTCTTGCCGCGCACCACCTTCAGGTAAATCTCTTCGCTCGTCGCCAGATCCTGCACGGCGGTCAGTTGCAAGACCTCGCCCTCGGCAATCGTGGCGCTGGCATTGGCAAGGATGCCCAAGACCCGCATCTGGCCCGGTTCGGTCATCAACTGGAACGCGCGGGCGAACAGATAATCCCCGACCAGCACCGAGGACTTGTTGTCCCATAGAAGATTCGCCGTCGGACGCCCGCGCCGCTGCGCGCTTTCATCGACCACATCATCATGCAAAAGCGTCGCGGTATGGATGAACTCCACCGCCGCCGCCAGATGCACATGATAGGGGCCGGCATAGCCACACAGCCGCGCGGCGGCCAAGGTCAGCATCGGGCGCAGACGCTTGCCGCCCGCCTCGATCAGATGCGCGGTGACCTGCGGGATGCGTGGGGCATGTTCCGACGCCATACGCGCGCGGATCAGAAGGTTCACCGCCTCCATATCCGCTGCCAGCATCTCGGCCAGCCGGTCATGCGGTTTCTGCGCCAGATCCAAAGCCATTCCCATCCGTCTCGACATTCCGTTTCGCGCCCGCGAAACTGTGTGCATGAAACTCTTGCTGCAAACCACAGACCCGACCGTGATCGCTTTCGCCCAAGCGCTCCTTGAGGGCGAGGATATAGCCAGCTTTGTGCTGGACGTCCACATGAGCGTGTTCGAAGGCAGTCTGGGTTTTCTGCCGCGGCGTTTGATGGTGGCCGACCGCGACTGGTTCATGGCCCGCGCCGTGATCCGCGACAACGGAATTGACGAAGGTTATGATGCAAGAAGCTGAGTTTGCTGAAGAAAGCCTGTCACATGATGCCTTTCTATGTGGCAAGCTGCACCTGTGGCAGCCGATAAAGGGTTACCGCGCGGCCACCGATCCGGTGCTGTTGGCCGCCGCCTGTCCGGCAAGCCCGGGGCAAACGGTTCTGGATCTGGGCTGCGGCGCAGGCGCGGCAGCCCTTTGCCTTGGGGCGCGGGTGCCGGGGTTGCACCTGGCAGGGCTGGAATTGCAACCGGCCTATGCCGCCCTTGCCCGCCGCAATGCGGCTGCGAATGGCCAGAACATGCAGGTCGAAACGGGCGATCTTGCGCATATGCCAAAGGCCCTGCGCCGCGATTTCGACCATGTCATCGCCAACCCGCCCTATTACCCGGCGGGGGGAACGCCCTCTCCGGTTGCGGCGCGCGCCCGCGCCTTGCAGGTGGACACCCCCTTGGGCGATTGGGTGCAGGCGGCGGCCCGCCGTCTGGCCCCCGGCGGCTGGCTGACACTGATCTGCGGCGCCGATGGCTTGCCGCAGGTTCTGGCCGCCATGGGAAGCAAACTCGGGTCAGCCGCGGTTTTGCCTTTGCAGCCGCGCGAGGGGCGCCCGGCGCTGCGTATCCTCTTGCGCGCCCGCAAGGGCGGCAAGGGCGCGTTCCGGCTTTTGGCGCCCTTTACCCTGCACCACGGTGCGGCGCATGACGGCGACCGCGAAAGCTATACCCCCCTTGCAAATGCCGTCTTGCGGGAAGGCGCCGACCTGATGGCGGCCTTCGGCGGGATTTGACTGAATGTCGCGGCACAATTGTCAGAAGACTTGATGACAGGCGGTCAGATTCGTGCTGCACTGAGGGGGTTGAAACCATCCACAGGAGGATTTCCATGACCGTCGCTTCCCACATCGCCGAACTGAAGAAGAAGCACGAACATCTTTCCGAGCAGGTGGAAAAAGCGCAGCGCGCGCCCGGCTCGAACGACCTCCAGATCCACGAATGGAAAAAGCAAAAACTGAAGATCAAGGAAGAGATCGAGCGTTTGGCTCAGTCGGCCTGAACGGGCTTTTGCGACAGGCTTGCGCGCGCGGCCAGAACCGCACCAAAGGTAATCAGCAGCGCCGCCAGCAATAACACGGGCTTGGCCTCGGCTTGGCCCCCGGCAATCAGGGCCAGCGTAGACAACAACGGCGCCGCATAGGAGGCGACACCCAAGAGCTGGATGTCGCCTTTTTTCATGCCGATATCCCAGGTGAAAAACGCCGCCCCCACCGGGCCAAGACCCAAGCCGATCACCGAGGCCCAGCCCCAGCCCCCCTGCGGCCAGAGGGTTTCTTCCCAGATCAGATGCGCCGGCACCGACAGCACCGCCGTCAGCAGGCAATAGACCACCACCGATTCGGTCGGCACCGCCCCCAATTGCCGCGACAGCACGGAATAGGCCGCCCATGCCAGCGCGCAGCCAAAGGCCAGCACCAGACCCAACATTGGAATACTTTCGGCCGCCTCGCCCCGGCTCATCACGATCAGCCCGGCCCCGGCAAAGGCCACCACGGCGCCGATCACATGCAAGGGCCGCAGCTTTTCTCCCGGCAACAGGCCCGAAAACAGAACGATGAACAGCGGCCAGAGATAGGCAATCAACCCGACCTCGGCAAAGGGGGCGATGCGAAAGGCGGTAAAATACAGCGCGTGATAGCCAAACAGCCCGATGGTGCCAAAGGCATAGACCTTCCAAGACACCTGCCGCAGCACGCCAAAGCCCGCGCCAAGGCCGATCCAGATCAGACCCAGCGTGCCACCGATGCCAAAGCACAAGGCATTCAGCAAGAAGGGCGGCACGGGGGTAGAACCGATGGTCATCAGCGCCAAAAGCGCCCACATCAAAATCGCCGTGAAACCGATCACCGTCGCTTTTTGCCGTGCCATCCCTGCCCCTGCGCGTTTCTTTGACTGTGCCCAAGGCCTATACGCTGGCCCGGCCTGCTTCAAGACGACCTCTGCCTTGCGACGGGATGTGAAAAAGCCCGGCGCGCGCCGGGCTTTCGATGTCAAGGCAAGGTCGATCAGACGAAGAACTGGCCGCCATTGGCGGAAATCGTCGCGCCGGTGATAAAGCCCGCGTCATCGGCCGCAAGGAATGCGACGCAGCGCGCGATTTCCTCAGGCTCGCCCAGACGGCCCACCGGAATCAGCGGGATGATGCGCTCTTTCAGCACCTTTTCGTCAATTGCGCGCACCATTTCCGTGCCGATGTAGCCGGGGCAAATCGCGTTCACGGTGATGCCGGCGCGCGCGCCTTCCTGCGCCAAGGCCTTGGTAAAGCCCAGATCCCCCGACTTGGCGGCAGAATAGTTGGCTTGGCCTGCCTGCCCCTTTTGCCCGTTGATCGACGAAATGTTGATGACACGGCCAAACTTGCGGTCACGCATCCCGGACCACAGCGGATGGGTCATGTTGAAAAGGCCCGTCAGGTTGGTGTCGATCACCTCTTTCCACTGGCCGGGGGTCATCTTGTGGAACATCGCATCGCGGGTGATGCCGGCATTGTTGACCAGAACATCCACAGGCCCAACCTCGGCCTCGACTTGGGCGATACCGGCAACGCAGGCGTCATAATCGGCGACCGACCATTTATAGGTGGGAATCCCGGTTTCCTTGGTGAAGGCAGCAGCAGCCTCGTCATTGCCTGCATAATTTGCGGCCACCTTGTAACCAGCCGCTTTCAACGCCACAGAAATCGCCGCCCCAATGCCGCGCGACCCACCGGTGACCAATGCTACTCTTGCCATCAATTTCTCCTTCCAAGAGATGCCCTTGAAATCCTGTTACCGAAAATGAAAAGAGCGCGCAACTTTATTGCGCGCTCTTTTTGCGTTTGCAGCGAAAATTTCGCGGTCGCGGCGACGGATCAGCGTTCCAGCGTCAGGGCAACACCCATGCCGCCGCCGATGCACAGCGTCGCCAGACCCTTTTTCGCGTTCCGACGGCCCATTTCGTGGATCAGCGTGTTCAGAATCCGGCAGCCCGAAGCGCCGATCGGGTGGCCGATGGCAATGGCACCGCCGTTGACGTTCACGATCTCCGGGTTCCAGCCCATGTCCTTGTTCACCGCGCAAGCCTGAGCGGCAAAGGCCTCGTTCGCCTCCACGAGATCCAGATCCGCCGCCTTCCAGCCCGCCTTGTCCAGCGCCTTGCGGCTGGCATAGATCGGGCCGACGCCCATGATCGACGGGTCAAGCCCGGCGGTGGCATAGGAGGCAATCCGCGCCAGCACCTTCAGCCCGCGCTTTTCGGCCTCTTTGTCGGTCATCAGCATGACCGCCGCCGCGCCGTCGTTGATGCCCGAGGCATTGCCTGCCGTCACCGAACCCTCTTTGGTGAAGGCCGGGCGCAATTTCTGCATGCTGTCGAGCGTGGCACCATGACGGATATATTCGTCGGCATCGACCACCACATCGCCCTTGCGGGTTTTCACGGTGAAGGGGATGATCTCCTCCACGAACTTGCCTGCCTTCTGCGCGGCTTCTGCCTTGTTCTGGCTGGCCAGCGCGAATTCATCCTGCATCTCGCGGGAGATCTGCCACTGGTTCGCAACATTTTCCGCCGTGATCCCCATGTGATAGCCGTTGAAAGCATCCCACAGCCCGTCGCGGATCATCGAATCGATGAAGTTCAGATCGCCCATCTTCTGGCCCGCGCGCAGATGCGCGACATGGGGCGAGAGCGACATGTTTTCCTGCCCGCCCGCAATGACGATGCGCGCATCGCCCAAGGTCACATGCTGCGCGCCCAAGGCGACGGCCCGCAGGCCCGAGCCGCAGACCTGGTTGATGCCCCAAGCGCTGGCCTCTTTCGCCAGCCCTGCACGGATTGCAGCCTGACGCGCGGGGTTCTGGCCCTGACCTGCGGTCAGCACCTGACCAAGGATGACTTCTTCCACTTCGGCCTTGTCGATCCCGGCACGGGCGATGACACCCTCCAGCACTGACGCCCCCAGATCATGCGCCGGGGTATTGGCGAAAGCGCCGTTGAAACTGCCCACGGCGGTCCGGCCGGCCGCGACGATCACCACATTGGTCATGAAATCCCCTCCTCAAGGCTGGCGGCGAAAATGCCGCTTTGCAGCAATGGCTAGGCAATGGGCGACACAAAAGCAAGCATGCTGACAGGGCAGATGGCCGCAGGCCCCGGCTCAGGCGCGCTTCTGCCCAGCTTCGGGGCTAAGAAATGCGGGGCGAATCGACGCCGGACCAAAGAGATAGCCTTGCAGGCAATCGACGCCCAAATTCATCAGGAACTGCGCCTCCTCCTTGGTTTCCACCGCTTCCGCCACGGTGAACATATGGAAATGCTTGCCGATGGACACCAGTGCCGCCACCAACGCCGCATTGTCAGGATCGCGGTGAATGTTGCGCACGAACTGGCCGTCGATCTTCACGATGTCAAAGAGGAAGTCCTTGAAATAGCGGATCGCCGCATAGCCTGACCCGAAATCGTCCAGCGCAAAAGCGACGCCTTCGGCCTGCAATTCCTGCATGAAGGCGATGACCAATTCCGGCACCAGCATGGCCGAGGTTTCGGTAATTTCTAAGATCAGGCGCTCCCCAACCGTTGGTCCAGCCGCCAAGCCCTTGCGAAAGGCGCGCATCCAGCGCGGATAACCGATGGAGCGGGCCGACATATTGACCGACAGCCGCAGACCGGCATGCCGCGCCAAGGCGCCCATGCCCAATTCAAGCGCGATACAGTCAATCTCGCGGCCAATTTCGGTGTCCTCCACCGCGCCGATGAAATCCTTTGCCGGGATCACGCGACCATTCGGGTCCAGCACGCGAATCAGGCCTTCGTGGAAGGCCACCCGCTCTGGCTCGCGGGCCAGCACAACGGGCTGATAGGCCAGACGCATCCGGCGTGTATCAATGGCGCTGCGCACCATCGCCATGGTTTCATGATCCTGCGCCGAAATCATGACGCCCAAGGGGCTTGCCACCCCGGCGCTGGCGTCAATCCTTGGCTTTTTCTGATCCGGCTGCATGACTTCCCCCGTATGCCGTGCCACAGTGCCGCCACGCAGGTAAAGGCCAGCTTAAATTCGGCTCTTGCCTCAAATCCTTGGCATTTCCGGAGCGACCATGACCGAGCCCGCCCGCTGCCCCTGGTGCGGCACCGATCCGCTTTACGTCGCCTATCACGATGCAGAATGGGGCGTGCCTGTGCATGACCCGCGTGCCTTGTGGGAATGCCTGATGCTGGAGGCGTTTCAGGCGGGCCTTTCATGGATCACCATCCTGCGCCGCCGCGAGACCTTCCGCGCCGCTTTTGCGGGCTTTGACCCCAAGGTCATCGCCACTTGGGGCGAACCGCAGGTGCAGCGCCTGCTTGCCGACCCCGGCATCATCCGCCACCGCGGCAAGATCGAAGCGACGATCCGGGGGGCGCAGGCCTATCTGCGGATCGAAGCGCGCGAGGGCTTTTCAACGTTCCTGTGGAAACATGTGAACCACCAACCGATCGTGAACCACCTGCCCGACATGACCGCGGCGCAAGCACAAACGCCACACTCGCAAGCCTTGGCCAAATCCTTGAAGAAAGAGGGTTTCACCTTCTGCGGGCCGACCATCACCTATGCCTTCATGCAGGCGGTGGGCATGGTGAACGACCATCTGACAAGCTGCCATCGTCACCCGGATCACAAATGAAAAAGGCCCCGCAATGCGGGGCCTTTTCCTGATCTTTGCCGATAATCAGGCCAGAGCGGCCTTGGCTTGCGCGGCGATGGCGTTGAACGCCTCGGGCTCATGGACGGCCAGATCGGCCAGAACCTTGCGGTCCACCACGATGCCAGCCTTGGTCAGGCCGTCGATCAGGCGCGAGTAGGTCATTTCCAGATCGAACAGACGCACGGCGGCGTTGATACGCTGGATCCACAGGGCGCGGAACTGACGCTTGCGGGCCTTGCGGTCGCGGGTCGCGTACTGGTTGGCCTTGTCGACTGCCTGAGTGGCGGTACGGAAGTTGGTAGAGCGGGCGGCATAATAGCCAGACGCTGCCTTGATAACCTTGCGGTGACGGGCGTGCGTGACCTTGCCGGATTTGACGCGGGACATGTTCGGGCCTCCTTAGCGGTTATACGGCATGTATTTCTTGACGATCTTCTCGTCGCTGTCGCACAGGATCATGGTCCCGGATGCGTCGCGAATGAACTTCGTCGAGCGTTTGATCATGCCGTGGCGCTTGCCGGCCACACCTGCCTTCACATGGCCATTGGCCGTGAAGGAGAACCGCTTTTTCGCAGCGGATTTGGTCTTCATCTTGGGCATTTCCATCTCCATGGTTACAGGCGCGACTCGGCATGCCACGTTGGCCGGCCCCGCAGGGTATTGAAGGCGTTCCTATAGGGGGCCTTCGGGAAAGGTGCAAGGGTTCAGTTGATAAAGCGCCCGATCACCTTGAAGACCACATTCGGCACCTCGGCAAAGGTATAGCCGGACGGCTTTTGCGTCAGCGCCGTGGCCAACAAAACCCCGCCGATCAACACCATGATCGCCCCCGAACGTGGCGGACGGCTTTCGGCAAAGGCTGAAAGCAAGGAAGGGATCGCCAGCGCACAGATAAAAAGCCCGACGACGAGCATCAGATCGGTGTCCATGCGCCCCTCCTGCAACTGCCTTTGCGTCAGTTATTCAGGATCGACCCGCGAAATCAACCGTTCATCACAGGGCGCAACCCGCAGGATGTTCGTTGTCCCCTTGACGTTGAAGGGCACACCGGCGGTCACGACGATCATGTCTTCTTCGCCTGCGAACCCGTCCGTGCGGGCGGCCTTGACGGCCGAAATCACCGCGCCTTTGAAACGTTCCTGCGGTTCGGTGATGACGCAATGCGCGCCCCAGGTCAGCGCGAGACGCCGTGCGGTGGACATCAGCGGCGTCAGCGCAATGATCGGCACACGCGGGCGTTCGCGCGCGACAAGGCTGACGGTCTGGCCGGATTGGCTGAAACAGGTGATGGCCTTGATGTTGGTCGCCTCGGCAATTTCGCGCGCGGCGGCCACGATGCCATCGGCAATGGTTTCGCGGCGCACCACGCGAGAGGCCTCGATCACCTGACGGTAGGTCGGGTCTTTTTCGACCGACAGTGCCACGTTGTTCATCGTCATCACCGCCTCGACCGGATATTTCCCGGCCGCCGATTCCGCCGAAAGCATCACGGCATCCGCGCCTTCATAGATGGCGGTAGCCACATCGGACACCTCGGCGCGGGTTGGAACCGGGCTTTCGATCATGGATTCCAGCATCTGGGTCGCCACGATCACCGGCTTTGCCGCCGCCCGCGCACCACGCACCAGACGTTTCTGGATCGGCGGCACCGAGGTGACCGGCAGTTCCACCCCCAGATCGCCGCGCGCCACCATGATGCCATCCGACACCTGCAAAATGGCGTCATAGGCCTTTACGGCGGCGGGCTTTTCGATCTTGGCCAGAATGGCCGCCCGGCCTTTGGCAAGACCGCGCGCTTCAATCACATCTTCGGGGCGCTGCACAAAGGACAGCGCCAACCAATCCACGCCCAAGGAGCAGGCAAACTCCAGATCGCCACGGTCCTTTTCCGACAGCGCGGCCAAGGGCAGCACCACATCCGGCACGTTCACGCCCTTGCGGTTGGAAATCGTGCCGCCCACCGTCACGGTGCAATCGGCGAAATCCTTGCCACAGGCATCGACCCGCAGGCGGATCTTGCCGTCATTGACCAAAAGCGCCGAACCGGGTTCCAACGCGGCGAAAATCTCGGGGTGCGGAAGCTGCACGCGGGCGGCATCGCCGGGGACAGAGGAGAGATCCATGCGGAACTTGGCGCCGTCTTCCAATTCTTCCGAGCCATTGGCAAGGACGCCGACCCGCAGCTTCGGCCCCTGCAAATCGGCCAGAATGCCGATCGGACGGCCAAGATCGGCCTCGACCTTGCGGATGATCTTGTGGCGTGCCTCGATGTCGGCATGCACCCCATGGCTCATGTTCAGGCGGAACACATCGGCCCCGGCCTCGAACAGCGCGCGGATGGTGTCGTAATCGCTGGAGGCAGGGCCGAGCGTGGCGACGATTTTTACACTGCGCAGGCGTCTCATGGCGGCCTTGTCCTTTGTTCTTTCTTGTTGCCGGGTTTATGACCGAAATCCCCCAAAGGGGCAACGGGCCAGACATGTTAGCGCTAACTTTTTCTACCTGCCTGTTGCAAAACCCCGACTTTTCCGGTCGAACACTCACGGCAAAGGCTAACAAAAGGGTGACACCCGTGTCTGACGCATTCCAGATCCTTGGCGAAAACCGCCCCGGCCGCTGGCTGGTGACCTGTGACCATGCCTCAAACAGGGTGCCAAACTGGGTCGCGGGCGGCAATCTTGGCATCGCGGCCGAGGATATGGCGCGGCACATCGCCTGGGATGTCGGGGCGGCCGGCTTGACCCGCGCCCTGGCCGAGGCACTGGACAGCCCGGCGATCCTGTCGAACTTCTCGCGGCTGGTGATTGATCCCAACCGGGGCGAAGATGACCCGACGCTGGTGATGCGGCTTTATGACGGCACGATCATTCCGGCCAATCGCCACATCGACGGCGCCGGGATTGAAGAACGTCTGGACCGGCTTTATCGCCCCTATCACGCCGCCTACACGGGCTTGGCCGCCCGCAGGCCCGACACGGTGATTGTGGCGATCCACTCTTTCACCCCTTGCCTGAAGGGCCGCAGCCCCCGGCCATGGCAGGTGGGTGTGCTGCATTCGCATCTCGACAGTCGGTTTTCCCTGCCGCTGATCGCCCGCCTCAATGCAGAGCCTGATCTTTGCATCGGCGATAACGAGCCTTATGCCGGCCACCTGCCCGGCGATGCGATTGACCGTCACGCCCTGACGCCGGGGCGACACAATACCCTGATCGAAGTCAGGAATGACCTGATCGGCACAGAGGCCGAGCAGCACGCCTGGGCCGCACGGCTGGCTCCGATCCTGACCGAAGTATTGGCAGGGCTATGACGCGCGGGGGCTACACCGCCGCCTTGCGCATCTCGTCCAGATAGATTTCCCGCAGCCGCGCCACCACGGCGCCGGGTTTCCCGGTACCAACCGCTTTGCCGTCCACCTCTACCACCGGCATGACAAAGGCCGATGCAGAGGTGATGAAGGCCTCATCGGCACCTTGGGCTTCCGCAATGGTGAAGGCGCGTTCTTCGACTTCCATCTGCGCCTCGACCGCAAAGCGCAGCACGGCGGCACGGGTGATGCCGTGCAGGATGTCATTCGATAAGGCCCGCGTGATGATCTTGTTGCCCTTGACGATATAGGCGTTGTTCGAGGTGCCTTCGGTCACCACGCCGTCTTCGACAAACCATGAATCATCGACTCCGGCCTTCTTGGCCGCCATCTTGCCCATCGACGGGTAAAGAAGCTGCACCGTCTTGATGTCACGCCGCCCCCAGCGGATGTCGGGGATCGAGATCACCTTCCAGCCGGTTTTCGCAGCGGGGTTTTCGGCAAGGCCCGGCTTCGACTGGGTGAACAGCACCACGGTCGGCTCGGTTTCCGGCCCCGGATAGGCGAAATCGCGATCGCCCGGATTGCCGCGGGTGACTTGCAGATAGATCATGCCGTCGGTGATGTCGTTCCGCACCACCAATTCGCGATGAATGGCCAGCCATTCAGCATCCGAATGGGGGTTCTTCATCTCCAGTTCCGACAGGCTGCGCGCCAGACGCACGGAGTGGCCGGCAAAGTCGATCAGCTTGCCCCCCAGAACGGAAGTGACCTCATAGACCCCATCGGCCATAAGAAACCCCCGGTCAAAGACCGACACTTTGGCCTCAGCCTCGGGCAGATAATCGCCATTCAGGTAAACGGTGCGGGTCATGGTTTATCCCCAAAGCTGCGGGTCGGAAGGATGCACGCCATGCTCGTCATAGCGCAACGGATGCGGGCGGTCTTCCCGCAGAAGGAGGGGGGCGTCAAGGTCTGTTTCCTGTGCCGTCTGCGCCACCAGCACCGCAGGGGCCATGGCAAGGGATGACCCCACCATGCAGCCCACCATCAGCCCGAAACCGAGCCGTACCGCCGCGTCGCGCGTGCGCAGGGCCTCGGTCAGCCCACCGGTCTTGTCGAATTTGAGATTCACCATGTCATAGCGCCCCTTCAACGCGGGCAGGCTGGCGGCGTCAAAGCAGGACTCATCGGCACAAACCGGCAGGGGGCGGGCGATTTCGGCCAGCATCTCATCGCGGCCCGCAGGCAGGGGCTGTTCGACCAAGGCGACGCCAAGACGCAGCAGATGCGGGGCAAGATCGGAATAGACCTCGGGCGTCCAGCCTTCGTTGGCGTCGATGATGATCTTCGACGCAGGCGCACCCGCTCGCACCGCCTCCAGCCGGGGCATGTCATCGGGGGTGCCGAGTTTGATCTTCAAGACCGGGCGATGGGCATGCCGCGCCGCCATCTCGCGCATCGCCTCGGGCGTATCCAGCGACAGGGTATAGGTCACCACCTTTGGCCCCGGCATATGCAGCCCAGCCATTTGCCAAACCCGCTTGCCTGCGGCCTTCGCCTCCCAGTCCCACAGCGCACAATCCACCGCATTGCGCGCCGCACCGGGCGGCAGGGATTGCTGCAGGGCGGCGCGGGTCAGCCCCTCGGGCAGCGCGCGGATCTGCGCCGTGACAGACTCCAGCGTCTCACCATAACGGGCATAGGGCACGCATTCGCCCCACCCCGTCACCCCGCCGCGCGTCACCCGCACCGTCAGCACATGGGCATGGGTCTTTGACCCGCGCGAAATGGTGAACGTCTGGGCAAGGGCAAAGGTTTCAGGCGTAACGGTCAGCATCTGCGGCCCCTCGTTGCGGTTTTGGCAGTCTTTGCGCGCCCAGCGGCCAAGGGCAAGCACAGAGCGTCACAAAGGGAACGGCACGAATGCTGCACCTGCAATTCGCACTTGCAGCAAGGCGCGCAATAATCTAACCAATCCGCAACCCATCACGAAACTTCCTTACAAAGAGAATTCCGATGAGCTTCCGCCTCCAGCCGCTGCCCCCTGCCCGCCCGAACCGCTGCCAGCTCTTTGGCCCCGGCTCGCGCCCGGCGCTTTTCGAGAAAATGGCGGCCTCGGCGGCGGATGTCATCAACCTTGATCTGGAAGATTCGGTTGCCCCGTCCGACAAGGACACCGCCCGCGCCAATATCATTCAGGCGATCAACACGCTGGATTGGGGCAAGAAGACGCTCTCGGTGCGGATCAACGGCCTTGATACCCCCTATTGGTATCGCGATGTCGTGGACCTTCTGGAACAGGCCGGTCCCCGCCTTGACCAGATCATGATCCCCAAGGTCGGCTGTGCGGCCGATGTCTATGCCGTGGATGCGCTGGTCACCGCCATCGAACGCGCCCAGGGGCGGACGAAGCCGATCAGCTTTGAGGTCATCATCGAATCCGCGGCAGGCATTGCCCATGTCGAGGAAATCGCCGCCTCCAGCCCCCGCCTGCAAGCCATGAGCCTTGGCGCCGCCGATTTCGCCGCCTCGATGGGGATGCAGACCACCGGCATCGGCGGCACGCAGGAAAACTATTACATGCTACGCGATGGGGCCAAACACTGGTCCGACCCGTGGCATTGGGCGCAGGCCGCCATCGTCGCCGCCTGCCGCACTCACGGGGTCTTGCCGGTCGATGGTCCCTTTGGCGATTTCAGCGACGATGAGGGCTTCCGCGCCCAAGCCCTGCGTTCGGCCACCCTTGGCATGGTCGGCAAATGGGCGATCCATCCCAAGCAGGTGGCGCTGGCCAATGAGGTCTTCACCCCCTCCGACGCCGCCGTCGCCGACGCCCGCGCCATTCTGGCCGCGATGGAAGAGGCCAAGGCCAATGGGCAGGGCGCGACCACCTACAAGGGCAAGCTGATCGACATCGCCTCGATGAAGCAGGCCGAGGTGATCGTGAAGCAGTACGAACTTATCATGGGCGCCTGAGGAATCGTTGACAGGCCGCCCACAAACCGGTCACACATATTGACGCAGCGTCATGGCCTTTGGCCGGGCGCAACCGGAATACCCGCGCGGGGGCTGGGAGAGGAGGCCCGAACCCGCATCCTCGGGAGGATGAGCGCGCCCTGTGGTCAGCCACAGGGCGTTGCCGTTTTCAGGCTGGCCCGACCGGCTGACGCAGGATGGTCTTCAGCTTTTCCGGGGCCACCTTGCGCGGATCGCTCAGATAAATCTCGTGGTGATGACCGGTCGGGCGCAGGCCTTGGGCGGCGATTTCGGCGTGCAGGCTGGCGATGGTGGGGCCTTCGTCAGTATAGGGGCCAAGGTGCAGGGCTTGCAGGCAAAGCCCCTCTGTCATCTGCTCCAACCGCACCGGGGCGGTGATACCTTTGGCGGTGCGGGTCTGGTCCAGCATCGCGGCGGTGACCCAATGGGGTTGGCGGATCATCATGGTCCAGTGCCAGCCTTCGCGGCGGTTGGCCGTGAAATCGGCCATATCCTCGGCCCACCAAAGACCCTCCAGCGGGCCGACGACATGGTCAGAGCCAAGGCTGGATTTGGCGAGGAACTTGACACCGTAGCTAAGCCCGTAAAGCGCCGCGATCGCAGCGCCATAGGCGGGGCTGGTGTTGGGGTCCCCCTGCCCGTCGATCATCAGAAAGGCCATTTCGGGCAGGGTGACCCGGTCAATCCGGGCCAGCTTGCCGGTATAGAACCGCTTGTCGGCGGCCTTGAAGTCCAGCTTTTCCACGCAGGCTTTCCTTTTCCTGTGACACGACGCGGCCGGGTTCTGCCATGACCCGCCCCGGCAAATCTTGCTCGGTTGCATTTCGCCCCCCCAGCCTGCATATACCAAAGTGCAGTCGCAGGGGTGACCGATGAACTATCTGGATTTCGAAAAGCCGCTCGCCGAGATCGAAGGCAAGGCCGAGGAGTTGCGTGCGCTTGCGCGGGCCAATCCGGCGATGGATGTCGCCAAAGAAGCCGAGGCCTTGGACAGAAAGTCCGACACCCTGCTGAAGGATCTTTATAAGTCCTTGACAGCATGGCAGAAATGCCAAGTGGCCCGCCACCCCGACCGCCCCCATTCGAAAGACTATATCGAAGGGCTGTTCACCGAATTCACCCCGCTGGCAGGCGACCGCGGCTTTGCCGATGACCACGCCGTGATGGGCGGGATTGCGCGGTTCAACGATCAGCCAGTCGTGGTGATCGGCCACGAAAAGGGCCATGACACCAAATCCCGCATCGAACGCAATTTCGGCATGGCCCGGCCCGAGGGCTATCGCAAGGCCGTGCGGCTGATGGATATGGCCGACCGTTTCAACCTGCCGGTCATCACGCTGATCGACACCCCCGGCGCCTATCCGGGCAAGGGGGCCGAGGAACGCGGCCAGGCCGAAGCGATTGCACGCTCCACCGCCAAATGCCTTGAAATCGGCGTGCCGTTGCTGTCGATCGTCGTGGGCGAAGGCGGTTCGGGCGGGGCGGTGGCCTTTGCCACGGCCAACCGCATCGCCATGCTGGAACATTCGGTCTATTCGGTGATCTCGCCCGAGGGCTGCGCCTCGATCCTTTGGAAAGACGCCGAAAAGATGCGCGAAGCCGCCGAGGCGCTGCGCCTGACGGCGCAAGACCTGCAAAAACTGGGTGTGATCGACCGCATCATCAAGGAACCGATGGGCGGCGCCCAGCGGGGTCGCGATGATACCGTCGCCGCCGTCGGCAAGGCGATTGAGGCGATGCTGGCCGAGATGTCGGGCAAGAAGCGGGCGGAAATCCTCAAGGACCGCCGCCAGAAGTTCCTTGCCATGGGATCGAAAGGCCTTGCTGCCTGACAAGGATCGGCGCGCCTTGCGGGGCGCGTGCGTGCTACCTTGGCTTTTTCGCCTTGGGTTTTGGCGCGGGCGTGTCCTGTTCGACCTGCCGCAGCACGCGAACGCAAAGATCGGGGTCATCCAGCACTTCGGACCCGATGATGTAATCCTTGGACCCCGGATAGGCCGGACCACGCGCGGTATCGGGCAAGAGCGCCAAGACCCCCGCCGTGGGCTTGATGAACAAGATGTCATCGCAGACGAAGGCCACCGTCTTGCCCTCCAGATAAAGCGCATATTCCCCGAACATCTTGCGGCTGGTCAGCGGCAGTGCCGACAGCGTGTCGAGCATATGTGCAATTGTCGCCGCACTCGTTCCCATCAGCGTTTGAACCCCGCTTCCGCCATCAAGTGATTGGAGCTTGTCTCCACCTCCGCCTCAAGCCGGGACATGAAATCCGGCACCGACAGGCCCGGTTCGATCCGCGGCAGGAATTCCACCACCGCGACCCCCGGTTTGCGCAGGATACCACGCTTGGGCCAGAAAACGCCAACGTTGGTGCCAACAGGCACACAAGGCTGGCCCAACTGCTCATACAAAAGCCCCGTCCCCACCTTGTAGGGCTTGGTCGCCCCCGGTGCGACGCGCGTGCCTTGGGGATAGATGATAAGCTGGCCCGGAAATTCCGTACCGGCCTGCACATCGGCCTTCATCTTGGCAATCGCCGCGCCGCGTTTGCCCCGATCCACCGGAACGCAGCCGATGCGCAACGCGTATTGGCCCAGAAACGGCGTCCACAGCAATTCGCGCTTCATGATGAACTTGCCGCGCGGCACCGCATTGTAGATCGCGATGATGTCGAGAAAGCTTTGATGCTTGGCCGCGATCATCACCTCATCGGTCGGCGGCACGCCCCGCACCTCGGTCTTCAGCCCGCACAAAAGCCGCAGCGAGAAGATCACCCACTGACAAAACATATGACAAGCCTTCACCGCCGCCTTGCGGGAAAAAAGCGCAAAGGGCGCAAAGCCGATCGCGATCACCGCCATGGCCAGATACATCTGAATGATAAAGATCAGCGACAGAACCCAGCGAATCGCCAGCATCAGGTCAACTCCCGTAATTTGCGGAATGCGGCGGCGCGGGTGGCCAGAAAGGCGACCAGTGCGGCCAAGGGCGGCAGCACGAAGGGCCAGAGCCAACCAACCCCCTGAAAGCCCAAGCCCGTCAGAAAGCCCCCCGCCTCATTGGTGGAGGGCAGCAGGAAGACACCAAGCAACCCGGCCAAGGCACCAAAAGCCGAGCCCATCGCCGCGCGCAGCGTGAAGCGGCGCACGAAGGCGCGGGCGATATAGGCGTCGCGCGCGCCCACCAGGCGCAACACCTTGATAACTTGCGCATTGGCCGCCAGCGAGGCATTGGCCGCCAGCGTAATCATCGCCGCCATGGCGGCCCCGATCAACCCAATCGACAAAAGACCCAAAAGCCGCAGCCGGGCTGCCGCCAGCGCCATCGGTTCACGCCAGCGGGTGTGGTCATCCAACACCGCGCCGGGGGCTTCGGCCGCCAATCGCTGCCGCAGACCCACACCATCATAGCCCTTGCCATCCTCCACCACTTCGATCAGGCGCGGCAAAGGCAACGCATCAACCGGCAGATCGGGGCCGAACCATGGCTCCAGAAGCGCGCGCTGTTCGTCTTCGGTCAGGGCGCGGGCACTGGCGATGCCGGGGGTCGTTGCCAAAAGGTCCAGCACCGCCTTGAGCTGCACCTCGATCTGATCCTCGGGCGCGGAAAGCCGCACCGTGGCGGTGCGCTCCAGCGCGCCAGCCCATCGTTCTGCCAATCGGCCCGATGCCAGCGAAAGCGCCAGCGCAAAGACCGTCAGAAAGGTCATCGCCCCGGCCGTGAAACTGGTCAGCCACGCCGTATGCCCCGAAGGCGGCACTACGGAATCGCCCTGATCGGCGGCAAGAAGGCGGAGCAGTTTGGCCCATGCAGATTGCAACGTCACAGATCCGCCCCCGCAAGTTGGATCCGCCGCTTGGCAATCCGCAAGACCCGCGCCGGAACCTGCGCCTTGGCCTGCCGGATCAGGTTCAGATCATGCGTTGCGACCAGCACCGTCTTGCCCATCTTGTTCAACTCGACCAAGAGCGTCAGCAGCCGCAGCGACATGTCCCAATCAAGATTGCCCGTCGGCTCATCGGCCAGAATGACCTCTGGCCCCATGATGATCGCCCGCGCCAGTGCCGCCCGCTGGCGCTCCCCGCCCGAAAGCGAGGGCGGCAAGGCCCCCGCAAGACGATCCAGCCCGACCCAGGCCAGCAAATCCTGCAAATCGCCCGCAGCACCGCGCCGACCAGAGACGGCCAAGGGCAATTCGACATTGGCCGACAAGGGCAGATGGTCCAGAAACTGGCACTCCTGATGCACGACGCCGATCCGCCGACGCATCAAGGCGACATCATCACGGCCCAACCCATGCACATCGCGGTCAAACAGCGTCACATGCCCCGCCGTCGGCAAAAGCTCGGCATAGCACAGCTTGAGAAAGGTCGTCTTGCCTGCCCCCGAAGGGCCGGTCAGGAAATGGAACGAGCCGGGCGGCAAACGCAGCGAGATGTCGGATAACAGCTCCCCCCCGCCATAGTTGTAGGCCACATTTTCAAAGGCGATCACGAAAACCCGCTCCCCGCCCCCTGTGGGCGCACCCGTTCGGGCCGGATATTCGCGCATGGCCGCGATGGTTTCAATCGGTCCCGGCTTCAAAACAGGCAGTAAGACTTGGATATGTCAGACTTCGTTGCTACAATAGCGGAAACTTCTGTCCTTGCCTGCGCTGGATTGCCCCCAATGCGTCTTGTCTGCCCCAATTGCGATGCGGAATACGAGGTCGACGCCTCGGCCATTCCCGACACCGGGCGCGATGTGCAATGTTCCAATTGTGGGCATGCATGGTTTCAGATGTCGCCGCGTGTCGAAGACGAGCTTGCCGAAGAAGAAGCGCTTTTTGATCCCCCGCCCGCCATGGACGACGGATCGACCGCGGGCGATCCAGCCCCTCTTGGCGGCGCAAAACCCAGGGATGTCCGCCCCCCCATTGATGAAAGCGTGCTTGCCATCCTGCGCGAGGAGGCCGAGCGCGAGACGAACGCCCGGCGCGCCGAGGCCCCCCGCCTTGAGACGCAGGACGAACTTGGCTTGACCGCCGCCATGGCGGCCCCTGTCGCGCAGCCTGCCGATCTTGCGCCAGGCGCAGAGCCCGATCCGGTGGCCGAACGCATCGCCCGCATGAAGGGTATTGAACCGGCCCCTGCCAAGCCGCAATCCCGGCGCGAAATGTTGCCCGAGATTGACGAAATCAACACCACCCTGCGCGCCTCCAGCGAACCGCGGGCGGGCGATGCCGGGGCCATCACCGACAGCCTGCCGGGGGCCCATGGCACCGCAGCTTTCCGCACCGGCTTTGTCTTGATGATCCTGTTGGCGCTCGCGATCGTTGCGCTTTACGTCATGGCCCCGAAACTTGGCCAACAGATCCCGGCCGCCAAAGGCGCGTTGGAAGGCTATGTGGCGATGGTGGATACGGTCCGGCTTTGGCTGGATGCGCAGTTGCGATCGGCCACGGGGCTGATGGGGGGCAAGACCCCGTAAGCCTGCCCTTCACCAGCGGCGCAGCGCGTCCTCATCCGTCTGCTGCGCAGCCACCCATGCCGCACCATCGGCGCCGATTTCCTTTTTCCAGAACGGCGCACGGGATTTCAGGTAATCCATCAGGAATTCCGCAGCCGCAAAAGCCTCCGCCCGGTGCCGCGCGGCGGTCGCGACCATCATGATCGGCTCGCCCCCCTTCAAGACGCCAAAGCGGTGGATCACCAAGGCATCGACCAGCGACCAGCGTGTCTTGGCCTCCTCCATCATCGCGGTGATGGCGCGTTGGGTCATGCCGGGGTAATGCTCGATCTCCATCGCGGCCAAGTTGCCGCCATTGTCGCGCACCAGCCCGGTAAAAGTGACAACCGCCCCCGCCCCCGAAACGGCGGTGGCAAAAGCATTGGATTCCGCCCCCAGATCGAAAGCAGCCTCTTGCACAGAAAGTCGCATCGCAGCCCCCCTTAACCGCCGGTCATCGGCGGGAAAAAGGCGACCTCGCGCACGCCTGCCAAGGGGGCAGAAAAATCTGTCAACTCCTGATCCACCGCAACCCGCAAGCTGGTCTTGTCGGCAAAGGCCAGTGCGTGACCTTCCGAGCGCGCCTCCAATTCGGCCACCAGATCAGAAACCGTTGCCGCCGAGGTTTCCAGCCGCTCGCGGTTGGTGCCGATGCGTTCGCGCAGCCATGCGAAATACAGGATATCAATCATGTATCATCCCGCAGAAACGGCAGCGCCTTGCGGAAATATTCCCACCCGGTCAGCGCCGTCAGGAAGGCTGCAATCCACATCAGGACCAACCCCGCATCCCCCGCCAGCGAGGCACAATCTCGCCGCCCGCAAGCCCGAACCGGATCGGCCAGACCCGCCGCGACAGCCTCAAGATATTGCTCGGGCGTCATGCCCTTCATCGCGACACCATTCAGATATTCCAGCCCGGTGCCCAGAAACATCACCGCAATTGCCACCATCTGCGCGGTCGTCTTCCACTTGGCCAGCTTGGTGACCTTCAGCGAACCTGCCGTCGCGCCAAGATATTCGCGCAACCCCGAAACGAACACTTCGCGGAACAGGATCACGGTCGCCGGCAGAATCAACCAAGGGTTCATGCCATTATACCCGGTAATCACCATGATCGCGATCACGACCATCGCCTTGTCGGCAATCGGATCCAGCATGGCCCCGAATTTCGATTCCTGCTTCCACAGGCGGGCCAGATAACCATCGAACCAATCGGTGATCGCCGCGCCGATGAACAGTGCCAGCGCGAACCAATCGGCCCAAGGCCGGTGAAAATACAGAAACATCACCGCCACACCGGGGGCCGCCAAAAGGCGCAGGAAGGTCAGCGAATTGGGCACGTTCCATCTCATGTGCCAAGTGTTAGCGAAAGCACGGGCCGGGGGAAAGGGCGAACCCACGGCGGGAACACGATCTTGCCCGGGCAATCAAATTCAAACTATTGAATTTGATTTGCATCGGTGATACGCCATGGCCCACATCCATTGCACAGGAGGCTTCCTTTGAACCTTGATCGTTCCGTCACCCTTTTTGCCGGCTGCATGGTGCTGCTGTCGGTGATCCTGACCCAGTTCGTCAGCGCCTATTTCATGTGGTTCACCGTGTTTATCGGCTTCAACCTGATCCAATCCTCGCTGACCGGATTCTGCCCGGCAGCTTCGCTGTTTCGCAAGCTGGGCATCAAGACAGGCTGCGCCTTCAACTAAGGCCGCCCAAGAAAAAGGCGCCTCGCGGGGCGCCTTTGCTTTGGCAAAGATCAGACCAGAAAGCCGCCGTCGCTGTCATCGCCGGTTTCTTCCACCAGACGATCAAAGTCCGGCACCATGATGTGCCGCTTCCCTTCCAGCCCGATGACGCCATCACGCTTCAACGCGCTCATCTGGCGGCTGACGGTTTCCAGCGTCAGGCCCAGATAATCCGCCATCTCCTCGCGCGTCAGCGGCAGATCAAAGTTCACCAGCCCCTTGGCCGCCTTCAACCGCAAACTGGCATCGCGCCGCGCGATGATCGCCAGAAGCGAGGCGATCTTTTCCCGCGCGGTCTTGCGGCCCAAAAGCAGCATCCATTCCCGCGCCGCGTCCAGTTCGTCCAGCGTCATTTCCAACAGCCGCTGAGCGACATGCGGGGTCTTGGTCATCAAATCTTCGAAAGGCTTCTTGCGGAAACAACACATCACCAGATCGGTCGCCGCCGTCACGTCATAAGCCGCCGACTGCCGCCCCGGACGACCGACGAAATCCGAAGGCAGCAAAAGCCCCACCATCTGCCGCCGCCCATCTTCCATCGTCTGGGTCAGCGTGGCGATCCCGGTGACGACCGAGGCAACAAAATCCATCCGGTCACCCGACCAGATCACGGTCTGGCCCGCCTGATAGCTGCGGTAATACTTGATCTGTTCCAACCGCTGCAATTCATCGGCATCGCAGCGCGCGCAAACCGCCCGATGTCGAATGGGACAAGAGCCGCAATCGTGGGACAGAAGTTGCAGGTCCTGATGCGGCATGTGTCAAATGTTCCAGTTGATCTGCGTCAATGCGACAAGCGTTTTACATCTTTAGGTTATCCCAATGACCATTGAATCGCAACTCACCCGGCTGGGGCTTTTTGACGCCCGCGTGCCAAGATACACATCTTACCCCACGGCGCCGCATTTCGCGGGCGGGGTAAGACCTGAAACATTTGTCCAATGGATTCAGGCTATTCCGACCAACAGCGACATTTCGCTTTATTTGCACGTGCCGTTTTGCCGGCGGCTGTGCTGGTTCTGCGCCTGCCGCACGCAAGGCACATCCAGCAATGAGCCGGTTCTCGCCTATGCGCGCGTGCTGAAGGCCGAAATCGCGCTGTTGAAACGGCATCTGGCGCCCGGCGTGAAGCTGAGCCGGTTGCATTGGGGCGGCGGCACCCCCACCCTCTTGCCCGCCGATAGCATGCGCGATCTGGCCGCCACCATCTTCGACGCGGTGCCAATGGCGGATGGGGCCGAGTTCTCGGTCGAGATTGACCCCAATGAAATCGACGCCGCCCGGCTGGATGCGCTGGCGGCGTCGGGCATGAACCGCGCCTCGATCGGGGTGCAGGATTTTGATCCCGAAATCCAAAAGGCCATCGGCCGCGAGCAAAGCTATGAGCTGACCAAAGAGGTCGCCGACATGCTGCGCGACCGGGGCATTAACAGTCTGAACGCCGATATCCTTTATGGCCTGCCCTTCCAGACCAACGCGCGGATTGCAGATTCGGTGCAAAAACTGCTGACGCTGAACCCCGATCGTGTGGCGCTTTACGGCTATGCCCATGTGCCGTGGATGAGCCGTCGGCAGCAAATGATCCCGTCCGACGCCATGCCAACCCCGCAGGAACGGCTGGCGCTGTTTGAAACCGCGCGCAACCTGTTTGTCTGGGATGGTTATGACGAGATCGGCATCGACCATTTCGCCCGCCCCGAAGATGGCATGGCAAAGGCCGCCAAGGCTGGCACCCTGCGGCGGAATTTCCAAGGCTATACCGACGACACCGCCCCGGTTCTGGTCGGGCTTGGCGCCTCGTCGATCAGCCGTTTCCCGCAGGGCTTTGCCCAAAACGCCTCCGGCACGGCCGATCATACCCGCGCGATCCGCGAGGGGCATTTCTCCACCCATCGCGGCCATATCTTCAGCCCTGATGATGTGATGCGCGCCCGGATTATCGAAGCCCTGATGTGCGACTTCCGCGTCAGCCGCGACGAGATCCTCAGCCACCATGCGGTGACGCCGGAGGCGCTGCAAGCGATGTTCCAAAGCGCGGCGGATACCTTTGGCGACATGGTGACACTGGATGAGGCGGGTCTGTCGATCCCGCCGCATGCCCGGCCCCTGACGCGGATGGTGGCGCGGGCGTTCGATGCCTATGACCAGTCGAAGGCCAAGCACTCGGCGGCGATTTGACAGCCTCGGCTATGCGGGAGTCGGGCTGAAGCCCGGCTCATCGCCGCCCCAAATCTACGCCCCGAACCCTTCCACAAACTCCACCATCGCGGGCAGACAGATCGACTTCAGGTCATAGCCTTGCAGAATGGTCTGCCGCGCGGCGCGGCGGATGTCTTCGAACTTGTCGGGGCGCGCCAGCGCCTTGGTCAGCGCCTTTGACCACGCCTTCACATCGAAGAAATCAACCAATGTGCCGTTCTCGCCATCGCGGATCAATTCGCGCACAGGGGCCGTGTCAGACCCGACCACATGGGCGCCCGCCGACATCGCCTCCAGCATCGACCAGGACAGCACGAAGGGATAGGTCAGATAGGCATGGGCGCGGGAAACCTGCATCAGGTTGACGAACATGGGATAAGGCACCTTGCCCAGAAAATGCACGCGGTCGAGATCAAGCTGATCCTTCACCTCGTTCAGGAACACATCCTTCCAGCCCTTCGCCCCCTTCGGGGCCGCGCCATAGCTGACCTCATCGCCGCCGACGATCACCACCTGCGCCTCGGGGCGATGCTTCATCACCTGCGGCAGGGCGCGCATGAAGGTGTGATAACCGCGGTAAGGTTCCAGATTGCGGTTGACGAAGGTCAGAACCTCCTCCCCGGCCCGCAAAACCGTGCCATCCGGCAAGGTAACCTGTGCAGCATCGTCGGGGCGCATCACGGCGGTATCCACGCCGTCAAAGATCACCTTGATGCGGTCGCGCAGCACCTGCGGATAGGTTGAAGCCTGCCATTGCGTCGGCGAAAGCCCGGCATCCGCGTGCAAGAGCGCCTGACCCAGATGCGTGGTGCGCCCCTGCGCGATCATCACCTGATCAAAGGTTGGCGGGCTGAACTCCGGGTCGAACCCCACATCCGCGCCGCGCCCGCGATAGTAGAACTCGGCATAGACGATCAGCTTGGCCTCGGGCCAGACCTCTTTCAGAAACAGCGTCTCGCCCCAGCCGGAATGGCCGAAAATCACATCGGGCATATAGCCCTTTTCACGCAGTTGCAGACAGGCGCGTGCCACCACCACGCCGCGGTCGCTCATTGTGATGTAATTTCGCCCCAACCGGGCAGCACCTGAGTCCACCGGGGCCGGTTCGAATTTGTAGCGGAAGGCCTGGGTCTTGAACTGACGGTTGTTCACCGCATCGGTCAGCGCACGCACCTCATGGCCACGCCGTTCCAATTCTGGCGCAAGGTGAAGAAATTGACCGGGAAAATTCTGGTGAACAAAAAGAATCTTCATACGTTGTTTCCAAAGGCCGCCGCGAACAGCGCACGGGTGTAATCAGACTGCGGCGCGGCGAACAGCGCCTCGCCCGTGCCCGCCTCGACAATATCGCCATCTTTCATCACCAGAACCTTGTGCGACAAGGCCCGCACGACACGCAGATCGTGGCTGATGAAGATATAGGCCAGCCCCCATTTGCGCTGCAACGCGCGCAACAACTCGACGATCTGCACCTGCACGGTCATGTCCAAGGCAGAGGTCGGCTCGTCCAGCACCACAAGTTTCGGCCGCAGGATCATGGCGCGGGCAATGGCGATGCGCTGGCGTTGGCCACCGGAAAACTCATGTGGATAGCGGGTCATGGTGGCGGGGTCCAAGCCGACCTCGGTCATGATCTCGGCCACCATCTCGCGCCGGTTGCGGCCGGGTTCCAGCCCATGGATGCCAAGCCCTTCGGCAATGATTTCCTCGGCCGTCATGCGCGGCGAAAGGCTGCCGAAGGGGTCTTGAAACACGATCTGCAAATCCCGCCGGATCTCCCGCAGCGCGGCACCTTGCAGGGCGCTGATCTCGTTGCCCAAAAGGGCAATACGGCCTTCGGATGGGATCAATCGCAGCAACGCCAGCGCGATGGTGGTCTTGCCCGACCCGCTTTCGCCCACAATCCCCAGCGTTTCACCGGCCCGGACGGAAAGGCTGGCGCCATTGACCGCCTTCACATGGCCGACGGTCTTGCGCAGAAACCCCTTCTGGATTGGGAACCAAACCCGCAGATGATCGGCATGGATCACCTCGGGCGCGTCTTCGGCGACGGGTTCGGGGCGGCCTTTCGGTTCGGCCGCCAGCAGCGTTTGGGTATAGGGGTGCTGCGGATTGGCAAAGACCGTGGCCGTCGGCCCGGCCTCGACAATCTCGCCGCCCTTCATCACGCAGACCTTGTCGGCGATGCGGCGCACGATCCCCAGATCATGGGTGATGAACAGCATCGACAGACCTTCCGAGGCCTTCAACTCGGCCAGAAGGTCCAGAATCTGCGCCTGCACCGTCACATCCAGCGCGGTTGTCGGCTCGTCCGCGATCAACAGTTCCGGCCCATTGGCCAGCGCCATGGCGATCATCACCCGCTGGCGCTGCCCGCCCGACAACTGGTGCGGATAGGCCGAAAGCCGTTCCTGTGCATTGCGGATGCCGACCTTGTTCAACAGCGCAATCGCGCGGCGCCGCGCCGCGTCGCCCTCCAGCCCCTGATGCAAGGACAGGCTTTCGCAGATCTGCCGCTCAATCGTATGCAGGGGGTTCAGGCTGGTCATCGGCTCTTGGAAGATAAAGCTGATGTCATTGCCGCGCACCGCCCGCAGATCACGTTCCGCAGCCCCGATCATCTGGCGGCCCTGATAGGTCACCGAGCCTGCGATCACCGCATTGTCGGACAACAACCCCACGGTTGACAGCGCCGTCACCGATTTGCCCGACCCGCTTTCGCCGACCAGCGCCACGGTTTCGCCCTTGGCCACGGTAAAGGATACGCCCTTGACCGCCGGGATCACCCGACCGTCCTGGCGAAAGCTGACATTCAGCCCTTCGACGTTCAGAACCACCGTCATTGGAAGGTTTTCCTTGGGTCAAAGGCATCGCGCACGCCTTCGAAAATGAAGACCAAAAGCGAAAGCATCGTGGCGAAGGTGAAGAAGGTGACAAAGGCCAAGGACGGCATTTGCAGATTTTGCTGCGCCTGCCGCGACAGTTGGCCAAGCGACGGCAGTTCCGGCGGCAAGCCAAAACCAAGGTAATCCAGCGCGGCCAGCGAGCCGATGGTGCCAGTGACGATAAAGGGCATCATGGTCAGCGTGGCGACCATGGCATTGGGCAGCACATGGCGGAACATGATGGTGCGGTCCGGCACGCCCAAGGCGCGGGCGGCGCGGACATATTCAAAATTCCGCGCCCGCAAGAATTCGGCGCGCACGACGCCGATCAGGCTGGTCCAGCCAAAGGCCACCATGATGGCCACCAACAGCCAAAAGCTGCGGTCAAAGGCGGCAAAGAAGATGATGATCACGTAAAGCGTTGGGATTCCGCTCCAGATTTCCAGAAAACGCTGGAAAACCAGATCGACCCGGCCACCAAAATAGCCCTGCACCGCCCCTGCCGCGATCCCGATCACCGAGGTCAGCGCCGACACCATCAACGCAAACGCGACCGAAAGGCGAAAGCCATAGATCACACGGGCCAGCACATCACGGCTGGCGTCATCGGTGCCCAGCCAGTGCTGCGCATCGGGTGCCGACGGGGCGGCCTTACCACCCAGATCATTGATCGTGTTGTAGGAATAGGGGATCGGCGCCCAGATCATCCAGCCTTTTTCAAAACCTGCCGTCGCGGTGTCAAAACTGCCGTTCGCCACCGCCTGCACGATGCCTTCAGGATCATCGAAACAATCCACCAAGCCGCCCGTCACGATCAGGCACTGCACCTCGGTTGCCTTGTAATTCGCCTCGGTCTGAAAATCGCCGCCGAAATCCTTCTCGGTGTAAAATCGCAGAAACGGCGCGTGCAGATCGCCGCGATACGAGACCAAAAGCGGCCTGTCATTTGCCAAAAGCTCGGCAAAAAGCGTCAAGCCAAACAGCGCCGCAAAAATGACCAAAGACCACAGCGCCCGCCGGTTGGCCTTGAAGTTGCGCCAGCGGCGCTGGTTCAGGGGCGAAAGCGCCATTCTACTGCCTCCGCTCGAAATCAATGCGGGGATCAACCCAGACATACATCAGGTCCGACAGGATGCCGACCACAAGGCCGATCAGGCCAAAGGCGAACAGCGTGCCGAAGATCACCGGATAATCGCGCTCGACCGCGGATTTGAAGCCAAGCTGACCCAAGCCATCCAGTGAAAAGATGGTTTCGATGATGATCGAGCCGCCAAAGAACACCGAGACGAACAGCGCAGGAAAGCCCGCGATGACGATCAGCATGGCGTTACGGAACACATGACCATAAAGCACGCGGGATTCCGACAACCCCTTGGCGCGGGCGGTCATGACATAGTGTTTCTTGATCTCGTCAAGAAAGCTGTTCTTGGTCAAAAGCGTCAGTGTGGCGAAAGAGGAAATCGTCGAGGCGACCACCGGCAAGGTGATGTGCCACAGATAATCCAGCGCCTTGGCCGCAAGGCCCATTTGCTCCCATCCGGGGCTGGTCAGCCCGCGCAGGGGGAAGATCTTCCAATAAGATCCGCCCGCGAACAGCACCAGAAGCATGATCGCGAACAAGAGGCCCGGAATGGCATAGGCCGCGATGATGATGCCAGAGGTCCAACTGTCAAAGCTGGAACCATCGCGCACCGCCTTGCGAATGCCCAAGGGGATCGAGATCAGATAGGCGATCAGGGTGGACCACAGGCCAAGGGTGATCGAAACCGGCATCTTTTCAAGGATCAGATCGGTGACCGAGGCTGAACGAAAATAGCTGGTGCCAAAGTCAAAGCGCAGGAATTTGCCCATCATGATGGCAAAGCGTTCCCAAGCCGGGATCATTTCCTTTTCGCATTCCTTGGCTTGTGCCAGCAGGTTGCCCTCAAAGCCTTCGGGGCAATGAAAGCGCGCAAAGCCGAACTCGACCTCCAGCTTGGCGCGAAACTCGGGCGGAAGCCCGCGGGAGCCGACATAGCCGCTGTCCGCGCCGGGATCTTCGCCCGTGCCGCCCGTGACGGCCTCGATCGCATCGCCGCCGCCTTCCAGCTTGGCTTCGATCTGGTCAAACGGGCCGCCCGGAACCAGTTGCGTCAGGGCAAAATTGATAAGCATGATGCCGAACAGGGTCGGGATCACCAAGAGAATGCGACGCAGGATATAGCCGCCCATCGGTTACTTCAGCGCCCCGGCCGCGCGCAGGGCGGCCTCTTTGTCCGGGTTGGCCCACCAGAATTCCAACTCGCCCAAGGCATAGGGCGGCAGGGTTTCGGGGTGTTCGTACATGTCATAGTAGGCAACCGTATGGGCCGGCTTATACCACTGCGGCACCCAGATGCGTTCGGCGCGCAGCACCCGGTCCAAAGCCTGCACCACGACATCCAACTCCTCGCGGGTTTTCGCCGCCTCCACCAGTTCCAGAAGCTGATCCACGGCCGGGCTGGCATAGCCCATGCGGTTGCGGCTGGAATTGTCCTTGGTCACCGTGGCCCAGGCCTGTTTCAACTCGGCCCCCGGCTCATAGCCCGAATTGACGGCATTGCCGACGATCACATCGAAATCAAATGCAGGCGGGTCGACGCGCTGCACCATCTGGGCGCTGTCCACCATCACCAGTTGCGCATCCACCCCCAAGGCCCGCAGGTTTTCGACATAGGGGCTGATGACGCGTTCAAAGGCCGGGCTGTCCTCAAGGAATTCCACCTTCAGCGTCTCGCCCTTGGCGTTGCGGCGCAGACCGCCTTCGCCCACCGCCCAACCCGCCGCGTCCAAAAGGGCGGAAGCCGCGCGCAGGTTCTTGCGATCCATCGCCTTTTCCGGGGTCGAAACCGGCGCCATCACCGCCTCATCCGTCAGGATGGTGGCGGGCAACAGCCCTTGGTCGATCAGCGGCTGCAACACGGCTGTTTCGGCAGGGCTGGCCGCGCCTGTGGCGGCCATATCGGTGTTTTCCCAGATGGAGTTGATGCGGCTGTAAAGCCCATAGAACAGCGTCTGGTTTGACCATTCGAAGTTGAACATCAACCCGATCGCCTGCCGCACCTTGGGATCTTGAAACTTCTCGCGCCGCAGGTTGAACAAAAACGCCTGCCCGCTGGCAATCACCCCCGAAGGCAGCGTCGCCTTGACAATCTGGCCCGAGGTCACGCCCGGAAAATCATAGGCCGTGGCCCAGTTTTTCGACGAATTTTCATTGCGGAAGGTATAGTCGCCCGACTTGAACCCTTCGAGCGCCGCCGCATCATCGCCAAAATACTCGACCCGGATGCGGTCGAAATTGTTGGTCCCGATGGAAAGCGGATGCGCCGCCCCCCAATAATCTTCGTCCCGTTTGTAGACCACCTGCTGGCCGGGGCGGATGCTGTCCAGCACATAGGCGCCGGTGCCAAGGAAGGGTGTCAGCGTGCTTTCCTCAAGATCGCGCTTGTTGGCGGTGTAATCCGCCTTGGAAAGGATGGTCAGGCTTCCCGCCGTGGCGGGCATATCGCGAAAGGGCGTGCCGGGGGTGAAGGTGAATTTCACGCGGTAGGGATCAAGCGCCTCGACCGACTGGAACTTTTGATTGAAGACCGACCGGAACTCGGCAATCCCCTTGTCGCGGAACAGCTCATAGCTGAAGACCACATCTTCGGCGGTCATCGGCGTGCCATCCGAGAAGGTCACATCCTGACGCAGGTTGAAGATCACCCAAGAGCGGTCTTCGGGATATTCCATCGTTTCGCACAGCTTGCAGTAGGCCGCGCCGATTTCATCTGCGGTGCCGCTCAGGATGCTTTCGTAAAAGATCGACGCAAGCGAAACCGATGCCCCCTTGATGGTATAGGGGTTCACCGAATCAAAGGTGCCGGGCGCCCATTGGCTGATTTCGCCGCCTTTCGGGGCCTCGGGGTTGACGTAAGGCAGATGCGGGAAATCGGCGGGCAATTGCAGCGCACCAAAGGTCGAAATGCCGTGGGCGACCGTGATCTTCGCATCGTCGGCCCGCGCTTGGCTGACCGTCAGCGCCGCCAGAATACCAAGGAAACCTGCCGTCATCAGGCCGCGCATGTCGCGCCTCGCCGCCACCTTAACGCGCGCCCGCATATCCCATACTCCATTTTCATCCCGGCGCCGTTGCCGACGCGCTGGGACCGAATCTAGTCTGCCCCCCCGACCGTCACAAGCCGCGAATGCGTGAAGCGCCAGACCGGCAATAGAAAAGGCCGCCCAAAGGCGGCCCGATCCAACGCAAGCGCCCTGTGATCAGGGGGTCGCTTCGAGGAACTTGATGATGTTGGCGCGGTCTTCTGCCTTGGGCAGGCCGGCGAACGACATCTTGGTGCCCGCGACATACCCCTTCGGGTTGGCCAGGAAGGCATCAAGGTTTTCCGGGGTCCAGGCGTCGCTGGCCATCGCCAGCAGTCCTTCGGAATAGCCAAAGCCACCGACAGAGGCTTTCGCGCGGTTCACGACACCGTTCAGGTGCGGGCCGGTGCCGTCGGTGCCATCAAGCTTGTGGCAAGCCTTGCACTTGCCGAATACCTTTTCACCGGCGGCCGGATCGGCAGCGGCGAACAGATCGGCGAAAGCCGGGCCTTCAGCGGCAGCCTCGGTCGAAGCCTCGGCCGCGCCGGTGTCGATGCTATAGGCCTGCGCAACCTCCTCACCGCCATGCGATGCCGGGGCGGTGGCATAAAGCGCGTCCGAAGCCCAAGAGGCGAACAGATAAACCAAAAGCGAGCCACAAATGGCCCCGGTCACTTTGGTTACGGTCATCGTATCGAACATGTCTCGCCTTCCCTCTGGCTGGCCCACGCGGCTGGATTGCGGGCTATCTACCCGCTTCCCCCTATCGGTTTCAAGGTGTAGTAGCGCCTTCAGACGCCCATTTCGGGCCATTTTGTCACGGAACTTGACTCGGAGGCCCACCAAAATGCCAGGTCGCATCGCCTTTCAAGGAGAGCTTGGTGCCTATTCGCATCAGGCCTGCGCACAAGCCCGCCCCGATTTCACCCCGGTTCCGTGCCAGACCTTTGAAGATGTGGTCGAGATGACCCGTTCGGGTGCTGTCGATCTGGGGATGCTCGCGGTGGAAAACTCCACCTATGGCCGGGTGGCGGATGTACATTCGCTGTTGCCACGGGCGGGCCTGCATATCGTGGACGAGGCCTTTGTCCGCGTGCATGTCAATGTGCTGGGGGTAAAGGGGGCCAAGCTGTCGGATGTGACCGAGGCGCATGGCCATGTGGTGATCCTGCCGCAATGCGCCCGCTTCCTGAAAGATCACAACATCAAGGGCATGGTCAGTTCTGACAACGCCCGCGCCGCGCGCGAAGTGGCCGAGGCGGGCAACAAGACCCGTGCGGCGCTGGCCAGCGAGCTTGCCGGTGAGATTTACGGCCTTGATGTGCTGGCCCGCCATATCGAAGACCACAAGAACAACACCACACGTTTTCTGGTGATGTCGCGGCAGGCGGATCATTCCCGCCGCGCGGACCAGATGATCACCACCTTCACCTTCCGCGTTCGCAACATTCCGGCGGCGCTGTACAAGGCGATGGGGGGCTTTGCCACCAACGGCGTGAACATGACCAAACTGGAAAGCTATATGGTCGGCGGCAGCTTCATGGCGACCGAGTTCTACGCCGATATCGAAGGCCACCCCGAAGACATCAATGTGAAACTGGCGCTGGAAGAACTGGCCTATTTCACCACAGAGATGAAAATTCTGGGCGTCTACCCGTCGGACCGCCAGCGCGGTTGATTATTTGACAGCCTTGGCGCGGGTTTCCAACTCCAGCGCCAACTGGCCGACCTTGGCGTCGAACTTGCGGTCCACCTTTGCCCGCGCCAGCCGCAGCGATTGCAGGAAAAGCCGCGCCCCGAGCGACCGCGGCTTGATCTCGGATGTCAGATGCATCCGCGTGCGCCGGGCGCTCATCTCGATCAGTTCGACCTTCGAGCCGACCTCGATGGCATCAGAAACCAGCGCAAAGCCCATCAGACCCGGCCCGGTCATGTCGGTCAGCGTCACATCCGCCTTGCGGGGCCGTCCGCGAAAAATGAACCGCGAGGTCCAGGCCATGCCCGGACCGGGGCGCGTCAACCTGTCAGTGCGTTCGATCTCAATGCCGCGCCGCATGGCCGAGCGTTCCCAAGCCTCATGGTCAGACAGGGCCGTCCAGACCTGTGAAATCGGCGCTTCGATATCTTTCTTGCTGGCAAGTTTCATGTCTCAATCCAAAATGCACTTATGGCCAATACGCCCAGAAGTCGGAATCTGGGGTTAACGCAGCTGATCCGCAAGCCAATTGCGCATCAGCACCTCGGCAATCGCACCTTTTCTTGGTGGCTTGATACGAGCATGCCGACCGGAAAAGACCTGCAACATCTCCTCGCGGCTGATCCAAAGCGCATCCTGCAATTCGGCAGGGTCCAGAGTGATCGCCTCGGTCACGGCCGCGCCATGGGCCCCGAGCATCAGATTGGCCGGAAAGGGCCAGGGCTGGCTGGCCAAAAAGCGCACCGGGCCAACGACAACGCCGGTTTCCTCGGCCACCTCGCGGCGCACGGCTGCCTCCAGCGTCTCGCCGGGCTCCACAAAGCCGGCCAGCAGGGAATACATGCCTTCGGGCCAGACGGCATTGCGCCCCAAAAACAACTTGTTGTCGCGCGTCACCAGCATAATGACCACTGGATCGGTGCGCGGAAAATGCTGCGTGCCACAGGCCGGGCAATGGCGTTGCCAGCCCGCCTGCACCATGTCTGACCGCGCCCCGCAGGCGGCACAAAACCCATGCGACCGGTGCCAATGCAACACCGCCCGCGCTGTCGCAGCCAGTTCCGCCTCGCGCGGGGAAAGCCGGGACATGGCATTGCGCAGGTCTTCAAACGCAGGTCCTTCTCCCAAAGCCGGATGCGGTTGTCGGCTTTGATCGAAAAACGCCTGCTCCGCCGCCGCACCGGACTCCGGCTCCCAAGCCGAAAGATCGGCCGCGAATTCCGCCACCCCGTCTTCGCCAAGCCCCAGAAAGACAACCGGCGGCCCGTCGTTCAACAGCGGATGATCCGCGCCAAGCCGCACCAGGCCCGCCTCGGCCTGCATCAACGGCTTGCCACGCCAGACCGGCAACACCCGCGCCTTGGGCCAAAGTCTGGCCAAAGCCTGTGGATCACCACGCAACTCCGCAGCGCGGTTCAGGCCCGAGCCACCAAAGGCCATCTGCGTCGTGTCCGGCATATCGGTGCTTTCAATCTTTGATGATCGCCACATCTGGCACGAAGCCTCCGACAAGATCAAACACGGATCTTGCGCGATCTCTTTGTCAAAAATGCAACTTATAGGAGATTAATTGGGGTCTACATCAACTCGATCAAAGCCATATTGCAACATTTGGGTTCAATAGCGCCAAGGCGAAGCGGCCACCAAGGCCGCCTGCACTTGTGAGGCTTGGAATGTCGAGTGCTGAACCGATCACAGACAGGGCAGATGGCGAGACCCGTCTTCAGTTGCGAATTCTTGCCACCTCGGATCTTCATGCTCAGATATTGCCTTGGGATGATCTGTCCGACCAGCCCGCGCCAGAGCGGGGATTGGCGCAAGTCGCCAGTCTGGTGGCAGCGGCCCGCGCCGAAGTGGCGAACAGCCTGTTGTTGGACAATGGCGATTTTCTGAACGGCAGCCCCTTGGCCGACCATGTGGCCGCCCATCAGCGACGTGCCGACATCCATCCGATGATCGCGGCGATGAATGGTCTGGGCTATGATGCGGCCACCCTTGGCAATCACGAATTCTCCAATGGGCTTGCCCTGTTGCGTCGCGCTCTGGGTCAAGCGCGCTTTCCGATTGCGGCAACCAACCTTGACCGCAGCACCGCCAGCGGCCGTCGCCCGTTCCTGCCCCGCCACCTGCTTTTGCAACGGGATTTCGTGGATCAGGACGACACGGTGCATCGGCTGCGGATCGGAATTCTGGGGTTTCTGCCCCCCCAGACGGCACTTTGGGAGCGGCGGCACATGGCCGGAAAACTGGCGGCCCGCGGCATCCTTGAGACAGCCCGCATCGCCATCCCCCGGTTGCGCCGGGCAGGGGCGGATCTGGTGATCGCGCTGTCTCATTCCGGGCTGGGATTGGATCAGGGGGGCCAGCCGGCGGAAAACATCTCCTGCGCTCTGTCCGACATGCCGGGCATTGACGCCGTGATCGCGGGGCATACGCATCAACTCTATCCCCGCCCCGACACGACCGCCCCGAACCGCCCGATGGTCATGCCGGGCTTTTTCGGATCGCACCTTGGCATCATCGACCTGAGGCTTGGAACCCAAGGCGGACGATGGCAAGTGCTGGGTCACGCGGCCCATCTGCGCCCGGTGGCAGACCGCGATGGGCCAAGCGGAAAGGTCACGGCGCGGGTGGCCACCGACCCGGCCACCGCCGCCCATGCCACCGCGGATCTGGCTGCCATGCGCCAGCGCGCCGCGCGGCCGATTGGGCAAACTGCGGTTGGCCTGACATCTTACTTTTCCCTGATCGGTCACTCGGCCGTGCAGACCCTGCTGGCCGAGGCGCAGATGGAAAACATGATCCGGGCGCTTGGCGGCCACCCTGCGGCCAAACTGCCGATGCTGGTCGCGGTGGCGCCGTTCAAGGCGGGGGGGCGGGGCGGGCCATCCAATTACACGGCCATCGCGCCGGGACCGTTGACCGGGCGCAACATGTCAGATCTCTACATCCACCCCAACAGCCCGGTCGCCTTGCGGGTCACGGGCGCGGAGCTGCGGCTTTGGCTGGAACGCTCGGTCAGCCTCTTTCGGCAGATCCAGCCGGGGCGAAGCGACCAAATTCTGATCGACAGCGATTTTCCGGCCTACAACTTCGACATGATCCATGGGTTGAGTTACCTCGTCGATCTGTCGCAGCCGCCGCGGCACGATTGCACCGGCAAAATCGTGAACCCCACGGCACGGCGGATCACCGCTCTGGCGTTTCAGGGCCAACCGCTCGATCCCGATCAGGTCTTCGTTCTGGTGACAAACAGTTACCGTGCCTCTGGCGGATCAGGGTTCGCCGGGACAGACCCTGCGCAAGTGGTGATGGAGGAAAGCCGCCCCCTGCGCATGGTGGTGCAAGACCATGTCAGCCGATGCGCCACGATCGCACCACAAGCCGCCGCGCCTTGGCGGTTCCGGCCGATGCCCGGCACCTCGGTGCTGTTCGACAGCGCCCCCGCCGCCGCAGCCCATGCCGCCAAAGTGCCGGGGCTGGAACCGGTTGGCCTGCAACCGACCGGCTTTCTTCGCTTTCGCCTGCGGCTGTGATCGGCTAAGGCGCAGGCACATGCAAAACCCGGTGCGCCCATGCCTTATGATGCCTTGCTATTCGATCTTGATGGCACCTTGGTCGATACGGAGACCGTGGCGCTGACCACGGGCATGGCAGCCTTTGCGGCCATGGGGCACCCGGTTGACCGCGCGTTCATGCAGCGGCTTGTCGGGGTCGATCTGCCGACCGCCGCCGGGATCATCGGGGCCGCCCTGCCAACGCTGGACCAAAAGGGGCTGCAAGCGCATTGGCACAGCGCCTTTTCTGCCGCGATCGACGAATCCCTTCCCTTAAAGCCGGGCGCTTTGAACCTGTTGTCCGTCCGCCATCGGCCCATGGCCCTGGTCACATCGTCGGGTCAGGCCGAAGCGCAGCACAAACTGCGCGTCACCGGGTTGGGCGTGCATTTCGACACGGTCGTGACACTGGCCGATGTCACCCGGCCGAAACCCGCGCCAGACCCTTACCTGTTGGCGGCGGAACGGCTGGGCGTCGCGCCTGCGCGCTGTCTGGTCTTTGAAGACAGCGAAGCCGGAGCCGAGGCCGCGCATCGCGCCGGATGCACCGTGGTGCAGGTGCCCGATGTCGGGCCGGTTTCCGGCCTTTGGGCACATTTTCAGGCCCGCGATCTGTTGGAAGGCGCGCGTCTTGCCGGGCTGGTGATCTGACCCTGCCGCGTGCAGGGACTTTTCCACCCGGCCATTACGGCGTCATATGCCGCACCCGCGCGCCCCATTCGATGGCCGCCGCGTGCAGCCGGTCGATGCGCAACTCCTCACGCACCTCCTCCAGCATCTGCAATTCGACCTGAGAATGCTTGCCATCTGCCGTGACCACATCACAGGCCAGCGCATAGGCGGTTTCGTTCAACCGCTCCGGCAGCGCATCGCGGATCAGGCCGAACAGCGCATCCAGCCCGTCCTCCTCCTCAAACAGATCAAAGACGGTCTGGCTGATCCGCCGGATGCGGTCGGCGTCATATTCCGCAAAGATCGGCATGTGATTGACCATGCGCTGGATCGCCACCAGTTCCGCCGTCCGCATGTTCTGGTCGCTGGCGCTTGCAGCCACCATCACCGCCACCAGCGCATCCTGAGGTGACATCGCCGCCGTATCAGACATGGTCAAATCCCTTTGCATCTGCGGCAAGATTATTGACGGCCCGCGCCCATGGCAATATGGCACGAAAGCCCGCCAGACATGGGGTTTCGGCGGCGTTTGAGGATATGACCATGACCGCGCTCCGTGATGCCGCGATGAAGTCCAAGGCCTGGCCTTTTGAAGAAGCACGCGCTGTTCTCAAACGCTATGAAAAGAAAGACCCGGAAAAGGGCTATGTGCTGTTTGAAACCGGCTATGGCCCCTCGGGCCTGCCGCATATCGGCACCTTTGGCGAGGTGGCCCGCACGACGATGATCCGCCGCGCATTCGAGGTGATTTCCGACATCCCGACCCGGCTGATCTGTTTTTCCGACGATGTGGACGGCATGCGCAAGGTGCCGGAAAACGTGCCCCAGCAGGACATGCTGCGCCAGCACATGCAAAAGCCGCTGACCTCGGTGCCCGACCCTTACGGCGAGTTCGCCAGCTTCGGTCACCACAACAACGCCATGCTGCGCCGGTTTCTCGATACCTTCGGCTTCCAGTATGATTTCATCTCGGCGACCGAATTCTACAAATCCGGCAAGTTCGACGACACCCTGCGGCTGGCCACCGAACGCTATGACGCGATCATGAAGATCATGCTGGCCTCCTTGCGCGATGAACGCCAGCAGACCTATTCCTGCTTCCTGCCGATCCATCCCGAAACCGGTCGCGTCTTGTATGTGCCGATGAAGCACGTCGATGCCATCAATCACACCATCACCTTCGATGATGAGGATGGCCGCGAATGGACGCTTCCGGTCACCGGCGGCCATGTGAAGCTGCAATGGAAGCCCGATTTCGGCGCCCGCTGGGCGGCGCTGGATGTGGACTTTGAAATGTATGGCAAGGACCATTCGACCAACACGCCCATCTATGACGGGATCTGCGAGGTTCTGGGGGGCAAGAAGCCGAACCACATGACCTATGAGCTGTTCCTTGACGATGTCGGCCAGAAGATTTCCAAGTCGAAAGGCAATGGCCTGACGATCGACGAATGGCTGACCTATGCGGCCACGGAATCGCTGTCCTATTTCATGTATCAAAAGCCGAAAACCGCCAAGCGGATGCATTTTGATGTGATCCCCCGCGCGGTGGACGAATATCACCAGCAACTGCGCGCCTACCCCACGCAGGACATCGACGCGCAGGCCAACAACCCGGTCTGGCACATCCACAACGGCAAACCGCCGGAATCGAAAATGGTGGTGCCGTTCTCGATGCTGCTCAATCTGGCCTCGGTGGCCGGGGCCAAGGATGCCAAGGGGCTTTGGGGCTTTATCAAACGCTACGCGCCCGAGGCTTCTCCCGATGGCAACCCCGATCTGGACGCCGCCGCCGGCTTTGCCGTGCGCTATTATGCCGACAAGATCGCCCCGACCCGGACCTTCCGCCTGCCCACCGATCAGGAGCGCAAGGCGATGGAAGATCTGCGCGCCCGTCTGGCGGCATGGGACGGCGGTCTGAACGACGAAGCCCTGCAATCCATGGTCTTCGCGGTCGGCAAGGACCACGGGTTTGAACCCCTGCGCGATTGGTTCAAGGCGCTTTACGAGGTGCTGCTTGGCGCCTCGGACGGCCCGCGTTTCGGCGGTTTCATCGCGCTTTACGGCGTCGAGGAAAGCATCGCGCTGATCGACAAGGGTCTTGCGGGGGCCTTGCAGGCCAGCTGATCACCCAAGCCTGATCCCAAAGGCCCGGTCTGCGAACCGGGCCTTTCCTTTTGGGCACCCGCGCTATTTCTTCCTTACCAAAAGGGAGATTGTCATGCGCCTGCTTCTTGCCTGCCCATTCCTTGCAAGCCTGTTTCTCGCCCTGCCCGCCGCCGCGCAGGACGCACAAGTTCACAGCACGATCGAACGTCAGCTTCGGGCCTTTCAGGCGGATGACTTCACCACCGCCTTCACCTTTGCCTCGCCCACCATCAAATCCATCTTCGGCACACCTGAAAACTTTGGCCGCATGGTCACGCAAGGTTATCCGATGGTGCATCGCCCCGGCGCGGTGAAGATGCTGGAGCTGCGCGAGGTTGCGGGGGGACTGTGGCAAAGGGTGATGATCACCGACGCCACCGGCAAAACGCATTTGCTTGACTATCAAATGGTCAAAACGCCCGAAGGCTGGCAGATCAACGCCGTTCACTTATTGCAATCGGCAGGTCTGGGGGCCTGACGGCGCAAGTTGAGTATTTGCAAAGGCGCAAATCCAAGGGCTTGCGCTTCACGCCCCCTTGGGGCGATGGGCTTTGATGACGGCCGGATCCGTTTCAATGCGCGCCGCCCCGATCAGGTCTAGGCAGTAGGGCACAGCGGCAAAGACGGCCTCAAGGCTGGTTGAAATCGCATTGGGGCTGCCGGGCAACGTGATGATCAGCGTTTTGCCGCGCACCCCGGCCCCTTGGCGCGACAGGATGGCGGTGGCGACCACCTTGCCATTGGCGGCCCGCATCGCCTCACCAAAACCGGGCAAGTCAAAGGTGATGACATCGGCCACAGCCTCGGGCGTCTGGTCGCGCGGGCTGGGGCCGGTGCCGCCGGTGGCAAGGATCAGATCGGCACCCCAAACGTCGGCCAGATCGGTCAGCGCGGCGGCCACCTCGGCCCGGCCATCCGGCGTGATGCGGCGCAGGATTTCGATCGGGGTGATGATGACACGGCGCAGCCAGTCTTCGCAGGCCGGGCCGCCGCGATCTTCGTATTCGCCCCGGGACGCACGGTCCGATACGGTCAGAATGGCGATCTTGGCCATGGGAAACTCCTGTCTTTGCCTCAGGCTTCGCGCCAAAGGTCGGGAAGATCAACCCCCGCCGCCCAACGCATCTGCGCCTTGGTTTCCACCGCACAAGGCCGCGTGGCGCGCAATCGGGCAAGGGCGGCTTCCGGTGCTTCGCCCGCTTCGACCATCAGTCGCAGAAGAATCATCCCCGACCGACCGCAGCCGCCCATGCAATGCACGACGATCCGGTCGGCGGCCAGAAGGTGGGCGGAAAGCGCGGGCCAGTTTTCCCGCAAGGCGCGGGGCGGGGTGCCAAAGTCGGGGATCGGCAGATGCAGCCATTCCACCCCCGCCGCAGCCAGATCGACAGGCAGGCTTGCCGCCCCCCGCGCCGCCAGTTCTCCCGTTTCGGCCAAGGTCACGACCAGACCCGGCGACCACGCCAAGAGAGCCGCGAGATCGCCCGCGTAATCCCCCAGACGGCCCGGCATCGGGCAAATCCCCCGCATCCGGCCTGCTATTTCGATACTGGCAATCTCCATCCCTGCCCTTCCAGTTTACCTTGAAGCCCCAAGCGCCTAGTCTCATCCCTGACGAATCCCGCGAGGCATCATGTCTGACACGCCCGAGCAAGCCTATCAGGTTCTTGCCCGCAAATACCGCCCTGAAACCTTTGCCGATCTGGTCGGGCAAGAGGCCATGGTGCGCACGCTGAAAAACGCCTTCGCGGCGGACCGGATCGCGCATGCCTTCATCATGACCGGCATCCGGGGAACCGGAAAAACCACAACGGCACGGATCATCGCCAAGGGGCTGAATTGCGTCGGCCCCGATGGCACGGGAGGGCCGACGACCGAACCTTGCGGCAAGTGCGAGCCTTGCCGCGCCATTGCCGAAGGCCGCCATGTTGATGTGATGGAGATGGACGCCGCCTCCCGCACCGGTGTGGGCGATATCCGGGAAATCATTGATTCCGTTCACTATCGGGCCGCCTCCGCGCGGTTCAAGGTTTATATCATCGACGAAGTGCATATGCTGTCGACCGCCGCCTTCAACGCGCTGTTGAAGACGCTGGAAGAACCGCCTGCGCATGTGAAATTCATCTTTGCCACCACCGAAATTCGCAAAGTTCCGGTCACGGTCCTGTCGCGGTGTCAAAGGTTCGACCTGAAGCGGATCGAGCCCGAGGTGATGATGGGCCTCTTGTCCAAGATCGCCACATCCGAAGGGGCGGCGATCACCGAAGGCGCCTTGGCGCTGATTACGCGGGCGGCCGAAGGCTCGGCCCGCGATGCGACCAGCTTGCTTGATCAGGCGATTTCCAATGGGGCCGGCGAAACCAGCGCCGATCAGGTGCGCGCCATGCTGGGGCTGGCCGACCGGGGCCGGGTCTTGGACCTGTTCGACATGATCCTGCGGGGGGCTGCACCGGAAGCCTTGGCGGAACTGGCGGCCCAATATGCCGATGGGGCCGATCCGATGGCCGTCTTGCGCGATCTGGCCGAGATCACCCATTGGATTTCCGTCATCAAGATCACGCCCGAGGCCGCGGAAGACCCCACGACCCCGCCCGAGGAACGCATGCGCGGGCTGGAGATGGCGGGGCGCCTGCCGATGCGGGTTTTGTCGCGCATGTGGCAAATGCTTTTGAAAGCCATCGAGGAGGTGGCTCTGGCCCCGAATGCCATGATGGCCGCCGAAATGGCCGTGATCCGCCTGACCCATGTGGCCGATCTGCCCGACCCCGAAACGCTGGTGAAAAAGCTGCAATCGCAACCGGCCCCCGGCCCCATGCCGGGCGGAATGGCGGGGGGGGCACCTGCGGGCGGCAATTACGGCGGCCCGAATGGCGGCACCATGCATGCCCCGATGATGGGCGCGGCCCAGGCCCCGATGCGCGGCCCCACCATGATGGGCGGGCAGGCGACGGCGTTGGCGCAGGCCCCGGCCGTTCCCCTGCCGACCTTTCAGCATGTCGTCGATCTGATCCGCGAAAAGCGCGACATGCTTCTTTTGAAAGAGATCGAGGACGGGGTGAAGCTGGTGCGCTATGCCCCCGGCCGGGTCGAGTTTCAGCCCAGCCCCCTTGCCCGCCCTGACCTTGCCGCTCGGCTGTCGCAGCGGCTTCAGGGCTGGACCGGCAGCCGCTGGGGTATCTCGGTCGTCAACGAGGGTGGCGCAGCAACCCTGGCCGAGGAGCGTGACGCCGAGGAGAACGCCGCCCGGGCCGAGGCTTTGGAGAACCCCTTGGTCAAGGCCGTGCTGGCCGCCTTTCCCGGCGCAAAAATCGCTGAAATCCGCACAGCAGAGGCAATGGCCGCAGTGGCGCAGGCCGAAGCCCTGCCCGAGGTGGAAGACGAATGGGATCCGTTCGAGGATTCCTGATCCGGGCTGTCTTGCCCGCCCCGCCCCGCGCGCATATCTTCTGGGTCGAACAACCGGAGTGACCAGATGCTGAAAGGCTTGGGCGGGCTTGGCGACATGGCCAAGATGATGAAGGCAGCGCAAGAGGCGCAGGCCAAGATGGGCGAGTTGCAGCAGGATCTTGCCCGCATCGTCGTGGTGGGTGAGGCGGGCGCGGGACTGGTCAAGGTGCGCGCCACGGCCAAGGGGCAGATCACCGGATTGGACATTGACCCCTCTATTCTGGTGCCTTCGGAAAAAGAGGTCATCGAAGACCTGATCCTTGCCGCCCTGAATGATGCGCAAGCCAAAGCCGCCGCGCGGACCGAACAGGAAATGGGCAAGCTGACGCAAAGCCTTGGTCTGCCCGCCGATTTCAAACTGCCCTTCTAAGCGATGGACGGCACCCGCGACATCGAGGCCCTGATCGAACTGATGGCCCGCTTGCCGGGGCTTGGCCCGCGTTCGGCCCGGCGCGCGGTCTTGGCGCTTTTGAAAAAGCGTGGGCAATTGATGGCGCCCTTGGCCCAAGCCATGGCAACGGTGGCGCTGAATGCCCGCGATTGCACCGTCTGCGGCAATATCGGCACGGCGGACCTGTGCCCGATCTGTGCCGATCCTGCCCGCGCCACCGGCGAGATTTGCGTGGTGGAAGATGTGGCAGACCTTTGGGCGATGGAGCGCGGTCAATCCTTCAAGGGGCGCTATCACGTTCTGGGTGGCACGCTTTCCGCGCTCGATTCCATCGGGCCTGAGGAACTTGGCATCCCGCGTCTGGCGGCACGGGTGACCCGAGAAGGCACGCGCGAGGTTATTCTGGCGCTGAATGCAACCGTCGATGGCCAGACCACCGCGCATTACATCGCCGATGCTTTGGCGGACAGCGCAGCGCAGATCACCAGCCTTGCCCAAGGCGTGCCGGTCGGCGGCGAACTGGATTATCTTGACGATGGCACCATCGGCGCCGCCCTGCGGGCCCGGCGCACATTCTGACAGCGACCGGCCGCCCCACAAACTCTCCCTGCTTCTGCCACGTTCTTGCCTCAATCTGCCCTGATCAATGTTCACCAGAGAACAGGAGGTCACGATGGCAGCAGTCGTATTGATTTTCGGCGGAACCGCTGGGTTCATCTCGGCTCTGACCGCGCTGGTCCTGTTCAACGCAAGCTGGGTTTTCGCACTCGCCCTGTGGTCTTTGGGGGGCGTTGCCATCGCCGCGATGCTGGTGGCCCTTGCGATGGCCCTGCGGGCACCGGAACCGCAATTCGACCCGGAACACGCCTAAGACCGATCCCCTCAGGCAGGGTTGGGGCGCTGAGATAGCCCTTGATCCAAATGCCGTTAGCCCCCATATAACGCGGGCTAGGTTATCTCTACTCGATCTCTGTCTCCGTTTTCGGCCACAGCATTCGACCAAAAGCTGACTGGCCGGGCCGCTGCAATTTCGCGGGTGGCATTATGACAGGAGACATCACGATGGCTAAGGGCACCGTGAAATGGTTCAATGAAACCAAAGGCTACGGCTTCATCGCCCCGGAAGGCGGCAAGAAGGACGTTTTCGTTCACATCACCGCGCTGGAGCGCGCTGGTCTGCGTTCGCTGAAGGACGGCCAGCCGGTCACGTTCGACATCGAAGCTGGCCGTGACGGCCGCGAATCGGCGACCAATCTGGCCTTGGCCTGATTTATCGACGCGACGAAAGTCGAAAAGGGGTGGGCTTAGGCCCGCCCCTTTTTCATTTTGAAGATCAACTGGCGCGGGCGAACAGCAGCCGTTCTTGCAAAGCATGTTCGAACCCGACACGCAGCGCGACCGAACTGAGCGGCGCACGCAGGACCGTCGGTTCATAGCGGCTGGTCGGAAACTGCTGTTCCGACGTTTCGCGGCTGATGAGAAGCGTCGGAATACAGCGTCCCGTCGCGGTCAAAAGCGCATGTGCCCGTTTGCCCAAAGCAAGGCCGCCTGCGCAATCGCAATCCATCACGATCAATTCCAGCTCTTCCGGGCCATCCACCACCCAATCAAGGGCCGAATAGACATCCTCAATCACCTCAACCCGGCAGCCAAGCCCGGCAAGCCGTTGCAGCAGGGGGCTGTTCGCGCCGCGATCAGAGATAAGCAAGGCCCGAATGCCGAAGCCGACCACGGTGGATTGCTGATGATCGAAAGAGTTTAAGAGATTCATCGTGATTGCCCCGTTAACCCGTGCTTAAGGGATGCCAGCCAATTGTGCCCGAATTCGGGACAATTTCTGGCAAGCTTAAGGTTAATTCAGCCAATCCTTGGCCATTGCCGCATCCCGGCTTTGACGTCATGCTGTGGGTGGCCCGCCACCAGCCCAATGCATCGTCCCGGACCCCAGCATGACAGACATTGATTACAAAACCCTTATCGACGCCCCGACCTGGGCCTTTATCGAGGCCACCAACGCCTCTTATCCCCCCGATACCGCCAGCCTGACCATCGCCGACCAACGCGCGATCTATGATCGGATGTGCCGGGTGTTCCACCGCGGCTATCCGCCGGGCCTGTCGGCCCGCGATGAGCCAATCGCGGGGGTGCCCTGCCGTATCTATGCCGGGGCCGCGCCGACAGTGATCTATCTGCATGGCGGGGGATATGTGGTGGGCGGCCTGCACAGCCACGACGATGTTTGCGCCGAAATCTGCGACCGCACCGGGTTGCAGGTGATCGCGGTCGACTATCGACTGTCGCCCGAACATCTGCACCCGGCAGCCTTTGACGATGTGTGCGCCGTCATCCGTGCCGTGCCGGGGCCGGTGGTGTTGGCGGGGGATTCCGCGGGGGGAAATCTGGCTGCCGCGGCCGGCCATGCCCTGCGGGGCAGCCAGATACGGATTTTGGGACAGGTGCTGATCTACCCCGGCCTTGGGGGCGACATCAACAAGGGCAGCTATCTGGCCCATGCCCATGCCCCGATGCTCAGCCGCGATGATGTGTTGTTTTACAAGGACATCCGCCATGGCGGCCCGCCGCCCGAGGATGACCCGACCGTCCATCCCTTGCGCGATCGCGACTTCTCTAACCTGCCCCCGACATTGGCGATCAGCGCCGAATGTGACCCTTTGGCCGATGATGCCCGCGATTATGCCGCCCGCATCACCGCCGCCGGAGGGCGGGCGGAATGGGTGAATGAGCCGGGCCTTGTGCATGGCTATCTGCGCGCCCGCGCAACCGTGCCCCGCGCCGCCGCCAGCTTTGCCCGCATCGTCAATGCCATTTCCCGCTTTGCCAAAGGAGATCAGCCATGAACAAACCCATCGCCAACCTGACGCATTGGGCCGAGCGGGTGGACATGGCCGCCGCCTTTCGCTGGGCCGCGCGGTTGAACATGCATGAGGCGGTGGCGAACCACTTCTCATTGGCGGTGAACGGGGACGGCACCCGGTTCCTCATCAACCCGAACGGACGGCATTTCAGCCGGATCACGGCATCCAGCCTTGTGGAGATTGACGCGAACGATCCGAATACCATGACACGGCCCGACGCGCCGGACCCGACCGCCTGGGGTCTGCATGGCTCCATCCACCGCGCTCTGCCCCATGCCCGTTGCGTTTGCCACGTTCATTCCATTCACGCCACCGTGCTGGCCAGCCTTGCCGATTCGCGCCTGCCGGCGATTGACCAGAACACGGCCATGTTCTTTGGCCGCCATGTGGTCGACGACCATTACGGTGGCATGGCGTTCGAGGAAGAAGGCGCGCGCTGTGCGGCAATGCTGGCGGACCCCAAGGTGACGACCATGGTGATGGGCAATCATGGCGTCTTGGTCATCGGCCAAACCGTGGCCGAGGCCTTCAACCGGCTTTATTATTTCGAACGCGCGGCCGAAACCTATATCCGCGCCTTGCAGACTGGACAGGCCTTGCGGGTTCTGCCCGATGCCATTGCCGAAAAAACCGCGCAGGAATGGGAAGCCTACCCCGGCTTTGCCGAGGCGCATCTGCGGGAAATGAAGGGGATATTGGACGAAGAAGGGTCGAGCTATTCCGCCTGACCCTCGTCGTCGGCTTCGCCGCTCCTCGGTGGACACGACGCGGAGGCGAAGCCGCCCGAGGAGTTACGCGGTGAAGAAGGGTTTTGCCTTCATCGTTTCCGGAATCGATACGCCAAGCCGCGTCAGAATGCTGGGGGCCAGCGCCAACTGGTCCAGCACCACATCCTTGGCCGGCATTTCGCTTTTGCCGAAATAGTAGAAGGCCGCGTCCTGCTGCAATTCGCCCGTGCCGCCGTGGTGGCCACGCTCATCCTGCCCGTGGTCAGCGGTGACAATCACCTCATACCCTTTGTCGAGCCAGCGTTGCAGGAAGGGGGCCAGCATCGCATCCATCATATAGCAGGCGTTATCCATCTCCTCGCAGTCGTGGTAGAACCGATGCCCCATGCTATCCAGCGTGCAGGTGTGCAGGATGCCATAGTCGATGCCGTGAAGTTCGGTCATCCGGGTCAGCGTGGCGAAAAGGTCAACGTCCGAAGGCGTCATCTGGTTGATGTTGCCATACCCCGTCATGGTGTGAAACCGGCCATGGGTGATGGGGCCTGCGGGTTCATCATATTCAATGTCGCGCACAAAATCGAAGGGCGCGCGGTTGAACATTTCCGACCAGAAGCTGTGGGTCACGGCCCCCGTTTTCAGCCCCGCCTTGCTGGCTTCGGAAAAGATGTCGGGCTGGTTCAGCCGATAGACCGCCTCATTGCCCCAGACCCGATGCACCTGCGGCGGCACACCGGTATGGATCGAGGCATAGCAGGAAGCAGAGGTCGAGGGCAGCACCGCGCGGATGCGATGCACCGTGGCCGCCCCCTGCGCCACCCAGCCTTCGAGATTGCCGAAAAGGCGCCGCCAATTGCGGTAGGGCACGCCATCAAGAATGATGAGAAGAAGTTTCGTCATGTCATACCTCATCCCCGGCGGGGCCGTGGGGGCCTCCGGCGGGGGTATTTGGGCCAAGATGAAATCAGTTTCCGGCAGATTCCATCTTGCGGGTCTGGATCACCTTTTCCAGCCAACCAAGTTCCATTTCGGGGACCGAGGACAGCAGGAGATCGGTGTAATCGTCGAAGGGCGGGGTCAGCACATCGGTCTTTTGGCCGTAGCGCACCACCTGCCCCTTGAACATCACTGCGATCTTGTCGGCGATGGCTTTTACCGTGGCAAGGTCATGGGTGATAAAGAGATAGGCCACGTTTTCGCACGCTTGCAGATCGAGGAGAAGCTTCAGGATACCATCCGCGACCAAGGGGTCGAGCGCCGAGGTCACCTCATCGCAGATGATGAGTTTCGGTTTCGCCGCCAAGGCGCGCGCGATGCAGACGCGTTGCTTTTGTCCACCGGAGAGTTCCGCCGGGTAGCGGTCGGCAAAGCCCTTGCCCATCTCGATCTGGTCAAGAAGCTCTTGAATCCGTTTCTCTTTCTCGGCGCCTTTCAGGCCGAAATAGAACTCCAGCGGGCGGCCGATGATGGTGCCCACGGTCTGGCGCGGGTTCATTGCCACATCGGCCATTTGATAGATCATCTGCAATTCGCGCAGATCATCCTTGCTGCGCCCGGCAAGGTCGGCCGACAGGTTGCGCCCGGCAAAGCTGATGCGGCCCTGGCTCGGCGGCAGAAGCCCGGTGATCGCGCGGGCAAGCGTGGATTTGCCCGAGCCGCTTTCCCCGACGATGGCCAGTGTCTGACCGGGGGCGACATCGACGGTGACATTCTTCAGAACGTCAAAGTTCGTCCCCTTGTAGCGCGCCGTCACATTCTGCACCGACAGCACCGGAGCGGCCTGCGGCTTTTCATCGTGATCAATGGAGCGGACCGAGACGAGCGCCTGCGTATAGGCTTCCTTCGGCGCATTGATGATCTGGTCGGTCGTGCCGTGTTCCACCATCTTGCCATGCCGCAGCACGAGGATGTCATCGGCCACCTGCGCCACAACGGCGAGGTCATGGGTGATGTACAGCGCCGCCACCCCGGTTTCATGGATCGCCCGCTTGATCGCCGCCAGCACGTCGATCTGGGTTGTCACATCGAGCGCGGTGGTGGGTTCGTCGAAGATCACCAGATCCGGCTTCGGGCACAGCGCCATCGCCGTCATCACCCGCTGCAACTGCCCGCCCGACACCTGATGCGGATAGCGGTTGCCAATAGTTTCAGGGTTGGGCAGCGAAAGCTGGCGGAACAGCGACACCGCCCGGGCCTCAGCCTCGGGTTTGGTCATGACGCCATGGGCGACCGAGGTTTCGATCACCTGCTCCATCAGCTTTTTCGCCGGGTTGAAGCTGGCCGCCGCGGATTGGGCGACATAGGTCACTTCGCGCCCACGCAGATCGCGCAAGCCCCCCGCGTCTGCCGTACGAATATCGCGCCCGTTCAGCAGGATTTGCCCCCCGGTCAGGCGCACGCCGCCGCGGCCAAAGGCCATGGCCGAAAGCCCGATGGTGGATTTGCCCGCACCGCTTTCGCCGATCAGGCCCAGCACCCGGCCCTTTTCGACCGAGACGGAAACGCCATCCACCAGCACGACATGGCGGGGTGCCTCGCCCGGCGGATAGGCGGTTGCTTCGATTTTCAGATTCTTGAACGAGAGGAGAGGATCAGCCACCGCGGCCCCCTTTCAGGCTGGAGGTACGGGACAAGATCCAGTCGGCCACAAGGTTTACCGAGATTGCCAGCGCGGCAATCGCCATGGCGGGCATCAGGGCGGCGGCTTTGCCGTAGATCAGCCCATCCTTGTTTTCCTTTACCATGCCGCCCCAATCGGTCAGCGGCGGCTGGATACCAAGGCCAAGGAAGGAGAGTGTCGAGATGAACAGCACCGCAAAGATGAAGCGCAGGCCGAATTCGGCAACCAGCGGCGAGAGTGCGTTTGGCAGGATTTCACGGAAGATGATCCAGCCCTGCTTTTCGCCGCGCAGCTTGGCGGCCTCGACATAGTCCATCACAGTGATGTCCATGGCGACGGCGCGGCTCAGGCGGAAAACGCGGGTTGAATCGAGAACGCCCATCACCAAGATCAGCACGGTCAGGTTCAAGGGCAGCACCGAAAGCATGACAAGCGCCACGATCAGCGAGGGGATCGCCATCACCAGATCGACGATGCGCGACAGGGTCTGGTCGATCCAGCCGCCGCGCACGGCCGCAAGGAAGCCGAGAAACGCGCCAAGCGAAAAGGCGAGGATCGAGGAGGCGAGCGCCACAAAGATCGTGACTTGCGCGCCGTAGATCAGGCGCGAGACGATGTCGCGGCCGATGGTATCGGTGCCAAGCCAATATTGCGCCGATGGCCCCTCCCAGACGCCGCCAACGGCGGAATCAATCGGATAGGGCGCGATGAATTGTGCGAAAAGGCCGATGAACAGGAAAGCCCCGGTCAACACCAGCCCGACAATGGCGGAAAACGGAAGTCTCATTTCGGGTGCCTCAGGCGCGGGTTGGCCACGATGGCGATGATGTCCGCCGCCATGTTCAGAAAAATATAGACGGCGGCGAAGATCAGACCCACGGCCTGCACGACCGGAACATCGCGTTTGGTCACATGGTCAACCAGGTATTGGCCCAAGGCGTTGTAACCAAAGACGACTTCCACAACGACCACGCCCACCACCAGATAGGCAAGGTTCAACATGACCACCGACACCACCGGCGCGATGGCATTGGGGAAGGCATGGCGCCAGACCACCTGCATCGGCGACAGGCCCTTGAGTTCGGCCGTCTCGATATAGGCCGATTGCATCACGTTCAGGATGGCGGCACGCGTCATCCGCATCATGTGGGCCAGCACGACCAGCACCAGCACGATCACCGGCAAGGCAACGGCGTGCAGCTTGGCCCAGAAGCTCATGCCCGGAAAGACCATGGCCACGGGCTGAAAGATTGGGAAGACCTGCGTCAGCAGGAAAATCACGAAATAGGCGGCAACGAATTCGGGCAGGCTGATCGTGGTCAGCGTCACGCCGGAAATCACCTTGTCGGGCCAGCGACCGGCATAGCGCGCGGCAATCACCCCCAGCAGGATCGCCAGCGGCACCGAAATTGCGGCGGCGCATCCGGCCAGAAACAGCGTATTGCCAAGACGTTGCCCGATCGACTGCGCGATGTCGGCCTTGTTGGTCAGCGCGGTGCCAAGATCGCCCTGCAACACCCCGCCAAGCCAGCCCAGATAGCGGCTGAGGGCGGGCTGATCGAGCCCAAGCTGTTCACGCAGGTTGGCCAATGCCTCGGGCGTCGCCTGTTGGCCAAGAATGGCCTGCGCGGTATCACCCGGCAGGGCCTCGACCCCCAGAAAGATCACAGCCGAAACGGCGAGTAGGAGAAGAAGGCCCAGCGCAATGCGCTGGACCACCAATTTCAAAACCGGATGCAATGTTCCGACCTCAGGCGTTCAGCCAGCAGCGGACCTGGCTGCGGCCATTCATCAATTCGCCATTCGGGTCATCCACCCAGCCGCCGACCACATCGGACACACCCGACACGAAGTCATTGAACATCGGCAGGATCAGGCCGCCCTCATCGCGCAGGATATGCGCCATTTCCGAATACTGGCCCTTGCGCTTGGCGGCATCCAGCTCGCCACGCGCGGCAAGCAGCAGTTCGTCGAACTTGGCGTTCTTGAACTTGGTGTCGTTCCATTCGGCGGTGGAGAGGTAAGCGGTGGAGTACATCTGGTCCTGCACCGGACGGCCACCCCAATACGAGGCGCAGAAAGGAGCGACGTTCCAGACGTTCGACCAGTAGCCGTCATCGGGCTCCAGCTTCACTTCCAGCGGGATGCCCGCTGCCTTGGCCGAGGCGGCAAAGAGGTTGGCCGCATCGACTGCGCCGGGGAAGGCGCCCGGTGCGGTGGCCAGAATGATCGGGCTGCCGTCATGGCCGGACTTTTTGTAGAATTCGGCGGCAGCGGCGGCGTCATATTCACGCTGCGGGATGCTGTCATCGAACATCGGATAGGCAGCGTTGATCGGGAAATCGTTGCCCGGCTTGCCCAGACCGCCAAGGATCTTGTCGACCTGTTCCTGACGGTTGATCGCCAGCTTCAACGCCATGCGCAGATCATTGTTGTCGAAGGGTGCCTTGTCGACATGCATGATGAACACATAGTGACCGCGGCCGGCAGCCGAACGGATCTGGATGCCGGGCACACCTTTCAAAAGCTCCACGATCTTCGGGTCAACCCGGTTGATCATATGCACCTGACCGGATTGCAACGCGGCGGTCCGGGCAGTGTTGTCGTTGATGACAAGGATTTCCACCTCATCGGCATGACCGATGGTGCTGTCGAAATAATTGGCATGTTTGACGAAGGTGTGCCGCACGCCCGGCTCGTTCACAACGACCTTATAGGGACCGGCACCGATGCCCGCCGCCGGATTGTCCACGCCGCCACCGGGCTGGATCATCAGGTGATAGTCGGCCATCAGATAGGGCAGGTCGGCGTTGGCGGCATTCAGCTTCAGCGTGACCATGTCACCTTCGGCCTTCATCTCGGTGATGCCCTGCACGATGCCCAAGGCGCCCGACTGCGCCTTCTCGTCGGTGTGGCGCTTCAGCGTCGCCACCACGTCATCGGCGGTCACGGTCTTGCCGTCGTGGAATTCCACACCTGCACGGATCTTGAACTTCCACTCGGTCGCGTCGGGCGATGAGGAGATTTCCTCGGCGATGCGGTGGTCGATCGAGCCGTCGGGATTTACATCGACCAGCATTTCGCCCCAGGTCATGTTCACCTGGAACGGCACTTCCGAAGCGGCCAAAGCCGGGTCAAGCGAGTTGGTGGATTCACCGCCCTGCATACCGACGCGGATGATGCCGCCCTTCTTTGGTTCTTCGGCATGGGCCGCCTTGGTGAACAGCGCCCCGGCAAGGGCAGCCGAAACCCCCATCGCCGTAGTGCGGCCCACAAATTCGCGGCGGGTCATCGCGCCTTTGCGCACCCGTGCGATCATCTGGTCGAGTTGATCGGACATAGACTTTTCTCCCTGCTTTTGGCCCGGATTGCCGGTGCCTTCTTGTTGATTTGGAACTCACTAAATCGCGAAGTCATGGGTCTGGCAACGATTCTTGCCATGGCTTGGCGTCACACAAAGATGCGCGGCACCTCGTCATCAAAGCACCGCTCAAAAATCCTTTCCTCGCCCTCATAGGCGGTCAACCGCGCCTGCAACCGCAGATGGCTGGCCGTTGCCGTCATCTCGGCATGGACTTCGGTCCGCACCCGCCACTCTCCGCGTGACAGGCGCTGCTCCCAGCTATGCACCGCACGGGCCGACAGCGGATCGTCGGGATGCACCTCCCAAAGCTCGGTCATCGTCTCACCGGTCTGCAAGCCATGCGTCAGGTTTTCCGCATCCCCCAGATCGTCGCGGATCACCAGGGCAACCTTGCCGGTCACAAGGTCCGTCTCGATCTTGCGGGTGGTCTTCCCTTCGCGCAGCACCTTGTGTTTCCAAGGGCTTGCATGTTCGGCAGGCGGCGGCACCCACTCTGCTCCCGCGCCCTGATGCACCGGCAGATCAAGACTGCCCGCCATGAGCGTCAGCTTGCCCGCCTGCGGCGACGGCAAAACGAAGGGCCAATAGGAATTTGACAGCGCCAACCGCAAGCGGTGTCCGGGGGCCAGCCGATAGGCCATTTGGTCAATGTCAAAGCCAACCTCGACCGCCTGCCCCGGCGGCACCGGCGCAGGGGTTTCCATCCCATCCCGGTGGCACAGGTTCAGCATGCCATGCGCAATGCGCACCGAGCGGCCATCCGGCCCCACATCGCAAAGCCGCGCGACGACAAAGCCCAAAGGCGCATCCGACGACAGCCGCAGCGAAAGCCGCGCCGCGCCGATCAGGTCCAGCGGCGCCAGCAACTCCGGCCCGTCAAAGCAAACCGACATCGCATCATCGCCCGCCTGATCTCCCGGCATTTCGGCATTCAGACCCATCGGGAAAAACTCGCCCGTGTGCATGCCCAAGTGCTGGGGCGTGGCGATCTCTGCCCGAAAGCCGCCTTCACTATGGCCCAAATATCCTTTTGGGGCAGAAGGCCCAGCGGACGCCAGCCCCAGATGCAGCACCTCCCGCTTCACCTGCGGGCTGGGCCAAGCGGCCTCGGCCACCCAGGCCCCCGCGCGGTGCTTTGCGCTGGCATCCGGCGCCTCGGAATCAAGCCGGTAAACCCGATAGGCCGGGTCAGCCTCGGCACCGTTGGGCTGGCCTTTCAGCCAGCGATCCCACCAGCGCAGGGCCTCTTGCAGAAAGCCGATCCGCGGACCGGGCACAGCGGTATGGGGGTATTGATGCACCCAAGGTCCGACAATGCCTTTGACCGGCCCGGCACAATTGGCGACCAAGGCGGCCACCGTGTTCATGTAATTGTCAGCCCAGCCGCCCCAGATCTGCACCGGAACGGTCATGCGGGCATAATCCTCGCAGACGGACCCGTGCTTCCAATAGCCGTCCCGCGCCTGATGACCCGCCCAGCGCGGCGCAAGCCATGGCTCGGCCTCCAGCCGCGCCAGCCAGTCCGCGCGCCAATCGGCCCGCAGCGCGGGATCTGCCGGGCGGCTGGAATAGGACAGCATCACCGCCCCCCAGCCGAAATTTTCGCCCAAGAGGCAACCGCCCTTGAAGTGGATGTCATCGGCAAAGCGGTCAGTCGTGGAACAGACCGATACCACCGCCTTCAAGGCAGGCGGTTGGCGGAACGCGGTCTGCAAACAGTTGAACCCGCCCCAGCTTTTGCCCATCATCCCAACCGCACCCGAACACCACGGCTGCGCCGCCAGCCACGCGATCACCTCCTCGGCGTCGCGCAACTCCTGTTCGGTGTATTCGTCGGCAATCAGCCCCTGACTGTCCCCACAGCCCCGCATATCGACCCGCACGGCGGCATAGCCATGACCGGCAAAATACGGATGCATCATCTCATCGCGCGGCAGGGTGCCATCACGCTTGCGATAGGGGATATATTCCAGAATGGCCGGAACCGGATTTTCCGTGGCATCTTCGGGCATCCAGACCCGCGCGGACAGACGACAGCCGTCTGACAGAACAATCCCCATATCCGGGGTTTCTCTGGTTTGATGCGGAAACTCGGTGACGACAACCATTGAATTCTCCCTGTGCATAACAGGACATGTTCCTGACCGCCGCCCCTGCCATTTCCGCCGCTTCACATGCCGGAAGCGACGCAATCACGGAAAAGCGCAAGGTCTTTCGCGCCAGCGCAGCGGAGGGCTTCCGTAAGCCTTACTTCAGGATCTCGCCGAAGCCCGAGATCTTCAAGAGATCATCCGTGCGATAGCCATCAACCTTTGGCATCGCACTGTCATCGGAATGTTGGATCGACAGATAGGCCGTCTTGCCGCTGGCATCAAAAATGAAGCCCGTTGGCTCGGCGCTGCTGTCTTTGACCGACACAACCCGGATGCAGCCATCGGATTTCACATCGCGGTCCGCCCCGTCGGGCAGACAGGCCCAGATATCGCCATTCAGGTGATCCTCGGCGACATAAAGAATTCCGGTGCCGGGCTGAAAGTCGAGATTGTCAAAGGAGTTGAACTCGGTATCGCCTTCGATGAAGCGGTTGATCACCGTGGTCGGGGCCAGCTTGCCCGCCGCATAGGGCCCCGGTGCCAAAGGATCGCTGTCGATGGCGCACATCACCTCGGCATAATTGCCCGCCGCCTCATTGCCGGTATTGCTGAAACAAAACCGCACCCCCGCGGTGTAGGTCGGATCCTGATGCAGATCCTCGGGGCGATAATAGCCCGTCGCGCCTTTTTCATGCGCGTCCTTTCGGGCCTTGGCGGGGTCCACCTGAACCCAAGTCGCATTGCCAACCTCGCAGCCCTGCCCGTATTGCACCAGATCCCGCACGCATTGCACCTGCATGGCATAGGTCTTGCCCGCGACAAGAGGCGAGTCTTCCAAGCTGGCAATTTCCCCCCCGGCAAAGGGCGTTTCCGGGATGAATTTGAACATCGCGCCCCCATCGGCGTTCGGCGCAGTGGTTCCGGGGCGCAATTCGTCGCCGCCATAGACGACACCGCTCTCCAACACGGCGGTGCCTTCCCATCGCATGACGGGCAAGGCCGGACGCCGGACCACCGCGACCGGATCACTTGTCTCCCCTGTATCGCCATTCAGAACCGTGACCGTCCCGGATATCGCCAACGGATTCAGGATTTCATAAGCCCCGCCTTGGTCGCGTTCTTCGGTAATCAGGATCGTGCCCCAAGGCGTGGTGCGGACGCCGTCGCAATGCGAGGTTCCCCGCACGATGGTTTCCACCCTGCCATCAACCAGCGATATGCGTTGCACACCGGGCTGCATCTTGCCCGGCGCGAGGAGTTCGGCCTTGCTTTCAATGCAGGCAATCAGGTGGCTTGGGGTCTTGGCGGGATAAAAGGCCATCATGTCGCTGTATTCGGCAGCCTCGGTGGTCAGGAACTCGGCGACCAGCCCATCAGCCAAAGCGATGCTGTCGGCAACGCTGCGGCCCGCAACCCGATACCCCTGCATCGGGCTTGGCGCGGCAGATGTCGCCAAGGGGGCTTCAATCCCAAACAGCGCGGGGGCGTTTCGGGCCAACAAAGCATCGACCACAACGCCGAAATCTTCGGCGCCCGCAGTCCCCGCAACACCAGAAAGAAGCCATCCCAGCAAGATTCGCTTCAACTCAACCTCCATGGCCTCTGCCCGTCTCTTGCCCCCATGCCGTAACGCAACAGCGACGCGCATGTAACAGGGTAATGTCAGAAAACCTTGCCACCGGGCCTTGCCGCCGCGCCGGGACAGATTAGTCTGCCACCAGTCCCCATGCCCCGGAGCCGTCATGACCAAGTCTTCGCCGAAGCGCCCCAATATCCTGATCCTGATGGTCGACCAGTTGACCGGGACGCTGTTCGAAGACGGCCCTGCCGACTTTCTGCACGTGCCGAACCTGCGCAAACTCGCCGCCCGCTCGGTGCGCTTTGCCAACAGCTACACCGCCTCGCCGCTTTGCGCCCCTGCCCGCGCCGCCTTCATGTCGGGCGCCCTGCCCCGCCGCACCCGCGTTTATGACAACGCGGCCGAGTTCTGCTCGGATATCCCGACCTATGCCCATCACCTGCGCCGTGCGGGCTATTACACCGCCCTTTCGGGCAAGATGCATTTCGTCGGCCCCGACCAGCTGCACGGGTTCGAGGAACGCCTGACCACCGACATCTACCCTGCCGATTTCGGCTGGACGCCAGATTACCGCAAACCGGGCGAGCGGATCGACTGGTGGTATCACAACATGGGGTCCGTCACTGGCGCGGGCGTGGCCGAAATCACCAACCAATTGGAATACGATGACGACGTCTGCCATCAGGCGGTGCAGAAGCTTTACGACCTGTCGCGCGGCCTTGATCCGCGCCCCTGGTGCCTGACCGCCAGCTTCACCCACCCGCATGACCCCTTCGTCGCCCGCCGCAAATACTGGGATCTTTACGAAGGCATCCCGGAACTGGAACCGCCAGAGGGGCTGGCCTATGAAGACATGGACCCCCATTCCAAACGCCTGATGGACGCCTGCGACTGGCGCTCGATGGAGGTGACGCCCGAGCATATCCGCCGGTCACGCCAAGGCTATTTTGCCAATATCTCCTATGTCGACGACAAGATCGGCGAGATCTTGGCCGTACTGGAGGCAAGCCGCCAAGAAGCGATCATCGTCTTCGTCTCCGACCACGGCGAGATGCTGGGCCGCAAGAGCCTGTGGTTCAAGATGAACTTCTTCGAAGGTTCGGCCCGTGTGCCCTTGATGATCGCGGCCCCCGGCCTGACACCGACCACCGTCACCACCCCGGTTTCCACCATCGACCTGACGCCGTCGCTTTGCGATCTGGCCGGCATCTCGATGGACGAGGTCATGCCTTGGACGGATGGGGAAAGCCTTGTCCCCTTGGCCAAGGGCACCGAACGCACCAGCCCCGTCGCGATGGAATATGCCGCCGAAGGCACCATCACCCCGATGGTCTGCCTGCGGCAGGGCGCATGGAAATACATCCACTGCCCGGCCGATCCCGATCTGCTGTTCGATGTGGCGGGTGACCCCGAGGAAACCAACAACCTCGCCGGTGATCCCCGTGCGGCCGAAGTGCTGGCGCATTTCCAAACGCTGGCAAAAGCCCGCTGGGACATGGCCGCCTATGACGCCGAAGTACGCCAAAGTCAGGCCCGCCGCTGGGTGGTCTATGAGGCGTTGCGCAACGGCAATTACTATCCGTGGGACCACCAGCCGCTGCGCGCTGCCTCGGAACGCTACATGCGCAACCACATGGATCTGAACGTGCTCGAAGAGAACAAACGCTTCCCGCGCGGGGAATAGGAAAGGGGGCGCTGCCCCCCTCGGCCCCTTCAGGGCCTCACCCCCGGAGTATTTCAAAAGGCGCAAAACCTTGCCCTGTGCGCCCTATGATTTGCGCCTTGCCAAATACTCCCGCCGGAGGCTCCTCGATCCCAGCCCGTGGCTCGGGTTGGGATTATTCCGTGGCAACGCCGCCGAGCGGGGGCTCGATGCCCTCCGAGGTGGCCCCCTTATCGGGCATCCTCCAGCACCTTTTCCGCGCCCTTCCACCCCATCAGGATGGAAGGGGCGTTGGTGTTGCCCGCAATCAGGTTCGGGAAAGCTGCGGCGTCGATCACCCGCAACCCGTCGATCCCATGCACGCGGCAGCGGGCATCGACCACCGAGGTCGCAGGGTCTGCGCCCATCCGCGCGGTGCAGGAGTGGTGATAGACAGTACCTGACCGCTGGCGGAAATCATGGATAAGGTCGGCATCCGATTGCACGGCGGGACCGGGGCGCAGTTCTTCCTCGATCAGCCCTGCCATCGCCGGCTGCGCCGCGATGTGGCGGAGGTATTTCACCGCCTCCAGCATTTCCTGCACATCATGGTCGGTGGAAAACACATTCGCCACGATCTTGGGATGCGCCAGCGGGTCGGGTGATTGAATATGGATATGCCCGCGCGAGGTGGGGCGGCAGTTCGACAGGCCGATCGACAGGCCGGGGAAGGGATCGGGCGTCAAGAGCGGCCGTTCGCCCGCTTTGGGCAGCAGCGTTGAGAAGGCTTGCAGGTAAAGCTGCATGTTTGGCCGGTCCAGCCCTGCGCGGGTGCGGAAGAACCCGCCACCGTGGTTGATGGACTTGGCCAAAGGCCCGCCTCCGGTCAGGAAATACTGCATGCCGACCAGCATCTTGCCCCACCACGGGCGCAGAATGCTGTTGTAGGTCGGCACCTTCATGCGGAAGGTGTAATTGATGCCCTGATGGTCGGACATATGCTCGCCCACATTGGAGTTATCCAGCACCACCGGCAGGCCAAGGCCCTGAAGATGCGCGGCATTGCCGATGCCCGAAAGCTCCAGCAGTTGCGGCGAGTTCACCGCGCCGCCCGACAGGATCACCTCGGCGTTGCAGCGCAGTTCATGGCGCAGGCCGCCTTGCACATATTCCACGCCAACCGCGCGGCGGCCCTCCATCAGCACTTTCGTCACCTGCGCCCGCGTGATGACCCGCAGGTTCGCCCGTTTCAGCGCCGGGCGCAGGAAGGCCCGCGCGGCCGAGTTGCGGCGCGCGTGTCTGATGGTCATCTGGTAATGGCCCGCGCCCTCTTGTTCGGCACCGTTGAAATCGTGGTTATAGGGCAAACCGGCCTGACCGCAGGCCTTGATGTAATCATCCACCAAAGGGTGCAGCCCCTTGCGATTGGCACTGATGAACAAAGGGCCACCCTTGCCGCGCCAGGTATCGCCGCCCGCCTCATTGTCTTCGATCGCGCGGTAAGCGGCGGTGCAATCGTCAAAGCTCCAGCCGGGGTTTTCGGCGCCCCATTCGTCGTAATCTGCCCGATGGCCCCGGATCCAGACCATGGCATTGATGCTGGAAGATCCACCAAGGATGCGCCCGCGTGGCCAGTGGTCGCGCTGGCCGTTCAGACCCGGATCGGGTTCGGTCGCGTACATCCAGTTGACGGCCGGGTTGTAGAACAACTTGCCATATCCCAGCGGCAGATGGACGAAGAAATTCATCAGGTTGAGCGCGGTATCGCTGCCTCCGGCCTCGATCAGGGTCACGCGATGCTTGCCGCTTTCGGTCAGCCGGTTGGCCAGAACGCAGCCCGCAGATCCGGCGCCGACGATGATGTAATCTGTTTGCTGCATGCCGCCCGCCCGTGGAAAGCCCGGGGCGCTGCCCCGGACCCCGGGATATTTGCGCCACATTGAAGGCACCGGGGTTTGTCCGTGATAAGCAAAGGGCGGGGGTTTGCCCCGCCCGTTCCCGACATTTTCTGTCGCCCGCTTACCGCCCCTTCCAGACCGGATCGCGTTTTTCGGCAAAGGCCTTCGCGCCTTCCAACTGGTCCTCCGAGGAATAGAGTTTATCCACGGTCGGCATCTGCCGTTTGGTGATGCGGTTCAGCGCATCCTGGAAGCGCATGTTTTCCGCCTCGCGCACGACCTCCTTGATCGCGGCGTAGACCAAAGGCGGGCCGGATTCCAGAAGGCGGGCAAGCTCCCATGCCTTGGCCAGCAGGTCCTCGGGCGCGCAGATTTCCTTTACCAACCCCCAGCGATGCGCTTCCTCGGCGTCAAACCAGCGGCCCGTCAGCAGAAGGTCCATGGCAACGTGATAGGGGATGCGCTTGGGCAATTTGATGCTGGCAGCATCGGCCACGGTGCCCGAACGGATTTCCGGCAGGGCGAAGGTCGCGTTGGTGGAACACAGGATCAGATCGGCCGACAGCGCAAACTCCAAGCCCCCACCGCAGCAAATGCCGTTCACGGCGGCAATCACCGGCTTGTTGAGGTTCGGCAGTTCCTGCAACCCGGCAAAACCGCCGACGCCATAATCGCCATCCACCGCATCGCCTTCGGCAGCGGCTTTCAAATCCCAACCGGGGCAGAAGAATTTCTCACCCGCCGCGCGGATGATGCAGACGCGCAAGGAGTCGTCATCGCGGAAATCGCGGAACACCAGCCCCATCACCCGGCTGGTTTTCAGGCTGATCGCATTGGCCTTGGGGGCGTCCAGCGTCACCTCAAGGATGGCACCTTCGCGACGGGTCTTGATCGGGCCTTCGGTTCGCATTTCCATCGCCATGGTCTCATACCTTCCGGATCAGGGCATCCACCGCAACGGCACCTTGCGCCTTCACGAGGATCGGGTTGATTTCAATCTCTTCAAGGGTTTCGTCGGCCAGCATCCGCTGGCCAAGCGCCACAGCAATTTGCGCCACGGCGGCCATGTCGGCCTTGGGACGCCCGCGATAGCCATCCAGCAGCGGCCAAAGCCGCAGGGTCTGAAGGGCCGCAAGCACCTGCGCCTCGGTCGCAGGCAGGACCAATGTCACGGTATCGGCCAAGACCTCGGCGGTAACGCCACCCATGCCAAGCGTCAGCGTCACGCCGTAAACCGGATCGCGGCGCAGGCCCAGCAGGATTTCGGCGATGGTGCCTGTGACCATTTCTTCGGCGAGATAGCCGGTCGCACCGGGCATCTCGGCCTGACCGTCCAGCGAAGAAAGTCCCAGCCGAACAGCGCCCGCCTCGGTCTTGTGGGCAAAGCCCAGACCCTTCAGCGCAAAGGGCGCGGTCAGGCCCGAGACATCCAGCCCGGCAAGGGTTGGTGCGGTGACGGCGCGCGGAACACTCACCCCGGCCTTGGCCAGCAAAGCCTTGCCTTCCGCCTCGCTCAGCATCCCGCTGTCGCGCGGGGTCAAGGCCTTGGCAGGCCGCCAGCCCGGCGCACCCGCAGGCGTCTGCGCTGCCTTGATCGCAGCCAGCGCAGTTTCCAGACCCAAGAGGGTGCAAACGCCTTGATCCATCATCGCCTGCACCCTGCCCTCGCCGAAGTTCTCGGCCATGGAGGCCACGGGCAGGGCAATCTTGCCGGTGGCCTTTTGCGCGGCAATGATGGCGTCGAAGGCCGGTTGATAGCCCGACGGATCACAACGATCCGGGCGCGGGCTGTCGATGATGTAGATGCCCGCGTCATAGGCCTCAAGCATGGCGGAAAAGACCTCGGTGGTCTTTGGCCCATCGCCCCAGATGAAGGTATGATAATCCAAGGGGTTGGAGATGGTGGGGATTTCACCCAGCACATTGAACAGCCGGTCATGCGTGGCCTGCGGCACCGGCGGAAAGTCGATGCCATAGGGCGCGGCGAGGTCGGCGACGAGGCCCGCCTCACCACCGGAACAGGACAGCGAACAAATGCGCGTGCCGATCTGCGGGCCGTGCATGTGGAAGATCTTCAGCGTCTCGATCAGTTCCGAAGGCGTGTTGACCTCGGCCACGCCGATCTGGCGCAGGAAGGCCGACGAGGCCGCGCCGCCACCGGCCAAGCTGGCGGTATGGCTGGCGGCGGCGGTGCGGGAAAGCTCGGTCTTGCCCGACTTGATCGCCACTACCCCCTTGCCCATGGCGCGCGCGCGTTCTGCCAAGGCGGCAAAGGCGGGGGCGTTGTCAATACCCTCGATGTAAAGCCCCAGTGCCGTGACGCGCGGATCATCGAGAAGCGCCCCGGCCAGATCAGCCAAGCCCACCACGGCGGCATTGCCAAGACAGGCGACATAGGCCACCGGCAATCCGCGTTGCTGCATCCCGAGATTGATGACAATGTTCGAGGATTGGCTGACCAGCGCCACACCCTTTTCTACCGGGATGCCGCCGTGCTGGTCGGGCCAGAGAAGCGCGCCATCGAGATAGTTGATGACGCCGTAACAGTTCGGCCCAAGGATCGGCATGTCCCCTGCCGTCTCGATCAGGCGCTGCTGCAACTCCGGCTCGCCCGCCTCGGTCCAGCCAGAGGCAAAGCAGATCGCCCCGCCCGCGCCCATAGCGGAAAGCTCGCGTACCACATCAATCGTGGCAAAGCGGTTGACGCCGATGAAGGTTGCGTCCGGCGGTTCGGGCAGATCGGCCAAAGACGCATAGGCCTTCAGCCCGCCGATTTCAGACTTGGTTGGATGCACAGGCCAGACCGGGCCTTTGAAGCCCATCTTGGCGCATTGTTCGATGACATTCAGCGCCCAGCCCGCGCCCAGAACGGCGATGGATTTCGGGCGAAGGAGACGGTCGAGGCGCGTCATGACCTGCCTCCGCGCGCTTGGCCAACCCCCGGGGCGCTGCCCCGGACCCCGGGATATTTATGGACCGATGAAGACCAAAGACGCCCTGCCCCGAGCCAACGGGGCAGGGAATCTTCACCGGTCACCGCCATCGGGGTCCCCCCCTGTGCGGTCTCATGACTGTCGGACAAAAAGGTTAAGGCTTCGTTCATTTCATCGGTCCGAAAATATCCTCGGGGGGTGAGGCGCGTCCGCGCCGAGGGGGGCAGACAGCCCCCCTGATTTTTCGTAGAATAATCGTCATGCACCATGCGGGCGAAGAAGCTCGCGGCTGATGATGTGGCGCTGAATTTCCGATGTGCCTTCCCAGATGCGTTCCACCCGGGCATCGCGCCAGATGCGTTCCAGCGGCAGTTCGTCCATCAACCCCATGCCGCCATGGATCTGGATGGCCTCATCGGCGATCATTGCCAGCACTTCGGTGGCTTTCAGTTTCGCCATCGACATGTCGGCCTCAGTCACCGTGCCTTGGTCGTATTTCCACGCCGCCTCGCGGGTCAGGAGTTCCGCGGCCTTCAACTCCATTGCCATATCGGCAAGCTTGAAGCTGATGCCTTGGAACTTGCCGATCTGCTGGCCGAATTGCTTGCGTTCGGCGGCATAGGAGATCGCATGGCCCAGTGCGCGTTCGGCGCGGCCAAGGCAGGTGGAGGCGACTTGCAGGCGGGTGGCGCCGAGCCAGCTATTTGCCACCTCAAAGCCCTTGTGAACCTCGCCCAGGATCTGGCGTTTGTTCAGGCGGCAATCGTCGAATTCCAAGATGCCGTTGGTATAGCCGCGGTGCGAGACGTTGCGGTAACCGTCGCGCACCGTGAAACCTTTGGTGCCCTTGTCGACGAAAAAGGCGGTGATCTTTTTCTTCGGGCCGCGCGGGGTGTCTTCCTCGCCCGTGGCCATGAAGACGATGGCAAAGCCCGCCAGATCCACATGGGAGATGAAATGCTTGGTGCCGTTCAGCACCCAGTCGTCACCGTCCTGCCTGGCGCTGGCCTTCATGCCCCGCAGGTCCGAGCCGGCACCGGGTTCGGTCATGGCCAGGCAATCCCAGGTTTCGCCGCGGATACAGGGCATGAGATACTGCTCGCGCTGTTCGGCGTTTCCGGCCAGAAGAATGTTCGACGGCCGCGCCACGCAGGTCCAATGCAGGGCGTAATTGGCCCGGCCAAGTTCCTTTTCGTAAAGCAGCCAGGACAGGGTATCGAGCCCCGCACCGCCCACTTCGGCGGGCATATTGGCGGCGTAAAGTCCGGCCTCGATGGCTTTTTTCTGGATCTCTTTGATAAGCTCCAGCGGCAGGTGGCCCGAGCGTTCGACGGCAAGCTCATGCGGGAACAGTTCGTTCTCCACAAAGGCCCGCGTCGCATCGACGATCATCTGTTGTTCTTCGGTCAGTCCGAAATGCATCGGGGTCTCCTTACGGGTCCACGTTATAGGTCATACCGTCCACCGCCATGGCTTGGCCGGAGATCATCCGGGCACGGGGTGAGGCGAGGAAAAGCGCGAGGTTGGCGACGTCTTCGGGGTCAGAAAGGCGTTTCAGGGCGGTGCCCGAGACATAGCCCTGCCGCACGGCGTTCGGCGTCATGCCCTTGGCGGCGGCTTCGGCGTCGATCACAAGGTCAATGCGGGGGCCGTTGACCGAGCCGGGGCAGATCGCGTTGGCACGGATGCCGTAAGGGCCAAGTTCCATCGCCACAGTTTTCATCAGCCCGATGACGCCCCATTTCGCCGCCACATAGGGCGCGCGGAACGGAGTGCCATAGAGGCCAGAGGTGGAGGAGGTGAAAATCATTACCCCCTGCCCTGCCGGTTTCATCAGGCGCGCGGCATGTTTGGCGGCCAGCATCGCGCCGTCCAGATTGACGCCAAGGCATTGGTGCCAGGCCTCAATCGGCATGTCTTCAATCGCCGCCGTCGGGCCTTTGATCCCGGCATTGGCGCAGAGCACATCCAGACCGCCCCATTCGGTGGCGATTTCGGCAAACAGGGCCTCCATCGCCGGTTCTTGGGCGGCATCGGCCAGAGTGCCGCGAACGCCCGCAGGCAGGGCGGCAATCTGGCCCGCGTCCACATCCGTCACCCAGACGCGATAGCCCTCGGCGGCGAAGGCGCGGGCCATCACCAGACCGATGCCATTCGCGCCTGCGGTGATCAGGACGCGTTTGGTCACTTCTTCTGCCCCACGGCACGGCCTGCGCCTTCGGGCAGCGGCAGGCTGGCATGGCCATCCGCAACCGCTTTCAGCTTGGCCCAGACCTCTGCCGAAGCCGGGGACGATTTGCCTGCCGCCATATCGACATGCAGGCAAAGCTGCTCAATGGTGGCCACGCATTCCTCGCCCTTCATGATGCGCACGAAGGACCGGAAGCGCTTTTCATCCGCCGAAATGATCTGGATCGTGCCGGTCAGCCGATCGCCCAGCTTGGCCTCGCCCAGATGGCGGATATGGGTTTCGGCGGAATAATAGCTGTGGCCTGCCGCCACATAATCCATCCCGGCCCCGATCAGCCGCAGAAAGGCGTCCACGGTTTCCGAGTTGGCAAAGTAGTAGCGGCTTTCGGTCATATGGCCATTGTAGTCGATCCAGCCGGGCAGCACCTGCATATGGGCCATGGCCAAAGGCGCCGCTTTCGGCGCGGTGTCGGTCGGGCCAAAGAAGGCCGCTGCCTTGCGCTCGTCATGTTCGCGCAAGACCTTGCCCGCACCCCAGTTGCGATCCTTCAAGGCGCGCAGGAAGCCGATCAGGTTGCTGTCGCGAATCCGCTCCAGCTCGCGGATGGAGTGCATGCCGGATTGCGCGTCGGACTGGCCGGCGATCAGATCCACGAGTTCGTCGTTGAACTCGGGCACATCCATCAGCTTGGTCCAGGGCCAGGTCAGGCAGGGGCCGAACTGCGCCATGAAGTGCTTCATCCCGGCCTCGCCGCCTGCAACGCGATAGGTCTCGAAAAGACCCATCTGGCCCCAGCGCAGGCCAAAGCCCATGCGGATGGCCTCGTCGATTTCCTCAGTGGTGGCGATACCGTCTTTCACCAGCCACAGCGCCTCGCGCCAAACCGCCTCAAGGAAGCGGTCGGCGATATGGGCGTCGATTTCCTTGCGGACATGCAGCGGGAACATGCCGATTTCGCGCAAGATTTCCTTGGCGCACTCGATGGCCTCAGCCGGGTTCTTGGGGCTGGGCACCACTTCGGCCAAGGGCAAAAGGTAGACCGGGTTGAACGGGTGGGCGACAAAGATCATCCCCGGTTCAGGGGCTTTTTCCTGCAACTCGGACGGCTTGAAACCCGAGGTGGAGGAGCCGATCAACACCCCCGGCGCGACCTGCTGGATTTGCGCAAAGACGCGGTGCTTCAACTCCAGCCGTTCCGAGACGGATTCCTGAATGTATTCGGCCCCTTCCACCGCTTCGGTGATGGTGCTGACAAAACTCAGCGTGCCTTCGGCGGGCATCGGCACATCGGAAAGCGCGGGCAGTGCCTTGCGGGCGTTGGCGATCACCTCGCCCACCTTGCGCGGGGCCTCGGGATCGGGATCAAAGACCGCCACATTCCAGCCGTTCAGCAGGAACCGCGCGGCCCAACCGCCGCCGATAACCCCACCCCCAATGATTGCCGCTTTCCGTGCCATGCCTTGTCCTTTTTATCTTGACCCTAAGGTCCGCGCCCAGCGCAGCCTTGCCCCGGCGCGTTGCCGGGGCAGGCAGCATGGGCCAATCCACATATGTCGCCCGCCCAAGCCTCAGCTCAGCGTGGCAAGGGTGCCCGCTTTTCCAGCTTCAGCTTGGCCCGCACCTCAGCCGGGGTAATCACCCGCGCCCCAAGGTTCGAGATGATGCTGACAGCGCGCTCTACCAGTTGCGCGTTGGTCGCCAGCACGCCTTTGTCGAGCCAGAGGTTATCTTCCAGACCCACCCGCACGTTGCCACCCGCCAGAACGGCAGCGGCCACATAGGGCATCTGGTGACGGCCCAGCGCAAAGGCCGACCAGAACCAGTCGGACGGCACATTGTTTACCATCGCCAGAAAGGTGTTCAGGTCATCCGGCGCGCCCCACGGAACGCCCATGCACAGTTGCACCAGCACCGGATCAGGGATGACGCCTTCAGAGGCAAGCTGCTTGGCCAGCCACAGATGGCCGGTGTCGAAGGCCTCGATCTCGATGCGGACGCCCGCCTTGGTCATGCGGGTCGCCATATCGCGCAGCATGCCGGGCGTGTTGACCATCACATAATCGGCTTCGTTGAAGTTCATCGTGCCGCAATCGAGCGTGCAAATCTCGGGGCGGCATTCGACGACATGCGCCACGCGCTCGGTCGCGCCTGCCATGTCCGAACGCGGGCCGATGCGGCCCATGTCCTCGGTGCCTTCGAAATAGATGTCGCCGCCCATCCCGGCGGTCAGGTTCAAAACCACATCGGTGCCAGAGTCGCGAATACGCTCGGTCACCTCGCGGTACAGGGCCGGGTCGCGGGCGGGCTTGCCGGTTTCGGGGTCGCGCACATGGCAATGCACGATGGCCGCACCCGCCTTGGCCGCATCAATCGCCGACTTGGCAATCTGTTCCGGGCTGCGCGGCACATGCGGGCTGCGGTCCTGCGTGCCACCCGATCCGGTGACGGCGCAGGTGATGAAAACTTCGCGGTTCATGGCCAGTGGCATGGGAATCCTCCAATTCGGTTCGCGCCAGCATAGCGGGGTTGCAATCACGCGCTTTGCAAATTACGCAATCTTCATGTCGAAAAACGCAACAATCTTCGCCGCATCGCAGCAGCCCCTGACTCTGGCACTTTTGGTTCTGCCACAGGCCTCGATCCTTGAGGTCGCCTCAACGCTGGACCCGATGCGATCGGCCAATCGGCATTTGGGATCAGAGGTTTACCGTTGGCGCGTCGTCTCCCCCGACGGGCAGGCGGTGCCGCTGACCTGTGGTATCGAGCTTCCCTCAAACGGGCCTTTGCGTGCGGCAGAAGGGGCGGATGCGCTGATCGTCATTGCCGGATTTCAGCAATGGCAGGGCGCAACCCCGCACCTGATCCGTGAACTGTCGCGCATGGCCCCGCGCTTTTCCGCCGTCGGCGGGATTGATGCCGGGCCTTGGGTGCTGGCGCGTGCGGGGCTTTTGAACAGCTACAAGGCCACCGTGCATTGGGAGGATCTGGAAGATTTCGCTGCCGCCCATCCGGAGGTTGAGGTGCAGCCTGACCGCTTTGTCATCGACCGCGGTCGCTTTAGCGCAGGCGGGGCCGCCCCCGCCGCCGATCTGATGCTGCACCTGATCCGCGCCCGTCATGGGCCTGCACTGGCCCTGCAAGTCGCCGCCAGCTTCATCACCACCGCCCGCGACGGGCACGAGCCGCAAGTCAGCCCGCGCAAAACCGATCCGCGCCTTGACCCGCGCGTCGCCTTGGCCATCGCCCGCATGGAAGCCCAACTCGACAGCCCCGAACCCATGGCCGACCTTGCCCAGGCCATCGGCCTGTCCCCCCGCCGCCTGGAACAGATTTTCTCCGAAAATCTTGGCCTGACGCCCGCCGCCTATGCCCTGACCCTGCGGTTGCAAGCGGCGCGCCGGATGATCACCGACACCCGCCACCCCATGGCCGAAGTGGCGCTGCGCTGCGGGTTCTCCTCCGCCTCCAGCCTCTCTCGCGCCTTCCGCACGAAATTCGGCATGGCCCCCAGCCGGTTGCGCTAGATTTGAAGGCAGGAGCCTCCGGCGGGGATATTTGGGCAGAGAGGATGAAACCCATTGGTCATCCTCTCTGCCCAAATATCCCGGGGGTGAGCCCGGAACGGGCGAGGGGGCTGGCCCCCTTACACCGGTTCCAACAATCCCCGACCTTTCAGCAAAGGCTCTACCCCCGGCATGCGGCCGCGGAATTGGGTGTATAGGTCTTCGGCGGGTTGCGAGCCACCCGCCGACAGGATGAAGGTTTCCAACCGTTTCGCGGTATCGGCGTCAAAGGCATTGCCGGCTTCCTCGAAGGCGGCAAAGGCGTCGGCATCCATCACCTCGGACCACATGTAGCTGTAATAACCCGAGGAATAGCCGTCACCGGAAAACACATGCGCGAAATGCGGTGTGGCGTGGCGCATCCGGATGGCCTGCGGCATGCCGATGGCTTCCAGAACTTCGGCCTGTTTCTGCATTGGATCGGCGGGTGCCGCGCCTTCGTGGAAGGCCAGATCGACAAGGGCCGAGGCAATGAACTCGACCGTGGCAAAGCCCTGGTCATAGGTGCCCGCGGCCAATAGACGCTGCAACAGGTCGGCGGGCATCGCTTCGCCCGTCTGCCAGTGGCGGGCGTGTTTTTCCAAGACCTCGGGCACCTCCAGCCAGTGTTCGTAAAGCTGGCTCGGCAGTTCCACGAAATCGCGGGCCACCGAGGTGCCGGAGATGAAGCCATAGGTCACGTTCGACAGCATCTGATGCAGGGCATGGCCGAATTCGTGGAACAGCGTGCGCGCGTCGTCATAGGACAGGAGCGCCGGCTCACCCTTGGCGAAGTTGCAGACATTGACCACGATCGGCCTTGTGTCCTGTCCGAGCTTCTTCTGGCTGCGCATCGCAGAACACCACGCGCCCGAGCGCTTTGAGCCGCGCGCGAAGTAGTCGCCCAGAAACACCGCAACGTGGGCGCCATTGCGGGTGACGTCCCAGCCGCGCACATCGGGGTGGTAGAAGGGGCCAGCGATCTCGCGGAATTCGAGGTTGAAAAGCCGGGTTGCGCAATCGAATTGCGCGGCCAGCATCGCGTCGAGCGAGAGGTACGGCTTCAGCGCCGCTTCATCCAGATCATGTTCAGCCTTGCGGCGCTTTTCGCTGTAATAGCGCCAATCCCATGGCTCCAGCGGGCCTTGGAACCCATCGGCATGCAGCATGGCCTCCAGCAGGGCGGCATCCGACAGCGCCTTGGTCCGGGCGGGTTCCCATACCCGCATCAGCAGACCGCGCACAGCCTGAGGGGTTTTGGCCATTTCGGGTTCCAGCTTGAAATCGGCAAAGCTGGCATAGCCGAGAAGGGTCGCCCGTTCGTGCCGCAGGGCGAGGATTTCGGCTGCAATCGCGCGGTTGTCATTGGCATTTGCGCCGCGCATCCCCCATGCCGCATAGGCCTTTTCGCGCAAGGCACGTCGGGGCGAGAATTGCAGGAAAGGCACGATCAGCGAGCGTGACAACGTCACCACCGGGCCGGACTGGGCTTTCTCGGATCCCGCCGCGCGGGCCGCGGTGATGACGAAATCGGGCAAGCCTTCCAGATCGGCCTCTGTCAGCGGCATGAACCATTCGCGTTCATCGGCCAGCAGGTTCTGGCTGAACTGGGTGCCAAGAATGGCAAGACGGGCTTTCACCGCCGTCAGTCGCTCCGCCGCTTCGCCGTGCAGATTTGCGCCGGAGCGGACGAACATCTGGTGGTAGAGATCCAGCACACGGGCCTGTTCTGATGTCAGATCAAGGGATTGGCACGCCTGCCAAAGCATCTCGATCCGGGCGAACAGCGCCTTGTTGTTGGTGACTTCCGACGAAAAGGCGCTGAGTTTCGGGGCAAGCTCGCGCATCAGCGCCTCGCGGGCGTCATTCGCGTCAGCCCCGGCAAGATTGTAGAAAACACCCGACACCCGGTCGAGCAGGGTTTCGGCCAGTTCCAGTGCCTCGATGGTATTGGCAAAGGTCGGCGCGTCGGGGTTTTCTGCGATCTGCGCAATATTTTCGCGGGCCTGTCCCAAGGCGGTGTCGAAGGCGGGGGCGAAATCGGCATCGCGGATTTCGGCAAAGGGTGGCAGGGCGAACTCGGTGGTCCAAGGGGCGAGGAGGGCGTTCATCGGGGGGCCTTTCGGAACTTAGCGCCGGTCGCGGGCGCGCAGGTGCATTTCGATTCGGCGCAGGATCAGGCTGAGCGTGATGGTCATGGTCAGATAGATCAGCGCCGCGACGTTATAGGTTTCAAAATAGCGGAAATTTCCGACCGCCGTCACCTTGGCCAGTTGTGCCACATCGGTGACGCCCAGCACGGCCACAAGCGAGCTGTCTTTCACCATGGCCACGAAATCGTTGCCAAGGGGCGGCAGGATCAGCCGGAAGGCTTGCGGAAATGTAATATGGCGAAAACGCTGCCAGCCATTCAGGCCCAAGGCCTGCGCGGCCTCGATCTGGCCCTTGTCGACGGCCTGAAGGCCCGCGCGAAAAATCTCGGCCAGAAAGGCGGAATAGGCCAGCATCAGGGCGATGACAGCCCGCGAGAGCAGCGGGAAATCACGGGTGCGCAGCGGCGGCAGGCCCAAGGGGTCGATCGCCTGATTGATCAGCCAGACCATGCCGGGGGCCAGCACAAAGGCAACGTAAAGCAGCAGCACGATGATCGGCACACCGCGCATCACCTCGATGTAAAGCCGGGCGATCTGGCGCAGGATGAGATGGCGCGACAGCATCATGACCGCCAGTCCAAGCCCGATGAGGCAGGCCCCGAGATAGGCCACCACGGCGACGCCGATGGTGATCCAGATACCCTTGGACAGGGCCGAAAGCGCGGCGGAATAGACGTCGGATGTGGCGATCTGGAAGAACAGAAATGCCCCGGTCAGGGCCAGAATTACCAGCCACCAAGGGAAATCATCTTCAGGTTTGGCATTGGGGGTCATGTGGGAAAGCTGCGGCCCCGCCCCAAGGGATGGGGCCGCAAAGGGCTGTCATTCACCCATCTTGTAGTCGACGAACCATTTCTGGTTCAGCGCATCCAGCGTGCCATCGGCCTTCATCGCGGCGATGGCGGCATTGATCGGCGCCACAAGCTCAGAGCCTTTGGGGAAGATGAACCCGAAATCTTCGGACGCCAGCGGTGCGCCGATGATCTTCAACCCGCCGTTTGACGCGGCCACATAGCCATTGGCCGCCGTGCTGTCCGACAGCGTCAGATCCACATCGCCCGCCTTCAGCGCCTCCAGACCCGCGCCAAAGGTTTCGAACTTGACCACGCGGGGGTTTTCCTCGTTGCCGTCAAGGATTTCATAAATGGCCGCATAGAAGGGCGAGGTGCCGGGCTGGGCCGAAATCAGCAGTTCCGGAATGGCGGCGAAAGATGCCGCATCGGTGAAGCGCGCCTCGTCACCCCGCACGATCATCAGCATTTCCGACCGCATGTAGGCATCCGAGAAATCGACCTTTTCCTTGCGCTCATCCTTGATGGTGATGCCGGTCATGCCGATGTCATACTGGCCTTCCGACACGGCCGGGATCATCGCATCCCATGAGGTGTTCTCATACTTCACGGTGATGTTCAGACGCTTGGCGATTTCGGCCATGGCGTCATATTCCCAGCCCACGGCGGCGCCGGACTTGTCCATGAACTGCAAGGGGGGATAGGCGTTCTCGGTCACGACGACCACTTCTTTGCCATCAAGGTTAGGCAGGTCTTCGGCCATGGCAGGGGCCAAAAACATGGTCATGCCCATAAGGGCGGCAGTGGCGAAAGTCTTCATTTGTGAACTCCCTGTCACGAAGTGATAAATGACTATGACAGGGCCGCGCGGGGCGGTGCAAGAGCCGGCAGAATGTCTGGTTCGCGTATGGCCAGTGTATGGCCTGCGTATGGCCTCTGTCCCGACATCGGCGGACGGTGCCTGACGCAAGATTGGCTTCGAAAACGCCCCATGGTCACGGCCCCATGCTTACGCCCATGTGCGTGCATGCACATCGCTTTGCCCATTCCCAACCACATCTCGCCGTTGCCAGACCGCGTGTTGATGCCCATCTTTATGGCAACGGAAACGGAGACGCATGATGACCCGGATGCCCACCTATTTCATCAGCCACGGCGGCGGCCCATGGCCCTGGATGCCCGACTGGCGTGAGGTGTTCAAAAATCTGGAAGCCAGCTTCGTGCAGATGGTGAAAGACCTGCCCGAACGTCCCAAGGCCATTTTGATGATCTCGGGCCATTGGGAGGATGACAGCTTTGCCGTCATGACCTCGGCCAACCCGCCGATGGTATATGACTATCACGGCTTTCCGCCCGAGACGTTCCAGATCAAATACCCCGCCCCCGGCGCGCCCGATCTGGCGCAAAAGGCGGCGGATCTTATCAAGGCGGCCGGCCTGCCGGTGCGGCTGGACGCCAAACAGGGGTTCGATCACGGCTGCTTTGTGCCGGCTTTCGTGATGTATCCCGATGCAAGCGTGCCGGTGTTCCAGATCAGCTTGCAAAAGGGCTATGATCCGGCGCGCCATGTCGAACTTGGCCGCGCGCTGGCGCCTTTGCGCGATGAGGGCGTGCTGATCGTCGGCTCGGGCCTGTCCTATCACAACCTGCGCCTGTTCGGGCCGGGGGCAAAAGTTCCGTCCGAGGCGTTTGACGTCTGGCTGGCCAAGACCATGGCCAAACCGGCCGCCGAGCGCACGGCCGATCTGATCGACTGGGAAAAGGCCCCGCATGCCCGCACCTGCCATGCGCAGGAAGACCACTTTGCCCCGATCTGGGCGGTGGTTGGTGCGGCCGAAACCGATGCCGCCCGCATGGTCTATCATGACACGGGCCTGTTCGGCGGCGTCACCGCCTCAAGCTATCGCTTGGGTTAAAGCAACGCCTGCGCCAAAAGCATCAACACGCCGGAGGCGGCCCAGCTTCCGGCGTCAATCGCCCGGCTGGTCGCGCCGAGCTTCTTGAAGGCGTTGTTCGAATAGCCCATGACAATGAAGGCGATGATCCCAAGGATCAGCGGCCCGGTCATACCACGCGCCACCATGACGCCGACAAACACGGCATACAGGATCAACCCCAAGGTCAGGCTGCCAAAGGCCGCGCCCATCGGGTCGCCCTGTTGGTGCGTGACCCCGGCAGAGGCGCTCCACGCCGGGTAAAACCCCTTGGGTCCGTAGTAAAACCAGCCAAAGCCGAAGGACAGCACGAAGCCCAAGCCGACCGCGATCCAGTTGACACCCTCAAACATCCGCGCCTCCCTCTTGGTCCTGTCGCGGGTCAAGCATGGCATGGGGCATGCGGTCTTGTCGTGGGAAATCGGCAGTGGCAGGCGCGAAGCCTGCTATCAAGGTGCAACCATTCTCCATGATCCGGCGTTGCCCCTCATCCGCCGAGGTGATCCATGCCCCAGTCCGCCCTTGACCTGCCGCAGCGCGCCCGCATCACCCTGCCCCACATGGCAACGGTCGTCGGCGCTGCGGTCGTGCTGTATCTGGCGCAAGAGGTGTTTCTGCCACTGGCCTTTGCCATGCTGATCGCCTTTGCGCTTTCGCCCGTGGTGGTGCGCGCCCGGCGGCTGGGGTTGGGGCATCTGCCCTCGGTTCTGGTTGCCTCGGGTCTTGCCTTTGTTGCCATCGGGGGATTTGTGCTGATCGTCGTGGGCCAGTTGGCCGAACTGGCGCTGAACCTGCCGACCTTTCAGTCCAATATTCTGGCCAAGCTGGAAGGGCTGCAAGCGGCGGGCGGGGACAACAGCCTGCTGTCAAACGCCATGCAGACGCTGGGCGCCATCTCGACCAAGATCGGGGCGGCCGTCGGCACGGGCGAGGCGGCAAAGCCGATGCCGGTGGAGGTGGTGCAGCCCACCAATGCCTTGGCATTGCTACAAAACCTGATCCTGCCGCTTGTCAGCCCGGTGGCGACGGCGGGTCTTGTGATTGTGCTGGTGATCTTCATGCTGTTGGAGCGCGAACAGTTGCGTGACCGGTTTATCCGTCTGGTCGGCACCGGTGACTTGCATCGCACGACCCAAGTTCTGGAGGATGCGGGGGGCAGGGTGGCGAACTATCTGCTGGTGCAACTGCTGGTCAACGCGATCTATGCCCTGCCCATCGGTCTTGGGCTGTGGCTGATCGGCGTGCCCAATGCCACGCTTTGGGGGCTTTTGACACTGGTCCTGCGCTTTGTGCCCTATATCGGATCGGTCCTTGCCGCCGCCTTCCCGCTGTTTCTGGCCTTTGCCATCTCGGCCAACTGGTCGGCGGTCTTGTGGACGGGGGCGCTGTTTCTGACCGTCGAACTGCTGACCTCGAACGTAATCGAGCCTTGGCTTTACGGCGCGCGCACCGGTGTCAGCGCGCTGGCCATCATCATCTCCGCGATCTTCTGGACATTTCTTTGGGGCCCTCTGGGGTTGGTTTTGTCAACGCCGCTGACGGTTTGCCTTGTGGTCTTGGGCCGCCACATCCCGCAGTTCGAACTGTTCGACATCCTCTTTGGCGATGAACCCGTGCTGACCCAGCATCAAAGGCTGTATCAACGCCTTTTGGTGGGCGACGCGATCGAGGCCATGGCACGGGCCGAAGAAGCGCTGGAAAATCAAAGCCCCCCTGAATTTTATCAATCCACCACCCTGCCCGCCCTGATTTTGGCCCAAGAAGACCGCGACAGGGGCGTGCTGTCGCCCGAACAGGAACGCAAGCTGGCCACGACGGGGCTGACCATGCTGGCCGATATTGGCGGAAGGATCGGCACGGCCGACGATGCCGCGACAAAGGCCCGCCGCATCCTATGCCTCGGGGGGCGCTGGGAGTTGGATGATGTGTCCGCCGTTCTTCTGGCGCAAAGCCTGTCGTGGCAGGGGGCGGCGGCCACCCCACGCAGTGCCGCCGATCTCATGCCGGGCCGTGTGGCGGATCTTGGCCTGTCTGACACCGATTGCCTGATCCTGTGTTTCCTTGACCCTGCCCCGAGCCGCGCCTCGCTTTTGCATATCCGGCGGCTCAAGCGCCTGCGACCAGATCTGCGGCTTGGCGTGGCGATCTGGGCCATGCCGTCCGATCTGGGGGCAGATCTCCCTGCCACGACACCGATCGACCCCGGCAAACTGACCGAAGCACTGGCGCTGGGTGCCGATTTCGCCGGCACCACTTTGGACGAGATCATCAATGCGGCCTTGGCCGATGAACTGCCCGCCCCGGCCATGCGGGCAAGCGGTTAGGCCGCGCGCCCGCCGCAGACCGGGCAATCTGGGCGCTTCTTGATCCCGATCACCCGCGCCTCGGCATAAAGCGCATCAAAGATCATCAGCCGCCCGCGCAGGGTTTCGCCCGCGCCGGTGATGTGTTTGACCGCCTCGGATGCCATCAAAGACCCCACCACCCCCGGCAAGGGGGCTGCCACCCCGGCCTCGGCGCAGGTCGGCACCATGCCGGGCAAGGGGCGCTCGGGGAAAACACATTCATAACAGGGGCCACCCTGCGCCGGGTCATAAAGCGAAATCTGGCCTTCCCATTGGGTGATGGCTGCGGAAATCAGCGGTTTGCCAAGCGTGGCGCAAACCCGGTTCACCAGATAGCGGGTGTCGAAATTGTCGGTGCCATCCAGCACCAGATCATAATCCGCAATCAGCGCCGCGGCCGTTTCCTCATCCAGCCGCCGCTGATAGGGCTGCACGGTGATGAACGGGTTCAGCGCCCGCATGGCAATTTCGGCCGATTGCACCTTGGGCAGGCCGATACGCGCATCGGCATGGATGATCTGACGTTGCAGGTTCGACCCTTCGACCACATCGGCGTCGATCACACCGATGGTCCCCACCCCCGCCGCGGCAAGATACAGGAGCGCGGGCGAACCAAGCCCCCCGGCCCCCACCACCAACACCTTGGCCGCCTTCAGCCGCTGCTGCCCCGGCCCGCCGATCTCGCGCAAGAGGATATGCCGGGCGTAGCGGTCCAACTCGGCCTCGCGGAAAACGCCTGTGGGTGGCAGCGCCGCAGGAACTGGCGCCGCCCGCGCCCGCAGACGGCGCAAGCCAAAGGCATAGCCTGCCACCAGCGCGCCAAGCCCGCCCAGAACCGCCCAGATCTTGGCATCGCCCCCCAGCGCCACGCGCAGCCCGTTGCCTTCCGGCAAGATGAGATGCGCGACCATCACGGCGCCCCACAGCGCCGCCAGCGCCCAAAGCCGCCGGGCCACGGCCACATCCATGAGCCAACCCACGGCCCAAAGCCCCACGGCAAGGCCAAGGACCAGCATCAGCGCACCCCCGTCGAGCCAAAGCCCCCCTGCCCGCGCGAGGTATCCTCAAGCGCGGTCACAACCGAAAAGCCCGCCTGCACCACCGGGGCCACCACGCATTGCGCAATCCGGTCGCCGTGCTGCACGACATAGGGCGCGGCCCCCAGATTGACCAAAGCCACCCCCAAAGGCCCGCGATAATCGCTGTCGATGGTGCCGGGGGTATTGGGCAGCGTGATGCCATGTTTCAGCGCAAGACCCGAGCGCGGGCGGATCTGCATCTCATACCCTTCCGGGATTGCCACGCGCAGACCCGTCGGCACGATCGCCCGCTCCATCGGCTGCAAGACAAAGCCCGCCGCGCGCATGTCGGCAGGCAGATTGGCGCAGATATCGGCCCCGGCGCTGCCAGCGGTCTGATAGGCCGGAAGCGGCACCGCAACATCGGCCCAATCTTCGCGCAGCACCTGAATTTCAACCATCGTCATCGTCCCCAAATATCCCTGCCCCATAGACGCTGCCGCAGACGCGCTGCACCCCAAGACTTCCGCCGCGTCAGGAATTTGCCAGCGCCTTGGCGATACGCTCGGCCAATTGGCGCGCCACCTGATCCTTGGCCATGCGCGGCCAAACCTCGGCCCCGGCGTCCGAAATCAGCACCACCGCGTTCTCGGTCCCGCCCATGATCCCCGTCCCGGGCGAAACATCATTGGCCACGATCCAATCGCACCCCTTCCGGGCGCGTTTCGCGGTGGCGTGATCCACCACCTGCTCGGTCTCGGCGGCAAATCCGACCACCAGCCGGGGCCGCATCGCGCCCTTTGACACCGCGGCCAGAATGTCGGGGTTTTCCGCAAACTCCAACGCGGGTGCGCGGCCAGAGCCATCCTTTTTCATCTTCTGCGCACCCTGATTGACGACACGCCAATCCGCCACGGCCGCCGCCATCACCGCCGCATCGGCGGGAAGGGCGCTCTCCACCGCCTCCAGCATCTGCCGCGCGGTTTCCACCCGGACCACCTCTACCCCCTCAGGCGGTGGCACCGAGGCAGGCCCGGTCACAAAGGTCACCTTCGCCCCCAGATCGCGCAGCGCGGCGGCAATCGCCGTGCCCTGCGCCCCGGAGGAGCGGTTGGCAATATAGCGCACCGGATCAATCGGCTCATGCGTCGGCCCCGAGGTCACCAGCACATGCTTGCCCTGCAAGGGACCCCCGCCCAAGGCCGCCGCAATCGCCGCAAAGATCATTTCGGGTTCGGCCATCCGGCCCGGCCCGAACTCGCCACAGGCCATCTCGCCCGCTTCCGGGCCGACGAACCGCACCCCATCGGCTTGCAACTGCGCCAGATTGCGCTGCGTCGCCGGATGATCCCACATCCGCACGTTCATCGCAGGCGCCATCAGCACCGCGGTATCGGTCGCCAACAAAAGCGTCGAGGCCAGATCCTCGGCCCGCCCGGTGGCAAGTTTCGCCATCAGATCCGCCGTTGCGGGGGCCACGACCACCAGATCCGCCACGCGCGAAAGCTGGATATGGCCCATCTCGGCCTCATTCGTCAGGTCAAACAGCGCCTCATGCACCATTTCGCCTGCCAGCGCCGAAACGGAAAGCGGCGTGACAAATTCCGCCCCGGCCCGTGTCAAGACCGGGGTCACAGTCGCACCCGCACCTTTCAAAAGGCGGATCAGCAGAAGTGATTTATAGGCCGCAATCCCGCCGCCAATCACCAGAAGTATACGTTTGCCGGCCAGCATCGGGGCCTCCGTTCAGGGTTGGCCCACGTTAAGGGTCGGATGCGATGAACTCAACCCAAGTCGCAGCCACCGCCCGCGCCGCCGCGCAGGCGCAGGCCAGAGGGTTGGCCCCAAGCGCCCTGCCTAAAGAAAGTCATGCACCCCGGCGCTGTGGGTTTCAAGGTGACGGCGCAGCTTGGCATAGGCGGCCGCCTCCAACTGGCGGATGCGCTCTTTTGACAGGCCCAGCTCGATCCCCAATTGTTCCAGCGTACGCGGCTCATCGCGCAGGCGGCGTTCGGCGATGATATGGCGCTCGCGCGGGTTCAAGGCCCCAAGCGCCCCGGCAAGCCAGCCGCGCAATCGGCCCCGATCATGGGCCAAGGCCACGGCCTCGGCCGCCTGCGGTGTTTCATCTTCCAGAATGTCGATCCATTCGCGCCCGTCCTCATCACTGGCCTGCGGCGCATTGAGCGAGGCATCCATGCCGGCCAGCCGCCCCTCCATCATCTGCACCTCGGCCAGTGTCACGCCCACCTCTTGCGCCACCTTCTCGCGCAGTTGATGCGGATCCAGATGCACCCCGGCCGCCTCGGCCTCGCGCGCCAGTTTGGCCTGCACCCGCCGCAGATTGAAAAACAGCGCCTTCTGCCCGGCGGTCGATCCGGTGCGCACCAAGGACCAGTTGCGCATCACATAATCCTGCACCGAAGCCTTGATCCACCAGACGGCATAGGTCGAAAACCGCACCCCCCGGTCTGGGTCGAACTTTTCGGCGGCCTTCATCAGGCCAAGGCTCGCCTCTTGAATGAGGTCATTCATCGGGGCGCCATAGCGGCGAAATTTGGCGGCCATGGAAATCGCCAACCGCATATAGGCCGTTACCAGCCGATGCAGGGCGGCCGTGTCGCGGTGATCGCGCCAAGCGCGGGCCAGATCTGCCTCTGTCTCGGCGTCCAAGAGTTCTGCCGCGCGTGCTTGGCGTGGCAGCGTTTGGTCGTTATATCCATCAAGGGCCATGACCGCCTCCCCTTGCATGCCAGACTTTTCCTGATTTTACGGACCAATCGCGTGACCGGATCACCTCAAGGCTTCCCGAAACTTTCGCTGATCCTGGGCGGCGCACGCTCGGGCAAATCGCGGCTGGCCGAACGGCTGGCGCATGCGGCAGGCCTGCCCCGGCAGTATATCGCAACTGCGGAAATTTGGGATGAGGAAATGCGGGCGCGCATCGCCCGGCATGTCGCCGACCGCGGGGCAGGATGGGTAACGCATGAGGCCCCGCGGGATGTGGCCGCAGCCTTGCGCCGCGCATCGGGGGTGGTGCTGATTGACTGCGCGACATTGTGGCTCACAAATGTGATGTTGGCAGGCGGGGATATTCAGGCAGAAACCGAGGCGCTGATCACGGCGATTGCCGCCTACCCCGATCCGGTCATTGTGGTGTCCAACGAAGTTGGCTGGGGAATAGTTCCCGACAATCGCCTGTCGCGCGATTTTCGCGACGAACAGGGGCGGCTGAACCAGCGGCTGGCCGAGGCGGCCGATCTGGTGGCAGGTGTCATGGCGGGCTTGCCCATGGTGCTGAAGGGCCAGCTTCCGGTTCTGGCATGAGAGAACCCACGCAAAACCGGGTCTGGCTGGTGCGCCATGGGCCGACCCATGCCAAGGCCATGGTGGGCTGGACGGATCTTCCCGCCGATCTGTCGGACCTTGCTGCGCTGGCACGATTGAACGCGCATCTGCCGCACGTTCCCGTGATCTCGTCGGATCTCAGCCGCGCCATCACGACAGCGGACGCGCTTTCGCCGCGCCTGCGCCTGCCACATGATCCCGACTGGCGCGAGTTGCATTTCGGCGATTGGGAGATGCGCAGCTATACCGAGGTTGAGGCCGAAACCCCCGACCAGATCCGCGGCTTTTGGGAAAGACCGGGCAAGATCAGCGCGCCGAGCGGCGAAAGCTGGGACGCCGTGACCACCCGCATCGACCGCGCTTTGGCGCGCTTGGCCCCCCTGCCTGAAGTGATCGTGGTGGCGCATTTCGGCGCCATCATTGCGGCCATCCAACGCGCCGGGGGACTAAGCGCGCTGGAAGCCTTTTCGCACAAGATCGACAACCTCTCGGTGACATGCCTTGAGTTTGGGCCTGCGCCAAAGGTCATTTCCATCAATCACATTCCATGATGGGCTTCCCCACAAATCGGAACTTTCCTTGATGTATCCGGCATGCTTCTTTGGCCCAAAGGAGATGCTCCATGACCTATGACCTTGTGATCGGTGACCGCGCCTATTCTTCGTGGTCCTTGCGCGGCTGGCTGATGTTCGATGCCTTCGACATCCCGGTCAAACTGCACCACGCCCGGCTTTACACGGACGAATTGCCGAACCTTCTCAAGGCGTTTCACCCCGGAAAAACCGCGCCCACCATGCGCACGCCCGATGGGGTCGTGGTGCCGGAAACCATCGCGATTGCCGAAGAACTCGCCAGCCGCCACCCCGAGGCCGGGCTTTGGCCGACCGATCCCAAGGCCCGCGCCGTGGCGCGCGTTCTGGCCGCCGAAATGCACGCGGGGTTCACGGCACTGCGCAGCTACTGCCCGATGAATCTGCGTGTCAGTTACACCGATTGCCAGCCCCCCGCGGACGTTCTGGCCGATCTGAAGCGGCTCGAGGTGATCTGGGATTGGGCGCGCGAACAGACAGGCGCTGCGGTCTGGCTGGCGGGCGACTATTCGGCGGCGGATGTCTTTTTTGCGCCGGTGGCGGCCCGGATCGCCACCTACAACCTGCCGGTGTCCGATCGCGCGATGGCCTATGTGAAGGCGCATCTGGCGCATCCCTCCTTCCGGCGCTGGCGCGCGATGGGCATGGTCGACGGGGCAGATCAGGAGTTCTATCGCCGCCCCTACCCGCGCCGCCCATGGCCGGGCCCGTTGCCTCTGCCCGCCCGCGCGGTCGAAGGGACAGCGGCCGAAAACACCGCCTGCCCCTATTCCGGCGCTCCGGTCAGCCATGTGCTGGAATTGCAGGGCCGCCGCTTGGGGTTCTGCAACGCCTTTTGCCGTGACAAAACTGTCGCCGACCCCGAAGCCTGGCCCAAATTCATGGCGCTGCTCTGAGGGCGCATTAACCCTTTGCTAACCCTGATCGCCTATCCGTTAACCCATTGAACGGAGGCATTATGGTTGCGCGGGCCTTTACGGTGGCATTCGAAGGCGTCGAGGCGCGGCTGGTCGAAGTGCAATGCGCGCTGTCGCCCGGCATGCCCTCGTTCTCCTTGGTCGGCCTGCCCGACAAGGCGGTGAGCGAGGCGAAAGAACGGGTGCGGGCGGCGATGAATGCGCTGTCGATCGCGTTGCCATCGAAACGGATCACGGTAAATCTGTCGCCCGCCGATCTGCCAAAAGAAGGCAGCCATTTCGATCTGCCGATCGCACTCGCGCTTCTGGCCGCACTCGACATCATCCCCAAGGATGAGGTGGAAGGCACGATTGCCTTGGGGGAATTGTCGCTCGACGGCCGGTTGATCCCGGTGATCGGCGCGCTTCCGGCGGCGATGTGCGCCGCCGAGGAGGGCAAGACCCTGCTCTGCCCGCGCGCCTGCGGGGCCGAGGCGGCATGGGTCGGCGCGGCCGAGGTTCTGGGCGCGGCCAGCCTGCTGGATGTGGTGCGCCACTACACCAATCAAATGCCGCTCACCCCGGCCGAGGCGGGCGAGGTGACGCGCTCTGCGGGCGGGCGCGACCTGCGCGACGTCAAGGGACAGGAACGCGCCAAACGCGCGCTGGAGATTGCGGCGGCGGGGCGGCATCACCTGATGATGATCGGCACGCCGGGGTCTGGAAAATCAATGCTGGCGGCGCGGCTGCCCAGCATCCTGCCACCGCTTTCCGCGGTTGAGGCGCTGGAAACCTCGATGATCCATTCGCTGGCCGGGCTGCTCAGCGAAGGCGGCATCTCGCGCGACCGCCCGTTTCGCGAACCGCATCACACCGCCTCGCTGGCGGCGATTGTCGGGGGCGGAAAGGGGGCGAAACCCGGCGAGATTTCCTTGGCCCATAATGGCGTCCTGTTCATGGACGAGTTTCCCGAATTTCCCCGCGCGGTGCTGGAAACTCTGCGCCAGCCGATCGAAACCGGCGATGTGGTGGTGGCGCGCGCCAATGCCCATGTGCGTTATCCTGCACGGTTTCTTTTGGTGGCCGCCGCCAACCCCTGCAAATGCGGCTATATGACCGATCCCGCCCGCGCCTGCGCAAGGGTGCCAGCCTGCGGCGAAGACTATCTTGGCCGGATTTCCGGCCCCTTGATGGACCGCTTTGATCTGCGCGTCGAAGTGCCGCCGGTGGCCTATGGCGACCTTGATCTGCCCCCTTCGGGCGAGACATCGGCTGCCGTCGCGGCCCGCGTGGCGACAGCGCGCGCGGTGCAGGCCGCACGGTTTCAGGGCCATGCCAGCGCAAGGGTCAATGCCGATCTGGAAGGCCCGATGCTGGAAGCCGCCGCCGCTCCCGACGCCGAAGGCAAGGCGCTGCTGGCGCGGGTGGCGGAACGCTTTGGCCTGTCCGCACGCGGCTATCATCGTGTGCTGCGGGTGGCCCGAACCATCGCCGATCTGGACGCCAGCCCAGAGGTGCGCATGCCCCATATCGCCGAGGCGGTCAGCTTCCGGCTGACCATCGCAACCAAGGGCTGACCGCACCTCGTCGTCGCCTTCGGCGCTCCTCGGGGAAGCCACGACGAGAAGCCAAAGGCGCTCGAGGAGAGATCAAAGCCCGCGCTTGGCCTCGATCACTTGCCAGATGCGTTCGGCGGTATTGGTGCCGTCAAAGCGTTCCAACTCCTGAATGCCGGTCGGCGAGGTGACGTTGATCTCGGTCAGCCAATCGCCAATCACATCGATGCCAACAAAAACCTGCCCCTTTTCGCGCAAAACTAGCCCGATCCGCGCGCAAATCTCCAGATCGCGCGGCGTCAGCCCGACCTTCTCGGGCCGCCCCCCGGCATGCATGTTCGACCGCGTTTCGCCGGCTTGCGGCACCCGGTTGATGGCGCCCACCGGCTCGCCATCCACCAAAATCACCCGCTTGTCGCCCTTCGACACATCCGGCAGGAATTTCTGCACGATCAAGGGCTCGCGGCTCATGCCGGTGAACAATTCATGCAGCGAGGCGAGATTGCGGTCATTCGGGTCCAGCCGGAACACGCCCGCCCCCCCGTTGCCGTAAAGCGGCTTCAAAATGATGTCGCCGTGCCGCGCCTTGAACGCGCGGATCGTCGCCAGATCACGGGCAATCGCGGTTGGCGGCGTCAGATCGGGGAACCGCAGGACCAAAAGCTTTTCCGGGCTGTTGCGCACCCAGAAGGGATCATTCACCACCAGCGTCTTGGGATGGATCATCTCCAGCAGATGCGTCGTCGTGATATAGCCCATGTCAAAAGGCGGGTCCTGCCGCAGCCAGACCACATCAAACGTGCCCAGATCCACCTCGGTTTCCGGCCCATAGCTGACATGATTGCCAAGCTCGCGCCGCAACTCGATCGGAAAGCCCCGCGCCATGACCCGGCCTTCGACGAAGGCCAGTTTGTCCGGCGTGTAAAAGAACAGCGAATGGCCCCGCGCCTGCGCCTCCAACCCGATCCGAAATGTCGAATCGCCGTTGATATTGACCGTCCCGATCGGGTCCATCTGCAAGGCAACTTTCAGGCCCATGGCGCGCTCCTGTCTTGATCGCGCCCTTTGTGGCCCAGGACGGGGCCAGTTGCAAACCCCTCAGGCCGCGAAGGCGTTTTCCAGAATTTCGATGCGCCCCTGCCCATCGACCAAGGCAACATCAAAACGAACCGGGGTAAGCTGCCCCGCGGGTTCACCGCCAATGAACTCCGATGCCGCCCCGTAAATCCGCGCCATCTGACGGGCGGTCAGATGTTCGGCCGCCATGGCATGGGTCTTGCTTTGCTTCACTTCAATGAAGATGACCTCTGCTCCATCGCGGGCCACCAGATCAATTTCACCCGCCGATCCGCGCCAGCGCCGCGCGCAGATCTGCCGACCCGCACGCGCATAGACCTGTTCAACCAGATGCTCCGCCGCCAGACCGGCGTGATAAGACCGTGATCCGCTCATGTTTTTCCCCGGGTCAATGCCATCTGATACACCTCTCGCCGGGGCAGATCGAAGGCTTCGGCCACAGCACTGGCCGCATCCTTCACCGTCATCTGCGCCAAGGCCCTGTCCAACGCCGCCTCAATCGTGGCCGCATCGGAAGCAGCCTTTTCCCCGCGCCCGATCACCAGCACGATTTCACCTTTCAGATCGCGCCCGGAAATCGCCTGACGCACCTCATCCACCGTGCCGCGGATCACCTCTTCGAATCGCTTGGTCAATTCGCGGCAGAGGGCGATTTTGCGCCCTTCCCCCAGAATCTCGCAGCAATCTTCCAATATTTGGTTAATCCGCTTCGGGCTTTCATACAGCACCAGCGTTGCCTCGATCGGGGCGAGGTCTTGCAGGAAACTGCGGCGGGCGGATTTTTGGCTGGGCGCGAAACCTGCGAACAAAAAGCGGTCGGTGGGCAGGCCCGCCACCGTCAGCGCACAGATCGCAGCCGAGGGGCCGGGCGCGGATGTCACGTTCAGCCCTTCGGCAATCACGGCGCGGGCAAGGGGAAAGCCGGGATCGGACACCATGGGCGTTCCGGCCTCGGAGGCATAGGCCACCGATTTGCCCTCGGTGATGGCTTTCAAGATGCGCGGACTGACCTGCGCCTCGTTGTGATCGTGGCAGGCGACCAACGGCCGGTCCCCCAAGGGGATACCGTGGATTTCCATCAGATGCCGCAAGGTGCGGGTATCTTCCGCCGCCAGCACATCGGCAGAGGCCAGAATATCCAGCGCGCGCAAGGTAATGTCGCGCGCCGCGCCGATTGGCGTTGCCACCAGATAGAGACCCGGCGCAAGCGGGCTGCGTTGGAACGCCGAAATGCCGCCTGCCATGGCTCGATCCATCCTCTTTGCGTTTACTTCCCGGCGCGAAGGCCTTAGGTTCTGCCCTGGTAAACCAAACTCGCCGGGTGGGGAATTCATAGATGTTGTCCGTTTTGCACCGGGCCCGCAAGTCGCTGGGCCAATTCGCTGTTATCGCCACCACTTTCGCCCTTTCGGCCTGTGTGCCGGCGGCCGGACCGGCCCCCTCGGTGGGCAGCGGCAGCGGCGCGGTGCAGGTCGCGCTTTTGGTTCCCGCCGGCTCCGGTCAGGCCAGCGATGCGCTTTTGGCCAAAAGCCTTGAGAACGCCGCCCGGCTGGCGATTTCTGATCTGAGCAATGTCGAGGTGGATCTGCGCGTCTATGAGACGGCGGGTTCTCCGACGCAGGCGGCCGCACAGGCGCAAAAAGCCGTCAGCGACGGCGCGCAGGTCATTCTTGGCCCGGTCTTTGCCCAAGAGGCCAATGCCGCAGGGGTTGCCGTTGCCGCCTCGGGCGTGAATGTGCTGTCCTTCTCGAACAACCCCGACATCGCGGGCAACAACGTCTTTGTTCTTGGCCCGACCTTCGACAATACCGCCCAGCGCCTTGCGGCTTTCGCTGTCCGGCAGGGCAAGGGCAAGATCATGATCGTGCATGATCGCAACACGGCCGGAGATCTTGGCCGCGCCGCGATTGATCGCGGTGTGCGGGCGACGGGGGGTTCGGTGGTTGCAGTGGGCAATTATGAATTCTCGCAAAACGGCGTGGTGGGGGCAGCACAAACCATCGCCAGAACCGCCCAATCCTCGGGCGCGCAGTCGATCTTCCTGACCGCCGACAGTGCAGGCGCCCTGCCGCTGGTCACCCAGCTTTTGGCCGACAATGGCCTGACTTCGGCCAATACGCAGTTCATCGGCCTGACCCGCTGGGATATTCCGACCGCCACGCTGGGCCTGCCCGGCGTGCAAGGCGGCTGGTTCGCCCTGCCCGACCCTGCGCTTTATGCCCAATTCCAAAGCCGATATTCCGCCGCCTATGGCGAACCGCCGCATCCGATTGCCGGTCTTGCCTATGACGGCATCGCCGCCGTTGGCGCGCTGGCACGGTCGAGCCAGACCGGGCCTTTGCAGAAAAGCGCGCTCACCCAAGGCGCGGGCTTTGTCGGCGTCAATGGCATCTTCCGCCTGCGTGTCGACGGGCAGAACGAGCGTGGCCTTGCCATTGCCCAGATCCGGGGCGGGCAAGCAACCATCGTCGACCCCGCCCCGCGCAGCTTTGCCGGCCCCGGGTTGTAAGCAGATCTGCCGGGGTTCATCGGGATGTCACCTTTGTCTGCCCATGAGACCCCGGCAGTAGAGCCGTTGCTGCCGCCAGACAGGTTGATCACACCGTCCGCCCTGCTGGCCGCGATCAAGGCAGAACTTCCAGCTGATATTGAGCCACGCGCTGCCCGCGCCGTGGCGGTGCGCCACCTTGCCGCCGCCAAAGCCGAGGCCAACGCGGATCTGGCGCAAGCCTTCAGCGCCGCGCCGTTGCAGGCCCGCGCGCTGGTTGCAGCGCAGGCCCGGCTGACCGACGGGCTGGTGCAAACCGCTTTGACCGTGGCGCAGCACCTGCATCCGCTGGCCTCTCCGACCGAGGCCGAGCGCATCGCCGTTCTGGCCGTGGGCGGCTATGGCCGGGCCGAAATGGCGCCGCAATCGGATGTGGATCTGCTGTTCCTGACGCCGTGGAAGATCACCCCCTGGGCCGAGGCGGTGATCGAATCCATGCTGTATATCCTGTGGGATCTGAAGCTGAAGGTCGGCCATGCCAGCCGCACCGTGGCGGATTGCCTGCGGCTGGGGCGGGAAGACATCACCATCCGCACCGCCCTTTTGGAGCATCGCTTCATCGCCGGCCATGCGCCCCTTGCGGCCGAACTTGGCGACAAGCTCTGGGCAGAACTGTTCAAAACCACGGGCCGCGAATTCATTGAGGCCAAGCTGGCTGAACGGGCGGAGCGGCACAAGCGGCAGGGCGGCCAGCGCTATGTGCTGGAGCCCAACGTCAAGGAAGCCAAGGGCGGCTTGCGGGATTTGCAGACGCTGTATTGGATCGGCAAATATCTGCACCGGGTGCCCTCCTCGGCGGGGCTGGTGGCGGCGGGCCTGCTGACGGCCGAGGAATATGCCCAGTTCGAGCGGGCCGAAAATTTCCTTTGGGCCGCGCGTTGCCATCTGCACTACATCGCCAAACGCCCGGTCGATCAGTTGACCTTTGACATGCAGGTCGAGGTCGCCGCCCGCATGGGATACCGCGACAGTGGTGGACGGCGCGCGGTTGAGCATTTCATGCAAGACTACTTCCGCCACGCCACACGCGTCGGCGAATTGACCCGCGTCTTCCTGACCGAACTTGAGGCCCGCCACGTCAAGCCCGAAGCCCGGATCAAGGGGTTTTTCAGCCGCAAGAAGGTGGCCAAAGGCTACAAGCTGGTGCAGGGGCGGCTTGATCTGGCCGACACCGCAAAATTCCTGGCCGACAAGCTGAACCTCTTGCGCGCCTTTGAGGAAGCCTTGCGGTCCGGCTATCTCTTGCACCCCAATGTCATGCGGGTGATCGCGGCGAACCTGCATCTGATCGACGACGAGATGCGCGACGACCCCGAGGCCCAGCGCATCTTTCTGGATCTGATGCTGAAGCACGGCAATCCCGAACGCGCCCTGCGCCGGATGAACGAGCTTGGCGTCCTGTCCGCCTTCATCCCCGATTTCGAAAACATCGTGGCGATGATGCAGTTCAACGTCTATCACCACTACACGGTGGACGAGCACATCATCCAGACCATCTCGACCCTTGCCCAGATCGAACGCGGCGAGTTGGTGGAAGACCTGCCGCTGTCATCTTCCATCCTGACGGCCGGGGTGAACCGGCGGGTGATCTATGTGGCGCTTTTGCTCCACGACATCGGCAAGGGCCGCCCCGAGGATCATTCGATCATCGGCGCGCAGATGGCGCGGCGGATTGCGCCGCGGCTGGGGCTGGATGAGGAGGAAGCCGAAACCGTCGAATGGCTGGTGCGCTATCACCTTCTGATGTCCGACATGGCGCAGAAGCGCGACATTGGCGACCCGCGCACGGTGCGCGATTTTGCCAAGGCGGTGAAGACGCGCAAGCGGCTGGACCTTTTGACCGTGCTGACGGTCTGCGACATTCGCGGCGTCGGGCCGACCACCTGGAACAACTGGAAGGCCATGCTCTTGCGACAGTTGCATGGGCTGACCACCGATGCGCTGGAAGGCGGGCTGGAACATATCAACCGCGAAAAGCGCGAGGATGAGGCCAAGGCCGCGTTGCGCAACCGCCTCGCGGAATGGGACGAGGCGGCGCTGAAACACGAATGTGGCCGCCATTACGCGCCCTATTGGCAGGGCCTGACCACCGAAACCCAAGAGGTCTTTGCCCGGCTGTTGCAGGGCTTGCCCGACAATGAAATCCGCATCGACCTGCACCCCGAACCTGCGCGCGACGCCACCCGCGCGGCCTTTGCGCTGGTGGACCATCCCGGCATTTTCAGCCGTCTGGCCGGGGCCCTGGCCCTGGTTGGGGCCAACGTGGTGGACGCCAAGACCTACACATCCAAGGATGGCTATGCGACGCCAGTGTTCTGGATACAGGATGCCGAGGGCAAACCCTATGATGTCGAACGCCTGCCGCGCCTGACCCAGATGATCGACAAGACCCTGAAGGGCGAGGTGGTGGCGCGCGACGCGCTGGCGGGCCGCGACAAGGTAAAAAAGCGCGAGCGCGAGTTTCGCTTTCCGACCCATGTCACCTTCGATAATGAGGGTTCGGAAATCTACACCATCATCGAGGTCGATACCCGTGATCGCCCCGGTCTTCTGTTCGATTTGACCCGCACCTTGGCGGTGAACAACATACAAATCTCCTCTGCCGTGATCGCCACCTATGGCGCGCAGGTGGTGGACACCTTCTATGTCAAGGACATGTTCGGATTGAAACTTCACGCCAAATCCCGGCAAGAAGCGCTGGAGAAGAAACTGCGGCAGGCCATCACCGAAGGCGCCGAGAGGGCCAGCGCATGAGCGGGGCCAGCAGGATGATCCGCAATATCCTGACCTTGGGCCTGTGGACGCTGGTGTCGCGCGGGGCCGGGCTGGCGCGCGATCTGATGATGGCGAACTACCTTGGCGCGGGCGCGGTGGCGGATGCCTTCAACGTCGCCTTTTCGCTGCCAAACATGTTCCGCCGCTTTTTTGCCGAAGGGGCGTTCAATCAGGCCTTCGTGCCGATTTATGCCAAAAAGCTGCAATCGGGCGATGATGCCGAACGCTTTGCCCAAGATGCCTTTGCCGGGCTTTCCGCCGTGCTGCTGGGGCTGGTGCTGATCGGCACGCTGGCCATGCCCGCGCTGGTCTGGGCCATGGCGTCGGGCTTTGTCGGGGATGAGCGGTTTGATCTGGCGGTCACCTTTGGCCGGATCACCTTTTGCTACATCTTCTTCATCTCGCTTTTTGCCATGCTGGCCGGCGTGCTGAACGCCCATGGCCGCTTTGCCGAGGCTGGCTTCGTACCGGTTCTGATGAACCTTGTCTTCATTGCCGCCATGTGGCTGGCGGTGTTGATGGGCTGGGATATTGGCACGACCCTGGTCTGGACGGTGCCGATCACCGGTATCGCGCAACTGGCCTTTACCTGGCGGGCCGCGGCCAAAGTCGGTTTTGTGCCGCATTTCCGCCTGCCGCACATGACGCCCGATCTGAAACGCCTGATGATCACAGCCGTGCCGGCGATGCTGGCAGGCGGTGTCGTGCAGATCAACCTTCTGGTGTCGCGGCAGGTTGCCTCGGGCACCGAAGGCGCAATCTCATGGCTGGTCTATGCCGACCATCTGTATCAGTTGCCCCTTGGCGTGGTGGCAATTGCGGTGGGCACGGTTCTGCTGCCGGAATTGTCACGGCGGCTTTCGGCGGGCGATGCCCAAGGCGGCCAGAATGCCTTTAACCGTGGCACAGAATTTGCGCTGATTTTGACCCTGCCTTCGGCGATGGGGCTGATGGTGCTGTCGCATCCGATCATCGAAGTGATCTACCAACGCGGGGCCTTTGACGCCCATGCCACAGCCAATACCGCCCTTGCGCTGGCGATCTATGCCGCGGGCTTGCCTGCCTTTGTGCTGCAAAAAGTCCTGCAACCGCTGTTCTTTTCGCGCGAAGATACCGGCCGCCCCTTCCGCTATGCCGTCTGGTCGATGGTGACCAATGCCGTCATCGCCGTTGGCCTTATGCCCCTGATCGGCTTTGCCGCCGCCGCGGTCGCCACCTCACTGTCTGCGTGGATCATGGTCGGCCAGCTTTGGTGGGGGGCCCGCGCCATGGGGCCAGAAGCGCAGTTCGATGACCGCCTTTTTGACCGCCTGCCGCGCATCCTGCTGGCCTGCATCGCGATGGTGCTCCTGATCTGGGCCGGGGCGATGTTGCTGCAACCCTTGCTGCAATCCGCGGGCTGGCGGTATCCGGCGCTGGCCGTGCTGATCGCGGTCGGCAGTGCTGCCTATTTCGGCACGGGCTTTGCGCTGCACGCCTTCAAACTGTCCGAATTGAAAGGCCTGCGTCAGCGCTGACGCAGGTGGTCGATCAACCGGGGGATGCCACCGGGGGCGACCAATACGGTCAACGCAAAGCCCGCGGCAAAACCTGCAAGATCGGCCACCCAACCCCACCCGCCGCCAAAAGCGACGCCAAAGATCAGCTGCACCCCAAGCAAAAGCCCGATCATGGAAAAGGCCCGGTATTCCTTGCCCGACCCGGCAAGCCGCAGCCACATCAGATAGGTAAAGGCCCCCACCAGCCCGTAATCACCGGGATAGGCCCCGAACAGGGGCATGGGCGTTGTCAAAAACCCATAGGCGAGGGCACCGACAAGGGTTGCGCCAAAAAACACCACCAAAACCGCCCAGAATCGCAGCAGCTCACCCACGAATTTGCCAAGGGCCAGCAGGATCACCACGGCAAAGGCGGTATGGGTCAGGGTGCCATGCACAAAGGGATAGGCCACCAACCGAGCCAGATGTTCGGCCGGAAAACTGCCCAGCAGCCACATCTCGCGCCACAGATCCGGCACGAAGGCGATTTCGGTGATCGCCTCCATCCGCCAACCGACAGCATCCGGCCCGCCCGCAATCCCTGCCTCACCGATTTGCAAAACGATTTCCAAGACGATCATCGGCAGCGCCAAGGCCCAGACCACCGGTGGCAGCGGGTTCAGCGGCGGGGCGTTATGGTCTTGCATCTGGCACTCCTCAGGGGTCAATTGACGCCCCATGCCCCGAGCGATAAGCCGAAGCGGCACAACTTTCCAGATGGAGTTCACAGATGTCCGAGCCGGTCCAAACGCCTCAGACCCAATTCAAACCCCGCATTTTCTCGGGTATCCAGCCTTCGGGCGGGCTGACCCTTGGGAATTATCTCGGGGCGCTGAAGCGGTTCGTCGAAAAGCAGGATGAGGGGATCGAGACGATCTATTGCCTTGTCGATCTGCATGCGATCACCGTCTGGCAAGACCCCGAACGCTTGCGTCAGCAAACCCGCGAAGGGGCGGCCGCCTTTATCGCCGCCGGCATTGATCCGGCCCGCTCGATCCTGTTCAACCAGTCCCAAGTCACGGCGCATGCCGAACTTGGCTGGATCTTCAACTGTGTGGCCCGCATGGGCTGGATGAGCCGGATGACCCAATGGAAGGACAAGGCGGGCAAGAATGCCGAGGCCGCCTCGCTGGGCCTTTTCGCCTATCCCTCGCTGATGGCCGCCGACATCATGGCCTATCACGCCACCATGGTGCCGGTGGGCGAAGACCAAAAGCAGCATCTGGAGCTGACCCGCGACATCGCGATCAAGTTCAACAATGATTTCGGGGTGAACTTCTTCCCGGTGGTGGAGCCGCTGATCGAAGGGGCGGCAACCCGTGTGATGTCCTTGCGCGACGGCACCAAGAAAATGTCGAAATCCGATCCTTCGGACCAGTCGCGCATCAACCTGACCGATGACGCCGACCAGATCGCCGCCAAGATCCGCAAGGCCAAGACCGACCCCGAGCCGCTACCCGACAGCGTCGAAGGACTGAAAGACCGGCCCGAGGCGCGGAACCTTGTCAACATCTACGCCGCCCTGTCGGGGCAGACGGTCGATCAGGTGGTCGCCGAATATGCCGGCGCGCAGTTCGGCACCTTCAAGCCCGCTCTGGCCGATCTGGCGGTGGCCAAGCTGTCGCCGATCACCACCGAGATGAACCGGCTGATGAAAGATCCCGCCGAGATCGACCGGATTCTCGGCGCGGGGGCCGACCGTGCCGAGGCGCTGGCCCGCCCGATCGTCGACAAGGTTTATGACATCATGGGCATGATCCGCTCGCGGCGATAGGCCAAGAGCTGCGGCGCCAAGGCATTTGCGCCTTTTGAAATACTCCCGCCGGAGGCGCCTTCCTGCGCTCCGGCGGGCAATCTGTCTCTTCTGCCGCACATTCTGCCGCACGGCATCGCGGCCCTTGCGGCACTCTGCCCCTTCCCCTTTCCGGCCTCCCCTGCTTAACTCCGCCGCAAATCAGGAGGCACTCATGGCATCGGGCATCAACATCCGCACCTTTTTCGAAGGCAAATGGCATGAGGGCAATATCCCCGTCATGCGGGCGGCCGATCATGGGTCCTGGCTTGGCTCCACCGTGTTTGACGGCGCGCGGTATTTCGACGGCATGGCGCCCGATCTGGACCTGCATTCGGCCCGGGTGAACCGCTCTGCCGAAGCGATGCTGTTGACGCCGACCATGGCCGCGCAAGAGATCGAAGGCATCGCGCGCGATGGCTTCAAGCTTTATGACAAGACCGCCGCGCTTTACGTCCGCCCGATGTATTGGGGGGTCGAGGATGACGGCTATGGCCTTGGCCCGCATGCCGATTACACCGGCTTTGCGCTTTGCCTTGAAGAAATCCCGATGTCGACCCCTGACAACACCACGACGCTGACCACCACCAGTTTCCGCCGCCCGGTCTTGGCCGACAATGTGACCAACGCCAAGGCGGGCTGCCTTTATCCCAACAATTACCGGATGATCGCCGAGGCACGGCGCAAGGGCTTTCAGAACGCGCTGGTGGCGGACGCCAATGGCAATGTCGCCGAAAGCGCCACGGCCAATGTGTTCATCGTGAAGGATGGCGTCGCCTTTACCCCGATCCCGAACGGCACCTTCCTTGCCGGTCTGACCCGCGCGCGTCACATCAAGAACCTGCGCGCCGATGGGGTCGAGGTGGTAGAAAAGGTCATCACCTTTGACGAGGTGCGCGCCGCCGATGAAGTGTTCCTGACCGGCAACTTCAACAAGGTCAGCCGTGTCAGCCGGTTTGACGATGTGGCCTATAAATCCCATGCGATGGCGAGCCGCGCGCGTGCGCTTTATTGGGATTGGGCCGCATCGAACCGCTAAGGCGCTGGCCCGGAAAGTTCCGATTTTCCGGGCCCGGGTTTTGCGAAACTCCGCGACACCGCTGGGTGCTTGCCAGAATCTGCCCGGTCGGCAATACTCGACCTAAAGGGGAGAGATTATGCGCAAGTTTCTCGTTGTGCTGGACGACAGCCGCGAATGCCTGAACGCCATGCGCTTCGCTGCGCTCAGGGCCTCTCATACCGGTGGTGGCGTGCAGATTCTGTCCATCCTGCGGCCCGAAGATTTTCAGGGCTGGATCGGTGTAGGCGATCTGATGCGGGCCGAAGCGCGCGAACGGATCGAGGCGCATTTCGAAGTTTTTGCCAAATGGATGCGCGACAAGAAGGGGGTGAACCCCGAATTGGTGATCCGTGAAGGCGACCCCGCGACCGAGATCCTGGCCCAAGTCCGCGAAGACCCGGAAATCGGGGTCTTGGTGCTGGGGGCGGGCAATGACAAATCGGGCCCCGGCCCCTTGGTCACGCAAATGTCGCGCAATTCGGCCAGCCTGCCGATCCCGATCACCATCGTGCCGGGCGAGATGAGCAAGGAACGGCTGGAAAGCATCACCTGAACCGGGCAGCCATGCGCGGCCGCTCGACGCGTCAACGCAGGCTTCGCACGATGCGCTTGACCAGCATTTCAGCGATTTCAACACGCAGGATTGACCGACAATCCTCAGGCCCAAACCTTGACTCTGCGCCCCCTCGGGCGCATATCCGACATGAACTGTCGGAGATACCACAGATGTTCATCCAGACCGAATCCACGCCCAACCCGGCGACGCTGAAGTTCCTGCCCGGCCAGTCCGTTCTGGAACTGGGCACCGCCGATTTCCCATCTGCCGAAGCGGCAGGCAAATCGCCGCTTGCCACCCGGATTTTCGCGGTTTCGGGCGTGACGGGCGTGTTTTTCGGCACCGATTTCGTGACGGTGACCAAGACCGATGCCGTGGATTGGGGCCATATCAAGCCCGCGATCCTTGGCGCGATCATGGAGCATTTCCAGTCCGGCCAGCCGGTCATCACGGGCGAACAGGCCGCCGCGCATCAGGCACATGAGGGGCCGGATAGCGATATCGTCAAGCAGATCAAGGAATTGCTGGATACCCGCGTGCGCCCGGCGGTGGCACAGGATGGTGGCGACATCACCTTCCACGGCTTTGACCGGGGTGTCGTCTATCTGCACATGAAGGGCGCCTGCGCGGGTTGCCCCTCCTCGACCCTGACACTGAAAATGGGAATCGAGAACCTGCTGCGTCACTATATCCCCGAAGTGACCGAGGTGCGTCCGGTTGCGGCCTGAAACGGTTCTGGCACTTGACACATCGGCGGCGCATTGCGCCGCCGCTTTGCTTTTGCCCGACGGCACGCTGCTGTCGCGCCTTGAACCGATGGACAAAGGTCAGGCAGAACGGCTCTTGCCGCTTCTGGAGGGTCTTCTGGCCGAGGCCGGTCTCGGCTGGGACGATCTGACGCGGCTTGCCGTCGGCACCGGCCCCGGCAATTTCACCGGGGTACGCATCGCGGTGGCCGCCGCGCGGGGGCTTGCCTTGGGTCTGGGAATTCCGGCCATCGGCGTCACCCGGTTGGAGGCGCTGGCCTATGGTCTGCCCCACCCCCTTACGGTGATCGAAGACGCCCGCCGCGAGGAGGCCTATGTGCAGGAGTTTGGCACCGCGACCCCGACCGCGCGGCTGATCGCCCTGCCCGACCTGCCGCAGGCACTGGCGACCGCGTTCACCACAGGCTCTGCGGCCGGCCCCGATGCCCTGCCCCCGGCCCACCCCTTGGCCGAGGCGATTGCCCTTATCGCGGCCACCCGCCCCTTGCCACAAGCCCGCCCGGCCCCCTTCTACCTGCGGGGGGCCGATGCTGCCCCTCCCGCCGATCCGCCGCCGGTGCTCCTGCCCGACCCCGTGCCATGATCCCCGCTGTCGAGATGACCGCCGCCGAAATGGCCCGCTTGCATGCGATCGCGTTCACCACCCCACGGCCGTGGTCCGAGGCCGAAATTGCCGACCTTCTTGCCAGCCCGTTTTGCTTTGCCTTGACCGAACCCGGCGGATTCCTGCTGGGTCGGGTGGTCGCGGGCGAGGCAGAGCTTTTGACCATCGCCGTGGCCCCTGCTGCGCGTCGGCAGGGCCTTGGCCGCAGGCTGGCCCAGGGTTTTCTTGACAGGGCGCGGCATCAAGGCGCCGAATCGGCCTTTCTTGAGGTTGCCGCCAGCAATGACGCCGCACGCGCCCTTTATGCCGCCATCGGTTTCAGCCCTGCGGGAAAACGTCGCGGCTATTATCAGCGCCCGGACGGCACCACCGACAACGCGCTGATCTTGGTCAGAACCTTAATGGAACCAAGATCAGACCAATAACCCGCCAGACGCGTGGCAAGGCCGTGAAACCCGATGCCATCCCGGCACCTCACAGATTCCTGTTGACCCTTTCGCAACCTTCCGACCTAAACTGTCGGCGATCCTTCCGCACCCGGCTGCTGCGGTCCTGACGGAGGGGCATGACAGTATAACCGGGAGAACACCTATGACTCTGATGAAACATCTCGCAGGCGCTGCCGCGACCCTTGCCCTGACCGCAGGTGTTGCCACCGCCGAACCCGCGATCATCTTCGATCTTGGCGGCAAGTTCGACAAATCCTTCAACGAAGCCGCGTTTGGCGGTGCCGAGCGTTGGAAAGCCGAAACCGGCGGCACCTACAAAGAATTGGAAATGCAGGACGAAGCCCAGCGCGAGCAGGCGCTGCGCCGTCTGGCCGAAGCAGGGGCCAACCCCGTCGTCATGACCGGCTTTGCCTTTGGCGATGTGCTGAACAAGGTTGCCCCCGATTTCCCGAACACCAAATTCGCCATCGTCGACATGGTCGTGGACCAGCCGAACGTGAAATCGGTGGTCTTCAACGAGCATGAAGGCTCGTATCTCGTCGGCATGATGGCCGGCATGGCCTCGAAAACCGGGACCGTCGGCTTCATCGGCGGCATGGACATTCCGCTGATCCGCAAATTCGGCTGCGGCTATGCCCAGGGCGTTCTGGCCGCCAAGGCGGATGCCAAGGTTGTCTTGAACATGACCGGCACCACCCCCGCCGCCTGGAATGACCCGGTGAAGGGTGCCGAACTGGCCAAGGCCCAGAAAGCCCAAGGCGCGGATGTGATCTATGCGGCCGCTGGCGGCACCGGCGTGGGCGTTCTGCAAACCGCGGCGGACGAAGGCATCCTGTCGATCGGCGTGGACAGCAACCAGAACTACATGCACCCCGGCAAGGTTCTGACCTCGATGCTGAAGCGCGTCGACAATGCCGTCTATGAAGCCTTCAAGGAAGGTGAAAACCTGACCTCCGGCATCAATGTCATGGGTCTGGCCAATGACGGCGTCGGCTACGCGATGGACGAGCATAACGCCGCCCTCGTGACCCCGGAAATGGCCGCCGCAGTTGATGCCGCTGCCGCCAAGATCAAGTCGGGCGAAATCGTCGTGCATGACTACATGTCCGACAACACCTGCCCGGCTGCCCAGTTCTAAGGCCAATCCGGTCTGACACGTGCCGCGCCTGTGATCCGGGCGCGGCATATTCTTCAAAGGGCCCCGCTGTCGAAGCCGCGCAAAGTGGACGGGTCCGGCGTTTCCAGACGGGGAGTGATGCGCATGGGCGACGCCCAATATGCCATTGAACTAAAAGGCATTTCAAAATCCTTTGGGCCTGTGCAGGCCAACAAGGATATCAACATCGCCGTGCGACGCGGCACCATCCATGGCATCATCGGTGAAAACGGCGCGGGCAAGTCGACCCTGATGTCGATCCTGTACGGGTTCTACAAGGCCGACGCCGGGCAGATCTTCATCAACGGCAATCTCACCCCGATCCCCGACAGCCAAAGCGCCATCCGCGCCGGTATCGGCATGGTGTTCCAGCATTTCAAGCTGGTGCAGAATTTCACCGTGCTGGAAAACGTGATCCTCGGGGCCGAGGATGGCCCGATGCTGAACACCTCGATCAGCCGCGCCCGCAAGGTGCTGGCGGATCTCGCCCGCGAATATGAGCTGGATGTAGACCCGGATGCGCTGATCGAAGATCTTTCCGTGGGCCACCAGCAGCGGGTGGAGATTCTGAAGGCGCTCTATCGGCAGGCCGATATTCTTATTCTGGATGAGCCCACCGGCGTTCTGACGCCGGATGAGGCCGATCACCTGTTCCGTATCCTGCGCGGGTTGAAGGAACAGGGCAAGACCGTGATCCTCATCACCCACAAGCTGCGCGAGATCATGGAGGCGACCGACAACGTCAGCGTCATGCGGCGCGGCACCATGGTGGCAACGGTCAAGACCGCCGAGACCAGCCCGGAATCGCTGGCAGAGCTGATGGTGGGTCGCAAGGTTCTTCTGGAGGTCGAAAAGGCCCCCGCGAAACCCGGCGATGTGGTGCTGTCGGTGAAAGACCTGCGCGTGAAGGACGACCACGGCGTTGAACGGCTAAAGGGTGTCAGCTTTGACATCCGGGCAGGCGAAATCCTCGGCATCGCCGGGGTGGCCGGAAATGGCCAGTCGGAATTGCTGGCGGCCCTTGGCGGCATGGCAAGGGCGACCGGCCAAATCACCATGAAGGGCGCCGATCTGCCGCTGTCAGGCAAGGGTGCCGATGGCCAATCGCGCCGTGCCGCAGGAATCGCCCATGTCCCCGAGGACCGCCACCACCACGGGCTGATCCTTGATTTCGCGGCTTGGGAAAACATCGCGCTGGGCTATCACAACGATCCGGCCTATCAGAAAAACGCGCTGTTCATGGACAATGCCGCGCTGATTGCCGACACCGAAAAGAAGATGGCCACCTTTGACGTGCGCCCGCCGATAGCTTCCCTGCCCGCCAAATCGTTTTCCGGCGGCAACCAGCAAAAGATCGTGGTGGCACGCGAGATGGAACGCCACCCCGCGCTTCTGCTCATCGGGCAGCCGACGCGCGGCGTTGACATTGGTGCCATCGAATTCATCCACAAACAGATCGTCGCCCTGCGCGATGCAGGCACGGCCGTGCTGCTGGTCTCGGTCGAACTGGATGAAATCATGTCCCTTTCCGACCGGATCGCCGTCATGTTCGACGGGCAGATCATGGGCGAACGCGCGCCCGACAAGACCGACGAACGCGAACTTGGCCTGCTGATGGCGGGCATGAACAAAGGGGCCGCATGATGGACCGTTTGCCGAAATGGGCCGATGTTGCCCTTGTGCCCTTGGTCAGCCTGTTGCTCGCCGCCGTGATTTCCGCGCTTGTCATCCTCGCCATTGGCCAAGACCCGATGGAGGCGCTGAACGTCATGGTCACCGGGGCTGTGGGGTCATCCTACGGCTGGGGCTATACGCTTTACTACACCACCAGCTTCATCTTCACCGGCCTTGCCGTGACGATTGCCTTCCATGCCGGCCTGTTCAACATCGGCGGTGAGGGGCAGGCCCAGCTTGGGGGGCTTGGCGTCGCCCTGGCTTGCCTGTTCATCCCTTGGCCGCATTGGTCGCTGGCGCTGATTGGGGCCGCCTTGGGTGCCGCCCTTTTTGGCGCGGCTTGGGCGGCCATCCCGGCCTATCTGCAAGCCAAACGCGGCAGCCATATCGTCATCACGACGATCATGTTCAACTATATCGCCGCCTCTCTGATGGTGTTCATGCTGGTCGACGTGCTGCGCCCCGAGGGTCAGATGGACCCCGCTACCGCCAACTTCCCCGAGGCAACGAACCTGCCGACGCTGAACCAGATCCCCGGTTTCAACCTGATCTTTACCAAGGACGTGCCGGCAAACGTGACCTTCCTGATCGCACTGGCCGCCGCTTGGACGGTCTGGGCGATCCTGTGGCGCACGCGGCTTGGCTATCAGATCCGCGCCTTTGGCAAGCCGGGGGCGGCAGCGCAATACGCGGGCATCAACGCCTTCCGCATCACCATGATCGCCATGCTCTTGTCAGGTGGCCTTGCCGGGCTGATGGCAATCAACAACGTCATGGGCGAGGCAGAACGGCTGTTGCAGAACTCGGCCTCGGGTGCGGGCTTCATCGGCATCGCCGTGGCGCTCATGGGCCGCAACCACCCGGTCGGGGTGGTCTTGGCGGCGGTGCTTTTTGGCTTTCTGTTTCAGGGTGGTGCGGAACTGGGGCTTTGGACCAAAATCCCGATCGAACTCCGAACCGTGGTGCAGGGTCTGGTGATCCTGTTCACCGGCGCCTTGGATTACATGGTTCGCATGCTGCTGATCCGCATCTTCACCCTGTTCCGCGCGCCCATGCCTGCGAAAGGAGCCGCGTGATGGATTACGCAACGCTTTTGCAACTGCTCGACAGCACCCTGCGCCTTGGCACGCCGCTTCTCCTTGCCTGCCTCGCCGGGCTTTACTCCGAACGCGCAGGCATCTTCGACATCGGGCTGGAAGGCAAGATGCTGATGGCCGCGATGAGTGCGGGCGCGGTTGCCGCCCTGACCGGATCGGTCTGGATCGGCCTTCTGGCGGCAATTGCCGGCTCGATGATCTTCGCGATCCTGCATGGCATCGCCTCGATCACCTTCCGGGGCAATCAACTGATTTCCGGCGTGGCGCTGAACTTCCTTGCCTCCGGCATCACGGTGCTGATCGCGCAGGCGCTGTTCGGTCAGGGCGGGCGCACGCCGCCGCTTACCGAAGGCGGACGCTTTAATCCGATCACCCTGCCCTTTGCCGAAAGCCTGCAAGGCGTGCCGGTGCTTGGGCCGCTTTATTACGAGGTGATCTCGGGCCATTCGATCCTCGTCTATGCCGCACTGGCTTTCGTGCCCTTCACATGGTGGCTCCTCTACCGCACCCGCTTTGGCCTGCGCCTGCGCGCGGTTGGCGAAAACCCGGCCTCGGTTGATACCGCAGGCGTTTCGGTCAAGGGCCTGCGCTTTGCCGCCGTGATGATCACCGGCATCCTCTGCGGCATTGCCGGGGCCTATATGGCCACCGCGCTGCAAGCGGGATTTGGCCGTGAGATGACCGCCGGTCGTGGTTATATCGCGCTCGCCGCGCTGATCTTCGCCAAATGGCGGCCTTGGCAGGCCCTGGGCGCGACTATGCTCTTTGGCTTCTTCCAAGCCCTCGCCCTGCGCCCCGACGTCGTGGAATCCGTCGTCGGCCGCAAGGTGCCCGTCTCCATGCTCGACGCGCTGCCCTATGTGCTGACGGTCCTCGTCCTCGCAGGCTTTGTCGGCAAGGCCATCCCGCCCCGCGCAGGGGGCGAGCCTTATGTGAAAGAACGCTAAGCCCATCCTCTCTGCCCAAATATCCCACGGGGGTCCGGGGGTGTGAAACCCCCGGTCCTGCCGGAAACGCAGGACCAACCGATGACTGATCTGCTGCAAACCGTCCAAACCCGCGCCGGAACTGAACCGGTCAAACTCGGCCTGATCCTCGGCTCGGGCCTTGGCCATCTGGCCCATGCGGTCGAGGGCGTCGCCATTCCCTATGCCGATCTGCCCGGTTTCCCGCATGTGGGCGTTTCGGGTCACAATCCGAACCTGCATATCGGCACGCTGGAAGGTATTCGCGTCGCGGTCTTTGGCGCGCGGGAGCATTATTATGAAAACGGTAACCCGGCGGCGATGCGCCCGGCGCTGGAACTGCTCAAGGCGCTTGGTGCGGATCACCTGATTGCCACCAATGCGGCAGGGTCCTTGCGCGCGGATATCCAGCCCGGCGATCTGATGCTGTTGAATGACCATATCAACTTTTCCGGCCTGAACCCGCTGATCGGGGAAAAGACCGACGCGCGCTTTGTGCCGATGACCACCGCGCATGATCCTGATCTGCGGGCCGCCTTGCGGGCTGCGGCTCAGGCGGTTGGCGTTACCTTGCCCGAGGGCGTCTACACTTGGTATTCCGGCCCTTCGTTCGAAACTCCGGCCGAAATCCGGGCGATCAAGATCCTTGGCGGCGATGCCGTCGGCATGTCCACCGTGCCCGAGGTCATTCTGGCCCGCTTCCTAGGCCTGAAGGTCGCCGCGATTTCCACCATCACCAATATGGCCGCCGGCATGTCGGATGAAAGCATCAGCCATGAACACACCAAGGCCATGGCGCCTTTGGGGGCGGCCAAGCTGGAAAAACTGCTGCGCCAATATCTGCGCGACTTGCGCTAAGGTCTATTCGGCGGCCGAGGACAGATGGCTTAACCCGCTGGCCAGTCGCCGTTCATCCTTGGGGCTGACGCCGAACAATTCCTGATAATGCCGCGCCATCGGTGCCGGGGTCGGGTATCCGACCGAAACCGCGATCTCGCGGAAGGAATCATTGGAATAAAGCACCCTCTGCCGGGCCTTTGACAGCCGCAGATGGCGATAATAGCGCAGGGGGCTTTGTCCGGTTTCGCGCTTGAAGAGGCGCTCAAAGTGGCGGCCCGACATCTCGACGGCGGCGGCGACGTCAGGGATGCGGAGCGGGTCTTCGACATGGGTTTCAAAGAGCCGGATCGCCGCGCGAATGGGCGGGGTCAGCCGGTCAGCCGTGCCAGCGGTGCGGGCAACCGGCACCTTCTGGCTGGCGTCTTCATCGCGCACAAAGGGGTGCTGGAACCAGCAGGCCACCTCGGTCATGCATTGACGGCCAAGACGGTCCTCGATCAGCCGCAGCATCAGGTCAAAGACCGCCCCCGCGCCCGAGGCCGTCACCCGACGTTTGTCGCGCAGGATCACCGCCTCGGAGGCGGTCACATCGGGAAACTCGGCCTTGAAGGCGGCCTCATAGCACCAATGCACAGAACAGCCGCGCCCTTCCATCAACCCCGCGCGGGCCAAGGGAAAGATCCCGCCCGAAAATGCGCCCAGCGTCAGCCCGGTGCGGTCAAGCCAGCGCAGGCGGGCAGGCCCATGGCGGGGGTCGGTGAATTCGGCGGTGGGGGGTGCGAGGAGGTAAAGCTGATCCAGCCCCTCGGCCTCGGCCAGCGTCACATCGGGTTCGAACCGCACCTCGGCAGAGGACCGCACCGGAGCACGGGTTTCCGCCACCAGCCGCCAGACGAATTCGGTGCGGCCCATGATCTCATTGGCCGCCCGCAGGGGTTCGATGGCCGAGGTCAGGCAGGCCATCGGGAAGCCCGGGAACATCAGAAAACCCAGACGCAAGGGGCCGTTTGCGGGCATGTCCAGTCCCCCTTTTAATCCTCGGGCCACCAGCCCGGAGAAGTGGGCGCGCCGTCATCATATGTCGACAACCATTCCGCCATGGCATCGCGGTTGCGGATAAAGCCCTTGTAGGTGGCCAGTTCGGGGTGGATGTCGCGCACCACGCGGTGCAACCGGCGGCCCCATTTCGGCACCTGCACCAGCTCCTCGAACTTGCCAAGGTAAGCGCGGATGTCGAAGGCAATCGCGTTTGACCGGGGCAGGCGATAAAGCGTCTGCAACTCCACCCGCAGGTGCATCATGGACCCCATGTTGTCCTGATTAAGCTGGGTGCGCATATAGCCCCAGTCGGGGTAGGTTTCCGGCGCGGTGTCCAAAAGCGGGTTTGCCGTCATCGTCCAGTTGAAGCGCCGCACGGGCGCGCCGTGTTGCAGTTTCAACAGGAACTTCAGCGCCCGGTCGAAGATGCCCTTTTCATGGGCCAAGGGCACCGGCGCGTGCCATTCGTGGAAATTCATGCCGATGTCGAAATCCAAAGACCAGTCGGCCTGCGTCGTCACCATGCCCGCATCGACCCAGAGCGTGCCTTCGCGTTCGTCTTGCAGCGTGAAATCGCCCTGCGTTTGCCGCGTGATGTATTCCAGCGGGCCATAAGGCAGGGTGGATTCGTCAAGGAAGGTGAACTTCTGGTCGATGCCAAGCGGGCGGTTGATCCAGTGCCAGCGGTTGCCGTCCTTGGTCAGCGAAAACCACTGCGGGTATTCGCGGGCCTTGGTCTCCATGATGAGTTCCAGAAGATCCCATCCGGCAAGGGTCATATGCGGCAGGCTTTGGCAGCGCAGCGGATCGGCGGCCAGCACGCGTGCGCGGTCGCGCATTTCGGACAGGTAATGCTCGTCGACATCGAAGGTGTGTTCAAAGACCGAGCCTTTGCGGCCCGGCACATGCGGCTCCATGTTGACCGAATACATGTAATCGTCACGGTCGAAGGGGAACGGAAAGCGCCGGATGTTGGCGGGCGAATTGCGGTAGGTGAAATCATCCACGAAGGTCTCATCGCGGAAGAAGTCGTCAAAGCCGTATTTGAAATCAAGGCTCATGGGGCGCTCCTAGCGGTCGATGACCAGCGTCTTGCCGGTAAAGCGGCTGACGCAGGGCATGATTTTGGTGTTGCTGGCCATTTCTTCGGGTGACAGCCAATGGTCGCGGTGGTCGATATGGCCATCGCATTTGACGACATTGGTTTCGCATTGCCCACAGGCTCCGCCGCGGCAGAGGTAGGGGGCATCGACGCCTGCGGCCTCCATCGCCTCCAACAGCGATTGGGTGGGGCCGACGGTGATGGTCTTTTGCGAGGCGGCGAGTTCCACCGCAAAGGGCGCGCCGGTGCCGGGGGCGGTGAATTCCTCGAAATGCACGGCATGGCTGGGCCAGCCCGAGGTTTCGGCGGTTTTGCGGACCCAATTCAGCATGCCCTTTGGCCCGCAGCAATACAGATGCGTGCCGATGGGTTGGCGGGCAAGGATTTCGGCCAAGGGCATTTGCTGGCCAAGGTCATCGAAATAGAGGTTCACCCGGTCGCCGTGTTGGGCCTTCAGGTCGTCGGCATAGGCGGCCAAGGCGGGGTTGCGGGCGGCGTAATGGAGTTCAAACCGGCCCGCAAAGCGCGTCAGTTGCTTGGACATGGCAAGGAAGGGCGTGATGCCGATGCCGCCTGCAAGGAACAGGTGCTTGCGCGAACGATTGTCGAGCGGGAACAGGTTGACGGGATAGCCCAATACCATCTCCATCCCAGGTTTCACATGTTGGTGCATGTAAAGCGAACCACCCCGGCCCTGATCGTCGCGGCGTACGGAAATCTCATAGGCAGAGCGGTCCTCGGGGTCGGACATCAGGGAATAGGGGTTCAGGCGGCGGGTGCCGTGGTCGTCCATTTCGACAACCGTATGCGCTCCACCGGAAAAAGCGGGCAATTCACCACCGTCACGGGCGACAAAGCGGAAGCGGGTGATAAGGTCATTGATGCGGGTCACCTCGGCCACGCGGACGTGAAGTTTTGCGCCACCGCTCATTTGAACCGCTCCACCGCCGGGGGAATTTGCCCCTTGTCTTCCGCATCAATATTCACGCCTTGAAACGCCGCGAGCCTGCGCGAGTAATGGTCGCGCACGAAAAGGTGCAAGCCGCAATGGCTGCACTGAAAGGGATCGGTTTTCACGTTTTCGGTAAAGCCCTTGCAATGCACGCATTGCACGCGGCGCACGGTGGACCCGCGATGTTCGGTCTGAATGTCAAGGCGCGGATAGCCCAAGGCGCAGATGTCCCGCTCGGCCTGCCCCATCAGCCCTTCGGAGCCGGTCAGGTAGATTTGCGCGCCCATGGGGGTATCTTGCAGAACGCGGGCGAGGCGGAACAGCAGCGTCGGGAGCGAGGCCGCCTTTTGCGTCTGTCGCGCACCTAGCGCGGCGACCTTGTCCCACAGATCGGTGCCGTTCGGGCCTGCGGTGTAAAGGATATGGGCTTTCGGCAGAAGACCGGGGTCTTTTGCGGCCAGATCGGCCACGGCTTCAGCCCCTTCGCCATCGGCGACGATCAGGTGCATGGCCCCCGGGCGCGGTTCAAGCACGCCATAGACGGGACGGCTTTTTATCGAGGGTGGAAAGTCGGTCTTTGTCATGGGTGTGAAAACCTGTTGGATCGCGGGAATGCTCACAGGCCGGGGCCGCTGTCCGCTCCGACCGGCCCCGGCCTGTGAGAGTGCCTTAGTCCTTGGCCGTGCGGCGCTTTTTCTCGACGTCATAGAACGGCAGCGCGGCCGAAACCGCCTTCATCGGGCCATGGGTGCCGCAACGCACCTCAACCTCGGTGCCGTTGTTGGCGCAATCGACCGGCAGCCGGGCAATGGCCACGACCCAATCGTTCAGGGGCGAATACATCGGCTGGGTGACGACGCCGATCTTCTTGCCATCCTTGAAGATCGGCGCGTTGCCCGGCACATTCTTGCCTTCGAACTTCAGGCCCGAGATCTTGAAGCGCTCCTTGCCTTGCAACCGGTAATGTTCTTCGGCGCCACGGAAACCGGTCTTGCCCTTGGTCACGGTCCAGTCAAGGCCCAGCTCCCACAGGGTGTCGCCCGGGCCTTCGTTTTCAAAGGGATACATCTCGGAATTGTCGAAGGGGAAGAAGAGAAGGTAGCTTTCCGCGCGCAGCATATCCAGTGTGGTAAAGCGGCAGGGGATGATGCCCATCGACGCGCCTTCCTCAAGGATACGGTCCCAAACCTCGCCCGCGTCCTGACCGCGCACGAAGATTTCATAGCCGCGCTCGCCGGTATAGCCGGTGCGCGACAGGGTGATCGGCTTGCCAAAGAGCATCGCCGGCATGTGGCCCATATAGGGCAGCGCGCGGACGCCGGGGATGTGCTTTTCCAGATAATCCACCGCCAAAGGCCCCTGCAAAGACAGGTCATGCAGGTTGTCGTCAAAGCGGATCGAGACATCGCGGCCCGTGGCGGCCATGGTCAACTGCTCATGCCCCAGACCCGAGCCATGGACGACGGTATAGCTGTTCGGCCCCATGCGGTAGATGATGCAATCGTCCACGAACTTGCCCGCGTCGTTCAGCATGCAGCCATAAACCGACTTGCCGGGCGCGATCTTTTCGGGGTCGCGGGTGGTGGCGCGGTCGATCACATGGGAGGCGGCATGGCCGGTGATATGCACCTTTTTCAGGCCCGAGACATCCATCAGCCCCGCCTTGGTGCGGATTGCCATATATTCGGCATTCGGGTCGCCCTTGGAGTAAGACCAGGCGGTGCCCATGCCCGACCAGTCTTCAAGATTGGAGCCAAGCGCGCGGTGGCGATCGGCGAGCGTCGAAAAACGCCAGGAATTGGTCATCTGCGGTCTCCCTGAAAGGTTATGATTTTGGCCAAGTCTGTTGGGCTTCTCGCCAAAAATCAATAATGAAGTGCAAGTATTTTTCTTCTGAGAAAACATATCAGCGAAAAGGGGCCGCGTGAGCAGCCCCTTGCCGAAAATTTCATCTGTTAACCGATCTTAGGCGGGCAACACGAAGAACCAGTTGGCCCACAAGACCACCGCGGCCCCTGCCACAAGGGCAAGATAGGGCAGCATACCAGCCTTCCTCTCGCCCAAATCGCCCTCTTTCAGGCCCAGATCATCATAAGCCTCTTTCGGGAACTTGCCGCCATCCTGCAAGTAATGGCGATACCAGAACACCGGGATGATGAAGGCCGCAAAGATCAGACCCGACCAGAGCGCGTTTTCATAGCCCCAGACCTTGGCCCCGGCGCCCAGGAAGAGGGCATTGATGAAGGCAAGAATCGTGTTGACCCCGATCAGCCAGCTCGGCGCCTTCCACGGCCGGTCGAGATGCGCCGAATCGATGCGGTGAATCCAGCCGGCATTCAGGTTCAGGAAGTTGAACATGATGTAGCCGACGTTCGAAATCGCCAGCACATAGAAGTAGCCCGCAACGTCCGAGGCCAGCGCCAGAAGGATGACGTTGAAGGTAAAGTCGGTCCACATCGCCTTGGACGGCGCGCCGTGGCTGTTGACCGAGCCGAGGTATTTCGGCAGCCAGCCATCGCGCGAACCTTGATACAGCGTGCGCGACGAGCCTGCCATCGCGGTCATGATGGCAAGGAACAAGGCAAGGATCATCAGGATCACGAAGATCTGCGTGATGACCGGCCCGCCGCCGATCATGTTGCCCAGCGCCTCACCAACGCCGGTGCCATCCACGATCCCCGTGGCAAGCATGCCTTCCATGCCCAAGACCCCTTGGAACGAGTAGGGAATCAGGAAGAAGAACACCGCGCAGAGAAGCCCCGAATAGAAGATCGCGCGGAAGGTGTCGCGCTTGGGGTCTTTCAGTTCCGCCGTATAGCAGACGGCGGTTTCAAAGCCGTAGGTCGACCATGCGGCGATATAAAGACCACCAAGGAACAGCGTCCAGCCGCCAATGCTCCAGTCACCATCGACGCCGGAATAGGCGGCGGTGGGGGGCAGCAGGTTGGTGACGTTCATGCTGTCGATCGCGCCAGTGAAGATCGGCACAAGACCGACCAGCAGAAGCGGGATCAGCACGATGATCGCCAGCACCTTTTGCGCCGAGGCGGTGGAGGAGATGCCGCGTTCCTGAATGAACAGGATGATGAGCATCAGGACCACACCGATCAGGAAGGTGGAGTTGAAATGCAAGGTGCCAAGGCCGGGAACGGCGATGTTGAACGCCTCATAGCCACGGAACCACGGGGTCAGGGCCGCAACGCCATCCGTGGCCGCGACGGCCTTGATGGCCTCATCGGCAGCAACGCCAGCATTGGCGGCCATATAGTCGATGACCGATTGGGTTTCGGCGGTGTAATTGGCGATATTGGCCGCAATCCAATCCACCACCTGCTGGCTTTCGGCCAAGGGGATCGGGAACAGGGCGTTCAGGATGTAACCGGCCGCAATGGCACAGCCCAAGGACAGCACGGGCGACCAGGCGAACCAGTTGCACCACACAGACAAGGGCGCGATCAGCTTGGAATAGCGCAGCCACGCAGTCGCACCATAAACCGAGGTGCCGCCCGATTTATTGCCGAACATGCCCGCCATTTCGGCATAGGTGAAGCTTTGCAGAAACCCCATGACCATCGAGATCATCCAGACTGCAAAGGCCAGTTTCCCGGTCGTGCCTGCAATCCCGCCGATGGAGAAAAGCACCAGAGGCGGCACACCGGCCGCGACCCAGAAAGCCCCCTTCCAATCCAGCGCCCGGACCATCTGGCCCGAACCCGTTTCTTTCGTCATTTCCCTGTTCTCCTGTTGATCCGGCGGATGTTTCAGGCAGTCACCCCACCCCCTCCGCGCTTTGACTTGGTTTTGTCGCCCGGTTTCGGGCGGATGGTCCCTTTCCTGCTGCGTCTCGGCCTTGCAGGCTTTGCGCCTGCGACCGGATGCCGCAAGGAAAGCATGTGAATGCACACATGGCGAGAAAAATTTCACATGGGCGAAAAAATGTTTCCTGAAAATTCGGCCCCGGCCTGAATTTACAACGAGAAACGGCCCCCGGGTTGGCGCCGGGGGCCGTCAGGCAAGGCCGAGGGTCTTAGTTCTTCAGATAGCTTTCCAGCGAATCCTCCAGCGCGTCCTTCCACGGCGTATGGTGGACAGGGGCCATGGTGCCGGTGATGACCGATTTGTAGGCATGGTTGCGGAAGGCCATGATGTCGGCCTTTTTGTGTTCCTTCCATTCAAAGAAGGCCTCGCAAGCGCCGTCAACATCGAAGGACGGATAGTCCGTCTCGGCCACCAGTTCCTTGACGTAATCGGCCTGATAATGGATGGCGTCATGCGCATCTTGGCCCGCATCCTCGCCCGCCACCCGGTCGGCCACATCCTTGAGCATGGCTTTCTTGTCGGTCGGAACGGCAATCCGCCCCATGATCGCATCGCGCACCCACCAGGCTTGTGCGTCGAACATGTTGAAGGTGAACCACTGGTCCTGCATGCCCAGATAGAACATCTTGGGATTGTGGGCGTAAACCACCCCTTTATAGAGGTCTGCCGTTGCCAGACGGTTCGCGGTTTTCAGCCGCAGATCGTCGGGCAGGAAGGGGAAGTGGTGCTTGTAGCCGGTGCAAAGAATGATCGCATCGACCTTCTTCGATGTGCCATCCTTGAAATAGGCGGTGTCCTCGTCCACCCGTTCCAGCGCGGGAACCTCTTTCCAGTTGTCGGGCCAGTCAAAGCCCATCGGCGCATTGCGATAGGCCACCGTGATCGACTTCGCGCCGTATTTCCAGCACTGGCTGCCGATGTCCTCGGCGGAATAGGAGGAGCCGAGCAACAAGAGATCCTTGCCCTTGAACTCGCGCGCGTCGCGGAAGTCGTGGGCATGCAGCACGCGGCCGTTGAACTTGTCGAAGCCGGGGTATTCCGGCACGTTCGGCACCGAGAAATGGCCTGAGGCGACGATCACATGATCGAATTCCTCGTCATACATCCGGTCGGCTTTCAGATCATGCGCGGTGACGGTGAAATTGCCCTTGGCCTCGTTGTATTTCACCATGCGGATGGTGGTGCAGAAACGGATCCAGTCGCGCACCCCGGCCTTTTTCACCCGGCCTTCGATGTAATCCACCATGACCGCACGCGGCGGGTAGCTGGCGATCTGTTTGCCGAAATGTTCCTCAAAGGAATAGTCGGCGAATTCCAGACCTTCCTTCGGGCCGTTGGTCCACAAATAGCGATACATCGAGCAATGCACCGGCTCGCCGAATTCATCCAGACCCGTGCGCCAGGTGTAATTCCAAAGCCCGCCCCAATCGGATTGCTTTTCAAAGCAGACCACCTCGGGAATTTCCGCCCCTTTGGCCTTGGCAGACTGGAACGCGCGCAGCTGGGCAAGCCCCGACGGACCCGCACCGATGACGGCAACTCTCTTCTTCATGAACACCTCCGGCTGATGGATTCTGGCAGATTGTTTCGCGCGCTGCCTTGCCGAAGATGCTAGAATCGGGGTTGCGTATGTGTCAAATCTTTTTCCTGTAAAGAAAATAAATCCGGTCCGGCCCGCATGGGCGGGGGGACCGGATGTTCGGGCAGATGCCTGTTTTCAGCGGGCGACCGTCACCGTGCAATGGGCATGGCTGACCACTTCGGCCGCGACCGACCCCAGCACCAGACGCTTCAGCCCCTTCTTGTCGCCCGTGCCCATGACGATATGGGTATAGCCGTTTTGTTCGGCATAGGCGGTGATCGCCGGTGCGGCCTCGCGCGCCACGATTTCCACGGTGCCGACATCAGTCAGCCCATCCGCCTTGACCAAGGCCTCGGCACTGGCCATCAACTGCCGCGCCTCCTCATCGGTCAGGTGGTTGATGGTCGGGCCGCGCGCGCCGCCATGGGCGATATTGACGACACACAGCGTCAGATGCCCGCCGGTTGCCTTGGCAACCTCAACGGCCAAGTGAACGCCAACAGTGGCATGATCGGTTCCATCGGTCGGGCAAAGAATCTTGCTGGTCATGGCAATGCTTCCTTCATGATGCTGATCTTGCAACGAACCATGGCAGCAAGTCGTTCCCGCCGCCTTGACTTGCATCAAAATTTGTTCACCCAAAGGCAAGAAATGTTCCGCGAAAACTTACTCAGCCCGCACAGGCGACGGCACATGAAAGAAGACCCCGGATTGCTCCGGGGTCAGGGATAAGCCACAGGGGAAAGAGGGCTTAAAGATATCCGCCTTTGGTCGGGTTCGCCCGATCAAAGGCGGAACGCATCAGAACCCAAGGCGGGTTTGTTTGGGCGCTTAAATGTCCAGCGTGTTCTCGGTTTCCCATTTCGAGAAATGCGAGGCGTAGCTGTTCCATTCCTTGTGCTTCAGCTTCAGATAGGCGGCCGAGAAGTCGTCGCCCATCATGGATTTCAGCGTCTTGTCCTTGTCGTATTCGCGCAAGGCATCAAGCAAGTTCAGCGGCAGTTTCGGCGCGTTCTTAACCGTATGGCCCATCTGATACATGTCGATGTCATAACGCCGGCCGGGGTCGGCCTTGGACCGCACGCCATCCAGACCCGCCGCCAGAATGACGGCCTGCATGAGGTAAGGGTTGGCCGCGCCATCGGGCAGGCGCAACTCGAACCGGCCCGGGCCGGGGACGCGCACCATATGGGTGCGGTTGTTGCCGGTCCAAGTCACCGTGTTCGGCGCCCAGGTGGCCCCGCTGCTGGTGCGCGGCGCGTTGATGCGCTTGTAGCTGTTCACCGTCGGATTGCAGATCGCGGCCAAGGCGCTGGCGTGCTTCATGATGCCGCCAAGGAAATGGCGGCCTTGGTCCGAGAGGCCCAACTCCTTTGACTTGTCGGCAAAGGCGTTGGTCTTGCCGTCCAAGCTCCAGACTGAGATATGCGCGTGGCAGCCCGAGCCGGTCAGCCCCTTGAAGGGCTTCGGCATGAAGGTCGCCCGCAGCCCGTGCTTTTCGGCCACCGATTTCATCATGAACTTGAAGAAGCTGTGCTTGTCGGCAGTTTGAAGAACGTCGTCATACTTCCAGTTCATTTCATACTGGCCGGTCGCGTCTTCGTGGTCGTTCTGGTAGGCCTCCCAGCCCAGCTCCAGCATATAGTCGCAGACTTCCGAGATGCAGTCATATTGGCGCATCATCGCCTGCTGGTCGTAGCAGGGCTTTTCGGCATTGTCGTAGGGGTCGGAAATCTTGTCGCCTTCCGGGGTCAAGAGGAAGAACTCCGGCTCCACCCCGGTTTTCACCCGCAGCCCGTCTTTCGCAGCTTCGTCGATCAGGCGGCGCAGCACGTTGCGCGGGGCCTGTGCCAAGGGTTGTTCTTCCATCACGCAATTGGAGGCGACCCAGGCCACTTCCTTTTTCCACGGCAGTTGTATCGCCGCTTCGGGGTCTGGCACCGCCATCATGTCGGGGTGCGCGGGCGTCAGATCCAGCCAGGTGGCGAAACCGGCGAAACCGGCCCCATCCACCGCCATGTCATTGATCGCCGCCGTCGGCACCAACTTTGCCCGCTGCCCACCGAACAGGTCGGTGTAGGAAACCATGAAATATTTGACGCCCTTATCCTTGGCCCATTTGGCAAGGTCTTTCGCCATCTTAATAACTCCCTGTCGTCTTTATGTTTTTTGATTTGTCCGGCAGCATCTTGACGCTGCCGGACTTGTATTTTCGGAAGGACGGCAGCTTAGAAGCCGCCACTCCGGCCCGGAATCCAGTTGGTTCCAGCCAAAGGCACCCCGGCCATGGCTGCTGCCTCGATGGTCAGCGAACACAGGTCTTCGGGTTCCAGATTGTGCAGGTGGTTCTTGCCGCAAGCCCGCGCGATGGTCTGCGCCTCCAGCGTCATCACCTTGAGGTAGTTCTTCAAACGGCGCCCGCCGAGAACCGGGTCAAAGCGTTTGAACAGCTCCGGGTCTTGCGTGGTGATGCCCGCCGGGTCTTTGCCCTCGTGCCAGTCATCATAGGCGTCGGCGGTGGTTTGCAGCTTTTGGTACTCGGATTCCCATTTCGGGTCATTGTCGCCCAAGGCAATCAAAGCCGCCGTGCCGATGGCCACCGCGTCGGCACCCAGCGCCATGGCCTTGGCCACATCCGCCCCGGTGCGGATGCCGCCCGAGACGATCAGTTGCACCTTCCGGTGCATGCCAAGATCTTGCAGCGCCTTCACCGCCTGCGGGATGCAAGCCAGGATCGGCATGCCGACATGTTCGATAAACACATCCTGCGTCGCCGCCGTGCCGCCCTGCATGCCGTCCAGCACCACGACGTCCGCGCCCGCCTTCACGGCCAAAGCGGTGTCATAATAGGGACGCGCGCCGCCGACCTTGACATAGATCGGCTTTTCCCAATCGGTGATTTCGCGCAGTTCCATGATCTTGATTTCCAGATCATCGGGGCCGGTCCAGTCGGGGTGACGGCAGGCCGAGCGCTGGTCGATGCCCTTGGGCAGGTTGCGCATATTGGCCACGCGGTCGGAAATCTTCTGGCCCAAGAGCATGCCGCCGCCGCCGGGTTTCGCGCCTTGGCCCACCACAACCTCGATCGCGTCGCAGCGGCGCAGATCGTCGGGGTTCATGCCGTAACGGCTGGGAAGGTATTGATAGACCAGCGTCTTCGAATGCCCGCGTTCTTCTTCGGTCATGCCGCCGTCGCCGGTGGTGGTCGAGGTGCCAGCCGCCGAGGCCCCCCGGCCAAGGGCCTCTTTCGCGGGGCCAGAGAGGGCGCCAAAGGACATGCCGGCGATGGTGACGGGGATCTCCAGATGGATCGGCTTTTTGGCGAACCGGGTGCCAAGCCAGACATCGGTGGCACATTTCTCGCGGTAGCCTTCCAGCGGATAGCGGGAAATGGACGCGCCAAGGAACAGAAGGTCATCGAAGTGCGGCAGGTGACGCTTGGTGCCGCCGCCGCGGATATCATAGATGCCCGACGCGGCAGCCCGGCGGATTTCGGCGTTGATCGCCGGGGTGAAGGTGGCCGAGAAGCGCGGCGGGGTATGGGGAAAATCGCTCATGTTTGCCTCAGTAAGCCGACGCGTTGTCGATATTGAAATTGTAGAGTTTGCGGGCCGAGCCATAGCGTTTGAACTCCTGCGGCTTGGCCAGATGGTCGGCCTCGCCCCGCTTCAGCAAGTCTTCCAGAATGGCGTAATGCTCGGGCCGCATTTCCTTCTCGATACAGTCAGCGCCCAGTGATTTCACCGAGCCGCGCACGAACAGCCGCGCTTCATAGAGGCTGTCGCCCAGCGCGTCGCCCGCATCGCCCAGAACCACCAGATTGCCCGATTGCGCCATGAAGGCCGACATATGGCCGATGGAGCCATGCACCACGATGTCGATGCCCTTCATCGACACACCGCAGCGGGAGGAGGCATTGCCCTTGACGACCAGAAGCCCGCCGCGCCCGGTGGCCCCGGCATATTGGCTGGCGTTGCCGTCAATGATGACGGCCCCCGACATCATGTTTTCGGCCACGCCCGGCCCGGCCGATCCCTTGATGCGGATCGTCGCCTGCTTGTTCATGCCCGCGCAGTAATAGCCGGTCGAGCCGCGCACGGTGATATCCACCGGCGCATCGACGCCAGCCGCGATGGCATGGGCGCCTTTGGGGTTCACGACCTCCCATTTGGTCATGTTGGTCTGCCCCTTCAGCGCATGAAGCGACGAGTTCAGCGCGCGCAGCCCCTCTTTACCCAAGTCGAAAGTCTGCATTCCTTAACGCTCCCAGAAGTAGACGGTGGCGGGCTCGGGTTCCCAGACGCGGGCGTCTTCGATGCCCGGCAGGTTCACCAGCGCGCGGTATTCCGACCCGAAGGCCACATATTGATCGGTTTCGGCCATGACGGCGGGCTTGCAGGCGATCGGGTCGCGCACCACGCCAAAGCCGTTGTGGGTGCCGACGACAAAGGTGAAGAACCCGTCCAGATCGGTCAGCGTCGCCTCCAGCGCATTGCCAAGGCTTTCGCCGGTTTGCAGCTTGTGGCTGATGAAGGCGGCGCCGACCTCGGTGTCGTTCTCGGTCTCAAAGGTCATGCCCAGACGACGCAACTCGCGCCGCACACCGTTGTGGTTGGAAAGCGAGCCGTTATGCACAAGGCACTGGTCCGCCCCGGTGGAAAACGGATGCGCGCCCATGGTGGTCACGGCGGATTCGGTGGCCATACGGGTGTGGCCGATGCCATGCGTGCCGCCCATCTTTGACACCTCAAAGCGGGCCGCGACATCCTTGGGCAGGCCGACCTCCTTGAAGATTTCGATGTTTTCACCCGAAGACATGATCTTCAGATTGGGGCGCAGATGCGTCAGCGCCGAGCGGGCCGCCTCCAACTGGCCCAGCGGCACTTCCATCACCGCATGGGTGGATTTTACCAGCATGGTCACCGGCGCGCCGATGGCCTCTTTCAAATCTCCGTCCAGATTCTTGAAATCCGCATCCGGGCTGGCCGACTGGACGGTGATTTTGCCCAGCCCCTTGCCTGCGTTGGAATAGATCGCGATCCCGGCCGAATCCGGCCCCCGATCCGTCATGGTGATCAGCATGTCTGTCAGCATGGCCCCCAACTGGGGTTCAAGCTTGGGGTCCTTCAAGAACAACCCAACGATTCCGCACATGGATTCGCCTCCTTTGATTTGATTGCCCTGACGCTAGCACCGAAGATTTCCGCTATCAACTGTGAAGAAACTTTTTTCACCTATCGGGAAAGTTTTCATTCCGCCCGAAGTTTGGGCAGGTTTTCCTTGACAGAATGTCGCAGGCGGATTTCCCTACAGAAAACAAAATTGCCGGACAGAGAAACGGCGTTGCGGCCCCGCCTGATCCGGCAACGGAAAAGGGCCTTGGGAGGGAAACGTGTCAGACCTTAATCAACGGATTGAGGCGATGCACAAACGCGATGTCCTTGTGGCATGGGCGTTCGTCATCGGCCTGTGGTTCGCGGTCATTTTCGTCGCGCTCGCCACATGGAACCTTGCACCTTCGGGGGCAGCTCGCATCATCCTGCTGGGTGCCGGCGGGGTGGTTCTTTTGTTCAACACCGCCGCCATTCTGGCGATGCTGCGCCATTACCGCGAAGATCGGGACTTCATGTATGGTCTCGACATCAAGTTCCTTGACGAAGCACGGGGGCGTTGATCATGTCGCATTACATTCCCCCGAAACAATCGAAGTTCAGCCAGCTTCTGGACGTCATCGTGCTGGTCGCCCTGACGGTCGGCGCGTTGTTCGTCCCCTTGTGGCTGGGCATGGCCGGGTCATCCAAGACGGTTACCGCCCCGGTCGCCGCGCCCACTTGGGAAACACTTGGCCAGAACGCGGCACAGGCCGCACAATATGAGGCCTTGGGCTATACCCCCGAAACCGCGCATGACCTGATCCTGTCGCGGTTCGACTATTCCTTCACCGCTGGCGCCCTGATCGTGATGATCGTGGTCATCGTCGCCTATTACTTCCTCATGCTGAAATTCTCGGAGAGCGAATATCGCGAAGTGATCTCCGAGAAATTCGGCAACAACTAGGAGGCCGCGATGGAAACCTGGAACTATGTGGAATACGCCGCCTGGGCGATTTCGGTTCTGCTTGGGCTTTATATGGTCGTCGACTGGTTCACCATCGACACCACCTATTCCGAAGATGTCCTGACCTCATCGCGCGAAGGCGAGCTTGAGGCCATGACCGAAGAATCCCACAAGGGATAAGGGGGCATCATGACAGATTTTGACATTACGTCCGCAGAACGCGACGGCATGGGGCCGCATGGCACCAAGGTGGGCCTGCTGCGTGTGCTGGGGCCCGCCCATGTCTGGGCTTTGGGCGTCGGCATCGTTCTGGTCGGTGAATACATGGGCTGGAACTTTGCCGTCGGCAAAGGTGGGGCCTATGCGGCGCTGATGGCCTGCTGGTTCGCGGGCATCCTTTACACCTGCGTCGCCATGATCGACTCAGAGGTGACCTCCACCGTCGCCGCGGCGGGGGGGCAATATACCCAAGCCAAACATATCGTCGGCCCGCTGATGGCGTTCAACGTCGGGCTTTATCTTGTCTTTGCCTATACCATGCTGGAAGCCGCCAACGCGATCACGGCGGGGTATCTGATCTCGGTCGTGGCCACCATGACGGGCTATACGGGAGAGCTGGATCAAAGGCCCTTCATCATCCTTGTCATCATGTTCCTTGCTTGGCTGAACTACCGGGGCGTGCTGGCAACGCTGACCTTCAACCTTGTCATCACCGCGATTGCCTTCTGTGCGATCATCGTGCTGTTCCTGTCCACCTCCGGTATCTTTGGCGGCGGCAGCATCATGCAGCATGCGGCGCTGTTCGAAGGCCATGAACTGCCCTATGGCTGGATTGGCGTTCTGGCGGCGATGCACTTTGGCCTGTGGTATTACCTTGGCATCGAGGGCACCACGCAGGCCGCAGAAGAAGTCCGCTCCCCCGCCCGCGCGCTGCCTTTTGGCACGCTGGCAGGGATCATGACGCTTCTGATCGCCGCGACGCTGACATGGTATGTCTGCTCGGGCGTTCTGCCGTGGGAATTCCTTGGCGACGGGGTGAATGGCTCGGTCGCGCCGCTGTTTGATACGGCGCGCCTGTCTGGATCAAACGCGCTGATCTGGTTCCTGGGCTTTGGCACGCTGTTTGCCACATTGGCCTCGGCCAATGGCTGTATCAACGACGCTTCCCGCGCCTGGTTCGCGATGGGCCGCGACAAGTATCTACCCGCCTGGTTCGGTGCCGTGCATCCGAAATACCGCACGCCCTACCGATCGATCATCTTCCTTGTGCCGATCGCCCTGATCTTCGCCCTTGGCGCGCCTTTGGATCAGGTCATCACCTTCTCGATCCTGTCGGGCCTCTTGGAATACACCTTCATGCCGCTGAACATCATCCTGTTCCGCAAGAAATGGCCGATGGGGTCGATCAAGCGCGGCTATGAACATCCGTTCCATCCGCTGCCCGCCATTGTGCTGCTGGCAATCTGCGCCATCACCTTCTTTGCGGTGTTCCTTGGCTATGGCACGCAACTGGTGGCGATGATCGGCTTTTATATCGTGGTCAGCCTGTGGTTCCACTTCTGGCGCTATCGCTTCGTGGATCGCGGCGCGCAGTTCACCATGCCTTGGCCGAAACCGCAGGGCTACTGACAGCCCCTCTTGACCAAAGCCTCTGGCCCGTCCGATCCTCGGTCGGGCCAGTTTCGTGAAAGACCCCCATGACACCGCTTTCCCTTCTTGCCGCAGCCCTTGGCGCCAGCGCCCTTTGGCTGGGCTGGTCGACCCTGCAAGCCAGCAAAACCCGCAAGGCCGCACGGGCAGGCTATTTCGACGCGGTCGCGTCCAGCTTCGACCGCCTTGCCAAACGGGTCGAGCCAAGCGGCTTTCCACGCCTGACCGCCCATCTGGGCGAGGAGGCCTTTGACCTGCAAGCCCTGCCCGACAGCCTGACCTTCCGCAAACTGCCCGCGCTTTGGGTGATGGTCACCCTGCCCGTGCCCCTGCCGGTTCAGGCAACGCTCGACATCATGGCGCGGCCAGCCGGGAACGAACCCTTTTCGCATTTCGCCCGCCTGCCCCACAACCTGCCCTGCCCCGCCAGCCTGCCCGAAGGCACCGGCATCCGCAGCGACAACGCCGCCGTCGTGCCGCCTCTGGACCTTATCGCACCGCATCTGGCCATCTTCGCCGATCCACGGGTGAAAGAGCTGGTCATATCGCCCAAGGGCCTGCGTCTGGTGATCCTTGCCGACGAGGCCGAGCGCGGCCGCTATCTGATCTTCCGCGATCTTGAGGTCGGTCGCAGACCGTTGCCCAAAGACCGGCTCTCGCCCCTGATCGACACCCTGCGCGCCCTGCGCCAAACCCTGAGCGAGACCCCATGACCCAAATGCCGCCCAATCCCCGTCTTGTGCTCGCCGTTGCCGCCGTGCTGCCCGGCATGGGTCAGGTTCTGAATCGCCAGCCGCTGCGCGGGTTGATCTTTGTGTTTTTCATCCTGCTGCTGGGGGCTTTCACCCTGAAAACCGCAGCGCCCGAGGTGTCCTTTGTCGGCAAGGTTTCGGGCGGGCTGTTCGTCTGGGCCATGGCGATGATCGACGCCTATAAAACCGCCCGCATCCGCCGCGCGGTTTGGGACCACGGCGCCAAGTGACCCTTTTCGGGGTCTTCGACCCTCATCGGACGCCCCCACGACGAGCACATGATATGCGACGAGGCGTTGGCCGGCCCTCGCATGCGTGCTCGGGCGTTCGGCGGAAAAGCAGTCCACTGGACTGTTTTCTGATCTGCCTCACCCCTGAGGATATGAAATAACCGACAGATAGCGCGCGGGCAGCTTGACCAGCCCCTCAGGCCCATGCGGGGCGTCAGCGTCGAAAAACAGGCTGTCGCCGGGTTTCAACGGATAGATCTGATCGCCGTGGCGATAATCCACCTCGCCTTCCAGCATGTAAAGCAGCTCCAACCCCTCATGCTGAAAGGCCGGGAAAGTGTCGCTCTCGGTCGTCAGGGTGATGATATATGGCTCCACCACCACACCGGACGAGTTCGACCCGATATGGCCGAGAAGATTATACTGGTGCCCTGACCGCGTGCCGCGGCGCTCAATCTCGATATGCTCGCCCGACTTCACATGCTGGGCTTCGCGGCGTTCCTCATAGCTGCGGAAAAACGCCGTAACCGGAACCGAAAACGCATGGCTCAGCACCTGCAAGGTCGTCAGGCTGGGCGAGGTGTTGCCGTTTTCAATCTTGGACAGCATGCCAATCGACAGCCCCGTGACCGAGGCAAGGTCGGCCACGGTCATGCCCTGCTGGCGCCGGAAATTCCGCACCTCACGGCCGATGGCGGCTTCAAGGTTGCGCTCGGTGATTTCGCGAACCCGGTGCGGATCCTGATCAAACGCAGGCTTGGTGCGCGGCAGGGCACCGGAATCTTGCAAAGCGGGTTCTGCGGGCAGGTCTTCCATCGGGGCCTCTTGCGCCATCAGGCGAAATACTACGGCAAATTTCACTACAGGGAAACACCCGACAGAACAAGCCTTCGCCCTCTTAACCTTGGGCCGACAAGACCGCGATGCCGACAAAGACCGTCACAATGCCCATCCATTGCCGCGCCACCACCCGTTCTTTCAGGATTCGCCACGCCAGAAGAATGGTCAGCACCCCGAACAGCGATGAAGATATTGCCGCATATTCCGGGTTCGGCAGACGGGCCGAGGCTGTCACCAGCCCGATGGCACTGGCATCCAGCACGCCCATCAAAACCAGCGTTCTGCCCGAGCCGCCCAACTGGCCCAGCCGCGACCGGGTGGCCAGTGCCAGCCCCCCGATCATCCCCAAGGCAATCAGCCTTGGCAGCACGATCGCGGGCCACTCGCCACCCAGCCGCGCCGCCTCTTGGGCAAACCAGAAGGTCGTGGCAAAACCGACCGATCCCGCCGCCGACCACAGCATCGCCACGCCCGGTCGGGCCACCACCTCATGCCCCTCGTCCGAGGTCAGGGCGACAATGGCGATACCGCCAACAATCGCCAGCACGGCCCCCACTTCCGGCCCCGTCACAGCCTTGCCTCCCAAGGCCGCAAAGCCCAGTGAGATCATTGGAAAGGCCCCCAGAATCGGCGCCACCAGCCGCACCGGAGCAAGGCTGAACGCCCGATACAGCCCGCCCATGCCCAAGACATAGGCAAAGCCCGCGGCCACCACATTGGCCAGCGCCGCGCCGGTCATCTGCCCCCAATCGCCCCAGATCAGCGCCGGGCCAACCAGCGCCACGCTTCCCGCCGCCAAAACCACCAGCATCATCGGCAAAAGCGCCGTCTCTTGCCCGAGTTTCCGCACCAGCATGTCATGCACGGCCCAAGCGCAAGCCGCCGTCAGCCCCGCCATCAATGCCAGCATTTCACGGTCTTTCTGAAAGGACTTGCTTGTGCCATGCTTCTCCCGTGCTATTCTTACGAATGAACAAGTTTTAACCTGATTAAAACAATCTTCAAGGGACGCCGATGCTCGACACCCCCTATCCCAGCGTCACCAAGGGCCCGCCGCGCCCAAGCCGCATCCTGACACCGCGCGATCTGGAACGCCACCATGGGCGTGAGCGGCATGTGGTGCCGGGCGGCGGGGCCTTGATGCTGCGGCTGGGCGTGGGCGACCGGCTGACCGTGGTGAATGACGAGGGCGGACAGATTGCCGAGTTGATTGCCGCCACGCAAGACGGCCGGATTGATGCTGCGATTCTGGGGCTGCCAAGCAATTCCGGGGCCGAGGGGCTGAAGGCCATGCTGGCCCTCGGCGATGCGGGCGGTGAGGGGCTGGCCCGCCTGCGTCGGGGCATTGCGGGCAAGGGCATTGATCTGGCCCGCGCCGGCGGGGTCCGGGTCTTTGCCCCCGACACCGCTCCCGGCACGCGGGCCGAATTCACCGCCTTGGATGACGGCTGGCTGATCCTTGCCGCCCCCGGCCTGCCGATGGCGCCCGATGCCCATGACACGGCGACGCCGATCACCCTGCACCTGCAACGCGCCAAACCGCGCGAGGTCGGCAAGTTTGACCTGCCTGATCCCTTGGCTGACCCGGTGCTTGACCTGCGGGTGAAATCGGCGACGGCGGAAAGCTATTTCGTCAAGGCGGGCGATTACATCCAGATCATCGACGTCGAAGGCCGCCAATGCACCGATTTCCAGTGTTTTGACGCGCGCAAGCTGGACCGCGGCATTCAGCACGCGCTGGATGTGACCACCAGCCGAACGCTGATGGGCCATGCCTATTCGATGCCCGGTCTCCATTCGAAATACTACGACCAAGACTGGGTGCCGCTGGTCGAGGTGGTGCAGGACACCGTTGGCCGCCATGACGCCTTTGCCATGGCCTGCGCGTCGAAATACTATGACGACATCGGCTATCCCGGCCATGCCAATTGCTCTGACAATTTCAACGGCGCGCTGGCGAAACATGGGGTGGACCCGCGCCCCGGCTGGATGGCGGTGAACCTGTTCTTCAACACCAATATCGACGCGCATGGCGTGCTGATTTCGGATGAACCCTGGAGCCGCCCCGGCGATTATGTGCTGATGCGGGCCTTGACTGACCTTGTCTGCGTCAATTCAGCCTGCCCCGACGACACCTCTCCCGCCAATGGCTGGTATCTGAGTGATATCCATGTGCGCACCTATTCGGGTGCAGAGACGTTCAGCCGATCCATCGCCTATCGCCCCACGCCGGAGTCAGAGCCGAAGATGACCAAGGAAACCGCCTTCCACGCCCCGATCTCGGCCAAGACCCGCAATATGGTGGAATACAAGGGCTATTGGTTGCCGAACACCTATTCGTCGAATGGCGCGATTGAAGAATACTGGGCCTGCCGCGAAAAAGTGGTCGTGCTGGACCTGTCGCCGCTGCGCAAGTTCGAGGTGACCGGCCCGGATGCCGAAGCCCTGATGCAATGGTGCCTGACGCGCGACATGAAGAAACTGTCGGTCGGTCAGGTGGTCTATTCGGCCATGTGCTATGAACACGGCGGGATGATCGACGATGGCACGGTGTTCCGTCTGGGCAAGGATCAGTTCCGCTGGATCGGCGGGGATGATTACTCGGGCGTCTGGCTGCGCGAACAGGCCGAAAAGCTGGGGCTGAAGGTGATGGTGCGCTCGTCCACCGACCAGATGCACAATCTGGCGGTGCAGGGGCCGAACAGCCGCGAGATCATGGAACGCATGATCTGGACCGCGCCGCATCAGCCGACGATTGAGGAGTTGGGCTGGTTCCGCCTGACCGTGGGGCGCATCGGCGGGCCGAACGGCGCGCCGGTGGTGGTGTCGCGCACCGGCTATACCGGCGAGTTGGGGTTTGAGATTTTCTGCCACCCCAAGGATGGCGCGGCGGTTTATGATGCGGTTTGGCAGAACGGCGGCGATCTGGGGCTGAAACCCATGGGCCTTGCCGCGCTGGACATGGTGCGGATCGAGGCCGGGCTGATCTTTGCGGGCTATGATTTCTCCGATCAGACCGACCCGTTCGAGGCGGGGATCGGGTTCACCGTGCCGCTGAAAACCAAACCAGATGATTTCATCGGGCGCGAGGCGCTGATCCGGCGCAAGGAGAACCCCTTGCACAGGTTCGTCGGGCTGGACATCGACGCCAATGTCGATGTGGGCCATGGCGACACCTTGCATGTCGGCCGCGCGCAGGTGGGGGTTGTCACCTCGTCGATGCGTTCACCGCTTCTGGGCAAGAATATCGCCTTGGCGCGGGTGGATGTGGCCCATGCGGCGGTGGGAACCGCGCTGGAGGTCGGCAAGCTCGATGGCCAGCAAAAGCGGCTTCCGGCGGTGATCGTGCCCCTGTCGCATTACGACCCGAAAAAGACCCGCCCGCAAAGCTGAGAGGGTGCCATGGAGCCGATGATCGACAGGTTGGGGGGCGAAGATAAGGTCCACATGCTGGTGGACCATTTCTATGACCTGATCGAGACCCTGCCGCAGGGGCAGGCGATCATGACCATGCATCTTCAGGGCCATGGCCTTAGCCACGTGCGCCCCGCGCAGTTTGAATTCCTCTGCGGCTTTTTCGGTGGGCGGCGCTATTACCATGAACGCCACGGCCACATGAACCTGCGCGAGATCCATGCCCATGTCGAAATCCGCAAACAGGACGCCGAGGATTGGCTGGCGGTGATGGACCGCGCGATGCGCGATGTGGGGGTGGAGGACACCATCCGCGCGCAGTTGAACACCACCTTCCGCCGCGCCGCGCTGATGCTGGTGAACACGCCCTGATCGGGGGAGCTACCCCTCCGGTTTCCCTTAATAGGCGGCGCCCTTCATCGTCACCATCTCGATCATTCGCATCACCACGGGCGGCAAGGAAGACCCGGCCCGCGTGATCAGACCGAATGGCTCCACCTCGATTCCCAGATCAATGGGCAATGCGACATAGGGGGCATCGGGGCCTGACGCGAAGGTTTCGGCCACGGCGCGGGCGATGGGGGCAATCGCGTTCGATTGCTGCATCATCGCCAGGGTCAGCAGGAAAGACGAGGTCGACAGACGCTGCGGCGGCAAGGGCAGGCCAAGTTCCGCCAGCCGCGCCTTGACCGTGCGGCCGAGAATGGCGTCCTGCCCCGGCATGACCCAATCGAATTCCAAGAGGTCTTCGGGCGTGAGATCGACCCTCCCCGCCAAGTGATGCCCGCGCCGGACCAAAAGCGAAACCGGTTCCGTCTCCAGAAGCCGGGCTTCAAAGATATCCGGGCTTTGATCGGCGGGCAGGCGGCCGACCACGAAATCAAGTCGGCCGTTCAGAAGCTGCTCGCACAGAAGGTCTGAGGGGGCGACATATACTTCGGCGGTGACATCCGGCAGCGCCAGCCGAGCATGACGCAAGGCAGGCAGCACCCGGTCCATCGCCGGGCCTGTGACAGAACCGATCCGCACATGGCCTTGCGTGCCTGCGGTGATGCCTGAGATTTCCCGCTCCGCATCCCGAAGTTCGATCAACACCCGCGCCGCGCGCCGGGCAAGGCTCGCGCCCACATCGGTTAGTGCAAGGCCCCTGCCCACCCGCTCATGCACCGCATGCCCGACAATCGTTTCGATCTCGGACAGCAACCGCGAGGCCGCAGGCTGGGCCATGCCCAATTCCTCCGCCACATGCCCAAGCTGCGCGCTTTCCCGCAAACTTGCCAAAAGCTGCAAGTGCCGCAGTTTCAACCCACGTTTCAAAAAAGCCGCCATTTCGACATCTCATTTTCGTTATGAGAAATATACATAACATTATTTGACCGATATGTCATCGCCTGCCAATCCTGTGGCCGTCAGCCGCCTTGGATTCGGTCCGGGGCAGAGGCTGGTTACGCGCCGCGCCACATGCGGCCATGGGGAGGAAGACCATGAACCTTTCAAGACGCGCCCTTCTGGCGCTTGCTGCTGCCACGTCGATGATCGCGGCACCGAACTTTGCCTTTGCGCAGGACAAGGGCCTTGTCGGCATCGCCATGCCCACCAAATCCTCGTCGCGCTGGATTTCGGATGGTGAGTCGATGGTGAAACAGTTCACCGAAGCCGGCTATGCCACCGACCTGCAATATGCCGAGGATGACATCCCGAACCAGTTGGCCCAGATCGAGAACATGATCACCAAGGGCGCCAAGGTTCTGGTGATCGCGGCCATCGACGGCACCACGCTGTCGAATGCCTTGGACAACGCTGCTGCGGCAGGCATCAAGGTGATCGCCTATGACCGCCTGATCCGCGATTCCGGCTCGGTCGACTATTACGCCACCTTCGACAACTTCAAAGTCGGTGTGCTTCAGGCCAACAGCCTTGTGCAGTGCCTGAAAGAGCGTTTCCCCGATCAAAAACCCTTCAACGTCGAACTCTTTGGCGGCTCGCCCGACGACAACAACGCCTTCTTCTTCTACGATGGCGCGATGTCGGTGCTGCAACCGATGATCGACGCGGGCGAGATTGCCATCGGCTCCGGTCAGGTTGGCATGGATGTGGTCGGCACGCTGCGTTGGGATGGTGCGGTCGCTCAGGCCCGCATGGACAACCTTCTGTCGGCAAACTACGGCGACAAGGCCCTGCACGGCGCGCTGTCGCCCTATGACGGGCTGTCGATCGGGATTCTCAGCTCGGTCAAGGGCGTCGGCTATGGCTCGGGGGATCTGGCCATGCCTTGCGTCACCGGCCAAGACGCCGAAATTCCGTCGGTGAAGTCGATGATGGCGGGCGAGCAGTATTCGACCGTTTTCAAGGACACCCGCGCGCTGGCCGGGGTGACGGTGAAGATGGTGGACGCGATCATGCAGGGCGGTGAGCCCGAGATCAACGATACCGCCACCTACAACAACGGCGTCAAGGTCGTGCCGTCTTACCTGTTGGAGCCGAATGCGCTTGGCGTGGCAGACATCCAGTCGATGCTGGTCGACTCGGGCTATTACACCGCTGACCAGCTGAAGTAAGCTGGCGGCAATCAGGCCCGCCCTGCTCCCATGGGGCGGGCCTTTCATCCGGGAGGGGATGATGACAGTGCTTTTGGAAATGCGGGGGATCGGCAAAAGCTTCCCCGGCGTGCGTGCCTTGGATCAGGTGAACCTGACGGTCGAGGCGGGCGAGATTCATGCGATCTGCGGCGAGAACGGGGCGGGGAAATCCACGCTGATGAAGGTCCTGTCCGGGGTCTATCCCGTAGGCAGCTATGACGGCGAAATCCACTATGACGGCGCCGTGCTGGAAAACCGCACCATCCGCGACTCTGAGGCCAAGGGCATCATCATCATCCACCAGGAGCTGGCCTTGGTGCCGCTTTTGTCGATTGCCGAGAACCTGTTCATCGGCAACGAGATTGCCCGCAAGGGTGTGATCAACTGGCCCATGGCCTTTCAAAAAACCGAAGAACTGTTGCGCAAGGTGGGCCTGCACGAGGCCCCCGGCACCATCGTGGGCAAGCTGGGCGTCGGCAAGCAGCAATTGATCGAGATTGCCAAGGCTTTGGCCAAGGATGTGCGGTTGCTCATTCTCGACGAACCCACCGCCGCCTTGCAGGAAAACGACAGCCAGAAGCTGCTGGACCTGATGCTGGAGTTGAAAGCGCAGGGTGTCACGCAGATCATCATCAGCCACAAGCTGAACGAAATTTCCCGCGTCGCCGACCGCATCACCGTGATCCGCGACGGCTCCACCGTCTCGACCATCGACCGCACCGATATTTCCGAAGACCGCATCATCCGCGACATGGTGGGCCGCGATATGGCGCATCGTTATCCCGACCGCGTGCCGAACCCCGGCGAGGTGCTGTTGGAGGTCGAAGACTGGAACGTCTGGCACCCCGAACAGAAGGACCGGCAGGTCATCCACAACGCCGGTTTCCATGTGAAGAAGGGCGAGATTGTCGGCATTGCCGGTCTGATGGGCACCGGGCGCACCGAACTCGCCATGAGCCTTTTCGGCCGCAGCTATGGGCGCGGGCATACCGGCCGGGTGAAGATGCAGGGCCGCGCGGTGGATGTCTCCACCGTGGAAAGGGCGATTGCGGCGGGGATTTCCTATGTCACCGAGGACCGCAAGGCGCTGGGGCTGATCCTGGAAGAACCCATACTGAAGAACATTTCGTTGGCCAATCTGGCAGGCATCGCCCTGCGCGGGGTTCTCGACAAACGGCGCGAGGCCCGGGTGGCGGAGGATTACCGCAAGGCTTTGGCGATCCGCACGCCGGGGGTGCAGCAAAAGGTGCTGAACCTGTCGGGCGGCAACCAGCAGAAGGTGGTGCTGTCCAAGTGGCTTTTCACCGATCCGCAGGTGCTGATTTTGGACGAACCGACCCGCGGCATCGATGTGGGCGCGAAATATGAAATCTATACCATCATGAACGATCTCGCTGCCCAAGGGCGCGGGGTGGTGATGGTCTCATCGGAAATGCCGGAACTCTTGGGCATGTGCGACCGGATCTATGTGATGAACGAAGGCCGGATCGTGGGCGAGTTGTCCCGCGCCGAGGCGACACAGGAACGGATCATGGCGATGATCCTGAAGACGACAGGGAGGGCCGCGTGATGGCTGAACAAAAAGGCCCAAAGGCCAATCTTGCCGCGCATCTCGGCGGGCATCTGAGGGAAAACGGCATGCTGGTGGCGCTGGTCGCCATCGTGTTCTTCTTCACGCTGGTCGTGCGGATGGCGATCGACGTGGATTTCCTGTCGGCGCAGAACATCACCAACCTGTTCCTGCAGAACTCTTACGTCATCATCATGGCCTTGGGGATGCTGCTGGTCATCGTGGCCGGGCATATTGACCTCTCGGTCGGCTCGGTCGCCGCCTTTACCGGGGCGGTGGCGGCGACGCTGACGGTCACGCTGGGCTGGCCTGTGATTGCCGTGATCCCCACTGTGTTGATTGTCGGCGGGCTGATCGGCGCCGCGCAGGGCTATTGGGTGGCCTATTGGCGCATCCCGTCTTTCATCGTGACGCTGGCGGGGATGCTGGTCTTTCGCGGGCTGACGCTGTGGCTTTTGGGCGGGCAGAACATCGGCCCCTTCCCGAAATCGTTTCAGGCACTCTCGACCGGGTTCATCCCTGACCTGTTCATGGTCGGCAAACCCAATGTCACGGCCCTTGTCGTGGTGGCCGTGGCCGCGCTGATCCTGATCTGGCTGGGCCTGCACGCCCGCAAGCGCGACGCCGAATTCGGGATCGAGCCGGAGCCTACGGGCCTCTTTTGGGCGCGCAACCTGATCGTCTCCGCTGTGCTGATCTTTGTCGGCTATAAACTCGCCAGCTTTCGCGGGCTGCCGAATGTGGTGGTCGTGCTGACCCTCCTGACCGTGCTTTACGCCTTCTTTACCGAGAACACGACGCCGGGCCGCCGCATCTATGCCCTTGGCGGCAACGAGAAAGCCGCAAAGCTTTCCGGTATCAACACCAATCGGCTGGTCTTTCTGTGCTTCGTCAACATGGGCGTCTTGGCCTCGCTTGCCGGCATGATCGTGACGGCGCGCCTGAACTCGGCCACGCCCAAGGCGGGCACCGGGTTTGAGCTGGATGTGATTGCCGCTGTCTTCATCGGCGGGGCCTCGATGACGGGGGGATCGGGCAAGATCATCGGGGTCGTGGTTGGTGCGCTGATCATGGGGGTGATGAACAACGGCATGTCGATCCTTGGGATCGGCATTGATTACCAGCAGGTCATCAAGGGGCTCGTCCTCCTCGCCGCCGTGATCTTCGACGTCTACAACAAGAACAAGTAAGGGCCTTCCCATGCTGATTTCGCAAATCCTGAAACCGGGTGGCGGCCTTGCCGTGGTGGTGCGTCACGGCACCGAGGCGGCCGTGGTGCGCGGCGCGACCAGCACCTATGCGCTGGCAAGCGAGGCGATCACCAAGGGCCAATCCCTTGCCGCCACCATCGCCGCGCATGGCTTGGGCGAGGCGGTGGACCTGCCCGCCCTGCTGGCCGCTGGCCGCGTGACGCTGCCGATCAGCCATCCCGATGCGGCGCATATGCACCTGACCGGCACCGGGCTGACGCATCTGGGGTCGGCATCCGCCCGCGATGCGATGCATGCGAAACTGACCGGGGCCGAAACGCTGACGGATTCAATGAAGATGTTCCGCATGGGGCTGGAGGGCGGCAAGCCTGCGGCAGGCACCGTGGGGGTGCAGCCCGAGTGGTTTTACAAAGGCAACGGCACGCAGGCGGTGGCCCCCGGTGCGCCCCTGACCGCCCCCGGCTTTGCCGAGGATGGCGGCGAGGAGCCGGAGATTGCGGGCATTTACCTCATTGGCCCCGATGGCACGCCGCACCGCATCGGCTGGGCCTTGGCCAACGAGTTTTCCGACCATGTGACGGAACGGGTGAATTACCTGTGGCTGGCCCATTCCAAGCTGCGCCCGGCCTCGTTTGGCCCGGAAATCCTTGTCGGTGATCTGCCCGCCGATATTCGTGGCACAAGCCGGGTGCGGCGCGGCGATCAGGTGCTGTTCGAAAAACCCTTCCTGTCGGGCGAGGCGAACATGTCGCATTCCTTCGCCAATCTGGAACATCACCATTTCAAATACGCGCTGTTCCGCCAGCCGGGCGATCTGCATGTGCATATGTTCGGCACCGCCACGCTGTCCTTTGCCGACGGGCTGAAAACCCTCCCCGGCGATGTCTTTGAGATTGAGGCCGCCCCCTTTGGCCTGCCGCTGACCAACCCCCTGGCCTTTGATCCGGCAGAGGCCGGACCCCTGGCTGTGCATCCCCTGTGAGGCAATCATGACCTTCAAACCCGCCCCTTGGCCCCGTCATCTGCGCTCGCAGGAATGGTTTGGCGGCAATGGCCGTGACCAGATCTATCACCGGGGCTGGATGAAAAATCAGGGCTTCCCGCATGACATGTTCGATGGCCGCCCGGTCATTGGCATCCTGAACACATGGTCGGAGCTGACGCCCTGCAACGCGCATCTGAATGTGCTGGCCGAATTCGTCAAACGCGGGATCTATGAGGCCGGGGGCTTCCCGGTCGAGGTTCCGGTGTTTTCAGCCTCCGAATCCGCCTTCCGCCCCACGGCGATGATGTTCCGCAACCTTGCGGCCATGGCGGTGGAAGAACAGATGCGCGGGCAACCGATGGATGGCTGCGTGCTGCTTGTGGGCTGCGACAAAACCACGCCCAGCCTGTTGATGGCCGCCGCCTCCACCGACCTGCCGTCGATCATCGTCACCGGCGGGCCGATGCTGAACGGGTATTTCAAAGGGGAGCGGGTCGGGTCTGGCACCCATCTGTGGAAATTCTCCGAAGCCGTGAAGGCGGGCGAGATGAGCCAGGAAGAATTCGCCGAGGCCGAAGCCTCGATGAGCCGCTCTGCCGGGTCGTGCAACACCATGGGGACGGCCAGCACCATGGCGAGCATGGCCGAGGCTTTGGGCATGGCTTTGTCGGGCAATGCCGCCATTCCGGCGGTGGATTCTCGCCGCCGCGTCATGGCGCAGATGTCGGGGCGGCGCATCGTGCAGATGGTGAAGGATGATCTGAAGCCGTCGGATGTGCTGGTGAAAGAGGCGTTTGAAAACGCCATCCGCACCAATGCCGCGATTGGCGGGTCAACCAATGCCGTCATTCATCTGCTGGCCATCGCCGGTCGCGTCGGCATTGACCTGACGCTGGAGGACTGGGACCGCTGTGGCCGCGACGTGCCGACCATCGTGAACCTGATGCCATCGGGCAAATACCTGATGGAGGAATTCTTCTATGCCGGTGGTCTGCCCGTCGTCATCAAGCGGCTGGGCGAGGCCGGGTTGTTGCACAAGGAGGCGTTGACGGTTTCCGGCCAGACGGCGTGGGAGCAGGTCAAGGACGTGGTGAACCACAACGAAGACGTCATTTTGCCTGCCGACAAGGCGCTGGCGAAATCGGGCGGCGTTGTGGTGCTGAAGGGCAATCTTGCGCCGAAAGGGGCGGTGCTGAAACCCTCGGCCGCCAGCCCGCATCTGATGGTGCATCGGGGCCGCGCCGTGGTCTTTGAAGACATCGACGACTACAAGGCCAAGATCAATGACGAGGCTTTGGACATTGATGAAACCTGCGTCATGGTGCTGAAGAACTGCGGGCCAAAGGGCTATCCCGGCATGGCCGAGGTCGGCAACATGGGCCTGCCGCCCAAGGTTCTGCGCAAGGGCATTACCGATATGGTGCGGATTTCCGATGCCCGCATGTCGGGCACGGCTTACGGCACGGTCTGCCTGCATACCAGCCCCGAGGCGGCGGCAGGCGGGCCTTTGGCGGTGGTGCGGAATGGCGACTTCATTGAGCTGGACGTGCCGAACCGCCGGTTGCATCTGGACATTTCCGACGCGGAATTGGCCGCGCGTCTGACCGCGTGGACGCCGCTGCATCCACAATATGACAGTGGTTATGCTTGGCTGCACCAACAGCATGTGCAGGGCGCCGATACCGGGGCGGATCTTGATTTCCTGAAAGGCTGCCGGGGCGCGCCAGTGGGCAAGGACAGCCACTGATGCAGACCAAGGTTGCTTTGGTGGGTATCGGCAAGATCGCCGTGGACCAGCATGTTCCGGCGCTTGCCGCCAGCCCGGATTTCGAACTGGCCGCGACGGTCAGCCGTCAAGGCGCGGTGGCGGGGGTGGAGGCGTTCACCGATTTCCACGCCTTCCTTACCGCCCGGCCCGATGTGCCGGTGGTCTCGCTCTGCCTGCCGCCGGTGCCGCGCTTTGCCTATGCCGAGGCCGCCCTTCTGGCCGGTCGTCATGTGATGCTGGAAAAGCCGCCCGGCGCGACGCTGGCCGAGGTGCATCGGCTGGAGACTTTGGCGAAGGCCAAGGGCTTGACGCTTTACGCCACATGGCACAGCCGCATGGCCCGCGCGGTGGCCGCCGCCAAGGCTTGGCTCGTGGGCAAGGCGGTGACGCGCGCCCATATCACCTGGCGCGAGGATGTGCGCAAATGGCACCCCGGTCAGGATTGGGTGTTTGAACCCGGTGGCATGGGCGTCTTTGATCCCGGCATCAATGCGCTGTCGATCCTGACGGAAATCCTGCCGCAGCCGGTGCATCTGACCGGGGCCACGCTGGAGGTTCCCGAAAACCGGCAGACGCCCATCGCCGCACGGCTGGCCTTCACGGGCAACATCACCGCCGATTTCGACTGGCGTCAGGAGGGGCCACAAACCTGGGATATCGAAATCGAAACCGATCATGGCCCCATGGCCCTGCGCATGGGTGGCAATCTGCTGGAGATTGGCGGACCCCCCGTGGCGGGCGAGGATGACATCATGGGCGAATACCCCGCGCTTTACGCCCGCATGGCCGACCTCTTGCGCGCGCGCACCTCTGATGTAGACCTGTCGCCCATGGTCCATGTGGCCGATGCGCTTTCCCTTGGCCGCCGCCAAACCGTTGCGGCCTTCCATTTCTAGGAACCTGACATGAGCTTCACTCCGCATGGCCGCCACCTGATCGCTGGTGAGTGGGTTGCCTCGCCCAACACCTTTATGTCCGAACCCGCGCATGGCCCGGCGCATGAATTTGGTGTCGGCACGGTCGATCTGGTGAACCGCGCGGTCGAGGCTGCCGAGGACGCGTTCTGGTCCTATTCGGCCACCACCCGCGAGGCCCGCGCCGCCTTCCTTGACGCCATCGCCGACGCGATCGAGGCCCGCGCCGAGGCGATCACCGAAATCGGCACGCAGGAAACCGGCCTGCCCGTCGCCCGCCTGCAAGGTGAGCGCGGCCGCACCACCGGCCAGTTGCGCCTGTTCGCGGCCCATATCCGCAAGGGTGATTACCTTGATTGCCGCAGCGATGCGGCTTTGCCCGACCGTCAGCCTGCGCCGCGCCCGGCAATCCGGTTGATGCAGCAGCCCATCGGCCCGGTGGCGGTGTTCGGGGCGTCGAACTTCCCACTGGCGTTTTCTACGGCAGGAGGTGACACCGCCAGCGCCTTGGCCGCCGGTTGCCCGGTCGTGGTCAAGGGCCACTCCGCCCATCCCGGCACGGGCGAGATCATCGCCGAAGCCGTGGCCGAGGCGGTCAAGACATGCAGCATCCATCCCGGCGTGTTTTCCTTGGTGCAGGGCGGGCGGCGCGATGTCGGCACCGCCCTTGCCACCCATCCCTTGATCAAGGCCGTGGGCTTTACCGGCAGCCTCGCCGGGGGCCGCGCCCTGTTTGACCTTTGCGTCAGCCGCCCCGAACCCATCCCGTTCTTTGGCGAATTGGGCTCGGTCAACCCGATGTTCCTGTTGCCGAATGCCATGGCGAACCGGATGGACAAGATCGTGGCCGGCTGGGCAGGCTCACTCACCATGGGCGCGGGTCAGTTCTGCACCAACCCCGGCATCGCCGTGGTGCGCGCCGATCAGGCCGAGGCTTTGGGCGCGGCGATGGTCGAGGCGTTGAAGGCCATCGGCACCCAGACCATGCTGACCGAAGGTATCGCGCAGGCCTATACCCAAGGCCGCGACCGCATTGCCGCCGCCCCTGCCGTGCGCGAACTGCTGACCCAGATGTGCGACCGCCGTCAGGCCACGCCGCAACTGTTCATGGTCAAGGGCAGCGACTGGATCGCCAATCACCTCCTGCAAGAAGAGGTCTTCGGCCCGCTCGCCCTCATCATCGCCGCCGACAGTGACGAGGAAATGCTGACCATCGCAGGCGCTTTCGAGGGGCAACTGACCTGCACCCTGCATCTGGACGACGCCGATACCGACATGGCCCGCCGGTTGATGCCGATCCTGCAACGCAAGGCAGGCCGGGTGCTGGCCAATGGCTTCCCGACGGGGGTTGAGGTGGTGGATGCCATGGTGCATGGCGGGCCTTACCCGGCCTCCACCAACTTTGGCGCCACAAGCGTCGGCACCATGGCCATCCGCCGCTTCCTGCGCCCGGTCAGCTATCAGAACCTGCCGCAGGCGCTTTGGCCGGAAGACCTGCGCGGATGACGCCCCCCCTTTCTCCCGACTGGATCGCCGTCGATTGGGGCACCTCCAACCTTCGCGCCTGGGCGATGGGGGCGACGGGAGTTCTGGCAACGGCGTCTTCGGATCAGGGGATGGGTGGGCTAACGCGCGAGGGGTTTGAACCTGCGCTTTTGGCGTTGATCGGGGATTGGCTGCCGCAAGGCCGACAAACCCCGGTGATGGCCTGTGGCATGGTGGGCGCGCGGCAAGGCTGGGTCGAGGCCCCCTATCGCGCCAGCCCCTGCGCCCCCGTCGCCACCACAGGGCTTTGCCCGGTGCAAACGGCTGACCCGCGGCTGAAGGTGCAGATCGTTCCCGGCCTGTCGCAATCGAAACCCGCTGATGTGATGCGCGGCGAGGAAACCCAGATCGCGGGCGCCTTGGCGCTGGACCCCGGCTTTGATGGTGTGATCTGCCTGCCCGGCACCCATTCCAAATGGGCGCATGTGTCTGCGGGCGAGGTGGTCTCCTTTCAAACCTTCATGACGGGCGAGGTGTTTGCCCTTTTGTCCAGCCAATCTGTCCTGCGTCACGGCATGGCCGAGGGCTGGGATGAAACCGCCTTTGACGAAGGCGTGGCCGAGGCGCTGTCGCGGCCTGAACGGATAGCCGCCAAGCTGTTCGCCCTGCGCGCCGAGGGGCTCTTGACCGGCCTTTCCCCCATCGCCGCCCGGTCCCGCCTGTCGGGCCTGTTGATCGGGGCCGAGCTTGCCGGGGCTAAACCCTATTGGCTGGGCCAGCGCCTGCGCCTGATCGGAACCGAGGCATTGGTCGCAAGTTACACCCGCGCGCTTGCCGCCCAAGGCGTTGCCGCAGAACCCCTGCCCGCGGCCGCATGCACCCTTGCCGGGCTGGCAGTCGCCTCTGGAAAGGCCAAGGCATGACGCATCGCAACATCATCGCCATCCTGCGCGGGTTGACCCCGGATGAGGCTCTGCCGGTGGCCGAGGCGCTGATCGCCGCGGGCATCCGCCGCATCGAAGTGCCACTCAATTCGCCGCATCCGATGCATTCCATCGCCGCCATGGCGCGGGCCTTTGGCGACCATGCCGAAATCGGCGCAGGCACCGTTTTGACACCTGCCCAAGTGGCCGAGGTCGCCGATGCAGGCGGGCGGCTGATCGTGTCGCCGAACTGCGACGCGTCCGTGATTGCCGCCACCAAGGCGCGCGGCTTGGCAAGCTGGCCCGGTGTGATGACGCCCACCGAATGTTTTGCCGCCCTTGCCGCCGGGGCAGACGGGCTGAAAATCTTCCCGGCCTCGCTGATCGGCCCTGACGGGCTGAAAGCCATCCGCGCCGTCCTGCCGCGCGATACCCAAGTTTACGCCGTCGGTGGCGCGGGGTCGGAAAACTTTGACCTTTGGGCAAAGGCAGGGGCCACAGGTTTTGGCATTGGGACCGCGCTTTACACCCCCGGCCTGTCGCTTGCCGAAGTTACCACCCGCGCCCGCGCCATCGTCTCCGCCCATGACGCGGTATTCCCGGAAAGCCGACCATGATCTACGATAACCGCCTTTGCGAACTGGGCGAGGGGCCCCTTTGGCACCCGATCCGCAATCAGTTGTTCTGGTTCGATATTCTCGGCAAGAAAATGCACAGCGTCGAAAAGGGGCAGCCACGCACATGGTCCTTTGTCGAAATGGTCTCGGCCGCGGGATGGCTCTCGCGCGATCATCTGTTGATTGCCGGGGAACGTGATCTTTTCCTGTTCGATCTGGAAAGCGAAGACATCGAAACGCTGGTCGAACTGGAAGCCGACAAACCCGCCAACCGGTCGAACGATGGCCGCGCCGACCGGCAGGGTGGGTTCTGGATCGGAACCATGTCGAAGCGCGGCGATAAAGACCTTGGCGCAGGCGCGATCTATCGCTGGTATCGCGGCGAATTGCGCCAGCTTTTCGGCGGCCTCACCATCCCGAACGCCATCTGCTTTGCCCCCGATGGCTGCACCGCCTATTTCGCGGACACCCCCACTCAGCGCATCCAGAAGATCGCGCTCGACGCGGCAGGCTGGCCCTGCGCCGCGCCAGAGGTGTTTGTCGATCTGGCACCCGAGGGGCTTTACCCCGACGGGGCGAGCGTGGACGCCGACGGCAACCTGTGGAACGCACAATGGGGCGCGGGCCGGGTTGCCTGCTATTCCCCGCAAGGCACATTCCTGCGCGCCATTGCCTTTGACGCGCCCCATACTTCCTGCCCGGCCTTTGGCGGCCCAGGGTTTTCAACCCTCTACTGCACCACCGCGCTGGAGGGCCTCTCGGTGGCGGATCGCTCCGCCCTGCCGCTGTCCGGCGCCACTTTTGCCGCCGATGCTGGCACCTGCGGGCTTGCCGAGCCCCCGGTTGATCTAGGCGCCTGAAAACCCGCGAAAATCTGCAATCGGATGCCCTGAGATCAGGAGGCATCCACAATCGATTCGCCTTATCCACAGAAGATTTGCCAGATTTCGCTTTACAGGCTTTCGCCTTGGCCACACTATATCTAGTAAGAGATGCGTCGGGCATCGCAGGGCCTTGCCAGACGCACAGCCTTTAGCGGACCATCTTCCGTGCAAGGCTTCATAGTGGGGCGCGCATGTCAGTTTCAGAAGATTTCCTTGACCTAGATGATTTGCATCCGATCGACATCGTCGAGGATCTTGCCGCACATCACGATTGGGAATTCGACCGCGTCACCGATGACCAGATCGCCATGGCCGTTGAAGGCCAGTGGCGCACCTACTCCTTGACCCTTGCTTGGTCGGCACAGGATGAAACGCTCCGCCTGATCTGCACCTTTGAAATGGAACCGCCCGAAGCGCGTCTGCCGGTCATCTATGACATGCTGAACCGCTGCAATGACATGGTCTGGAACGGCGCCTTCACCTATTGGACCGAACAGAAATTGATGGTGTGGCGCTATGGGCTTTGCCTCGCCGGGGGGCAAATGGTCGGCCCAGAGCAGATCGACCACCTGATTTCCGCCGCAGTCATGGCGTCCGAGCGTTTTTACCCCGCCTTCCAGCTTGCCGCATGGGGGGATCGTTCCTCCGGCGAGGCGCTGAAAGTCGCCATTGCCGAGGCCTACGGCCGGGCCTAACCTGCACCCCGCAATCAGGGGGAAATCCATGGCATTGGAAGATGTGGCCCAAGGCGGGCTTGTGCTTTTGGGATGCGGCAAGATGGGGTCCGCGCTTTTGGCCGGATGGCTGCAAGCAGGTCTGCCACCAAAATCAATCTGGGTCTTGGAACCCAATCCGACGGATTGGCTGAAAGCCACCGGCGTGCATCTGAATGAAGGCGTGCCGCCCGCCCCCGCTGTGGCACTTCTGGCCGTCAAGCCGCAGATGATGGGCGCCGCCCTGCCTGCGCTGCAAGCCTTGGGCAATGGCAAGACGCTGATGGTGTCCATCGCGGCGGGCACCTCGATCGCCAGTTTTGAGGCCGCCTTCGGCGACAAAACCCCGATCGTCCGCACCATGCCGAACACCCCCGCCATGGTGGGGCGCGGTATCACCGGCATCTGCGCCAACGCCCATGCGGGCGCGGCCGGCCTTGCGCTGGCAGCGGCATTGATGTCGGCGGTGGGGGATGTGGTGGAACTGGACGGCGAAGACCAGATCGACGCCGTCACCGCCGTTTCCGGCTCTGGCCCGGCCTATGTCTTTCACCTGATCGAAGCCATGGCCGCAGGCGGTGTGGCCCAAGGCCTGCCGCCCGAGGTGGCCATGAAACTCGCCCGCGCGACGGTCTGCGGCTCAGGCGAATTGGCCTTCCGCTCCCCCGAAGACGCCAGCCAGTTGCGCATCAATGTCACCTCGCCGGGCGGCACCACCGCCGCCGCCTTGGCCGTGCTGATGGATGCGGAAACCGGCTTCACACCGCTTCTCAACCGCGCCATCACGGCCGCCGCCGACCGTGGCCGGGAGCTGGGCAAATGACCATCACTTACGATGATTTCGCCAAGGTGGACATCCGCATCGGCCGCATCACCCGCGCCGAAGCCTTCCCCGAGGCCCGCAAACCCGCCTTCAAACTCTGGGTCGATTTCGGCCCCGAGATCGGCGAAAAACGCTCCTCGGCCCAGATCACCAAGCATTATGTCCTTGAAGAACTGGTCGGACGGCAGGTCTTGGGCGTGGTGAACTTTCCGCCCCGGCAGATCGGCAAGGTCTTGTCCGAAGTGCTGATCCTTGGCCTGCCGGATGAAGACGGCGAGGTGGTGCTGATCGGGCCCGGCCATGCGGTACCACTTGGCGGTAAGTTGTTCTGATGAAACTCCTCATCACCCGCCCGCTGCCAGAACCCGTCATGCAGGCCGCGCGTGCCCGTTTTGAGGTGACCGCGCGGCAAAGTACCCTGCCGCTGACACCCGAAGACCTCCGCGCCAGCTTGCGCGACTTTGACGTCGTATTGCCGACGCTTGGCGATCTCTATTCCGCCGCCGTCTTTGCCGATGTGGCAAGCCCCCGGGCCAAGCTGCTTGCGAATTTCGGTGTCGGCTTCAACCATATCGACGTGACCGCCGCCCGCGCGGCAGGGGTGCAGGTGACAAATACCCCCGGCGCGGTGACCGACGCCACCGCCGATATCGCCATGACGCTGATCCTGATGACGGCACGGCGGGCGGGCGAAGGCGAACGGCTGGTCCGTACGGGCAAATGGCAGGGCTGGCACCCGACGCAGATGCTGGGCCTGCATGTTACCGGCAAGACGCTTGGCATCATCGGCATGGGCCGCATCGGCAAGGCCATCGCCAAACGGGCGCATCACGGCTTTGGCATGGAGATCACCTATTACAACCGCTCTCCCGCCGAGCCGGGCCTGCCCGCGCGCGCGGTGGATCTGCCCGAAGCCATGGGGGCCGATATCGTCGTCGTCGCCGTGCCGGGCGGACCGGCGACGCGCCACCTCATCAACGCCGAACGATTGGCACAGATGAAACCCGGGGGCCTTTTCATCAATATCGCCCGCGGCGATGTGGTGGACGAAGCCGCCCTCGCCCATGCCCTGCAAAGCGGTCAGATCGGCGGCGCGGGTCTTGATGTTTACGAACAGGAACCGCAGATCCATCCCGCGCTGCTGACCATGGAAAACGTCACCCTCCTGCCCCATCTTGGAACGGCCGCATTGGAAGTGCGCACGGCCATGGGGATGATGGCGGTCGACAATCTTCTGGCCTTCGCCGCAGGTCGCCCCTTGCCTAATCCGGTCTAGACTCATGGCTTTTACCTTGGTCCAAATATCCCCCGCGGAGCGTCCGGCGTTGACCGGTGGAGTCTCCGGCGGGGATATTTGCACCATGTTGAAGGGCTGGCCCTTACAAGGGCTGCGGTCATGATCATCTCCCCCCGTCGCCGCTATGTCTTCGTCCATATCCCGAAAACCGGGGGCACGGCGCTGACGCTGGCCTTGGAAGCCCGCGCGATGAAGGAGGATATCCTGATTGGCGACACGCCCAAGGCACGGGCGCGGCGCGGGCGGGTCAAGGGATTGAAGGCGGCGGGGCGGCTTTGGAAGCACTCCACGCTGGCTGATATTGATGGGGTGGTCAGCGCGGAAGATCTGCGGGGCATGTTCTGCTTTACCATTGTGCGCAATCCTTGGGATCGGGCGGTCAGCTATTACCATTGGCTGCGCGATCAAAGCTTTGCCCATCCCGCTGTGGGCTTGGCCAAGACCCTGAGTTTCAGCGGGTTTATCAACCATCCGCAAACCCGGACCGGTTTTCGGCTGTGGCCAGCCGCGGCCTATCTGCGCAGCCGGACCGGCGTGGACTGCTGTCAACTGTTCGCCCGACTGGAACATCTCGACACTGATCTTGCGCCGTTAGAGGCGCATTTGGGCTTTCGTCTGACACCCCTGCCCCGCACCAATGCAAGCACGCGCGCGCGGGATTGGCGCGGGTTTTACTCGGACCAGGACGCGGCCCGCCTTGCCGAAGATTGCGCCGAGGACATTGCCCGTTTCGGCTATCGTTTCGACGATTTCAGCGCGCGTTGAGCCGCCGCCCTTCGACGAGCCATGCCGCCACGGCAAAGCCCGCCGCCAGCAAAAGCAAAAGCCAAGCCGGAACCAGCGGCGAGACATGCAGATCCTCGGTCACATAGGCGCCGCGCGGGATATAGCCCAGCCAGCCACGCCCGGCGGCGGGCCGACCTTCCCGCACCGGGCGCAAGCCGGGAAAGCCGTCCTCCAGCCGCAGCATGCCACCTTGGACGGTATCAACCAAGGGCTGCAAGGCGGCGGATGAGGCCAGCGTTTCAACAAACTCACGCGGGGCGGGCGGGCCGACGGCCACCACGCGGGTCAGATCGTCTTGCGCAAGCCGATAAAGCCCGACCATTGGCGCCTTCCAATCGGCTTGGAAGCGGCCCGGTGACACCTCGGGCAGGGTCAGTTTCGTCATGGCCCCATCCGGCGCCGTGATCGTCAGATCTTCCGGTGGTTCGGGCTTGATCGTGCGGCGGGTCAGGCGCAGCACATCGCCCGTCACCCCGGCCATCAGGGCCTCCTCCTCCAGTTCCGGCTCTTTCAGCATCCAATGGGCCAGCCGCTTCAGCAGTTCCAACTGCGGCCCGCCGCCTTCAAAGCCGCGGCCCCACAGCCAGGCCTGATCCGAGGCCAGAACCGCGATGCGGCCCTGATCCACACGGTCCAGCACCAAAAGCGGGCGATCCCCCGGGCCGGACATCGCGACCTGACCGCGCAAAAGGTCCACCTCGGCCAGCCGGAACCAGCGGCCCCAGCCGCCTGCCGGCGCCAGCGCCTCCAGCCCCTCGGTGACCGGATGGCGGCGGCCAAGATCCGTCAGGGCCGGGCGGAAGGGTTCCTCGATCACCTGGGCCGTCGGCGCCACAGGCAGAATTTCGGCCAGAGGCGAGCGCCACAGGCTGTCCACCGCGCCGAACTCTGGCCCGGCCGCGACCAGAACCGTGCCGCCGTTTCTGACATAACTGACAACGTTATCAAGGTATTCCATCGGCAGGATGCCCCGCATCCGGTAGCGGTCAAAGATGATGAGATCAAACTCCTCGATCTTTTCGACAAAGAGTTCCCGCGTTGGAAAGGCGATCAGCGCCAACTCATCGACCGGCACGCCATCCTGCTTTTCCGGCGGGCGCAGGATGGTGAAATGCACCAGATCCACCGCCGCGTCAGACTTCAGCAAGTTGCGCCAGACCCGTTCACCGGCATGGGGTTCCCCCGAGACCAGCAGAACGCGCAGCCGGTCGCGCACGCCGTTGATCTGCACCACGGCGGCGTTGTTGCGGTCGGTCAATTCACCCTCGACGGGCGCTACCGAGAAGTGCAGCACGTTCTGCCCGCCATGCGGCAGGGTGACGGGCAATTCCAGATCGGTGTTCACCGGCACCGTGAAGGTGGCAGGGTCATCGGCATCGACCGCGATGGTGATCGCAACCTCAGACCCCAAGGGCGGGGCCACGCCCTGATCTTCGATACGGAGTTTTAGCTGAAACTCCTCGCCAATAATGGCAAAGGCGGGGGCGTCCATGATGACCAGACGGCGGTCCCAATCGGTCTTGCGCCCCGTGAGCAGCACATGCAGCGGGGCAGGCAGGCTGGGGGCGAGGCCCGCATCATGCACCTGCCCATCGGTGAGGATGACCGCCCCGGCGATCCGGGCGCGGGGTTCGGCGGCCATCGCCTCGGCCAAGGCGGTAAGGGCCAGCGATCCGGCGTCCTTTTCGCCATCGGCAAAGCGGATGACGCGCAACTCGGTGTTGTCCAGCGCGGCAACCGCGCGGCTGAGTGCCGCCAACGCGGCCTCGGTCTGCGCCGGGCGATCCGAGAGGCGCTGGCTGGCGCTGTCATCGACCACGGCAAGGATGATGTCGGACAGGGGCTTGCGGGATTCTTCCTGCAACGAGGGGTTCAGAAGGGCTGCGCCAAGGGCGGCCATGGCCAGCGCCCGCAAGGGCCAGCCACGCAAAGAGCGCCAGATGGCAAAGCCGAGCATGAGGGCGGCAAGGGCCGCCAAGGCCCAGAGGGCGGGCAGCGGCAGCAGCGGGTCGAAGATGACGCTCCGGCTCATTGCCCCAGCCTTTCCAAAAGTGCCGGCACATGGACCTGATCGGATTTGTAATTGCCGGTCAGCACATGCATCACCACGTTGATGCCAAAGCGATACGCCATTTCACGCTGATCCTCGCCCGCAAGGCCGCGCCCCACGGGGTAAAGCGGCGCGCCGGACCCATCGGTGGCCCAGGCGGCGGCCCAGTCATTGGCGCCGATGATAACCGGCGTAACGCCATCATTGAGGTTGCGAAAGGCCATGCCTTTCTCCAACTCGCCCGCATCGGGGGGCGGGGCCTCGACCCAAAGATCGGGGGCGGTGTGGCGGCCGGGAAACCCGTTCAGCAGGTAGAAGCTGCGGGTCAGGACATGATCTTCGGGAAGGGGGGCAAGCGGCGGCACATCAAGCCCCGAGGCGAGAAGTTGCAGCATCTCGCCTTCGGCGGTGGTGCCACCCATGCCCGCGATATCGCCATCTCGCGTGTCGAACAGGATCATTCCCCCGGTCCGCAGAAAGGCATTCAGCTTGGCATAAGCGCGGGTCGAGGGGATCGGCTGGTCGGGGGTGATGGGCCAGTAAAGGAAGGGATAAAAGGCCAGCTCATCCTTTTCCAGATCAACGCCCATCGGCGGCTCTGGTTCGACCGAGGTGCGCAGCCAAAGCTGATCGCCAAGCCCGCGCAGGCCCGCTTCGGCGGTGTCATCCACTTGCGGATTGCCGGTCAGCACATGGGCCAGCACCACGCCGCGCGTCGCCTCGATCCCGCGCGCATCGGCAGCAGAATCAGCCGTTTGCGCCTGCGCATCAGGAGGGGGCAGCAGGGCCAGCACCACAAGGATCACGCCCGCGCGGGCCAGCCGGGGCATACGGCCCGACACAAGGACCGAGGCGAGGATATCCAGCGCCAAAAGCGCCAGCGCCCCCGTCAGAAGCCAGCCGCCCAAGGGTTGCGCCTGTGCTGCGCCAAGACCTTCGATCAGCGTACCTGCGGGCCATCTGGCCGGGGCCAGCGTGGCGGTCGGCGGCAAGGTGTTCAGCGCAACCAGCCGATCTTCGTGCTGGTAAAGGCCGGGCGGGGCTTTGGCGGTCGGGCCATCGGTCAACGCCTTTGCCAGATCCGCACCGTCAACCCCCCCCAGATCACCGGGCGGCACGATCTCGCCCGAACCGTCGATCATCCGTGCGGGCGCCCAGACCAGCCCTTCGACCGCGCCTTCGACACCCCCGCCAACCCGTGCCGAAATCGCCAACCGTTCCAGCATTTGCATGAACAGGCCCGAAAGCGGCAACGTCGACCATTCGGCATTGGCGGTGACATGCACCAGCACCACCTGCCCCGCCCCGACAGCCTTGCGCGTGACAAGCGGCGTGCCGTCGGCAAGGGCGGCTATGGTGCGAGTGGCAAGATCGGGGTCGGGTTGGGCCAGCACCTGTTCCGTCACGGTCACATCCGATGGGATCGCCAGCCCGTGAAAAGGGCTGTCCTCCGCGAAGGGCGCAAGGGGTTTCGGTTCGCCCCAACTCATCGTGCCGCCAACGGACCGCCCGCCTTCGCGCAGGCGGACGGGCAGCAGCGGGTCTTCCTCGATCCGCGCCACATCGCTGGCAGCAAGCCGCGGCCCGGCAAAGCGCAACAAGAGCCCGCCGCTGTCGAGCCAATCCAAGAGGCCATCCTGCTCGCTCTGCGTCAGCTTGGCGACATCGGCAAGGATGATGACATCGGGTTTTGCGGGCAGAATATCGGTCAGCGGGCCTTCCATCAGGTCGGCCACCGGCGCCAAGGCCTGACGCAGGTAATGGCCGGGGGCCAAAAGTTGCAGGCCCTCGCGATCAGCCCCGCTGTCGATCACCGCAATCTTGCGGCGCTTCAGGCTATCGTCGGTCAAAACCACCGCACCGGCCGTACGCTGGCCCAGAAGGGCAAAGCGGTTGATCCGGTTGCGCATTTCCGGCGGCACCTCCAGCACGGCCTGCCCCAGATCGGCGCCGGGCGCAAAGGTCACGCGGGTGCGGCCCAATTCGCGGTCAATGCCCGCGGGGTCGGAACCATGGGCGGTGATGTCGAGTTCCGCGCCACCGGACGCGGCCAAGCGCAGGGCGGTCAAGGTGATCTTGCCCTCGGCCAAGGTCGGCGGGCGCAAGCCATAGGCCGGGCGCGGCGAGAGGGCGGCGGTCAGGCGACCCCGCCCGGCAAGGGCTGCGGCAAGGGCATCGCGGCCAGTGTGGTCCAACCCATCCGCAAGCCAGAGGGTTTCAAAATCGCCCTTTGGCAGGGCCTCATCCCAACCGGCATAGGCCGGGGCAAAGGGTGCCGGATGCATCGCAGCCAGACGCCCGGACCAATCGGCGGGGTTGGAGAAACTGATGGGCTGCGGCGCGTCGGTCAACCGTGCGACGGCGGCGGGGCGGCCATTGCGCGCGGCATCCTCAAGCGCGGCTTGCGCGCGGGCTTGTGTTCTTGGCCAGTCGCGGGCATCGGCCCAGCCGCCATCCAGCAGGATCAACAGCGGCCCCGTTCCGGGGGCGCGGGTGTCGGGGTTCAGGATCGGTCCGGCAAAGCCGATGATCGCAGCCGCCACCGCAAGGCTGCGCAGCAACAAAAGCCACCACGGCGTCTTGTCCGCTTGCCGGTCTTCGTCCTTCAGCCCCAGCATCAGCGCCACCGCCGGAAAGCGGCGCCGGATGGGTGCGGGCGGAATGGCCCGCAGCAAAAGCCAAAGGATCGGCAGGGCGATCAGCGCCAGCATGAGCCCCGGCGCGGCAAAGTCGAGCGGGCCGAAATTCATCTGCCGCCCTCCAGCGCCTGATAGGCCCAGAGAAGTGCGGTTTGCGCCGGATGGCCGGTGTGATGGCAGGCATAATGCCAGCCGACCGCACGGGCCAGCGTGGCCAAGCGCTCTTTGCGTTCTGCCAAACGGGCAAGGTAGCGGTCGCGCAAGGCGGCGGCACTTTGGGTTTCATGGCTGATCGTGCCGCCCATCGAGTCAAAGATGGTGCGGCCCGTAAAGGGAAAGTCTTCCTCCGTCGGGTCAAGAAGCTGCACCAAGACGCCCCTTACCCCCCGGTCGGCGGCAAAGGCCAGCGCGGTTTCAAGACCCTCAAGCGGCCCAAGGAAATCTGACAGAAAGACCGCCCGGCCATGCGGCACAAGCCCGGTGGTATCGGGCAGGCCATAATCTTCGGCGCTGTCGGAAAGCCCACTCGCCAGCGCCATGACCTGCGCCCGACCGGGGCGCGGCGGCTGGCCCGCCAGCCCGACCCGTTCACCGCCTTTCAGCATCAATATGCCCAGCGCCAGCGCCAGAACGCGGGCGCGATCCGCCTTGGAGGCGCGGGCGCTGTTGCCGGAAAAAGCCATCGACCGTGCCGGATCAACCCAGAGCGTCACCGATTGCGCCGCTTGCCATTCGCGTTCACGCACAAAGGGGCTATCGGCACGGGCCGAACGCCGCCAGTCGATCGCGCGGGCGCTGTCACCCGCATGTGCGGCGCGATATTGCCAGAACTCATCGCCCTGCCCTGCCCGCTTGCGGCCATGTTCCCCCAGCATCACGGTCTGCGCCAGCATCTCCGCCTCGGCCAGAAGGGCGGGCAGGGATTGGCCAAGACGTTCAGCCGCGGCGCGCAAGGCCGCGCGGGGATCGGCCGTGCGTGTCACGCAGCCGCCTCAAGCCGCAGGGTGCGGGTTGTCACGCGGTCGATCAGGCCGGTCAGCGTTTCACCCCGCGCACGGGCGGCAAAGGAAAGCGCCATGCGGTGTTCCAAGACAGGCCGCGCCATGGCTGCAACATCGGCAATCGAGGGGGCAAGGCGACCCTCCAGCAAAGCCCGCGCCCGCACCGTCAGCATCAAGGCTTGCGCCGCCCGCGGCCCCGGCCCCCAAGCCAGCGTCCCGGCAAGATCAGCGCCTTCCGCCTCACCCGGACGGCAGGCGCGGACCAGATCAAGGATCGCCTCGACCACGGCATCGCCCACCGGCATCCGGCGGATGACGGATTGCGCGGCCATCAGGCTTTCGGCGTCAAACACGGGTTGCGACTGCGCCTCGGTCGCGCCGGTGGTGGCAAGCAGGATGTCGCGCTCCGCTGCGCGGGTCGGATATGCGACATCGACCTGCAAGAGGAAGCGGTCAAGCTGCGCCTCGGGCAAGGGGTAGGTGCCTTCCTGCTCGATGGGGTTTTGCGTGGCCAACACATGGAACGGGCGGCCCAGCGGGCGATGCTGGCCGGCGATGGTCACCTCTTTTTCCTGCATCGCCTGCAACAGCGCGGCCTGCGTACGGGGGCTGGCGCGGTTGATCTCATCGGCCATCAACAACTGGCAGAACACCGGGCCTTCCAGAAAGCGAAAGGCGCGGCTGCCATCGGCGGCGGCTTCCAGAACCTCGGACCCCAGAATATCGGCAGGCATCAGATCAGGGGTGAACTGGATACGGTTCGAATTCAGGCCCATGACGGTGGCAAGCGTGTCGACCAGCATGGTCTTGCCAAGGCCGGGAAGGCCCACCAGCAAGGCATGCCCCCCACACAGCAGCGCGGCAAGCACCTGATCCACCACCTTTTCCTGCCCGATAAACCGCTGCGCCACCGAGCCGCGCGCCTGACCAAGCCGCGCCCCAAGGGCTTCGATCTCGGCCACAAGAGTTTTGGCATCGGTCATGACATTTCTCCGCAACTGTCTATATCTGCATATGACCGAAACTTGGGGGCGGGCACAAATGACAAAAGCCGATGATCCACAAAAGATCGTGAAACCTTCGGCAGATGGGTTGATGTCGGCGGTCACCGGCGCGTCGAAAAAAGGGCCGCCGCCGGTGCATCTGTGGAACCCCGACTTCTGCGGCGACATCGACATGCGCATCGCGCGGGACGGCACGTGGTTTTACCAAGGCACGCCGATTGGCCGGGCGCCGATGGTCAAGCTGTTCTCCGGCATCCTGAAGCTTGAGGACGGCAAGTATTTCCTTGTCACCCCGGTTGAAAAGGTCGGGATCGTCGTGGAAGACGCGCCGCTGCACGCGGTGGATTTTGATGCGGCAGGCAGCGGGGCCGAGCAAGTTCTGACCTTCACCACCAAGACCGAAGATGTGGTCAGCGCCGGGCCGGATCATGCAATCCGGGTCGAGCGTGACCCCGAAACCGGGGAGCCTTCGCCATATGTCCATGTCCGTCGCGGCCTTTGGGCGCGGATTGACCGCAAGTCATTCTACCGGCTGATCGAGCTTGGAGCCCATGAAACGGTTGACGGCATGGGCTGGTTTGGCCTCTGGTCCATGGGCCGATTCTTTCCAGTCATCCCTTCTGCGGATCTTGTGTGAATGCCCCGTTTTGCCGCCAATCTGACCATGCTCTTTACCGAAGTGCCAATGTTGGACCGGCCGGGTCTGGCGGCGCAGGCGGGCTTTGACGGGGTTGAGGTGCTGTTTCCCTATGACCATTCCGCGGCGGATTGGCAGGCGGCCTTGGCCGGGCTGCCTGTCGCGCTGATCAACGCGCCCCCCGGCGATTGGGTGGGGGGTGACCGTGGCTTTGCCGCCGTGCCGGGCGAGGAGGCGCGATTTCGCGACAGCTTCCTGCGCGGGGCGGAACTGGCCGATCGTCTGGGCGCAGACCGGCTGCACATCATGGCAGGCGTCGCGCGCGGCCCGCAGGCAGAGCAGATTTTCGCCGAAAATCTGAGCTGGGCGGCGGCGCAGGCCCCGGGCCAACGCTTGGTGATCGAGCCTTTGAACCCCGATGACATGCCGGGGTATTTCCTGAACGATTTTGATCTGGCCGCGCGGATTCTGGACGACCTTGATCTGCCGCAGGTGCAGATTCAGTTTGACCTGTGGCACGCGGCCCGCATCGAGGGCCATGCGCAGGCAGTCTGGGACCGCCACAAGACCCGCGTCGGCCATATCCAGATCGCAGGCTTTCCCGCCCGCAATGAGCCGGGCGGCGGTGGGTTTGATCTGACCGGGCTTTGTGCCGAGGTGGACGCCATGGGTTATGACGGCTGGATTGCCGCCGAATATCGCCCGGCAAGGGCGACGGTGCATGGGTTGGCCTGGCTGACGGCGCTGAAGGCGCGGTCGCACCTGATCGGGACGTAACGGCCAGCCGTGGCGCGGGTGGGCGCCGTGGGGGCCTTCGGCGGGGATATTTAGGTCACATTGAAGGCCTTGGGTGGCTTGTCCCCCATGGGGCAGAGCGGTTAGACTGCGCCAAACAGAATTGAAGGTCTTGCCGATGTCGCTGAGAGCCCCGGAAACCCAAGTGGTCACCAAATGGAAGGTCGCCTGTGATGGCGGCGAGGGGGCCTTGGGCCATCCCCGCGTCTGGCTGAGCATTCCGGCGGACACCGGTGCTGTCGAATGTGGCTATTGCGACAAGCGGTTCGAGATTGACCGCGCCCACGCCCACGACGATCACTGAAACCGCCCTCTGTGCTGCCGGGTGGTGCTGCGGCGGTGCAATAGCCTGACGCAAACTGATCTTTGACACGATCCCGACCTAAAATACCCGGATACCGTCTTGGGTTGGGCGGCGAGGGGTGGCGGGCCGACCTGTGCCGTGGCAATACTGAAGCCGCGCGCAAACGGGGGGCGAGAATGGTATTCGGCAAGGGCAACCATCTGCATCTGATCGACGGCTCGGCCTTCATCTTTCGTGCCTATCACGCGCTGCCGCCCCTGACGCGGAAATCCGATGGCATGCCGGTCGGGGCCGTGGCGGGGTTTTGCAACCTTCTCTGGGGCGAGTTGACCCATGCCCGCAAAGAGGCCCCTACCCATATCGCGGTGATCTTTGATGCGGGGTCAAAGACCTTTCGCAACGAGATTTACCCCGCCTACAAGGCCAACCGCCCCGAGTTGCCCGAAGATTTGCGCCCGCAGTTTGCCTTTACCCGGGCCGCGACCCGCGCCTTCAATGTGCCCTGCATCGAGGTGGAGGGCTATGAGGCGGATGACATCATTGCCACGCTGGCCCGCCGGGCGACGGAAGCGGGCGGCACGGTGACGATCATTTCCTCGGACAAGGATCTGATGCAGCTTGTCGGCGGCGGCGTGGATATGCTGGACCCGATGAAGAACAAGCGCATCGGGCTGGACGAGGTGTTCGAGAAATTCGGTGTGGCGCCGAACCGGGTGGTGGATGTGCAATCCTTGGCCGGAGATTCAGTTGACAACGTGCCGGGCGCGCCGGGGATCGGGTTGAAAACCGCCGCCCTGCTTATTCAGGAATACGGCGATCTCGATACGCTGCTGGCGCGGGCGGGCGAGATCAAGCAGCCAAAGCGGCGTGAGGCCTTGGTGGACAATGCTGAACAAATCCGCATCTCGCGCCGGTTGGTGCAGCTTGATGGCGATATGCCGCTGGATGTGGCGCTGGACAGTCTTGAGCTGAAAGACCCCGAGCCGGACGCCGTGATGGGCTTTCTGAACGAGATGGAGTTCCGCACCCTGACCAAGCGGGTGGCGGAGCGGCTGAAGATCGACGCGCCCGAGATAGACGGTGCCAAGGGCATGCATGTCGAAGGCGCGCATGATGCAGCGCCCGAGGTGCAGCACCTGCCCTTTGACCATGCCGGGTATGAATGCATCCGCGACAGCGCCGCGCTGGACCGCTGGATCAGCCGCATTCAGGCCGTGGGCCATGTGGCGGTGGATACCGAAACCACCAGCCTTGACGAGATGCGCGCCGAGTTGGTGGGGATTTCTTTGTGTGTCGATGCGGGGACGGCGGCCTATATTCCCTTGGGTCACAAGCAGGGCGGCGGGGATCTGTTCGGCGCCACCGCCTTGGTCGAGGGGCAGATGGGGCTGGATGCGGCGCTGGCGGCGCTGAAGCCGGTGCTGGAAGACCCCGCCGTGCTGAAAATCGGCCAGAACATGAAATATGACTGGAAGATCTTTGCCCGCCATGGGGTGCGCATTGCCCCCTTGGATGACACGATGCTGATGTCTTACGCCATGCATGCGGGCCTGAACGGCCATGGGATGGATGCGCTGTCAGAGCAGTATTTGCACCACCAGCCGATCCCGATCAAATCGCTGCTGGGGTCGGGCAAAAGCCAGATCACCTTTGACAGGGTGGCGATTGACGATGCCGTAAAATATGCCGCCGAGGATGCCGATATCACCCTGCGACTTTGGGAATTGTTCAAGCCGCAATTGCACCGCGCACAAGTGACGACGGTTTACGAGCTGCTGGAACGCCCCTTGGTGCCGGTCTTGGCCGAAATGGAAATGACGGGGATTGAGGTTGACCGTGATGTGCTTGCGCGCATGTCCAACGCCTTTGCCCAGAAGCTTGCCCAGTATGAGGACGAGATTCAGGAGATTGCCGGAGAGAAATTCAACGTAGGCTCCCCCAAGCAACTTGGCGAAGTGCTGTTCGACCGCATGGGAGTGCCCGGTGGCGAAAAGGGCAAGACCGGGGCCTATGCCACCGGGGCCGATATTCTGGAAGATATCACCACGCTGGAGGACAGCCAGCCGAAGGCCGCGCAACTGGCGGCCAAGGTCTTGGACTGGCGGCAGATTTCCAAGCTGAAATCGACCTATACCGATGCGCTGCAAGAGGCGATCAACCCCGAAACTGGCCGCGTTCACACCAGCTATTCGATTGCCGGGGCGAACACCGGGCGTCTGGCCTCGACCGATCCGAACCTGCAAAACATCCCCGTCCGCACCGAGGAAGGCCGCCGCATCCGCGAGGCTTTTGTGACGCCCAAAGGCAAGGTTCTGGTTTCGCTCGACTATAGCCAGATCGAATTGCGGATTTTGGCGCATATCGCCGACATCCCCGCGTTGCAGCAGGCGTTCCGCGACGGCATCGACATTCACGCCATGACCGCGAGCGAAATGTTCAACGTGCCTTTGGACCAGATGACCAGTGACATCCGCCGCAAGGCCAAGGCGATCAACTTTGGCGTGATCTACGGGATTTCCGGCTTTGGTCTGGCGCGCAACCTGCGCATCCCGCGGGCCGAGGCGCAGGGCTTTATCGACCGCTATTTCGAACGCTTCCCCGGCATCAAGGAATACATGGCCGAGACGGTGAAATTCGCCCAGACCCATGGCTATGTGCAAACCTTGTTCGGCCGGAAAATCCACACGCCGGAAATCAACGCCAAAGGCCCCGGCGCGGGCTTTGCCAAACGCGCCGCAATCAACGCGCCGATCCAAGGCACCGCCGCCGATGTGATCCGCCGCGCGATGATCCGCATGCCCTCAGCCATTGCCGGGCTGCCCGCCAAGATGCTGTTGCAGGTGCATGACGAACTTTTGTTCGAAGTCGAAGAAGGCGCGGAACAGGCGCTGATTGCCGCCGCGAAATCCACGATGGAGGGCGCGAACCTGCCCGCCGTTGACCTGAAAGTTCACCTTGCCGTCGAGGCAGGCGTGGGCCGCACTTGGGCCGAGGCACATTAAGCCCCGGCAGGGCGGATCAAGCGGGCCACGATTTTTCGGGTGATTGGTGCCACGACCAACACCACCGGAAAGGCGATACCCCAGGGCACCCCCACGAGGTCATCCACTGAACAGCAAACCCGTCGGCAAGACCGACGGCGCGCAAGGTGGCGATCCCCGACACCATGCAGGACATCAGCCCCGACAGGATCAAGCCGAACAAGGCGGGAGCAAAACGGGCGGGGAACATGGCGCATTCCTTTTTGCGCCTGTTGTCGCGGCTTCGTCAGGTCTTGTCGATCCGGCATTGATAGCAATTGTTGCGGGCCGAGCGCACATGGACATAGGCCACCCGTGCATCGGTGAACAACGCCGTCGCCCGCATGGCAATCTGCCCGGTTGGGGTCACAGCACCGGTGCCATAGACGATCCGGTCATCCGCATCATAGCCGCGCAGGACATAGTCCGGGCTTGCCAGCATTTCAGGAAGATCACCGCCACCGCCCGTCGGGCAGGGCGCGGCACAAAGAAAGATCGGCCCCGTCTCGGCATAGGGTTGCAGCGCCGGAAAAGGCCGGTGCGCCAGCACCAGCATCCCGGCCCCTTTCGGGATCATGCCCAGACAATGCCGGCAGGGATTGCCGCCGCCATCGGACAGTTTACGCTCAGGCTGCATCCCATAGGCGTCAAGACCACCGGCCTGCAAAGCGCGGGCGGTTGCGGTCGGGATCGGAGAAAAACGGATCATGGCGGGCCTCCTCTTGCGGCATTTCTGCCAGAGGAAGCCCCTGCCCTGCGACCCGGTTCTTGCGGGTTCAGCGCGCGATCAGCGGCCCAAGCGCCCGACCACCCAAGATGTGCAGATGGTAATGCGGCACCTCTTGATGGCCATGCGCGCCCGCATTGGTGATGGCGCGGAATCCCTCGCCCGGCGCCACCCCGACAAGTTCACACACCTTGGCGCAGGCACGGTGGAAATCGACGATCTCCTCGGCGCTGGCCGCAGCCGCGAAATGGTCAAAGGACACATAGGCCCCCTTCGGGATCACCAGCACATGCACCGGAGCCGCGGGCGAAATATCGTGAAAGGCCAGCGTGTGGGCGGTATCCAGCACCGTCTTGTTCGGAATCTCGCCGCGCAGAATGCGGGCAAAGATGTTCTGCGGGTCGTAGGCATGGGCCATGGCGTCAGTCCAGATAAAGATATTCGGTGGCGGCAATCTCGCGCGCCTTGTCGACGGGAATATCAAGGAAATCGGCCAAAGCCACGGTATTTTCGTCAACGCTGCCACTTTGCCGGATACGGTGGAAATTCGGAAAACCCGCATCCCTAATGCGGTCGCTTTCAAAGCGCACATCATAGCGGATGGTCGGCAACAGCCGGTCGATGGTTTCCTGTGGCGTCTGTTCCCCCGCCAGACCAACCCGCGTGGCGTGGCCGATCAGATAGTCATCGGTGAAATCGCACTCGATCTCCAAGAGCCGGACCTTGGCCTTGTCATTGTAAAAATCCTGCATCAGATCGACATTCGCCGGGTCGATGCAGAAGATCAGCTTGTCGGTCTGCCAATAGTCAAACAGCATCCGCACCAGCGCCCGCCTATGCCGCGTGCGTTTTTCAAGGTTCGACTGAATGCCGCCAAGATCCGGCAAAGGCGTGGAACCTTCGTTGAACAGATAGTCCAGCGCAGGCAGGTTCGTAACCTTGCGCACCCGCTCCACCATGCGCTTGGCCACATGCCATTTCTTGCACGTCACCATCATCAAGGTGCGCTCGCGGCCCAAAGACCCCTCATTTTCCCAAAACCGCGGTGCAAACCTGCGTCCAATGCGACCCCGACCGGCAAGGAACTTGTAAAGGCTGCGCCCCTCGTTCGAAATCGAGAAGCGGACGTTCTTGGCCACATAAAGCTTGCCCAGACGTTCCTTCAGATCCTTGGCATCCGGGCTGATCTTACGGGCAAAGAGGTAATCCTGGCTGAGCAAGAGGTCGTAGTGATCGTTGTAAAAGGTGACCGGCATTCCGTAATCGGTGAACATCAGGAAGGTCAGCGTGCGGGTGCGGATTTCATGTTCCGGCACCAGATGGCGCACGATGGTCTGGAAAAACGTCTCATCCGGGATCCAGGTCGTGCGGAAAAACCGCATCACATCGCGGCGGCGCTGCACAAACTCCAGCACCCATTCCACCGTGCGGCGGCGCAGACACCACCATTGGCTGCCGATCTGCATCTGGATATCGGCGGGCACCTTCCGTTGCAGGCCCAGTTTTCGTTGCCAGTTCATCGAGGCATAGAACAGCGCCTTGTGCGTGCGCTCGTTGAACCAATGGCGGTAGATCAGCCGCTCATCCTTGATGCCGGTCTTGATCCAGTCCGAGTTGAAGAAGTCGAAGCTTTCGATGTAGTCGACTTCCTCACGATCAAGAAAGGCATGCGCGAATTCGGCCGTCTTGATCGGCATGCAGTCACCCGACAGCATGTAAAAATGCGTCGCCCGCGGAAAGCTATCGACGGCGGCCTCCACGGCCAGAAGGGTCGCCTCAACAAGGCTCCACGCCCCCCAGCCGCATTTCACCCGCCGCGCGGTGAAAGCGACAGAAGGGTTCGTCACCAGACTGTCGCGGATCTTGTCGAAATCGGCCTGCTTGGCGCGCCCGTCAAAGTGAATCGCGACAAAATCCCCCGCCGCTGTCAGGCGCCGCGCCTGCGCGATGATCCCTTCGGGATCCTTGTGACAAAGGAGAATGTAAGCGATTCTGGCCATAGCAGCAGCAATTAACGCACTAAAGTGTCATTGTTTCCTGAATACAGCCAATGGCCGTTGAAAAGACAGAGTTTCTTTGCTTTTTTGTGCGCTGTTGTAGCTGTCTGGGCTTTTCGGACGGCAAAAGGAGGTTTTCAAGGTGGGTTTTCCCGGAACCTGGATGACGGAAAGCGAGAGCGTTGTTTACCGCGTCGTCCCGAAATGTGCTTGCTCGACCATCGGGCAGATCATGTATTATTCCGACCATGGCGTGTTCTTTGATGGTGACATCCATGACGCGACCGGCGGCATGCACAAATGGGCGATCGAGGCGAGCCAGCCGAAGATTGAAAAGGCGGTGAAGGGCCACAAGGTTCATGCCTTTACCTGCGTCCGCAACCCCTACACGCGGATCCTGTCCTCGTTCTTCGACAAGATTTGCGGGATTCAAAGGAACGGCAAACGCTATCGCGGCAACCTCGTGCCGCTTCTGGTGCAGAAATACGGCATCGAGGTCGGCGGTGACGACGGCAAACAGGAATTTGACCAGATCGCCAGCTTCCGCCGGTTCCTGTTGTTCGCCCGCGATACCATCCGCTGGAAAAAACCGATGGAACCGGACATCCACTGGTCGGCCATGGCGGGACATGTCTCGACCTTCATCGTCAACGGCGGGCGCTATGACCAGATCTTCTTTACCGAGAAGTTCGACGAAGGCATGGGGGCGGTGCTGAAAGAGATCAAGACCCGCCACAAGGTCGACCTGAAGAAGATCCCCAAGTTCAACGAAAGCGAAGGCCACGGGCCGAAGCGCGCGCATCCGGTCGAAGACTATTTCGACGACCTGTCGCGCCATCTGGTCTGGGAAATCTACAAGCGCGATTTCCAGCTGTTCAAGTATGATTTCGACAACCCGGGCAACAAGATGCCCATTGGAGAGATCGACCTCGACGAGGTCCACGCCAAGCTGGGCGACTGATCCAAAGGAGCGCGGGCAAAATCTGCCCGCGCAAGCCTGGCCCTCGCCTTACGCGAATGGCGCGACGGCTCAGGTGATGGGGGCACTGCCCCCCAGCCCATTGGTCTCTCGATCCAATGGCGATACCAATGGGCAACCCCGGAGTATCTCAAAAGGCGCAAGACATAAGGGGGCGCACCTCTTGGATTTGCGCCTTTCAAAATACTCCGGGGTCCGGGGCAGCGCCCCGGGAGATCCGCCAGAGTTGCCGTTCAGACGCCTTCGACCTTGAGCAGGATTTTCCCAACATGGCCCGAGCTTTCCAACCGCCAATGGGCCGCCGGGGCCTCATTCAGCGGGTATTCGCTGTCGACCACCACCTTGAACGCACCTTTGGCGATCAGCGGCCAGACATGCGCCTCGACCTGCGTGGCGATGCGGGCCTTGGCCTGATCGGATTGCGGGCGGAGCGTTGATCCGGTGATGGTCAGCCGCCGGGTCATCACCTCGGCAAAGTTCAACTCCACCTTGGCGCCTTGCAGGAAGGCGATCTGCACCAGACGCCCGTCATCGGCCAGGGCCTTGATGTTTTTCGGCAGATAGCTGCCTCCGACCATGTCGAGGATCAGGTCGAAGCCGCCGATCTTCTTTGCTTCGGCCAGAAAATCCTCATCCCGGTAGTTGAAGCAGCGCTCGGCCCCCAGATCCTCACAGGCGCGGCATTTCTTGTCGGTGCCGGCGGTGGCAAAAACACGGGCGCCCATGGCCCGGGCGATCTGAATGGCCGTGGTGCCGATACCGGAGGAGCCGCCATGCACCAAGAACCGCTCCCCGGCCTTCAGCCCACCGCGCATCACGACGTTCGACCAGACGGTAAAGCAGGTTTCCGGCAGGCCGGCCGCCTCGCGCAGGGTCATGCCGGCGGGGATGGGCAGGGCATGGTTTTCGTGGCAGACCGCATATTCGGCATAGCCGCCACCGGGCAACAGCGCACAGACCTTGTCGCCGATCTTCCAGCGGGTGACGCCCGGCCCCACCTCAACCACGGTGCCCGACCCTTCCAGCCCCGGCAGGGGCGAAGCACTGGGCGGCGGGGCATAAGACCCGGCGCGTTGCAGCGCATCGGGGCGGTTCACCCCGGCATAGGCCAAACGCAGGATGATCTGGCCATGCCCCGGCATTGGCACCGGCACCGAGACGGGTTGCAGCACATCCGGCCCACCGGGCTGATAGATGGCCATGGCCAACATGGAATCGGAGATGGTCATGGAATCTCAGCCTTTCATCTTGCCGGGCAGGTCTGCCGCCCCATCTGGCGCGGAAATCCTTTCCAGAATCTTCATCGGCCCTTTGAAAAGCGCCTGAAGCCCCTGATTTTGTCGCATTCCGGCCTTTGCCTTTTCGAACTGCATCACGTTTTTAATGCGGCGATCAAGGAAAGCCCAGGTTGCCTCATCGCCCTCAGACGCATCACCCAGCCAGTAAAGCACCGTCGCGCCATAGACGGCCGAGAGGCTGGCCCGTTTGGAATACCAGCTCAGATCGCGCGAGGGGTCGCCCAAGGCCGTCCAGATCGCGTCGGCGGTGGCCCAGATCAGGCCCGCGCCCTCCATCATATGCTGCGGCAAGGAAAACAGCGCCGACCCGCGCCGGACGAATTCCTTGTCCGCGGCCTCCAGCCGCAGGCGGATGGCGAGCGCGATGCAGTCGCGGAAGCGCATGGCAGCCAGATCACGGCCAGCCAAAGCTTCGACCATCGCGGCGTCACCCATCCGGTGATAGGCAACCGCAAGATCCACCCCGCCGCGCGGAAAGAGCGCACGCGCCAGACCCGGCTCCACCCCCGAATCGGCAATTGCCGCGGCAAGGCTGATCTCGGACCAGCCATCAAAGGCCACATGACTCAGCGCGGCCTGCAAAACCTGGTTTTTTGCCCGTTCCATGCTGGTTTCCCGCTCCATTCTCGCCCCTCTCATCCGGCCAATGTAGACAAGCGTCACGGCTTTTGCTATGCGCGCCGGGCCTGCACATTCAGTGCAACTCTAACTTAGGAAGGTGGTGACAACCACATGCAGGTCAGCGTCCGCGACAATAACGTCGAGCAAGCCCTCCGGGCCCTCAAGAAAAAGCTCCAGCGCGAAGGCGTGTTCCGCGAAATGAAGCTCAAGCAGCATTTCGAGAAACCCTCCGTCAAAAAAGCCCGTGAGCAAGCCGAAGCCGTTCGCCGTTCGCGCAAACTCGCGCGGAAGAAAGCACAACGCGAAGGCGGTCTTTAAGACGTTTCCGCGACACTGGGGCCTTTACGGGCCCAAGGTCAGTTTAACCCCCGTCCGTCAGGCCGGGGGTTTTTCTTTGCCATAAAGCCACTGGCCCAGCGCATAGCCAAGAAGCGCACCAAGAAGTTGCGCCACCAGATAGGCCGGCAGATCTTCGGGGCGCAGGCCCGCGCCGCTGCCCGTCAAGCTGCGGGCGATGGTCATCGCGGGGTTGGCAAAGCTGGTGGATGCGGTGAACCAATAGCCGGCCATGATATAGGCCCCGACCAGCGCGGGGACGGGACCTTTGGCGGCGATGCCGCCAAGGATCACGAAGATCAGCCCCGCCGTGGCGATGGTTTCCGAAAACCAAAGCGAGGGGCGGTTGCGGACGATGGTCGAGATTTCCAGCGCCGGGGCGTCAAACATCAGATGCGCCAGAACGGCACCCAGAATTGCCCCACCAATCTGAGCCAGCACAAAACCAATGGCCGCGCGTGGCGCAATTTCGCGGCGCAGTGCAAAGGCCAGCGTTGCGGCGGGGTTCAGATGCGCACCCGACACCGGCCCAAGGATGGTGATCAGCACAAACAGCGCCGCGCCGGTCACGAGCGAGGACACGAGAAGGCCAAGCCCCGCATCCGGGGTCAGCTGTGCGCCCATCATGGCGCTGCCGAACACCACAGCCGTCAAGAGCGCGGTGCCGATGACTTCGGCGACCAAGGGGCGGGCAAGGCTCATGCCATATCTCCGATTTCCGACAGTTTGCGCTTCAGCGCCAAAGCATCCAGCGTCGCCAAGGGCAGTGCGGAAAATACCTCGATGCGGCGGCTGAGCGCGGCCCAGGTTTCGGCGAAAGCCTGCGCTTTTTCGGCGTCTGATCCGCTCACCGCGGCCGGGTCGGGCAGGCCCCAATGGGCGCTGATCGGCTGACCGGGCCAATAGGGACATTCTTCGGCCGCCGCGGAATCGCAGACCGTAAAGACAAAATCCATCTTCGGCGCGCCCGGCCCTTCGAACTCACTCCAGCTTTTCGAGCGGGCAAAGCCGGTGTCGATGCCCTTGCGCGCCAACAGCGCCAGAGCAAAAGGGTTCGGCGCGCCGGTGGGTCGCGATCCGGCGGAATAGGCGCGGAAACGGCCCGCGCCGATCTGGTTCATTGCCGCCTCGGCCAGAATCGAGCGGGCGGAATTTCCGGTACAGAGAAACAGAACGTTTTTCGGATGGGTCATCTTCGTCTCAGCAAGTGCAGGCGATCCAAACCACCATCAACACACGCAGTTCAGGATCAAGTCTGAGTGGGTTAGCGAAATCAGGTAACGGGTTTATGACAGGTCACACCGCCAGCGCGGTCGTCTGCACCACGGTGCGCAGCGCGAAGGACGATTGCATCTGCCGCACGCCGGGCAGGCGCGACAGGTGCTGGCGGTGGATGCGGGCGAAGTCCTCGGTGTCTTCGGCGACGATCTTCAACAGATAATCCGCCGTTCCCGCCATCAGGTGACATTCCAGAATGTCGGGGACGCGGGCCACCTCGCGTTCAAAGGCGTCCAACAGATCTTCGGCCTGGGATTGCAGGGTGATCTCGACGAAAACCGTGGTTGGCTTGCCCATCCTTCTGGTGTTCAACAGTGCCACATATTTGTCGATGAACCCGGCCTCCTCCAGTTGCTGAACGCGGCGGTGGCAGGCCGAGGGCGACAGGTTCACCCGCTCGGACAGGTCGGCATTGGTGATGCGCCCCTCGCGCTGCAAGACGGTAAGGATCCGGCGATCGGTTGCGTCAAGGACCAAGGACATGGTGGATTCTTTCGTGCAGGCGGGGCTTTCGCAAAATTTCTACCACGAGATGCCGCCGTTGCCACAAAAGTTTCAAAGAAAACGCAGCGGCGCAGGCGCAAGCTTTCTCCATAAGGACCAAATGTCCGTCAGGGAGAAAAACACATGAAAATCGGTTGCCCAAAGGAAATCAAACCGCAGGAATTCCGCGTCGGCATGACGCCCAACGCCGCGCGTGAGGCCGTCAATGCTGGCCACGAGGTGATGGTTGAAACCCATGCCGGCACCGGCGCAGGGTTCACGGATGCCGATTATGTCGCGGCGGGGGCCAAGATCATCGGCACGGCGAAAGAGATTTTCGCTGCCGCAGACATGATCGTGAAGGTCAAGGAGCCGCAGGCGGTGGAACGCAAGATGCTGCGCGAGGGGCAGATCCTGTTCACCTACCTGCACCTTGCGCCCGACCCCGAGCAGACCCACGATCTTTTGAAATCCGGCGCGACCTGCATCGCCTATGAAACCGTAACCGATGATCGCGGCGGGCTGCCCCTCTTGGCCCCGATGTCCGAAGTGGCCGGTCGTCTGGCCCCGCAGGTCGGCGCATGGACGCTGCAAAAGGCCAATGGCGGGCGTGGCGTCTTGATGGGGGGCGTGCCGGGCGTCTTGCCGGCCAAGGTCTTGGTGATCGGCGGCGGGGTGGTCGGCACCCATGCGGCGAAAATCAGCGCAGGCATGGGCGCGGATGTCACCGTGCTGGATCGCTCGGTCAACCGGCTGCGCTATCTCGATGACGTCTTCGGCGGCCAGTTCAAATGCGGCTATTCCGATGCGGCGACCACGATGGAGCTGGCCCGCCAAGCCGACATGATCATCGGCGCGGTGTTGATCCCCGGCGCGGCGGCACCGAAGCTGATCTCGAAAGCGCAGTTGAAAGAGCTGAAACCGGGGGCCGCACTTGTTGATGTGGCTATCGACCAAGGCGGCTGCTTTGAAACCAGCCGCGCCACCACCCACCAGGACCCGATCTACGAGGTTGACGGCATCATGCATTACTGCGTGGCCAATATGCCGGGCGCGGTGGCGCGCACCTCGACGCTGGCCTTGGGCAATGCGACCATGCCCTTCATGCTGGCCCTTGCCAACAAAGGCTGGAAACAGGCCTGCGCCGATGACAAGCACCTCTTGAACGGGCTGAACGTCCATGCGGGCAAGCTGACCTATGCCGCCGTTGGCGTGGCGCTTGGCCTGCCGACCATCTCGGCCGCCGATGCGCTAAAAATGTAATTCGCCCTTCGGCAAAAGCAAAAGGCCCCCGTTCTGCGGGGGCCTTTCCTATTGCAGGACCGCTTACTTCTTCAGCGCGGCCAGAATGTCTTTCAGCAGGTCGGTTTCCGAAGGACCGGCCGGCGCTGCCGGCTCCGCCACTTTCGGCGGCATCAGGCGGTTCATCGTCTTGACCAGCATGAAGACGACAAAACCGATGATGACAAAGTTGATGACGGCCGTGACGAAAGCGCCATAGGCAAAGACCGCCGCGCCCGACTCTTTCGCCGCAGCAAGCGATGCGGGGTTGGTGCCGGAAAGGTCGATAAACATGTCCGAGAAATTGATCCCGCCGAGGATGAGGCCGATGATCGGGTTGATAAGGTCACCGACAAGGCTGTTGACGATCGCGGTAAAGGCCGCGCCGATGATGATCCCCACGGCAAGGTCCATCACATTGCCTTTCATAAGGAAGGCTTTGAATTCTTGAATCATTTTTGGGTCCCTTTTCCTGCCGCCGCCTTTTTTGTTCAGGCGGCTTAATACACGCGCCCAACCATTGGCGCGCAATTACTATGCATGAAATGGCCCGGGAATCACGGGGAATTTCCACGGATCGGCGCCGGTGGCCTGCCTCATTCGCCGTAAGGAACCCAGATCGTCTTGATCTCGGTCGCCTGCGCGAGGAAGGCGCGCCCTTCGCCCGCGGCCCCCATCCAATCGCGCGCCAGACCGTGATTGACCCATGTCCGCTTGATATTGCCCGCGGCCTCCGCCTCGATCAGACCCGAAACCGGCGCCGCCGAAAAGGACCAGACCGCGTCAACGTCAAGATGCCCGGCCAGAGGTTTTGCCAAGTCTTGCGGGTTGCCGGTAACGATGTTCACGACACCGGGCGGCAGGTCCGAGGTGTCCAACACCTGATAGAAATCAGTGGCCGACAAAGGCGCGGTTTGCGACGGCACCAGAACGCAGGTGTTGCCCATGGCAATCGCCGGGGCCATCACCGAAATCAGCCCGAGAAGCGGCATTTCCTCGGGGCAGATTGCGCCAATCACGCCCACCGGTTCATTCATCGCCAAGGCCACGGCGCGCATGGGCACCTGTTTCACCTGACCGTCATATTTGTCGGCCCAAGCCGCATAGGTGAACAGCCGGTTGATCGCGGCCTCCACCTCGTCGGCCCCATCGCGCCCGGTCTGGTCCTTGATCCGGCCGGCAAATTCGGCGGCGCGGGCCGAAAGGTTTTCCCCGATGTAGTAAAGGATCTGCGCCTTGTTGTGTCCGGTTGCCTTGCCCCAGCCCTTGGCGGCATGGGCGGCCTCAACGGCATTGCGGATATCCTTGCGGTTGCCAAGGCCGACATGTCCCAGAAGCTTGCCCTTGGGCGACCAGATCACTTGGGAATAGCCGCCATCCGGCCGCGCCTGCTTGCCGCCGATGTACAGCTTGGCCGTGCGGTCCATCCCCTCAACCAATGCCTCTGCCGGGGCGGGGGCTGCTTTGGGCGACACCAGCCGCTTGGGTTTTCCTGCGGGTTTCAGATAGGCCATCAGCCCCTCCCAACCGCCTTCGCGCCCGAAACCGCTTTCGCGCAAGCCCCCGAAACCTGCCGCCGCATCGAAAAGATTGGTGGCATTGACCCAAACGACGCCGGCCTTGACCTTGGGCGCCATATCCAGCGCCAGGTTCACATTCTCGGTCCAGATGCTGGCGGCAAGGCCGTAGCGGGTGTTGTTGGCCAGTTCCACCGCCTCGCCCGGCGTGCGGAAGGTCATCGACACCAGAACCGGGCCAAAGATTTCCTCCTGCATCAGCCGCGAGGCGGAATTCAGACCAGCAATCAAGGTCGGCGGATAGAAACACCCCTCCGGCACGGCGCAGGCGGCGTGGTAGATCTCGCCATCCGAACCCGCCACCAAATCCTTGATGGCCGCCAGTTGAATCGGATCGACAATGGCCCCCACATCAATACATTTGTCCAACGGATCGCCGACCCGCAGCCCATCCATCCGGCGCTTCAGCTTTTCGTGGAACCGGTCGGCAATGCCTTCCTGCACCAAAAGCCGACTGCCAGCGCAGCAGACCTGCCCGCCATTGAACCAGATCGCATCGACCAGCCCTTCAACCGCCGAATCAATGTCGGCGTCGTCAAAGACGATATAGGGCGACTTGCCGCCCAGTTCCAAAGTCAGCGCCTTGCCACTGCCTGCGGTGGCTTGCCGGATCTTGCGGCCAACCGAGGTGGAGCCGGTAAAGGCAATCTTGTCGACGCCGGGATGCGCGACCAAGCCCGCGCCCGTCTCCCCATCGCCCGTGACAATGTTGAGAACGCCCTTGGGCAATCCCGCCTCGCGGCTGATCTCGGCAAACAACAGCGCCGTCAAAGGGGTATATTCGGCAGGCTTCAGCACCACCGTATTGCCCGCCGCCAAGGCCGGGGCCACCTTCCACGCCAACATCAGAAGCGGAAAGTTCCACGGGATCACGGCGCCACAAACCCCCACCGGCTGAAGCCCCGGTTGTTCGTTGTCCAAAAGCTGCGCAAGGCCCGCGTGATAATAGAAATGCCGGGCGACCAGCGGCACATCAATGTCGCGCGCCTCGCGGATCGGCTTGCCATTGTCCAGGGTTTCCAAGACGGCAAAAAGCCGGGCATGTTTTTGCACCAGCCGCGCCAGCGCATAAAGCACCCGCGCGCGGCGCTGCCCGCCCATGCGCGCCCACTTCACTTGCGCCGCCCGTGCGGCCGCCACCGCCGCCGAAATGTCGCCGCCTGCCCCTTGGCTGACCTCGGCCAAGACCTTGCCCGTCGCGGGGTTACGGGTTTCAAAAACCGCGCCGGGCGCGGTGAAGGCCCCATTTATCCAATGCCCAAAGCGCCCCTGATGGCCCGCAATCCAGGCCAGCGCCTCGGCATGGCCTTCAGGCGCCGGGCCATAGGCCATGCTGTCGAAAATCGAAGCCACGCTGGTCATCTTCTGGTCCTTTCGGCAAACGGGATCGCCCGGCACAACCCTGCGCCTCCGGCGGGGATACGTCGCCCCTTGGCGGCGAGGGGCAGCGCCCCTGATGTTTCAACGGCGCTCATTCAGCCCATCGCATGGCGGTTGGCGGCCGAATATTGCCCGGTCAGGTAATGTTCCAACTGCCGCTCGATATCGCCCAAGAGGCTAGAGGCGCCAAAGCGAAAGAGATCGGGTTGCAGCCAAGGGTGGCCCAGCTCGTCCTTCATCAAGGCCAGATACAAGAGCGCGTCCTTGGCCTTGGAAATCCCGCCTGCGGGTTTGTAGCCCACCTTGATGCCGGTGCGGTCCTGATAATCGCGGATGCAGCGGATCATGGTCAGACTGACGGGAAGCGTGGCATTCACCGTTTCTTTCCCGGTTGAGGTCTTGATGAAATCGGCGCCCGCCATCATGCAGACAAGGCTGGCGCGGGCGACGTTGCGCAGGGTGACAAGTTCACCCGTGGCCAAAATGGCCTTCACATGCGCCTCCCCGCAAGCCGCGCGCATTTCGCGCATCTCGTCATAAAGGGCTTGCCAATTGCCGGTCAGCACATGGCGGCGCGAGATGACGATGTCGATCTCTTTCGCCCCGGCCTTCACGCTTTCGCCGATTTCGGCAAGGCGCAGGTGGTAAGGCGACAGACCTGCCGGAAAGCCGGTGGAAACGGCGGCGACGGGAATGTTCGAGCCTTCCAACGCGCGCACGGCGGTTTCCACCATCTCGTGATAGACGCAGACCGCGCCGACCGTCAGGCCGGGCATGCCCAAGGCTTCCAGCATATCCGCGCGCACCGGCTGGCGCGCTTTGGCGCAAAGCCGCTTGACGCGGCCTGCGGTGTCATCGCCCGACAGCGTCGTCAGGTCGATCAACGAGATCGCTTTCAAAAGCCAAGCCGCCTGATATTCCTTCTTCACAGACCGTCTGCCGCCAAGTGTGGCCGCCCGGCGTTCGATGGCCGAGGTATTGGCCTGTACCGAGGCCACCCAATCCAGATCCAGCGCCATGCCGGGATTGCGGGTATGGGCCAGTTGCGGCAAGAGATTGGGCGTGCGGGTCTGGGTTTCGGTCTGCATGGGATGCGGGCCTTTGGCGGCTGCGGTTCCGATCAGCCTGCCATGGCGCGGCGCGGACTGTCCAGCGCAGCGGGCCTGCAAAGCCAGTTCCTGCGCGGGCCAAGGCAAACCATGCCAAACCTGCGACGGACCCCAGTCATACCAAGGCAAGACCAAAGACGTCAGGCGTCGCGCTGTGCTGCATTTTGATCCAGCAAATAACGCTGCGACAGCGGAATCGCCGCCGCGCCAAGCGAGCGCGCCTGCGCCCCGACAGTGCCTTCGCGCACCGCAGGCGGGGTAATGCCCGACAGGTCAAGCCGGGCCAGGGCCGCTTGCGTGCGGGCGGTAATTTCGGCCCGGATCTCGGGCGGCATCCAGCCGTCGATCAGCACAGCCTCCAACTCCAACAGCGTTGTGGCCGACAGGATGGCCGAGGCAAGACCTTCGGCCGCCTCATCCAGCCACTGCTCCAACACTGGCGAGGTCACTTGCCAAAAGACCGGTTGTTCCCAAAGGTGGTCCGCGCTTTCACCCGCCGCCTCCATCCGGCTGGCCAGCGTTGCCAGCGAGGCGGCGTCGAAAAGGCGGCGCATCCGGCCATCGGGGCCGGGAACCGGGATGGGCCCCACCCCCGCCGCATTGCCCGTGCGGCCAAGGAACAACTGTCCATTCAGTACCAAGCCGCCACCGATGAAGGTGCCAAAATAGAGATACAGGAAATCGCGCGGCTTTTCCCCGGAACCGAACACAAGTTCCGCCCCACAAGCCGAGGTGGCATCGTTTTGCACATAGACTGGCAGGTTGGTGACGGCGGCGAGGTCGGCTTGAATGTCGCGGTGGCGCCAGGCGTCCATTTCCGCCTGTGGCGCGCCCAATGCCTTGACCCAACTCCACAACTGGAAGGGCATCGCCACCCCCATGCCGCTGACCCTTGCGCGCAGATCCGGGGCGAGGGCCGCCATCAGCTCGGGCAAGGAATCGGCCACAAAGGCCACGATCGCGCCGGGTGTCGGATAGCGGTAGGTGCGCCGACGGCTGTCACGGACGCGGCCGAGGAAATCGACCAGGACAAGATCGGTTGAGCGCCGCCCGATCTTCAACCCCAAAAACAGCGCCCCTTCCGGGTTCAGGTGCATGGGCACCGAGGGCTGACCGATCCGGCCGCGCACCGGCTCGCCGCGCAAGAGAAGCCCGTCCTGTTCCAAGGCGCGCATGATGACACTGACCGTCTGCGCCGAGAGGCCGGTGATGCGGGCAATGTCCGATTTCGCCAGCGCGCCGTGCTGACGCACCAAAGACAGCACCAGCCGTTCATTGTGGTCACGCATACCTGACTGGTTCGACCCGCGCAGGCCAAGATCATCGGCGCTTTGGCGGTCGGACAGAAGATCGGCAGCAACGGGCATGGGGCCTCAGGGATTGGACGATGAAAGCGCGGCCTTGCGCAAGATGACATTGGCAAAGAGCGCGGGCTCCGAGGTCGCGACGATAGCGTAGGCGGAACGGATGCGCAGGTAAAGCGCATCCCCTGCAAGCGGGACGGCCGCGCGCCCGCCGTTTTGCAGCAGCGCGTCGATCTGATGGTGGATCGCGCCCGCCTGCTCTGGGTCATTGTTCAAGGCGGCGCGATAGGCGGCTTCGACCGGGAATACCGCAAGAACCGCACGCAGCATCGCTTCAAGCGCGACACCATCGGCGCGGATCAGGCGCCGGGCATGTTCGGCGGCCGGATAATTGCCATCGACAAAGGCAATCTCATCGCCATGCCCCATCGCACGCAGCGCATGCAGCAGGTCCGGTCCCAGAAGCGGGGAAATCCCGATCAGCATAATATTGGTCGCCCCATTGGCTTCAGCCGATTCCCGATCTGGGAAGGCCCTTTTGATCCGCAAGACTGCGGCTTTGACCGGCGCCTGTCAATAATAATTCACTATGATTTATTTATCTTGACGCAGGCGGGGGAATCAGGCCATCTTCACGATGTCGCCGGGGGAAGGATACCATGGCGGACGGCATCTGAATGGGGAAATCCCCTTCATTCCTTGGGAGGAACACCACATGAAACTCAAGACCACCGCTTTGCTGGGCGCGGCCGCGCTGGCGCTGATGGCAGGCTCCGCCTCGGCGGCCGATCTGGCTTGCCTGATCACCAAGAACAACACCAACCCCTTCTTCGTGAAAATGAAGGAAGGCGCTGAGGCTGCCGCTGCGGCTGCCGGCCTCGACTTCCAGGCCTATGCGGGCGAAAAGGACGGCGACGCCGCGCCGCAAATCACCGCGATCGAAAACTGCGTGGCCGCTGGCGCCAAGGGCATCCTGATCACCGCCTCGAACGACTCGGTTGGCCCGGCGCTGAAAGAAGCCCGCGCGGCGGGCATTCTGGTGATCGCGCTCGACACCCCGCTGGCCGATGCCGAAGCGCAGGACATGACCTTCGCCACCGACAACTTCGAAGCTGGTCTGCGCATCGGCAAATGGGCCGCTGCCCAAATGGGCGCCGAGGCCGCAAACGCCAAGATCGCCATGCTGGACATCAACAAGGACAACATCTCGGTTGACGTTGCCCGCGACACCGGCTTCCTCGTCGGCTTCGGCATCGAAGTGCCGGATCTGACCGTGATGGGTTCGGAAACCGACGCCCGCGTTGTGGGTCACGAATCCTCGGACGCCAACCCCGAAGGCGGTCTGCGCGCGATGGAAACCCTGCTGGCCAAAGAGCCGGGCATCAATGTGGTCTACACCATCAACGAACCGGCAGCCGAAGGGGCCTATCAGGCGCTGAAAGCCGCTGGCAAAGAAGGTCAGGCTCTGATCGTTTCGGTCGACGGCGGCTGCCCCGGCATCGCTTCGGTCAAATCGGGCGTGATCGGCGCGACCTCGCAGCAATACCCGCTTCTGATGGCCTCGAAAGGTATCGAAGCGATTGCCACTTTCGCCAAGGATGGCACCAAGCCGGTCGCTTCGGAAGGCCTGTCGTTCTTCAACACCGGCGTGAACCTTGTCACCGACAAGCCGGCCGAAGGCGTTGAATCGATCGACAGCACCAAAGGCACCGAGCTGTGCTGGGGCTGATCGCCCGCCAAGTCTGACTTGATTAACGGAAGGGCGGCGTTACTGTCGCCCTTCTTCATAGGCGGATCACCTGATGGGGTCCGTTCCGTCATTTCGACCTGTTTTCACAGGGGGGAGACCGCCGCGATGAGCGCAGAAGACGCACCCACAAAGACCATTTCCGATTATGAGGCCACGCTGACCAAGGCCGACACGGCGGTGGCGAGTTTTGAAAAGGACGACAGAACGCTGTCCCATGTTCTGCGCGCCCAGTTGCGCAAGAACCCGACGCTGATCCCGGCGCTGGTGCTTTTGATTTCGATTCTGGCCTTTTCCATCGTGGCCCCGCGCTTTTTCGGCATGGGCGCGCTGTCGACGGTGTTGAAACAGACGACGGTGACAGGCTTTGTGGCGCTGGCGCAGACGCTGGTGATCCTGACCGCAGGCATTGACCTGTCGGTTGGTGCGATCCTGGTGATCTCCTCGCTTATCATGGGAAATCTGGCGGTCATCTCGGGCCTGCCGGTGCTGCTTGCCGTGCTGGTCGGCTTTGGCTTTGGCGGCTTGATGGGGTTGGTGAACGGCGTCTTGGTCGCCAAGATCAAGCTGCCGCCGTTCATCGTGACCCTTGGCACGCTGTCGATCTTCAACGCGCTGAAGCTGTGGTATTCGCAATCTGAATCGATCCGCAATGCCGATATCGAGGAAAAGGCCCAAGGCCTTTTGTGGTTCGGCCAAGGGATCAACTTCGGCGGCGCCTCGCTGTCTTATGGCGGCATCACGCTGATCCTGTTGGCGGCCGCACTGTGGTATGTGCTGAACCACACCGCTTGGGGCCGCCACGTGCATGCCATTGGCGATGACCCGGATGCGGCGATGCTGTCGGGCATCAATGTGACCCGCACGCTGATTTCGGTCTATACCGTCGCCGGGCTGATCTGCGGCTTTGCCGCCTGGATCGCGATTGGCCGGGTGGGGTCAGTGTCGCCCATCGCCTTTGACACGGTGAACCTTGGGTCCATCACCGCCGTGGTGATCGGCGGCACCTCGTTGTTCGGTGGGCGCGGCTCGATCATCGGTTCGGTTCTGGGGGCGTTCATCGTGGGCGTCTTCAACACCGGGCTGTCGCTCGCCGGGGTGGACGATTACTGGCAAATGTTTGCGGCCGGATGCCTTGTCATCGTCGCGGTTGCACTGGATCAATGGCTGCGGAGGGCTTCGCAATGACCGCTCAGAAACCCATTCTCGAAGCGCGTGGCTTGATGAAGCGCTATGGCACGGTTGTCGCCATGAACGGGGCCGATTTTGACCTCATGCCGGGCGAGATTTGCGCGGTGATCGGCGACAACGGCGCGGGCAAATCCACCCTCATCAAGGCGCTGTCGGGGGCCGTCACCCCCGACCACGGCGAAATCCTGCTGGACGGCAAGCCGGTGCATTTCCGCAGCCCGGATGATGCCCGCGCCATGGGGATCGAGACGGTTTACCAAAATCTCGCCATGTCGCCCGCGCTGTCCATCGCCGACAACATGTTTCTGGGCCGCGAATGGCGCAAGCCGGGCATCATGGGCAGCGTCTTCCGCCAGATGGACCGCCCGCGGATGGAGGCTTTTGCGCGCCAAAAGCTTTCGGAACTCGGCCTGATGACCATTCAGGACATTTCCCAAGCCGTCGAAACCCTGTCGGGGGGCCAGCGTCAGGGCGTGGCCGTGGCCCGTGCGGCCGCCTTTGGGTCAAAGGTGGTGATCCTCGATGAACCGACCGCCGCTTTGGGCGTGAAGGAATCCCGTCGCGTGCTGGAGTTGATCCGCGATGTGCGCGCCCGGGGTATTCCGATCATCCTGATCTCCCACAACATGCCGCATGTGTTCGAAGTGGCCGACCGCATCCACATCCACCGCCTTGGCCGCAGGCTTTGCGTGATCCGCCCGCAGGACTATTCGATGTCTGACGCGGTGGCCTTCATGACGGGCGCGAAACTGCCCGAAGGCGTGACGGAAGCGGCATGATGCCCGCCGATCTGGCAAAGACAATCAGGGGCCTTGCTCCCTCGCAAGGGCGGTATCTTGTCGCCCTTGCCGGACCTCCCGGCGCTGGCAAGTCCACGCTGGCCGCCGAACTTGTCACCGCCCTTGGGCTTGGCGCCAAGGCCGTCCCGATGGACGGTTTCCACTATGACAACGCCGTGCTGATCGCCCGGGGTGCCCGCAATCGCAAAGGCGCCCCGGACACCTTTGATGTGCAGGGGTTTCGCCATCTGCTGACCCGCCTGCGGGTTGAGGAGGAGGTGGCCATTCCCCTCTTTGACCGCAATCTGGAAATCAGCCGGGCCGGGGCCGACATTGTTGGGCCGGAGGATCGCATCCTGATCGTCGAGGGCAATTATCTTCTGCTGAACGAAGCCCCCTGGCCCGATCTTGCGCCCCTTTTTGACCTGACAATCTGGATCGACGTGCCAGAGGCGGAACTGGACCGCCGCCTCATGGACCGCTGGGCGCATTATGGCAAAACCCCGGATGAGGCGCGGGCTTGGATCGACGGCAATGACATGCCAAACATCCGCCGCGTCGCCCAAGGTTCGCGCCCCGCCGATCTGGTGATCCGGCAGGGCTGAAGCGGGTCAGATCACCGATTTCGCGGTCACTTCCAAGGCATGCAACAGCCCTTGGGCCGAGGAGCGCGGGCCATACAGCGTGACCGATGCGGCCGAATGGCGGATCAGATAGACGCCAAGATGCTCCATCACCGTGCGGCTGGCAAAGCCATCGGGCAGGGTTGCCAGATCAAGGTTCGAAAGCCGCTCGAACAGCACCACCAGCCCCGCGCCCGACACATCGAGCCGCACCCAGGCGTCGGTCTGCTCGGTGATCGAGGCGGTTTCACCAAAGGCGGGTTTCAGCGCCGCAACGATATCTTCATGCGTGGCGAAATCGGCTTCGACAAACCACATCTCGGGCGTGACCCAGAACGCGCTGAACACCTTGCCGGCTTCATGGGTGGACGCCCCCGGCAAGGGAACCCCGGCCAGTTTCGCCGCAGCGACAAAGCCTTTGTCTTGCCCCCGCCGCAGCGCAACCGAGGCCAGAGCCACATCAAACCGCTCGGCAATCCGGTAGGGGCCGATTTGAACCACTTCCGCCGCGTCATGCCCCAAGGCGGTCAGGGCTTTCCATTGATTAGCCACGAAGACGCTCCCCCTCAGGATCAAAGAAATGCGGGCTGACGATTTCAACCTCGGTATCTGTCTTGGTCAGGAAGTTGACCGCGCGCATCCGACGGCCGATCTTTTGATCCCCCGCTTTCAGATAGCCCAGTGCGATATCCGACCCCAGATGCGGGCTGTAAACCTTGGATGTCAGCCAGCCACCATCCGAAGCCAATTCCACCGGTGCGCCAATTTCCATGAAATGACTGCCCGCCGAAATCGACCCCTGCGGATCGACGGGCTTCACTCCGACCAGCCTGTAACCATCATCGCGGGTCATCCCCTCACGGCTCGACAACACCATGCCGATGCTGTCCTTCTTCTTCGACACCATCTTGCCAAGGCCCATGTTCAAGGCGGTGGATTGGCCGTTCAGCTCACCCCCCGCCACATGGCCCTTTTCGATGCGCATCACGCCAAGGGCTTCGGTGCCGTAAACCACGGCGTCAAACTCGGCCCCGGCCTCCACCAGTTTGCGGATCAAGGCATCGCCATAGCGCGTCGGAACGGCGATTTCATAGGCCAACTCACCCGAGAACGAGATGCGGAACAGCCGCGCCCTGAGGCCGCCGATGGTGATATTCCCCGCCCCCATATAGGGGAAGGCCGCATCGGAAATGTCCTGATCCACGATCTTTTGCAGCAATTTCCGCGCGTTGGGCCCGGCCACCGAATATTGCGCCCAAGCCTCGGTGGTCGAGATGATCTGCACATCCATATCCGGCCACAGGCACTGGCGGCAGTATTCCAGATGCCGGAATACCGTCACCGCATTGGCCGTGGTGGTGGTCATGACATATTCATGCTCCCCCATCCGCGCCGTGGTGCCATCGTCAAACACCATGCCATCTTCGCGCAGCATCAGCCCATAACGGCACTTGCCCACCGCCAAAGTGCTGAAGGTGTTGGAATAGACCTTGTCCAGAAAGGCGCCCGCATCGGTGCCCTGAATGTCGATCTTTCCCAGCGTGGTCACATCGCAAATGCCCACCGATTTGCGCGTCGCCAGAACCTCACGGTCCACGCTTTCGCGCCAAGTGGTTTCTCCCGGGCGCGGCAGCCATTGCAGGCGCAGCCAATTGCCGACCTCGACAAAGATCGCGCCCTGTTCGCTGGCCCATTTGTGCGAGGGCGTCAGGCGGAAGGGCTTGAATTCCTTGCCGCGCGACCGCCCCGCCAGCGTGCCCATGGCCACCGGCGTATAGGGCGGGCGGTAGATCGTCGTCCCCGTGGCAGGAATCGACTGCCCCGTCAGTTCGGCCATCACGGCCAGACCCAAGACGTTCCCGGTCTTGCCCTGATCGGTCGCCATCCCCAGCGTGGTATAGCGTTTCAGATGCTCGACAGAGGTGAAGTTCTCCTTATGGGCAAGCTTCACATCCTTGACCGTCACATCGTTCTGCGGGTCGATCCACGCCCGGCCCTTGCCCTCATGGACATACCACAGGGGCGAGATTGCCACCGGCGCATCCTCGGCCTGCGGCAGATCGGCCGCCGTGGCGCTGATGCCAAGGCTTTCCAACGCGGCCAAAGCCTGCGCCTGCCCGCTGCGCAGCGCACCATGGGTCGACAAATCGCCCCCCGCAGCGCCTGCCGCCGTCAGGTTCGCAGGCCCGCCCGCGCCCGGCACGAAGGCCGCAATATCCTCGCGCCATTCGGGGCGCGAGCGGTGATGCGAGGTGATGTTGACGTTCGGGTTCCACCCCCCCGAAACGCCCAAAGCCGTGCAGGAGATGGCCTCAAGCTTGCCAGTGGCCGTGCGCACCGTGATGGATTTCAGCCCCAGACGGCCCGAAGAATCCACCACCTGCGCGCCTTGCAGATGCCGGATGCCGGGGAGGAGTTCGCCCCCCTCGCGGCTGTCGATCACCGCCACCACATCGACACCCTTGGCCTGCAAATCCTTTGCGCTGCGAAGCCCGTCGTCATTGTTGGTGAACACCGCCACCCGATCACCCACCGCCACGCCCCAGCGGTTTGCATAGGCGCGCAAAGACGCGGCCAGCATCACGCCGGGCCGGTCGTTGTTCTCAAAGGCAATCGGGCGTTCCGTCGCCCCACCCGCCAGAATCGCGCGCTTCGAATAAATCCGCCACAGCGTCTGGCGCGGTTTGCCCGCGGCAGGCACTGCAAGGTGGTCCGACACCCGCTCAACGGCGGAATAAATCCCGTGGTCAAAGGCACCCACAATCGTGGTGCGCAGCATCAGCCGCACATTCGGCAGGCTGGCCAGTTCCGCCACTACAGCCGCCGCCCAATCCGCGCCAGCCTTGCCGCCCACCTCGAACGTCTCGGCATTGAGCCGCCCGCCAAAGCGGAAATCCTCATCCGCCAGCACGACCCGCGCCCCCGCGCGCCCCGCCGTCAGCGCCGCCATCAGCCCCGAGGGGCCTGCGCCGATCACCAGCAAATCGCAATTAATGAACCCTTTGTCATACTCATCGGGGTCTTCCTGACGGGTCAGCGCCCCCAACCCTGCGGCACGGCGGATGATCGGTTCATAGACCTTTTCCCAGAACGCTGCTGGCCACATGAAGGTCTTGTAATAAAACCCCGCCGTGAAGAAGGTGTTCAGCCGGTCATTCACCGCCAAAGCATCAAACTTCACCGAGGGCCAAGCGTTCTGCGACGTCGCCTCCAACCCGTCAAACAGCTCCGCCACCGTTGCCCGCGTGTTCGGCTCCTGCCGCGCGCCGGACCGCAACTGCACCAGCGCGTTCGGCTCCTCCGACCCCGCCGAGATCGGCCCGCGCGGGCGGTGGTATTTGAACGACCGCCCCATCAGCCGCACGCCATTGGCCAGAAGCGCCGAGGCCAGCGTGTCGCCGGGGTGGCCGGTGTAGCCATGGCCGTCAAAGGTAAAGCGGAACGTCTGGCTGCGATCGATCTGCCCGCCCGAAATGCGATTGGACTGGCTCATTTCGAACGCCCCTGCGCCTTGGCCACATCGCGGGCCAGTTCCACCTTCAAGATCTCATGCGTCACCGTGTTGCGCGTGACCACCAGCCAGGACCGGTCGCCCTGCTCGTGATACCACAACTCCCGATGCGCCCCCGCCGGGTTGTCGCGGTTGTACAGATAGTCGTGAAATGCCTCGATCCCCGCCGACATCCCGTCGGGCCGGTTGATGAGATTGGCATCCCCGAGATAGACAAACTCCTGCGCATCGCGCGGCCCCAGGATGGGATGATTGATAATCATTTCATACTCCTAGTGCAGGTTCGGGGTCGCGCCTTGCCCCTTTTCATCAATCATCAACCCCTTGAGGAAGCGATCAAACCGGTAGGCCGTGGCGGTCTTGTGCGGCTCGTCCTTGGCCAGAAGGTGCGCGAAACACCACCCACTCGCAGGCGTCGCCTTGAACCCGCCATAACACCAGCCGCCGTTGAAATAGAGGCCCTCAACCTGCGTCTTGTCGATGATGGGGCTGCCATCCATCGACATGTCCATGATCCCGCCCCAGGTGCGCAGCAACCGCGCCCGCCCGATCATCGGCATCAGGGCCATGCCGCCTTCGGCCACATCCTCGATCACCGGCAGGTTGCCGCGTTGGGCATAGGAGTTATAGCCGTCGATGTCGCCGCCAAAGACCAGCCCGCCCTTGTCGGACTGGCTGACATAGAAATGCCCCGCGCCAAAGGTCATCACCCCATCAATCAGCGGCTTCAGCCCCTCGCTGACGAAGGCCTGCAACACATGGCTTTCAATCGGCAGCCGCATCCCGGCATGGGCCATCACCTTCGACGATGATCCGGCCACGGCAACGCCGACCTTCTTTGCACCAATGAAACCGCGGGTGGTTTCCACCCCTTTGATACGGCCATTTTCAATCCGCATCCCCGTCACTTCGCAATTCTGGATCAGATCGACGCCGCGCATGTCCGCCCCGCGCGCATAGCCCCAAGCCACCGCATCGTGGCGCACCGTGCCGCCGCGCCGCTGCATCAAGGCGCCCTTGATCGGGAAGCGGGCATTGTCGAAATTCAGGAACGGATACATCGCCCGCACCTGATCGCGGTTCAGAAGCTCCGCATCCGCGCCATTCAAAATCATCCCATTGCCGCGCCGGGTGAAGGCATCGCGTTGCGCATCGGTATGGATCAGGTTCATGATCCCGCGCTGGCTGACCATAGCGTTATAGTTGAAGTCCTGCTCCAGCCCTTCCCAGAGTTTCAGCGAGAATTCGTAGAACGGCTCATTGCCATCCAGAAGATAGTTCGAGCGGATGATCGTGGTGTTGCGCCCCACATTGCCGCCGCCCAGATAGCCCTTTTCCAGCACGGCAATCCGCGCCTGCTTGAATTCCTTGGCCAGATAATAGGCCGTCGCCAGCCCGTGCCCGCCGCCGCCGACGATGATGTAATCATACTCCGCCTTGGGTGCCGGATCACGCCAGACAGGCTTCCACCCCTTATGCCCGGTCAATGCCTCGGCAATGACACGAAAGCCCGAATACCGCATGGGCAGCCCTCCTGTTTCTGGTCTGACCTTACGGGAAGCTCGACGAAAACCCGTTCCGTTTTCGCCATGAGTTATTCGGTTTTCGCCAAAGTGTCGCGCGCCGCGGTTCAGTCCTTCGTCAGTTCCGCCACGGCCGTCGCCCGCAACGCTTTCAGGTCGGCGATAGTGACATCCAACTCGACCCGTTGCTTTTCCAACTCTGCCAATTGGCGATCTGCAAGATCAAGCCATTGTTGCAATTGCTGTTTTTCACCTGTCTTGCCATAGACAAGCAACCATTGCCGGATTTCTTCCAGCGAAAAACCAAAGCGCCGCCCGCGCAGGATCAGCTTCATCCGCGCCACTTCGCGCGCGCCATAAAACCGGGCGCGCCCCGCTTTTTCGGGGGCGAGAAGTTCGATGTATTCGTAATAGCGCAGGGTCCGGGGCGTGACCTCGAACATGGCGCACATTTCCTTAAAGCTCAGGCGGGTGTCAGTCATGGGCTTCTCCTGTTGTCTATACCTAGAAGCAAAGCCGGTTCTGGCGCAAGAATGACGCAATGGGATTTCGACCATCGGGGGTTGCGCAGGCCGCAGGGGCGGGGAAGGATGGCGGCAAATGCGAAAGACCTGCCAATGACCACAGCAAAACCTGATCCCCTGCCCTTTGCCCGCCAGTTCATGGCGGCCCTGCCCCATGCGCGGGAATTGGGGCTGGAGATCACCCGGCTGGAAAACGGCCATGCCACCATCACCATGCCCTATGATCCCCGGCTGGTGGGCGATCCGGCAACGGGCGTGCTGCATGGCGGGGCGATTTCGGCCTTGATGGACACCGCATCAGGGGCTTCGGTCATGTGCCACCCGGCCGCCCCGATCTCGACGGCGACGCTTGACCTGCGGATTGATTATTTCCGCCCCGCCACCCCCGGCCAAGCCATCACGGCACGGGCGGAATGCCATCATGTCACCCGCTCGGTCGCCTTTATCCGGGTCATCGCGACGGATGAGGATGAAAGCCGCCCGGTGGCCATGGGAACCGGGGCTTTCACGCTGAACCGCCCGACGGGGGAAAAGCCATGAGCGCCTATCAAAACCGCGACGAGGCCTTGGCCTGGCTGGTGGGGGCCGTACCTTACATCCGTTTTCTGGGCATCCGGTTTGAGCGCCAGGGCGATGAGATCACCGCCCATCTGCCCTTTCAGCCGATGCTGATTGGCAATCCGGCGATCCCGGCCCTGCATGGCGGGGTGACGGCGGCGTTTCTGGAAGTGGCGGCGATCATCGAGTTAAGCTGGTCAACCCTTTGGGAAGACCTGTCAGCCGGGCGGCTGAACCCTGAAGCCGTGACGCCGGGCCACCTGCCCCCCCTGCCAAAGACCATTGATTTTACCGTGGATTATCTGCGGGCGGGTCAGGCAAAGGATTGCTTTGCCAAGGCAAGGATCAACCGCTCGGGGCGGCGCTATGCCAGCGTGCATGTCGAAAGCTGGCAAGATGCGCGCGACAAACCCTTCGCCAGCGCCGTCGTGCATTTCCTGATGCCCGAGGCGACATAACCGCAATCATGCCGACCACCATCACGCATGCCCGCGTGGCCCGCATCGCCGTACCGGTCGTGCTGTCCAATGCCACGGTGCCGCTTTTGGGGGCGGTGGATACCGCCGTCATCGGCCAACTTGGCCAAGCCGCCCCTCTGGGGGCGGTCGGCATGGGCGCCGTGGTGCTGGCCACGCTCTATTGGGCCTTTGGCTTTCTGCGCATGTCGACCTCGGGCCTTGCGGCGCAAGCCGAAGGCGCGCGGGATGCGGCCGAACGCTCTGCGGTGTTGCTGCGCGCGCTTGTGGTCGCCCTGCTGGCGGGAGCGGCGTTGATCCTGTTGCAAGCGCCGCTCTTTGCCGCCGCATTCGCCATCGCCCCTGCCAGCGCCGAGGTGGAACGGCTGGCCAAGATCTATCTTGCCATCCGCATCTGGGGCACGCCTGCCACCATTGCGCTTTATGCGCTGACCGGCTGGCTGGTCGGGGTAGAGCGGACCAAGGGCGTTCTGGTTCTGCAACTGTGGCAAAACGGATTGAACATCCTTTTGGCACTGTGGGTTGTCTTGGGCCTTGGCTGGGGGATCGAAGGCGTCGCATTCGCCACGCTGATCGCCGAAATGACGGGCCTTCTTCTGGCCCTGTGGCTCGCGCGGGATGCGCTGGCCCCAGCGGTCTTGCGGGCCGGGATGGTGCGGTTTTCCGACCGCGCGGCGCTGTCGCGCATGTTCACCGCCAGCCGCGATATCATGGCCCGCACGATCCTGTTGCAACTGTCGTTCACCAGCTTTGTCTTTCTGGGCGCGCGGTTCGGAGATGTGACGCTGGCCGCCAATCAGGTGCTGATGCAGTTTCTGGAAATCACGGCCTATGCGCTGGATGGCTTTGCCATCGCGGCCGAAACGCTTGTCGGCCAGGCCATCGGTGCGCGCGCCATGGCCGATGTCCGCCGCGCGGGGCGCATCGCGCTGCAATGGGGCTTTGGCGGGGCGGCCGTCTTGGCGCTGGTCTATGCGACGGCGGGCGGGGCGTTCATTGATCTGATGACCACCGCGCCCGAGGTTCGGCTGGATGCGCGTTCCTTCCTGCCCTGGCTGGCCCTTGCCCCGCTGATCGGGGTGGCAAGCTGGATCTACGATGGCATCTTCATTGGCGCCCTGCAAACCCGCGCCATGCTGTGGACCATGGCGCTGTCGGTCGCGGTCTATGCCGCCGCCCTTGCCCTGCTGATCCCGCTTTTGGGAAATCACGGGCTATGGGCGGCTTTGATGGTGCTGAACGCAACACGGGGGCTGGCCATGTGGCGGACCTATCCGCGTGTGATCGGCCAGATTTAACTCCGCCGCTTAACGCCGCAACAGACGGAAGCCCGCCGAGGCCGCCCAACCCGCCACCGCCGCAAGGGCCAGGGAGATCACCCCGTAAAGAAAGGGTTGCTCATGGGCCATGACATAAAGCGTCCGCTCCAGCCCGGTCTTGCGCACCCCGATGACCCGTTCCATGCTGTCGATCACCCGACCGCCGCGCGTGATGAACATGCGCACCATGTAATTGCCCTCGGTCAGGTTGGCAGGCAGGGCGATATCGGTGCGAAACAGGGTTTCGTCGACCAATTGCACCCGGTTTTCCAACAAGCGATAGCTTTCATCCGTGCTGCGGATCCGCTCCAAAGCGTCAATGAACTCCTCGGCCCCTTCCGCCTCCGAAGCACTGCCGACGGCGCGGATCGCATGCGGCAGCGTGATCTTGAAGCGCAGATCATCGGTGCCCGACAAAATCTTGTCGATCGGCCCCGTCGTGGCAACCGCATAGAAGGACGGGGCCGCATCGACAGTGATCGACGAGGTGTTCACCCAGATACCGGCCCGACGTTCCTTGCGGCGGATCACCAGCGGGGTGGAGGGGCCTTCCACCGTAATGATGACTTGCAGCGGCGCACCGGTCGGCACCGGCGCCTCGCGCTTGACAGCACCATAGATCAGGATCTCCGAGCCGTCGAAATTCGCGGTGATCTCCACGCGGTTCTGCGACAGGCCCGAAACGATTTCCTCTCCCTCGGCCAGAACGGCCGTGGGCAACAAAAGTGCCAGCAGGACCGCACGGATCATGGCAGCACCAGCGGCGTGACGGAAAACAGCTCGGCCGGTTGCAACAGCAGATCAAAGGCAATCTTGATCGCCACCGTCAAAACCATGACGGCCAGCAGGATGCGCAGTTGTTCGGCCTTCAGCTTGACCCCGACAAGCGTGCCAAGCTGCGCCCCGACGACACCGCCCGCAATCAGCAAAAGCGCCAGCATCATGTCGACGGTATGGCTGTTCACCGCATGCACCACCGTGGTGAACCCGGTAACGAAGATGATCTGGAACAGCGAGGTGCCGATCACCACCTTGGTCGGCATGCCAAGGATGTAGATCATCGCCGGAACCAGAATGAACCCGCCGCCAACCCCCATGATGCCCGCCAGAAAGCCCACCAGCGCGCCAACACCCAAAGGCGGCAACACCGAAATATAAAGGCCCGAGGCGCGGAACTTCATCTTGAAGGGCAGGCCATGCACCCATGTATGGATATGGGCGCGCCGCACCGGGGGCGCCCCACCATGCCGCCGCACGCGCAACAGGGCCCGGGCGCTTTCGGCAAACATCATGGTGCCAATCAGGCCCAAAAACAGCACATAGGACAGTTGCACGAAAAGATCGACCTGACCCAGAGAGGACATATAGGAAAACACCTGCACGCCGGACCATGACCCGATCAGACCGCCGACCATAAGCACCAGCCCCATGCGGAAATCGACCGCCTTGCGCTTCAGCTGCGCCAGAACCCCCGAAATCGACGAGGCCACCACCTGATTGGCCCCGGTGGCCACCGCAATGCCGGGGGGCACCCCGATGAACAGCAGGAACGGGGTTATCAGAAACCCGCCGCCGACCCCGAACATGCCCGACAAAAACCCCACAATACCGCCAATCCCCAAAAGAAGGATGGCGTTGACCGAGACCTCGGCGATGGGGAGGTACAGTTGGAACATCGGATCGGGATCTGGGAGGTGCAAAGGGCCTGATTTCCCAAGACTTGCGCCTGTTTCCGGGCCTTGTCAAATCCAGTTTGCACCGATGGGTCAGGCCAGATTCCCAAAGGTTTTTCGGGCTAGCCCTGCGGGGTCATCGCCTTGCGGCCCTTTGACCGCTCCAGCCCCAGGCGCCGTTCGCGCCAGATGATGAGGATGCCCGCCGATATGACCAGAGCCGCCCCGCCCAGCATCGTCCATGTCGGCACTTCGGCAAAGACGAAATAGCCGATCAGAAGCGCGAACAGCATCGAGGCATAATCGAATGGCGCGACCAAGGAGGCGTCCGCCTCGCGGTAAGACGAGGTCAGCAGAATCTGCCCCACCCCACCCAACAGCCCGGCCCCGACAAGGGTCATCGCCTCGCGCGGGCTGGGGACGACCCAACCGAAGGGGATGGTGGCCAGTGACAGGACCGTCGCGGTCAGCGAAAACCAGAACACGATGGCAGAGGTGTTTTCGCTGACGACAAGCTTGCGCACAAAGACCTGCGCCAAGGCGGCAAAGACAGCGCCGCCAAGCACCAGCATCGCACCGAAGGCCTCGCGGTGGCCCGCCGCCTCGCCGGTCAGCACTGTCAGGCGCGGCGACAGCACGATCAACACGCCGGTCAGCCCCAACGCGACCGAGGCAAGACGGAACAGCCGCACCTCCTCGCCCAGAAACATCGCGGCGAAGACAACCACCAGCAGGGGTGCGGCATAGCCGATGGCGGTGACTTCGGGCAGCGGCAGATAGCCAAGGCCGGCAAAACCCAGCCCCATGGCCAGCGTGCCCATCAGCCCGCGCCAGACATGGCCGATGGGGTTCTTTGCCTTGAACCCGGTCGCCAATTCCCGCCGCAGGAACAGCCAGACCACGATCACCGGAATGGCAAAGGCCGACCGAAAGAACACCGCCTGCCCGGATGGCACATGGGCGGCCGTGGTCTTGATCATCGCGGACATCACGATGAACACCAGAACCGAGCCGAGTTTCAGGGCAATGCCGCGCAAGGGTCGCATGGGGGTCTCCTTGGTGTTGGTGTTTCACCCTTTGGCAAAGGCTGCAAGGGTTTGCGGCAATTCCCGGCTTGCGGCACATCCAAGCTTGATGTTCCCTGTCTCCAAAGGAGACCTGCCATGACGATTGCCCCACTTGCCGACCGCATCGACCAGGGCCGTGGCCTGACCCCCGCCGATCTGGTGCTGAAAGGGGCGCAGGTCTTCGATCTTGTCACCGGCGCCTTGGTGCAAACCGATGTGGCGATCTGCGGCGATACCATTGTCGGCGTTTTCGGCAGCTATACCGGCAAGCGCGAGATCGACCTTTCCGGCAAGGTGCTGGTTCCGGGTTTCATCGACACGCATCTGCATATCGAATCCTCACTGGTCACACCGTTTGAGTTTGACCGCTGCGTCACCCCGCGCGGCGTGACGACCGCGATTTGCGATCCGCATGAGATTGCCAATGTCTGCGGGCTGGTGGGCATCGAGTATTTCCTCGAAGCCTCGGCGCTCACGCTGATGGACATCCGCGTGCAACTGTCCTCCTGCGTGCCGTCGACCCATATGGAAACCACCGGCGCGCGGCTGATGGCGGATGACCTAATCCCCTTGAGGGATCATCCCCGCGTGATCGGCCTGGCGGAATTCATGAACTACCCCGGTGTCTTGATGAAAGACCCCGGCTGCATGGCAAAGCTGGAGGCATGGCAGGGGCGGCACATTGACGGCCATGCGCCCTTGCTGCGCGGCAATGATCTGAACGGCTATATCGCCGCGGGCATCCGCACCGAGCATGAGGCAACAACCTATGACGAGGGGCTGGAGAAGCTGCGCAAGGGGATGCGGGTTCTGATCCGCGAGGGATCAGTGTCAAAGGATCTGCACGCGCTGGTCGGGCTTTTGACCGAGCGCCACGCGCCCTATCTGTGTCTTTGCACCGATGACCGCAACCCTTTGGATATTGCCGAACACGGGCATCTCGACTGGATCATCCGCACCGCGATTGCCTTGGGGGCAGAGCCGCTGGCCGTCTACCGTGCCGCCAGCCTTTCGGCGGCAGAGGCCTTTGGCCTGAAAGACCGCGGGTTGATCGCGCCGGGCAAGCGGGCGGATATTGCGGTGATCGACACACTGGCAGGTTGCCATGTGTCGGCGGTTTTTGCCGGCGGCGTGGAGGTGACCGACGCCGCCTTTGCCGCGCGCCAGACGATCGCCCCCGTCGCCCGCCATTCGGTGAAGGCCCCGAAGATCGAGCCACATCATTTCCGCGCGGGCGGCAACCGGGTGGAAACCCCGGTCATCGGCATCGTACCGGGCAAGATCATCACGCCACATCTGATCTTTGACATCGCGCCTGAGGATGGGGACAAAAAACCCGATCTTGCCCGCGACCTGATCCGCATCGCGGTGATCGAACGCCATGGGGTGAACGGTAACCGGGCGACGGGGTTCGTGCAGGGATTCGGGCTGAAACGCGGGGCGATTGCCTCGACCGTTTGTCACGATCATCACAACATTGCCGTTGTCGGCGCGGATTATGCCGATATGGCGCTGGCAGCGAACCGTCTGTCAGAGATCGAAGGCGGTTTCGTGGTGGTTGGGGGGGGCAAGATCTTGGCCGAACTTGCCCTGCCCGTGGCGGGGTTGATGAGCTTGCAGCCCTTTGAACAGGTTCACCATGACCTGATCGTCCTGCGGGCAGCAGCGAAATCCTTGGGCGTGGTGCTGGAAGAACCCTTCCTGCAACTCGCCTTCCTTGCCCTGCCCGTGATCCCCCATCTGAAGATCACCGATCACGGCATGGTGGATGTGGACCGGTTTGAAGTGATCCCTTAGGCCAGCGTCTTGGTCATCAAGATCCACTCTGACGCATCAACCTGCCAATCGCCTTTCACCACAGGACGGCGGGCGATCTCGGTATAACCTTTGGCCGCATATAGCCGCTGGGCATCAAGATGGGTGTCGGCGGTGATCAGGCTGATGGTCTTGCGGCCCGCCGCGCGGGTGATCTCCTCGGCCTTGACCAAAAGCGCAGAACCGCAACCCTTGCCGCGCGCGCCGTCATAGGTGGCAAGGACATTCAGATACCACGACCCCGGCGCCATGGCTTCCAACTCCAGCAGCGGAACGAAGATCGGCGGCGTGTCAGCGGCGATGGGGCTTGGCTCATCCTCGGCCGGATAGCCCAGAAGACAGGCGGCAACCGCGCCATCGACCTCGGCCAGCCAGGCGTTGCGATACGAGAAACTTCCCGCCTCTCGCGCCGCGCGCTCCATGCCATAGGCCAGCGCATCGCCATCGGGCCCGACCGATTTGCGCCAGAAATGCAAAGGCAGATCATCCGCCGCCATGTTGATAAAACGCACCAGATGCGCGGCGTCCGACGCCTTGGCTTCGCGGATCAGCATGGTGTCCCCCTTTGGTTTCCGCGCACAGAAACCAAAATCCCGCAGCGCTTGCAACCACCGCCATCGCCGCCTACCACTGGGCCAAACCCTGACCCCCAAACCCTGACCCTATGAGGACCAACATGACCGACATGGTTTTCCGCTTCCCCGCCCCCGGCCCCGAGCCAATGACGACCGACCTTGAAGGTTGGACCAAGATCGAGGGCACGCCCACGATGAAAACCTGGGTGCAGCATACCTCGATCGACGGCTCGGTCATCAGCGGCACATGGGAGGCGACGCTGGGCACCTGGCACGCGGCCTATAAGTTTTACGAATTCGTCCACCTGATCGACGGCCAGATCACCATCACCCCCGACGGCGGCGCGGCGGTCACCTTGCACCCCGGCGATGGCTTCGTGGTGGAGCCGGGCTTCAAGGGCACCTGGAAGATCGAAAAGCCGGTGCGCAAGCATTTCTGCATCAAGTTGAAGTAACCGCGAAAGCGGCGGCCTTGCCCGCATGGCCGCCGCGCCCCGGCTGGCGCGAACCTAACGTCACGCGCCCATCTGACGCGACGTTACATTTACGTTAACGTAAAGCGCGCTACTATCATGCTCATGAGCCCCCATTTTGGGGATACCCGCCAACCGCGCGATCACGTGAGCATGACTGACACCACAGACACCCTCTCTATCCGGCAGATGTGTGACACCTTTGACGTCACCCCTCGCACCTTGCGCTTTTATGAGGCGAAGGAACTGTTGTTCCCGATCCGCCTTGGCACGCGACGGCTTTTCACCCGGGCCGACCGGGCGCGGCTGGCCCTGATCCTGCGGGGCAAGCGCTTTGGCTTCAGCCTTGAAGATATCCGTCAGCTTCTGGCGATGTATGACCGCGACGGCTCCAATCAGGCGCAACTGTTGCGCACCTATGACATCGCCAAAGACCGGCTGGCGCAGATGGAAGCCCAACGCGCCGAGTTGGAAGTGGCAATTGCCGATCTGAAAACCCAACTGGCCGAGGGCGAGAAGATGATCGCTGCCTTCCGTGCCCCGCCAACCGAAAAAGGGAGCGACCAATGACCACCTATACTGCCCCGCTGAAGGATATGGATTTCCTGCTGCATGATGTGCTGAACGTCTCGGAGCGCGATATTCCCGGCTATGCCGATCTGGATCGCAGCTTCACCGGCGCCGTGCTGGAGGAGGCGGGCAAACTGGCCGCCGATGTGCTGGCCCCGTTGAATGCGGTCGGCGACCAAGAAGGCTGCGTGCTGGAAAACGGCGTGGTGCGCACCCCATCGGGGTTCAAGGCGGCCTTCGATCAACTGCGGCAGGGTGGCTGGACGGCGCTGGACTGTGACCCGGACTATGGCGGTCAGGGCCTGCCCTACCTCATGGGCACGGCGGTGGGCGAGATCATGGTTTCGGCCAATATGGCCTTCAACATGTATCAGGGCCTGACCCATGGCGCCTATTCGGCAATCCATGCCCATGGCACCGCCGAACAAAAGGCGATGTATCTGCCCAAGATGGTAAGCTGCGACTGGACCGGCACCATGAACCTGACCGAACCTCATTGCGGCACCGATCTGGGCCTGATGCGGACGCGTGCAGAACCGCAGGCGGATGGCAGCTACAAGATCACCGGGACGAAGATTTTCATCTCGGCCGGTGAACATGACATGAGCGACAACATCATCCATCTGGTGCTGGCCAAGGCGCCGGGCGGGGGTGAGGGGACAAAAGGGATTTCCCTTTTCATCGTGCCGAAATTTCTGGTGAACGACGACGGCTCTTTGGGCGCGCGCAACGCCCTTGCGGTGGGCAAGGTCGAACACAAGATGGGCATTCACGGCAATGCCACCTGCGTGATGAACTATGACGGGGCGACAGGCTGGCTTCTGGGCGATCTGCACAAAGGCATGCGCGCCATGTTCACCATGATGAACGAGGCGCGGCTGGGCGTCGGCCTGCAAGGCTATGCCGTGGCCGAAGCCGCCTATCAGAACGCGCTCGGCTATGCCAAGGACCGCCTGCAAGGCCGGGCGATCACCGGGGCAGAGAACCTTTCCGGCCCCGCGGACCCGCTGATCGTGCATCCCGACATCCGCCGCAACCTGATGGACCAGAAATCCTTTGTCGAAGGCGCCCGCGCCCTGACTTTCTGGGCGGCGAGCCTGATCGACCAGACCCACCGCAAGGGGGATGCCGCAGCCGATGGGCTGGTCAGCCTGATGATCCCCGTCATCAAGGGCTTCCAGACCGACCGCGGCTTTGAGATGGCCGTGCAGGCCCAGCAAATCTGGGGCGGGCATGGCTATATCGAGGACAACGGCATGAGCCAGTTCGTCCGCGACGCCCGCATCGCGCAGATCTACGAAGGTGCAAACGGCGTGCAGGCGCTGGATCTTGTGGGCCGCAAGCTGACGGCCGATGGCGGCAAACATGTGATGGCCTTTTTTGAAATGGTGAAAACCGAATGCAAGGTGCATGACGCCGATCCCCGGATGACCGCCTTCACCGATCCGTTGAAACAGGCCTCCAAGGCCATGCAGGCCGCGGGAATGTTCTTCATGCAAAACGGCATGAAGGCCCCCAATGCCGCACTGGCCGGAAGCTATGATTTCATGCTGTTGATGGGCCATGTCTGCATGGGCCTGATGTGGACCCGCATGGCGCGCGCCGCCTATGCGTCACTGGATGCGGGCGGCGGCGATGACGCCTTCCTCAACGCCAAGATCGCCACCGGCCGCTACTATATGACCCGCCAATTGCCGGCCTGCGCCATGCATCTGGCCCGCATCGAAAGCGGCGCCGATCCGGTGATGGCCTTGGCGGCGGAGGCGTTCTAAGCTGCAAGCCCGGAATTCCGCGCGAATTCCGGGCCCTGTCCCTTGCGAGGTGCCCAATGCCCAAACGTTTCCGCCTGACCCGCCGCTTTCCTGTCGCCATGACCGAAGACGGCTATCGCCGCCTGAAGCGCTTTTCCACCGAAGCGGGGCTGGATGAGGGTGAGGCGCTGTCGTTCCTGTTCGAACATTTCGATAGCGTGACCGACAAGGACAACCTGACCCACCGGCTCAGGCTGTTCAATGCGGAGTTGGACGAGCGCAAAGGATAGGCCGCGCAGGCGGAGAGGGCGGATGCCTCCGGCGGGGGTATTTAGGCCAAGATGAAAGCAAATGGCCCCACCCCGAGTACCCGGCTTGGCTATCCGGTTGTCGGGATGGGGTTTCACCTTGGGTGGCCATCGGCTCCCCAGCCTGTGCCACAGGCAGAGTTTCGCGGAATAGTCTTAACAACCGGTTATTCATCTTGGCAAAAATACCCTCGGGGGGCCGGGGGGCGAAGCGCCCCCGGGGGCGGGCCGGGATGGAACGGCAAAGGAGAAGGCGATGACGATCACGCTTTATGGGTTTGGCGAAAGTGGCAATGCCTACAAGGTTGCCCTGATGTTGCAGGCGACCGCCACGCCCTGGAACTTGCGCTTTGTCGATTTTTTCAAGGGAGAGGCGCGCAGCCCGGAGTTCATGCGGCTCAATGAAATGGGCGAGGTGCCGGTACTGGTCGATGGCGATCAGATACTGACGCAATCCGGATTGATCCTTGATCACCTCGCGCAGAAAACCGGGCAGTTTGGCGGCACGACGGCGGCAGAGGCGCGCGAGATCTGGCGCTGGATGCTATGGGACAATCACAAGCTGTCGACCCAGATCGGCACCACCCGGTTTCTGGCGAATTTCCTGCCCGAGGAAAAGCGTCCGGCCGGCGTCGTTCCCTTTCTGCAAGGGCGATTGAAGGCGGCCTACACCGTGCTGAACCGTCATCTTGAGGGGCGCGACTGGATCGTAGGCGAAGGCCCGACCATCGCGGATTATTCCTGTTGCTCTTACCTTTACTATCCTGAACCCTTTGGCTTTTCCCGCGCCGACTGGCCCGCCATGGATCGCTGGCTGGACCGGATCGCGGCGCTGACCGGCTGGGCGCATCCCTATGACCTTATGCCGCGTGCGCTGGCGGGCGGGGCGGAATGATCCGCCATGCATCTTCCACCATTGGGCGTGTCATGACGCAGCGAAACCATTGCCTGTGGGGTGGCCAAAGCGGATCATGGCGCAAGAGACTCGCCGCGTATGGAACCACCTGCACCACTGACCCGAGCTTGGAGTAACCTTGATGACCGACGCTTACATCTATGACGCCGTTCGCACCCCGCGCGGCAAGGGACGCGCCGACGGGGCGCTGCATGAGGTGTCCTCGGTCGCCTTGTCGGCGGGCATCCTGAACGCGGTGAAAGCTCGCAACGGGCTTGACGGGCACGCGGTTGAGGATGTGATCTGGGGCAATGTGACCCAAGTGGGCGAACAGGGCGGGTGCCTTGCGCGCTCGGCGGTTCTCCTGTCGGATCTTGACCAGTCAATCCCCGGTCTTGCCATCAACCGTTTCTGCGCAAGCGGTATGGAGGCGATAAATCTGGCCGCCAATCAGGTGAAGGGGGGCGCGGGTCAGGCCTATATCGCGGGCGGGACTGAAATGATGGGACGCGTCGCCATGGGCAGCGACGGGGCCGCGATTGCGGTGGACCCCGCGCTTGCCATGAAGACCTATTTCGTGCCGCAGGGAATTTCGGCCGACATCATTGCCACCGAATATGGCTTTACCCGTGACATGGCCGATGCCTTGGCGGTGGAAAGCCAGCGCCGCGCGGCGGTGGCCTGGGCCGAAAACCGCTTTGCCCGCTCCATCGTGCCCGTCACGGACCGCAACGGGCTGACCATTCTGGCGCAAGACGAATACATGCGCCCCGGCACCGACATGACCACGCTGGCCGCCTTGAAGCCCGCGTTCAAAGACATGGGCGAGGTGATGCCGGGCTTCGACAAGATCGCCTTGATCAAATACCCGCATCTGGAGCGGATCGACCATATCCACCATGCCGGGAACTCGTCAGGCATTGTCGATGGTGCGGCGGCGCTGCTGATCGGCAATGCCGAGTTTGGCCGCGCCCAAGGGCTGAAACCCCGCGCGCGCATCCGCGCCACCGCCAAGATCGGCACGGACCCGACAATCATGCTGACCGGGCCGGTTCCGGTAACCGAAAAGATTTTGCGCGACAGTGGCATGGCGATTGGCGACATTGACCTGTTTGAAGTGAATGAGGCTTTCGCCTCGGTCGTCTTGCGGTTTCAGCAGGCCTTTGGCGTCGATCCGGCCCGCGTCAACGTGAATGGCGGCTCGATCGCCATGGGCCATCCTTTGGGCGCCACAGGGGCCATCATCATCGGCACTTTGTTGGATGAATTGGAGCGCACCGGCAAATCCACGGGCTTGGCCACGCTTTGCATCGCCAGCGGCATGGGGGCGGCCACCATCATCGAAAGGGTGTGAGCCATGCCCGTTTCAGGGTTTTCAAGCATCGGCGACCGACTGACCGAGGCCTTGGTCTCGGGCGACTTCGCGCTTTATCAAAACGTGATGGAGCTGCCCCTGACCATCGTTCCGGTCGGCGAAGCCCCCTATGTTCTGGCCGATGAGACTGCCCTGCGCCACGACTTCGAACTGTATCACAATGTGCTGAAACTGCATGGCGTCACCGACATCTTCCGCGAGGTGCGGGCCATCATGGATGAGGGCGGCGGTGTCCACCGTATCCTGTGCCGGGTGCATATCATGGCACGGGCCAATCGCATCGTGGATCCGTTCCAGTCCGAAATGCTGATCCGGGCGCACGAAGGGCAGTGGCGCATCTTCGAAATCCGCAGCCTTGCGGCGCATATCGACTGGGTGATGGGCGGCCAAAGCGCGGGTCAGGATTTCTTGAAACGTTAGGGGACAAGGATGCCGAAGATTGATCTTGCAAAAGTGCCGGTCAAGACTGGCTCTGTCTACCCATCCCCCTATGCCGAGATGATGGCCGGGCGGTCCTCGTTGCGGCTGGGCGACGCGGGCGGGCTGACGCAATTCGGTGTCAATCTGGTGACGTTGGAGCCGGGCGCGCTGGCCAGTTTGCGGCATTGGCATTTGAAAGAGGATGAATTCGCCATCGTTCTGGAAGGAGCGTTGTTTCTGATCGAAGACGAGGGTGAAACGCCCATGCGCCCCGGCGATTGCGCGGCCTGGAAGGCCGGGGTCGCCAATGGCCACCATTTCGTCAACCGCTCGGATCGGCCCGCGCGGTTTTTGGTGATCGGCTCCAGGATTGCGGATGAGGTGGCCAGCTATGCCGATGTGGACATGAAGATCCACATGAACGGCGGCAAGCCGCGCTTCACCTATCGTGACGATACAGATTGGGCCGGGCCAAGATGAAAATTGACCCCAGCCGCGCACCGGTTTCAGAAGCCAGGGGGCTGCACACGCGGCACCTGTCGGTTGCGGGTGGGCTGCGCCAATTCGGGGCCTATGTCGATCGGTTGGACCCGGGCGCGTTTTCCTCATTCCGGCATTGGCATGAGGCCGAAGACGAGATGATCTACGTGCTTCACGGCAGGCTTACCCTGCGCGACGACACCGGGATGCAGGATCTTCACCCCGGCGATGCCGTGGCTTGGCCCTATGGCGTGGCGAATGGCCATCACCTGACCAACAGGGGCGCAGAGCCTTGTGACTATGTGATCGTTGGCAGCCGGGTTGCGGGGGACATCTGCCATTATCCCGAGGACGGCAGCCGCCAGATCAATGGCGCAACCACTTGGCAGGTCGTCGCTGCCGATGGCCAGATCCTGCGTGAGGGCGCCCTGCCCGAGGAATTGCTGAACCTGCCGCAAAACTGGGGCAAGCCCTTTGCAGGGCCAACCCCACCCGGCATTTTGCGCGACGATGCTTGTGCTTGGCAAACGGCCAGCGACTATCGCCACCCCGTGCTGGGCGGCGGGCTTGGGGATTATCGCTATCGGCTGTTGGGCGATCCGGGCGGGCTGTCACAATTCGGCGCACATGTCGAAGAATTGCCACCCGGCGCGCGATCGTCGTTCCGGCACTGGCATGAGGCCGAAGATGAGTTCGTCTATCTGCTGTCAGGCCATCTTGTCCTGATCGAAGACGAGGAGACGCCGCTGGTCCCCGGGGATTGCGCGGCTTGGCCTGCGTGCCATCCGGTTGGCCATTGTCTTGAGAACCGCAGCGCGCTGCCTGCCCGATATCTGGTGATTGGCACCCGGCGGCAGACCGACACCATCACCTATCCCGATCACGATCTGATCACCCACAAAGACGGCCCGCACCGGCGCTATACCCACGCCGATGGCCGCCCCCGAGGAGGAACCAAATGACCGATTTCACCTATGCCATGGACGCTGACGGCGTTGTCACCCTGACTTGGGATGTGAAGGCCAAGTCGATGAACGTTATGTCGACCGAGGCGTTCATGGACCTTTCCGCCAAGGTTGATCAGGCGCTGGCCGATCCTGCCGCCAAGGGGATCATCATCACCTCGGGCAAAAAGGATTTTGCCGGGGGGATGGATCTGAACGTCATCGCCGCGATGCGGGCGGGCGGGGCGCAGGCGATCTTTGACGGCGTGATGGGCATGCATCAGGTGCTGCGCAAGATCGAGCTGGCGGGGATGGATGCAAAGACCCAAAAAGGCGGCAAGCCGATTGTCGCCGCCCTGCCCGGCACCGCGCTGGGGATCGGGTTGGAACTGCCGCTTGCCTGCCACCGCATCATTGCCGCCGACAATCCGAAGGCCAAGATCGGCCTGCCGGAAATCCTTGTCGGCATCTTCCCCGGCGGCGGGGGCACCACACGTCTGACCCGCAAACTGGGGGCGATGATGGCCGCGCCCTTCCTGTTGGAGGGCAAGCTTTCCGATCCCAAGGGTGCCAAGGCGGCGGGATTGATTGATGAGATCGTCGCGCCAGAAGACCTGTTGGCCCGTGCGAAGGAATGGGTGCTATCGGCCAAGGACGCCGACCTTGTGAAGCCATGGGATGACAAGGGCTACAAGATGCCCGGCGGCACCCCCTATCACCCGGCGGGCTTCATGACCTTTGTGGGGGCCAACGCCATGGTTGGCGGCAAGACCATGGGGGTGTATCCGGCCGCCAAAGAGCTTTTGGGCGCGGTGTATGAGGGCGCGCTGGTGCCCTTTGACACCGCGATCAGGATCGAGGCGCGGCACTTCACCACCTTGTTGATGAACCCTTCATCCACCGCGATGATCCGCAGCCTTTTCATCAACAAAGAGGCGCTGGAAAAGGGCGCGAACCGGCCGAAGGTGGCCGACCAGACCGTGAAAAAGGTCGGCATCATCGGCGCGGGCATGATGGGGGCGGGTATTGCCTATGTCTCGGCCAATGCCGGGATTGATGTCGTGCTGATCGACGCCGCACAAGAGGCGGCAGACCGGGGCAAAGCCTATTCCGAGGGGCTGCTGGACAAGGGAATGCAGCGCAAGAAGGTGACGGCAGAAAAGAAAGCCGAGGTTCTGGGCCGTATTCTGGCGACCACGGAATATTCTGCGCTGGCCGGTTGTGACCTGATCGTCGAGGCGGTGTTCGAAGACCCCAAGGTCAAGGCCGAGGTGACGGCAAAGGTCGAAGCCGCGGTGGGCGAGGACTGCATCTTTGCCACCAACACCTCGACCCTGCCAATCTCCTCTTTGGCCAAAGCCTCGAAACGGCCCGAGCAATTCATCGGCATCCATTTCTTCAGCCCCGTCGACAAGATGATGCTGGTCGAGATCATCCGCGGCAAGGCAACCGGCGATGTGGCGGTGGCCAAGGCGCTGGATTACGTCCGCCAGATCCGCAAGACGCCCATCGTGGTCAATGATGCGCGCTTCTTTTACGCCAACCGCTGCATCATTCCTTACATCAACGAAGGCATCCGCATGGTGGCCGAAGGGGTGGAACCGGCGCTGGTGGAAAATGCGGCCAAGCTTGTGGGCATGCCTTTGGGGCCGCTGCAACTCGTCGATGAAACCTCGATTGATCTGGGGGTGAAGATCGCCAAAGCGACCAAGGCCGCGATGGGCGATGCCTATCCCGACGGCGCCGTGGATGACGTCTTGTTCTGGATGGCGGATCAGGGGCGCATGGGTAAAAAGGCCAACGCGGGCTTTTACACCTATGACGCGACAGGCAAACGCGAGGGCTTGTGGGATGGGCTTGCGGGGCGTCACCCCGAGGCCGAAACGCAACCTGATCTCGCCACGGTCCAGCACCGTCTCTTGATGGCGCAGGTGCTGGAGGCGGTGCGGGCGCTGGAGGAAGGCGTGTTGACCGACATCCGCGAAGGCGATGTTGGCGCGATCCTTGGCTGGGGCTTTGCGCCGTGGTCGGGGGGGCCGTTTGGCTGGCTGGATATCATCGGGGCCGCAAAAGCCGTTGAGATTTGCGAGCGTCTGACAGCAGAGTTTGGCGCCCGCTTCACCGCGCCCAACCTCTTGCGCGATATGGCGGCCAAAGGGACAAGCTTTTATCCGCAACCGGGCGCCAAAGCCGCCTGAGCGGGATCACTTGCGCCGCAACATCACCTGCCGGGAGGTAGAGGCAAAGTCGCGGCGAAGCAGCGTCAGGGAAATCACCACGGCCCCCACGGTTAACCCAAGGGGGCCTGCCAGCCACCCCAGCGCGCCCAGCGCGAAATAGATCGACCGCAGCCCGCGGTTAAAGCTTTTCGCCGCCGTGATATTGATATCCGCCGCCTGTGCGGCCCGGTGGCGGGCCTCGGGGTGGGCGGGATCATTTGGCACTGCGGCCATCAGGATGGCGCAATAGCCAAAAAGCCGATGCGCCCAGATGAATTTCAGCAAGGCGTTGGCGAGGAAGGCCACCACCAGCGCAACCCGCAATTGCAGGCCAGCCATCTCGGTCGGCAGGGTCAAATCGCGTGCGATGGCCAGCAGCATCTCCGGATTGCCGATCATCGCAATGCCGCCGCCGATGGCGATCATCGAGGCACTGACAAAGAACGCCACACTTTGCCGCAAGTTGTCGATCATGGTCGCGTCAAAGATCCGGGGTTGCCGGGTGACGAACTCGACCATCCAATCGTGGCGATAACGTTCCATCAGTTTTGACACCGACACACGCCATGCGGGCGGGTTTTCGACCAGAAAGCCAATACCAAGCCACAACCCCAAGGCGAAACTCAAGGCCAGCAGGTCGGAAAGCCCGAAGGGGCCAAGATGAAAATCCATGTCCATGGCACAAGGTAAGACGGGCAGGGGCGCAAGGGCAAGCCCAAGCCTGTGCGCTTGTGAAGTCGAAAAATTGGTTATATTTTCTTACCAAACAACCCAATCGCAGAGCCAGCCATGGACATGCCAGCCCCGAGCCAGCTTATCATCCGCCAAAAACCGGCGCTTGTGGCGGCCTTGCGCCAAGTGTTGCCGGCCGATGCAGTCATCGACGCGCCCGAAGAAACCCGCGCCTATGAATGTGACGCCCTGTCGGCCTATGCCTGTCAACCCTTGGTTGTGATCCTGCCCCGCACCACGGATGAGGTTGCTGCGGCTTTGAGGGTCTGCCACCAGATGGGCGTGCCGGTGGTGCCACGCGGTTCAGGCACCTCGCTGGCGGGCGGCGCGCTGCCGACGGCGGATTGTGTGGTGTTGGGCGTCAGCCGGATGAACCGCGTGCTTGAGGTCGATTACGAGAACCGCTTCATCCGTGTCGAGGCGGGCCGCACCAATCTGGCCGTCACCGCGGCCGTTGAGGAGGAGGGCTTTTTCTACGCCCCCGACCCTTCCAGCCAGCTTGCCTGCGCGATTGCCGGCAATATCGCGATGAACTCCGGCGGGGCGCATTGCCTGAAATACGGCGTGACGACGAACAATCTGCTTGGTGTGCGGCTGGTGCAGATGGATGGCACCGTGATCGAGGTCGGCGGCCCGTGGATGGAGGCCGGGGGGCTTGACCTCTTGGGTGTCATCTGTGGATCAGAGGGGCAGTTGGGCGTGGTGACCGAGGCCACCTTGCGCATCCTGCCCAAACCCGAAGGTGCCCGCCCGGTGCTGGTGGCCTTTGGATCAAACGAGGTGGCGGGGGCTTGCGTTTCCGACATCATCAAGGCGGGCATCCTGCCCGTCGCCATTGAATTCATGGACCGCCCCTGCATCCGCGCCTGCGAGGCCTTTGCCCAAGCGGGCTATCCCGATTGCGAGGCGCTGCTTATCATCGAGGTCGAGGGGTCCGAGGCGGAAATCGCCGAACAACTGGCGCGGATCAAGGCGATTGCCCTGTCTCATCAACCCTTGGAATTCCGCGAGGCGGCGGATGAGGATCAGGCCCGGCGCATCTGGCTGGGGCGCAAATCGGCCTTTGGCGCCATGGGGCAGATCAACGATTACATGTGCCTTGATGGCACGATCCCGGTGTCTGCGCTGCCCTACGTCCTGCGGCGCATTGGGGAAATGAGCGCCGAATTCGGCTTGGCCGTTGGCAATGTGTTTCATGCCGGCGACGGCAACATGCACCCCTTGATCCTTTACAACGCCAATGCCCCCGGTGATCTGGCCCGCTGCGAGGCTTTTGGGGCCGAGATCCTGAAACTTTGTGTCGAGGTCGGCGGCTGTCTGACAGGGGAACATGGGGTGGGGATCGAAAAGCGCGATCTGATGGGCGTGCAATTTACGCCACAGGATCTGGAGGAAATGATGCAGATCAAAGACGTCTTTGATCCGAAATGGCTTTTGAATCCCGCCAAGGTCTTCCCCTTGGATGCAACCGCCACACGCCGCGCAAGCGGAACCGCCGGGGCTGTCCGCCCCGGACCCCGAGGGTATTTGGGCCAAGATGAAACGAGCAGCGATGCGCCCCATCAGTGAAGTCGAGGTAAGCGAGGCGATCCATGCGGCGCGCGTGCCTGTGACCATCATCGGCGGCGGGACGCGACGGCCGGGCGCGGCGGCAGGGGGAAGGCTGGAAATGTCCGGCCTTTCGGGGGTTCAGCTTTATGAACCGGGTGCGCTGACACTGGTGGTGCGGGCCGGCACGCCCTTGGCCGAGGTGGAGGCGCTTTTGGCGGCGGAGCGGCAACGGCTGGCCTTTGAGGTGCCGGATCTGCGGCGGCTTTTGGCGCGGGAGGGTCATTCGACCATCGGCGGGGTGGTGGCCAGCAATGCCAGCGGTCCGCGCCGGGTGCAGGCGGGGGCCTGCCGCGACAGTCTTTTGGGGGTTCGGTTTGTGGATGGAACCGGACGCGTCGTGAAGAACGGCGGGCGGGTGATGAAGAATGTCACCGGCTATGATCTGGTCAAGCTGATGGCCGGAAGCCGGGGCGTGCTTGGGGTGTTGACCGAGGTTTCCCTGCGGGTTCAGGCGCAGCCGGAGACCGAGATAACGCTGGTGGCACGGCGCGGGCTTGAGGCGGGATTAAACACCCTGCGGGGCGCGTTGCGGTCCCCTTTCGAGGTGTCGGGCGCGGCCTATGCCGAGGGGCGCGCCTTGCTGCGGATCGAGGGCATGGCCGGGTCGGTCGCCTATCGCTCCGGGGCCTTGCGCGATCGGCTTGGCGGGGAATGGGACACGGTGTCTGACGCCGCCAGTGCCGCGCTGTGGCGGGACGTGCGGGACGTATCGGCCTTTGCGGGACAAGGCGGATCAGTCTGGCGGCTGGTGGTCAAACCCACCGAGGCCGCGCGCCTTGTGCAGGACTTGGGCGCCGCGGCGGTGGTAGATTGGGGCGGCGGGCTGGTTTGGCTTTTGACCCAAGGCGGGCAAGGCGCCGCCGTTCGCGCGACGCTACAGGGTGTCGGCCATGCAACCCTTGTCCGACCGTTGCCCGGCGATGAGGGCACCGATATCTTGCCGCCGGAGCCAGATGATCTGGCCCGGCTGTCGGCTGGCTTGCGCCATATGTTCGATCCACGCGGGATCTTTGCGGCTGGGGGGCTGGCCTGATGCAAACGCATTTCACACCCGCGCAATTGCAAGACCCCGCGCTTCAGCGCGCCAATCAGATTTTGCGGTCTTGTGTGCATTGCGGATTCTGCACCGCCACCTGCCCCAGCTATCAGGTGCTGGGCGATGAATTGGACAGCCCACGTGGCCGCATCTACCTCATCAAGGAGATGCTGGAATCCGGCCGCCCCGCCGATGCGCGCACGGTGAAGCATATCGACCGCTGCCTGTCCTGTCTTGCCTGTATGACAACCTGCCCATCCGGGGTTCATTATATGCATCTGATTGATCAAGCCCGTGCCTATATTGAGGCAACCTATACCCGGCCCTGGCATGATCGCGCCTTGCGCTGGCTCTTGGCCAAGACAATTCCGCATCCCTCACGGTTCCGGCTGGCGCTTCGGGCCGCCAAGCTGGGCAAGCCCCTTGCCCATCTGATGCCCGATGCCCGATTGCGCGCCATGCTGGAATTTGCGCCCAAAACCATTCCGCCTGTCAGCCACAATGACGATCCGCAGACCTTTGCCGCGAAAGGCCCGGTCAAGATGCGCGTGGCCCTGCTGACCGGCTGTGCGCAAAAAGCCCTGAACACCGATATCAACGATGCCACGATCCGGCTTTTGCGCCGCTTGGGATGCGAGGTGGTCATCCCCAAGGGTATGGGGTGCTGCGGCGCACTGACACAACATCTGGGCCGAACGGCCGAAGCCAAGGCGGCCGCTCAGGCCGATGTCGCGGCCTTTGCTGCCGAAATGGATGGCAAGGGGCTGGACGCGATTGTCATCAACACCTCGGGCTGCGGCACCACGGTGAAAGATTACGGCCATATGTTGGGGAGCGCGGATGCCGCGCGGGTGGCGAACCTTGCGATGGATATTTCGGAACTTCTGGTCAAGATCGGTCTGCCCGCAGGCCTGCCGATGGATTTGCGGGTGGCCTATCACGCCGCCTGTTCCTTGCAACATGGCCAGCAAGTCAGAACCGAACCGAAAGACCTGCTGAAACGGGTTGGCTATACGGTCGTTGAACCCGCGGACAGCCATCTGTGTTGCGGATCGGCGGGCACCTACAACCTGTTGCAACCCGAGATTGCCCACGAACTCAAGGCCCGCAAGGTGCAAACCCTGGAGGAGAAATCACCCGACATCATCGCGGCGGGCAATATTGGCTGCATGATGCAGATCGGCTCGGGCACCGGATTGCCGGTGGTGCATACGGTGGAACTCCTGGACTGGGCCACCGGCGGGCCGAAACCGCGCGCGCTATAGCTGCGGCATAAGGTAAATCAACAGACGGGCCGGATGGGCCGATCATGCGGCTTCTGCCTTGACCTCTGCGCCAAAGCCTTACAATGTCGCGAAAACAGGTAGAACCGGCCTTTGGCGGGAATAATGGGTTGTCGCTTGTGGCAACCCGCGAAGGGGATGGGAAGATGAAGCTCTCGATCGAACGCGGCACGCTGTTGAAGGCGCTGGCTCAGGCGCAGTCGGTGGTCGAACGGCGGAACACCATTCCTATTCTGGCCAACGTGCTGATCGAGGCGGAAGGCGCGCAGGTGTCCTTCCGTGCGACCGATCTGGATATCGAGGTGGTTGACCGCGCCCCGGCCATGGTCGAACGCGCGGGCGCGACCACGGTTTCGGCGGTGATGCTGCATGAAATCGTGCGCAAGCTGCCGGATGGCGCCTTGGTCAACCTGACCGAAGACGCGGCCTCGGGCCGTTTGGCGATCACCGCAGGCCGGTCGAATTTCAATCTTGCGACCCTGCCGCGCGAAGATTTCCCGGTGATGGCCTCCAGCGAATATTCGTCGAATTTCGCCGCCCCCGCCCCGGTGCTGCGGCGGCTGTTTGACAAGGCGAAGTTCGCGATTTCCACCGAGGAAACGCGCTATTATCTGAACGGTGTCTACATGCACAACGCCACCAGCGAGAATGGCGCCGTGCTGCGCTGTGTTGCGACCGACGGCCATCGGCTGGCGCGGATTGATGCGCCGCTGCCCGGCGGGGCTGCGGGGATGCCCGGCGTGATCGTGCCGCGCAAGACGGTGAACGAGTTGCGCAAGCTTCTGGACGATGACGAGGCGATGATCGCAGTGTCGGTTTCGGAAACCAAGGTGCGCTTTGCCACCCCGGCAATCACCCTGACGTCGAAGGTGATTGACGGCACCTTCCCCGATTACACCCGCGTCATCCCGCAGAACAACACGCGGCGGCTGGAAGTGGACGCGACCGAGTTTGCCAAGGCGGTGGACCGGGTGGCAACCGTGTCATCGGAACGCTCGCGCGCGGTGAAGCTGTCATTGGACGAAGATCGTCTGGTCTTGTCGGTCAATGCCCCTGACTCGGGCGCTGCTGAGGAAGAACTGGCCGTGGCCTATGGCGACGAGCGGTTGGAGATCGGCTTTAACGCCAAGTATCTTCTGGAAATTGCGTCTCAGGTCGACCGTGAGAACGCCGTGTTCCTGTTCAACTCCTCGGGCGATCCGACCTTGATGCGCGAAGGCAATGACACCAGCGCAGTCTATGTCGTGATGCCGATGCGCGTCTGACGGCCTCCGGGGGGTTCCCCCCCGGCCCCCCAGGGTATTTCTGCCAAGATGAAAGGGGTTGGCGTTGAGTGGGCTTGCCATCACATCGCTGACCCTTTCGCATTTCCGCAGTCACAAGGCGGCGCGACTGGGCTTTGACGGCCGGCCGGTGGCCTTGGTCGGGCCGAACGGGGCGGGGAAGACCAATATTCTGGAAGCCGTGTCGCTGTTGTCGCCCGGTCGCGGTTTGCGCCGTGCCGGGGCCGAGGATTTGTCGCGGCGACCCGAGCGGCTGGGATGGAAAGTTGCCGCCGAGGTGGCGGGGATTACCGCCGCGCATGAGATTGAAACCGGGGCCGAGGCGGGCGAGGCGCGCTTTGTGCGGATCGACGGCAAGGCCGCGACGCAAAGCGCGCTTGGCCGGGTGCTGCGCATCCTGTGGCTGGTGCCGGCGATGGACCGGCTGTGGATCGAGGCGGCCGAGGGCCGGCGGCGGTTTCTGGACCGCATCGCGCTGTCCTTTCTGCCAGACCATGCCGAGGCGTCACTTGCCTATGACAAGGCGATGCGGGACCGCAATCGGCTGTTGAAGGATCAGGTCAGCGACGCGCGCTGGTATGCGGCGCTGGAAGGCCAGATGGTGGAGGCAGGGACCGCGATCATCGCCAATCGGCAGGCCGCATTGACACGGCTGATGGCCGCGCAGGACGGGCAGTCCGTATTTCCGCGGGCGGATTTGGCGCTGATGGGACCAGAGGGCGGGGCTGACCTTGCCGCCGAGGATTTGGCGCAGGCTTTGGGCGAGGGGCGGCGGCGCGACATGGCCGCCGGGCGCACCTTGCAGGGTCCACATCGCAGCGACTTGCGGGCGATTTATGCGGCCAAGGGCGTGGAGGCCGGGCAATGTTCGACCGGAGAGCAGAAGGCCTTGCTCATCAGCCTTATTCTGGCCAATGCCCGTGCGCTGGCCACCGATCTGGGCCGCGCGCCGGTCTTGCTCTTGGATGAAGTGGCGGCGCATCTGGACATTGACCGCCGCGCGGCCCTTTATGACGAAATCTGCGCCCTTGGCGCGCAGGCGATCATGACCGGCACCGAAGCGGATCTGTTCGCCGCCCTGGGCAATCGGGGGCAGGTGATGGAGGTGCGCGATGCGGGCGGGCAATCACGGGTGACGGGATGAACAAACAGCGTGTGACCTTGATCACCTTGGGCGTGGCCGATCTTGCGGCGGCCCGCACCTTTTATGCGCGCCTGGGGTGGATTGAACATTCCGGCGCGGAAGGTGTCAGTTTTTTCCAGATGCACGGGCAGGCCCTGGCACTGTTTGGGCGCGCGGATTTGGCCGCCGATCAGGGCAGGCCGGAGGCAGCCCTTGGTACCGGCGCGGTGACGCTGGCGCAAAACTTCAGCACCGAAGCCGAGGTGGACGCCGCCTATGCCAGGGCCCTGGCCGCCGGGGCGACCGGGCTAAAAGCGCCCGAAAAGGTGTTCTGGGGCGGGTATTCCGGTTATTGGGCAGATCTTGACGGTCATGTCTGGGAAGTGGCCATGAACCCGTTCTGGCCGTTGAATGCGGATGGCAGTCTGACCCTGCCCAAAGGAAATCCATGACAATCAGTTGGTATGAACTGGGCATCTATGCCCTTGGCATGATTGGGCTATGGTCGGTTCCAGGCCCGGTCTGGGTGGCCTTGATGGCGCGGGCGCTGTCAGGGGGCTTTGCCGCCGCCTGGCCCTTGGCGGTGGGTGTGGCGCTTGGCGATCTGGTTTGGCCGCTCTTGGCGATCCTGGGCCTGAGCTGGGTCGAAAGTGCCTATGGCGATTTTCTCTCCGTCCTGCGCTGGGTGGCGGCGGTGATCTTTTTGTTCATGGGCTACATGCTGATCCGCAAATCCGGCAGTTTGGGTGATGCCGACAGCCGCCTGACCAAACCCGGCCTTTGGGCGGGGTTTTCGGTGGGCCTTGCCGCTGTGATCGGCAACCCGAAAGCCATCCTGTTTTACATGGGCGCCCTGCCCGGCTTTTTCACCCTGGGCGGCCTGACCGCAACGGACATCGGTCTTATCATCGGGGTTTCGGCGCTGATCCCGATGGCGGGCAACCTCGGCCTTGCGGTATTTCTCGACCGGGCACGGCGGTTGGTGCAAAGCCCCGATGCCGTGCATCGGCTGAACGTGATCTCGGGTGTTCTGTTGATCTGCGTCGGCTTGGCTATTCCCTTCCTCTGACCACCAAATCTTGTGTCCAAGGCGTGACATTCCCCCCCTGAACCGCTATAAATCGCGGGCAATTCAAGGGATGCAGACCACATGGCCGACGAGCCCAAAAAGACCGAAAGCTACGGCGCCGATTCTATCAAGGTTCTCAAGGGCTTGGAGGCTGTTCGCAAACGGCCCGGCATGTATATCGGCGACACCGATGATGGGTCGGGCCTGCATCACATGGTCTATGAGGTCGTCGATAACGGCATTGACGAGGCGCTGGCAGGCCACGCCACTGCTGTGACAGTGAAAATCCACGCCGACAGTTCGGTTTCGGTGCGCGACAATGGCCGGGGTATTCCGGTCGACATGCACAAGGAAGAAGGCGTTTCGGCGGCCGAGGTCATCATGACCCAGTTGCACGCGGGCGGCAAATTCAACAACACCGATGAGGGCGGCAATGCCTATAAGGTGTCGGGTGGTCTGCATGGCGTCGGCGTTTCGGTGGTGAACGCCCTGTCGGAATGGCTGGAACTGACGGTCTGGCGCAACGACAAGGAATACCGCGCCCGGTTTGAATATGGGGAATGCACCGTGCATGTGCATGAGGTTGGCCCCGCACCGGGCCAGCGCGGCACCGAGGTACGGTTCCTGGCATCGGCCAAAACCAATACGCCGGATGGCACCTTCTCGAACCTCGACTACAGCTTCAAGACGCTGGAACATCGGCTGCGGGAACTGGCCTTTTTGAATTCGGGCGTGCGGATCATCATCGAAGATGAACGCCCCGCCGACCCCTTGCACACCGAGCTGTTCTACGAGGGCGGCGTCAAAGAGTTCGTCAAATACATCGACAGATCAAAGACTTCTGTGATGTCTGAACCGATCTACATGATCGGCGAGCGCGGTGGGATCACCGTCGAAGTCGCGATGTGGTGGAACGACAGCTACAACGAAATGGTGCTGCCTTTCACCAACAACATCCCGCAGCGTGATGGTGGCACCCATTTGGCGGGCTTTCGCGGTGCGCTGACACGCACGATCAACAGCTATGCCCAGACCAGCGGCATCGCGAAAAAGGAAAAGGTCGATTTCACCGGCGACGACGCGCGCGAAGGGCTGACCTGCGTGCTGTCGGTCAAAGTGCCGGATCCGAAATTCTCCAGCCAGACCAAGGACAAGCTGGTATCGTCCGAGGTTCGGCCCTCGGTCGAGAATCTGGTGAACGAAAAGCTGAGCGAGTGGTTCGAGGAGAACCCCGGCCCGGCGAAGATCATCGTCGGCAAGATCATCGAGGCCGCTTTGGCGCGCGAGGCCGCCCGCAAGGCCCGCGAACTTACCCGTCGCAAGACGGCGCTGGATGTGGCCTCGCTGCCCGGCAAACTGGCCGATTGCCAAGAACGCGATCCGGCAAAGTCGGAACTGTTTCTGGTCGAGGGGGACTCGGCAGGCGGGTCGGCTAAACAGGGGCGCTCACGCTCCAATCAGGCCGTTCTGCCGCTGCGTGGCAAGATCCTGAACGTGGAACGCGCCCGGTTTGACCGGATGCTGGGCAGTCAGGAAATCGGCACGCTGATCACCGCGCTTGGCACCGGGATTGGGCGGGACGAATTCGACATCGGCAAGCTGCGCTACCACAAGGTTGTCATCATGACCGACGCCGATGTCGACGGCGCGCATATCCGCACGCTCTTGTTGACCTTTTTCTTCCGGCAAATGCCGCAGTTGATCGAGGGTGGCTACCTCTACATCGCCCAGCCGCCGCTTTACAAAGTGGCGCGTGGCAAGTCCGAGGTTTACCTGAAAGATCAGGCGGCGCTGGACGATTATCTGGTGGAGATGGGGATCGAAGGCGCGGTCTTGCGCCTGCAATCGGGCGAAGAAATTGCCGGGGCCGATCTGGCCCGCGTGGTTGAAGGCGCCCGCGCCTTCCGCCGGGCGCTGGACAGTTTCCCCACCCATTACCCGCGCGCCATTCTGGAGCAAGCCGCCCTTGCCGGTGCCTTCGATGCGGGCCGCGCCGACGCCGATTTGCAAGCGGTGGCCGACGCCGTGGCCGAACGTCTGAACCTGATCGCCGCCGAATATGAAAAGGGCTGGACGGGTCGCATCACGCAAGATCACGGTATCCGCCTGTCTCGCGTGCTGCGTGGGGTTGAGGAGTTGCGCCTGCTGGATGGCGCAGTCCTGCGCTCTGGCGAGGCGCGGCGTCTGGCGTCGCTCGCGGGCCAACATCGCGATGTTTACAAAACCCCCGCGCGGATGGTGCGCAAAGACCGCGAACAGCCGGTGTTCGGGCCGATTGACCTGTTGAAGTCAATTCTGGCCGAGGGCGAAAAGGGTCTTAGCCTGCAACGCTACAAGGGCTTGGGCGAGATGAACCCCGAACAGCTGTGGGAAACCACGCTGGACCCCGAAGCGCGCACGCTGTTGCAGGTCAAGGTTGAAGATCTGGCCGAGGCCGATGACATCTTCTCAAAGCTGATGGGCGATGTGGTGGAACCCCGGCGCGAGTTCATTCAGGCCAACGCGCTGAGCGTGGAACATCTGGACGCCTGAGGTCGCAAGACCTCAGGTTGGCAAGATCCACAGGGCCAGAAACGGTTTATCCCCCGCCCGCATCGCATGCAGGATGCCGGGCGGGTTAAAGATGAAGCCGTTCAACCCCGGATCGGTCCAGTCCATTTCCGCGTTCCACCATTCTCCCGCCGACAGGGGCAAATAGACCTCGGCCGGTGGGTGGTTGTGGTCGGGATAAAGCGTTCCCGGCGCCATGACCGTGGCCCCGACCCAAACATCGCTACGCTCCTCCAGCCCGCCGGGGCCAAGGATCATGGCATTGGCATGGCCGTTCCAGAAACCGGCATTTGCCGGGTCTGCGGATTTGCGGCGCCCCCAGTCCAGTCGATGCTGCAAGGCGGCAAAGCTGGCGGCAAGCGGTGAGCTCTGCCGGGCAAGCGCCGGCGCGATCCAGTCGCAAACCGGCAAACGCGCCCCGCCCTGCCCCGCCGTGCCGGGTTCGGCCCAGCGGCGGACCGCGGCGGCGGCAACCTCTGCCCCCGGCCCGGTCACACGGGCAAGCGCGGCCTCGGCCTCATTCAGAAAGGTCTGCACAGCGGTGTCGCGGATCATCCGGGCCTCCTCATCAGGGCTGGCGACCCCGGCAGGACTTGAACCTGCAACCTTCCCCTTAGGAGGGGGACGCTCTATCCGTTGAGCTACGGGGCCCGCCCGCCGTTTTTGCGCGCAAATGCTGGCGAAGGCAACCGGGCCTGCGGAAAATGATTGGGGATTTCCGCCTTGGACAGAAGCCCATTTACCGCTAACAAAGACAAAAGATCACCATCGGGACCGCAAAATTGTCCAACCCACCCGCCCAAGATCCGCGCCGCACCCTGACGCTTCGCGATGTGTCAGAAGCCTCGGGCGTCAGTGAGATGACGGTCAGCCGCGTGCTGCGCAACCGCGGCGATGTGTCGGAAGCCACAAGAGAGCGGGTTTTGCAGGCGGCCCGCACGCTTGGCTATGTGCCGAACAAGATCGCGGGCGCGCTGGCAAGCCAGCGGGTAAACCTTGTGGGCGTGGTGATCCCGTCGCTGTCAAACATGGTCTTCCCCGAGGTGATGACCGGAATTTCCGAGGTTCTGGAAGATACCGGGCTGCAACCCGTTGTGGGCGTGACGAATTACGCGCCCGACCGCGAGGAGGCGGTGATCTACGAGATGCTGTCATGGCGGCCGACCGGGCTGATCGTGGCGGGGCTGGAACATTCGCCCGCCGCCCGCGCGATGCTGGCGCAGGCGGGCGTGCCGATTGTCGAAATCATGGACATCGACGGCACACCGGTGGATTCGGCGGTCGGCATTTCTCATCGCCGCGCCGGGCGGCAAATGGCCGAAGCGATCATTGCGGCGGGCTATCGCCGGATTGCGTTCCTTGGCACCCAGATGCCGAACGACCACCGGGCCAAGAAGCGGCTGGAAGGGTTTGAGGAGGCGCTGGCCAAGGCGGGCCTGACGCTGGCAGATCGCGAATTCTACTCCGGTGGCTCGGCTTTGCTGAAGGGCCGCGAGATGACCGAGGCGGTGCTGGCGCGCAGCCCGGATGTCGATTTCCTGTATTACTCCAATGACATGATCGGCGCGGGCGGCCTACTTTACTGTCTTGAAAAGGGCCTTGATGTGCCCGGCAAGATCGGGCTTGCCGGTTTTAACGGGGTCGAGTTGTTGGATGGCTTGCCGCGCCGCTTGGCAACGATGGACGCTTGCCGTCTGGAAATCGGTCGCCGCGCGGCGGAAATCATCGCGGGCCAGCCGCATCAGGGCGTGGTCGGCGGCGAGGTGATCGAACTGTTCCCGACACTGCAACCCGGCGATACGATCCGGCGCTGATCCTTCAAGGGGCAGCCAAGGCAAGTGCCTCGGCCAAGGTCTTACGGTCCCCGATGTGGTTGGCCAGGATCAAAACCAGCCGCGCGTTCATGTCATTGGCCGCAGCCTCATCCAGATCGCGCTGTGCGTCGGTCAACTCCTGATAAAACCCGTCCGGGTCGGGGATATTCGGCGTCAGGATTAGGGTCATGGCATCACACTTTCGCAAGGGCGTGGGCAAGGGCGGCTTTCGCCTCGGTCGGGTTGAACGACCGCCAGCGGGCGGCAATATGCTGGTCAGGGCGGATCAGATAGACCGTGCCGGGCTGCGCGTCATAGCGCTTGGCAAGCAGGCGCTCGCTGTCCTCAAAAGCCTCGCCCAGCCGCAGAACCTTTGCCGTGACACCGCCCACTGAGATCGGCTGCGCCTGTGTGCCAAAATCCAAGAGCGTAAAGCCCTGCCCGATCTGTTGCAGGAACCAGCCGGGCGCTCCGCCCACCATCACGGGGGCATCGCTGCAAACCGTGCCGGGGGTCATGCGGCCGTGCCAGATCCCGGCGTCGGGGGTATTCAGCGAGGAGGCCACATAGGGCGTCGGGGTGGAAAGCCGGCCAGAGTTCACCAAGGGCCGCGCGAAACTCGCCTTCTCGGCCAAGTCCAGCACCGCATTGCGGAACCGCTTGGAGGCCGCGTTCTTTGGGGTGATGAAATCAGTCGAGCGGGTGGAGTTCAGCAGATTGTCATCGGCCGCAAAGGCGCGTTCCTCGTGATAGCTGTCGATCAGCGTCTCATCCGCATCGCCCGCCAGAACTGCGGCAAGTTTCCATGATAGGTTGTCGATGTCCTGCACGCCGGTATTCGCCCCCCGCGCGCCGAAGGGGGACACCTGATGCGCGGCGTCGCCGGCAAAGATCACCCGGTTGTGGCGGAACTGGTCGATGCGGCGGCAGGCGAATTGGTAGACGCTCGCCCATTCCAATTCGAACTCCACCCCCGGCAGCATGGCTTTGACGCGGGGGATGATGTTTTCCTCGCGCTTTTCCACCTCGGGGTCGGCATCCCAGCCCAGTTGGAAATCCAGCCGCCAGACATTGTCGGATTGCTTGTGCAACAGCGCCGATTGGTTGCGGTGGAAGGGCGGGTCGAACCAGAACCAGCGTTCGGTCGGGAAATCGGCCTTCATCACGATATCGGCGATCAGGAAGCGGTCCTGAAAGAACTGGCCCGTGAAATCGGCGCCCACCATGCGGCGGGTGTCGGAATTGGCGCCATCACAGGCGATGACCCAATCGGCGTGGGTCACAAACACCCCGTCAGGAGTTTCCACCGTCAGAATGGCATGGTCGGCCTCTTGGCGCAGCGAGATCAGCTTGTGCTTCCAGCGGATGTCGATCAGCGGATTTTTTGCCGCTGCCTCGACCATGTAATCTTCCAGATAATACTGTTGAAGATTGATGAACGCCGGAATCTTGTGCCCGCCTTCGGGCAGAAGGTCGAACTGATAGACCTGCCGGTCGCCGAAAAACACCTTGCCCAGCTTCCATTCCACGCCCTTGGCGATCATCCGATCCGCCACGCCCAAGCGATCCCAGATCTCCAAGGGGCGCTTGGCATAGCAGACGGCGCGGCTGCCGACCGACACCGTGTTGTTATCGTCCAAGACGACCACGGACACCCCGCGCGCGGCAAGGTCCAAGGCGGCTGTCAGGCCAACCGGTCCGGCGCCTATCACCACAACCTTGTGGCGGGCGGGTTTGCCCGAGATCTGCTCGGCCGATTGAACATAGGGGTAAACGGGCGCGTCATAGGTGCTGAACATCGGCCCGCCTCAGTGCTTCTTCAACTCTTTGGCATGCAGCCATGCCGCGTGCTGCGGGGCCTTTTTGGTGCGGCTCCATTCTTCAAGCATGTCCCATTTGACGGCATCGAGTTTGGCCAGCAGCGCCTCCTCATCGGGATCGGGACAGGCCAGTTCAACCCGGTGGCCGTTCGGGTCGAAGAAATAGATCGAGTGGAAAATCGAATGGTCGGTAACGCCCAGTACTTCGACGCCGTTCTTTTCCAGATGTGCCTTGAACTCCAGCAGCGTCGCGCGATCTTTCACTTTGAAAGCAATATGCTGCACCCATTTCGGGGTATTCGGGTCACGCCCCATTTCGGGCTTGGTCGGCAGTTCGAAAAACGCCAGCACATTGCCATTCCCGGCATCAAGGAACAGGTGCATGTAGGGGTCGGGTTCGTGAGTGGAGGGCACATGGTCCTCGGCAATCGCCAGCACAAAGTCCATGTTCAGCATTTTGGTATAGAACTCGACCGTCTCTTTCGCATCCTTGCAGCGATAGGCAACGTGGTGGATTTGTTCGATCTTCATGGCGCCCTCCAAATTCATTGCAAGTGCAATGATATGTCGTGAAGCTGGCACGAGACGCTCAACAGATCAAGTCATTTCATTTGCAACGATCTGGTTGAAAGAAGGGCCGCCCGAAGGCAACCCCACTGGTTTAGGCTTTCGCCGCCTTGTCCCAGCGCAGCCAGATGTAAATCGCTGGAATCACAAGCACCGTCAGCAGCGTGGAGGAGGCCAGCCCAAAAAGCAGACTGATCGCCAGACCTTGAAAGATCGGGTCGGTCAGGATGGTGATCGCCCCGATGATGGCGGCCAGTGCCGTCAGCAGGATCGGTTTGAAGCGAATCGCCCCGGCCTCCAAGAGCACATCCACCAAGGCCACGCCGGGCTTGCGGGCATGCCGGATGAAGTCCACCAAAAGGATCGAGTTCCGCACGATGATCCCTGCCAGTGCGATGAAGCCGATCATCGAAGTGGCCGAGAAGGGTGCGCCGAACATCCAATGCCCCAGCATGATGCCGATGAAGGTCAAAGGCACCGGCGTCAGGATCACCAGTGGCAGTTTGAAGCTGCCAAACTGCGCCACGACAAGGATGTAGATTCCCAACAGCGCCACCCCAAAGGCCGCCCCCATGTCGCGGAAGGTGACCCATGTCACCTCCCATTCGCCATCCCACAGCACGGTCGGGGTCGATTGATCCTGCGGCACGCCATGCATGCTGATCTCTGGCTTGGGCAGGGTGCCCCAGTCGGCGTCCTCGATCGCGCGGTCAACGGCCATGATGCCGTAAAGCGGAGCCTCAAAATCGCCTGCCAGTTCTGCCGTCACCATTTCGGCGGCGCGGCCATTGTGGCGAAAGATCGGGTGCGACTGCATTTCGGTTTTCACCTCGACCACATCGCCCAATTCCACCACGGACCGATCTCCCGGCAAGAGGTTCGCCGGGATCGGGGTCGACAACGCGCGTTCATCCAGCACCTTGTCCGCCTTATCCGGAGCAAGCCGGATCGGCAGCGGCTGGCGCCCTTCGGAACGGTGCGAATAACCGACCGTCGTGCCGCCATAAAGCATGCCGATGGTCTGGAACACATCGCCCTCATCGACCTTGTGGAAGTCGAGATTGGCGTCGTTCAGCACCAGCCTTTGCCGCATCGCAGGCACGTCAAAGCTGTCGTCGACATCAACGATATAGGGAACCGAGGCGAAAATCTCACGCAGCCTGCTTGCCACCGCGCGGCGCGTTTCGGCATCAGGCCCATAGACTTCGGCCAAAAGCGTGGCCATCACCGGCGGGCCGGGCGGCGGCTCGACAACCTTGACCACCGCGCCTTGCGGCAGATCCAAGGCCAGAATACGGGCGCGCAGATCCAAGGCGACCGCATGGCTTTCGCGGTCGCGGTCGCCCTTGGGCGAAAGGTTCACCTGCAAATCCCCATGGCGCGGTTCACCCCGCAGATAGTAATGCCGCACCAAGCCGTTGAAGTTGAACGGCGCCCCGGTGCCAGCATGGCTTTGCACCGAGATGATTTCTGAAACCGGCTCCAACCCCTTGGCGATTTGCGCCAGCACGCGGTCGGTTTCCTCAACCGACGCTCCGCGCGGCATATCAAGGATCACGGCAAGCTCGGATTTGTTGTCAAAGGGCAAGAGTTTAACCGTCACCGATTTGGTGTAAAACAGCCCCATCGACAGCAGGGTTGCCACCGTCACCGCCAAAAGAAACCGCGTTGCGTTGCGGCGCGAGGACAGGATCGGGCGCGCCACGCGACGATAGGCCCGGCCCAGCGCACCGCCGTCCTGCGCATCCTGCCCGTGCCCCCCACCCTGCCCATCGGCCTTGCCAAACTTCATCATCAGCCAAGGCGTGACCATGACCGCGACAAAGAAGGAAAACACCATCGCAGCCGAGGCATTGGCCGGGATCGGGCTCATATAGGGGCCCATCATGCCGGACACGAACAGCATCGGCAGCAAAGCGGCCACCACTGTCAGCGTGGCAACGATGGTCGGATTGCCCACCTCGCTGACCGCATCAATGGCGGCTTGCGCGCGCGAACGCCCGTCCTTCATCGCCCAGTGGCGCGCAATGTTTTCGATCACCACAATGGCATCGTCGACCAAAATCCCGATGGAGAAGATCAGCGCAAACAGCGAGACGCGGTTCAGCGTATAGCCCATGATCCGGGCGGCAAAGAGCGTGAGAAGGATGGTCACCGGAATGACGATGGCGACGACAACGGCCTCGCGCCAACCGATGGCCACCCAGACCAGCGCAACGATGGAAATCGTGGCCAGCGCCAGATGGAACAACAGTTCATTGGCCTTTTCATCGGCACTTTCGCCATAGTCGCGGGTGAATTCCACCGTCAGGTCATCGGGGATGATCTTGCCTTGCATCGCCCCAACGGCATGGCGAATTTCTTCGGCAATCGTCACGGCATTGGCGCCGGGACGCTTGGCCACGGCCAAGGACACGGCCGGCAGGCGGTCATGGAACGCGGCCCCATCTTCGCCCCGCGCCATGGTGAATACCCGGCTTTCCTTCGGATCGGTTTTCAGACGTACCGTTGCCACATCCCGCACATAGACCGGACGACCGTCGCGGGTGGTCACCAAAAGATTGGAGATCTGGTCAAGGCTTTGCAGCGTTTCGCCCGCTGCCAGATCAATCTGCTTGCCGTCTTGCCGGATGCTGCCCAGCGCAAAGGCCTTGTTCGCACCTTCAACCTTGCCCGCCAAAGCCTGCAAGGTCAGCCCTGCCTGCGCCAAGCGTTCCGGGTCGGGCGTGATCCGGATTTCCTCGGGCTGTTCACCGACAAGATAGGTCAGGCCGATATCGTCCAGCGCCGACACCGCCACCTGCACCTCATGCGCGACGCGGGTCAGATCGGCGGCGGTCCAACGGCTGGCAACCTCGGGCTTGGGCGACAGGGTGACGACCATGATCGCCACATCATCAATGCCGCGCCCGACGATCAGCGGTTCAGGGATCCCATCCGGGATCCGGTCCATGTTGGCCCGCAGCTTTTCATGCACCCTCAGAATGGCCGCATCGCCCGATGTGCCGACGACGAAACGCGCCGTCACCATGGCGCCATCGTCGCGCGTCTGGCTGTAAACATGTTCAACGCCGGGAATGGATTTCACGATGGTTTCAAGCGGTTCGGTCACCAGCTTGACCGCATCCTCGGCGTGCAAGCCGTCGGCTTGCAGGTGAATATCCACCATGGGAACCGAGATCTGCGGCTCCTCCTCGCGGGGCAGAGTGACCAAGGCAACAAGGCCAAGGATCAAGGCCGCCAGAAGGAACAGCGGCGTCAGCGGACTGGTGATGAAGGCCCGCGTCAGGTTGCCCGCGATGCCCGTGGCCGTCAGGTCTTTGTCGGGCGCGCTCATGGGACGATCACCGTATCGCCAGCCCGCAGGCCCGTCAGAATTTCGCGCAAGGGGCCATTCGGCCCGGCAACCTCGGCACCGGGAATGACCGTCACTTCCCCCTCGCCCGTAGCGGTTTTGATCCGAACCAGATCCAGACCCGCGCGTTGTTCGATGGCCGCATCCGGCACGGCCAGAACCTGCCGCGTCGCAACCGGCACCCGGACCAGAACCCGCTGGCCGATGAAGCTGTCGGAAAGCCCGTCTACGGCAACATCGGCGATCACCCGGCCCTGTTCGATCTGCGGATAGACCTTTTCAATCACCCCCGTGCCGCCCTCGACATCCACCGCAGCGCCGACGGTCAGCCCCGCCGCGTGGCGCTCCGGGATCGCCAACCGCAGGAAAACGCCCCCGCCGGTAATGGTCACCACCGGCTCACCCGGCATGACCACCGCACCCAGCCGCACCGGCACCGACAGCACACGGCCATCGGCGGGGGCAAGGACATTGCCATCTTCAATCAGCGTCGCAGTCACCTGCCGCGCGGCCTCCACCTCGGCCACGGCGTTGCGGGCAACTTCAACGGTGGTGCGCACCTGATCCACGCGCTGGGTGGTGGTCGCCCCTTTGGCAAGCAGTTCCTCGTTGCGCGTCAACTCTGTCTCGGCATTCGCCAACTGCGACTTGGCCGAAGCGATACGGGCCTCGGCCGCCGCCAATTGCGATTCGAGCTTTGGATCCGCGATACGGGCGATCACCTGGCCCGCCCCGGCTTGCGAGCCTTCGGTTACATCCAAGGCCGTCAGGGTTCCCCCGATGCGCGACCGGGCAGGAACCACAAAGCGGCTTTCCACCTTGCCGAAAAGGGCTTTGACCTCAACGGTCGCAACCGGTTGAAGCACAAGGTCTTCCGCGGCCAAGCGGGGGGCAAAGGCCACGGCCATCAGCCCCGCCATAATCAAAGAACGAAGTGCCAAAGCGCGCCCTTTCCTGTTTCGTCAGGTCGTGCCTAGCATATCTCATTCAAACATTCAAACTATCATATGTATTGTGCACAGCCGTTGTGCAGCCCCTTGGCTTTCACCCGACCGAAAGCTCGCCTATCTTCACCGTCAGACAGGAAAAAGGGGCGCAGCATGCCACAGGTCGAACTTGGTCTTGATAGCTTTGGCGATGTCAGCCTTGGCGTGGATGGTCAACCCAAACCGATGGATCAGGTCTTGCGGGATGTGGTCGAACAGGCGGTTCTGGCCGATGAGTTGGGTATCCACTTCATTGGCCTTGGCGAACACCACCGCCCGGATTTCGCGATTTCATCGCCCGAGATGATCCTGGCGGCGATTGCGGCCCGCACCAGCCGGATCAAATTGGGTACCGCGGTCACCGTGCTGTCCTCTGACGATCCGATCCGGGTTTTTCAGCGCTTCTCGACGCTGAACGCCCTGTCAAATGGGCGGGCCGAACCGATCTTGGGCCGGGGCAGCTTTACCGAAAGCTATCCGCTTTTTGGCTATGACCTGCGCGATTATGATGTTTTGTTCGAAGAAAAACTCGACATCTTTGCCAAACTGACAAAACAAAACCCGATCACATGGTCGGGCCAGCACCGCAGCCCGCTTGCCAATCAAATGGTCTATCCGCCGCTGGCGCAGCCGATGGTCACTTGGGTCGGCGTTGGGGGCAGTCCGGAATCGGTGGTGCGGGTGGTGCGCAATGATCTGCAACTGATGCTGGCCATCATCGGCGGCGACCCGCGCCGCTTTGCACCCTATGTTGATCTTTACCAGCGCGCCTGCGCCCAACTGGGCAGTCCGGTGCGCCCGATCGGCATCCACTCGCCCGGTTTTGTCGCCACGACGGATGAGGAGGCGCGCGAAGCCCTGTGGCCACATTATGCCGAGATGTTTGGCAGGCTCGGGCGTGAGCGGGGCTGGCCGCCGACCACCAAGGACCGCTATCTGGCAGAGATTGAGCAGGGCTCGCTTTACGTCGGCAGCCCTGAAACCGTGGCCCGCAAGATTGCAAACGCGGTGCGCGACCTTGGGGTGCAGCGGTTCGACATGAAATACGCCACCGGCCCGATGCCGCATGGGCAGTTGATGGAATGTCTGCGGCTTTACGGCGAAAAAGTGATCCCGATGGTGCAAGAGCTTTTGCACCCATGACCGACAAGATCACCCCCGCGATGCAGACCTTCTGGGCCGATGATCCTGCCCCGCACGAGATGGGCGTCCTGCTGATTGAGGCGCGTGAGGGGCGCGCCGAACTGCGCCTGCCATTGGAAAAGCGCCACCTGAACGGCCACCATACAGCGCATGGTGGCGTGGTGCATCTTCTGGCCGATTGCGCGGCGGGGTTCGCGGCCAATTCGCTGGGCGAACGGGCCGTGACGCAGACCAACACCATCACCTTTCTCAGCCCCGGCGCGGCTGGCGAAACCCTGATTGCCAAGGGCGTCTTCCTGACACGCTCTGGCCGCTCGGCCCTGTTTGATGTGACCGTGACCGGAGGCGACGGGCGTATGGTCGCGGTCATGCGGGCGCAAATGCGCTACATTTCCCCCAAGCTTTAGCAATTATTGCTGCCAGAACCGGGCTTGCCACGACAATGCCCAATTCTCTTGGTTGTAACAGATTCAAATGGTTCGCCTTTTTCGCGCAGGATACCCCATGTTGGAGCTTGGCCCACATCAGCAAAAACTTGACCCGATCGAGACCGCCTCCCGCGATGAGATCGAAGCGCTGCAACTGAACCGCCTGAAGTGGTCGCTCGGCCATGCCTACCACAATGTGCCGTACCTCAAGACGGCCTTTGCGAAGGCGGGCGTGCATCCCGATGACCTGAAGACGCTGACCGATATTCAGCACTTTCCGTTCACGCAAAAATCGGCGCTGCGTGAGACTTACCCCTTTGGCATGTTTGCCGTGCCGCGCGTGCAGATCGCGCGGCTGCATGCCTCATCCGGCACCACGGGCAAGCCGACCGTCGTGGGCTATACCGTCCGCGATCTGGAGACTTGGGCCGGTCTGATGGCGCGGTCCATGCGTGCCTGTGGCACAAAGCCCGGCGATGTGGTGCATCTGGCTTACGGCTATGGGCTGTTCACAGGCGGGCTTGGCTTTCACTATGGGGCCGAAAAGCTGGGCTGCACCGTCGTGCCCGTATCGGGGGGCATGACACCGCGGCAGGTGAACCTGATCGAAGATTTCGGCGCGACCACCATCGGATCAACCCCGTCCTACATGCTCTCCATTCTGGATGAATATCGCACCCAAGGTCGCGATCCGCGCAAATCCCCGTTGAAAATCGGGATCTTTGGCGGCGAGCCATGGACCAACGCCATGCGCGCCGAAATCGAACAGGCTTTCGACATGCAGGCCTTGGACTGCTACGGCCTGTCCGAGGTGATCGGGCCGGGCGTCGCGATTGAATGTGTGGAAACCAAAGACGGGTTGCACCTGTGGGAAGACCACTTCCTTGCCGAGATCATCGACCCGGAAACCGGCGCGGTGCTGCCCGATGGGCAGGTGGGTGAATTGGTGCTGACCTCGCTGACCAAAGAAGCGCTGCCGATCATCCGCTACCGCACCCGCGATCTGACCCGGCTTTTGCCGGGCACCGCGCGCAGCATGCGGCGGATCGAAAAGCTGATGGGGCGGACGGATGACATGATCATCCTGCGCGGCGTCAATGTGTTTCCCAGCCAGATCGAGGAACAGGTGCTGACCCTGCCCGGCCTTTCGCCACATTTCCAGCTTGAGCTGATCCGCGAGGGGCGGCTGGATGGGATGCGCGTTTGGGTCGAAACGACGCATATCGCCTCTGAAGACAGCCGCGCCGCCCAAGGGCGGACCTTGCAAAAACGCATCAAGCAAATGCTGGGCGTTACTGTTGCCGTTCATGTCGGCCAACCCGGAGAGGTGGCGCGCAGTCAGGGCAAAGCGGTGCGGATCATCGACAACCGCCCCAAGAGCTAGATTTCCGCGATCCCAATTCCTTCATCTTGGCGAAAATACCCCCGCCGGAGGCGCATTTGGCCAAAGGCGGACGCTCCGCGGGGGGTATTTTTGCCAAGATGAAAGCGAAGACGGCCCGGAACAGGCTTGATACGCGTCAGCTTTCGCCTTCCAGCTTGACCCGCATCTCGCGCAGGATCGGCAGCACGGCGCGCACCTTGTCCGCGCCCAGCGCCTGAACCACATCGCCGATCATCGGGATCACCGCCGCCACCGCCGCATCACGGGCCGCCCGGCCGGAGGGCGAGATGGCAACGAATTTCTGCCGCGCGTCGTCCCAATCCGGGCGAATATGGATATGGCCGGCCCATTCCAGCTTGGTCAATGTGTTGGTCATCGCGCCGCGCGTGACATGAAAGGCGCGGGCAAGCTGGGCGGGGGTGCGTTCGTCATTGATGCGGGCCAGATGGTTCAGCACCGAAAAATGCGACAGTTCCATCCCCTTGGGCAGCGCCTTGGACACGCGGTTGCGCGCCAGTTGGTCGGCCATGAACAGCTCCCCAAACAGCGAAACCGCCAGATCATCGGTGCGGTCGCTCATGGTGCTCTGAACTCCCGGTCGTGTTTCAGGCTCGGCACACGAGAGCGGGCCTTGGCGACTTCGGCCAGATCAAGATCGACCAGCGTCACGCCAGGTTCGGTGCCGGCATCGGCCAGCACCTCGCCCCAAGGCGCGATGGCAAGCGAATGGCCATAGGTGCGCCGCCCCTTGCCGCCGGTTTCCGGGTGAAACCCGGTTTGCGCCGGGGCCAGCACGAAGCAGCCGGTTTCAATCGCGCGGGCGCGCAGCAACACCTCCCAATGTGCCGCACCGGTGATGTGATTGAAGGCGGCAGGCACTGTCAGGATTTGCGCGCCCGCTTGGGCCAGGCTGCGGAACAGATGGGGAAAGCGCAGATCATAGCACACCGCCATGCCGATTTTGGCAAAGCCCGCATCCGCCACCACCGCCGCAGCACCCGGCCGATAGGCCGAGGATTCACGGTAGATCTCGGTCTCCGAGACATTCACATCGAACATATGGATCTTGTCATACCGCGCGGCGATCTTACCTGTCGGCGCGATCAGGAAAGAGCGGTTGGCAAAACGGCCATCGGCATCATGGGTCAAAACCCCGATCGAGCCGATCAAAAGCCAGATCCCCGCGCGGGCGGCTTCGTCCCGCAGGGCGGCAAGGGTGCTGTCATCCTCCTCATGCCGCAGGACAGCACGTTGATGGGCGCGATTGCCAGACAAGGCGTTGGTGCATTCCGGGGTCAGCACAAACCCCGCCCCGCCCGCCACCGCGCGGTGGATATGGTCGATGGTCACCGGCAGATTTGCCTCCGGATCATCGCCCACCGTCAGTTGCACCAGCCCCGCGCGCATCGACGTCAGGCCAGCAGCGGGTCAAGCTTGCCCGCATGGTCCAGCGCATGGATATCATCGCAGCCGCCGACATGCTGGCCCGCGATGAATATCTGCGGCACCGAGGTGCGGCCGCTGGCGCGCTGGGTCATTGCCGCACGCAACTCTGGCTGGCCGCCAACGTCGATTTCCTTGAAGGCGACACCCTTCTTGGTCAACAGCCGCTTGGCGGCGATGCAATAGGGGCAGGTTTGGGTGGTGTAGATTTCCACGGGCTTCATGTGGCCCCTCCTTGGCGTTTGGCGTGACTATAAGGATTTAGGCATCCTTCGCAACGCGCGCCATGGTCAGAACCGAAATTGCCCGCGCGCCCCCCGCGATGCAGGCCTCGGCTGCGGCGGCCAGTGTCGCCCCCGAGGTCATGACGTCATCAATCAGCAGCACATGGCGCCCGTCAACCTTCACCGCCCGTTTTGGGTGCAGCACTATGGCACCAGCCATATTGGCAAACCGCGCGTCGCGGCCCTTGCCGTCCTGCGTGCCGGTGGCACGAGGGCGGATCAAAAGGTCAGGGCAATGGTCCAGCCGGGCCGATTGGGCGATGGCCTTGGCCAGAAAGGCAGACTGGTTATAGCGGCGCTTGAAAAGCCGCAGCCAATGGAGCGGGATCGGCGCAACCAGCATGCCCGGCTCCAAGATCGGCGCGGCGGCACGCAACATCCACCCCGCAACCGGGCGCACCAGATCCAGCCGATCGCCATGTTTCAGGCCCAGAACCAAGGCACGTGCCTTATCCTTGTAAAGCATTGCCGCGCGCCCCTGTGACCATGGCCGCGCCATGGTCAGGCAATCGTCGCAAAGCTCGGGCTTGCCCGTGTCTTCGCCCGGCAACGGCAGGCCGCATTGGTCGCAGACCAAACCCGAGATGAAGGGGGTATCGCGCCAGCAGGGGCCGCACAGGCCGAAATCGGTTGTCACCAAGGCCCCGCAGACCAGACATTGCGGCGGATAGAGCAAATGCATGGCAGCTTGCTTCAAGCCCGCTTGCATTCCCACCCCCGCCACCTATGTTTCCCCGCCATGAGCCAGACCCCGCCCCTTTTGACTGACCGCGCCACCCTTGCCCTGCACCGCGCCCGCGCCACGGCGCTGTTCTTGCAGGAGGAAGCGGCACTTGAGGTTCAGGAAAGACTCATCGAGGTTAATAGATCCTTTACCGCGCCGGTTGTGGTGACGGGTTTTCCGAACCTGTGGCCGGATTTTCGCACTATTCCCGATGCGGAAACGCTGGATCTGCAAGAGGCGGCGCAGGATTTGGTGATCCATGCCCTAGCCTTGCATTGGGCGAATGATCCGGTCGGGCAATTGGTGCAATGCCGCCGCGCACTGCGGCCTGACGGGTTGTTCATCGGCCTGATGTTCGGTGGGCAGACCCTGCACGAATTGCGCGCCTGTCTGGCCGAGGCCGAGGCTGAAGTCACGGGCGGCCTTTCGCCCCGTGTGCTGCCGATGGGCGAAATCCGCGATCTGGGGGCTTTGCTCGGCCGGGCGGGCTTTGCCTTGCCGGTCGCCGACAGCTTTACCAAGACCGTGCTTTATCGCGATGCCTTCCACCTGATGCACGATCTGCGCGCGATGGGGGAAAGCAATGCGCTGTCCGCCCGCTTGCGCCGCCCAACCCGGCGCGACGTGTTCGTGCGGGCTGCGGCACTCTATCAGGATCGTTTTGCCACGCTCGAAGGTCGCATCCCCGCGACCTTTGAAATCATCTGTCTGACCGGCTGGGCCCCGCATGAAAGCCAGCAAAAACCCCTGCGGCCCGGATCGGCGGCAGCGCGGTTGGCGGATGTGCTGAACGCGGCCGAACGCCCGCTGCCGCGCGGAAACGGTTGACCGCGCCGGCCGTCGGGTTATCTGGGGGGCAGCAACGCAGGAAATGACATGACCGACGTGACACCCGGAACCGACCGTCTGGCCCGCGCCCCCGCCGACCACCCCAAGGTGAAAGCGCCAAAGATCGGGATCTTGCTTGCCAACCTCGGCACGCCTGACAATTACGACTATTGGTCGATGCGGCGCTATCTGAATGAATTCCTGTCAGACAAGCGGGTGATCGACATTCCGAATTGGAAATGGCAACCACTGCTGCAACTGATCATCCTGACCAAACGCCCCTTTACATCGGGCGCGAATTACAAGCTGATCTGGAACCATGAAAAGGGCGAAAGCCCGTTGATGACGATCACCAAAGATCAGACCGCCGCGATTGCGGCAGCGATGCAGGCCGCGCATGGCGACCGGGTGATGGTGGATTTCGCCATGCGCTATGGCAATCCCTCCACCGCATCCAAGGTGAAGGCAATGGTGGCAGCGGGTTGCGAAAAGATCCTGTTCTTCCCGCTTTACCCGCATTACGCCGGGGCCACATCGGCCACGGCAAATGACGCCTTCTTTGCCGCGCTGATGAAGGAAACCCGCCAACCCGCAGTTCGGGTGGTGCCGGAATATTTCGACCACCCGGCCTATATCGAGGCGCTGGCCCAATCGGTGGAGCGGGCCTATGCCAAGCTGGATCACCGCCCTGATGTTTTGGTGGCCAGCTATCACGGCATGCCGATCCGCTATCTGATGCAGGGCGATCCCTATCATTGCCAATGCGCAAAAACCACGCGGCTGTTGCGGGAACGGCTGGGGTGGGACAAAGCCGATATCGACACCAGTTTTCAGTCGGTCTTTGGGCGTGAGGAATGGTTGAAGCCCTATACCGTCAATCACGTCGCCGATCTGGCACGGCAGGGCAAAAAGCGCATCGCGGTGATTGCTCCGGCCTTCTCGGCCGATTGCATTGAGACGCTGGAAGAAATCAACGGCGAAATCCGCGAGGCGTTTGAACACGCGGGCGGCGAGGAATTCACCTATATTCCCTGCCTGAACGATGACAGCGCCCATATTCAGGCGCTGGTCCAGGTGATTGAGGCGAATTTGCAGGGCTGGGTCTAAGCCCACGTTTCAGGCGGGCAAAAGAAAAGGACGACAGGAAACCCTGTCGTCCCTATCTTGATCCAATCCGAAAGGATTAGTTCGACGCGACCGCAGCAGCAACAGCCACCAGCAGGATCAGCGGGAGAATGATGCCGCCCGACGACGAGGTGCCGGCTTCGACAACGGCCGGTTCCATGACGGGTTCAGCCATGCCGCCAGCGAAAGCGGTGGTAGCAGCAACCGACAGAGCGGCAGCAAGAGCGATCTTTTTCATAGTGACCTCCAGAATTTCGCGTGGCGCCGAATTTTTCAGAGGCGACACCACACACCCAAGATTATTCCTCATGTTGCCTTCCTAATCCGCTTAACCAGTGATTTGCAATCCACCCTGTTGCGGCACCAAAGGCTGCGAGGCCTATGGCGTCAAATAAGCAACACTTGCGTGCCAACTTGGGCCATATCGAACAACTCTTGAATGTGCTCATTATAGAGGCCGACACATCCATTCGATGAACGACGGCCGATCTTGCGGGTATCGTGCGTGCCGTGGATGCGGTAATAAGTCCAGCTCAGATACATCGCGCGGGTGCCCAAGGGATTATCGGGCGAACCACCTTCGACCACCTCGGGCCATTCCGGGTTGCGTTCGAGCATGGACGGGGTTGGGCGCCAAGTCGGGTTCACGACCTTCTCCACCACTTCGGTGCGGCCCCGGCGGGTCAATTCCTCGGACAGCGGCACGGAGGTGGGGTACAGCCGATAAATCGACTGGTCCTCAGACCAGAAATGCAGGGCGCGCGAGGTGATATCCACCAAAATAGCGCCTTTTTTGGTATTTTCGAAATAGTCCTGCCAATCCAGCATGCGGAAACTGGAAATGTTGTTGCGCACCGACCCGCCCGCAGCAGGGGTCATTTCCGTGCTGCCGTCGGTGGCCTGCGCAAAGACCGGCAGCGCGGCGGCGGCAGAGGTCAGGGCAGCGGCACCGCCCATGAACAGGCGGCGGTTCAGCGATTTGCGGGATTCAGGCGGCATCCGCAGCTCTCCGTTCAGATGAAATTTCGCCGCCTTCTACATCCATCAGCGCGGCGGCGCAAATCAAAGCCCCGTCATCGCCCCATCATCGGCGGGGATGGGCGCGGGTTTCAGCACAGTCACGCAGAGTTGGGTTTGATCCTGCGGCGCAGTTTGGATAAAGACGGGCCAACGCGGGCCCCGTCGGGCTACTGGGTGGTGACAGAACATGAACAGACGCAATGTGGTATTGATGGCTGGCTCGGCAGCCATGCTGGCAGCTTGTGGCATGACGGTCAGGGCACCGAAACTGGGTGCTGACGGCCGGCCCTTGCCGAAAGTCTATCAGATCAGCAAATCCATGACGAACGAGATCCCCTACCGGGTTCTGGATTCGATCAATGCCCTGCGTGCCGCCCGTGGTGCGGTGCCGCTGGCCCTGAACGCCCAGTTGAATGCCGCAGCCCTGACCCATTCGCGCGACATGTCGGTGCAAAACCGTCCCTGGCACTTTGGCTCGGACGGTTCCTCGCCCTTGTTGCGCGTGCAGCGCGTGGGCTATCCGGGCAAGCTTTTGGGCGAGTTGATCTCTGAAACCTACGAGGACGAAACCGCGACGCTGGCAACCTGGATGGGTCAGGCCGACACCCGCGATGTCATCTTGAACCCCGAAGCAAACGCGATGGGTTTTGCGTGGTATCAGGAAGAAAGCGGCAAGATCTGGTGGACGCTCCTGACCGGCGGCTGATCGGGCAATCTATTGACCGATCAAGACAAAGGGGGCCGCGGCCCCCTTTTCTTTTCCCCTCAGGGCATGATGAAGATCGGCGTGCCGGGCTTGACCATGGCATAGATCGCCTCGATCTCTTGGTCGGTCACGGCGATGCAACCGGCTGTCCAGTCGCGGATATTGACCTTTCGGGGCGGCCCGCCGTGAATGAAGATGTCCCCGCCCGCAGGCTTGTTGTTCTCGGCGGCAAAGCTGCGGTCGTCGTCATTGGGATAGCTGATGCCAAGCGAGAGGTGGTAGGCAGACTTGGGGTTGCGGTGGCTGATGTAATAGGCCCCTTCGGGCGTCTTGCCGTCACCTTCAAACTGTTTGTGCCCGACCGGCATGAAGCCAAGGCCGATGTCGTATTCTTGCAGAACTTCGCTGCCGTGGATGAGATACATCTTGCGGTCCGCCTTGTGGACCTGAATCTGGGTCACTTCAGGACCGTTGTAGGCTTTTTGCTTGCCGCCACAGGCGGCCATGCCAAACCCGATGGCAATCAGAAGAAGAACCCGAAGATAGCCCATGTGCCGCAACTGCCCCAGTCTTGCCCGCGGTCTTGCCCGCGATGCGCGTGTTGTTATTTTTGCCTGCGCATAGCGGATTTTCGCTGATCTGGCCAGAGCAGATCAGGCGAGGCCCCGCAGATCACGGGATTTTCAACCGCCGATCAGCGCGAAAAGCGCGCGGCCAGTTCAACATGCGAAGACCAGCGGAACTGATCCACCACCTGCACCCAATCCAGCCGATACCCTGCCGCAACCAGAACCTTGGCATCACGGGCAAAGGTAACAGGATTGCAGGAGACATAGGCAATGACAGGCACTTTTGCTGCCGCCAGCCTGTCCACCTGCGCCTCGGCCCCGGCGCGGGGGGGGTCGATCACCACCGCCTCGACGCCCTTGAACTCATCGGGTTCAAGCGGACGGCGGAACAGATCGCGGGTCTCAACCGTCAACCGCTTCAACCCTTCGGCATTGCGCGCGCCCTTTTCCAAGGCCGCGGTCATGGTTGCCTCGCCTTCCACCGCGTGAACCTCGGCCCGTTCGGCCAGCGGGATCGAGAAGGTGCCAGAACCTGCGAACAGATCCACCACCTTGCGCGCCGCACCAATGGCCAGCGCCACCGCCTGCAACAGGGCGCTTTCCCCTTCGGCTGTCGCCTGAAGGAAAGCCCCCGGCGGCGGCGCGACCAGCGCGCGGCCAAACCGCTGCATGGGGGCGGCCCGCAGCGCCACCGTCTCACCGTTCCATGTCAGCCGTGCGATCTTTGCCGTCTCGCACAGCCGCGCCATTTCCATCTGCATCTGCGCGTCCAATGGCTTGCCGCCAGCCACCGCCACATCGGCCCCGGCAAGGCTGCGCGTGATGGTCAGTTGCACCTCAGTCGTGCGCGAACCGCCCATTTTCACCAGTTCTTCCAGTGCGGGAAAGGCCGCGACCAGATCGGGGTGCAGCAGTTGGCAGTTCGGCACCTCGACAATCGTATCGCTGGCGCGGGCGTGAAAGCCCATCAGCGCACCGCCCTTGGTCTTGCGCCCGGTCAGGGTCGCACGACGGCGTGAGCGCGCCGGAGAGGTTGCCATGGGGCGGAACACCGCCTCCAGCCCCTGCCCCGCCAAGGCCCCCTTCACAATGCCCGCCTTCCATTGGGCCACAAAGCCGTCGCCCGCGTGCTGCATCAGACATCCGCCGCAACTGCGGGCATGGGGGCATGGCGGTTTCACCCGGTCGGCCGAGGGGGTGACGATCTTGCCCCCCACCAAAGTATCCTTGACCAGATCGCCTTCAACCACCTCGCCCGGCAGAAAACCCGGCGCATAGATCGGCCCCGCCTCGCCAATGGCGATGCCGTCGCCGTGATGCCCCAGCCTGTCGATGGTGATCTTCACGCCTGCCCGTCCTCTGTGCCAATGAATCCGCCGGACTGGCGGTTCCAATAGCGCGCATAAACCCCACCCCTCGTCAAAAGGCCAGCGTGATCGCCCATTTCCACGATACGACCCTGTTCCATGACGATGATGCGGTCCATCGCGGCGATGGTCGAAAGCCGATGGGCAATCGCCAGCACGGTCTTGCCTTCCATCACGCGGGACAAGGCGGCCTGAATGCTGGCCTCAACCTCTGAATCCAGCGCGCTTGTCGCCTCGTCCAGCACAAGGATCGGCGCGTCTTTCAGAAAGGCGCGGGCCAGCGCAATGCGCTGGCGCTGGCCGCCCGAGAGTTTCACCCCGCGTTCGCCAAGAAACGCATCATAGCCGCGCCGCCCCTGATGGTCGATCATGCCGTCGATGAAGTCATGCGCCTCTGCCGCCTTTGATGCGGCGATGATCTCAGCCTCCGCAGCCTCGGGGCGGCCATAGGCGATGTTGTCACGGGCCGAGCGGTTGAACATCGCGGTTTCCTGCGTGACCATGCCGATCTGGCGGCGCAGACTTTCCTGCGTCACATCGCGCACATCTTGGCCGTCAATCAGAACCCGGCCGTTTTCCGTATCATAAAGCCGGAGCAAGAGCGCGACGAGGCTCGACTTTCCCGCGCCGGAAGCCCCGACGATCCCCAGCTTCTCTCCGGCCCGGATGGTCAGGTTGATATCCGCCACCCCGCCGCGCTGCCGGCCATAGGCGAAGGTGACGTTATCAAAGCTGATCTCGCCCCGAAGTCGCGGCAGGTCCAGCGCGCCGGGGCTGTCAGCCAAGGCATGCGGGGCGGCAAGCGTGTGCATGCCATCCTCGACCTCGCCGACCGAGGTATAGATCGTCATCAGGGTAAAGCTGACCCAGCCGGTCATCTGCGCGATCCGCATCGAAATCGCCCCCGCTGCGGCAATGTCGCCGGGCGTCGCCACCCCCTGTTGCCAGAGCAGGATGGTGCCACCGATCAGAATGACCGGAAGAATGCCCGCCAGCGTCATCAGCGCCAGCCGGAACCACGCGGCAATGACGCCATATTCCAGCGACCGATCCCGGAACACTTCCATCGCCTTCAACGCCACCCGGTCTTCAAAGGCGGAATGGGCAAAGAGTTTGACCGTCTTGATATTGGTGATGGTATCCACCACCTGCCCCGTCACCATGGCGCGGGAACTTGCCCGTGCGGCGGAGTTTTCGCGGACCATCGGGATGAAGATGCGGATCAGGGCAAGATAGCCAAGCAGCCAAACCGCCAGCGCAACGCCGATCCAGAGATCCACGGCGAAAAGGTAAAGCACCGAGGCCACGACCGAAGCCAGCGCAAAGAACACGGTGTTGATGGTTTCCGTCGTGACATCCGTCACCGCGCGGGCCGCCTGCATCTGTTTTTGCGCGATGCGGCCTGCGAAATCATTGTCGAAAAAAGTCAGCGCCTGCCCCAGCGTCCAGCGATGCAGCCGCGACAGCACCAAGGGCAGCAGGTTCGGCCCCAAGGTGATCTGGATGGTGGCCGACGAGGCGGCATAGGACAGCGGTCGCAGGATCAGATAAAACGCCATCGACCAGACCAGAAGCCGCCCATGATCGGTGAAGAACGAGGCCGGATTGCCCGTGACAGCGGCATCAATCACCCAGCCCAGCACCAGCGCCGACACCACCTCGGTCACCCCCGCCAGCGAGGACAGCACCGCCGCCAGCCACAGTTGCACCCAAGAACCCGACAGACTCCACTGGAAAAACCGCCCAAGCGTTTGCGGGGGGGCTTGATGGGTGGGGCGGAACGCGTCGATCCAGTCGCCCATGCGCAAAAGGCTCATGCGTCTTCCTCCAACCCGATGAAGCCCCCTGATTGCCGCGCCCAGAACCGGGCGTAAAGCCCGTTTGCCGTCAAAAGTTCGGCATGACTGCCCTGTTCGGCGATGTGACCATCTTCCAGCACCACGATCCGGTCCATCGCGGCGATGGTCGAAAGCCGGTGGGCAATGGCGATCACCGTCTTGCCCTGCATCACACCATAAAGTGCGGCCTGAATGGCGGCCTCCGCCTCGGAATCCAGCGCACTTGTCGCCTCATCCAAGATCAGGACCGGCGCGTCTTTCAAGATCACGCGGGCCAAGGCCACGCGCTGCCGCTGCCCGCCCGACAGCTTCACTCCGCGCTCGCCAACATGGGCGTCATAGCCGGTGCGGCCTTGCGGGTCTTCCAGCGCCAGAATGAATTCATGCGCTTCGGCCTGTTTGGCGGCGGCGATCATCTCTGCCTCCGACGCATTGGGGCGACCATAAAGCAGGTTGTCACGGACGGAACGGTGCAGAAGGCTGCTGTCTTGGCTCACCATGCCGATCCGGGCGCGCAAGGAGTCTTGGGTGACGGTGGCAATATCCTGCCCGTCGATCAAGATACGCCCGGATTCCGTATCGTAAAACCGCAGCATCAGCTTCACGAGCGTTGACTTGCCCGCACCGGACCGCCCGACCACCCCGATCTTTTCGCCGGGCTGAATGGTCAGCGACAGGTTTTGCAACCCGCCCGAACCACGCCCGTAATGATGGCTGATCCCGTCAATCTCGATCCGGCCGTCACGGAATGCCAGTGGCTTGGCCCCCGGCGCATCAACCAGCCCGATCGGATGGGTGATCGTCTCCATCCCTTCCTGCACCACGCCCAAGGCCTGCACCAAAGCGGTAAAGGCCCACATGATCCAATAGGTCATGTTGTTCAGCCGCAGCACGAGCGCCGTGGCCGCGGCCACCGTGCCGACGCTGGCCGCCCCTTGATACCACAGCGCAATCGCCCAGCCGGTGACGGCCACAATCAGCCCCCCGTTCAGCACGGTCAGCGCGAGATCCATCTTGGTGATGATGCGCATTTCCCGTTTGAAGGTGTCACGCGCATGTTCGATGCTTTCGCGCGCATAGGCCATCTCGGCATCATGCTGGGCAAAAAGCTTGACCGAATGGATGTTGGTATAGGCGTCAACCACGCGGCCCGTGACGGCAGATCGCGCGTCCGAACTTGCCTTCGACGCAGGCCCCGCCCGCCGCACGGTCCATTTCACCAGCGCCAGATACAGCGCGAACCAGATCACCAGCGGCAACAGAAGGCGGGGGTCCGCCTCGGCCAGCATGATGCCCGCGCCGACGATGGTGACCGAGGCGAAGGCAACCGCATCAAAGGTCTGAAACACCGCATCCCCTGCGGCCGGAGGCGTCTGCATGATGCGGTTGGCGATACGGCCCGCAAAATCGGATTCAAACCAGCCAACGGGCTGGCGGATCACATGGGCATGGGCGCGGAACCGGATCATGGTGCCGAAATTCGGCAGGATGGTGTTGTGCAACAGCGCAACATTCCCGACCAGCAGTAAGGGCCGCAAGACCAGAACGGCCAATGCAACGGCGACCACCTCGGCGCCATGGGCCGACACGAACATGCCCGGCGACTGGGTGGACAAAAGATCCACCAGCCGCCCGACATACCAGATCAAGGCCACATCGGCAAAAGCGGCCAGCACCGACAAAAGTGCGGTGACGGCAAAGACCTTGCGGAAGGGGCGGATGTAATCGGCCAGAAATGGCCACAGCCTGCGCGGCGGTGTATCGGTTTGCGGATAGGCGATGTAGGGGTCAACAAGGTTTTCGAAAAAGCGGAACATGAGAAGGGCCCTTGGGCATGACATGCGGAATGGAAAAGCGGAACCCTGACGGGGCCGCCAACGGGATCGGTCCTGTCAGATCAGGTGCCAGATAATCCCGTAGCCCATGCCGTCCTCCTCTGGTTCGGTGGATGGAAATTAACGCGGGCGTGACGGGTTGTCACGCCCGTTTTCGCCCAAGAGCGCGTCGCGTTTAAGCTGCAAATCGCTTTGCAGCCACAGCGTTTCCAACGCTTTCAACGCCTGCCCCAAGGCTGGGCCGGCAAGTGCGGGCATCAGATCGGCGGCGGTGATCGGAAAGCGGCTGACAGCCCCCCTGGCGACATCCGCCTGCCAATCCGCCGGCAAAGGGCTTTCCAACAGAACCGCCCGGACCAGCACCGCATCCTCGCCGGTTGCCTTGCCCAGCTTCCAGCCAAGCGCGGCCGGTGTCAGCACATTGCCCGCCGCCTCGCGCAGTGCGGCAACCGTGGCCGCATCAGCCCGCGACAGGCGCAACGCCTCGGCCGGGCTATGCCCCCCGATCGCCGCAAGACGGCGTGGCCAGCGAACCGGCAGACCCGCCTCCAGATGAATCAGCGGTGCAAGCGCACGCGGGTCCGCACCCGGCAAGGCATGGTGCAGCACCCCGGTTTGCGCCATGGCCGCAATCGAAGGCGCCGGATCGGACGCGGCCAAAAGCTTGCGCATTTCCGCCCCGATACGTTCGCGCGACAGCCCGTCAATCCCATCGGCCAAAGCCGCGCAGGCCGCCAGACCCTCGGGATCAATGCCCTGAAGGGGATCGCCATAATGGGCATGAAAGCGGAAGAACCGCAGGATGCGCAGGTAATCCTCGCGGATGCGCTGCGAGGCATCCCCAACAAACCGCACACGGCGCGCCATCAGGTCGGGCAAGCCGCCCAGAGGATCAATCACCTGCCCCCGCGCATCGGCGTAAAGCGCGTTCATGGTGAAATCGCGGCGCGCGGCGTCGTCGGCAATGTCGGTGGCATAGGCGACAACGGCGCGCCGCCCGTCGGTTTCCACATCGCGCCGGAACGTCGTCACCTCATGCGGGCGCCCATCGGCGATCACCGTAACCGTGCCATGGTCAATGCCGGTCGGCACCACGCGCAGGCCAGCCGCCTCGGCCAAGCGCGTGACTTCTGCCGGCGGGGCATCGGTGGCGATGTCTACATCCGCAACCGGCACGCCAAGAAGTGCGTTTCGCACGCAGCCACCCACGAAAAGCGCCTTGTGACCTGCCGCCTCCAGCACCGCACAAAGGGTCTGGGTGCCTGCATGGTTCAACCAATCGCCGGTGATTTTCATGGCGCGGCCCTTTCCGCCAAGCCCCGCAAGATGCGGGCGGTGGCGCCCCAGATGTAATAGGGGCCAAAAGGCACCGCGTAATAATGCCGCCATGTGCCACGCCACAAGCGCCGCTCAATCCCATAGCGGCCCCGGTCCAAGACATGGGCCAGCGGAACGACAAAAACCTCGTCCACCTCACCCGCCTCGGGGACGGGCATGAAATCGGCGGTCACGCGGGCGAGAACGGGGGTCACGGCAAAGCCGGTCACCGTTTCATGCGACGGCAGGCGGCCCCAGATTTCAACCAATGTTTCAGGCAGACCGATTTCCTCTCGCGCCTCCCGCAGGGCGGCGGCCTCCAGACTGGCGTCGGTCGGGTCCAGCTTGCCCCCCGGAAAGGCGATCTGGCCCGGATGATGTTTCAGATGCGAGGCGCGTTTGGTCAGGATCAAACGGTCATCCCAAACGGCCACCAGCACCGCCGCCGGGCGCAACACCCGGTCAGGCGGCAACTGGAGTCCGGGGTTCAGATCAAAATCCGACGACTCGCCACTGGTATCGCCTTTGGCGCGTGCAAGCGCGTCACGAAGGCGAAAGGGGTCAGACACTCTTTGCCTCAAAACCCAGCGTCAGCGGGTCCAGTTCGTAATGCGCGCTGCAAAACTGGCAATCGGCCGTGACCTTGCCCGCAGCCGTGGTCATTTTCTGAATGTCCTTGGCCGAATAGATCGACATCGCCTGCCGCACCTTGTCTTCCGAGCAGGAACACCCGAATCGCAGCGACTGCGCCTCAAAGACGCGTGGGGCTTCCTCGTGAAACAGCCGCACCAGCAGATCGGTGGGCGAAACCGAGGGGCCGATCAACTCCAGTTCTTCGACCGTGTCGAGCAGGGCATTCGCCCGCGTCCAGTTCTCGGCCTCCTCACCGCCCAGAATGACGGTATGGGCCAAAAGCCCGCCGTCTCCCGAACCGCCCTCGGCCGCGACTTCGCGGTGGCCGCCGATGGACGGCATATGCTGCAACATCACCCCGCCAGCCCGCCAATGCGGCAGGCCACCCGGCATCTGGCTTTTGCCATAGGTCAGAGAAAACCGCGTCGGCAACTGTTCGGATTGGGCAAAATATGTCTCGGCGCAGGCCGACAAAGACCCGCCGGCAATCGGCGTAAAACCTTGATAAGGCAGCATACCTTCGCCTTGGTCGATCATCACCGCAAAATAACCTTCGCCGATCTGGCTGAAGGGATCTGCGGCATGATCCAGCCGCTCGGCATCATAGCTGGCATAGGCGCGGATGCGGGCCATTTCGCCTTCTTCGGCGGGGCCATAATAATCGGTCGCGATCAGCCGCGCAGCCCCTTTGCCGCGCACCTGAAGCGACAGCTTCCAGCGCAGCTTGACCGATTGGCCAATCAGCGCGGTCAGCACCGCCATTTCCGCCACCAGCGCCTCGATCACCGGGGGGTAGTTGTGCTGTTTCAGAACCTGATCCAACACGCCGTCCAAACGGGCGACGCGGCCGCGGATGTCGGCGCGATCAAGCTGAAAGGGCAGGACGGTGTCGTCCCAGGCGATGTTCTGCACGGTCATATGGGGTTTCCTAAGGCTGCCGTTCTTGGCATATCGCGCCTATATAGTCAGGGCAACCGCCGCACCAAGGGGGCAGAGATGATCAGACGCTATGGCGAGGCCGTGGTTTTGGGCCAAAGCTATCGCCGTCGGCCGGGGGTCTATGCCATTTTGCTACGCGGGGATGACATTCTTCTGACCCATCAGGCGCAACCGGATGATGAATTCCAACTGCCCGGCGGTGGCATTGATCCGGGCGAAAACCCGCTGCCTGCACTCCACCGCGAGGTGATGGAGGAAACCGGCTGGCACATCACCGATGCGCGGCGGTTCGGGGCGTTTCGGCGGTTTTGCTATATGCCGGATTATGGCTTTTGGGCCGAAAAGATCTGCACGATCTATGTGGCGCACCCGACACTCAGGCGCGGCCCGCCCACTGAGCCGGGACATGCCGCGCATTGGATGCCCGCGCATCACGCGCTGGAGGTTTTGGGAAATGCGGGCGACCGGGCGATGCTGGCGCAGGTTTTGGGTTACAAGCCCCGGTAGTCAAAGATCAGCGCCGAAACATCATCGGGAAATTCATTGCCCCCGGCATGGCGTGACAGATCCCAGACCAAGGCCTGCAAAAGATCCGCGCTCGACAAGGTCGCGTTCAGGGCCAGAAGCGCCAACAGCCCGTCGCTGCCCAGTTCGTTCCCGGCCGGATCAGGACATTCGCTCATACCGTCCGAGGCCAGAATCAACCGATCACCGGGACGAAGTTCCCCAAGGGTCTGCGCATAGATCGCCCCGTCAATGAGACCGATGGGCAGACCGCCCTCTCCCAACATCTCAACCCGGCCACCTTTGCGCAGCACCATGGGATGGGGATGCCCGGCCTGTGTCAGGGCAAAGGCGCCCGTGGCGATGTTCACCTCGGCATAGGCGATGGTAAAATATTGATCGACCTGCAAATCGTCCAACATCAGCCGGTTCAGACGTTCTGCAACCACCGCGGGGGGATAGGCGTCGCGCCCGCCGTCAGACCCGGTTTTCAAGGCGATATTCTGATCCGGGGAACCGCCGGACAACAGCCCTGCCAGCCGCGCGGTCATCATCGCCGAGGCCACGCCATGGCCCGAAACATCGACCGAAAACAGGCCCAATCTTTGGTCATCAATCGCAAAGCTGCCCACCAGATCACCCCCGACATGACCGGACGGTTTCAGCAGCAGCGACACCGTGCCGCCGCCATAATCCCGGAAGCGGTCGCGCATCAGGCCGTCTTGCAACTTGCGCGCCTCGATCAGGTCACGGTCAAGCGAATCATAGAGTTTCTGCAATTCGTCCAGCGTGGCCCCGATCAGCCGGTTTTTCTGCACCAACTCGCGTTGCATGCCCAAAATGCGTTCGCCCGCCCGCATGCGCGCCCGCAATTCATCAAAACTGACGGGCTTTGACAGAAAGTCATCAGCGCCAACCTCCAACCCGTCAGCGACTTCGGTCTTTTCGGATTTTGAGGTCAGCAGAACGAAATAGCCATAGCCGTCGCGGGGCAACTCTTTGAACTGCCTGCAAAACTCAAGGCCCGTCATGCCCGGCATCATCCAGTCTGACAGCACCATTTCAAAGGGCATCGCCCGGCAGGCTTCCAGTGCCTCCTCGCCAGAGGAAGCTTGGGTCACCTGATAGCCCCAGCGCTGCAATTGCAGGGCCAAAACCCGGCGCTGTGCCTTGCTGTCATCAACAACAAGCACGGGCAACGGCCCTTTCGCCTCGGCCTGCGGACCGCTGATTTGCACGTTTGTTGCCAAATCCCCCCCATTTTCCGGCAAAGTACCCGCTCGGAAGTCTCTGTCTGCGCCGAAACCCTTAAGGCGGGGTGAAGGCTAAAATGCGCGGCATCCGGGGATCCTGACTAAGGAATTCTTAAACCCCGAACGGCAGGCTCTACCGGCGGAATGACAGGAGGCGCACATGATAGACTGGACCCGCGTTGCGGAATTGCGGGACGAAATCGGGGCCGATGATTTCGCCGATGTCGTCCTGTTGTTTCTGGAAGAAGCGGATGAGGTGGTGGCCAAACTGCCCGGTTGCACAGACGCCCCCGCGCTTGAAGCCGCCCTGCACTTTCTAAAGGGATCTGCGCTGAACCTTGGGTTTCAGACGCTCGCCCAACTTTGCCAGACCGGCGAACGGCTGGCCGCCATGGGCGATACAGCCATCGACCGGGCGCTGGTGGCACAGGCATATGATGCCTCAAAAGTCGCATTCGACGTCGGGCTGGAAACACTGGGCGGCACAGCCGCCGCCTGATTGCCCCCTTGCGCCGGGCAAATGCGGCGCTATGTTCCAAGTCACCTCGGGGTGCCCGCAAGGGCTGAGATGCAGAAATGCGGACCCGTTGAACCTGAACCGGCTCATACCGGCGGAGGGAAGGTGCATGGAAATCCTCCATCCCGACCTGAACCGTCGCAACTGGAGGAACCTATGAAGACCATCCCTCTCGCTGCGGGTTTTGCGTGCCTTGCCACTGTGGCAGCGGCCGATACTCCCGTTCTTGATGTCTATACCTATGACAGCTTTGCTGCGGAATGGGGCCCCGGCCCCGCGATCGAAAAGGGGTTCGAGGCGCAATGCAGCTGCGATCTGCGCTTTGTGACCGCAGGCGACGGCGCGGCCTTGCTGGCCCGTGTGCAATTGGAAGGTGCGGCAAGTGCCGCCGATGTGGTGGTTGGAATTGACACCAATCTGACCGCAGCAGCCCGCGCGACCGGGCTTTTCGCCCCCCATGGCCAGCCCGCCGTGACCGGCCTGCCAGTGGCCTATGAGGATGCCGATTTCCTGCCGTTTGATTGGGGCTGGTTTGCCTTTGTGCATAACAAAACCCTCGCAAATCCCCCGAAATCCCTTGAGGAATTGGCGGCATCCGACCTGAAGATCGTCATCGAAGACCCGCGGTCATCGACCCCCGGTCTGGGATTGGTGATGTGGGTCAAGGCGGCCTACGGCGACCGGGCGGGCGAGATCTGGGCAGGGCTGAAGGACAATATCGTCACCGTCACCCCTGGCTGGTCCGAGGCTTATGGCCTGTTTCTGGAGGGTGAGGCGGATATGGTGCTGTCTTACACCACCTCGCCCGCCTATCACCTGATCGCAGAAAGCGACGGCAGCAAAACGGCCGCGGCCTTTGGCGAAGGGCATTACATGCAGGTCGAAGTGGCGGGCAAGCTGGCTGCCAGCGACCAGCCCGCCTTGGCCGATGCTTTCCTTGCCTATCTGGTGTCGGACGCGGCGCAAAGCGTGATCCCGGTGACGAACTGGATGTATCCTGCAAACCCGCTGGCCGCAGGTCTGCCGAAGGGCTTTGAAACGCTGGTCCAACCGGAGACATCGCTGCTTTTGCCGCAAGACGAGGCAGGCGCGTTGCGCGACGCGGCCGTGGCGGAATGGCAAGCCGCGCTGGCCCAATAAGCGCAGCCCTTCTGGGGCTGGCAGTTGCCGCGCTGACCCTTGGCAGCGCGGCAATGACGGCAGGCCATGCGGCCGATTGGTCGCTTGGTCCTGCCGATGGCGCGGCGCTGCGCTTTACGCTGTTGCAAGCGGCGCTTTCTGCCGCAGTGTCGGGGCTGCTGGCCATCCCGCTGGCCCGCGCCTTGGCCCGCAGAGATTTCCCGGGCCGGGGTCTGTTGATCCGCCTGCTGGCCGCCCCCTTCCTCTTGCCGGTCGTGGTGGCCGTGCTGGGCCTGCTTGCGGTCTTTGGCCGGGCCGGGCCGGTCAACGCGGCGCTGGGGGCCATCGGTTTGCCGCCCCTGTCGATTTACGGTCTGCATGGCGTGGTCATTGCGCATGTTTTCCTGAACCTGCCCTTGGTGACACGGATGCTGCTGCAAGGCTGGCAAGCCATTCCCGCCGAACGCTTTCGGCTGGCAGAGGCGCTGGGGATGCCCCCCTCCTCGCAGTTCCGACATCTGGAATGGCCGATGCTGCGCAGCCTGTTGCCCGGCGCCTTTGCGACCGTGTTCCTGCTTTGCCTGACCAGTTTTGCCGTGGCCCTGACGCTGGGCGGCGGGCCGAAAGCGTCAACGCTGGAACTGGCGATCTATCAGGCCTTGCGCTTTGATTTCGATCTCGGGCGCGCGGCGCTGCTGGCCGCGGTGCAGTTTGGCCTTTGCGCGGTGGTAACGCTGGCGACCCTGCGGCTGGCGCCGGCGGTGCTGTTCGGGCCGGGTGTGGGCCGCGGGCGCGCGGTGCCGTCACCCCCCGGTTGGCGGCGTGCTGCGGATGCCTTGGCGATTGGCCTTGCGGTGGCTTTTCTTCTGGGTCCGCTGCTGGCGGTTATGCTGCGCGGCCTGCCGGGGCTCGCGGGCTTGCCGCCTGCGGTTTGGCTGGCTCTCGGGCGGTCTGTTGCCTTGTCGCTTGCATCCACCCTGCTGGCATGTGCGGCCGCCCTGACACTGGCCTTGGCGGTCGCGCGGGGGCAATCATGGTTGGAAATCGCCGCGATGCTGCCGCTTTCAGCCTCGGGGCTGGTGATGGGGACAGGGCTTTTCCTTGCGGTTCATCCGGCGATCTCACCGGAAAGTCTGGCGCTGCCGGTGACGCTGATGGTCAATGCCGCGATGGCGCTGCCCTATCTCTTTCGTCTGCTTTTGCCCGAAGCACGCGCCTTGCGCGCCGATTATGACCGGCTTTCCGACAGTCTTGGCCTGACCGGGTTCGCGCGCCTGCGTCTGGTCACCCTGCCCCGGCTTTCCCGCCCCTTGGGCTTTGGCACCGGGCTGGCGGCGGCGTTGTCGATGGGGGATCTTGGGGTGATCGCCCTGTTCGCGGGAGAGCGGACCGAGACCTTGCCCCTGCTCATCCAGCGCCTGATGGGCGCTTACCGGATGGAGGCCGCAGCCGGGGCGGCCTTGGTTCTTGTCGCCGCAAGTTTTGCCCTGTTCTGGGCTTTTGACCGATGGGGGGCTGCCCGTGCTGCAACTTGACCACATGGAGATAACGCAAGGCGCGTTACACCTGACCGCCGATTGGCACGTGCCCGCGGGGGCAAAGGTGGCGGTGATTGGCCCGTCTGGCGCGGGAAAATCAACACTGCTGATGGCGATTGCCGGGTTCGTGCCACATGCGGGCAAGGTGCTGTGGCAAGGCGGCGATCTTGGCCCCATGCCCCCCGGCGACAGGCCGCTGTCGATCCTGTTTCAGGATCAGAACCTCTTTCCACATCTGACCGTGGCGCAGAACCTTGGCCTTGGCATTTCACCGCGCCTGCGGCTGGGCGCAGAGGATCACGCCCGGATCGCGACGACCTTGCAGCGCGTCGGCTTGGGCGGGATGGGCGCACGGAAACCGGGGCAGCTTTCGGGCGGCCAGATCGGTCGTGCCGCACTGGCCCGTGCGCTTTTGCGGGCAAGGCCGATCCTCTTGCTGGACGAACCCTTTGCCGCCCTTGGCCCCGCGCTGAAGGCCGAAATGCTGGATCTGGTGGCCGAGACGGCGGCGGAAACCGGGGCTGCGGTCTTGATGGTCACCCATGATCCGGCGGACGCCCGGCGCTTTGCCGGGCTGACCGTGCTGGTCGAGGGCGGCATCGCCCATCCCCCGCAGCCAACCGCAGCCTTGTTCGCCAATCCGCCGCCTGCTCTGCAAGCCTATCTTGGGCAATGAAAAAACCCCCGCGCGACGCACGGGGGTTTTCAAGATCAAGTCCTGACAGGATCAGGCGTGCTTCTTGCCTTTGACGCCAGCCCAAAGGCGCTTGTTCGTCAGGTAAAGAAGCGAGGTCAGCAGGACGAGGAAGATCACCGCGACAAAGCCGGTTTGCTTGCGCGCCATCATGTGCGGCTCGGCGGCCCACATCAGGAAGGCGGCGACGTCTTCGGCCATGTGATGCAGGCTGGCCGGGTGACCGTCCTGATAGGTCACCTGATCGTCAGACAGCGGCGGGGCCATAGCGATCCAGCCGCCCGGGAAGGCGTGGTTTTCGTAGAAAGTGGTGCCCGCTTCTTCCTTTTCCTCGCCGGTGTAGCCGGTCAGGATCGAGACGATATGCTCAGGCCCACCCATGCCACGGAACATCTGGTTGATGCCAAGGCCGTAAGGGCCATGGAACCCGGCCCGCGCCTTCGCCATCAGCGACAGGTCGGGCGCGCCCGCGCCGGTGTTGGCCGGGAAGTTATCCGACGCCAGTGCCTCGCGCTCCTCGCCGGTTTCCTTGTCGATCACGGTGAAGTTCTTGGCATAGGCGCGCACCTGATCTTCGGGCAGGTTCGGGCCGCCCTCATCCGCAAGGGTGCGGATGGGGACATATTTCAGGCCATGACAGCCCGAGCAAACCTCGGTGAACACCTGAAGGCCGCGCTGAAGCTGGTGTTCATCGAAGGTGCCGAACGGGCCTTCAAACGAGAAGGCGACGTCATGGGTTTCCGCCTCGCCACCCGAGGCAAAGGCCGCCCCGGTGGTGAGGGCCAGAGCGGAAATGGCGCTGATTGCGATTTTGCGAAACATCTTGGTCAGTTCCTTTCCGTCACTCACTCGGCCGCGCCGGGATAGTGGGCCTTGAAGTCTTCCTCGATCGTGGCCGGCAGCGGCAGCGGCTTTTCAAGCACACCCAGCAGCGGCAGGATCACGAGGAAATAGGCGAACCAATAGGTCGCCGCGATCAGCGAGATGTAGGGGTAGATCCCGTCGGTCGGCATCGCGCCCACCCACATCAGCACCACGAAGTCGATGACCAGAAGCCAGAACCAGCCCTTGAACTTGGGCCGATACTTGCCCGAGCGCACCGAGGAGGTGTCCAGCCACGGCACCAGTGCCATGACGGCAATGGCGCCAAACATCGCCAGCACGCCGAAGAATTTGGCGTCGATGATGCGGAACGACAGGAAGTTCACCAGTTGCACCACCCAAACGTCGGCAGTGAAGGCGCGCAGGATGGCGTAGAACGGCAGGAAGTACCATTCCGGCACGATATGCGCAGGCGTCGCCAGAGCGTTGGCTTCGGTGTAGTTGTCGGGGTGGCCAAGGTAGTTCGGCATGAAGCCGACCACGGCAAAGAAGATCACCAGAACAACGCCAAGGGCGAACAGGTCTTTGATGACGTAGTAGGGCCAGAAGGGAACGGTGTCTTTCGCGGCTTCTTCCTTGGACCCGCGGCGCACATCAACACCCGCGGGGTTGTTGTTGCCGGTGGTGTGGAAGGCCCAGATGTGAACGGCCACAAGCGCGGCGATCACGAAAGGCAGAAGATAGTGCAGCGAGAAGAAGCGGTTCAGCGTGGCATTGTCCACGGCCGGGCCGCCCAGGAGCCATTCCTGAATGGTCGGGCCAACGCCGGGGATCGCACCGAACAGACCGGTGATAACCGTGGCACCCCAGAACGACATCTGACCCCAGGGCAGAACATAGCCCATGAACGCGGTCGCCATCATCGCGAGGTAAATCAGCATGCCGACGATCCAGGTCACTTCGCGCGGGGCTTTGTACGATCCGTAGTAAAGGCCGCGGAAGATGTGGATGTAGACGGCAAAGAAGAACAGAGATGCGCCGTTGGCGTGCAGATAGCGCAGCATATGCCCGCCGTTCACGTCGCGCATGATATGCTCGACCGAGGCGAAGGCCAGATCGACATGAGGGGTGTAATGCATCACCAGCACGATGCCGGTGACGATTTGCAGCGCAAGACAGAACGCCAGCACGATGCCCCAGATCCACATCCAGTTCAGGTTCTTCGGCGTGGGGATCATCAGGACGTCGTAAACAAGGCTCACCACCGGCAGGCGGGCATGAAGCCACTTTTCAAGGCCCGACTTGGGCTCGTAATGGTCGTGGGGAATTCCGGCCATGTGTCTAGCTCCTTAGCCCAGCTTGATGGTGGTTGCGTCTTCGAAGGCGGCAACCGGAACGTCGAGATTGCGCGGCGCCGGTCCTTTGCGGATACGGCCGGCGGTGTCATAGTGCGAGCCGTGGCAGGGGCAGAACCAGCCGCCGAACTCGCCCGAGGCATTGCCGATCGGAACGCAACCCAAGTGGGTGCAGACGCCGATCATCACCAGCCATTCGCCTGCCTCGTCGAGCGCGCGGTTCGCGTCAGACGCGTCAGCATCGGGCTTGTTGGCGTTTTCGGCCGAACCGTCGATCAGTTCTTCCAGCTTCACCGCACGGGCGGCTTCAATCTCGTCGGGGCTGCGGCGGCGGATGAACACCGGCTTGCCGCGCCATTTCACCGTCAACTGGGTGCCCACTTCGACGCCCGAAACGTCGACGAAGATCGACGCCAAGGCACGGGTATCCGCCGAGGGGTTCATCTGATTGACCAGCGGCCAGACGGCCGCCCCGGTTGCAACAGCGCCTGCTCCGGCGGTTGCGTAATACAGGAAATCCCTGCGGGTGCCTGCGTCATTGTCTGCGTGGGACACGAGATCTTCTCCCTTCCAAGGCCGCGCGATGCGACCCATATGCCAACGGGGCCGCGGTCCCCCGCAGCCTTGCCGGGCGGGTTTTAGACAAGGAAACCCGCGCCGTCCAGCGGTCAAAGGCGCACAGGGGTGGCAGAATTTCGCTTTTGTTGCAGCTTGGTCTTGTAAATCAGCCTCTGCTCCTTAGCCGCAGCTTAGGCCGGACGGGTTTCGACCATCGCCGGGCGCGCGGCAAAGCCCTTTGCCCAAGCCGAAAGCGCGGGCCGCTCCTGCCGCCAGTCCCGATCAGCGTGACGGAAGTCAAGATATTCCAGCGCGACGGCAATCGCGATATGGGCCATGGTCAACGGGCCAGTCAAAACCCCCATCGACCGCGCCTCGACCGCGTCGAGCGCCCGGGCAATCTTCTGCCACTGGCCTTCCACCCAAGGGGCATAGCGCAGGGCCTCTGGCCGCAGGCGGCCCTCATAAACCATCAAGAGTGCCGCTTCCAGAATACCGTCCGCCGTGGCTTCCAAGGTCAGGATCGGCCACAGATCAGCCCCTTGCGGATAAAACCCAGCCCCCGAGAGATCATCAAGATAGCGGCAGATCACCCGGCTGTCATAGATCGCGGCGCCGCCGCCTGCGGGCACCAAAGCCGGAATTTTGCCCAAAGGGTTCTGCGCCAAGGGCAGGCTGCCGGGATCCAGCGGACTGCCCGCGACAGCAATTTCTTCGACGCGATCCGTCAGACCCGATTCGCGGATCAGAACCATGACCTTGCGGCCAAAGGGTGTGGTGGGCGAGGTGTAAAGCTGCATGGCAATCCTGCACGGGTGGGGCGGGGCGCATCCTGACCTTCGGGGCCGCAAGGCACAAGAGCCGTAAGGCATAAGGGCAGTCAGCCCTTCACTTGCGGCAATCCTGCCCCCGCCATCAACCGTGTCAGATGGCCCGCCAGCACATCGACATTGCCGGGTTCCAGAATCGACAAATGCGTGCCGGGCAGATCGAACATCTGCAACCCGCCCTGCGCGACCGAAATCCAGCCCAGCGCAGAGGCCAGCGCCTCGGGGCTGTCCCAGAAGCTGCGGTCAGCGCGGAACACCGTCAGGGGGCCACCATAGAATTGGGTGCGGTAAAACTCCACCGCGCAGACATTGGCAGCAATCAGGTTCAAAGGGTTGATCTGATCCGGCATCGAACGCAGCGCCTCGCGGTGTTCACGGTAGCGGTCGATCTTGTTTTTCAACACTTGCGCAAAATGCCAAAGCCCATGCTTGCGAACTTGCTGCCAATGCGCGCGCAGTTTGGCGCGGCCCACAAAGGGCGGCCTGCCGTCCGGCCCCACCGCATCCAAGACCGCCAACACCCGAACTTCGCGCCCGGCCGCACGCAAAAGCTGCGCCAGTTCGAAAGCGAAATAGGCGGCCATCGACACGGCCACCAGCCCAACCGGCCCGGTGGGGTGGAAGGCCTGAATTTCGTCGAAATACAGGCGGGCCGTGCGCTCGACGTTGATGTCGTCAAGATTGCGCGGGATTCCGACGGACAGGCCGAAAAACGGCTGGTCGGGGCCAAGTGCTGTCGAAAGCGGGCGGAACAGATCTTCGTGACGGCCCAAGACATGAATGGCAAAAAGGGCGGGCTTGGTGCCATTGGGCTGGATCGGAACCGTATAGCGGGGTCGGCTCGCGCCGCGTTGCAACAGATCCGCCAAGGCGCGGGCGGTGCCGCTGTTGTGCAGATCAGCGGTCTGCAATTCATGGCCAGTGCGCTGCTCGATCAGACTGACAAGCCGCAAACCCAGCAAGGAATCCCCCCCCATATCGCTGAAACTGGCATCCGACGGAACGCTGTCGCGCTCCAGAACCTCGGCCATGCAGGCGGCGATGCTGAGGGTCAGGGCATCATCCGGGTCGGCCGGGGCACCGGTGGGCACAAACTCGGGCTTGGGCAGCGCCCGGGTGTCGATCTTGCCATTCGGACCGACAGGCAGATTTTCAATGCCAATCAGTTGCGGCACCATTGCCCCCGGCAAGACCTGCCGGGCCTGTTTGTGAATCAAGGCAATCGGACGGTCGGGGTCATGCAGCACCCAAGCCAAGAGCCGCGGGCGCCCGTCATCGGCCAAGGCGACATGCACCTGCCGCACCCCTTCCAGCCGTACCAATTGCTGTTCAATCTGGTTCAGGTCCACCCTGTGGCCACGCAGTTTGATCTGACGATCCTGCCGGCCAAGGAATTCCAACAGACCATCAGGTCGCCAACGGGCCTGATCGCCTGTGCAGTAAAGCCGCCCCGGCACAAAGGGATTGGGCGTAAAGACCTGCGCGCTGCGGGCGTCGTCGTTCAGATAGCCGCCCGCCACCGCTGACCCACCGATCCAAAGCATCCCGCGCCCACCGCGGGGCGTCAGACTGCCATCCGGCGCGCGCAACGCCACCTGCGCATGGCCAAGCGGGCGGCCGATCGGCACGTCCTCCATGCTGTCGGGCAGCGCGGCCCCGCCCGGCAACACAAAGGCGGTTGCCGTGATCGTGGCCTCGGTCGGGCCATAGCCGTTGATCCAAGCGACACCGGGGGCAAGCGCGCGCCATTTGCGCAAGGCGGACGGGCGGATCGGTTCGCTGCCCGTCACCATAAGCCGCAAAGTGGCGGGCACGCCTTGGCCCAAGGCCGCAAGTTCATCAACCAGCACATGCCAAAAACTTGCCGGAAGGTTCGCAACGCTGATGCGGTGGCGGTCGATCAGATCAAGACAGGCCCGAACCGCCCCTGCCGTCTGTGGGTCGCGGGTGACCACGGTGGCCCCGGCCAAAAGCGTCGGCAGGATTTCTTCCAAGGCCACATCAAAACCAAGGCCTGCAAATTGCAAAACCCGGTCTGCGGCGGTCAGCCCATAGGCCGCAATCGTGGCCGAAGCATGGGCCGACAAGGCCCCGGCCAACCCGCGCACGGCCTTGGGTTCGCCAGTAGACCCCGAGGTGAACAGAACATAGGCCAGCGTTTCCGCATCAATCTGGGGGCGCGGCGGGGCAACCGGATGTCGGTCGGCAAGATCTGGAACCAGTTGAAGGGGATGGGCAAGATCCGAGCCCGCCATCGCAATCAAGGCCTTGGCTTGGGCTTTGGCAAGCAATCCGGCCCGCCAGTCTTTGGGCAGATCGGGATCAAGCGGCAAGAACGCCGCGCCCAGCTTCAGAACCGCCAAAAGCGACACCACATGCGCAGCCCCCCGCGGCAGGTGCAGCGCAACCACATCCCCCTTGCCAATTCCGGCCGTGTGAAGCCGGAGGGCCAAGGCATTGGCGGCCTGATCCACAGCGGCAAAGCTGAACTCTTGCCCGCTATCGCCTTCGATGACGGCCAAGGCATCGGGCTGTGCGACGGCAACCCTTTCAAACCGGGCCGCAAGAGAGATCGCCGCATCCGGCACAGGCGTGTCAGGCTGCCCAAGCCGGACCAGCGCGGTCCGCTCCTGCGGTGCCAGCATATCAAGGGCGCCGAGCGGCCGGGTTGCAGGCGCATGCGCCATTTCCGTCAGCAAAAGCGCAACCTGATCAAGGATTTGGTTGGCCAGTGGGGCCGGAACACGCATGGGGTCATGTTCCAACAGCAGATGCAGTTCGGGATCATCGGCGACCGCAAGCGTCAAGGGGGCCACGCCCTCCTCGATCAGACGCACCGTCCATTCATGCCAAACCCCGCCCAAGTCCCGCATCCGCGCAGGTAACGAGGCTTGGGCATACATGACGATCGTATCAAAAAGCCCCGCACTGCCGGGCAGACCCGCCCAACGCCGCACCTCGGTCGGGCTGGCATGCGCGTGCTGACGCATTGCGACCGTGGTTTGGCGCAAGCCCGCAAGCGCATCGGCCAAGCCCGTCGCCCCATCAAGCTGCCATTGCAAAGGCAGGGTCGAAATCAGGCAACCCACCGTGCGCTCCAACCCCGGCAAAAGCCGCCGGCCGGAATCGACCAGCCCAAAGCCCACCGTCGATTGCCCCGTCCAGCGCGACAGCACCAAGCCCCAAGCCAGTTGCACGGCATTCAGCAGGGTCGCGCCAAACCCGCGCACGGCCGCACGAAGGGCATCACTGTCGCGCATCGTCAGGGATTGAGAGACAAGCGCCATACGACCCGGATCGCCGAAAATCGAAGACACCAGCGGTTGCGGCGGGGCATCCGTCGCAAACATCGCAGCAAAAAAAGCCTTGGTCGCCGTCTTGTCTTGCAACGGCAGTTCGGCCGAAAATCCTGACAGGCTTTGCGACGGGGGCGGGCCCAGCGGCAGGCCCTGCAACAACAGCCCCAATTCCTCCAGCACAAGCGCCATGGAGGTGCCGTCGATCAAGGCATGATGGATGGTCCAGACCATGATCGCGCGCTGTGGACCCGAAAACAGGGTCACCCGCCACCCTGGACGGATTGCAGGATCAACGCCGATCAGGCGATCCTCGGCCAAAAATGCCTCGATCTGATCCGGATCACGGCGCGCGACACGCAAGGCGACATCCGGGTCTGGCTGGATATGCTGGCAAATGTGGCCCTGCCCGTCTTGCACCAGCCGCATCCGCAGGGCGTCATGGCGGCGGGCAAGCGTGGCCCAAGCATGGCGCAATCGGTCTTCCTCAAGGGCCGCGCGGGGCGCCTCGACGACAATCTGTTCCAGGTTCGCCCAAGGTCGATTGGCAAGGCTGCTTTCCAACAGCAAGCCCTGCTGCATGGCCGTCGCAAGACCCGGTAAGGTTTTCTTTGCGCTTGCTGCCAATTACTTGTCGCCAATACCCAGACTTGAGGTAAATCGCCCCTCAAGAAAACTCTGTCTCCCCATTAGGGCTGTGGCAGGGCTTGCCGTCAATCCTGTGTTGCAAACCGGGCGTTTTCAGGGCCTTGATTCCGCTCGGCGCATGGCAATGGCAGGGCATTGCGCGATTTCCCGAGAACATCCCTTCGCTTTTGACCGCTTGCGCGCTAGATGAAACGAAAGGGAGATCCGCCATGTTGAATGACCCGCTGTTCATCATTGCCGCAATCGCCAGCCTTGTCGTGCTGGTGATTCTGGCCTTCGGCATCGGCAGCTTTGCCAAGGGCGGTGATTTCAACCGCAAGCATGCCAACCGCCTGATGCGCTGGCGTCTGGGCGCGCAGTTCATCGCCGTCGTCCTGATCGTGTCCTTCGCCTATCTGCGCAGCCGGGGAGCGCCCTGATGGTTGTTCTTTCAAAAATCTACACCAAGACCGGGGACGCGGGCGAAACCGCCTTGGGCAATGGCAGCCGGGTTGCAAAGCATGCGCCGCGCGTCTCGGCCTATGGCACGGTCGATGAAACCAACGCGACGGTTGGCCTTGCCCGGCAACATGCCGAAGGTGAGATGGATGCAGCCTTGGCGCGCATCTCGAATGACCTTTTCGATCTCGGGGCCGACCTTTGCACCCCCGACATGCATCTGGACCCCACGCTGCCCTATACCCCCTTGCGGATGATCCCGTCGCAAATCGACCGGCTGGAACGTGAGATTGACATGATGAACATGCGGCTGACCCCGCTGCGCAGTTTTATCCTGCCGGGCGGGTCGGCGCTTGCGGCACAGTTGCACCTGTGCCGGACAGTCTGTCGGCGGGCCGAACGTCTGGTCGTGGAACTGGCCAGCATGGAAGACATCAACACCGAAGCGGTGCGATACCTTAACCGATTGTCCGACTGGTTCTTTGTCGCGGGCCGAATCGCGAACAATGACGGCAAGGATGATGTGCTTTGGGTGCCCGGCCTGACGCGCTGATTGGACCGGCAGATTTGATCTGCATCGCAAAACTCGACACATGTGTCGAGAAATTGTCACACCGCGGCGTCACGCCGCCCTCATCTGTCGTATTTGCACTGTTCCGCCCGCCTTGGAATCGGTATGAGGCCTGCGAGAGCTTGGATTGGCCCTTTGGGGCCGCTGTTGGGAGATTCTGCCGATGAAGGTCTTGGTGCCTGTCAAACGTGTGATCGACTATAACGTGAAGGTCCGCGTGAAAGCGGACGGGAGCGGGGTTGATCTTGCGAACGTGAAGATGTCGATGAACCCGTTCGACGAGATTGCCGTCGAGGAGGCGATCCGGCTGAAGGAAAAGGGCGTCGCGACCGAGGTGGTCGTGGTGTCGATCGGCGTGAAGCAAGCCCAGGAAACCCTGCGCACCGCTTTGGCCATGGGCGCTGACCGCGCCATCCTGATCGAAGCCACCGCCGATGTGCATACCGACATCGAGCCGCTGGCTGTTGCCAAACTGCTCGCGGGCGTCGTCAAGGAGGAAGCCCCCGGTCTGGTTCTGGCAGGCAAGCAAGCCATCGACAATGACATGAACGCCACCGGCCAGATGCTCTCGGCATTGCTGGGCTGGTCGCAGGCCACCTTCGTTTCGGAACTGAAAATCGAAGGCGACAAGGCCGTTGTGACCCGTGAAGTTGACGGTGGGTTGCAGACCATCTCGGTCAAGATGCCGACCATCGTTTCGGTCGACCTGCGTCTGAACGAGCCGCGCTATGCCTCGCTGCCGAACATCATGAAGGCGAAAGCCAAGCCCTTGGCGACCAAGACCCCGGCCGATTACGGCGTGGACGTCGCGCCGCGCCTGTCGGTCATCAAGACCACGGAACCGGCTGGCCGCAAGGCTGGCGTGAAGGTTGGCTCGGTTGAGGAGCTGATCGCGAAACTCAAAGACGAAGCAGGGGTGATCTGATGGCCGTTCTTCTTCTTGCCGATGTGAATGGCGCACAACTGGCAACCGACGCGGTGGCCAAGGCGCTGACCGCCGTCAAATCCTTGGGCGATGTGCATCTTCTGGTCGCAGGTCCCGCTTCGGCCGCCGCTGAGGCTGCCAAGCTGGAAGGAGCGGCCAAAGTGCTGCACGCCGATGACGCAGGCCATGGCCTTGCCGAATCGCTGGCCGATCTGATCGTCGGTCTGGCTGGCAGCTACAGCCACATCGCCGCCCCGGCGACCGCGTTTTCCAAGAACGTGCTGCCCCGCGTGGCCGCCCTTCTGGACGTGATGGTGCTGTCGGACGTGACCGCCGTGGTCGACGCCGACACGTTTGAGCGCCCGATCTATGCCGGCAACGCGATTCAGACCGTGAAATCGGGCGACGCGAAAAAGGTCTTCACCGTGCGCACCGCGGCTTTCGCTGCGGCCGGCAATGGGGGTTCGGCTGGCGTTGAAGCGGTTGCGGCCAAGTCGTCGGATCTGTCGACCTGGGTCGAAGACCGCGTCGCCACTTCGGACCGCCCGGAACTGACCTCGGCCAAGGTTGTCGTCTCGGGTGGCCGTGGCGTGGGTTCGAAAGAATCCTTCGACCTGATCGAAAAGCTGGCCGACAAGCTGGGCGCTGCCGTTGGTGCCTCGCGCGCGGCGGTCGATTCTGGCTACGCTCCGAACGATTGGCAGGTTGGTCAGACCGGTAAGGTCGTGGCACCGCAGCTTTACGTCGCCGTCGGCATCTCGGGCGCCATCCAGCACCTTGCTGGCATGAAGGACTCGAAGATCATCGTCGCCATCAACAAGGACGAAGAAGCCCCGATCTTCCAGGTCGCGGATTACGGCCTTGTCGCGGATCTGTTCGCAGCCGTGCCGGAAATGACTGGCAAGCTCTGAATGGTGGGGTGAACGCCACCCTACGGAACGAGGGCGCCTTTCGGGGCGCCCTTTTTCATTGCGGATCGGGCATCGTCAGCCCCGGGACACTGGCATCGGTCACCGCCGCGCGGCAATGGTCGACAAAGGCAGAAACCGTCAGCACCGAATCCGCCGCCTTGGCCATCACAATGCCCAGCATCATCGGTGCGACCGGACCGACCATCGGCACATAACGCAGCTTGCGGCCATCCGGGGCCAGATCGTTCAAAGGCCGGATATTGGCGATGGAATAGCCATAGCCATTCGCGACCAACGACCGCATCACCGCCATGTCGCGGGTCCGCTCGGCAATCAGCGGGCGCAGGCCCGAAAGCCGGAAGAAGGACAGGAAATAGTCTGAACTCAGCGGCAGATCCAAAAGCACCATCGGGTGGTCTTTCAGCATCTTCGCCGTCACCTGCGGCAGATTGGCCAGCGGATGATGTTCCGCAAACAGCACATAGGGCGGCAGGCTGACCAAGGGCACGAAGACCAGATCATCCGGGATCGCCAGATCATAGGTCAGCGCCACATCAATCTCACCCGCGCGCAAGGCGTCAAAGATCTGCTGCTGGTTCATCTCGAACTGGCGAATGGTGACTTGGGGGTTGGCATCTTCAAACCCGCGGCGCAATTGCGGCACAAGGATTTGCGCAAAGGTCAAAAGGCCGCCGATGGCCAAAGACCCCCGCACATTGCCGGCAATTTCGCCGACCAGACGGTTCATCGCCTCGGCCTCGGCCAAGACCTGCCCCGCCTTCACCTTCAACTGCCGCCCGGCCTGCGTCAGCGCCAGCCCCCGCGCATGATGGCGGACGAACAGTTGCAGGCCAAAGTCAGCCTCAAGCCCGGCAATCGCGGCCGAGATCGAGGGCGAGGAGACATGCAGCTTTTCAGCAGCAAGCGCGATGGAGCCGGTTTCGCCCACCGCGACGAAGTATTCCAACTGCCGAAGGGTGAAGCGCAGCGGCATCGCGCGTTATTCGTCGCCCGGCACGCCGTAAGAAGGCGCCTCGCGTGGGTCCAGCGCACGCTGAACATAGGCCGGAAGCTGCGGCTTGTAGATGTCCCAAAGCCGGGCAATCCCCTCGATCGGGCAATCGTCCGTCCAGTCAACCCGCAGATCGGCCACCGGCCAATCGACCTTGTCGACCAGACGCATGCCCGCCGAATGCACCGGCCCAGCCTCCCCCCCTGCCGTCACACCCGCACGCATCGCCGCAATCAGGCGGTCGCCCAGATGGCCTTTCGCCGCCAGAAACCCGTCCACAATCGCCTGCGGCACACCTGCATCGGCCAGAAGATTGCCGCCCGAGGCCACATCGGGCCCCTGCGCTTCGGCCCAGATACCCAGCGCCTTGGGGCCAGAGTGAATAGCGGAGCCACCCTTGGCATCGACCACCAGCACCTGCCGATAGTCGATGAAACTGCCCTGTTTACGGATTTCGGCAATCGTTTCCTCTGCCGAAAGCCCCTTTTGCAGCAGATCCAACCCCAAAGGCCCCAGCCGCGGGTCGGTGATGTTCTGGCTGGCCACCGCCCCCACGCCCGCGCGGGCATAGGCGCAGCGCGCCGCAACTGCCGGCGAGGAAGACGAGATCGCCACCCCGAACATGCCCGTCTCCGCGCAGCGCGCGACAAGTGAGAAGGTCACGGGATCAATCCGGAATGACGGCGGTGCCGTCGATTTCCACCAGCCAATTGGGCCGCGCCAAGGCATTGACCACAAGGCCGGTGGACACCGGATGCACGCCCTTCAGATATTCCCCCATGGTGCGGTAGACCGCCTCACGGTGGCGCACATCGGTGATGTAGACGACGACCTTGACCAGATGCTCCATCTTGCCGCCACATTCCTCGATCAGTTGGCGGATGTTCTGCATGACCTTGTGGGTCTGCTCCACCGGATCATGGCTGCCGATGTCCTTGGCATCATCCAGATTTTGCGGGCACTGGCCGCGCAGATAGATCGTGCGGCCCCCGGCCGTCACCACGGCCTGACACAGATCATTGTCCAGATTCTGCTCGGGGTAGGTTTCCTTGGTATTGAACTTGCGGTGGCGGTAATGCGCCATGGTCGTCTCCTGTTCGTCCTGTTCGTTTGAGCCTGCCCGCATGGGCAGGGAATGGCAACCTCAGCCCTTGCGGTACTGAAGATACTTCAACTGGGTCGCGATATGGTCTGCGACATGCCGCGCATCATGCCAGACGCCCCAGATAAAGGTGGACCCGCGCCGCGACAGCCACGGCAGGCCGACGAAGTAGATCCCCGGCTCGGCCGACACGCCGCGCTGATGCTTGGGCTTGCCCTTGGCGTCCAGTGCGCCCTGCGGCAGCCAACTGAAATCGGTGGCATAGCCCGTGGCCCAGATGATCGAGGTGATACCCGCCGCCGCCAGATCCAGCTCCAGCACCGGGTTTGTCATGCAATTCGGATCGGGCAGCACACGCCGCGCCTCAGGCTCCTCGGGCAGATCGGCCCCATTGCGGGCGACCCAGGCATCGGCCGCATCCAACAAGCCATTCAGGTTTTCATCCCCACGGCGAATATTGTCGCACAGGTTATTGGCGAAATGCACCTTGCCGGCGCCAAACGTTTCAGTCAGGCCGACAAGCGTGATGCCCTGATGCGCCAACTCGCGGAAATCAATTGTCTTTCCGCCATAGGCGCCACTGACGGCAATGGTCACATGCTCGGTGCCCGGCGCCATCGCCTCCAGATCCCACAGGCCCAGAACGCCCAGCCACCAGACAAAATCGCGCCCGCGGTAAGCGCGCGGCGGGCGATCATGCGCGCCGACCGAAAGATAGACCTTGCGGCCCGCACGGTTCAATTCATCCGCAATCTGAACGCCAGAAGACCCCGCGCCAACCACCAGAACCGCCCCTTCGGGCAGTTGGCCGGGGTTGTGATAGGCGGCGGAATGGATCTGATAAAGACCCGCATCCTTGGGCGCGATCGGCGGGATCACCGGCTTTTGGAACGGCCCGGTGGCGGAAACCACGCGGTTGGCCTCAATCACGCCATCGGAGGTTTCAACGATGAACCCCGGCCCATTTTCGCGCCGGGTGACCTTCTTCACCTCAACGCCACAGCGGATCGGGGCGTTGAATTTCTTGGCATAGGCTTCGAAATAGTCGGCGATCTTGTCTTTGGGAACAAAATCATCCGGACCAAAACCTTCGAACTCCAATCCGGGAAAACGATCATGCCACGCCGGACCGTTCGCCACGAGCGAATCCCACCGCTCGGACCGCCAGCGTTCGGCGATGCGGGCGCGTTCCAGCACCAGATGCGAAACGCCGGCCCGCGCCAGATGTTCGCTCATCGCAACCCCGGCCTGACCGGCTCCCACCACCAGCGTATCAATCGCGTCCCTTGCCATTGCAGCGTCCTTTCCTGTCGTGCTGACGGGCAGGCATGCGGCAAAACGTAGCAAGTTAAAAGAAAATAATTTTGATGTTGTGATTAGTTTTTACCTAATCACAACATCAACTGATACCGCTTGCGCTTCCTGATGGTCAGACCAACTGGCGCAACACCGCCACCAGACGTTTTGCCAGATCATAATGCACCGCGGGACCGGGCAGGCTGGTGGCGGCCTGCGCCTCCAGCGGGCCAAAAGCCATGCCTTCGGCCCCTTTGGCGCGGGCCTGCGGACTGGGCACCATTTCCACATAGGCCGTGGCCATCTGACGAACCGCTGCAATCATCTCGGCATCGACCAGTATCGGATCGCGCGTCAGATCCGCGCGCCGCCTTGGCGCGGGGGGCGGGGCATCGGCCAGCCAGAACAGCACTGTCGGGCATTTGATCTGCCCCAGAAGATCCTTCATCCGCGCGACCCAAGCCGCACGCAATTCTTCGGCCAAAACCTCAAACCGGTCGGCAGAATGGGCCTGAAGCACCTGCATCATGTGGCGGGTAAAGCTGAACTCGGTAAAATCCACCTGCCGGAACAAGGCACGCAACAAGGGCGTAGGCCCGGTGAAGCGATCATTGCGGCGCGGATGCACCGAGTAATAGCGATTGGTCAGGTTCGGCGCGCCGGTGATCTGCACCACACAGGCAAGACCCTTGGAAATATCGCCCATCAGATCGCGCTCTTGCACATAGACCTCTGGGCCTGCGTTCATGCAGCCAAAGTTGACCACCTGCACATCCAGCATTTCCTCCAGAAGATCGGGATAGGGGGTTGGAATGAACTTGCCATAAGTTTCAGTCCCGCCGATGCAACTGATGAAAGGCTCTTTCAGATCGGCGCGCGGGCCGCGAAAGGTCAGCCGTGACGCAGCATAGCTGCACGGCGAATAGTCGAGCGCCCCCGCGCCCGGAAAGGCATAGGCCATAACACACACCCAATAGTTTCAACACCCAAGGCCAAACTGCCCGATTCCCCTTACCAAGCCGCTAAAGTTTGCATTTGCTCCAATTGCCATGAGTTTTTCGCCTGTGCTGCTACCCTTGCCCCCACGCGCGCGCCCGGCCTATGGTGGGCGGAGCAAAAGCCAAGGGGACAGCATGGATATCCGGTCGGTCGGCATTGTGGGCGCGGGTCAGATGGGCAACGGGATTGCCCATGTCTTTGCACTTTCAGGCTATGATGTGCTTTTGAATGACATTTCGGACGAGGGTCTGAAAAAGGCCGTCGCCACCATCGACAAGAATCTCGAACGCCAAGCCTCACGCGGGAAAATCACCGAAGCCGACCGCGCCGGGGCCATGGGGCGGATCAAGACCACCTTGGCGCTGCCCGAGCTTGGTCCTTGCGATTTGATCATCGAGGCCGCGACCGAGCGCGAGGCGATCAAGAACCAGATATTCGAAACCCTTGCGCCGCATCTGGGGCCGCAGACCATCCTGACCTCGAACACCTCGTCCATCTCGATCACGCGACTGGCGTCGAAAACCGACCGGCCGGAACGCTTCATGGGTTTTCACTTCATGAACCCGGTGCCGGTGATGCAACTGGTGGAGCTGATCCGCGGCATCGCCACAAATGCCGAAACCTATGACACGCTTTTGGCTGTGGTGGGGCGCTTGGGGAAAACCGCGGCCAGCGCCGAGGATTACCCGGCCTTTATCGTCAACCGCATCCTCATTCCGATGATCAATGAGGCGGTCTATGCGCTTTATGAAGGCGTCGGCAATGTGAACTCCATCGACCAGGCGTTGAAACTTGGGGCCAACCACCCGATGGGACCGCTGGAATTGGCGGATTTCATCGGGCTGGACACCTGTCTCTCCATCATGAACGTGCTGCATGAAGGGCTGGCGGATACCAAATACCGGCCTTGCCCGCTGTTGACCAAATATGTCGAAGCGGGCTGGCTTGGCCGCAAAACCCAGCGCGGGTTCTATGATTACCGCGGTGAGGTTCCGGTTCCGACGCGCTGACCGCCCCTCCTCGGGCACTTCGTTTCTCGTCGTGACTGGCCGATGCGGCGTCTGAAAGACGCCGAGGCGTGGCAGCTTACTTGCCCAAATCCAGCGTATGCTGACGCAGCCACGCCAAGAAACCGCGTGGGTTGCCTTCCCAATTGGCAAGCTCGCTTGCCGGGATCGGCTCGCCGATGAAGGGGCGCTGCGGCTTGAACAGGGCTCGCTTGATTTCATGCAACAGCAAGCCCTGCCGCACCGTATCTGACAGCTTGTTGGCAATCAGGAAGGCACGGCTGTTCTGGCCGGGGAAGAAGATCGGCAGGATGGTGGCACCGGAAGACCGCACGATCTTGTGGGTGAAAACGTTCCACTCCGCCTCAATCGCCGGGCCCCACCACCCTTCGGACATCGCCACCTTGCCCGCAGGGAACAGGATGATGACCCCGCCCGCCTTCAGGTGCCGCATGGTTTCGTCCCGCATTTGCAGCCCCAGTTCGCGGGCGTTGTCCTCATGCGGGAAGGGGACGGGAATCATGAATTCCTCGACCTCGGGGATACCGGTCAGCAGGCTGCGGGTCAGAATCTTGAAATCCGACCGCACGCGGTTGACCATTTCGGCCATCACCATGCCATCGACAAGGCCCGAGGGGTGATTGGCAACCACAACCAGCGGCCCGGTCTTGGGAATACGCGCAATTTCCGCATCCGGCGTGTCGATGCGGATGCCCATGTGGCGGATGGCCTTGGGCCAGAACGGCGCCCCGAATGGCGCGCCAGATTTTTCGAAACTGCGGATCAGACGCAAGAGCGTGACCTTGGCGGTCAGCCATTCCAAGGCACGGATGCTGCCCGCCTTGAACGGGTTCTTGAAGGTGCCCGCGTAAGACAGCCGCCGCATGTCATAGGCGCGCTCTGGCTTCGGCTCTGTCCCGGCCAGTCCAGTGTCTTGCAGATGCGGCGTGTCGGTCACGAACCCAAGCCTTCCCGTCGATCGACCGCGTCAGCGGTCCTCGCCAAAGCGGTTGGCTATCAAGGCCTCTAGCGCGCCGGCGAGTTCGGCCGCCTGCGCCCCGCTTGTCCGAACCTCAATAGAGGTTCCGCGCGAGGCTGCCAACATCAAAAGACCCATGATTGAATCCCCTGAAACAGTCATGCCGTCCTTGGTGACCTCTGCCATGGCGTCATGCGCCTCAACCACCTCGACGAATTTGGCAGAGGCGCGGGCGTGCAGCCCCTTTTCGTTGACGATTCTCAGGACTTGCGCGGTCATGCGGCGTCCCCCCCACCCAGATCGAGACTGTTGATGTATTTGCGCCCCGCTTCCAGTGCCAGCGCAACCGCCTCGGCGACCGGAAGGTCGCGGGATTTCGCCAGTTTGATGAGCATCGGCAGGTTCGCGCCATAAAGGATGCGCCGCCCGGCCCCGGCACAGGCCATGAGCGACAGATTCGAGGGCGAGCCTCCGAACATGTCCGTTACCAAAACCACGCCCTCACCCTGATCGACCGCATCGGTGGCAGCACAGATTTCGGCTTGCTTTTGCCCCCGGTCATGGTCGTCTTCAATGGTGATGGCGCGGATCGCCGTTTGCGGCCCCACGACATGTTCGATCGCGGCGAGATACTCGCGCGCCAAACCCCCATGTGCCACGATCACGATTCCGATCACGCGCCCGTTACCCCGATTTCCCCGGCACAGCCTCAGCGCCGCGTCGTTCCAGTTCCCGATGCCGTTTTGACACCGGCCAGCCCGCATCCGCAAGCACCTTGCCCATTTTTTCTGCAACTGCAACCGAACGGTGTTGCCCGCCGGTACAGCCAAAGCCGATCGCCAGATGCGCCTTGCCTTCGGCGAGATGCGCCGGAAGCAACATCAGGAGCAAACCCGACACCCGCGCGATGAAATCTTCAAAACGCGGATCGTCGGCGACATGGGCGGCCACCTGCGCGTCACGCCCGTCTTTCTGCCGCAAATCGGGGTTCCAATAAGGATTGCGCAAAAAACGGCAGTCAAAGACCATATCAAGCCCGCGCGGCAGACCGCGCTTGTAGCTGAAACTTTGCACGGAAACCGCCATCGGCGCGGCCGCACCCTTGCTGAACCATGTCTGGATTTCGGCCTTCAGATCATGGGGCGACATTTCGGTGGTGTCGATAAGGTGATCGGCGCGCACCCGGATCGGGGCCAGCAAGTCAATCTCGCGCGTGATGCCTTCGGTCGGCGTCTCGACCGAGGCCAAGGGGTGGCGGCGCTTGGTTTGGCTGAAGCGGCGAATCAACGTATCCGGCCCGCAATCGAGATACAGGAGTTCCAGCCCGACACGCGGATCGCGGGTCAGGGTGTCGATCAGTTCGATCAGGGCGGTGGCGCTGAAATCGCGGTTGCGCACATCAATGCCCAGCGCGATCGGGTGGCCAATGGTTGGCCCATCGGTCAGTCGCGGAATCAGCGACAGGGGCAGGTTGTCGATGGCCTCATAGCCAAGATCCTCAAGCGCATGAATGGCGGTCGAGCGCCCGGCACCAGACGGGCCGGTGACAAGGATCAGCCGATGTTCCTGGGGCGGCAGTTCTGTCGGCGCTGGCACAGCTTCTTCCTTTCAGGCATGGCGACCATGTGCCAGCCAGCACATGAGCGAAGCTGGAAGATGGGGTGCGGCGCAGGAATAGGCAAGGGCGCAGGAGATACCGGCCAGGGTGATCTCGCGGCAGGGCGGCAAGCGGTCGGCTTCCTCACGTGAAAGGTCGATCACCAAAGCGACCTCGGCCTCGGCCAGATAGGGGGCGTTCAGCAGCCCGAGAAAGCGGGCCTCGATAAGGCCGGCGGTCGCCTGCGGCGCGGTGGCGATAAGCTTGCCCGCGCTTGGCCGCAGCAGCGTCTGGTCATCGGCCACCAGATCGGCCCCAAGGGCCATCATCTGAAGGGCCAGCGCCGATTTTCCAGCCCCCGATGGCCCGGTTATCAACAGCGCCTTGCCCTTGACCGCCACACAGCTTGCGTGCAGCAAAACCGGCGCCGTCGCGGTCAAATCGGCAGACCGACGACAAAGCGCGCGCCCAAGGGATCCGAGGTTGGATCTGCGTTGGTCGGGCGGATGTTCTCGGCCCAGATCACCCCGCCATGGGCCTCGACGATCTGTTTCGAAATCGACAGGCCAAGGCCAGAGTTGTTGCCGAAGTGATTGGCGGGGCGGTCAGAGTAGAACCGCTTGAAGACCTTGGTCAGCGCCGGTTCCGGGATACCCGGCCCGGTATCCTCGACCACGATCAGCACCCGGTTTTCGCGGCGGCGCGCCCAAACGCGCACGGCATCGCCATCTTCGCAAAAGGAAATCGCATTGGTGATAAGGTTCACGAAAACCTGCGCAAGACGACCTTCCAACCCATGCACGACAATCGGTTCGCCGGGGAAATCCGTGATGAACTCAACGCCCTTTTCCGCCGCTTGCTGGCCAAGGAACTCTGACAGGTTGGTCAGCGTGGTCAGCAGGTTGAATTCTTCTTCTTCCTCCTTCACCAATTCGCTGTCCAGCCGCGAGGCATTGGAAATGTCACTGACCAAGCGATCAAGGCGGCGTACGTCGTGATCAATGACCTCCAGCAGTTTCTCGCGATGTTCTTCTTTCTTTACCAGACGCAATGACCCCACGGCCGAGCGCAAACTGGCCAGCGGGTTCTTGATTTCATGGCTGACGTCGGCGGCGAATTGTTCATTGGCGTCGATGCGGTCATAAAGGGCGGCAACCATGCCGCGCATGGCGACCGACAAGCGCCCGATTTCATCGGGACGCGCGGCGAGATCGGGAATACGGATGCGACCGGGTGACAATTTGCGCGCATCGCGGTCGCGGCCCAGCTCGGCGGCGGCGGCCAGATCGGAGAGCGGGTTGGCAATGGTCGAAGCCAAAACAAGGCTGAGGCCAATCGACACCAGCAAGGCGATCACAAACATTTGCAGGATTTGCTCGCGCTCATAGCGCACCAAACGGTCAATCTCGCCTTCGGCCGAGGCCAGCGCAACCACGCCAGTCACCACATTCGCCTGCAAGACGGGCGTTGCCACGGAAAAGATCGTGCCGCCGCCCACACCCTGCCCTGTGGAGGACGCGGTTTCGCCCAAGGCGGACTTGGCGAACATCTCACGCGCAAGACTGATGCCCGTCGCGGGCCCATATTGCGACGTGTCGCCGCCAATGACGCCAGAGACACCGCTCCAGATCGTGTTCAGAAAATCGGTAATGACCGTCGATCGCGGCTTTTCCTGCGCCAGACCCGGGCGCGCCTTTCCCTGACCTTGGGCAATCAAGGCGCCGGCGGGGTCGAACAGAAAGACCTCCAGCCCCGGACCAACGGCGATATCGCCCAAAGAGCGCGGCAAGCCCCGCCCATCGGCCTGTGCCGCGCTGACCACATTGGCCACCAGCTGGGCCTCTGTCACCAAGGCCTTTTCGCGCTGCACCACGAGGCTGTCGCGGAACGGGTTCAGAAACAACACGCCCGACACCAGCACAACCAGCGCCATCAGGTTGAACACGATGATCTTGCGGGCCAAAGGCGAACGGTTAAGGGAAATCAGCCCACGCCGCGCCCGACCCTCGGAAATGGTCGGGTCAACGGCGGCGTCGGGCGACACCCAGTCTTCGCCCAGCAACAAATCCCCGGTTTTCGCGGGTTTTGCCGTGGTCATCTCGATTTTGCCGACAGCGGTCATTCTTCGTTGTAACGATAGCCGATGCCGTAGAGTGTCTCGATCGCCGAGAATTCTTCGTCGACCGAGCGCATCTTCTTGCGCAACCGCTTGATATGGCTGTCGATCGTGCGATCATCGACATAGACCTGATCGTCATAGGCGACGTCCATCAGTTGATCGCGCGACTTCACGAAGCCGGGCCGTTGCGCCAGAGCCTGCAACAGCATGAATTCGGTCACGGTCAGCGACACATCCTTGCCTTTCCAGACAACGGCATGACGCAACGGGTCCATCCGCAGATGGCCACGCTCGATGATCTTCGTTTCTTCCGTCACCGCCACTTCGCCGGTGACAATGGCGTCCTGCCGCCGCAGGAGCGACCGGATGCGTTCCACCAGAAGCCGCTGACTGAAGGGTTTTTTCACATAATCATCGGCGCCCATGCGCAGGCCCAGAACCTCGTCGATCTCATCGTCTTTCGAGGTCAGGAAGATCACGGGCATGGTTGTTTTCTGCCGCAGGCGTTGCAACAGATCCATTCCATCCATCCGGGGCATCTTGATGTCCAAGACCGCCATATCGGGCAAGCGGCGGTTGAACGCATCAAGGGCCGACTGGCCGTCATTATAGGTTTCCACCTCGAAACCTTCAGCCTCAAGAGTCATTGATACCGACGTCAGGATATTCCTGTCGTCGTCTACAAGGGCGATCCTTGCCATATTTGGGCTTCCCTATCCTGCTCGGCTTGCCTGCTTTTTCTCGTATGATCCATTTTCCAGGCCCCGGAATCAACCAATATGTGCGAATCAGATCGCACAAGCTCTCTTATGAGAGTCGAAAACTCCAAAGGAATGACTAATTTGCCGCAGTTCGCTCTGTCAGGCCCAATTGGTAGCGCTAATCCGAAAGTGGTTGCGCTAACTGTGTGATTGCGTCCTATTCCCTCCAAAATCACCATGTTATAGGGCGGCCATGGGCGGCCCGCCGCCCGTCAGCTGGGGGTGCCATGGCCCGGCCCCCCGATTTTGGACCACCCGCCCAAGGGCGGAAACGGGAGCAAGCAGGATGACGAATGGACGTGTAAACCCCAAGGCAACGCTTGAAGCGCAAGGCATCACGGGACTGGGCAACGTCTATTACAACTATATCGAGCCTGCTTTGGTCGAAACGGCCGTTGCCCGTGGCGAAGGGCGGTTGGGCAAGGGGGGCGCTTTCCTGTGCACCACCGGCCAGTTCACCGGCCGTTCACCGAAAGATAAATTCGTGGTCCGCACGCCCTCGGTGGAAAACACCATCTGGTGGGAAAACAACGCGGCCATGGCCCCCGAGGCTTTTGACCGCCTGCATGCCGACATGCTGGCCCATATGAAGGGCCGCGATTATTTCGTGCAGGATCTTTTCGGTGGCGCCGATCCGGCGCACCGGCTGGATGTGCGGGTTGTAACCGAACTGGCTTGGCACGGGCTTTTCATCCGCCACATGCTGCGCCGCCCGGAACGGGCCGAGCTGGACAGCTTCAACCCGGAATGGACGATCATCAACTGCCCGTCCTTCAAGGCCGATCCGGCCAAGCATGGCTGCCGCACCGAAACCGTGATCGCGCTGAACTTTGACAAGAAGCTGATCCTGATCGGCAACACCGCCTATGCGGGCGAGAACAAGAAGTCGGTCTTTACCCTGCTCAACTATATCCTGCCGGAAAAGGGCGTGATGCCGATGCACTGCTCGGCCAACCATGCGCCGGGCAAGCTGGATGAAACCGCGATCTTCTTTGGCCTTTCCGGCACCGGCAAGACCACGCTTTCCGCCGCCCCTGACCGCACGCTGATTGGTGATGATGAACACGGCTGGTCGGGCAATGGCACCTTCAACTTTGAAGGCGGCTGCTATGCGAAAACCATCAACCTGTCCGCCGAGGCGGAACCCGAGATCTACGCCACCACCCACAAATTCGCGACCGTGGTGGAAAACATGGTCTATGATCCCGAAACGCTGGAACTGGACTTCGCCGACAAATCACTGACGGAAAACACCCGCTGCGCCTATCCGCTGGAGTATATCTCCAACGCTTCTGCCACCGGTCTGGGCGGTCAGCCGAAGAACGTCATCATGCTGACCTGTGACGCTTATGGTGTGTTGCCGCCCATCGCGCGGCTGACGCCTGCGCAGGCGATGTATCACTTCCTGTCCGGCTTCACCTCAAAGACCCCCGGCACCGAGCGCGGCGTGGTCGAACCCACCCCCACCTTCTCGACCTGTTTCGGCGCCCCCTTCATGCCGCGCCGCCCGGAAGTTTACGGCAAGCTGTTGCAGGAGAAAATCGCGCAAACCGGTGCTACCTGCTGGCTGGTCAACACCGGCTGGTCGGGCGGCGCTTTCGGCACCGGGCGGCGCATGCCGATCAAGGCCACCCGGGCGCTGCTCTCTGCCGCCCTCGATGGCTCGCTCAACAAGGTGAAGTTCCGCAAGGACGCTAATTTTGGCTTTGAGGTTCCGGTCGAAGTGCCGGGCGTCGATGCCGCGCTTCTGGACCCCAAGGCCACATGGGCCGACAAGGCCGCATATGACGCGCAGGCCGCGAAGCTGGTCAAGATGTTCTCTGACAACTTCGGCCAGTATCTGCCTCATGTCGACACCGACGTGAAAGCTGCCGCCATCGGCTGAGGCTGGTTCGCACGATTATTTCAAAGGCCCCTGCCGATGCGCGGGGGCCTTTTGCGTTCAAAGCGTCAGCGACCGCCAGACCAGATTGACCCCCGTCAGGACCAACAGCCCTTGGGTCCAGCGCCGAAAGCGGGCCTGATCCATATTGTCTTGCAGCCTTTGGCCGAAGACTTGGCCGATGATCGCCGGAAGAACCAAGGCCGCAGAAAACCACAGGTTCGCCCCGGCCATCAGCCCGGTGTGCAAATGCGCCGACAACAGCACCACCGCGCCCAGAAAGAACACCACGCCCTGCACGCGCACCGTCTCGGTCTTGTCCGCCCCCACCGAGAGCAAATAGACGATCAAGGGCGGTCCCCAGACCCCGGAAACCCCGCCATATAGCCCGCCCACCGCGCCCAAGGCCCATTCAGCGCGGCCCCGATGTTCCAACCGCAGGGCAAGGCTGCGGCCTGTCAATTGCGCCAGCGCATAGGCCGTGATCGGCATCCCCAATAACAGCAGGAACAGACCCTGCGGGATTACGGCCACGAATTGCGCCGAGATGACAATCATCACCAAGGTCGCAATCAGAAACCGGTGATAGACCTTGACGCTGTCCCATGCCGCCACCAGCCCCTGCCTTGTGGCTTGGCTGATATTGGTGACAAGCGTCGGAAGGATCAGCCCGGCCAAGGCCTGTTCCGGCGGCAGGAAGGCCGAAAAGCTGGAGATCATGATCAAAGGCATGGCGAACCCGGCCACACCTTTCACGAAGCCCGCAAAAAGCGTCACCGCAAAAGCCGCCCAAAAGGCGGACTCGCCGATCAAAACGACCAAATGGTTCACGGCACCCTCCCTTTGGCCGCAGACATAGCCTGCATGGCGCGACCCTGCACGGCGAAAATCTCCGCGACATATTCCATCAACTCATACCCCATTTCACGAAATGATATTGCGCTGCGACTGCAAAATCTCTAACCCTTTTCGCAATCGCAGAATCCCTTAAGGACTGACCATGGCCCTTGACGCCCGCACCCCCGCGCTTCTGGATGACCTCCTGCCCCTGACCGCCGAGGCTTTGCCCGAAGTCGAAGCCCTGTTCACCGGGGCGCGTGAGGCGCTGCGCCAGTTGGTCACCCAAGGCGACAAGATTTCCGGCGCGGCCCTGGAAACAAATCAATATGCCGCCCATGCGCTGTCATGGCTGGCCACCTATACCGAGGCCCTGCGCCAGATGCGGGCTTGGGCCTTGCGCCTGACCGAAGCCGGAACCTTTGGCGAAATGGAAGGCCTGTTGTTACAGATCGCCTATGGCGAATATCTGACGCAGATTCGTGGCGGCATCCCGATGAGCCAAGGCGAAATGGCCCGGCTGTCTGATCTTGGTGTCACGCCGCCCGCCCCCTGCGCCGCTGCCGCCCGGCTGATGGCTCATGGCAATACCCATGCCGCCCGCGAACGTCTGGTGACGCTGATGCGCGACAACCATGGCCGCGCCACCTTTGGCGCCACCGGGCTGGACGAAGAATTGGAGATGATCCGCGACCAGTTCCGCCGCTATGCCGAAGAAAAGGTCATCCCCTTTGCGCATCAATGGCACCTCGACGATCAGTTGATTCCGATGGAGATCATTCAGGATCTTGCCGGAATGGGGGTATTCGGCCTGACCATCCCGGAAGAATTCGGCGGCTTTGGCCTGTCCAAAGCCTCGATGGTGGTGGTGTCCGAAGAACTTTCACGCGGCTATATCGGCGTGGGTTCCCTTGGCACCCGCTCTGAAATCGCCGCCGAACTGATCCTTTGCGGCGGCACCCCGGAACAAAAGGCCAAATGGCTGCCGCGTCTGGCATCGGGCGAAACCCTGCCCACCGCCGTCTTCACCGAACCGAACACCGGGTCCGACCTTGGCTCTTTGCGCACCCGCGCCGTGCGCACCGAGGAAGGCTGGGAGGTGACCGGCAACAAGACCTGGATCACCCACGCCGCCCGCACCCATGTGATGACGCTGCTCGCACGCACCGACCCCGAGACCACCGATTACCGGGGCCTGTCGATGTTTCTGGCCGAGAAAACCCCCGGCACCGACGCGGCCCCCTTCCCCACCCCCGGCATGACCGGCGGCGAGATCGAGGTCTTGGGCTATCGCGGCATGAAGGAATACGAACTCGCGTTCGACGCCTTCAAGGTGGCCGCCGACAACCTTCTGGGCGGCGTGCCGGGGCAGGGCTTCAAGCAATTGATGCAAACCTTCGAATCCGCCCGCATCCAGACCGGCGCCCGCGCCATTGGCGTGGCGCAGTCGGCCTTGGAAACCGGCATGAAATACGCCGAAGACCGCAAGCAATTCGGTAAATCTCTGATCGAGTTTCCCCGGATTGCCTCGAAACTTGCCATGATGGCGGTCGAAATCATGGTGGCCCGCCAGCTCACCTATTTCTCCGCCTGGCAGAAAGACCATGACAAACGCTGCGATCTTGAGGCGGGGATGGCCAAGCTTCTCGGCGCCCGCGTGGCTTGGTCTTCCGCCGACAACGCGCTGCAAATCCACGGCGGCAATGGCTTTGCCATGGAATACCAGATCAGCCGCATCCTTTGCGATGCGCGCATCCTGAACATCTTTGAAGGGGCGGCGGAAATTCAGGCGCAAGTCATCGCGCGGCGGCTGCTCGACTAAAGCCTGTCCGGTTCAAGCGGAATCGAAAAGCCCTGCCTCTCGCATGCGCGCGAACTGGCTTTTCGATCCCTCTTGGTTCAGCGTGAACCAGACACGCTCTAAACCCCGCCTTCCAAAACCCCGCCGCGCGACGGGCGCGGTGTGCCAAGGCGCGGATGCAGGTTCCGCGCCAGCCACCACGACAGGCCAAAGGCAAAGCCGCTGGCGGCGAAGATCCCGGACAGCGGAAAGACCAGCAGCACCAGATAGGCCGCACCGGGCGTCAAAATTCCCGACACATCGCGGAAGCTGGAATAGACGGCAGCCATCTCGGCCCGCTCTGACGGTTTCACCGCCATCAGGAATGGCAGGCCGCCCACCACATCCAGCATCACCAGCCCAAAAGAGGCGCAGAACAGCGCCGCCAAGGCGAGCATCGGCACGGGCGAAAAGATCGTCGCCGCAATGAACAAGGTGGCACAGTAAGCCAGCGCGAACAGCAACGACCACCGCACCGTCAACCGCCGCGCGGCGCGGGCCATCATCGGCGAAAGCAACAGCGAGGCATTGCTGATCGACAGCATCACGCCGCCCAGCTTGTCGCCCAAACCGCTTTCGATGCAGAAAACCGGCACATAGACGACATAAACCCACCAGCCACAGCTGCGAAACACCGCGAAAAGCCAGCCGATGATCAGGCGCGGTTGCCGGAAGAACCGCCCCAGATAGGCCAAGGGATTGACCGCAGGCCCCTTGGCACGGGTGATCTGCTTGCCATTGCCCAAGCGCAGATACCAAAACACCGCCAGCAACAGCAGCGCAAAGCCCCCTGCCACCAGAAATGGCAACGGTCCCCACAGCCCGCGCAGCCAGACCCCGGTCAACGGGCCAACCGCCCATGGCACGGCGGCATAGACCATTTGCTGCCCCTGCGTGCGCCCCAGATCGGCGCGCGCCACATAGTCCAACACATAGGCGTTCAGACAGACAAAGGTCGTCACCGTTGCCATGGCCGAAATCAGGATCGCCAGTTGAACCGTGATCGGCGTGCCGGCAATGAACAGCGCCATCGCCACCAGATACAGCCCGCAACCCGCCGAATAGACCCAGCGACGCGGCAACAACTGCGTCAGACGCGGCACCAACAGCCCCCAGAACAGCGTGATGACCCCGGCCATCAAATAGACCGTCGACAGATTGCTGGCAGAGCCAAAGGCGTCATAGACCGCAATCGGCACGGTCGAAATCAACGTGCCGCGCACGGCGGCCTCCAAACCGGAAAGAACAGCGAAATCGGTGATCTTCGGGGTCGCCGGGTGTTTCAGATGCAGGGGGATGTAACGCAAAGCCATGCGGTGAACTTAGCCGCTTCTGCGACGGCAACCGAGTCTATCCGCGACGTCAAAGCGTCGCCAACAGATCGAGAAGCCGCGCACGCGCCGCAGGCAGCGGATGTCCGCGCAAGATCGGCTCCAGAGAACGGGCCAGAAAATGCCCGGTGACAGCAAAGCCCTGCGCCAGTTCCGCGCCGCTTGCCCGGCCCTGCCCCAAAAGCACCTGTGGCAAGGGCAAAAGCCGCGCCGCCCAATCGCCCGCACCCGCAAGGCTTACCGCACGCCCGGTCTTGGGGCTGACATAGGCCAACCCCTCCCGCGCGCCGGTCACCGCACAGCGCCCCAGATCCAGACCAAAGCCCAACTCCTCCAGCAGCACCGCTTCCCAACGCAAATATTGCTCCGGCCAATCGGCGCTGCGCTCCAGCGCGGCCAAAAGCGCCATCGTCGCCCGCCAAAGGCCGGGATGGGCCTCCCGCTCGGGCAGGGCGAGATGCAGCATGGCACAAATCGCGTTCAGCCCCGCCAAGCCCAGCCGGTCCCCCATCAACCCGGCACGCGACTGCACAGGTTCAACGGTGAAAGCCCCCATATGCTCTGACAACCGCGCCTGCCAGGTGACGGCCACCTGCGACCCCGGCTGCAAGACAGCCGCCATCTTCCGCGATGCGCCACCGCGCACCACGCCCGCATGTCGCCCATGCGCCGCCGTGAAGACTTCGATGATCGCTGCCGTTTCACCATGCGCGCGCACGGCAATGATGCAGCCCTCGTCCTGCCAATCCATGATCCGACTATCGGGCCACACCGGGGGAAAAGACAAGGCTCAGCCGTCGGCCAGCCCCTCGGCGTCCAAAAGACCCATACCGCCCATATCCTCGACATCAATCAGCCAGAGATCCGGGTCGCGCCCCCGCTCGCGCAGCAAAAGCGCATCCACCTCGCGCTCCTCGCCTTCGGCCAGAACCGCCCATGGCCGCGCGCCTGTCTCAAAATCAAACCGCCGCGCCATGGCGCGCGCCATGCCGCCGGGCCGCACCAACTTCACCACCACGGTCCCCGCCGTCGGATCGCCCTTGGCGACAACATAGGCCGCAAGCCCCGCCGTCCGCAGCCGCGCGAGATAGGCCGCCACCCAGACGCTGGTCGCCAGACGCAGGCTCATGCTTTCATCTTGGCAAAAATACCCCCGCCGGAGGCCCCGACATCCGCCACCCGCACAAACCCTGCCAAATGGCCCGGAATTTGCGCAAATTCCGCCCCCGGATCAGGCATCGCCGTCCTTGAAATCCAAACCCATCTCGGAATAGCGCTCGGCCTCCTCCTGCCAGTTCTCGCGCACCTTCACCTGCAAAAACAGATGCACCTTGCGGTCAAGGAAGGCCGCGATTTCGGCCCGCGCCGCCGTGCCGATGGCCTTGATCGTCTCACCGCCATTGCCCAACACGATGCCTTTATGCCCATCGCGCGAGACATAGACGATCTGGTCGATCCGGGTCGATCCATCGGGCTTGTCTTCCCATTTCTCGGTCTCGACGGTCAGTTGATAGGGCAATTCCTCATGCAGCCGCAGCGTCAGCTTTTCGCGGGTCATCTCAGCGGCGATCATCCGCATCGGCAGGTCGGCGATCTGGTCTTCGGGATAGAACCAAGGGCCTTCCGGCACCTCTGCCGCCAGCCATTCGCGCAAGGCGTCGACGCCATGGCCACGCTCGGCCGAAATCATGAAGGTCTTGGCAAAGGGAAACGCCTCATTCACCTTCTGCGCCAGCGCCAGAAGCACCTCGGCCTTCACCCGGTCGATCTTGTTGATCGCCAAGGCCACCGGCTTGCCGCGCGGCATCTCATCGCGCAGACGGTCAATGATCGCCTGCGCCCCCTCGGTCAGCCCGCGATGCGCCTCGATCAAGAGAACCACGATATCAGCATCCGAGGCCCCGCCCCAAGCCGCCTTGACCATCGACCGGTCCAACCGCCGACGCGGGCGGAAAATCCCGGGGGTGTCGACAAAGACGATCTGGCTTTCCCCCTCGATGGCAATCCCCCGGATCCGCGCCCGGGTGGTCTGCACCTTGTGGGTGACGATCGACACCTTGGCGCCCACCATCCGGTTCAGAAGCGTCGATTTCCCGGCATTCGGCTCGCCGATCAGGGCGACAAATCCGGCGCGTGTGTCGTCAGTCATTCAAAGTCTCCATCCGGGACAGAAGCGTCCGGGCTGCGGCCTGTTCGGCGGCGCGTTTGGTTCCGGCGCGGGCGATTTCCGTCGCGCCATTGTCGAGTCTCACCTCGACGGTGAATTGCGGGGCATGGTCGGGGCCGTCACGGCCAAGTTCGGTATAGCTTGGCGGCTTCATGGCGCGGGCCTGCGCCCATTCCTGCAAGCTGGTCTTCGGATCCCGCGCGTCTGTTTCGACCGCGCCGATGCGGACACCCCATAGGCGCAACACCAGCGCCTTCGCCGCATCAAATCCGCTGTCAAGATAGGTCGCCGCGATAACAGCTTCCATCGCATCGCCCAAGAGCGCCTCTTTCCGGCGCCCGCCGGACAGCATTTCCGATCTGCCCAGCTTCAGCACATCGCCAAGGCCGACCTCGCGCGCAACTTCGGCGCAGGTTTCCTTGCGCACCAAGGCATTGAAACGCGGTGCAAGTTGCCCCTCCGAGGCTTTGCCATCCGCGGCAAGCAGGGCTTCGGACATCACCAGACCCAGCACCCGGTCGCCCAGAAACTCCAGCCGCTGATTGTCGGGGCGCGTCGGCGACGAGATCGACGAATGCGTCACCGCCCGCACCAGCAGGGCGGGTTGGCGGAACACATGTCCGATGCGGCCCTGAAAAGCCAGAAGATCTGCCGAAAGTCTCATTCCACGGCCTTGAATATGCGCTCACCGCGCCAGTCCCATATCTGCCAAAGATAGGTTCCGGCAGAGGAGAACACCACGCGTGTCACCCGTCCTATCACATTTTCGGCGGGCACAAAGCCCAAGCCGCCCGCCGCTTGGGCAAAGCGGCTGTCGGCAGAATGGTCGCGGTGATCGCCAAGGAAGAACAGTTGCCCTGCCGGCACCGTGAAGACATCGGTATTGTCGGCAAAACCGTGGTCGTCCAGATTGCCGGTCAGATAGCTTCGCCCATTGGGCAGGGTTTCGCGCAACAGCGCCAAATCACAGCGCCCGCCAATCCCCACCACGCCATTGGTGCAGCGCGGCAGCAGCCGCATCGGCCCCTGCGGCAGGAAAAGCTCGGACATCATTCCGGCATCGCTCTGCGTAAGCACCGCATCATTCACCACCACAGCGCCGCCCGCCATCTGGACATGATCGCCCGGAAGGCCGATCAACCGCGCGACCACCGGCACACCCGTCACCGGATGGCGAAAGACCGCAACATCGCCACGGGTCAGATTTTCGGCGCGGGCATATCGCGTGGCAAGATAATCCCCCACCAGCAAGCTGGGTTTCATCGCGTCCGATGGGTTCCAATACGGCGCCCAGAAAACCCGCGACAGCGACATGACCGCCATCAACACCAGCCCCACGGTTCCTGCGGCCCGCAGACCGGCGTGGCTGTTGTTGAAAGGCCGCTCACCGCGCAACATCAGCACCCAGATCGCGACAAGCACGCCGACATAAGGCACCAGCAGCAGCAAGGCCCAGCCGCCGCTATGGCCCGCATCATGAAGGCGGCGCACCGCGGTTGCAAACCACCAGACCACGATCAGCCCCACCAGCGGATCGACAAAGCGTTCCGCTGACGGCCAGGACAACCGCACCAGCGCAAGGCAAATCAGCGCCACAAGCAGAACAAGGAAAACCCGCAAGGCCTGCTTGCGGGTCGCCGTACCGTTCAGATCGAAAAGCGCCGGCAGAAAGGGCATGCTTACTCGACAGCCTGCAAGTAGCGGTCGCTGCGCCAAGTCCAGAAAAACAGCATCCGCGCGCCCGCCGACGAGAACACCACCCGGTCGGCGCGGCCGATCAGGTATTCCTCAGGCACGAACCCCACCCCGCCCGAGGTCTGCGCAAAACGGCTGTCCAGCGAATTGTCGCGGTTGTCGCCCATGAAGAAGTAATGCTTTTCCGGCACGGTGTAGACATCGGTATTGTCGCCCGGCCCATCTTCAAGGTTCAGCACAGCATGTTGCTTGCCTTCGGGCAGGGTTTCGATGAACCGCGGTTTTTGACAAATTTCGCCCAGGTTCGGCGCGTTTTCACAGCGCGGACGGTTGCCCATCGGCCCTTGTGGTTCGAACACTTCTTCAAAGGTGCCATCGGGCACCTGCGGCGCGGCGGCGCCGTTGATGTAAAGCACGCCCTGCTTCATCTGGATCTTGTCACCCGGCAGACCGACCAACCGCTTGATCATGTCAGCCCCATTGACCGGGTGGCGGAACACCACCACATCGCCGCGCTGCGGCTCACCACTCAGGATACGGCCCGAGATCGGGCAGATGCCAAAGGGGCAGGAATAGCGCGAATAGCCATAGGCCATCTTGTTCACAAAGATGAAATCGCCAATCAGCAAGGTCGATTTCATCGATTCCGACGGGATCCAGAACGGTTGAAAAAACAGCGTGCGAAAGACGCCTGCAATCAGCAGCGCCCAGACCACGGTCTTGATCGTTTCGCCAATGCCGCCTTCGGATTTTGCCATGTGGATCGCCTTTGCGTCAGATTGGCCGCTTCATGCGGGGTGGGGAAGCGGGAGTCAAGTTTGGCACGGGGTTTGGCATGGTGTTTGGCACCGGGGGGCCAGACCCCTTATCCTCTGGCCTGATCCATCCGGCGGCGCATTTCCTCGATGGCAGAGCCAAGGCCGAGATAGATCGCCTCACCGATCAGGAAATGGCCGATATTCAGTTCCCGCACTTCGGGGATCGCGGCGATCGGGGCCACGTTGTCATAGGTCAGGCCGTGGCCCGCATGCACCTCAAGGCCCAGCGAATGGGCCAGCGCCGCGCCCCTGCGCAGGGCGTCAAGCTCTGCCTCTGCCTCGTCCAGCCGGCCCTCGGCGTGCAGGTCGGAATAGTGGCCAGTGTGCAACTCCACCACCGCGGCACCGATCCGCGCCGAGGCGCGGATCTGGTTTTCGGCATGGCCGATGAACATCGACACCCGGCAACCTGCCTGCCGCAGGGGGGCGACATAGCGGGCAAGCCGGGTCTCATCCCCCGCCACATCAAGGCCGCCTTCGGTCGTGCGTTCTTCGCGGCGTTCGGGAACAAGACAGACCGCATGCGGCTTCAACCGCAGGACAATTGCGGCCATTTCCTCGGTGGCAGCACATTCAAAGTTCAGCGGAATGCCGATGCCTGCGCGCAAGGCTTCCATATCGGCATCGCGGATATGGCGGCGGTCTTCGCGCAGATGGGCGGTGATGCCATCGGCCCCCGCGGTTTCCGCCAAAAGGGCCGCGCGCAACGGGTCAGGCCAGACCGAACCACGGGCGTTGCGAACAGTGGCCACATGGTCGATGTTCACTCCCAGACGCAGCTTGTCCATGGCCTGCTCCTTTAGCACTCAATGTTCGTCGGGCTTTCGCCCGTCCGGCTCTTTCGGCACGACTTTGTCGCCTTCGCGGTGCGGGCGCAAGCGGGCGGCGGCCTCGGCCAGGGTCACTTTCAGCTTGCGTCGCCGCTCCTTGCGATCATCCGCCTTGGCAGCGCGCGCCTTTTGATAGGCCTCGACCAGGGGAATGGTGATGTAATAGCCGATCAGGCTGAGGATGATGCCCGGCCCAAGCGCCCCGATGAAATAGGGCAAGTAAATCTCGTGCCAGAACTGGATCAGGCCATCCCAGTTCACCACATCGCCGTTGAAGATCGCCAGCGTGTTGAACCACAGATCCGTGGCGGCCTGTTCGGTGGCACCGCTGATATATTCCCACGACAGCGGCTTTTCGATGCCCAGCATCCAATGACCCAAGGTCATGGCCAGAACGGCGAAAAAGGGCGTGGTGATCGGGTTGGTGTTGAAGGTCGCCAAGAGCGCGGCCAGCAGATTGCCATTGATCGCCCGGCTGGCCGCCCATGCGGCGATGAACTGCATGCCCGGCAAAGGCAGAAACCCCACCAGCGACCCGGCAAACACGCCGCGCGCCACCTTATGCGGCTGATCGGGCAGGCGACGCATGCGATGGATCACATAGCGCGTGGCGCGCTTGAACCCGGAACGCGGGTAGACCTGCTCACGCAGCCATGCGCCCCAAGACAAGGGATCTCTGCGCTTGAAGACCAACCCGTTTCCTTCCCTTCGGGCCAGCGCCCGAACCCTGCCCCGCCTTAGGGCTTTCGTGTCACATCCCGATGACGGGCAACCTGCGCCACATCCGTCTCGGCTTCCAGCGCGGTCATAACCATGTGGAGATGCTCCACATCGCGCAAGTCAACATCAACGATCAAGCGATAAAAATCTGGTTTGCGCTCGGTGAAGCGCAGGTCCGAGATATTGGCCTTCTGCTCGCCGATCAAGGTGCATATACGCCCCAGAACCCCCGCATCATTCGAGATTGTGACCTCAAGGCTGACGGTGTTCACCGCCTTGTGACGGCCGGCATGCCAATGCAGGTCAACCCAACGGCCAGGCTGTTCCTCGAATTCCTCCAGCGCGGGGCAGTCGATGGCGTGGACCACCACGCCTTGCCCGCGATAGGTGATCCCGACAATGCGTTCGCCCGGCAAGGGCTGGCAACATTGCGCGCGGCGGAAGGTCTGCTCATCGGTCAGGCCGACGACGGGGCGCGCGGTTTCAACCTCCTCGACCACCGAGAGCGACAGTTCGGGGTAAAGCGTTTCGACCACCTTGCGCGCGGTCAGTTCGGCCGACCCCAGCCGCGCCAGCAATTCATCCTCATCCGGCACGCCCAGCATCTTGGCCGCCGTGCGCAAGGCCTTGTCGGTAGCTTTCTTGCCCACATGTTCAAAGGCGGCCCGTGCCAGTTCCTGACCCAGCCGCACAAAACGCCCGCGATCTTCCTCGCGCAGGGACCGTCGGATCGCGGCCTTGGCGCGGCCCGTGGTCACGATGTCAATCCAGCTTGCTTGCGGGCGCTGACCCTCGGCGGTGATGATCTCGACCGACTGACCGTTTTTCAACCGGGTCCACAAAGGCACGCGGATGCCATCGACCTTGGCCGAAACGCAGGAATTGCCGATGCGGGTATGGATGGAATAGGCGTAGTCCAAAGGCGTGGCCCCGCGCGGCAACTGCACCACATCCCCCTTGGGCGTGAAGCAGAACACCTGATCGGAATACATTTCCAGCTTCACGTTTTCTAAAAACTCGTCGTGGTCCTCTTCGTCCAACCGCTCGGTCAGACTGGCGATCCACTTGCCCGGATCGACCGCAAAGGGATTCTTTGCGCGCACGCCTTCGCGATAAGACCAATGCGCGGCCACCCCGGCCTCGGCCACCTCATGCATCTCACGGGTGCGGATCTGCACCTCCACCCGCTTGCCGTCACGCCCCGAAACCGTGGTGTGGATCGACCGATAGCCGTTGGACTTCGGCTGGCTGATGTAATCCTTGAACCGCCCCGGCACCGCGCGCCAGCGTTGGTGGATGACGCCCAGAATGCGGTAGCAATCGGTCACGGATTCGCAGATCACCCGAAACCCATAGATGTCGGACAGGCTTGAAAACGCCAGATCCTTTTCCTGCATCTTGCGCCAGATCGAGTAGGGCTTTTTCGCCCGCCCATAGACCGAAGCCTCGATCTGCACTTTTTCCAGCTCGGTGCGAATGTCGGCGGTGATCTTGTGCACCACATCGCCGGCTTCTTTTTGCAGCGTCAGAAACCGGCGGATGATCGAATTGCGCGCCTCGGGGTTCAGAACCTTGAAGGCCAGATCCTCCAACTCCTCGCGCATCCACTGCATCCCCATGCGCCCCGCCAAGGGTGCATAGATCTCCATCGTCTCGCGGGCTTTTTGCGCCTGCTTTTCCGGGCGCATGCTGCGGATGGTGCGCATGTTGTGCAGCCGGTCCGCCAGCTTGACCAGAATGACCCGCAGGTCTTTCGACATGGCCATGAACAGCTTGCGGAAATTCTCGGCCTGCTGCGATTCGGTCGACGACAGTTGCAGGTTGGTCAGCTTGGTGACGCCATCGACCAACTCGGCGACATCTTCGCCAAAAAGCTTGGCCACCTCGCCATAGGTGGACTTGGTATCTTCGATGGTGTCATGCAGCAGCGCAGTGACGATGGTGGCATCGTCCAACTGCTGTTCGGTCAGAATCGCGGCGACCGCGACAGGATGGGTGAAATAGGGCTCGCCCGACTTGCGGAACTGGCCTTCATGCATCTGCATGCCATAGGCATAGGCCCGGCGGATCAGATCGGCATTGGATCGCGGGTTGTAATTTCGGACCAGGGCGATGAGGTCTTCAACGTCAATCATCACCGCCCTGCCCGGCCTTACGGCCTAATTCCTGCTCAGTTTTCGCCTTGGGCTTCCATGAGCATGCGCAGCATCCGCTCCTCCGACATGTCATCGGCCATCGGACGGTCGATCTCGCCCGACATCAGAAGCGCCATCTGGTCTTCTTCGGGTTCATCCACCTCGATCTGGGTCTGGTGGCTTTCGATCATGCGCTCGCGCAGGCTGCCTGCCGACTGGGTTTCCTCGGCGATTTCGCGCAGGGCGACAACCGGGTTCTTGTCATTGTCGCGATCGACCGAAGGGGCCGAACCCGACTGGATCTCGCGCGCCCGGTGGGCGGCCAGCATCACCAGTTCGAACCGGTTCGGAACCTTGTCAACGCAATCTTCGACCGTCACGCGGGCCATGGGATGCTCCAGTAGTCTTGTGAAAAGTGAAACGCCTATTTAGGCGCGAACCCTAGGATTGACAAGCGCATAATCAAGTGGATGCCGCGTGGGTCAACCGCACCACCTCGACCCGATCCGCCATCGGCAGTGCATCCAACATCTCCTCGACGCTGCGGCCCAGGATCGGATGGCGCCACCCCGCCGCCACATCGGCCAAGGGCACCAGCACAAAGGCGCGGTCTTGCAGGCGCGGATGCGGCAGGATCAGCCGATCCGGCGTCTGGCGCTGCTGCGCATCGGCGGGAAGATCGCGCCAGTACTGGTGGGTCTGCGGGTCAGGCAGAACCATATCCCCCATTGCCAAAAGGTCGATATCCAGCGTCCGCGCACCCCAACGGGCCTGCCGCACCCGACCGAATCGGGCCTCCACCGCGTGTAGATCCGCCAAAACCTGATCGGGCGTTCGTGCCTGCTGCAAAGTCACCAGCGCCGCGGCGTTCACGTAATCCGGCCCAGCGCCGACAGGGAAGCACGGCGTGCGAAACAAACCACTTGGCCGGACATCCGCATCAAGAACCACTGCAATTTCGCGCAATGCGGCGGCAATCAGCGCATCGGGCGAGATATCGCCGAAACTCTGATTGGTGCCGAATGCAACCACGAGTTGCTTTTCAGTCAATCTCACAGATGGTATCCTATCCTTTGCTAGTCTTGCCGCAAAGGCGGCTGGACTGTTATCCAGCCTCGTTCGCTCATCGAATTGCTACAACAGGTAGATCGTTCACGGAAGTTCGATTGGCGCAGATTTTTGGGGGACGGCTATATGTTTTACAAAGACGAGCGGCTGGCGCTGTTTATTGATGGCTCGAACCTTTATGCGGCAGCCAAGTCGCTGGGCTTCGACATTGACTACAAACTCCTGCGGCAAGAGTTCCTGCGTCGGGGCAAGTTGCTGCGTGCATTCTACTATACGGCACTTTTGGAGAATGACGACTATTCGCCGATCCGTCCCTTGGTGGATTGGCTGCATTACAACGGCTTCACCATGCGCACGAAGCCGGCCAAGGAATACACTGACAGCCAGGGCCGCCGGAAGGTCAAGGGGAACATGGATATCGAACTGACCGTCGATGCCATGGAACTTGCCAACCGCGTCGATCATGTCGTGTTGTTCTCTGGCGACGGTGACTTCCGCCCGCTGGTGGAAAGCCTGCAACGTCAGGGCGTCCGGGTGTCGGTGGTGTCCACCATCCGCAGCCAACCGCCGATGATCGCGGATGAACTGCGCCGCCAATGCGACAACTTCATCGAGCTGGACGAGTTGCGCGATGTCATCGGCCGCCCGCCGCGCGACCCGCGCCCGCTGGAACGCGAAGATATCGCAGACGAGGTGAAGTGATCTTCGATTGCTGTTATGAGCCGGGCGATGACATTCGCCCGGTTTTTTATTTATGATCCCTGATCTTCTGGCCCTTGGCGGCATGTTTCTTGCCGCCTTTCTTGCGGCCACGCCAATCCCGATGCAATCCGAACTGGCCTTTCTGGCGCTTGCCGCCAGTGGCTGGGCTTTGCCGGGCCTTGTCGTGGTGGCCAGCCTTGGCAATCTGCTCGGCTCTTGCCTGACCTATGCTGCCGGACGGGGTTTGGGCGATGCAGGGCTTTGGCGCTGGTTTCGCCTGCCGCCGGAAAAGCTTGCCCGCGCCGAACGCTGGTTTTCGCGCTGGGGCCGCTGGTCGCTGTTGCTCTCGTGGGCACCGGGGGGCGATGTGCTGGTCGCACTGGCCGGGGCGTTGCGGATGCCATTCGCGGTCTTCCTGCCGCTTCTCGCTTTGGCCAAGATTGGCCGCTATGTTGCACTGGCTCTGGCCACCGCTGCCGCGGTTTGACACAATCGGCACTGGACCACAGCCGCGACAGACCTTACCTCTCGCCTGTTCATTGCCAAAGGTGACCGCATGACCCTGCCCCCCTTGACCCTTTATCTCGCTGCTCCGCGCGGCTTTTGCGCAGGCGTCGACCGGGCGATCAAGATCGTCGAAATGGCCATCGAGAAATGGGGCGCGCCGGTCTATGTGCGGCACGAGATCGTGCATAACAAGTTCGTCGTTGATGGGTTGCGCGCCAAAGGTGCGGTGTTCGTTGAGGAACTTGACGAATGTCCGACCGACCGGCCGGTGATATTTTCGGCCCATGGCGTGCCAAAATCGGTGCCTGCCGAAGCCGCGCACCGCAACATGATTGCGGTGGATGCCACCTGCCCCTTGGTGACCAAGGTCCATAATGAGGCCGCCCGGCACAGCGAAAGCGGGTTGCAAATGATCATGATCGGGCATGAAGGCCATCCCGAAGTGATCGGCACCATGGGTCAATTGCCCGCGGGCGAGGTGCTTTTGGTCGAAACCGTCGCCGATGTTGCGGGCCTCAAGGTGCGCGATGAGGGCAAGCTGGCCTTCATCACCCAAACCACCCTGTCGGTCGATGACACCGCCGAAATTGCGGCAGCCCTTCAGGCCCGTTTCCCGGCCATTCTGGCGCCCGCGCATGAAGACATCTGCTATGCCACCACCAACCGGCAGGTGGCGGTCAAGGCGATTGCCCCGAAGATCGACGCGCTTTTGGTGATCGGCGCTCCGAACTCGTCCAACTCAAAACGGCTGGTCGAGGTGGGCCGCGCGGCGGGCTGCACCTATAGCCAGTTGATCCAGCGCGCCTCGGATATTGATTGGCGTGCCTTGGAAGGCATCCGGTCTGTCGGCGTGACCGCCGGGGCAAGCGCACCCGAGGTCTTGGTGAACGAAGTGCTTGACGCCTTCCGCGCCCGGTTTGCAACCGTGATCGAACTGGTCGAAACCGCGCAGGAAAACATCGAATTCAAGGTGCCGCGGGTCTTGCGGGTCGAAGAAGCCTAAGGGTCCAGCCCGAAGCACACGGCCGTTATTCAGCGGTTTCCAGACAATGCCGCCGGAAGGCGCGCTTCAGCATGTCCAACTCGGCGCGCAGCAAATCCACCTCGGCGCGCAGGTCGTCTTCCATGGCGACGCCGGTAATCACCGTAAAATGCTGCAACTTTTCGCCCGTGGCGGCATTGGCGATCAGAAAGGTCTGCACGCCCTCGCTCAACAGTTCCACCGGAATCGGCACCTGAACCAGCCATTCTCCGGGCCGTTCCGCCACGGCCGTGACGGTCACCCCCTGAACAGGTTGTTCCAGATGCAGCACGGCAAGGGTCGGGGCCTCGGCCGCGCCCGACACCACGCCTTCCCAGATTCCGGCGCGGATACGGGTCTTGGTCAGGGTAAACTCGTCCATCTCAGCCTCACAATTCGGCGCGCGGGCGGCGCGAGAAGGTGACATCGCGCAGGATCACCTGATTCATCTCCGGGCCTTCAAAGATCAGGTCCACCCACAGCCGCTCCACCCGCTTTTCGTTCATCTTGGAATAGGCGAGGTCAAATTCCACCATCACCTCCTCCTCGTTCAAGGGCAGTTCCCGCACGATCTGTTCGACATTGGGGCCGTGCTTGATGTTCAGCCGGGCAAAAATCTCCAGCGGCTTTTCCATCTCGACGATCACATCCATGCGGATCAGATGCTTTTGGCGCAGGCCCCGCGCTGCTTCGTCCGGCAGATCAAGCACCAAGGACAGGAACGAGCCATCGAACCGGAACACGTCCATGCGAAAGCCGAAGGGGGCGATATCTGCCTCGCGGGTGTTGCGGATCTGGCGAACAGTCAGTTCCGAGCGGCGGCAGTCGTGAAAGATCGTGGCGCCGGGGTACACCTCGGCCTTGGTCGGCACCGAGGAAAAGCCCGGCACCGGAATAGCCCCCTTCCACAGATCGGGGCGCCACGCCCAATCGGTGCCAAGCGGTTTGCGGATGATGTTTGACCCGATCACCGGCAACGCCAGCCGATGCTCGGCCTCATGGATCACCCGGTCAAGATTGCGGCGCAGCGCACGGGCGCGGGACCGCAAGGACCGCAGGCTTTCCAGATCGGTTGTTGGCGCACCATCGGCCGCCTGCCCCCAGCGGCGCAGCACGCGCTTGTGCATCACCCTGTCAAGGAACCTTGAAACCACCCCGGCCATTACCGCCCTTACTGCCCTCGTTACGCACGCTTCCCGGCATTGTCGCCCAAATGGAAACGATTCGGTTATCGTTTGAAAGGGTTAAAGAGTTGCCCCTTCGCGGTCCACGGGAAACTCTTAGCTGCCATTGGCCCGCTGCATGGTGGCAATCGACTTGTCGATAAGGATGCGCCCATCCTCTACCGCCAAGGGTTCGGCCGAGCTGCCCTGCACCGAGATTGTCACCAGCCGCCCCCGCAGCCCCATGACCGCCCGCCAATAGCTGGGCTGGTCAGTCTCTTGTAGGCGCATGAGAAACGCCTCTCCCACCGAAAGGGCCTCCAGCACCGTCACATCGCGCGCGCGCCCCGAGGCGGCCAGTGTCTTGCGTCCTTCGGTCGAGGTGAAGAATTTGGTCAGTTCCGCGCCCCCGGCAATCATCACCCCCGCCGATCCGGCCGAGCCGACAGACAGGGTCACGACCGCCGGCTTGACCGCCGTGCTGGCGCTGCACCGCCCCATCAGAATGATCGCCCGATCATCGCCCTCGCGGCTGGTGTTTGGGTCAACGCAATAGCCGGATGGCCCGCTGATCGTCATTGCGCCTTGCAGAACGTTGCGCGACGCAGATCCGCCAACACAGCCCGCGATCAGCAGCGCGGGCAATAGCCTTGCCAATTTCAGACGTTTCATCTCTTGCCTCTGCGCCCCTCCCATGACTGCTGCGCGGGTTCGGGCCTGATCGTTGAAGGCTAACCGCAAGGGTGCAGGGCGGCAAGCCGCGCCGCGGCGGAATTCGCCAACCGTTGCGCTGCTGCCAGCGCCCATGCCATGCATGGGCAAAACGGAGACAGCCATGCCGCGCAGCGCCGAAATCACCACCGCCTTTGCCTCGCAAGATGATCTTTACGCGGCCCTGCGGCGGTTGGCGGCCATGCTGCCCGATCTGACCCTGGCCGAAGTGCGGGCCGCAGCACCCAAGCCAGAGGCGCAGCGGCTGGCCGGCGTCGATCAGGGTTTGCTTCAGGCGGTGTTGCGCGCCGGGGCCGGGCTTGCCCCAATTCCAACCGCAGCGGCGGTATGTGACTGGCTGGCCAGAAGCACGCCTGCGCCGCTGTTCCTGCCAGAAATCGTGGCAGGCCCCAGCCTTGCCCTGCTGACACGCGGCGAACATCCCGACATGCCCGCCTTTTCCGACCACGCCTTTGATCCGTGGTTTGCCGCCAAGGGCGTTGCTTATGGTCTGGGGGCCTATGGCGAGAAACGCTCCGTCTATGCCACCGACCAATTCGCCGACAGCGCCAGCCCGGAACGCCGCACGATCCATCTGGGGATCGACGTCTTCGCTCCGGCGATGACCGCGGTTCATGCCCCCCTGCCGGGCAAGGTGGCCCATGTGACCTATAACGCCGACCCCTTGGACTATGGCCACACCCTGATCCTGACCCATGACGCGGGCGGCACGCCCTTTCACACGCTTTATGGCCATCTGGCCGGAACACTGCCGACCCTTTTGAAGGTCGGTGATACCGTGGCCCCCGGTCAGGTGATCGCGCATCTTGGAGATTGGCATGAAAATGGCGGCTGGGCCGCGCATCTGCATTTCCAGATCATCACGGATGTGTTGGCGCAGACCGAGGGCAATTTCTTTGGCGTTGGCCAGGAAAGTCTTTGGGATGTCTGGCAATCTGTCAGCCCGGACCCCAACCTGATCCTGCGCCTGCCGCCCGCTTGCTTCCATCTTTAGGCGCAGCCGAAACCCGCTGAAGGGCCGTCTTGGCGTTTCCCCGCCATGAACGATCCGTTGAATTACCCCGGATCGAACACCCAAGCGCCCCGTTCCTGCCCGATTTCAGGATCAATAACAGTCCATCTGCCCACACTGCTCGCTTGGGGAAACAAATGGACCGACTGACCGAAATGGAAGCCTTTGCCACTGTGGTGGACCAAGGGGGCTTTACCGATGCTGCCAAGAAGATGGGGATTTCGAAATCTGCCGTTTCGAAACATGTCTCCGCCTTGGAAGCCCGTCTGGGTGCGCGTCTTCTGAACCGCACCACCCGGCGCGTCTCGCCGACCGAGATCGGCCTTGCCTATTACGACCGCGCCCGCCGCGTGCTGAATGACGCGGGCGAGGCCGATGCGCTGGTCACCTCGATGCAATCGGCCCCGTCGGGCCTGTTGCGCGTCTCGGTCGCCACCGATTTCGGGGTGAACCTGCTGTCGCCGATCCTTGGGGATTTCCTGCTGGAATATCCTGACATCACCGTGAACATGGTGCTGAACAACCGCTATGTCGAACTGATCTCGGAAGGCTTCGATCTGGCCATTCGGGTGGGGGAGTTGGAAGACAGCAGCTTGCGCGCCCGCAAACTGACCGAGACCACCAAGCGGATGATCGCCTCGCCGTCCTATTTCCAGAAATACGGCCGGCCGATGAAGATCGACGATCTGAACGACCACAAGCTTCTGCATTATTCCAATCAGGCCAATGGCAATGTCTGGAAGCTGACCGCGCCCTCGGGCGAAAAGCGTCAGGTCCGCACCGCGGGTTGGCTGACGGTGAACGATGGCCAGTCGCTGCTCAATGCCGCCGTATCGGGGCTTGGCATCGCTTATCTGCCCTCGTTCCTTTACGCCGACGCGATGAAGGAAGGTCAGGTCGAGGAAGCCATTCCTGGCCTGCCGGTGGAAACCCTTGGGATCTACGCGGTCTACCCGCCGGGTCGTTTTACCCAGCCCAAGGTCCGCGCCTTCATTGATTTCCTTGCCCGCCGTTACATGGACAAAGGCCCCGATCTTTGGTGACTTTCTCGGGCGGGGTCACACCTGCCCGGCCCTCAAGGAGCAAGCAGATCGGTCGAGGTCACCATGGCCTCGACCCTTCTGTTTTGTTGCCGCCCCGCCTCGGACAGATTGCTGTCGCGCGGCGCCAGCGGGCCAATGCCTTCGGCTGCAACCTGATCCGGTGACACCGACAGATCGGCCAGCAAGGCTTGCCGCACGCTTTCCGCCCGCGCTTGCGACAGGGCGATATTGGCCTGCAAGGCCCCTGACGCATCGGTATGCCCGACCAGCACCACCTTGCGCGCCGGATCGCCTTGCAACCAGACCGCCAGCTTTGCCAATGAATCATAGCTCCCTGCCGTCAACACAGAGGCGCCAGAGGCAAAAACCAGATCATCCAGCACGACCGGGTTGCCCGTCTCCAGACCCGCGACCAGATCGGGCGTCGAACCTGCGGGCTTGATCTGCGATCCGGGGGCGGCAGGCCGAAGTGCCACCGCAGCCGTACCACCCAGTTGCGTCACCTGCACAAAACCCATGCTGCCGGACCGGCTGATCAACAGCGACAGAAAGCTGCCATCGCCCTTCTTCGCCAGAAGATAGCGAAACTCGGCAAGGTTCACATGCATGTCAGGCTCGGCCAGCACCTCGGTGCCATAGCGGAAATCATAGCCGCCACAGGCATCGGTTTCGCAGACAAAGATCGGTTGATAGCCTGCGGTGGTGATCTGGCCTTGCAGATCGCGCATCACCTTGGCGGTTGAGCTGTCTTCAAGCGCGAACCGATAGGCTGTGATGGACAGCGCACCATCGGCAAGCTGGCTGGGCAATTCTCCCGCCGCAAACGGCCCCGAGGGAAGACGCACGCTGCCAAAAGCCTCGGTTCGTTCAGCGGTCTTTTCGGCCGCGGCGGGCAAAGACAGTTCCAGCGCGGCAGCGGGCAGGGCGAGACCCGAAATCAGCGCGAGTATCGTCCCCGTACGCGCAAGATATTTACCCCGGCCCATGCCCCGCCCGTTTTGTCATTGCCTTTTGCGGTAGTGATAGGCCCCGACTTCCGTCATGCCCATGCCGACATAAAGCGCACGCGCCGGGGCATTGGCGACTGTCACCACCAGAGACAGGCTATCAGCGCCTGCGCTTTTCGCCCATGCCGCCGCCGCCCGCAGAATATTCTGCGCGGAACCCTGCCGACGCAAGCCGGGCACCACTTCCAAAGCATGCAACATGGCCTGCCGCCCATGGCAGGCGACAAAGGCCACGCCTGACGCCCGATCATTGGCGCGGCCCAGAATGACGGTCTTTGCCCCTGTGACCCGCTCCATCACCTGAAGCCGCGCGGGACCGATCCCGGCGTCGGACCACAGGGTGCGAGCGATCTGCATCGGCGGCCAATGCGGGAATGTGGTCATCCGCGCCGGGCCATCGCCTGCCAAAAGATCGACCGGGGCAGAATAGGCCAGAACCGGGTCAACCACATGGTATCCGCGCGCAGCAAGGGCTGCATCCAACGCCTCGTCTCCGGCGCGGATCAGGAACAACGGCGCGGCCATTGCCGCCTCGGCACGGGCAAGATCGCCCTCGGTCCAAGCGCCTTCGACGGTGGCTGCCGACACACGCTTGCCGCCTCCTTGCCCATCGCGCAGCAGGAACGGCCCGCAAGAAACATACGCGGCCGGGGGCCATGTGGCCTCCATCACCTCGGCCAGACTGCCCGGATCAAGGCTCATGCGAACAGCCCGCACAGCCGGGTCATCGCCGCATCCAGCCGCGCCGGGTCGGTGCCACGGATCACCAGATTGGTGCCATAGGCGCCGTTCAGGGTGAAAGGATAGCTGCCCATCTGCAAATCCGGGAATTCCGCGGCCAAAGCGCCAAACTCGGCGGCGATCTCGCCCTCTCCTCGCATCAGCCGCAGATTTTGGCTGAGAAGCGGCGCGCCGCCGGTCAGCTTGGGCAAGATGCTGGCCACCATGGCCTGAAAAATCGTCGGCACACCGGCCATCACATGAACATTGCCCAAGGTGAACCCCGGCGCGATCGACACCGGATTGTCGATCAGCGACGCACCTTCGGGGATGCGCGCCATGCGCTGACGCGCTTCATTGAAGGGCAGGCCCTGCCGATCGTAATGCGCGCCCAAAAGCGCCATCGCATCAGCACGATGGCCGATCGGCGCGCCAAAGGCGGCCGCAATCGCATCGGCGGTGATATCGTCATGCGTCGGCCCGATCCCGCCGCTGGTAAACACCGTGTCATAGCCGGCCCGCAGGGCATTCACCCCTGCCACGATGGCCGCGTGGTCATCTGCCACCACCCGCACCTCGGCCAGACGAATGCCAATCCGTGTCAACTCACCCGCCAGATAATGCATGTTGCTGTCGCGGGTGCGGCCCGACAGGATTTCATCGCCGATCACCAGCATCGCGGCGGTTGGGTTGGTCATGGGCAGGCCTCCGATTTGGTTCCAGATATAGCCCTGCCGGGGGCAACGGCAAAGCCCTCTGGAAAAGCGGGCATCTTTGGCATATCTAGGCCCAAAATCGGAGGAATTACCGTGGATCAGACCCGAGGCCGTGTGACCAAGGATGGAATTCGCATCTATGAGGATGCGGATTTCGCGGGCATGCGCACGGCGGGCCGGATCGCAGCGGAAATCCTTGACATGATGGGACCGCTGGTTGTGCCCGGCGTGACCACAGCGGCGCTGGACGACTTTATCCGCGATGAGGTGGAACGTCGCGGCGCGGTTTCGGCCACCATCGGCTACAAGGGGTATCAGCACGCAAGCTGCATTTCGGTCAACCATGTGGTTTGCCATGGCATCCCTGGGGCCAAGGTGCTGGCCGACGGCGACATTCTGAACATCGACGTCACGGTGATCGTGGACGGCTGGTTCGGCGACACCTCGCGCATGTATGTTGCCGGAACCGCCTCCCGCAAGGCCGAGCGCCTGATCGAGGTCACCCACGAAGGCCTGATGCGCGGCATTGCCGCGGTGAAGCCCGGCAATACCTTTGGCGACATCGGTTACGCGATTCAGGCCTATGTCGAGGCCAACCGCATGTCGGTGGTGCGCGATTTCTGCGGCCATGGCTTGGGCCGGGTCTTTCACGCCCCGCCGAACGTGCTGCACTATGGCCGCCCCGGCAAAGGCGCGGTACTGGAAGAAGGCATGTTCTTTACCATCGAGCCGATGGTGAACCTTGGCCGTCCCGAAACCAAGACGCTGGCCGATGACTGGACCGCCGTGACCCGTGACAAATCACTGTCGGCACAGTTCGAACATTCCATCGGCGTGACCGCGACGGGCTGCGAAATTTTCACCACATCCCCCGCCGGCAAGTTTTTCCACACCCGATAAGTCAGGAAAATCCCGCCTATCGCCCAAGGTGACAGTGCCGGGGGCTTGCTTTATGCTGCACCAAAACAAGCAGTTATTGGTTTCAGATCGGCATGAGCAAAACCCCTTTCGTCATCATTACCCTGCCTCGCAGCGGGTCTTACCATCTGCGCGCACTTCTCGATTCCGCCCCTGACATCCGTTGCTATGGCGAAATTTTCAAAGGCAGTGAGGTGGAGTTGCCGCCCGAGGAATTGGCGCTGCTTGGCCTTGGCAAGAAAGACACCGACAAGCGCGACGAAATGGGCATGGCCGTTCTGAACCGGCTGCGCAAGAAAACCGATGCCACCGATCAGATCTTTGGATTCAAGGACTTCCGCTTCAACCTGAGCCGGGTCCAGATTTTTCAGAAGATGGTGAACTCAAAAGGTTGGCGCAAGGTCTTCCTGTTCCGCAATCCGATTGAACGCTACATCTCGATGGAGCGCGCCGACCTGACCGGGGTCTTTGTCGTCACCGAAAAGACCAAGGACCGCAACCTTGATCTGAAACGCCCGGTTCGATTTGACCCGGAACGCTTTGAACGATCCATGGGCAGCCACCGCAATCTGAAACGCGATGCGGAGAAGGCCCTTGAAAAGTTCGGGCCGGATCTGGTGCATCTGGTCGATTACACGCAGCTCAACACGCTCGAAACCCGCAAGGCGTTGATGTCGTTTCTTGGCTCGCAAGGCGACGGGGCGCTTTTGGCCTCGGACCATGTCAAGCAATTCACCGCACCTTTGGAAAGTGGTGTGGAGAACTGGGCCGAGATGGAAGCCTATCTGCAAGAGACGCAGCAGATGGACCTGCTTCCTCCCCGCTGACCTTTAAAGATCAAAGGTTGCAAACACCGGAACATGGTCCGACGGTTGCTTCCATCCGCGCGCCGCGCGCAGGATGCGGCTGTCATGCGCTGCCCGGCAAATGTCGGGCGTGGCCCAGATATGATCCAGACGGCGGCCCTTGTCAGCGGCGTCCCAATCGGCCGTGCGATAGGACCACCAGCTGTAAAGACGGCCCTGCGGAATATCGGCGCGCGTCACATCCACCCATTTCCCGGCTTCTTGCGCATCACTCAGATGCGCCACCTCGATCGGGGTGTGGCTGACAATCTTCAAAAGCGCCTTGTGGTCCCAGACATCATCTTCGCGGGGCGCGATGTTCAGATCGCCAACCAGAATGGATTTCTGCGGCGCATCCGCCCGGAAAGCATCCCGCATTTCCGTCAGAAAATCGAGCTTCTGGCCAAATTTCACATTCTCGGCCCGGTCGGGAATATCGCCCCCCGCAGGCACATAGAAGTTGTGAATGGTGATGCCGTTTTCCAGTCTTGCCGCCACATGCCGGGCATGGCCAAGGCTGGCATAATCGCGGTCGCCCGCATCGGTGATCGGCAGTTTCGACAGGATTGCCACCCCGTTATAGCCCTTTTGCCCGCGCGCAACCATGTGGGTATAGCCCAGCGCCTGAAACTGCTCGACAGGGATCTTTTCGACCGGGCTTTTACATTCTTGCAGGCACAGGATGTCGGGGCCTTCCTCTGCCATCAGGCGGGCGACCAGCCCCTCGCGCAGGCGAACCGAGTTGATGTTCCAGGTGGCAAGGGTAAAGGTCATCGCAGTCTCCAGCAGGCAGGGGTGGAGCCTAAGCCCCACCGCCCCAGTTCACAAGGCCGACATTCAAAGGCTGGCTTTCAGTTGTCGGTCAGCGTGAAGGTGTCATTTTCGCACAGATCCGCCGTGCCTTCGATCGAGGCTGCGTTTTCCATGACGAATTGCAGGTCAAAGGCGCAAACCTCAGCGCCGTCCGTAATGGTTACGGTCGCCATTTCACCGGGGGCCAGCACATCGACCCCCAAGATATCATCGCCCCAATCCTCCGCTTCGGGCAGCGACACATAGAGGTTGGACAACGGCTGCGAGGCATTGTTCACAAGGATGAACGCAAGGTCTTCGGCAAAGGCGGGGGCTGCGGTCACGGCAAAAAGCAGAACAAGGGGTTTGAGGGTCATAAGGCACTCCTGACGAACATTTTTTCCAATGTGATTGGTGTTCCGCATAACGGCGATCTTGGCAAGGGAGCGTCGCAAAAGAAAAGCCCGGCACGGGGGCCGGGCGCAGTCCAACAGGGAGGTAGGCTTTGTATACCACGGAATCCACGGCCATGAGTTGATCCAAATCAAAAGTCTTGGAGTCATGGTTTTTAAGTCACAATCTGAAGTTGCGCCCGGTTGACCTTTGCCAAAGCCAACCGCAAAGTCACGCCATGCGCGCGCGTCTTTGGATGAACCGGAATTTCCGGCTGTTGTTTTCCTCAGCCTTGGCCACCAATCTTGGGGACGGTTTGATCGCGGTTGCGATCCCGTGGCTGGCGACGCTGCTGACGAGTGATCCCCTGCTGATCGGCCTTGTCGCGGCCGCGCGGCATCTGCCCTGGGCCCTGTTCGCGCTGCATGCCGGTGTGCTGACCGATCGCCACGACCATCGTCGGCTGATCCTTGCCGCCGATACCGCGCGGCTGATCTTGTCGCTGGCCTTGGTGGCGCTGGCCCTGACCGCCAGCCCCGGCACTTCCCCGATACTGGGACTGGCCGCGCTGGCCTTTCTATTGGGCACGGCCGAGGTGCTGCGCGACAACACCGCACAAACCTTTCTGCCCGATGTGGTGGACAAATCACAGTTGGAGCGGGCGAATGGCGCGCTTTGGGCGACCGAACGCCTTGCCGGGCAACTGGCCGGGCCACCGCTGGCCGGGTTCCTGATCGGGCTTTCTGTTGCGTTGCCCTTTGGCATAGAGACGGTTCTTCTTCTGTCCGCGTTGGCTCTGATCGGCGCCATGCGCCCGGCCTCCCAGCACCGCCCCAAGGCCCATCAACCGGCGCTGGCCGCCATCCGCGAGGGTCTGGGCTGGCTTTGGCGCAACCCCATCCTGCGCCGCCTTGCCTTGGTGTCGGGTGCCTTCAACTTTGTCGGTTATGGCTTCTTTGCCATCTTCATCTTGTATGCCCAGCGCGTGTTGGGTCTGGATGTCGTCGGATATGCCAGCTTGCTGACCTTGGTGGCCTGTGGCGGGCTGGTCGGCTCCATCTTCGGGCCATGGGTGGCGCTGCGGATCGGACCGACGGCTTCTTTGCTGATCGGGATCGGCATGTTTTCGGCCAGTTCCGCCATGCTGGCCATGCAGGCGCCATTGGCGGTGATCGCAACGTTCATGCTGGCGGACGCCTTTTGCGGCATGCTGTGGGACATCACCGTGGTCAGCTATCGCCAGCGTCATATCCCCGCACCGCTTCTGGGCCGGGTGAACAGCGCCTATCGGTTCATCGGCACCGGACCAGCCGCCTTGGGCGCCTTTGCCTTTGGGGCCTTGGTATCGCTGCTGGAAGGCCCCGGCCACCAGACAGGCGCGCTGCTGTGGCCCTATGCGCTGGCTTCAGGGGTAACGGCGCTCTTGGCGGTCTATGCCGCCTTTCGCCTGCGATTGGATTAAAAAAAACCGGGCGACAAAGCGCCCGGCCAGTTCCAACAGGGAGGTGCCACGCCATAACCCCGACGCGACAAGGGGAGAAGCGGGATCAAGGGAGGAGGTCACCCGCTTGATCCCTAGATAATTTGCGATTTAGTCAACAATAAGACCCAAACCGTTAATTTTTCGCCAATTACGCCACCAGCTTGTAGCCGCCGCTTTCGGTCAGCAAAAGCCGGGCGTTGGACGGGTCTGCCTCGATCTTCTGCCGCAGCCGGTAGATGTGGGTTTCCAGCGTATGGGTCGTCACCCCGGCATTGTAGCCCCAGACCTCGTGCAACAGCACATCGCGCGCCACCACACCCGACTGCGCCCGATAGAGGAATTTCAGGATGTTGGTTTCCTTGTCGGTCAACCGCACCTTCTTGTCCTTGGCGTCGATCAGCAGTTTCTGCGCCGGCTTGAACGTATAGGGGCCAAGCTGGAACACCGCGTCCTCAGATTGCTCATGCGTGCGCAACTGCGCGCGGATGCGGGCCAGCAGAACCGGGAACTTGAAGGGCTTGGTCACATAGTCATTCGCCCCGGAATCCAGACCAAGGATGGTGTCAGAGTCGGTATCATGCCCGGTCAGCATCATCACCGGGCACTTGACGCCCGATTTGCGCATCCGCTTGCACAGCTCGCGCCCGTCGGTGTCAGGCAGGCCGACATCAAGGATCACCAGATCGTAAAGCCCCTGTTTGACCTTCTCCATGCCGTCGGCCCCTGTGCGGGCTTCAAACACATCGAAATCCTCGGTCATGACCAATTGCTCCGACAACGCCTCGCGCAGGTCGTCATCGTCATCCACCAGAAGAATTTTCCGCAGCGTCGCCATTCATATCTCCATCGGATGCTGGCCTTTGCCATCAGATGCGCGCCAATCACCCGTCTGGCAAGAATTGCAACATTCGTCTCACGCGCTCGTGTCAACAAGCGGCCTTGTGTTTCAATTCCGTAACGCGCGCCCTATGAAGGGGCAGGAGAATGACATGACCCTTGGCCCGAACCTGACCGAAAAACTGGCCCGCGCGCGGGGTGATCTGCGGCTGGGCCTGCCCGTTGTGCTGGTCGGCGGCGGTCGCGCCATGGCTGCCGTGGCGGTTGAAGCCCTGACGGCAGAGCGTCTGGCCGATCTGGCCGCCCTTGGCCCGCTGGACCTTGCGCTGACCGCGCGTCGGGCCGAGACGTTGAAAGCGCGTGCCTATGACGGCGATGTGGCCCGCATTGAAGTGCCCGAAGGCGCCGATCTGCGCTGGCTGAATGCGGTGGCCGATCCGGCCGATGATCTGCGCGTGCCAATGAAAGGGCCGCTCACCTCGCGCCGCGAGGGCGATGCGGGGCTGCATCGACTGGCGATTTCCCTAGCAAAATCGGCGCAGCTTTTGCCCGCCGCTGTGCTGGTGCCCGTGGACGGTGCCCGTTTTGCCTTGGAACATGGGTTGTCGCTGCTGTCGCAGGTGGAATGCGGCGATCTTGACCGTCTTGCCCCCTTTGCCCCGGTGATTTCCGCCCGCCTGCCGATGGTGGCCAGTGCCGCAGGCCGCGTGCATATCTTCCGCCCCGATGATGGCGGCGCGGAACATTACGCCATTGAAATCGGGCGGCCTGACCGCGATCAGCCGGTGCTGGCGCGGCTGCATTCGGCCTGCTTTACCGGCGATGTCTTGGGCAGTCTGAAATGCGATTGCGGCCCGCAACTGCGCGCTGCACTGGCGCAGATGGGCGCGACAGGCGCCGGGGTTTTGCTTTACCTCAATCAAGAGGGCCGCGGCATTGGTCTTGCCAACAAGATGCGCGCCTATTCCTTGCAGGATCAGGGCTTTGACACGGTCGAAGCCAATCATCGCTTGGGCTTTGAAGATGATGAACGCGATTTCCGCATCGGGGCTGAAATTCTGAAACGGATGGGATTTTCGCAGGTCCGGCTGTTGACCAACAACCCCAAGAAACTGGCGATGCTGGCCGCCTGTGGTCTGACCGTGGTGGAACGCGTGCCGCTGAAAGTCGGCGAGACACAGGAAAACGCCGCCTATCTGGCCACCAAAGCCGCGAAATCGGGGCATCTCTTGTGACGCCGTTTGATCTGGTCGTCACACCGATGGGCGTGCGGTTTCTGGGCCGCGTTTTTCCCTGCACCTTGGGGCGTGGCGGCATTGTCGCGGGCAGCGCCAAGCGCGAGGGCGACGGGGCCACGCCAACCGGGGTGCATCGCATCACCGGCATGCTCTACCGCCCTGACCGCATGTCGTCGCCGCAACCTTGGGCCGTGCCCATCGGGCCGATGGACCTGTGGTCCGACGATCCAAAGGACGCCGATTACAACCACATGGTCCGCGCCCCGCATGGTTTCAGCCATGAGGCGCTGCGCCGCGCCGATCCGCTTTATGACCTGGTTCTCTCGACCGATTGGAACTGGCCCCAAGCCGTGCCCGGTCGCGGCTCGGCCATTTTCTTGCACCGTTGGCGCAGACCCGGCTATCCCACGGCGGGCTGCGTGGCCTTTGCGCCTGAAAACCTGCGCTGGATTGCCAAACGCATCACCCCCGGCACAAGGTTGATCGTGCGCTGACCTCCTCGATCACTTCGTGAACTCGTCGGAAACCCCTGACGAGGAGTGCACGAAGTGCTCGACGAGCAGCGCATCAAACCCGCTCGATCAGCACGGCCGTTCCCTGCCCCACGCCCACGCACATGGTGGCAAGGCCGTAACGCCCCCCCGTCCGCGCCAATTCCAAGGCCGCCGTCCCGACAATCCGCGCCCCGGTCATGCCCAAGGGATGGCCCAGCGCAATCGCCCCACCATTGGGGTTCACCCGCGGATCATCATCGGCAATCCCCAGCCCGCGCAACACCGCAAGGCCCTGCGCGGCAAAGGCCTCATTCAACTCGATCACTGACAGGTCGGCCAAGGTCAGCCCGTGCTGGGCCAAAAGCTTCTCAACCGCAGGCACCGGGCCATAGCCCATGACGCGCGGCGCTACCCCGGCCGACGCCGCCCCCAAAATCCGGGCCATCGGTTTCAGCCCGTTGGCCTTCGCCGCCTCGGCACTGGCGATCAGCAGCGCGGCAGCCCCATCATTGACGCCAGAAGCATTGCCCGCCGTGATCGTGCCATCGGCCCGCGTGATGGGTCGCAGTTTGGCCAGATCCTCGGGCTTCGTGTCGCCGCGCGGATGTTCGTCTTGCATCACTTCAGCGGTCTTGCCGCGCCCCAGATCCACCGTGACCGCCACGATTTCCGCCCCAAGCCGCCCACTCTCTTGCGCCGCCCCGGCAAACCGCTGCGAGCGCAGCGCAAACGCGTCCTGATCGGCGCGCGAAATGCCATATTGGTCGGCCAGATTTTCGGCGGTTTCCGGCATCGAATCCGTGCCATAGGCCGCCTGCATCTTCGGGTTCACAAAGCGCCAGCCGATGGTGCTGTCGGCCACCTCGGCCACCCGCGAAAAGGCTGATGTCGCCTTGGGCATCACCAAAGGCGCGCGGGTCATGCTTTCGACGCCCCCCGCAATCGCCAACCCAATCTCGCCTGCCTTGATCGCCCGGGCCGCCGCCGACACCGCCTCCATCCCCGATCCGCACAGCCGGTTCACGGTTGCCCCCGGCACGGTTTCGGGCAAACCCGCCAGCAACAGCGCCATGCGTGCGACGTTGCGATTGTCCTCACCCGCCTGATTGGCGCAGCCCATCCAGACCTCCTCCACCGCTGCCGGGTTCAGCGCCGGACTGCGCGCCAAAAGTGCGGCCAAGGGAATTGCCGCCAGATCATCGGTGCGAACATGTGCCAAGGCCCCGGCGTAGCGGCCAATCGGAGTACGGATATAGTCGCAGATAAAGGCATAAGTCATGGCGGGCCTCCTCATGTTGCCCGCATGATCTTTCAAGCTTGAAGAAAACGCAAGTCACCAAAGACGGCGCGGGGGGCTGGACGCCCGGCCCCGCCCAAGGCACTGTGCCGCAAATGGGGGGCGTGATGGATCTGAATTCCGATCTGGGCGAGGGCTTTGGCCCTTGGGCAATGGGCGACGATGCCGCGATGCTGGGGGTTGTCACCTCAGCCAATATCGCCTGCGGGGGTCATGCCAGCGACCCTGACACCATGTTCGCCACCCTGCGCATGGCGGCGGAACGGGGCGTCAGCATCGGCGCGCATCCCGGATATGCCGACCGCCTTGGCTTTGGCCGCCGGGTGATCCCGATGGCACCGGCCGAGATTGCCCGCATGGTCGCGGCACAGGTGGGGGCGCTGCAAGGCGTGGCGGCCTTGGCCGGGGCGCGGGTCACCTATGTCAAGGCCCATGGCGCGCTGGCCAACCTTGCCGCTGACCGGCGCGAGGTGGCCGATGCCATCGCAGGGGCGATCAAGGCACTGCCGGGGGGTCTAGCCATTCTGGCGATTTCCGGCACCGAGCTGGAGGCGGCGGGCCGGGCTGCGGGCCTGCCGACCTATTCCGAAATCTTCGCCGACCGCGCCTATCTGCCCAACGGTCGCCTTGTACCGCGCAGCCGGCCCGATGCGATGATTCATGGCGCGAAAGAGGCGGCGGACCGGCTCTTGGCGTTTCTTGACGCAGGGCGGATGCCCGTCATCGGTGGCGATCCGATTCCTTTGGCCGCGCAGTCGATCTGCGTGCATGGCGACAGCCCCGAGGCCGTGGCCATGGCAACGGAAATCCGCGCCCGGTTGACGGCGGCCGGGGTCACCTTGGCCCCCTTTGTCGGATGACCGGCTTGCCGCAGTTTCGGCCCGTGGCCGAACACGGCCTGCTGGTCGAATTTGGCGACCGGTTGAGTGAGGCCAGCCATGCGGCCGTGCTGCGGCTGGACCGCGCCTTGGCCGCCCAGCCCTTTCCCGGTTTTGCCGAGGCGGTGCCGGCCTATGTCAATCTTCTGGTGCGGTTTGATCCCTTGGTCACCGACCATGCCCACGTGGAAGCCGCCCTGCGCGCGCTTTTGCTTGCGGCCCCCACCACCACGCAGGCAGGCACGCTGCGCAGCGTCGATGTGGTCTATGACGGCCCCGATCTCGCCGAGGTCGCAGCCCGCACCGGCCTGACCCCGGATCAGGTGATCGCGGCGCATCTCGCGGGCGATTACTCTGTGGCGCTTTACGGCTTTGCACCGGGCTATGCCTATCTCTCCGGTCTGCCGGACCCGATCCGCCTGCCGCGCAAGGATGCGGCGGTGCGCGGGGTCGCCGCCGGATCAGTCATCATCGCCGCCGGGCAATGCATCGTCACCACGCTGACCATGCCCACCGGATGGTGGATCATCGGCCATTCACCGACCCTGATCCTTGACCCATCCGGCCCCCGCCCCTTTCTGTTCGATGTCGGCGACCGGGTGCAATTCCGGCAGGTCAGCCCATGACCGCGCGGCTCATCATCCGCTTTGCCGGGCCACATGTCTCGGTGCAGGACGCAGGCCGCCCCGGCATGGCGCGCTTTGGTGTGCCAGCGTCGGGGCCGATGGACCGCACGGCCATGGCGGCGGCCAATCTGGCGGTGGGCAACCCGGCCGGGGCGCCCTGTATCGAGGTGTCGCTGGGTGGCCTGACGCTGGAATGTCGCGAAGGTCCGGTCAGTTTTGCCATCGCGGGCGGCGGCTTCATCGTCGACCATGCCGGGCACAAAACCGGGTCATGGCAACGCGCCACCTTGCGCGCAGGCGAAACGCTGGTGCTGCGCCCCGGCCCTTGGGGGGCATGGACCTATCTGGCCTTTGCAGGAGAGATGCAGACCGCAGACTGGCTTGGCGCCGCGGCCACCCATTCGCAATCCGGGTTCGGGGGCGGCAAGATCGTGACCGGGGGGCAAATCGAGATTGCCGATCCCCGTCTGTTGCCGGATCGCCCACTTGCCTGCCCGCCCTTCGCCCGCCCCCTGACCGAAATCCGCGCCACCCTTGGCCCGCAGGACCGCTTTTTCACCGCCGATCAGATCGCAACGCTTGACCACAGCCTCTGGCGGCTTTCCGGGGCTTATGACCGGATGGGCGTGCGGCTGTCCGGCCCGAACCTGCTGCCCGAGGCACCGCTGGACATGCCGTCAGAACCCGTGGCGCGCGGCTCGGTGCAGGTGGCAGGTGACGGGGTGGCGACTGTGCTTTTGGCGGATCACCAGACAACCGGCGGATATCCCAAGATTGCAACCGTGCTGGATGCCGATCTTGACCGCTTTGCCCAGTTGCGCCCCGGCGATGGCTTTCACTTCCACCTCGTGACCGCAGATCAGGCCATCCGACATGGCCGCCTGATGGCCCGGCTGCGCGCCACTTGGCTGAACAGCCTGTCGGCTCAGCGATAAAGCCCGGCCTGCGCCCCCTCGCGTGCCAATTGCATCAGCAAATCCGCCGCCGTCGATACCGGGCCCGTCTGCCGCCTTGTGATCCCCACCGCGCCGGCCAGATAGCGCGCATCGGTTGGAACCAGCGCCAAATCACCCCGGTCCAGATCCTCGGCCACCACCCCGCGCGAGATGAACCACAGCGCGTCCGACCCCATCAACACCCCGCGCGCCAAGGGCAAGGCGACCGTCTCCATCGCGGGGCGGATTGGCCCCAGCCCAAGGCTGACCAGATAGTCATCCACCGCACCGCGAATGATTGCGCCCTCGGGCGGCAGGATCAGCGGGCAACTCGCCAAGGCGGCACGCGTGTCGGGGCGCAACGGATGGCCCGCCCGGGCGACCAGCACCACTTCCTCGTCGTAAAGATGTTCAAAAGCCAGCCCCGCCACCTCGCGCGCACCGGGCAGGCGCCCCAGCATCAGGTCAATCGTGCCCTCACGCAAAAGCCCGGTCAGATAGCTGTGCGGACCCGTGATGACCGACAACAACACATCCGGCGCCAATTCGCGCAAGCGCAGCGCAATGCGCGGGAAAAGCCGCGTCGCCGCCGTGGGCAGAACCCCCACCGTCAGCCGCCCTTGCCCCGCGCCCGGATGCAGCGCGGCGGCGGCGGCTTCCAGGGCCTGCACCGCAACGCTCGCATGTTGGCGAAACAGCGCACCTTGTTCGGTCAGCACCATGCGGCGGGCCTCGCGCCGGAACAGCGGCGCGCCCAGCAGGGTTTCCGCCTCGGCCAAGGTGCGCGACAGGGCGGGCTGGGTTATCCCTTGCGCCCGCGCGACCTGTGACAGGCTGCCCTTCTCCGCAATTTCCAGAACGGCGCGGATGTGGCGCAGCTTCAGGTTCGGATGCATGCCTGTTTGATTATGCATAGCAGCGCATTTTGCATTATCCCGCATCAAAATCGCCTGATAAGTTATGTATCAAGGGAGATGCCCATGCAAGTTCTGACACGACCCTGGGGGGCAATGCACTATCGGATCGACGGAGAGGCGAGCGGCCCGACCGTGGTTTTCGCCAATTCGCTCGGCACCGACCTGCGGCTATGGGATGCGCTTTTGCCGCATCTGCCGCCCGGATTCCGCTTTGTCCGCTATGACAAGCGTGGCCATGGCCTGTCCGATCTGGGCGAGCCCGTCACCGCCGCCGACCTCGCCGACGATGCCGCCGCACTGATCGCCCACATCGGCGGGCCGGTGATCTTCATCGGCCTGTCCATCGGGGGCCTCATTGCCCAGACCCTTGCTGCCCGCCACCCGGGGCTCGTCAAGGCCGTGGTGATCTCCAACTCCGCCGCCAGGCTTGGCACTGCCGAAAGCTGGCAAGCCCGCATTGACGCCGTGCGCGCCCATGGCCTTGCCTTTATCGCCGATGCGGTGATGGACCGCTGGTTCGCCCCCGCCTTCCGCAATTCCGCCGCCGTCACCCCCTGGCGCAACATGCTGATCCGTACGCCCGAGGAAGGCTACATCGCCGCCTGTGAGGCGCTGGCCACCGCCGACCAGACCACGGCCACCCGCGCCCTGCGCCTGCCCGCCCTCGTCATCGCTGGCGAGGAAGACGGCTCCACCCCGCCCGCCGTTGTCCGCGCCACCGCCGACCTGATCCCCAATGCTGCCTTCCACATCACCCTCGGCACCGGCCACCTGCCCTGCGTTGAAAACCCCGCCGCCTATGCCGCGATCCTGTCCCCCTTCCTGAAAGCCCAGGCATGACCCTGACCGACAACGCCATGCAGACCCGTCGCCGCGTCTTGGGAGACGCCCATGTCAACCGCGCCGAGGCCGCCAAGACCGCCTTCGACGCCCCGTTTCAGGCGCTCATCACCGATGCCGCTTGGGGCCATGTCTGGTCGCGCGACACCATTTCCCTGCGCGAACGCTCCATGCTGACCATCGCGCTTCTGGCAGGGCTGGGCAACGACCACGAACTTGCCATGCACATCCGCGCCACCGCCAACACCGGCGCCAGCGAGGCCGACGTGATGGAGTCCCTCCTTCACGTCGCCATTTACGCCGGCGTCCCGCGCGCCAATCATGCGATCAAGATCGCCAAGGAAACCTTCGCCACCATGCAGGACACCAAATGAAACCCGCCGAATTTTATCAGCGTGACCGCCTTTGGCAGCCGCCCGCCCATGCGCCGAACTACAAGACCTCGGTCCCGCGCAGCCCGCGTCAGGCGCTTCTCAGCCTGCAAGGCTCGCTGTCCGAACTCACCGGCCCAACCTTTGGCCACAGTGACATCGCGCCTTTGGACAATGACCTGATCCGCAACTACGCCAAAACCGGCGACCCGGTGGGCGAGCGGATCATCGTCCACGGCCGGGTGCTGGACGAAAACAACCGCCCCGTGCCCAAGACCCTTGTGGAGATCTGGCAGGCCAATGCGGGCGGGCGCTATCGCCACAAGAAGGACACTTACCTTGCGCCCATCGACCCGAATTTCGGCGGCTGCGGGCGGACCTTGACCGACGAGAACGGTTACTACTTCTTCCGCACCGTCAAACCCGGCGCCTATCCGTGGCGCAACTGGGTCAACAACTGGCGGCCCGCGCATATCCATGTGTCCGTGTTCGGCTCCGCCTTCGCCCAGCGCCTGATTACCCAGATGTATTTCGAAGACGACCCGCTGATTGCCAAATGCCCCATCGTGCAGACCATCCCCGACCCCAAGGCGATTGAACAGCTCATCGCGCCCTTGGACATGAACGCGGCCATCCCCTTGGACAGCCTCGCCTATAAATTCGACATCGTGCTGCGCGGCCGTCGATCAACGCTCTTCGAAAGCCGGCTGGAGGGGAACTGACATGCCGCAATCCCTTGATTACCTGAAAGAAACCCCCTCGCAAACCGCCGGACCCTATGTCCATATCGGCCTTGCCCCCGGGGCCGCAGGTTTCCAGATTTTCAACAAGGAATTGGGTTGGGACATCGCAGGCCCCGACGCGCCGGGAGAGCGTATCCACGTGGAGGGCGTGGTGCTCGACGGCACCGGCGCGCCTGTCAAGGATGTGATGCTGGAGGTCTGGCAGGCCGATGCAAACGGCATTTACCCCCACCCCGAAGACCCCCGCGCGGCGCAGGTGGCAACGGGTTTTCGCGGTTGGGGCCGGGTGATTACCGATTTTGACACCGGGCTTTGGGGGTTCGACACCATCAAGCCCGGCCCCGTCCTGGGCCGGGGCGGGCGGCAAATGTCGCCGCATCTGAACCTGTGGATCGTGGCGCGCGGCATCAACATCGGCCTGAACACCCGGATGTATTTCGAAGATGAGGACAACGCCGCCGATCCGGTGATGGCGCTTGTCGAACAGGCCCACCGCCGCGAAACCCTCTTGGCCCGCAAACTCGCCCCCGGCCACTACCGCTTTGACATCCGGCTTCAGGGTGACGGCGAAACCGTGTTCATGGATATATAAATGCCAGATACTCAAACCACTGACGTCAAAGGGAAACCCTGCATCATCTGCGTGGCGATCACCGGCTCCTTGCCAACCAAGGCCAACAACCCCGCCGTGCCGATCACCATTGCCGAGCAGGTGGAAAGCACGCATGAGGCGTTCGAGACAGGGGCGACCATTGCCCATTGCCATGTCCGCGATGACGACGGCAAACCCACGAGCGACCCCGAACGCTTCGCCCGTCTGAAACAGGGGATCGAGGCGCATTGCCCCGGCATGATCGTGCAGCTTTCCACCGGCGGCCGTTCCGGTGCCGGTCAGGCGCGCGGCGGCATGCTGTCCCTGCGGCCCGACATGGCCAGCCTCTCGGTCGGCTCCAACAACTTCCCGACCCGAGTCTATGAAAACCCGCCGGACCTCGTGGATTGGCTGGCCGCCGAGATGCTGCACTACGGCGTCAAGCCCGAGGTGGAGGCCTTTGACCTCTCGCACATCCTCAAGGCCCATGACATGCAGCAAAAGGGCCAGCTTCAAGGCACGCCCTATGTGCAATTCGTCATGGGCGTGAAAAACGCCATGCCCGCCGACCGCGATGTCTTCGACTACTACATCCGCACCGTGGAACGGTTGTTCGGCAAGGATGCGCCGTGGTGTGCCGCCGGCATCGGCCCGGCCCAGATCATCCTGAACGATTGGTCGGTATCTTCGGGCGGTCATGCCCGCACCGGGCTTGAGGACAACGTGCGGCTGGATCGCGACACGCTCGCGCCCTCCAACGCCGCCCTTGTCGCCCGCGTGGTGGACCTCTGCCAGAAATACGAACGCCCGGTTGCGGATTGGCGGCAGGCGCGGCAGATACTGGGCCTGACCCTGTAAGGAGCCGTCATGCCCGCCGCCCCCGCCGATAGCCCGCTTTACGCCCGCCTTTTCGGCGACGAAGACGCCGCGCGCCTGTTTTCCGACAGCGCCGAGGTGCGGGCGATGCTGTTGGTTGAGGGTGCCTTGGCCAAGGTGCAGGGCGCTTTGGACCTGATCCCTGCCGAAAGTGCCGCCTTCCTGCACCGCGCCTCCTTTGAGGTGCAGATTGACCCCTCCGCCCTTGCCGCCGAAACCGCCCTGAACGGCGTCCCGGTTCCCGCCCTCGTCACCGCCTTCCGCACCGCCTGCAACGCGCCGGACCATGCCGCCTTTGCCCATTGGGGCGCGACCAGCCAGGACATCATGGACAGCGCGCTTGCCCTGCGCCTGAAGCGCCTGCTGGAGCTTTGGGAAACCCGTCTCGACGCCCTTTGCACGGCCCTTGGGAGGCTTGCAGACACCCACGCCACCCTCCCCATGGCCGCCCGCACCTATGGTCAGAACGCCACGCCCACCAGTTTCGGCGCGGTCGTGGCAGGCTGGGGCTGGTCGCTTCTGGCCCAGCATCAGGCGCTGGAAACCCTGCGCCCCGTCGTCTTGCGCGTGTCCCTTTCCGGTGCGGCGGGCACACTCTCAGCCATGGGCGACAAGGGGCCAGAGGTCCGCGCTGAATTGGCAAAGGCGCTGGGCCTCATCGACCCCGGCCACAGTTGGCACTCTGACCGCACCGGCATCGGGGCCTTGGCGGGATGGATGGCGACCACGACCGCCGCCTTGGGCAAGATCGGCGAAGATCTGATCCTGCTCACGCAATCCGGTATTGCCGAAGTGCAGATCACCGGCGCAGGCGTCTCCTCCACCATGCCGCAAAAGCAAAACCCGGTCGGCCCCTCGGTTCTGGTGGCGCTGGCCCGGCAGGTCGCGGGGTTGTCGGCCACCCTGCAAGCCGCAGGCCTGCACCGCCAGCAACGCGACGGGGCCGCCTGGTTCACCGAAGGACTGACCCTGCCGCAAGCCGCCATGTCCACCAGCCGTGCGCTGGGCCTCGCACTTGAAATCGCTGCGAAAATCGCGCCCGATCCCGCCGCCATGGCCCGCAATCTCAACGTCGACGGCGGCCTCATCCATGCCGAGGCGCTGAGCTTCGCCCTCGCGGCAACCCTCCCCCGCCCCGAGGCGCAAGCCGCCGTCAAACGCCTCTGCGCGGAAGCCATGGAAACCGGCACGCCCCTGGCAACCCTCGCCACCCGCGACTTTCCGGGCACCGACTGGGCCACCAAACTCGCCCAATCCGGTCTGGGTCAGGCCCCCGCCGAGGCCCGCGCCTATAGCACCGCCGCCAGACGCGCGCCCTGATCAATCGCGCGCTTGGCGTCCAGTTCGGCGGCCACATCCGCCCCGCCGATCACATGCGCCGCAATCCCCGCCGCGACCAGCCGCTCATAAAGCCCGCGCTCGGGCACTTGCCCTGCGCAAAGCACCACATCATCCACCGCCAACAACTCGGGCTTGCCGTCGCGGGTGATCCACAAACCCTCGGCATCAATCCGGTCATAGGTCACGCCCCCCCACATCTTCACCCCCTTTGCCTGCAAAGCCGCGCGGTGAATCCAGCCTGTGGTCTTGCCCAGACCCCGCCCCGGTTTCTCCGCCTTGCGCTGCAACAGCCAAACCTGCCGCGTGGGCGCATCGGGTGAAGGCTCCGCCAGCCCCCCCGGCGTGATCGCAGGGTCGCCCACCCCCCATTCGCGCCGCCAGTCCTGTGGCGACAGCGTGGCCGAATGCCCCCCCGCCACCAGATATTCGGCCACATCAAAGCCAATGCCACCGGCGCCGATCACCGCCACACGCGCCCCGACCTTTGCGCCTTTCAGCACGTCGACATAGCCCAAGGCCCGGTCTTGCCCGGCAATCCCCGGATCGCGCGGGGCAACCCCCGTGGCCACCACCACCTCGTCAAAGCCCGCCAGATCGGCGACGTCCACTGCCCGGCCCAACCGAACCTCGACCCCCGAATGCGGCACCTCATGCGCGAACCAATCCACCAGCTCGTGAAATTCCTCTTTCCCCGGCACCTGCCGTGCAAGGTTCAACTGCCCGCCCAAGGTATCGGCCCGATCAAACAGCACCACCTGATGCCCGCGCCCCGCCGCCACCATGGCGCACATCATCCCCGCAGGGCCTGCCCCCACCACCGCCACGCGCTTTGGCACCGCCACGGGTGCATAGGTCAGCACCGTCTCATGACAGGCCCGCGGGTTGACCAGACAAGAGGTCAGCTTGCCGCTGAAGGTATGGTCCAGACAGGCCTGATTGCAGGCGATGCAGGGGGCAATCTCTGCTGCCCGGCCACTGGCCGCCTTGGCAACAAAATCCGGGTCCGCCAGAAACGGCCGCGCCATGCTCACCATATCGGCCATGCCAGCCGTCAAAAGCTCCTCCGCCACCTGCGGACTGTTGATCCGGTTCGAGGTGATGACAGGTATCCCCACCTCCCCCCTGAGCCGCCCGGTCAGATGCGCAAAGGCCGCGCGCGGCACGCTTGTGGCAATCGTCGGCACCCGCGCCTCATGCCAGCCGATCCCGGTGTTCAGAAGGCTTGCCCCCGCGCCTTCGATCGCGCGGGCAAGGGTGACGACCTCCTCCCAGGTCGATCCATTCGGAATGAGATCAATCAGCGAAATCCGGTAGATCAGGATGAACTCCGGCCCCACCGCCGCCCGCACGCGCCGCACCACCTCAACCGGCAGATGCATGCGGTTTTCATAAGACCCGCCCCAGCGGTCAGTGCGGCGGTTCACATGGGTGACAAGGAACTGGTTGAGGAAATAGCCCTCAGACCCCATCACCTCCACCCCGTCATAACCCGCCTCTTGCGCGCGCAAGGCTGCCGTCACGATATCGGCAATCTGCTTTTCAATGCCGTCTTCGTCCAACGCCTTCGGCACAAAAGGCGAGATCGGCGATTTCACCGCGCTGGCCGATACGCAATCCGGCCCATAGGCATAACGCCCCGCATGCAGGATCTGCATGGCAATCCGCCCGCCCGCCGCATGCACCCTATCCGTCACGATCCGGTGGTTCTCAATGTCCTTCGGCGTGAACAGCCCCGCCGCGCCGGGAAACACCCCGCCCTCGCGGTTCGGGGCCATGCCGCCCGTGACCATCAACCCCACACCGCCCCGCGCGCGGGTGGCATAGAATTCTGCCACGCGGTTCCAATCACCGGTTTCTTCCAGCCCCGTGTGCATTGATCCCATCAGCACCCGGTTCTTCAGGGTGACGGAACCAAGCGTCAGCGGTGATAGCAAATGAGAAAATTGGGTCATGACGGCCTCCCGATGGCGCAAGATGCACCGCGCCTGCGCCCCTGTCACGCCCAACGCCGCGTCACGCGGTTGACCATACCGCTGGCCCCGCCTATCCAGACGCCCGAACCTTGGGGGACAGATGCCAGACCTTTTCGCCTATACTGACGGTGCCTGTTCCGGCAATCCCGGCCCCGGTGGCTGGGGTGTGTTGATGATCGCCCGCGATGGCGGGGCCGTCGTCAAGGAACGCGAGATGCAGGGCGGAGAGCCCGCCACCACCAACAACCGCATGGAGTTGATGGCCGCAATTTCCGCGCTGGAGGCTTTGACCAAACCGGTGGAGATCACCATCGTCACCGACAGCGCCTATGTGAAGAACGGCGTGACCGAATGGATCCACGGCTGGAAGCGCAACGGCTGGCGCACCGCTGGCAAAGATCCGGTGAAGAACGCCGAGCTGTGGCAGCGGCTGGATGCGGCGCAGGCCCGGCACAAGGTGATCTGGAAATGGATCAAGGGCCACGCGGGCCACGCCGAAAACGAGCGCGCCGACGCGCTTGCCCGCGCCGGGATGGCGCCGTTCAAACCCTGAGCCTCGTCGAGCATTTCAGATCCGGAAAATCGGTTGCAACAGGCGCGATACCAGCCCCTTAAAGCGCAAGGGCGCATCGGTGGCGGCAAGGCAGATGCAATCTGCCCCCGCCTCGGCAACAGGAGTGTGTTCGTCACGCTCATCGGCGATTTCCACATCCCCCGGCCCAAAGCGCGCCTTTTCGTCGCGAAACGCGCCTTGCAACACCAGCGTCATTTCTAATCCCCGGTGGCCGTGGTCGGGCACGCCTTGCCCGGCGGGAACATAAAGCAGCCGGGCAGTGGCGCCCTTGGCCGTCGGCAAGATCGCCTGCCGCACGCCCATTCCAAGGGGCGTCCAACGCACCTTCTCCAGATCACCGCCGACGTAATCCGCCAAGGGTGCCGGGAACAAACCCCGGCGCGGCGCGGGTTTCGGGACGGTTTCTGGCGGGCCCAGACGGGCAAGGCAAGCCTCAAGGCTGGCCTCGCTCATCTCGGCGGTTTCGGCTTCCAGAATCGCGCCGCCAACCGCTTCATAGGTTTCTATCCGCGCCCGGCACTCATCGCACAACGAGACATGGGTGGCGACCACCAACGAAAACGCCTCGGGCAGATTGCCGGCGGCGTAGCCGATCAGAAGTTGGTCAGAGAGGTGATGTTTGATCGTCATGGTCTTAACTCATCTTCGTCCGCAGCCGGTCCAACGCCAGACGGATCCGTGATTTTATGGTGCCAAGCGGCAGCCCGGTTTCTGCGGCGATCTCACTGTGGCTGAGGTCGCCGTAAAAGGCACCGGCCACCAGCGCGCGTTGCGCCTCGGGCAGGGTTTGCAGGGCCTCGGTCAACCGCGCGGCCTCCTCAGCGGTTTCATAAATATCGGCCTGATCCGGCTCTTGGCCATCGCCACCCCAGCCAAGTGCCTCGGGTTCGGGGCGGCGGGCCCGGCGGGCGATGTCGATGCGGCGGTTGCGGGCAATGGTGAACACCCAAGTCGCAACCGACGCCCGCGCGGGGTCAAACAGATGCGCCTTTTGCCAAACTGTCGCCAGCACATCCTGCGCGCAATCCTCGGCCAAGGCGGCTTCGGTGCCAGATTTCATCAAGAACGCCTTCACGCGCGGCGCGAAATGGCGAAACAGCGCGGCAAAGGCGGCCCGGTCTTGCCTGTCGCGCACGGCCAGCATCAGCGCCGCCCAATCGGTCTCATTCGTTACCACCAATCGCCTGCCCTGTGCTGCCTGCCTTGACCCAACATAGGCCCTCTGCGGAGGGGCCGCATCGGAATATTGCAGGGCGAAGGCGTGGCTCATCATGATGAGGGGTTACGCGGCAGATCGATTGTTGGATCACTTGGTCGGCAATCCAACACCAACCCATCGTCGCAAGCCTTGAAAACCATGTAAAAACCTCGGCCTGCCGCCGTATCGCAGTGCTATTGTCGGCGAAGAAATCCCGAAGATGGCGGCAACTTATCCCATGGCCGGACCTCATGCCGCGCCGCTTTATGAGGCGCCCGCCCGGCAGGAAGGTCTGCCCGACACAACACGCCTCAAGGCGATTTGCGCGGTCAATCGTGCTGCAAGCAGACCATGAAGAACCCATCCATCCCGCCCCCGTCAGCCCAGTAATCAGGCCGCAACCGCAGACCGCCTTGCTTGGTGATCCAGACCGAATCAAGGCCCGGCACAGCGGGGGCAATCACCCGCAGCCCCGGATGGCGCACCAAGGCAGCGGCAAGCTGGCCCTCGCCTTCCTCAGGCAAAAGCGAACAGGTACAATAAACCAGCCGCCCCCCCGGCCGCAGCCAGCCCAAGGCGCGGTCCAAAAGCTGGGCTTGCAAATCAACCAGCCCCGCGATTTCCGAACCATCCTTCACAAAGGGCAGGTCGGGATGGCGCCGGATGGTGCCGGTGGCAGAACAGGGGGCATCCAGCAGGATGGCATCAAAGGGCGCATCGGGCATCCAGTGCAAGGCATCCGCCACCACGCAATGCGCCGCAAGCCCGGTGCGGGCCAGATTTTCAGCAACCCGCGCCATGCGGGGGGCGGAAATATCCAGCGCCGTCACCTCTGCGCCCAGTGCGGCCAATTGCATGGTCTTGCCGCCGGGGGCCGCGCAAAGGTCCAGCACGCGCAGGCCCTTCACATCGCCCAACAGCGGCGCGGCAAGGGCGGCGGCGGCATCCTGCACCCACCAGCCACCCGCCTCATATCCGGGCAGGGTCGAAACTTGGCCCCGATCGGCCAGACGCAGACTGCCGGTTGGCAGCACCTCGCCCTCGGGCACATCCCCGCCCGCGCGCAGTGTCAGATCCAGCGGCGGGGCGGCGGCCTGCACGGTTTCGATGGCCGTCACGACCTCGCGACCATAGGCATGCACCAAAGGCTGCCGCAGCCAGCGCGGCAATTTCTGAACGGGGGTCAGGGCCAGACCTTCGGGCACCTGCCGCAACACAGCATTGACAAGCCCCGACAGATGCCCGGTCTTGCGACCCGCCCGCGCCAATCCGACAGCCTCGTTCACCACCCCATGCGGAGCGGCCCCACCGGCAAGCTCCACCACGGCAAGCCGCAGAATGTTCAAAACGGCCAAGGGCGGCGCCTTGCGCAGCAGGGGTTTCAGCACCTTGTCGGCAGGCTCCATCGCCCGCAGCACCATGGCGGCCAACCGCTGCGCGCGGGCGCGCTCGGCCGGGGCAAGGCCTGCAAACTCCGGCACATCCAGGGCCTGCGCCAAAAGCCGCCCCTCGCCCAAAACGGCATTCAACAGCGCCACCGCACCCGCCCGCGCCGAGCCTGCCCGCCGCCCGCCCGATTCTGCGCCTGATCCGGCCTTTGCCTGCCCCATCACATGTCCTTGCCGCAATCCATCCCGCGGCCTATATCACCGGAACCGCCCAAAGGGATAGATCATGCCTGACACCCCCGAACTTCCCCCCGCCGCCCAGCGCGCGCTGGCCGAGGCAGAGGCGCGTCGCAAAGCGGCCAAAGCCGCCGAGCTGCCGCCGGAACTTGGCGGCCGCGACGGGCCAGAGCCGGTGCGCTATGGCGATTGGGAAAAGAAGGGGCTGGCGGTGGATTTCTGATCCGCGCCTAGCAGATCGGGGCCTTGCAGATCAGGGTCTTACAGGCCCAAGACATCCATCATGTCATAACGACCGGGCTTTTGCCCCTGCCCCCAAAGGGCCGCGCGCAGCGCGCCACGGGCAAAGATAGTGCGGTCGGTCGCCACATGGCGCAGGATGATCCGCTCGCCTTCGCCCGCAAACAGCACATCATGTTCGCCCACGATGTCCCCGCCACGGATGGCGGAAAAGCCAATGCTGCCGCGTTCGCGCGCGCCGGTGATGCCATCGCGGCCCGATACCTTTGCCGCCTCCAGCGCCACCCCGCGCCCGTCAGCGGCGGCCTGCCCCAGCATCAGCGCCGTGCCAGAAGGCGCGTCGACCTTCATGCGGTGATGCGCCTCGATCACCTCGATGTCCCAATCGGCATCCAAGGCCGCCGCCACCTTCTGCGTCATCCGGGTCAGAAGGTTGACGCCAAGGCTCATGTTGCCGGCCTGAATCACCACCGCATGCCGGGCCGCCGCATCCAGTTTGGCGTGGTGCGCAGCTTCCAGCCCCGTGGTGCCGACCACATGCACAGCGCGGGCCTGTGCGGCGAGGGTGGCAAACTCCACCGTCGCGGCGGGCGCTGTAAAGTCGATCACCGCTTGGGCGCGGGCAAAAACCTCCAGCGGATCATCGGTGACCACCACGCCCAAGGGCGCGCCACCCATGGCCTCGCCCACATCACGGCCAAGCCATGGGTTCCCGGTGCGCTCCACGCAGCCGACCAGCCGCGCCTTGCCCGAGGCGGTGATCGTCTTGACCAACATCTGCCCCATGCGGCCCGACGCCCCGGTGACAACGATTCCCGGCAGGTTTTCCATGGCATACCCCTTTGTTCCAAGGCCCCCTTTAGCGCCCTTCGACCCATGCGAAAAGCCCGGCGTTGCGGGCAAGGCCAAAAGGGCTTACATGCGGCCCATGTCGAACAAACGCTTCCACTCCGCCAACGGCCCCTCGCAACGCCAGCTTCGCGTCGGCGAACTCATTCGGCGCACCCTGTCTGATGTGCTGAACCGGGCCGAAATTCATGACCCCGAGCTGAACGCCATGTCGATCACGGTCGGCGAAGTGTCCTGCTCGCCCGATCTCAAGGTGGCCACGGTTTACGTCATGCCGCTGATGGGTTCGGTCCCGGTTGAAGCGGCCATTGCCGCACTTGCGCGCAACAAGGCCGAACTGCGCCACCGCGTCGCCGATGGTTTGACGCTGAAATATGCCCCCGACCTGCGCTTTCGCCCGGACGAGACCTTTGACCGGCTGGACGAGACGCGGCGCATGTTCTCGGACCCTTCGGTGGCGCGCGATCTTGGCCCCGAGGCCGACGAAGATGAAGATTAAGGCGGCACTGGTTGCGCTGTGCCTGCCCGGCATGGCGCAGGCGGTGACCTGCCAAGATGATATCTTTGAGGGTGCCTCCTATTCGATATGCGAGGTTGCGCCGGGAGAAGACCTGCGGCTGTTTCTGAACGGGCCAGATGGCCCCTATGGCAGCTTTGCGGCCCTTGTCACCGGGCTGGAGCCGACAGGGCACGCATTGGCCTTTGCAATGAACGCCGGCATGTTCCACGAAAACCTCGCGCCGGTTGGACTTTATATCGAGAACTTTCAGCAAAAAGCGCGCATCGTCACCTCGGACGGGCCGGGCAACTTTGGCCTTTTGCCGAACGGGGTGTTCTGCGTGGGCGATGGTTTTGCGGTGATCGAAAGCCGCCGTTTCAAAGCAGCCCCGCCGGCCTGCCGCTACGCCACCCAAAGCGGCCCGATGCTGGTGATCGACGGGGCGCTGCATCCCAGTTTTGTGCGCGAGTCCGACAGTTACAACTATCGCAATGGCGTTGGTGTGGCCGAGGATGGCCGGGCGATCTTTGTCATCTCGAATGATGCGGTGAACTTTCACGCCTTTGCCCGTTATTTCCGCGATATTGTCGGCGTGAAGAATGCGCTTTTCCTTGATGGCTCTGTCTCGCGGCTTTATGCGCCGCAACTGGACCGCGACGATATGGGCTTTCCGATTGGCCCGATCGTTGGCGTTGTGACGGCAAAGGACTAAGATGGCACGCAGCAAAAAGGGTCGGCCGGTCAATGGCTGGCTGGTGGTGGACAAGCCTGCGGGCGTGGGGTCGACCACGGTGGTGAACAAGGTGAAATGGGCCTTTGGCGCCCAAAAGGCGGGCCATGCCGGCACGCTGGACCCGGCGGCGACGGGGGTTCTGGCGGTGGCCTTGGGCGAGGCGACCAAGACGGTTCCCTACATCACCGACGCGCTGAAATGCTACCGCTTCCGGGTGACCTTGGGCGCTTCGACCACGACCGATGACGCCGAAGGCGAGATTGTCGAAACCCGCGACAGCCGCCCGTCGGACGCCGAAATTGATGCCGCGCTGGCGGCCTTCCGCGGTGCGATCGAACAGGTTCCGCCGCAGTTCTCGGCCGTCAAGGTCGATGGCGAACGCGCCTATGATCTGGCGCGCGAGGGCGAGGTGATGGAGCTTGCCGCCCGCCCCCTTTGGGTGGAGCGGCTGGAGATTCTGGCCCGACCGGACGCCGATCATGTCGATCTGGAAATGGTCTGCGGCAAGGGTGGCTATGTGCGTTCCATCGCCCGCGATCTGGGCCGCGCCTTGGGCTGCCTTGGCCATGTGCAATGGCTGCGCCGGGAATGGTCAGGACCGTTCTGTGCCAGTGATGGGGTGTCCTTGGAGGACATCGACCGGCTGGCCAAATCGCCCGAGATTGACGCCTTGCTGAAGCCCTTGGAATTGGGTCTGGCCGATCTGCCGGAACTGCCCTGCACGCCGGAAGGCGCTGCGCGCTTGCGCAATGGCAATCCCGGCATGGTGCTGACCGCCTCCGTGCAATATGGCGACGAGGCTTGGGCCAGCTATCAGGGGCGCCCGGTGGCGGTCGGGATTTACAAGGCGGGCGAACTCCACCCGTCGCGCGTCTTCAACCTCGACTGAATGATCCGGCGGGCGCATCAAAAGGGCGATGCGGCGAGCGCGGCGGTCTATTCCGATTGCGAAACCTACCGCTACGCGCTGACGCGGGAATGGTCGGCGGGGTCGCGCCTGTTATGGGTGATGCTGAACCCGTCAACCGCCAGCGAATTGGCCAATGATCCAACGGTCGAACGCTGTGAACGCCGGGCGCGGGCCTTGGGGTTCGGCGGCTTTCGGGTGGTCAATCTATTTGCCTTGCGCGCCACAGATCCGCGCGCCTTGCGGGCCGTCGCCGATCCGGTGGGGCCCGACAATGACGCCGCTCTGTCCGAAGGGGTGATCTGGGCCGATGCCATTCTGTGCGGCTGGGGTGGCCATGGCGCGCTGCATGGGCGCGACCGCCTTGTGGCCGCGCAGTTGCAACAAGCGGGCAAGCCGCTATGGCATCTTGGCCTGACCCAAGCCGGCCTGCCGAAACATCCGCTGTATATCGGATATGCCGTGCAGCCCACCTTGTGGGAACGCCCCTAACGGCTCAGGCCGCTTGCAACTGCACCGCGGCCAAATCCAGTGCTGCGCCATTGGTCAGGCTGGCCAACGGCACCCCATCCAGCATCAGGATCGTTGCCCCACCCCCCGATCCAAGCGTCAATTCTGGGGCGGGATGCAGGGTGGCATCATACATCACCACCAACTGATCTTCCGCAGGGTCGAAATCGGTGATTTGCACCACGGGCTGACCCGGCGCAAAGTCTTGCAGCGTGAAACGATCGGCCCCTTGCCCGCCATTGCCGGAATCGCCAGCCTCAAGATGCAGCTCGTCATCGCCATGGCCGCCGTTCAGGAAATCGACCGCGGTATCGCCTTCGGCCGCCAGCCCCCCGGACAGCGTGTCATTGCCAGCTCCGCCCTCCAGATCATCCGCGCCCGTGCCGCCGGTCAGCAGATCATGGCCGCTGCCGCCATCCACGAGATCATTCCCGGCCTGCCCGTCCAACTCGTCATCACCGGTGCCACCGATCACGCTGTCATTGCCGTCGCCGCCCGCGGCGCGGTCATCGCCTTCGCAACCGGCCAGAAGGTCATCCCCGGCATCGCCCGTCAGCGCATCATCCCCTTCGTTGCCCCAAAGGCTGTCATCGCCATCACCCCCGGCAAGAACATCATGGCCAGCACCACCGGCAAGGCCATCTTGCCCCCCCGCCCCCATAAGGCTGTCTGCGCCATCCTGCCCCTGCAACACATCGTTGCCCTCGGCGCCCGCCAGGGTCAGATCGGGGTCGGCCATGTCTTCGCTGTCATTGGATTGGGGCAGGCCATCCTGTTCATCCGCCCTGTCACCCATGCCTTCCGGGGCTGCGGGAGGATCAACCGAGGCAGGTTCATCCTCCATGAAGGCGGTTGAGACGCCCCAGCCTTCGGTTTCGGGCGATACATCTTCGTCATGGCTGCTGTCCGCCGCGTCCGATGGCGTGTCCATCGACAAGCTGGCCATGATCGCCCCCAACAAACCCACCAAACCAAGCATTCGACAACCCCGAGACACCCAAGCCCTGCAACCCCGCAGAGCCATGACCAGATAACATACCGCCACCGGCAAAAGCCTTTGACCTTTGCCACCATAGCGCGAAATGCCCTTTTCTCCTACGACCGCATCCAGACAAGTCGAACAATCTTGACCGATGGTTAACTGAACCTGCCCCCCGTTGCGGGAAGCCGGGCGCGATTCCGGGCTTTCTTTTTTGGCCTTCCTCGTCTATACGCCCCCATCCGCAGGAAACTGCGGCGCCCTCAGGGGCATCAAGGGCCTTGCTGGACGACATCCCGGCTTGTGCCGTCACCATGAACCCAAGGAGAAATCCGATGTCGATCACCGTTGAAGAAAAAGCCCGCCTGATCAAGGAATACGCCACCAAAGAGAACGACACCGGCTCGCCGGAAGTTCAGGTTGCGATCCTGTCGTCGCGCATCGCCACCCTGACCGAGCATTTCAAGGGCCACAAGAAAGACAACCACTCGCGTCGTGGTCTTTTGATGATGGTTGCCCAGCGCCGCAAGCTTTTGGACTATCTGAAAGCCAAGGACGAAGGCCGTTATGCCTCGCTGATCTCGCGTCTGGGCCTGCGCCGCTAAGCGGATCAAAGGTTTGACTGAAGGCCCGTCGCGCAAGTGGCGGGTCTTTTTCTTTTGTCGCAAGCGCCTATGGATAGGTCGCGCCCGGCAGCGGCAACGGCTGGCACGCGGGCAAAACTGGCAGCATGACCGCTTTGCGCCCCTCGCTTCCCGTTTTCCTTGGCCTTGCCGCAGCACTGGTCGTCGCCTGGTCCTCGGGCTTTGTCGGCATTCGCTTTACCCACGATGTCGCCAATGTGCCGCAAATCCTGTTTGCCCGCAGCCTGTTTTCCGGGCTGGGCCTGTTGCCCTTCCTGATCGGGCCTTGGGCAAGGGGGCCCAAGATTGGCTGGCGCGACATTGCCGAGCAGGGGCTTTACGCCTTTCTGGGCATGTTCCTGTATCTTGGTGGCTTTGCCATGGGAATCGGCGCGGGCGTGCCAACCGGTCTGGTCGCGCTGATGGCCGATCTGGTGCCTTTGGGCATCGCCGCCCTGTCCGCGCCGCTGTTGGGCCAAGGGCTGAATGGTCGGCAATGGATCGGCACGGCCATCGCCTGCGCGGGGGTGCTGGCGGTGTCGGCCGATGCGCTGACGTTGGGACGCGCGCCTGCCTGGGCCTATGCCCTGCCCATTCTGGGGATGCTGGCCTTTGCGCTGTCCACCGTGCTGCAAGAGCGCCGGGGCGGCAGCGGGCTGACAATAACCCAAAGGCTGACGCTGCAATGCCTGTGGGCGGCCCTTCTGTTTGCGCCTTTTGCCGCCGGAACCAAGGGCCTGTTTCCGCCGATAACGGCCGGTTATGTGCTGGGGATCGGCTGGCTGGTGCTGCTGGCGACCTATGGCGGCTGGCTGATCTATTACCAGTTCTTGCGGCTTTATCCGCCCGCCGTTGTGTCGGCGGTGGTCTATCTGTCCCCTCCTGTCACCATGCTGTGGTCTTTCGCCCTGTTCGGCGAAGCCCTGACATGGCCGATGGCCCTGGGATTGATCGTGACACTGGCAGGCGTGGCCTTGGTCGCCGGGCGGAAGGGTTAAACCTTTCGCGCCTCGGCAAAGGACATCAGGCGGTTGCTGTCTTCATCCCAAAGCTGCATCCGCACCGTACGCAGGCTTTGCCGGATCGTCATGCGGTTCATCTTTGCCAGATCGGCATGATCGCGCAGCACTTGCGGCAGGCGGTAGAAGGGGATGCGGCTGTACAGGTGATGGACATGGTGGATACCGATGTTCGCACTCAGCCATTGCAGGACTGGCGGCAGGACGTAGTAAGAGCTGCCCTCCAGCGCGGCGGCATGCAGATCCCAGTCCTTGTCATTCGACCAATGGGTGTTTTCAAACTGGTGCTGGACATAGAACAGCCAGACCCCGGCCGTGGCGGCCAAAAGACTGGTTGGCAGGAAGATCAGCAGGATCGGCGCCCAGCCACCAAAATACAGCATCAAACCCAGCGCCACCAGAATCGCCGCATTGGTGGACATGGCGCTGACCCAATATTTCAGATGGCCCATCAGCCCCATCGGAATCCGGTTTTGCAGCAGGAACATATAGCCCGGCCCGATGCCGAACAGCACGATCGGGTTGCGATACAGCCGATAGAGCAAGCGCCGCGACGCGGAAAGCGCGCGATACTCTCCCACCGTCAGCGTCGTGATGTCACCGATGCCCCTGCGGCCAAGGTTGCCCGCGCTGGAATGATGAATGGAATGGGCGCGGCGCCAGACGTCATAGGGCGTCAGCGTCAGCACGCCCAGCACCCGCCCCAGCCAGTCGCTCACCGTGCGGCTCTCGAAAAAGGCACCATGGCCGCAATCATGCTGAATGGTGAACAGCCGCAGAAGGAAGGCCGCATTGATGCAGGACAGCGCCAGGGTCAGCCAGGCGCTGACCGACAACGCCCACCATGCCAATGCCCACAAAAGAAGGAAGGGGCCAATGGTCACGGTAAGTTCAAATACACTGCGTGATGTGTCGGGTTGGCGATATTTTGCCAGCACTTTGACCCAATCGCGGGCCGCCTTTACGCCCTGTGGTGCAGCGCCTGCCCCGTTGTCGATGAACATTGCCGTTTCTTTCTTTGTTTTGCCCTCAATACTGAACGGCAGGAACTTCGCAACTGTTATTGACGTCGCAGCGCCGCATCAGCCCAAAGCTCTTCCCAAACGCAGCGTTTTCCTGTATGCGCCCGCCATCTGTGACGTGAGGCCCGCCCCCGGCCGCATGCAAAGGATAGGGGGCGGCGGCAATGGGGCCGCCATGCAAAAGGAAGACATGGCAGGGGTCATGGGTGCTTCCACATAGGGAACGATAGATGTTCAACGTAACAAAGAAATCCATCCAGTGGGGCGGTGAGACGCTGACGCTGGAAACCGGGAAAGTTGCCCGTCAGGCCGATGGTTCGGTCATTGCGACGCTGGGCGAAACCTCGGTCATGGCCAACGTGACCTTCGCCAAAGCGCCGAAGCCGGGTCAGGACTTTTTCCCGCTGACCGTGCATTACCAAGAGAAATACTATGCCGCCGGCAAGATTCCGGGCGGCTTCTTCAAGCGCGAAGCGCGTCCGTCGGAAAAGGAAACGCTGGTTTCCCGCCTGATCGACCGTCCGTGCCGCCCGCTGTTCGTCGAAGGCTTCAAGCATGAAGTCCTCGTCATGGCCACAGTGCTGTCCTGCGACCTGCACAACGATCCCGACATCGTGGCAATGATCGCCGCCTCGGCCGCGCTGACCGTTTCGGGCGTGCCGTTCATGGGCCCGATTGGTGCAGCCCGCGTTGGCTTCGTTGACGGCAAATACGTGCTGAACCCGGCCATGGACGACATGACGCAACTGCGCATGAAGCCCGAGCAGCGTCTGGATCTGGTCATCGCCGGCACCAAGGACGCCGTGATGATGGTGGAATCGGAAGCCTATGAGCTGACCGAAGAAGAAATGCTGGGTGCCGTCGTGTTCGGTCACGAACAGATGCAGCCGGTCATCGACCTGATCCTGTCGCTGGCCGAAGACGCCGCGAACGAGCCCTTCGATTTCACCCCGCCCGACATCTCGGCCATCTATGGCAAGGTGAAAGCGGCAGGCGAGACGCAGATGCGCGCCGCTTTCGCGATCAAGGACAAGCAAGACCGCACCAACGCCATCGGCGCTGCGGTTGACGCGATCAAGGCCGCCCTGTCGGAAGATGACCAAAAGGACATCAACCTTGGCTCGGCGATCAAAAAGCTGGAATCGTCGATCCTGCGCGGGGATGTGGTGTCGAACGGCGTGCGTATTGACGGCCGTGATACCAAGACCGTCCGCCCGATCGTTGCCGAAACCGGCATCCTGCCGCGCACCCATGGTTCGGCACTGTTCACCCGCGGCGAAACCCAAGGTCTGGTTGTCACCACCCTTGGCACCGGCGAAGATGAGCAGATCATCGACGCGCTGAACGGCAACTATCGCTCCAACTTCCTCTTGCACTACAACTTCCCGCCCTATTCGGTTGGTGAAGTGGGCCGCGTGGGTTCGCCCGGCCGTCGCGAAATCGGCCATGGCAAACTGGCATGGCGCGCGCTTCAGGCTGTTCTGCCTGCCCCGACCGACTTCCCCTACACCATCCGCGTGGTGTCGGAGATCACCGAATCGAACGGCTCGTCGTCGATGGCTTCGGTCTGCGGTGGCTCCTTGTCGATGATGGACGCAGGCGTTCCCCTGAAGGCCCCAGTTGCGGGCGTTGCCATGGGTCTGATCCTGGAAGATGACGGCAAATGGGCCGTGCTGACCGACATCCTTGGCGACGAGGATCACCTCGGCGACATGGACTTCAAGGTGGCCGGTACCGCTTCGGGCATCACCTCGTTGCAGATGGACATCAAGATCGCCGGGATCACCCCGGAAATCATGAAGCAGGCTTTGGCGCAGGCCAAGGACGGCCGTCTGCATATCCTGGGCGAGATGAACAAGTCGCTTTCCGCGCCGCAAGGCTTCTCGGAATACGCGCCGAAGATCGAAACCCTGCAAATCCCGACCGACAAGATCCGTGAAGTGATCGGCTCGGGCGGCAAGGTCATCCGCGAGATCGTGGAAACGAGCGGCGCCAAGGTCGACATCAACGACGACGGCATCATCAAGATCGCCTCGTCGGACGCTGCCGCCATCAAGAAAGCCTATGACATGATCTGGTCGATCGTGGCAGAGCCGGAAGAAGGCCAAGTCTACACCGGCAAGGTGGTGAAGCTGGTCGACTTCGGCGCCTTCGTGAACTTCTTTGGCAAGCGCGATGGTCTGGTCCACGTTTCCCAGATCGCCAACAAGCGCCTGAACCACCCGAATGAGCTTCTGAAAGAAGGTCAGGAAGTGAAGGTCAAGCTTCTGGGCTTTGACGACCGCGGCAAGGTGCGCCTTGGCATGAAGATGGTCGATCAGGAAACCGGGGCCGAGATCGTGGCCGAAAAGAAAGAAGACGGCGCGGAAGCCTGATTTTTCTTCAATGCAGATCAAAAGCCCCGGTGAAAGCCGGGGCTTTTTTCTTCGCATGATCCTTTGATATGCAGTCATTTATCCCGATAAAATCACATATTGTCGAAGAATATTCCAATATATCCCGCCCCAACGCCCATCTTCCCCAAATCCTTCGTCGCAAATTCGGTATTCTCCCGCCAAGTTCCGCGAACAGGAGAATCTCATGCGTGTCATCGTCCTTGGTGCTGGCGTCATTGGTGTGACCTCGGCCTATTATCTGGCCAAGGAAGGCCATGAGGTGACGGTGATTGATCGCCAGCCCGGCCCGGCGCTGGAAACTTCCTTCGCCAATGCAGGCGAGATCAGCCCCGGCTACGCCAGCCCTTGGGCGGCGCCCGGCATCCCGGCCAAGGCGGTGAAGTGGCTGTTCATGAAACACGCCCCCCTCATCATTCAGGCCCGCCCCGATCTGGCAAAGATCGAATGGGTTGGCCGCATGTTGATGAACTGCACCTCTGCCGCCTATGGCGTGAACAAATCCCGCATGGTGCGGCTGGCCGAATATTCGCGCGATTGCCTGATTGCGCTGCGCCGCGACACCGGCATTTCCTATGACGAGCGGACCCAAGGCACGCTGCAACTGTTCCGCACCGAAAAGCAGGTCGAGGCCGCCGAAAAAGACATCAAGGTTCTGAAAGCCGACGGCGTGCCGTTTGAGGTTCTGGACGCCGCGGCTTGCGTAGCGGCAGAACCCGGTCTGGCCCCGAACCGGGCCAAGATCGCCGGCGGCCTGCGCCTGCCGGGCGATGAGACGGGCGATTGCTTCAAATTCACCAACAGTCTTGCAGAAATGGCCAAGGCCATGGGCGTGACCTTCCTGTGGGGCATCGACATCAAGGCGTTGGAAGCCAATGGCGGCAAGATCGCCGCGGTGCAGACGAGCAAAGGCCGCATTTCGGGCGATGCCTTTGTGCTGGCGATGGGCAGCTATTCTCCTGCGATTGCCCGTCCCTTTGGCATGCGCCTGCCGGTCTATCCGGTGAAGGGCTATTCGATCACCGTGCCGATCGTGGATGAAGCGCGCGCCCCGGTGTCCACCGTGATGGACGAAACCCACAAGATCGCCATCACCCGTCTGGGGGATCGCATCCGCGTCGGCGGCATGGCGGAAATCTCGGGCTTCAACAACCACCTGCACCCCAAGCGTCAGGCCACGCTGACCCATTCGGTCGAAGACCTGTTCGGCGGGGCGGGCGACCAGTCGAAGGCGACCTTCTGGTCGGGCCTGCGCCCGATGACGCCGGACGGCACGCCCCTCGTGGGCCGCTCGACTGTGCCGAACCTGTTCCTCAACACCGGCCACGGCACCTTGGGCTGGACCATGGCCGCAGGGTCTGGCCGTGTGCTGGCCGATATGGTCTCGGGCCGGGTGGCTGAAATTGACACGGCAGATCTGGGATATGCCCGCTATCAGCGCGGGCGAAAAGCCGCCTCACCCAGAGCGCAAGCCATTGCCGCAGAATGAAAAACGGGGCCGCGAGGCCCCGTTTTTATTCGCAGTTTCAAGTCTTCACACCGGACGTTTGGCAAAGCGCAGGTAGGGCAGCTTGATATCCAGATCGCCGAACTTGGCTTTGGCATCATCGGTCGAAACCGACAGCGCCACGATCACATCCTGCCCTGGAACCCAGTTGGCGGGCGTTGCAAAGGGCACGCCATCGGTGGCCTGCACCGCATCCAGCGCGCGCAGGATTTCCGCGAAATTGCGGCCCACCGACATCGGGTAGGACATGGTCAGCCGCACCTTTTTGTCCGGCCCGACGATATAGACCGTGCGCACCGTCGCCGAATTGGCCGGGGTGCGGCCTTCGGTCGGCAGATAGAAATCCGCCGGCAACATGTCATAGGCCTTGGACACCGTCAGCGACACATCGTCGATGATCGGGAAATCGGCAGCAGCGCCCGAAAACGCCTCGATGTCGCGCTTCCATTTCTGGTGATCTTCCACGCTGTCCACCGACACGCCGATCACCTTGGTGTTGCGCTTTTTCCATTCGGCAGCAAGCTGCGCGACGGCACCGAATTCGGTCGTGCAAACCGGAGTGAAGTCGCGCGGATGGCTGAAGATGATGGCATAGCTGTCACCCAGCCAGTCATGAAACTTGATGGTGCCCGCCGTGCTTTCAGCGGTGAAATCAGGGGCGGTGTCGTTGATGCGGACGGCCATTGGAAACTCCATTCTGTCTTGCCCCACCCTACCTGCTTTCGGGAAAGGTTTCACCCCCTTGGCGCAAGAGGGTGCAAGTTAAGGAAATTCTGCCAGAAAGCGGATCACAATTGGTAAGGCGTTTTGTAACGCCACCAGCACGGCGGAGTTTTTCTCTGGCAGAACAGCAAAGGCCGGTGTTTTCGGCCTGTCCGCCCTGTTCCAATCCAGATTTTTCATGGCCAAAGAAAACTTGACACATGTGTCGATTTATCTTTTCCTTCAGCCCGTCAGCCTGAGGATTTTCCATGAGCCAGCATCCCCGCCTTCTGTCGCCCGTGACCCTGCGCGGTCAGACCCTGCGCAACCGCATTGTCTTTGGCGCCCACACCAACAACATGGCCGAAGGTGGCCTGCCTCTCGCCCGGCAAGGCGCCTATTGGCTGGAACGCGCCTTGGGCGGCGCAGGGATGATCGTGACCGAACCGGTTCCGGCACACCGCACCGGGGTTCTGACACGGGGCAATATGGCGCATGAAAGCGACGATATTGTTCCGCATTTTCAGTCCATTACCGAAAAGGTAAAGGCCGCGGGTGCTGTCATCATCCAGCAAATCTACCACGTGGGCGCACACGGCGATTCGGATCTGTCGTTCCAGCCGCATTGGTCGCCATCGGGCGGTCCGTCCTATCACGACAGCGACGGCAGCCATAAAATGACCGAGGCCGAAATCGAAGAAATCTTCGAGGCACACGCCGCCGCCGCCCGCCGCGCCAAGGCCTGCGGCTTTCAAGGGGTGGAGGTTTGGGCTGCCTATCACTCGCTGATCGACCAGTTCTGGACGCCGTGGTCGAACACCCGCGATGACAAATGGGGCGGCAATCTTGAAAACCGCACCCGGTTCTCGCGTGAGTTGATCGCCCGTATCCGCCGCGATTGCGGCCCGGATTTCATCATCGGTTTGGCCATCAGCTATTCCCCCGCCTATTCGGTCTCATTGTCCGCCGAGGAGCTTTGCGAGATCGTCGCGATGCATGATGGCACGGGCGATGTCGATTATTTCACCTGCGGCTATGGCAGCTATCTGGAGTTCGAAGGCATCATCCCGGCCTTTACCGAGGGCGAAAAGTTGACAGCGCCGATGACCGCGCGGCTGAAATCTGTTGTCAAACATGCCCTCATCACCTCTGAGGCCGGGGTTCGCACCCCGGAAAACGCCGAAACCATCCTGTCCTCGGGCGAGGCCGACATGGTGTCGATCGTGCGCGGGCAGATCGCTGATCCGCATCTGGCGCGCAAGGTGACCGAAGGCCGCCCGCAAGACATTCGCGGCTGCATTTCCTGCAACCAGATGTGCTGGGGCCGACGCAGCCGCGACTACTGGATTTCCTGTCTCATCAACCCCTCGGTCGGGCGCGAATGGGAATGGGGCGGGGATCGGTTTGAAACATCCGCCGCGCCGAAATCGGTGCTGGTCGTGGGCGCTGGTCCCGCCGGTTTGGAGGCCGCCCGCGTTGCCGCCGAGCGCGGGCACAAGGTGGAGATTGTCGAGGCCCTGCCGGTGATCGGCGGGCAGTTCCGGCTGGCCGGCATGCAGCCCCGCCGCGCGCAAATTCTGGATTTGATGGAATGGTATGAACGCCAGTTTGAAAAACTGGGCGTCACGCTGCGGCTGAACAGCTTTCTTGATGAGGACGAGATTGCGGCCCATCCGGCAGAGGTGATTGTGCTTGCCACGGGGTCCTTGCCGGATGAGTCCGGGTTCCAGCGTTGGCAGCCGCATTTTGCGGCGCTGCCGGGGATCGAGTTGGGCGGCGTCTGGTCGCCGGAAGACGCGATGCGGCGCGAGGCGCGTTTGGGCGATGCGGTAGTGCTTTACGACGAAGGGTCGAACTGGCGGGGTGTCGGCACGGCTTGGGCCTTGGCCGAGCGCGGCCATCAGGTGACGATCGTGACGCCGGAGCCCTTTGTCGGCAAAGAGATTTCCCGCACCTCAGCCGATGGATCGGCCCGGCGCAAGTTGGCCAAACTCGGGGTAAAATTCCTGACCGAACATTGCCTGACCCGCTGGCATGGCAATGGCGTGACGGTCAAGAATTTCCTGACGGGGGAGGAGGAAACCCTGCCCGCCAGCGGGTTGGTGATGGCCACCACAAACCGCAGCTTTGACCCATGGCCCCCCGCGTTTGCAGGCAAGGCGACGCACCGGATTGGCGATTGTGCAGCCCCCCGCTTGGCGGCCTATGCCTTCCATGATGGGCGCAAACTGGCGCTGACCCTATAAGGCCGCTACGCGCCTGAATCATCGGGGCGATGCCGCCCTGATGCGCCTTTAACCTGCCCGCGCAAAACTGCCGATTTGTGCAAGCTGCCATGCCGCGCCATAGCGCAGCGACGCCGCGGGGTTTTGCAAAAGAACCCCCGGGGCAAGCTGTTCGTATTGGTCGGCAAAGGACACCACCTTGTCCGCCGAGGCGCGGCGCTGGAAATGGTGGGGGCGCAGTTGATTTGGATGCGACAACCCGGCCGCCGCCACCAGTTCTGACAGCGCATGGAGCGTGTTGCGATGGAAATTCCTGGCCCGCTCGGCCTTGTCCTCCACCACCAGCGCGCGGTTGCGCAGCGGGTCTTGGGTGGCAACCCCGGTCGGACATTCCCCGGTGTGGCAGGATTGGGCCTGCATGCAGCCGACGGCGAACATGAAGCCGCGCGCCGAATTGCACCAATCGGCCCCCAGCGCCATGATTTTGGCCATGTCAAAGGCCGAGGTGATCTTGCCCGACGCCCCCAGTTTCACCCGATCGCGCAGCCCCACACCGATCAGGGCATTGTGGGCAAAGGACAACCCGTCGCGCAACGGCATGCCGATGTGATCCATGAATTCCAGAGGGGCCGCACCCGTGCCGCCCTCTTTGCCATCGATCACAATGAAATCCGGGGTTAGCCCGGTTTCAATCATGGCTTTGCAGATCGCCATGAACTCCCATTCATGGCCAAGGCACAGCTTGAAGCCGGTCGGTTTCCCGCCGGACAGATCGCGCAACTGCGCAATGAAATGCAAAAGCTCAACAGGCGTGGAAAAGGCCGAATGTCGGGCGGGCGAAATGCAATCGCGCCCCGGCGGCACCCCGCGGATCAAGGCGATTTCTTCCGTCACCTTGGCCGCGGGCAAAATCCCGCCATGGCCGGGTTTGGCCCCTTGGCTGAGCTTTACCTCGATCATCTTGATCTGCGGCTCTGCGGCAGTCTTGGCAAAGGCGGCAGGATCAAAGCCGCCATCACCCCCCCGGCAGCCGAAATAACCCGAGCCGATTTCCCAGACCAGATCCCCCCCCATCTCACGGTGATAGGGCGAGACGCCACCTTCACCCGTGTCGTGGAAGAAGGCCCCAAGCTTTGCGCCCTTGTTCAAGGCGCGAATGGCATTTTGCGAAAGCGCGCCATAGCTCATCGCAGAGATGTTCAACAGGCTGGCCGAATAGCTGCCAACCTGCACCCGCATCTGCGAGACCGGCAGCGGGGCCGCAGGCACCAGCGAATGATGCAGCCATTCATATTGCTCCTGATACACATCAAGCAGCGTGCCAAAGGGGCGTTTGTCCAGTTCTTTCTTGGCGCGTTGATACACGATGGCCCGTTTGTCGCGCGGAAAAGGCGCGCCATCCTTTTTGCCTTCAAAGAAATACTGCCGCACCCCCGGCCGCACCGCCTCCAGCAAAAAGCGCAGATGCGCCGCAATGGGATAATTGCGCAGCACCGCATGGCGCGTCTGGGTAAAATCACGCAGACCAAGCGTCACAAGCGAGGCAAAGGCCACAAAGCAGCAGGCGAAAAAGAACGATGAACGCGGCCAGACCAGTGAAGCCCCAAGCGAGGCGATGGCCAAGGCGGCCGAGATGGTCAGCGGCAGATAGCGAAATTGGAACATCGGGCGCATGGGGCCTCCTCTCGCCCGGCATCAAAGCGCAGGGAGATTGCAGCAAGGTTAACATGCGAAGCCGTCAGAACGGGCAGAGGGCAGAAAATTTCACCATTTTGCCGGTTCCCGGATGATGCAGGGCCAGTGTTTCGGCATGAAGCATCAGCCGGGGGTGATGCAACGCGGCCCCTGTCGCATAGATCGGGTCGCCGAGAATCGGATGGCCCAGCGCCAGCATATGCACCCGGAGCTGATGGCTCCGCCCGGTTTTCGGGAACATCCTGACGCGGGTTTCACCGGGCCCCCGCCCGATCACCTGCCAGTCGGTTTGTGCTGGGCGGCCATGGTCATGGCTGACCATCTGACGCGGCCGGTTCGGCCAATCGGCGCAAAGGGGCAGATCAATATGGCCCGCCTCGCCGACGATCTCTCCGGCAACCCGTGCGATGTATGATTTCTGCGCCCGGCGTTTTTCAAATTCCTGCCCAAGAAAACCTTGGGCCTTTTTGGTCTTGGCAAAGATCATCACGCCCGAGGTGTCGCAATCCAGCCGATGCACCAAGAGCGTATCCCATTGCGCGGCCTGCAGCCGCGACACCAGACAATCCGACCGCCCTTCCAGCTTGCCCGGCACCGAGAGCAGCCCCGAAGGTTTGTTGACCACAAGGATCAGGTCATCCTGATACAGAATGTCCAACGGCAGATCGGGCGGATTGTAGTCAAAATCCGGAATCATGCGATGCTGTGGCCGGCGGCTCTCAGCGCGGCGGCCAGATGCGCGATATGGGCCGGGCCAACCTCGCAGCAGCCGCCGACAATGGTCGCCCCCATATCCACCCAGCGCAGGGCGAAGGCGGTGTATTTTTCGGGCGTCAGGTCATGGCGGCCACAATAGGCGGGCGCGTCATGGGTATCGGGCAGGGGCAGGCTGGAGATTTCGGAAAACCCGTTGGCATAGGCGCCGAATGGCAAGCCAAGCGGCTTTAGCGCGGCCATGGCCGCCTCCATCGCCTCGGGCATCGAGCAATTGGCTAGCACCGCCGCTGTCGGGTGGGCGGCAATCACCTCGGCCAGATCTGCCACCGGCTCGCCCGACCGCAGGCGCGACCCGTCGCGGTCATGCACGGAAACCGAGAGCCAAACCGGTTTCCCCGCGGCCTGCGCGCCTGCCAGCGCACCACGGCACAGATCAAGCGAGGACATGGTTTCGCACAAGATCACATCGACATGCGGCGCCATCAGCGCGGCCTTTTCGGCGTAAAGCCCGGTAGACACCGCGACCGGGGGCGTCAGATCGGGGCGATAGCTTTCGCCCAAAGGCCCCATGGATCCGGCGATGTTCCCCCGCCCCGCCTCGGCACGGGCCTCATGCGCCTCGGTCAGGGCGCGCAGGTGCAGCGCGTGGTAGTAATGGTCCAACCCCACCCCCACCAAACGATCATGCAAGATGTTATAGGTGTTGGTGGTTGCCACACTCGCCCCTGCCGCGAAGTAATCGGCGTGGATCGCCTTCACCAACCCCGGATGGTCGATCATCACGCGTGTGGCCCAAAGTGGCGTCGGCTCATCGCCGGACCGGGCGACCAATTCCTGCCCCAGACCGCCGTCGAGAAGGGTAATCGTCGCCATGGTCAGTCCCTCAGCATCCGCAGCGCCATCAGGCCAAAGACCCCGGCGGCAAGTTTGTTCATCACGCCCATGCGGGCCGAAAGCGCCTGCCCGGCAAAACCCGCAAGCGCGCCATATCCGGCGGTAATGCACATGCCGGACAGGGTAAAGACCGCGCCAAGGATCAGGATCTGTTGCCAGACCGGGCCGCGCGCCGGATCGGTGAACTGCGGCAGGAAGGCGAGAACGAAAAGTGCCACTTTCGGGTTCAGCGCATTGGTCACAAAGCCCCGCCAAAAGGCGCGCGGCAGGCTGGAAATGCCGCTGCCCGCCTGCGCTGGCCCCGCATGCCATGCCCCCCACGCGAGATAGAGCAGATAGCCCGCGCCGAACCAGCGCAGGCCAGTCATCGCCGCCGGATGGGCGGCCAATAGGGCCGCAACCCCAATCGCGGCCAGACCCACGTGCCAAAAACCGCCAAGGCCCACCCCCGCGCCTGCGGCGATGCCGGCTCGCGGCCCGCCCGACATGCCGCTGGCGGTCGCGAACATCACATCCGCGCCCGGCGTCAGGTTGAGCAATATCCCGGCCGAGGTGAAGGCCAGAAGCGTCTCGAAGGGAACAAGATCAAACATACCCGCACAATCTCTGGCTTGAGCACGAAGATCAAGAGAGGTGATTTGACCTTTCCTTCCTTCCGCACCAGCATGGCCGCCAGAGGTGCCGCCATGGATTACGAAACCGTCCCTGCCCGCGACTTTGGCCATGCGCTGAAGGCAATCAGCGTAAACCTTCTCTGCCGGGATGTGGCGGCCGAAGTGGCCTTTCTGACCACGGTGTTCGGCATGACCGCCCATCGCACCAGCCGCGATTTCGCGATCCTTTTGCACGCGGGCCAGCCGCTGCAACTGCATTCCGACGCCGCCTATGCCAGCCACCCCTTGCCCGCGATTCTGCCCGAAGCCGGGCCGCGCGGCGCCGGAATCGAAATCCGCCTGCATGAGGCCGACCCCGACCTTGCCGCGAAAGCCGCCGAAGCGGCAGGCGGGGTGGTGCTGCAAGCCCCCACCGACAAGACAGGCCACGGCTTGCGTGAGGCGGTGATCCTGTCGCCCGCAGGTTACGCCTTTGTCCCCTCGCGACGGATCTGACACAGGCAGGAAATCGGTTCGGCATGGTCGCGCACCACCTCGGCCGCGCCTGCAAGCTTGTCCATCCGCCGGGCAAGGTCGATGTCCAGCGCCGACAGACCCTCGCAATCATGGGTGGTCAGCGTGACATCGACAATGTTGAACCGGTTGGTCCATTCCGGGTGATGATTCGCCTTTTCCGCCGCAAGAGCGGCACGCGACATGAACCCCCAAGCTTCGGAAAAGCTGCGGAACTTCCACACCTTGCGGATGGCATCGCGGTCGGGCACCGGGCCCCATCCGGTTTCCCCCAAAGGCGGAAGGGCGGCCTCGCGCTCGGCTTCGGTCAAACGGTCCATCGCATCATCCCCTTTGCATCAATGCATCATCCAAGGCATTGGCCCGCGCCAGTGCCGGGCGCCCCTTGATACGCGCCCAATAGGCTTGCAGTTCCGGCGTTGCGGGCAGGGTCTTGAACCCCAGACCCCAACCGATCTGGCTACCGACATAAACATCCGCCGCCGTGAACTGATCACCACAGAAATAGCGGTGCGCGGCAAGATGACCAGAGAGGGTGGCCAGAACATCCTCCATACTGCCATAGCCGACGGTCCGTTTTCGATCCGGCGCCGGCACCCAACCCATCGCGCCATTGACCACTGCCTGCTCCAACGGTCCGGCCCCAAAAAACATCCAGCGGTAAAATGCGCCCCGTCGCGCGGGCATCAATCCGGCCTCGGGAAAGGTCTCGGCCAGATAGGTGCAGATCGCCCCGCCTTCGGTGATAATCTGCCCGTCATGAACCAGCGCGGGCACCTTGCCCATCGGGTTGACCGCCAGATAGGCCGGAGCCTTCATGCTGGTATCATAGTCCAGCACCACGGTTTCATAGGGCTGACCGATTTCTTCCAGCATCCAGCGCGCAATGCGGCCACGCGACATCGGGTTTGTATAAAGGGTCAGCATCAAGAACTCCTCGTCGCGCTGCAAGAATGCCGCGTTTCAGTCTTCCATCATCCGATTTCGAAACGGGCCATAACTGGTCAAGACCTCAATTTCCTCATCCACGGCGCGGCGTTCCTCTTTCAGATACCGGGCCACAGCCCGTTGAAATCCGGCATCCGCGATCCAGTGCAGCGAATGGGTGGCATGGGGCAGATATCCGCGCGCCAGTTTGTGTTCGCCCTGCGCCCCTGCCTCGACCCGCGCCAGACCCTGCGCAATCGCCCAGTCGATGGCCTGATAGTAGCACAGTTCGAAATGCAGGCAGGGATAATCGGCCAGCGCCCCCCAATAGCGGCCATAAAGCGTATCGCGTCCGATAAAGTTCAGCGCCCCGGCCACCGGGCGATTGCCGTCAAAGGCCAGCACCAAAAGCACATCGTCGCGCATGGTCGCATGGATGGCCTGAAAGAAGCCGCGCGTCAGATAGGGCCGCCCCCATTTGCGGCTGCCGGTGTCCTGATAAAAGGCCCAGAAGGCATCCCAATGGGCGGGGGTGATCTGATCTCCGGTCAGGGCACGGATCGTCAGCCCATGGCCCTGCGCCACTTCCCGCTCCTTGCGGATCATCTTGCGCTTGCGGCTGGACAGATCGGCCAGAAAACCGGCGAAATCCGCATAGCCGCGATTTGCCCAATGGAATTGCTGGGTGACACGGTGCAGCGTGCCTTGCAGCCCCTCGATCGCCTGCGCCTCGCCCTCGGTGCAAAAGGTGATGTGCAGCGAGGACAGATCATTGGCCTTGGTCACCGCAATGGCCGCCTGCATCAAGCTGGCACGCTGCTTCTCATCGCCCAAAAACCGCCGCCCGGTCGCGGGGGTGAAGGGCACGGCCACCTGAAGTTTCGGATAATAGCGCCCGCCGGCACGTTCATAGGCCTCGGCCCAGCCGTGATCGAAGATATATTCGCCTTGACTGTGCGCCTTGACGTAAAGCGGCATTGCCGCAACCGCCCGACCCTGATCGCGCAGCACCAAGGGCCGCGCCTGCCAGCCCGTGCCGTCGCCGGTGGAGCCGGACGCCTCTAGCGCCAGAAGGAAGCGATGGGTGGTGAATGGATCAACGGGGCGGCCCGTTGCCGCCTCGGGGCAGGCGAGCGCATCCCACTCTGCCGCCGGGATTGCGCTCATGTTTTCAAGAAGTTCAACCGTTTCGGCCACACCAGCGCCCCTTGGGGGAAATCTTTTTCAAAGATGACCCACCCCTCCGAAAGGTCAAGCTGGCGATGCCGCGAGATAGCCTTCGAAGGTCACATTGTCGGCAACCTTGCGCGCCCTTGCCTCCATGACGGCAGAGGTGATCGTCCATGTCAAAATGACCGCCCCCCCGGCCTTCAGCGCGGCCACCCTGTCACGGCCAAGGTCGGCCGCCTCATGGCTGATGAATGACGCGCCGACGCGGTCATAATCGGCAATCTCGCGCAACTCGTCACAGCGTGCCGGGTCCAGCGGTGCCCAACTTGCATGATCATAAGCCGCCGTGGTGATCCCGCGCGGAATTGCGGGGGCAAGGCGCGCCATATTGGCCACGGCATGCGGATTGAAAGACATCACGGCAACCGGGCCTTGATACCCGGCCAAAGCCCGCGCTACCGCAGCCTCCAACCGCCCATCGGTTTCGGCCATGCGGTCGGTCTGGTCCTTGATCTCGATCAGCAAGGGCACGCGGCCCGCCACCATGGCCAGAACCTGCGGCAAGGTCGGAATAACGTCGTCGCAATCGCGCAGGGCAATGCGGCCCAACTCTGCCGCCGTATAGTCTTTCACAAAGCCGGTGGCTTCGGTCAGCCGCTCCATCCATTCATCATGGAAGACCACCGCCTGACCATCCGCCGTGCCCTGCACATCGATCTCGATGCCATACCCCGCCGCCACTGCGGCACGAATGGCAGCGGGCGAATTCTCTGGCCGCCGCTCTGCCCGGTTGTGCAGCGCACGGTGGGCAAGCGGCAGGCGCAGGAATGCCGCGTCCAGAACCTTAGCGGCGGGAGCCATGGTCATCGGCGGCGCGGATCTGGAAGATCCCTTCGATTTCAACCGCCACACCAAAAGGCAAGGAGGCCGCCGATACCGCAGACCGTGCGTGCCGCCCGGCATCGCCCAGGGCGGCCACCATGAAATCGGAGGCGCCATTGATGACCTTGGGCTGGTCGACAAACTCGGCGGTCGAATTGACAAAGCCCACCAGCTTCACCGCCCGCACCACGCGATTGAGATCGCCGTCACAGGCTTTCTTCAACTGGGCCAGCAGGGAAATCGCGCAGGATTGCGCAGCCTCGGCCCCGGCCGCCGCATCCATGTCGGCACCAAGACGCCCCTTGATAAGCCCGCCCGCGTTCTGGCTGATCTGACCCGAGATATGCACCAGATCACCGACCTGAACGAAGGGCACATAGTTTGCCGCAGGCGTGGGCGCGTCGGGAAGCGTGACGCCAAGTTCGGCAAGGCGGGTTTCGATGCGGGACATGGGGAACCTCGGGTTAAGGAATTTGCGGCGAAGCTAACGGGGCAACCCAGCCGGGGCAAGGCCGCATCGCTGCGGCTTGTCCCCACCCGGCCCACCCCTTAAAGCCTGTCAGGTTTTCGTAAAAACAGGTCTTATTGAAAAACGCGTTCGCGCCTGTACGAGAGGCGCGCTTTTCGGTTCAACTCAAACCTGACACGCTTTAGGTTGCCGGCAACGCGCCCGGAAAGGAAGTGCAATGACCCAACGCCTGCATCTCGTCTTTGGTGGCGAGCTGATTGACCCCCAAAAGAATGTCTTCCGCGACGTGAAAGACATTCATATCGTCGGCATGTTCCCCGACTATGCATCGGCCTTTGGCGCCTGGAAAGCCGAGGCGCAGCGCACCGTAGACAATGCCCATATGCGCTATTTCATCGCCCATATTCATCGGCTGCGGGACGAAAGTTCTGCGGTTTCGGCCACCGAAGAACTGGGCGCATAAGCGCGACACCATGGCCCTTTCGCTTGGACGGCGCCTTTACAACCTGACCAGCCGCCGCGACGCGCCGGAGGGGCAGTCATGGCCGCCCCGTCCCGCCGGGCGTTTGGTCTGGCTGCATGCGCCCCGGCTTGAAGCTGTGCAGGGGCTGGCGCGGCTGGCCAGCAAACTGGCCGAGGAAGACGGGCTGGCCACGCTGTTGACCGGCCCGGCTGACAGCGGCCAGCTTGCGCCTCCGGCCGACCAACAGGCCGATGTCAAAGCCTTTCTCACCCATTGGCAGCCTGATCTCATCGTGCTGGCCGATGGGGAAATTCGCCCGACACTGCTGTTCGAGGCCGAAGCCCGCGGCCTGCCCGTCATGGTGGTGGACGGGCGCGAACCCTATCTCACCCGCGGGCGCGAAGGGTGGTTTCCGGGGCTGCTCAGCGGGGCAATCCAATCGCTGCGCCATGTTTTTGCACTGGATGAGGCCGCCGCCCGCACCTATCGCAAGGCCGGGGCGGCACAGGTCGAAACCACGGGCCGGATGGAAGAACTGTCCGCGGCCCTGTCCTGCCATGAAGGGGAACGGGCGGCGCTGGCCGAAGCGATGAAGGCGCGTCCCATCTGGCTGGCCGCTGCCGTGCCGCAGATCGAGGAGGCCGCCGTCATCGCCGCCCATCGCACCGCCTTGCGGCTGTCGCACCGTCTTTTGCTGATCCTTGCGCCAGACAATTGCGGCCGTGCCAGCGCGCTTGCCGCAGAGTTGGAGGCGCAAGAGGGCTGGGTCGTCGCACAACGCGACCGCGAAGATGAGATTGACGCCGAAACCACGGTCTATCTGCCCGACAGTGATCAGGAGTTTGGCCTGTGGTATCGGCTGGCTCCCATCACCTATCTGGGGGGCAGTCTTGCCGGAACCGGGGCACAGCGCAGCCCGCTGGAGCCTGCCGCCCTTGGCTCTGCCATCATCCATGGCCCGCGTCCGGGGATTTACGGCCCGATCATCGGGCGTCTGGGGGCCGCAAGGGGCGCGCGGGCGGTGGGCTCGGCCACCGATCTGGCAGAGGCCTTGGATGATCTTCTGGCCCCCGACCGCGCGGCACTGATGGCACAGGCGGCATGGGCCGTGGCCTCGGACGGGGCCGAGGTCACCGAAAAAGTGCTGAGGCGCCTGCGCCTGTTGCTGGGGATCACCTGATGCGGCCCCCCGGCTTTTGGCAGAACCCGCCCGACCACCCCGGCGCTTTGGCGCGGCTTTTGGCCCCCCTCGGCTGGGCCTATGCCGCCGCCACGGCGCGCCGCCTGCGGCGACCCGGTTTCAAGGCCCCGGTGCCTGTGATCTGCATCGGCAACCTGAACGCAGGGGGCACCGGCAAGACGCCCACCGCCATGGCGCTGGTGGAGCGGCTGATGCAACGCGGGGCGCGGGTGCATGTGGTCAGCCGGGGCTATGGTGGCAGCCTGCGCGGCCCGGTTCAGGTCAACCCCAACCGCCACAGTGCCGCCGAAGTCGGGGACGAGCCGCTTTTGCTGGCCGCCTTTGCGCCCACATGGATTGCCCGCGACCGTGCTGCGGGCGTGCAACAGGCGGTGGCCGCCGGGGCAGGCGTGATCCTTATGGACGACGGGTTTCAGAACCCAGCGGTCGTGAAGGATCTGTCGATTGTTGTGGTGGACGCCGAACAGGGGTTTGGCAACGGCCGCTGCCTGCCCGCCGGCCCCTTGCGCGAACCCGTCACGGCAGGATTGGCCCGCGCCGATCTGGTGCTGGCCATCGGGCCAGAGGTGGCGCAAACCGCGTTCAGCACCCGCTGGGGCGCGGCGCTGCGCCAACCCTTGCTGCGCGGCCATCTCGCCCCCGTCGAAATGGGGATCGACTGGCGGGCCGAGCGCGTCATCGCCTTTGCCGGGATTGGCAGGCCGGAGAAATTCTTTGCCACCCTGCGCGGGCTGGGGGCGACGATCCTTCGGGCCGAGGCCTTGGACGACCATCAACCCTTGTCAGAGGCGCTGATCCGCAGGCTGGAGGCAGAGGCGTTGATGTCTGGCGCACAACTTGTCACCACGGAAAAAGACGCCGCGCGCCTGCCGCCTGCCTTCCGCTCCTCGGTGCTGTCGCTGCCGGTGCGGCTGAAGCTGGACGATTGGGCGGCCCTCGATGCCGCCTTGTCGCGGCTGGGCCTGTAAAAGGCCGGGGCGCACCCATGCGCCCCGACCCCGCAATCTTAGATCGCGGCGACCATCGCCTCACCGCCCGAAATCTCGCAGGCGCTGGATTCTTCCCCTTGGTTCAGCACTTTCACCACGCCATCTTCGGCATATAGCGCATAGCGCTTGGAGCGGTCAAAGAAGGCCAGATGCGGCACCGAAAACGCCTGCCCGATCGCCTTGGTGAAAGAGGCGTCGCCATCGGCAAGGAAGGTGATCCCCGCCACGGTCGCGCCCGTTGCCTCGCCCCAGGCCTTCATCACGAAGGGATCATTGACCGACAGGCAGATCACCTCATCCACGCCCTTGGCTTTCAGCTTGTCCATCACCCGCATGAACGACGGCACATGTGCGGTGGTGCAAGTGCCGGTAAAGGCGCCGGGCAGGCCAAAGATCACCACGTTGCGGCCCTTCAGCTTGGCCTCCATCTCGACAGCCTCGGCCCCGGCTGCGCCCATGTGCAGCACTTTGCCCCCCGGCAGTTTGCTTCCAACAGAAATCGTCATTCTTGCAGCCCTCGTGCGTTGCGTTTCATCCTTGGGCGGATATAGGCTCCGCCCGAACATTCGACCAGAGGGAGCGGACAATGACGCATGTGGTTGTGGTAGGGGCAGGCCAAGCCGGGTCGGCCGTGGTGGCAAAGCTGCGGGGGCTGGGCTTTGACGGCCAGATCACCATGATCGGCGAAGAACCCGCGCCCCCCTATCAACGCCCGCCGCTGTCCAAAGCCTATCTCTTGGGCGAGATGGAGGAAGAACGGCTCTGGCTGCGGTCAAACGCCTATTACGCCGAAAACAATGTGACGATGAAGCTGGGCCTTCGCGTCACGGCCATCGACCGGGCGGCCAAGACCGTGACCGCCGGGGGCGAGGTTCTCGCCTATGACCATCTGGTGCTGACCACCGGATCAACCCCGCGCCGCCTGCCCAGCCCCATCGGCGGGGATCTGGCGGGCGTCTATACCGTGCGCACGCTGGCCGATGTCGATGCGATGCGGGCCGAGTTTCAGGCCGGCCGCCGCGTGGTGATCGTCGGAGGCGGCTATATCGGGCTGGAGGCAGCCGCCGTCGCCCGCAAATTCGGGCTGGAGGTGACGGTGCTGGAAATGGCCCCGCGCATTTTGCAGCGCGTCGCGGCCCCGGAAACCAGCGACTATATCCGCAAACTGCACACCGATCACGGCGTGACCATTCTGGAATCCACCGGCTTGGATCGGCTTTTGGGCGAGGGCCGCGTCACCGGCGTTCGACTGCAAGACGGGCGCGAATTGCCGGCCGATTTCGTGATTGCCGGGGTGGGGATTCTCCCCGGTCAGGCCTTGGCCGAAGCGGCGGGGCTGGAGTTGGAAAACGGCATCAAGACCGATGCACAGGGCCGCACCTCGGACCCGGCCATCTGGTCGGCGGGTGATTGCGCCTCTTTCCCCTACAAGGGCGGCCGCATCCGTCTGGAATCGGTGGGCAATGCCATAGATCAGGCCGAAGTGGTGGCTGAAAACATCATGGGCGCGGGCAAGGATTATGCGGCAAAGCCGTGGTTCTGGTCGGACCAATATGAGTGCAAGCTGCAAATCGCGGGCCTGAACACCGGCTATGACAACATCGTCACCCGTGGGCCGGACGGCGAGGCGGTGAGCTTTTGGTATTATCAGGGCGACACCCTGCTGGCGGTTGATGCGATGAACGATCCGCGCGGCTATATGGTGGGCAAGCGCCTGATCGAGATGGGAAAATCCCCGACCAAGGCACAAGTGGCCGATCTGTCAATTGCCATCAAGGATCTGCTGAAGGCATGAGGATCGTCGCGTGAGAATTGTCGGGGGCCGCGCCCGTGGGCTGAAACTGGCCGAAGTGGGCGCGGGCGATCCCGCCGCGCATCTGCGCCCCACCTCGGACCGGGTGCGCGAGGCGATCTTCAACCTTCTGGTCAACGGCGGCTATGGCAACCCGCTGCAAGGTGCCCGCGTGCTGGACATCTTCGCCGGAACCGGTGCCTTGGGATTGGAGGCGCTGTCGCGCGGGGCGGCCCATGCCACCTTTGTCGAGACCGGCAAACCGGCGCTGGCGCTTTTGACCCGCAACATCGCGCTGATGCGCGCGACGGGTGAAACCACCCTGCACCGCAACGACGCCATCGCTCCCGGTCCCAATCCCGGCACCCCTTTTGACGTCATCTTCCTCGATCCTCCCTATGGCAAATCCATGGGCGAGGCCGCTTTGAAGGCGGCGCAGGCAGGCGGCTGGCTCGCCCCTCAGGCACTGATCGTCTGGGAAGAAAACACCCCCCCCAGCCTGCCCGAAAGCTTCACACTGGAAGATCAGCGCAAATACGGCGACACGCTTGTCACCATCGCCCGCGCCCCTTGAAAGACCCATCATGTTTGAAATCGCCACCCACCTTGCCCTTCTCCTGATCCTCGCCGCCTTTTTCGCAGGCTTTGTCGATTCCATCGCAGGCGGTGGCGGGCTGATCGCCATGCCGATGCTGTTGATCGCCGGGGCCTCCCCGCTCGAGGCGCTGGCCACCAACAAGCTGCAAGGGGCCTTTGGTGCCGGCACCGCAACCGTGGCCTATGCCCGCGCGGGCCATGTGCGCTTGCGCGAACAGCTTGGCATGGCGGTGGTTTCGGCCATTGCCGCCGCTGCGGGTGCATTGGTGGCCAAGGCCATGCCCGCCGACATCCTGCGCATCATCATGCCGGTGATTTTGGTCGCCGTGGCATTGTTCTTCGCGCTGAAGCCCGGCCTTTCCGACCTTGACCGGGTGCAGCGGCTGACCCCTGCCGTCTTTACCTTCACCGCCGTTCCCTTGATCGCCGCCTATGACGGGTTCTTTGGCCCCGGCACCGGCAGTTTCTTCATGGTCGCCTTTGTCATGCTGGCGGGCTTTGGCATGCTCAAGGCCACCGCGCATACCAAGCTTTTGAACTTCGCCTCCAACATCGGCTCGCTGGCCGTCTTCATCCCCTCGGGCGCGATGTGGTGGGGGGTGGGCATCGGCATGGGTCTGGCGCAGATCGCCGGGGCCGCACTCGGGGCCAAGATGGCGATGAAGGTGGGCGCGCGGCTTATCAAACCGCTGATCGTGACGGTCTCCGTCGCCATGGCGCTGCGGCTGTTGTGGCAGGCGCTTGGCTGATCTCCTCGAGCACTTCGTGCACGCGTCGCAACATCGAACGACGCGTGCACGAAGTGCTCAAGGAGTGGCCCCGGCAGATTACTCTGCCGGAACCTTCATCACCTCATCCGACAGGGGATGCGCCAGATGCGGCAGCATCTCGCGCGGGCAGACTTGCAGGAAATTCGCCCGCTCGGCCTCCCAGTTCGCCAGAATCCGCTCGGCCAACCGGCTGCCGGTTTCCGCCGCATGGGCCTCGATCAAGCCGCGCAATTGCGCTTCCCAATGGGCGTGCCCAATGCCGCAGGTGACAAGGCTTTCGGGGTTCACGAAATCTTCCGCCGTGCCTGCCGGATCGTAGATGTAAGCCATCCCGCCCGTCATGCCCGCACCAAAGTTCGCGCCAATCCGGCCCAAGATCACCGCCACGCCGCCGGTCATGTATTCACAGCCGTTCGACCCGCAGCCTTCCACGACCACCGACGCGCCCGAGTTGCGCACGGCAAACCGCTCCCCGGCCCGGCCTGCGGCATACAAATACCCCGCCGTCGCGCCATAAAGCACGGTATTGCCGATGATGGTATTGTCGCTGGCCGTCAGCGGCGAGGCCATCTGCGGCCGCACGGTGATCGTGCCGCCCGACAGGCCCTTGCCGACATAGTCGTTGGCGTCGCCCTGCACCTCCAGCTTCAGGCCCCGCACCGCGAAAGCACCCAGCGATTGCCCGCAGGATCCCGAAAGCTTCACAGTCAGATGGTCGGGCTGAAGGCTGTTCTTCATGCCGAACTTCTTGACGATATGGCTCGACGCCCGCGTGCCGATGGTCCGCAGCGTGTTCCGCACCGCATAAGACAGTTGCATCTTCTCGCCGTCTTCAAAGAACCGATGACCGTCCTTGATGATCTCGGCATCCAGCGTGTCCGGCACCGCATTCCGGGGCTTTGACCGGTCATAGGTGATGCGGTTCGCGCCATCGACGGTGATGAGAAGCGGGTTGAGGTCAAGGTCATCCAGATGGGCCGAGCCACGCGAAACCTGCGTCAGCAAATCCGCCCGCCCGATGATCTCATCCATCGACCGCGCGCCGATGGAGGCGAGGATTTCCCGCACCTCCTGCGCGTAGAAGGTAATCAGGTTCACCACCTTGTCCGCCGATCCGGTGAACTTGTCGCGCAGCTTCTGGTCCTGCGTGCAAACCCCCACCGGGCAGGTGTTCGACTGGCACTGACGCACCATGATGCAGCCCATAGCGATCAGGGCCGCGGTGCCGATACCGTATTCCTCGGCCCCAAGCATCGCCGCCATGACAATGTCACGGCCCGTCCGCAAACCACCGTCCGTCCGCAGCGTCACCCGTTCGCGCAGGTTGTTCATCGACAGAACCTGATGCGCCTCGGTCAGGCCCATTTCCCACGGCAGGCCGGCGTATTTGATCGAGGTGGCAGGCGATGCCCCGGTGCCGCCGTTGTGGCCCGAGATCAGGATGATATCCGCCTTGGCCTTGGCCACGCCCGCAGCGATGGTGCCCACGCCCGAGGCCGCCACCAGCTTCACCGTCACCTTGCAGCGCGGGTTGATCTGTTTCAGGTCATAGATCAACTGCGCAAGGTCTTCGATGGAATAGATGTCGTGGTGCGGCGGCGGCGAGATCAGCGTCACGCCCTTGGTGGAATGGCGCAGCCGCGCGATCAGGTCTGTCACCTTCATGCCCGGAAGCTGGCCACCCTCGCCGGGTTTCGCGCCCTGGGCCACCTTGATTTCCAATTCCTCGCAGGCGTTCAGGTATTCCGCCGTCACGCCAAACCGGCCCGAGGCCACCTGCTTGATCTTGGCGCAGGGGTTGTCGCCGTTCGGGAAGGGGTGCTGATGCACCGGGTCTTCGCCGCCCTCACCACTGTCGGACTTCGCGCCGATGCGGTTCATGGCGATGTTCAGCGTCATGTGGGCTTCGGGGCTCAGCGCCCCAAGGCTCATCCCCGGCGTGACAAAGCGCTTGCGGATCGAGGTGATGCTTTCCACCTCCTCAATCGGCACCGATTTGCCAAGCGCCTTGATGTCCAGAAGATCGCGGATATGGATCGGCGGATTGGCCCGCATCGCCGCCGAATACTGCTTCCAGATGTCATAGGACGCCCGGTCACAGGCCGATTGCAGCATATGCATGGTCTGGGCTTCCCAAGCGTGCTTTTCGCCCGACCGCCGCGCCTTGTAGATGCCGCCGATGGGCAGAACATCCGACCCGCCGAGCCAGCCCTTGGCGTGGATTTCTTCCAGCTTCTGCTCGATCCCGTGCAGGCCAATGCCGGAAATGCGGCTTTGCATGCCGGGGAAATATTCCGCCACCATGGCGCGGGACAGGCCCACAGCTTCGAAGTTCAGCCCACCGCGATAGGAGGAGATCACCGAGATCCCCATCTTCGACATGATCTTCAACAGACCCGCGTCGATGGCATCGCGATACCGCCGCATCGCATCGGTGAGCGAGCCTTCCAGAAGGCCGCGGCCAATGCGGTCAGAAATCGAATCTTCGGCCAGATAGGCGTTCACCGTGGTCGCACCACAGCCGATCAGCACGGCAAAGTAATGCGCATCAATACATTCCGCCGAACGGACGTTGATAGAACAGAAGGTCCGCAGGCCCTTGCGGGTCAGCCACGAATGAATGGCCGAGGTGGCAAGGATCATCGGCATGCCGACGCGGCCCTCGCCCTGATGCTCATCGGTCAGCACCAATTGGCCTGCCCCCGACCGCACCGCATCTTCGGCCTCGGCGCGGATCCGCTCCAGCGCCTGACGCAGATCGTCATGGCCGGGCGTCACCGGGAAGGTGCAGTCGATGAACGCCACCTGCGCGCCGAACCGCTTCACCAGCACCTCATATTCGGCATTGCCGATGAAGGGGCTTTCCAGCACCAGAATCTCGGTCTGGCTGGAGTTTTCGTCCAGCACGTTGCGCAGGTTGCCGAAGCGGGTCTTGAGCGACATCACCCGGCCTTCGCGCAGGCTGTCGATCGGCGGGTTGGTGACCTGAGAGAAGTTCTGCCGGAAGAAATGGCTCAAGGGCCGGTAGATCGACGACAGCACGGCCGCAGGCGTGTCATCACCCATCGAGGCGACCATTTCCTTGCCGTCCTCGGCCATCGGCGTCAGAATCTGTTCCAACTCCTCCACCGAATAGCCCGCTGCGATCTGGCGCTTGCGCAGATCCGCCCCGGCAAATTGCGCCTTCTCCGGCACATCTTTCAAGAGCGCGTTCAGGTCGACAATCTTGCCGATCCAGTCGCCATAGGGCTGGGCGGCGGCGAGTTTGTCCTTCAACTCGGTGTCGTGGTAAAGCTTGCCCTCGACCATATCGACGGCAATCATCTGCCCCGGCCCCAAGGCGCCCTTTTCGCGTACCGTGGTTTCATCCACCGGCACCATGCCCGCCTCCGACCCGGCAATCAGCATGCCGTCGCCGGTGATGACATAGCGCATCGGGCGCAGACCGTTGCGATCCAGCCCGCCGCAGACCCAGCGGCCATCGGTCATCGCCAGCGCCGCCGGGCCATCCCAGGGCTCGATCACCGAGTTGCAATAGGAATACATGTCCGCCCAGGCCTTGGGCATATTGGTGGTGGCCTTCGACCAGGCCTCCGGCACCAGCATGGTTTTCGCCATCGGGGCAGACCGGCCAGACCGCACCAAAGCCTCGAACACCGAATCCAGCGCACCGCTGTCCGACGTCCCGCCCGGAATGATCGGCTTGATATCCTCGGCCATGTCGCCAAAGGCCGAAGACGCCATCCGGATTTCGTGCGATTTCATCCAGTTGACGTTGCCCTTCAGCGTGTTGATCTCGCCGTTATGGGCCAGCATGCGGAAGGGCTGGGCCAGCCACCATTGCGGGAAGGTGTTGGTGCTGTAACGCTGGTGATAGATCGCAAAGGCGGACTCGAACCGCTCATCTTCCAGATCGGGATAAAAGGTGCTGACCTGTTCGGCCAGCATCATGCCCTTGTAGATGATCGACCGGCAGGACAGGCTGCACAGATACATCCCCGCAATGCCGGCGGCCGTCGCGGCTTTTTCGATGCGGCGGCGGATGATGTAAAGCTCGCGCTCGAACTGCTCTTGGTCGATGTTCTTGTCACAGCGGATCAGGATCTGCTCGATCTCGGGGCGCGTGGCATTGGCCTTTTCCCCCAGCACAGAAGTATCCACCGGCACATGGCGCCAGCCATAAATGTAATGGCCCATGCGCAGAACTTCGGTTTCCACGATGGTCCGGCAACGCTCCTGCGCCCCGAAATCGGTGCGCGGCAGGAAGACCTGACCGACGGCAATCAGCTTGTTCAGATCCGGCTCATGCCCGGTGCGGCGGACCTGATCGTAAAAGAACTTGACCGGAATCTGCACATGGATGCCCGCGCCATCGCCGGTCTTGCCATCAGCATCGACCGCGCCCCGGTGCCAGATCGCCTTCAGCGCGTTGATGCCGTTTTCCACCACCTTGCGCGTCGGTTTGCCAGACACGGAAACCACCAGACCCACGCCGCAGGACGAATGTTCATCCTCGGTCTTGTAAAGCCCATTGGCGTCCAACCATGCGCGCTTTTCTTCTTCGGCCCGAACGTATTCGGCGCCCCAGGCTGCATCAAAGTTGGTCATGGGTCAGGCCCTCCTTGGAGTTCTGCGACAGGATGGCGTCACAGTCGAAAATCGGTTGGGTGGATTCAAAGCCCTTGTCGCCGGGGCGGAAGAACTTGACGGGATGGCCATCCATCGGCAGCCAGTTGCCCGCGCCGTCGTCCCATTCCGAGGCGCCGGAAAAGAACATCCGCCATTCGCGGCTGACATATTCATTCCCCCGCGCCCGGCGCAGAACCGTGCCGGCATCGTCGGTTTCGGTATATTCGAACTCAGTCTCGTCCAGCGTCACGCCATCGATGGTGACAGTTTTACCCGTCAGCTTGTCATAGCCACGCACACGGGAGTGTTCGCCCGTGTCCTTGGACAGATCAAAGGCGAAATCATCCCGCCCCGTCTCAATCAGCTTGGTAAAGCTGGCCGGGTCTTCGGGGTTTGCATCAAGCGTCTGGGTGGCGGTGGGGTTCAGCTCGATGCTTTCGACCCATTGGGTTTCATTGTCGATCCGGCTCAGGAAGAACGGACCTTCCTGATCGAAATCGGCGCGCCACTTGTCACCTGCGGGGTCCGCCTCGCAGGTGTAGTAATTCGCCACATAGCAGCCGCGCGATTGCACCGTCAGATAGGTCGTGCAGCCTTCAGGCGCGACAAAGCTTCCGGCAAAAGCGGGCTGGGTGAAAAGCAGGAATGGAAGTGCGAAACGGGCCTTCATTCTGTCACTCCGGGTTCGGTCAGCCGCGCTGACCCATGATTTCCATCGTTTTCAATCGCATCTGGCACGTGTCGGGCCAGATGCCATACGCCTGCCATACGCAAACCAGACGGCTATTCTGCCGCCACGGCGGCGGGTTGTGCCAGATAGGACAGGATCGCATCAGCGGCTTCGCGCCCATCGCGGATCGCCCAGACCACAAGGCTTGCCCCGCGCACGATATCGCCTGCGGCAAAGACGCCGGGCAGGTTGGTGGCGTGGCTGCGGAAATCGGCCTTGACGGTGCCCCAACGGGTGACGCCCAGATCCGGCACCGACCAAGCTGCGGGCAGGTCTTCGGGCTCGAACCCCAGGGCCTGCACCACCAGATCGGCGGGTTCATGATAGTCCGCGCCTTCGATCACTTCCGGCGACTGACGGCCGCTGGCATCCGGCGCGCCAAGGCGCATCTTCTGCACCAGCACCCCGTCGACTGCGCTCGCACCAGAGAAGCCCTTGGGCGCTGACAGCCAGACGAAATCAACGCCCTCCTCCTCGGCATTCTGCACTTCGCGCATTGAGCCGGGCATGTTTGCCTTGTCACGGCGATAGAGGCATTTCACCGAAACCGCGCCCTGACGAATGGCCGTGCGCACGCAGTCCATTGCCGTATCGCCGCCGCCGATCACCACCACGCGCTTGCCCTTGGCGTCCAGCGTGCCATTGTCGAACTCGGCCACATCATCGCCAAAGGACTTGCGGTTGGAGGCGGTGAGATAGTCCAGAGCCTTGACGATGCCCGACAGGCCCGCCCCCGGCGCCTCGATCGCGCGGACCTTGTAAACCCCGGTCGCAATCAGCACCGCGTCATGCTGGCCGCGGATCGCATCGAACGAAATGTCCACGCCGACATTGCAATTCATCACGAATTGTACGCCTGCCTTTTCCAACTGTTCGATGCGCTGCATCACCACCGGCTTTTCCAGCTTGAAGCCGGGGATACCATAGGTCAGCAACCCGCCCGCGCGGTCATAGCGGTCATAGACCGTGACCTGCACGCCCTTGCGGCGCAGCATATCGGCCGCAGCAAGACCACCCGGACCGGCACCAATGATGCCGACCGTTTCCGAACGTTCCGCATGCGGCTTGATCGGTTGAACCCAGCCATTTTCCCATGCGGTATCGGTGATGTATTTCTCCACCGCGCCAATTGTCACGGTGCCGTGGCCCGATTGCTCGATCACGCAATTGCCTTCGCACAGACGATCCTGCGGGCAGATGCGGCCGCAGATTTCGGGGAAGGTATTGGTGGCTTGGCTGATCTCATAGGCCTCTTGCAGGCGACCTTCGGCGGTCAGACGCAGCCAATCGGGGATGTTGTTGTGCAAGGGACAATGCGACTGGCAATAGGGCACGCCGCACTGGCTGCACCGGCTGGCCTGTTCGGCGGCCTTCTCGGCTGCGAACTCACGGTAGATCTCATTGAAATCGGTCGCCCGGTTGGCCGCTTCGCGCTTGGCAGGCATTTCTTTGCCCAGCGTCACGAACTTCAACATCTTCTGCGTGGCCATGGCTGCGCGCCCCCAAGGAGTGGTTGTCTGCCGCAGGGATACTTGGCGGGGCGCGGGAATAAAAGTCAGCTAGACTGACCTATTGATGTGTTTTTCGGCAGTCGAGCCAACTAGGGCGCATAAAAATGCGATTAATAGGTCAGCAAATTATACCTATTTACTCAATACCCCAACGAAAGCGCCACCAAAGCCAGTCCGCCAAGGATGATTCGCCACCAGCCAAACAGTGCGTAGCCGTGGCGACCGATATAGCCCAACAGCCATTTCACCACGATGACACCGGTGACAAAGGCCAGACCAAAGCCAACCCCAATCTGGCTGATGGCCGAAAAATCCAGCACATCGCGGTTCTTCAGCACATCATAGCCCACCGCCGCCGCCATGGTCGGCATGGACAGAAAGAACGAAAACTCCGCCGCGGCGCGCTTTTCCACGCCCAGAAACAGCGCCCCCACAATGGTCGCGCCCGACCGCGATACGCCGGGAACCATGGCAAGGCATTGGCAGACCCCAATGGCCAGCGCCTTGCGGAAGGGCAGCCGCGTGGCATCAAAATCTTCGGGCGCAGGCGCGATCCGGTCAACGAACAGCAAGATTATACCGCCAAGTATCAACATGACGGCAATCAGGCGCGGCGTTTCAAACAACACGGTCTTGATGAAGTCATGCGCCAAAACGCCCACGACAACCGCAGGCAGAAAGGCCAGCGCCACCGAGGCCACGAACCGCGCCGAGGCCGGGTCGCGGTGGACGGTGGAAAACACCTGCCAGAGCTTGCCGAAATACACCGTCAAAAGCGCCAGCACGGCACCCAGCTGGATCACGACCTCAAAGGTCTTGCCCGCACTTTCAAAGCCCAGGAAATGCGATGAGAGCAGCAGATGGCCTGTGGAGGACACCGGCAGAAATTCGGTCAGCCCCTCGATCAGGCCCAAAAGGGCCGCGGTCAGCAGATCGCCCAATTAGGCTTTCCGCAGATTCTTGGCCGATTCCATGATGGCGGCATATTGGCCCGCAGGCCGGTAGCACCACAGATATTCCGGCAGGACCGATTCCATATCGGTGGGCTGGATGCCCAGATCGGCAAAGCCTTTGGCCCCCGCCGAAACCACATTGTCGGTCTTCAGGCTGTCCACCTGATCGCGGGTCAGGATCTTGTTCGGGATCAGACCCAGCGTGACGGCCGAACCGAAATCGAGCAGGCCGCCCAGAATCTTGGCCGCAAAGAACGGCATGTTCAGCACCAGACGGCGACGGCGGATCACGCCCAGCATCTTGCCCATCAGATCCCGGAAGCTCGCCACATCCGGCCCGCCCAGCTCATAGGTGCCATGGGCTTGGCCCAGCACGCCCTTGACCGCGGCCTGCGCCACATCATCGACATGCACCGGCTGGAACCGGGTGCCGCCGCCGACCACGGGCAGGATCGGCCCCATGCGGGACATGGTTGCAAAACGGTTGAAGAACCCGTCTTCCGAGCCGAAAATCACCGAAGGACGCAGGATCATCGCCGTCGGGAACGCGGCGAGAACCGCCTTTTCGCCGATCCCCTTCGATTGGGCATAAAGGCTGCCACCGTCGGGGTTGGCCCCGATGGCCGAGATATGCACCAGCGTCTGCACACCCGACTCTGCGGCGATGCGGGCGATGCGACCGGGCGCTTCGGCCTGAACGGCGGTGAAGTTGTTCTTGCCGCCACGGTCAAAGGTGCCCACGCAGTTCACCACCGCATCGGCGCCCGCCATGGCCGCACGCACAGAGGCATCATTGCGCACGTTGCACAGCACGGGTTCGACCTGCCCAACCACGCCATAAGGTTTGACATGCAGCGCCTCGTTCGGACGACGCACAGCCACGCGCACCCGCCAGCCCGCTTGCGCCATGCGCCGGGCAACGTAGCGCCCGACAAAACCCGAACCGCCATAGATCGTGACAAGCTTGCTCATGGCCAAACCCCTTCTTGGCACCGGAAGCCAAGCCTCCGGTTTGGCCCTGAATAGCTTTGCCGCCCGCCACGGGCAAGACCAAAGGCCATTTTCGCACCGCGACGAAAAAACCGCAGAACTGTTTGAAAAGCCCGTTGACTCCCCCCCGTGGCACGGCTAAATCCCGCCCCACTGAAAACGTGCCCAGATGGCGGAATTGGTAGACGCACTGGTTTCAGGTACCAGCGCCGCAAGGCGTGGAGGTTCGAGTCCTCTTCTGGGCACCATTCATTCCCAATAGGCCGCCTTAGGGCGGTCTTTTGCTTTTCTGGCCCCAGCGTCGTTGACCGCTTTCGCAGGCGGGTCTAAGCGGGGATCTGTATCTTCGGAACGGAATCCATCTTGACCATCCATCTGCATGCAAATGACCTGCCCGACGGGCTGAACCTTGGCCCCATCGTGGCGATCGACACGGAAACCATGGGGCTTGACCCGCGCCGGGATCGGCTTTGCGTGGTGCAATTGTCCGATGGCAAGGGCGACGCGCATCTGGTGCAGATCGCCAAGGGACAAAGCTCCGCCCCCAATCTGGAGCGGCTCTTGACCGATCCGGCGGTGCTGAAGCTGTTCCACTTTGGCCGCTTTGATGTGGCGGCGCTGCAAAAGGCCTTTGGCGTGCGCACCGCGCCGGTCTGGTGCACCAAGATCGCCTCGAAGCTGATCCGCACCTATACCGACCGGCACGGGCTGAAATACCTCTTGGCGGAATATGTCGGGGTCGATGTGTCGAAGGCACAGCAGACCAGCGATTGGGGATCGGCGACGCTGACCGAGGCGCAGAAGGAATACGCGGCATCCGACGTGCTTTACCTGCACAAGCTGAAAGCCGCGCTGGAGGCGATCTTGGTCCGGGAAGGCCGTATGGCGCTGGCACAGCATTGCTTTGACTTCCTGCCAACGCGGGCGGAATTGGATCTTCTGGGATGGGATGAGCCGAATGACCTATTCCACCACTGATTTTCTGGCCACCGGCCGCCGCGTCATCGCCCGCGAAACCGAGGCGCTTGGCCTTTTGGGCGCGAGTCTGGATGGCAGCTTCAGCCGCGCCGTCGAGTTGATCCTTGCCTCAAACGGCCGGGTAATCGTGTCGGGCATGGGCAAATCTGGCCATATCGCGCGCAAGATTGCCGCGACCTTTGCCTCGACCGGCACGCCCGCCCATTTCGTCCATCCGGCCGAGGCCAGCCATGGCGATCTGGGCATGGTCACGGCGGGAGATGTGGCGCTGGTTCTGTCCAATTCCGGCGAAACCTCGGAACTGGCCGATATCATCGCCCATACCCGGCGCTTTTCCATCCCGCTGATCGGCATCGCCAGCCGCGAGGGGTCAACCCTGCTGCGGCAATCCGATGTGGCGATCCTGTTGCCACAAGCGCCCGAGGCTTGCGAGACGGGCATCGTTCCGACCACCTCCACCACCATGACGCTGGCGCTTGGCGATGCGCTGGCTGTCGCGCTGATGGAACATCGCCGTTTCACACCCGAGCATTTCCGCATGTTCCACCCCGGCGGCAAGCTGGGGGCCAAGCTGTTGAAAGTGGCCGACCTGATGCATGCTGAGGTGCCGCTGATCGGCTGGGACCGCCCGATGGGCGAGGCCCTGATCGAGATCAGCCGCAAAGGCTTTGGCGTGGTGGGCGTCATTGATGACGCGGGCCACCTTGCGGGGATCATCACCGATGGTGACCTGCGCCGCCATATGGAGGGCCTTTTGTCCCTCACCTCCGGTCAGGTGATGACGAAAAACCCACGCACAATCGCCCCCGACGCCTTGGCCGAAAAGGCCGTCGCCGTGATGAACGAGCGCAAGATCACCAGCCTGTTCGTGATCGACCCGGCCGAGCCGGGCAAGCCGCATGGCATTGTCCATATCCACGACTGCCTGCGGGCCGGGGTGGTGTAACATGGCCCGGATGGCCAGCGACAACCTCCATTCCCGGGTGGTGGCGGTCCTGAAGATCACGCTGCCCTTGTTGGCGCTGGCCCTTTTGTCGTCACTTTTCCTGTTCTCGCGTCCGATCGACCCGGAAGACGCGATCCCCTATGCAGATGTCGAAATCGCCGACCGGCTGGCCCAGCCGCGCATGTCCGGGGCGGGGTTTTCCACCGTGACCTCGGATGGCGCCACCTTGACGCTGACCGCCGAGCGCGCCGCGCCGGTCGTGGGCGGGGCTGAAATCACCGGGTTGAACGGCCAACTGATCGACCCGGCCGGAGCGCAGACCGATTTCACCGCCGCCCGTGCCAAGCTGGACCGGCCCGCGGGCAAGCTGGAGCTGCAAGGCGGTGTCAGACTGTCAACCTCGACCGGCTATCAGATGGTGACCGACAGCCTGTCGCTGGGCACCGACCGCAGCTTTGTGGAAAGCGGCGGTTCGGTGCAGGCCACGGCCCCGATGGGAGAGCTGACCTCGGGCGGAATGCGGATGGATCGGAAAGCCGCCGATGCGCCCTATCTTCTGGTTTTCAACAAGGGCGTTCGCCTGATATACCAGCCGCAGCCCTGACGGAATTTCCTGATGTTTGATCGGTTCCTTGCCACATCCCTTGTCATCTTCCTTGCATTTGGCGGGGCGGCACTGGCGCAAGGCACCAATGTGTCCTTTGGCGGGCTGAAGGCCGATACTTCCCTGCCGGTCGAGGTCACCGCCGAAAACCTCACGGTCGATCAAGCCGACGGCACGGCGGTCTTTTCCGGTCAAGTGTTGGTAAAACAGGGCGAGATGCGCCTGGAGGCCGGTGAAATCCGCGTGCAATACGATGTGACCGGCAAGGCGATCGACAAGCTTTTCGCCAGCGGGGGCGTCTTGATGGTCAATGCCAGTGACGCGGCGCAGGCGGCCGAGGCCGTCTATACCATCGACACCGGCGAGGTGGTGATGTCGGGCGGCGTGCTGATGACCCAAGGCCAGACCACGATCAAGGGCGATCAATTGCACATCAATCTGAAGTCCGGCACCGGCCGGATGGCGGGGGGCGTGACCACAACCTTCCAGCCGGGGGGCAATTGATGTCGCATCCCGATCTTGCCGTCACCGATGGGTCGGGCGGGCTGACGATTCGCGGCTTGCGCAAAAGCTACAAGCGCCGCCCGGTGATCCGGGATGTGTCGATGCAGTTGAACCGGGGCGAGGTCGTGGCGCTGCTTGGCCCGAACGGCTCGGGCAAGACGACGACGTTTTACTCCATCGCGGGCCTTGTGACCCCCGAAGGCGGACAGGTGCTGATTGATGGCCGCGATGCGACCGCGCTGCCGATGTATCGCCGGGCGCGGCTGGGCATTGGCTATTTGCCGCAAGAGGTTTCGATTTTCCGCGGGCTTTCGGTCGAAGACAATATCCTCGCGGTTCTGGAAATTCGCGAAGGGGATCGCCACAAGCGGCGCGAGCGGCTGGAAGAACTTCTGAGCGAGTTTTCCATCACCCATCTGCGCCGCGCGCCTGCGCTGGCCCTGTCGGGCGGCGAACGGCGGCGGGTGGAGATTGCCCGCTGTCTGGCCGCCGACCCGAAATACCTGCTCTTGGACGAACCTTTTGCGGGTGTGGACCCGATCGCGGTGGGGGAAATCCGCCATCTCGTGCAGGATCTGAAATCCCGCGGGATTGGTGTTCTCATCACCGATCACAACGTACGCGAAACGCTAGAAATCGTTGATCGGGCTTATATTTTGCACGACGGCGCGGTGCTGAAACACGGCACCACCGACGAAATCGTGCGCGACGAAATGGTACGGCGCGTCTATCTGGGCGAGAACTTCCGCATCATTTGAAAGATCACCGCACGGCGCAGTTGACAAGCGGCCCAAGGCGTCCCCAAATGAAGGGGATGCTACCGTCATTCGCCCCTCTTGGTCCTGACGATGCGGCCGGCCTCCGGCCCCGCCACCAAGGCGAATTGACTGTCGGAACCCCATCAGAATCACCGACCATTCTTCAGATCTCGGCACAAGTCCGGGACTGACCATCTGCGCGAAGGAGGCATCATGCGCTATCAAATCAGCGGTAAGCACATCGACATCGGGGAGGCCCTTCAGACCCATGTGAAAGCGGAACTGGGCGAAGTGGTGGAGAAATACGCCCAGCGCCCGACCGAAATCGTGGTGGTCTTCTCCAAGTCGGCGCATGAATACGTCTGCGAAACCACCATTCACCTGTCGACGGGGCTTTCGGCACAGGCCAAGGGCCATGCTTCTGAAATCTATGCCGCGTTTGAAAGCTGCCGCGAAAAGATGGACAAACAGTTGCGCCGCTACAAGCGCCGCATCCGCAACCACCACCAACATCGTCCGGGCCCTGTTGAATATGGTGGTGCATCCTCGTATATCCTCGCGCCAACTGAGGAACCCGAAGAAGGGGACTCCGGCGAACTGGTGCCGATCGTGATTGCCGAGATGGAGACGAAGATCGCCTCCATCACCGTTGGCGAAGCGGTCATGCAGCTAGAGCTTGGGGGCCAACGGATGCTGGTGTTCCGCAACGAGGGACATGGCGGGGTGAACGTCGTATATCGCCGGGATGATGGCAATATCGGCTGGATCGACCCGCGCAACAGCAAATGAGCCATCCGTATCGGGTGGCGGAAACGGGATCGACCGATGGACCTGTCTAAACTTCTGACCCCTGCCTCTGTGCGGGTGATGGGCCAGATGACTTCGAAAAAGCGCCTCTTTCAGGAACTGGGAGAGGTCGCTGCCTCGGCCTATGGGCTGGTCGCCGCAACCGCCATCGACGGCCTTCAGGAACGCGAAAGCCTGGGACCGACCGGCGTGGGCAACGGAATCGCGTTGCCCCACGCGCGACTGGTGGGGCTGAACAAGATCACCGGCATTTTCCTGCGGCTGGAAAAGCCTTTGGATTATGAAAGCGTTGATCGCCAGCCGGTCGATCTGGTGTTTTGCCTTTTGGCACCCAAGGATTCCGGGGTGGATCATTTGAAGGCGCTGGCGCTGGTCAGCCGCACGATGCGCGATGCCGGCATTTGCGCCAAGCTGCGGGCGAACAGCGACGCCTCGAAACTTTACGCCATCCTGACCGAGGCCAAGGCCCCGCAGGCGGCCTGAGCTATTTCACCAGATAGGGCCGGCCGCGGCGCGAATTGCCCGAAGGCAGCGCGCCCGATGTCGGGAAATCGCCCATCAACACAGGCTGCATGCCCTGATTGCGCAGGTTTTGCAGGAACTGACCAAAGCCGGTCAGATCGGCCAGGCGCGGGGCCTCGGTCAGGCGGCGCAAGCTGCGCGGGCTGATCTCATCGACGATGGTCTGCAATGGCTCCATCGGGTTTTCCACAAACTCGGCCAAGGTCCAGATCCGCACCCGCGCCTTGACCCACGAGGCACGCAGCACCGCAAGATAATCAGCCTCGACCTTTTGCAAGAGCGCCGCCTCACGCCGGATGTCGCCGAAATTGCGGTTGGAGTGAAACAGCGGAATGGCCCAAGCGCCAGAAATCACCGAAACCTGCGCATTCGAATCGCCCGCGATGAAATGGTTCAGCGCCTGACTGTCCGCAGGGCCAAACTGGAAACACTGGCGTTCGCCGCGCGTGTTCCAGATCAGATTGGTCAGAAAGCTTTTCGGGTTGTAATCCCGCATCTCGGCGCTGTCGGACATGGCCCCGTTGTAGACGCTATCCCCCCCGGCAAAATGCACCCGTTCCGGCGCGAAAAGATGGCCGTGAACCCGCGTGCCGGTCGCCTTGCCCAGCCAGATTTCAAAATTGTCAAAGAGATCGGAAAAACCTTCGAACACCGAATAGGGCGCCGCCGTGCGGCCGTTTTCCCAGTTTTCGTTGGGGTGCCGTGACTGCATGTACAACCCGGCGCGGCCCTTGGTACGCCGCTCTACCGCGCGGGCAAACAGGCGGTCGATCTTGCCGGGGTTAGGTTCGGCCGCAGGCTGGTTGCCGGGATCATCCGACAGGAAGGTGGCATAAAGCCTGTCTGCATGCGGCCAGATCTTGCGCGCCACAAAGCAATCCGACCGCCGCAGGATTTGCAGATGGTCGTCGTAGAAAATATGCGGCTTGCCCTGAAAGTCGAACTTCGACAGCGTGAGCGACCGGCTTTCCACCTGCGCCGACACCTGCCGGACCAGCGTTTGGAAATAGCTTTCGTCCGGAATCCAGACCCGGCGGAAGTAGCGGTCTATCTCCTCGCGCTCGGGGCTGTCGAGAATGGCCGACAGTGTTTGCCGCGTCAGGCACCACCACTGGCTGCCCAGATGCGGCACGATGCCAGCCGGCACGCGCCGCTTGAACCGCAGGCGGCGTTGCAGACGGACATAGCCATCAAACAACCGGCGCTGTTTGCGCCACGAGAAGGGGAACCGCAACGTAAAGCGTTCGACGTCCAGCCCGCCGATGGTCCAGCCGACATCCTCGGTCGTGACGCTTTCAATGAAATCTGTGCGCGGGCGTTCATCCAGATAGCGCACCAGCTCCGCCACGGGGCGCAAGGGCAGACACGAGCCAGAGGACAGATAGACATGCCGCACCTGCGGGAACTGCCGCAGCATGATGGTTGCCGCCTCTTGCGTGGCCGCCACGATGCCCCATGTGCCCCATTCACAGGCATGCCGCCCGGAAAACCGCACATTCGGCAGGTCGGCCAGCGCCTGCACCAGACCGTCATAGACCTTGCGCTTCACGCGCCTGTCAACATGGATCACGACCGGGCAGTCATGCGTGGCCCAATGCCGCGCCACCTGCGCCGCCCGGTCCAGTGCCGTGTGGCACAGCATGACAAAGCCGACGGTCACGCCCAGTTCCCCTTCGACATCAGGCCCAAAATCTCCAACTGCCGCCAGTTGATATATTTTTCGGACCATTTGCACCAAAGGTCGGGTTCCTTGGCCATGGCCAACCGATAGGCGCGGTATTCATGGCTGTTGGCGTAGTGCTGTTTGCGCTCCATCTCCTCCTCTGCCTTGCGGGCGAAGGTATCAAGGAACTTGGCGTGCAACAAAACGCCCGAGGCTTTTTCGCCACCCCATTCGTCATAGACCTGATTAAGCCCACGCGGCAAAAGCATGTGGGTCGAGGAAGAAAACGCATAAGAACGGTGCCATTTCACCAGCGGGATCTTGTTCAGCGCGGGGGCACGTTCGGGCAGGTCAGCAAAGAACATCCGCGCCCTTGGCCCGCCCTGAATCCACAGGTTGCCGTATTTCCTGTTGCGCTGGATCGTGTAATTGCCGCTGTCGAACCATTGGGCGATTTCAAACGGGTCTTGCCCTTCGTGATAGGGCTGCGCATCGAACGGCCCCTTGGGATACATGTCCAGCAGCATCGCCGAAAACGACTTGATCGACGAGGCATCCAGCCAATCGGTCAGCGCCCTGAGCGGCCGGGTGTCGCAGAAAGGGTAGACGAAGAATTCGTCCGGATCGACGACAAGGCACCAATGGTCATGGCCGTATTTGAACTGCAACCAGTTCAGCCAATCCACCCCGAACCGCGCGCGTTTATAGCTGTGATCGGTGGTCCAGAGGGAAACATCCGGCTGGGCGGCCAGATATTCACGCCCGCCATCATCACTGTCATTGTCCACCATCAGGAAATGGTTGACCCCAAGATCGCGGTAGTAAGCCAGGAAAAATGGCAGGCGGATGCGTTCGTTGCGGAAGGTGGAATACAAAAGGATCTGATCCGGCGCGATCTGCGCCGTGCGGTCCGATACCGCCTGCAACTCCCGCCGTTTGCGGAAGGCGCGGACCAGCCAACGCTTGCGCGCCAGCCTGAGCATGTATCTGGAAAGAACGCTCAAACCCCTGACTTTCTACATGCTGCCCGCAGGATACCCATTGCCCTATCAGCCATCCCTTAAGACCGTATTGAAATGATCGGCCCAAGTCAGGCAGATCGCGGGGTCTTGTGGTATCCGACGGGGCGCACGGGGATCGAGCAGCCTCACAATTGTTTCCAGCCAAGAATATATATCGTCCGGTGGCAGGTAAACCGCCTTGTTTCCAAGGAGTTCACGCGTCACCGGCAAATCACTGGCAATCACCGCCGTGCCAAGGCGCGCAGCCTCCACCGGGGGCAGGCCGAACCCCTCGGCCCGGCTGGGCGCAAGCAGCGCGACGGCCCCAACCAAAAGGGCGGCAACGGCCCCATCGGAAAGGCCGGGCAATTCTCGCACCGGGCCATCGGGTGGCAAGGCATCAAGCCGGGACAACAGGTCGGACGACGCCCACCCCCGCCTGCCAAGGATGTAAAGTCGCGGGGCGGGCCCAGCCATCTTCGCCCAGACATCCAGCAAAAGCGTGTGGTTCTTGCGTGGCTCAATCGTGCCAAGGGTGATGAAATAGGGCAGCGAAAGATCCAGATCGGCGGGCAGGCCTGTGGCGTCAGGCAAGGTCCCCTCAACCCCCAGGGGCGCGACAAGACCCGGCGGCACCCGGCCAAGCCGGGCCATTTGCGCCTCTGTCGCGCTCCGGCTGGCATGGGTCAGGTGAACGACCCCCGTCGCATGGGCCACGACGGCAGCCAGTTTGCGGCGAAAGCTGGCAACCCTATCGGGCCGGGAAAATTCAGGATGATCCAGCGGTATGGTGTCATGGATCATCACCACGACAGCCATCCCCGCCGCCCTGAGACGGCCAAGGCCATGCGCCGTCAGATTGGCATGGCCGACATTGTAATAGCAGGCCGCCTTTGGCAGGCGGCGCACCAACCGCCGCAGACCAAGGCGTGAGACACGGGCCATCGCGAGCTTGCGCGCCGCAGTTTCGGATCGGGCGCGCAGCGGATCGCGGCGATAGAGTAAGCGCGACAAACGATCGGCAGGCGGCAAGTCCCTCTGGCCTTGGATCAGCGCCAGAAGGCCTGTGCAGCCGCGGCGATCCAGCAACAAAAACCCCGCCGCACTTCGCACCACAGCAAAAAGCGGTGCCTCATCTGCCAGAAAGCGCGTCAGATAGGCCAGTTCGACCCGGTCGATCCCGGTCAGAGGCCCCCGACCCAACCGCGACACCAGCCGCGTCACATCAAGAAGCCGCGCCCGCAGCACCGTTTACTGCGCGGCCTTTTGCAGCGCCATCATGTCCTGCAAATAGGCGCCGAATTCGTCACGCAGGTCCGGCCGGGCCAGACCAAAAGCCACGGTCGCCTGCAAGAACCCGGCCTTGGAGCCGCAATCATAGCGCTGGCCCCGGAAGCGATAGCCATAGACTTTGCCGGCTTTGGTTTCTTCGGCAATCGCGTCGGTCAGCTGAATTTCGCCCCCCGCGCCCTGTTTCAATTTGTTCAGGTTATTCAGCACCTTGGGCTGCAAGATATAGCGGCCGATCACCGCAAGGTTCGATGGTGCATCTTCGGCTTTCGGCTTTTCCACCATGCCTTTGACCTGCACGATGGCCCCCATGTCCTCGGCAATATCCAAGACGCCATAGGACGAGGTTTTGGCCGGGGCCACCTCCATCGCGGCGACGATATTGCCGCCGGTCTGCTCATAGGCTTCCATCATCTGCTGCAAACAGGGCTTTTCGGCGGCAATGACATCATCAGGCAGCAGGACGGCAAAGGGTTCATCGCCAATCAGGCGGCGGGCGCACCAGACGGCATGGCCCAGACCCAGCGGGCGGTTCTGCCGAAGATAGGCGATGGCGCCGCTGTCCATATTGGTTTCTTTCAGGATCTCCAGCAGTTCGTCCTTCCCCGCTTTACGCAGGGTGCTTTCCAATTCGGGAGAGTGATCGAAGTAATCCTCCAGCGCCGATTTGCCCTTTGAAGTCACAAAGATGAATTCCTTGATCCCGGCCGCCCGCGCCTCGTCGATGGCGTATTGGATCAGGGGGCGGTCCACCAAGGTCATGATTTCTTTCGGGATTGATTTCGTCGCCGGCAGGAACCGTGTTCCCATGCCCGCGACGGGAAAGACCGCCTTGGTGACCTTCTTAAACTTCATCTCTCGAAACCCTCGTACGGCCCGTCTTTTTTCCAACCAGATTACACGCTACCGCGAAACAGTTAACAGAAATTCTGGCAGAACTGGGGCACTGTTATGTCGTTCGGAAACAATTAGCATACATTCGCGTGAATAAACTGGGAAATTTCACCAAAAGATCGCTTTATTTCACCGAACGATAGCGTCCTATCCGGGATATCTCCTCGGCGATGCGGGCACGGAAGGGTTTCAGGCGAAGCCGCGGCCCCTGCCGGACAGACCAGCCGAACAGCCCACCGCTTTGCAGCCAAAAGCCCTGATCCGTGAATTGCATGCGATGGGCGCGCGGGGTGGGGCCAAGACAGATCACCGTGGCGATTTTTCCTTGCGCCACCGCCTCGGCCGCGGCCTTCATCAGCCCTGACCGCTGCCACTCCCGCCCTGACAGCACAAGGCCCGGCCGTGGCCCGGCGTGCGGCAACGGCATAAAGGCCCCAGCTTCGGACAGCGGCGTCAAAACGCCCAAGGCGCGCTGCATGCCGTCATCCCAACCTTCGGCCAGACTGGCCAACAGGCCCTCGGCCTCGGTCGTAGTCACCTGCCTGCCATGCCGCAGGCTCGCCACACGAGCCTCTTGGGCGGCGATGGCAGGGATGGTGTCCTGCTCCAACACCCCGGGGGCGTGCCGACGCAGGAAGACGGCAATCGAGGCGGCAATCTCATGCAGGGACAGCGGCACCCGATCCGCGCGGCGGCGCGTGCTGGCCGCATAGCCATGATGCACCTGCGCGTCGGGCACGACGGCCGTCAGCCCATGGGGCGCAAGCCGCAGGTTCACATCCGCCTCATCCAGATAAAAGCGAAACGCGGGGTCAAAGCCGCCGATCCCGGCCAGCGTGCCGCGGCGAAAGGCGCAATTGGTGCCTTGGGTCTTGACGGCCCGCCGGGGTGTTCCGGCGTAGACCCCCGCATGGGGCGGTAAGGGGTGGTCAAGCCCGGCCGCGTCCACCTCGCAGGCTTGCCATTGATAGGAAATCCCGTTGCGCCCCCGCACAAACCCCGTTGCGGCCACAACTTGCGGCGTATCAAACCCCGCGCAAAGCCGGGAAAGCCATGTCGGTTCGGCCACCGCATCATCATCAATGAAGGCCACAATCTCGCCCGCGGCATGGGTCAGACCAAGATTGCGGGCCGCAGAGATATTGGCCTCGTCAAAGGGCAAGATCTTGATCCGCAGGCCCAGAGCCTGCACCGCGGCAACCCCGGCCGGATCAGCGACCACGATCACCTCGAAATTCGGGTGATCCTGTTGCGCAAGCCCCAAAAGACAGCGCCGCAACGCCGCCGCCCGATGGCGACTGACGATGATGACGCTGGCGGGCCGGGCGGTCATCCCATCGCGGCCATCATCGCCTCGATCGTGGCGACGTCGCTGGGGTTGTTCAACTCCCAGAACTGGCGGCCCTTCGCCTGAACCTCGACACAAAGCACATGGCGGCCATTCTCAAGGAACCGCAACTGCTCCAGCCCTTCCAGCTTTTCCAAAGGACCGACCGGCCAAGCGGGATAAGCGGCCAACGCGGCAGGGCGATAGGCGTAAACGCCGACATGGTGGAAAACCGGGGTTTCCTCATCATCGCCATAGGTCTTGCCGGTAAAGGGGATCACCTCTTTGGAAAAGTATAGCCCGCGCATCCCGGCACCGAACACCGCCGTCGTGCCACCGACACGGCCCGCGCGGCGATCCGCCAAAAGGCCATTCAGCCCACGGCCATCACAGCGCAAGACAGGTGTCGCGATATCGGCGGCGGGATCAGCCAGAAGGCCCTTGACCAGATCCTCAACAAACCAAGCGGGCGTCAGCGGAGCATCGCCTTGCAGGTTCACCACCACATCAAAGCCCGGCAGCTTCGCCACCACTTCGGCACAGCGCTCGGTGCCATTTTGGGCGGCGGAGGACGTCATCACCACCTCGGCCCCGAAAGATTCCGCATGGGTGCGGATGCGATCGTCATCCGTCGCCACCACCACGCGATCAGCGCCCTTCACGGCCATCGCCGCCTCCCATGACCGGCGGATCAGGGTTTTCTCGCCATCCGGGCCTTTCAGGGAAACCAAGGGTTTGCCGGGATAACGGGTCGAGGCATAGCGGGCGGGAATGGCAATCAGGACGCTCATTTCTTCAACTCCACACCGGGAGCATAGGCAATGAAGAACGGGTTGTCCCAGCCAGACTTGCCATAGGCCAGCGGCCTATGGTCGTCAAAACGCACCACCTGCCCACCTGCCCCACGCAACACCGCGTCCCCGGCGGCGGTGTCCCATTCCATCGTGCGGCCAAGCCGGGGGTAAAGATCCGCCTCACCCGTCGCCACAAGGCAGAACTTCAGGCTTGAGCCGGCTGATTTCGCATCTTTGACGGCATATTTCCCAATGTAATCATCCGTCGCCGCATCGCGGTGCGATTTCGACGCCACCACCATCAGCGCGCCGTTGTCGGGGGCCGACACCTTGATCGGGGTCACCGCTCCGACGGCATCTTTGGCCAAGGGGCCGGTTTCCTCGACCGAGATCCCATCCGCCTGCGTGTAGAACAGCCGCCCTTGCGCAGGCGCATAGACCACGCCGCGCAAGGGAACACCGTCCTGCACATAGGCAATGTTCACCGTAAAATCGCCCCGGCGCTGCACGAATTCCTTGGTACCATCCAAGGGGTCCACGATCAGAAAGGTCTTGGCACTCAGCGCATGGCTGTCGGCCTGTTCTTCAGTAATCAGCACCACCTCGGGGAAAGCCGCGCGCAAGCCGGCCGAGATCAGCGCATCCGCCGCCTCGTCGGCCTCGGTCACCGGGCTGGCATCGCTTTTGGATTTCACCGCAAAATCCGGGCCATCATAAACCTGCATGATGGCATCGCCCGCCTCAAGCGCGAGACGGCGGATGGTGGGGATCAAACGGTCGAAATCCATGACACTTCCTTGCAAGTCGGCCAACACGGCCTTGACGTTGATTTAACACAGCCGCGCCTTTATCATGTGTTGAAAAGGGAACAGCAAGATTTCCTATGTAATCCGGGCGCAATGCCCGCATGAGGTCGAGTGTAGATGTTCCGCCCCGCCGTGCCGACAACCCGGATAAGCAGCACGCTTGCGCTGTTCGAGCTGATCTTTCACGCCTCGGTGCGCCATATCCGCAAAAGCAATGGCAATGCCATCGTCGGCCTTCTGGTGTCGATCGCGCAATCGCTGGTGGGCATCGGGGTGATGCTTATCATGTTCTGGCTGGTCGGCCGCGGCTTGGGGAACCAGTTGCGCGGGGATTACATCCTTTACATCATGTCGGGCATCTTCAGCTTCATGGCCCATGCCAAGACGATCAAGGCGGTGTCCTCGGCCGAAGGGCCAACCTCGTCGATGATGAAACACGCACCGATGAACACCATCGTTTCGGTTTCGGCGGCCGCCCTTTCGGCGCTTTACATGCAGACCCTTGCGGCAGGGGTGATCCTGTTCGGCTATCACGCGCTTTGGACCCCGATTTCCATCGACCAGCCGGTGGGCGTGGCGATAATGTATCTCTTGTCCTGGTCTTCGGGCATCGGGATCGGGTTGATCTTCAAGGCGGCAACGCCATGGGCACCGGATTTTTTCACCGTCGCCACCACGGCCTTTACCCGCGCCAATTTCGTGTTTTCCGGCAAGATGTTTGTGGCCAACATGACGCCGATGTCGATACTCAAGGTCTTCATGTGGAACCCGTTGTTCCACTGCATCGACCAAAGCCGCGGTTACATGTTCCTGAACTATGAGCCGCGCTATACCTCAGCCCTGTATCCGGTGATCACCACTTTTGTCTTGATTGTGATCGGGCTGATGGCCGAACGCTATACCGAGAAACACATCTCGGCCAGTTGGAACGCCAAACGCTAAGAGGTGGCGGGGGTGTGACCGCTGCCCACCCCCACCCGATGGCCCGGCGTGACAGTCCTGTCGATTTTCCGCAGATTCTTCTGATTGAACCCCTTCGACGCCGCTTGCAGCCCCAAATTCCCCTCCCTATATACGCCCAGAAGCCGGACCGGGCGGCCGCCTGTTCCGCGTCTCACATGGGATCGGGTCGGGATGCCTTCTTGGGTTCCGCCCCACAACATCGCCAAAGGAAAGGGACCACTCATGGCCAAAGTCATTGGTATTGACCTCGGGACGACCAACTCTTGCGTTGCCATCATGGACGGCTCGCAGCCCCGGATCATTGAAAACTCGGAAGGCGCACGCACCACGCCTTCGATCGTCGGCTTCACCGACAGCGAACGCCTTGTCGGTCAGGCCGCCAAGCGTCAGGCGGTCACCAACGCCGCCAACACGGTCTTTGCGGTCAAGCGCCTGATCGGCCGCCGCTATGATGATCCGGTCATCATCAAAGACCAGAAGAACATGCCCTATAAGATCGTCAACGGTGGCAATGGCGACGCTTGGGTAGAAGTGCGCGGCGAAAAATATTCGCCGAGCCAGGTGTCCGCCTTCATCCTGCAAAAGATGAAAGAAACCGCCGAGAATTATCTGGGCGAAACCGTGACGCAGGCCGTCATCACCGTTCCGGCCTATTTCAACGACGCCCAGCGTCAAGCCACCAAGGATGCAGGCAAAATCGCCGGTCTTGAGGTGCTGCGCATCATCAACGAACCGACCGCAGCGGCCCTCGCCTATGGTCTGGACAAGAAAGAAACCAAGACCATCGCCGTTTATGACCTTGGCGGCGGCACCTTCGATATCACCATTCTGGAAATCGACGACGGTCTGTTTGAAGTGAAATCCACCAACGGGGACACGTTCCTTGGCGGTGAAGACTTTGACATGCGCATCGTCAACTATCTGGCGGACGAGTTCAAAAAGGAACATGGCGTCGATCTGTCGATGGACAAGATGGCCCTTCAGCGCCTGAAAGAGGCGGCGGAAAAGGCCAAGATCGAACTCAGCTCCAGCCAGCAGACCGAAATCAACCAGCCGTTCATCTCGATGGACAAGAACACCGGACAACCCTTGCATCTGGTGGTCAAGCTGACGCGTGCCAAGCTGGAATCGCTGGTCGATGACCTGATCAAGAAGTCGATCAAGCCCTGCCAAGCGGCCATCAAGGACGCAGGCGTGTCGATTTCGGACATCGACGAGGTTGTGCTGGTAGGCGGTATGACCCGCATGCCGCGCGTGATCGAGGAAGTGACCAAGTTCTTCGGCAAAGAGCCGAACAAGGGCGTGAACCCTGACGAAGTCGTGGCCGCCGGTGCCGCCATTCAGGCGGGCGTGCTGCAAGGCGACGTCAAGGATGTGGTTCTTCTGGACGTGACCCCGCTTTCCTTGGGCATCGAAACCCTTGGTGGCGTCTTCACCCGTCTGATCGACCGTAACACCACGATCCCGACCAAGAAAAGCCAGATCTTCTCGACCGCCGAGGACAACCAGAACGCCGTGACCCTGCGCGTGTTCCAGGGCGAACGTGAAATGGCGGCTGACAACAAGATGCTGGGCCAGTTCAATCTGGAACAGATCCCGCCTGCCCCGCGCGGCATGCCGCAAATCGAGGTGACCTTCGACATCGACGCCAACGGCATCGTGACGGTGAAAGCCAAGGACAAGGGCACCAACCGCGAACAGGCCATCACCATTCAGGCCTCGGGCGGCCTGAGCGATGACGACATCGAAAAGATGATCAAGGACGCCGAGGCCAATGCCGAAGCCGACAAGGATCGTCGCGAGTTGGTGGAAACCAAGAACCAGGGCGAAAGCCTGCTGCACTCCACCCAGAAATCCTTGAAGGAACACTCTGACAAGGTCGATCCGTCCACGGTTGAAGCGATCGAGTTTGCCATGGCCCCGCTGGAAGACGCGCTGAAAGGCGACGACGCTGGCAAGATCAAGGGTGCCATTCAGAACCTGACCGAAGCCGCGATGAAACTGGGCGAGGCGATCTACAAGGCACAGGCCGCCGAAGGTGGCAGCGACGATGGCGATGCTCCGCGTGATGTGGATGATGACATCATCGACGCCGACTTCGAAGATATGGGCAACAGCAAGCGGAAGTAAGCCGCAGGGAACTTCCGGGGGCGGCCTTGCAAAGGGCCGCCCTTCGCCTGTTCCCCATCTTTGGGGTTTGCCATGGCAAAACGTGACTACTACGATGTGCTGGGCGCCAAGAAAGGTGCCTCGGCTGATGAGTTGAAAAAGGCTTATCGCCAGAAGGCGAAAGAGCTTCACCCCGACCGCAATTCCGACAACCCCAACGCCGAGTCTCAGTTCAAGGAAGTGAACGAGGCCTATGATGTGTTGAAGGATGCCGACAAGAAGGCGGCCTATGACCGCTATGGCCATGCCGCATTCGAAGGTGGCATGGGCGGCGGCCAGCGCGGTGGCTTTGGCGGCGGTCAGGGCGATTTCTCCAGCGCCTTTTCGGATGTGTTCGAAGATCTGTTCGGCGATTTCATGGGGCGTGGCGGGGGCGGCGGTGGAGGCCGGTCACGCGCGCAACGCGGGTCTGACCTGCGTTACAATCTGCGCGTCACGCTGGACGAAGCCTTTGCCGGGGTGCAGAAAACCATCAATGTGCCGACCTCGGTTGCCTGTGACAGTTGCCATGGCACCGGCGCCGAAGGCGGATCGGAACCCACCACCTGCCCGACCTGCTCTGGCATGGGCAAGGTGCGGGCACAGCAGGGCTTTTTCACCGTCGAACGCACCTGCCCGACCTGCTCGGGTGCCGGTCAGATCGTCAAGAATCCCTGCAAGTCCTGCCATGGTCATGGCCGGATCGAAAAGGAACGCGCGCTGTCGGTGAATATCCCGGCAGGGGTCGAAACCGGAACCCGCATTCGTCTGGCGGGTGAGGGTGAGGCCGGCCTGCGCGGCGGACCGACGGGCGATCTTTACATCTTCATCGAGGTGAAAGAGCACCCGATCTTCCAGCGCGACGGGGTGCATCTGTTCTGCCGCGTGCCGATTTCCTTTGCCACTGCAGCCCTTGGCGGCGAGGTCGATGTGCCGACGATCGACGGCGGCAAGGCCAAGGTGAAGGTGCCCGCTGGCAGCCAGACCGGCAAGCAGATGCGTCTGCGCGGCAAAGGCATGCCCGCGCTGCGCGGGGCTGGCACCGGCGATATGCTGCTGGAACTGGCGGTGGAAACCCCGGTCAACCTGACCACGCGGCAGCGTGAGCTTCTGCGCGAGTTTGAGGCCCTGTCGGAAGAAAACAACCCGGAAGGGTCGTCATTCTTCTCCAAGGTCAAGGGCTTTTGGGACGGCATGAAGGGCTAACGATCTCTCGTTGTCGCCTTCGGCGCTCCTCGAGGAGAAGCCGAAGGCGACCGACGAGATGGCGTTAACCCTTTCTTCACCCTGCCCTGACACAGTGGCGCCATGGCACAGCATGGCTTTTCCGACGGCATCTTGCCGCTGTTCTCGCCCTCTGACACCGATGAGGCGGTGGCAGCGCCGATCTCTGGCCGCTTGCCCAGCTATATCTCGGATCACCGCAGCCGGTTGCGCGCCCGTTTTCGCGACGGCGGGGCGGCGGCACTACCCGATTATGAAATGCTGGAACTGGTCCTTTTTCGCGCCATTCCCCGGCAGGATGTCAAACCGCTGGCCCGCCTGCTGCTCGACAGCTTCGGTGATTTCAACCGCGTCATCAGCGCCAGCCCGGCGCGGCTGGCGCTGGTCAAGGGCGTGGGAGAGGCCGTTATCACGGAATTGAAAATCGTCGAGGCCGCCGCGCAGCGCATGATGCGGGCGCGGGTGATGCACCAGCCGGTGCTGTCGTCTTGGGATGCGCTTTTGGACTATTGTCACACCACCATGGCGCACCGCGAAACCGAGCAATTCCGCATCCTGTTTCTCGACCGCAAGAATGTGCTGATCGCCGACGAAGAACAGGCCAAAGGCACGGTCGACCATGTGCCGGTCTATCCGCGCGAGGTGGTGAAGCGGGCCTTGGAATTGAACGCCTCGGCCCTGATTCTGGTGCATAACCATCCCTCGGGCGATCCGACGCCCTCGGATGCAGACATCAGCATGACCCACCAGGTGCAGGACGCCGCGCAGGTGCTGGGCATCGCCCTGCATGACCACCTCATCATCGGCAAATCGCGGGAGGTCAGTTTCCGCGCGGCGGGTTACCTTTAGGGTTTCGCCATTGCGGGCAGCGCCCAAACCTCGACCCGGCGGTTCAACCGGCGCCCGGCGGCGGTCTGATCGCAGGCCATCGGCAGCGCCTCGCCAAAGGGCTCAACGCGGGGCAGTTGCTCGGGTGGCAGGTCTGGCAGGGCGGCTTGCAGCGCGGCCAGCACCTGCGCCGCACGATCGCGCGACAGGTCAAGGTTCTCGCCACCGGCACCAGAGCCGTCGGAGAACCCGGCCAGCACCAACGTATCGCCCGACAAGACGCCCGACGCGATCATCTTGGCCAGATCGTTCAGCGTATCGCGGCTGGCCGGGTCAAGCTCGGTCAGGCCATCCTGAAAGCGGAAGGTATAGGACAACCGGTCGGCCCCATCCATCAGACCCACCAACCGCTTCAGATCCGCCAGCGAGGTATCCTCGCCCGCGCCTTGAATGGCATTGATCAACCGCAATCCATCCGCTGTCATCGCCTGCCGCGTCAAGCCGCGCCCCACCAGCCCCGCCTGTTCAACCGCCTCTTGCGCCGGGGGCAACGAGAGGAACTCCAGAAACTCACGCGCGGCAAGCGGCAGACGACGACGCGGGGTCAGAAAAAAGACAGGCAGCGTCAGCGGGTAATCTTCGGCTTTCACCGCCAAGGGTGTCGCTGGCAGCGCAAATCCACAACTGTCGGCAAGCCCGATCACCCGCGCCTTCCCCGTCACCGACCGCCCGGTGACCGCCAGCGCCCAAGGATCACGCGCCACAGCGGCGGCAAGTGCCTCGGGCGTGTCATGCACAACGGTTGCGGCAATGCTGCGCCCCAGCCGCCCGGCCAGCGCGCGGTTCAAATCCGCATCGTCAGACAATCCATGCAGCACCAAAGGCATGTCCGGCCCGCCGATCTCGGCCCAATTGTTCACCTCGCCCATCAGGGCGCGGGCCAGATCCGGTGTGGAAACGGAATGGATGGGATTGTCGGTCGCAGTGATCGCAACCAGAGGGTCCAGCCCGACGGTGCGATTGCCAAAGGCCGGATCACTGGCGGCCGCAAGGATCAACTCGGCACGGCCTGCGGTCAACGCGGCATGGGCCTCGGTCGGGGACAGGGGGTGAAAACTGAATTCGGCCAGAATTTTGTTGGTTGCAGGATCGGCCAGCCGGGTTGGGGCATCCGGCCCCTCCGCCGTGATCAGCCGCAGCCCCTGCGCCCGTGCAAAGCCCTGCACCAGCCCCGGCACCAAGGCCGCGCCCAAGGCCGGCGCGCCAACGATGCGGATCACCGCCTTGGGCGCAGTCAAATCGGGGCAGGCCGGGCCGTCACATATCACGCCCTGCGCATCCAGCGTCAGCAGGCCATAGGCGCTGTCGATGCGGTAAAACTCGCCGTCATAGCCCTGCAATTGGCCGGAAATCGCCAGCGCCCCATCGCGGGATGTCAGCGTGACGTCCTGCGCCACGGCAGGTTGGAAAAGGCCAGAAAAGACAAGCGCGGCAAGAAAAACCCCGCGCACCGGGAACGTCATGAAAAAGGCCTGATCTGTTAATTTGCGGCGGCCATATTCAGGTCAAGCACAAGATTATTCAACACCAGATAATCGCCTTTGGCCGCACATTCCGGCATGGCCACTGTCAGGTCGGTGACAAAGACGCGCCCGCCCGCGCTGTTCAGGGTTTCGGCAATCAACTCGCGTGCGCAGGTCTTGTCCGTCACCGTGGCTTCGACCACAATCTCGGCTTTGACGGCGGGGGCTGCCGGAAAGGTATAGACCTCGGCCAGCAGCGGGTTTTCGGTGGTGGCCTCACCCAGAAGTGTCAGGAACCCCGTCGGGGCGCGCTGCCCGGCGGTGGGGTGATGTGGGTCTACGGCGGAGATATGACCCGGTTCGCCATAGGTCGCACCATTTTCAAAGGCATGGATCTGGAAGGTGTCGTCAGCCTGCCATTGCAGTCCAAAGCGGCGCAGCGCCACAAGATCGGGAACCGCAATCTCTGCCCGGCTTCTGCTGCCATCGGCAAAAGCAACCTCGACAAGGGCCGGGGTTTCCATGGCGGGAAGGGTGGTGAACAGGGCCCCCGTCGCCGTGGTTTTACCCGTCACGGCCAACCCGCCCTGATGCAGCACAACACGCTGGTTCGGATGACAAGGGGCAAGCAGCGTCAGGCCGATCATCGCGTTCGGCTCGACCATCAGATCAAGCGAAATGTCGCAGGACATGGCCGGCGCAGCAGGCGGGGCTTTCGTGACCGGTGCAGGTTCGCGCAACAAAGCACTGCCTGCATCCGCCATCAGGACGGTTTCAGGCATCACGACTTTTTGCATGGGGTGCGCCGCAGCAGCAGCCATGGGACCGGCAGCAATGGGTTCCACCTTGACCGGCTTTTGGAGAAGTTCCGCCGATGCTACTGGTTTCGGCGCGGGCTTGTTGCCCATGTTTTGCACCAGATGTCCAGCGGCCAAGGCCACAGCCAAAACCGCGATACCGCGGGCCGCCCTGTGCTTCATGTCCATGTCAGCCCCCAAACAGGCAGTTGCCTAGGCCAACAACCTGTTCGGGAATCCGGGCCATTACGTGGCAAAAACGAGGAATGTTTCCGAAGCCACAGCAAAAGGGGGCAGCCGAAGCTGCCCCCGGACGTGTCACTCCAGCTTGCCGTGGCAGTGCTTGAACTTTTCACCCGACCCGCAGGGGCACGTATCGTTGCGGGAGGGGTTACCCCAGGTGGTGGGGTCGGCTTCGTCAAAACCTGCCAGCGCCTCGGCCGCCACCGCGCCAGCAACCACCGGAGCGGCAGCTGCGGCTTTCGCTTGGGCCTGTTGGGCCTGATAGGCCGCAAGCTGGGCCTGATACTGCTCCATCAGCGCCTTTTGCTCTTCGGCCGAGATCGGGCGGATCTGCGACAGTTTCTGCGTCACGTCCTGCCGCAGCGAATCCAGCATATGTTCAAACAACTGGAAGGCTTCGGTCTTGTATTCATTCAGCGGATCGCGCTGCGCATAGCCACGGAAACCGACGACCGAACGCAGATGGTCCAAGCGCAGCAGGTGCTCGCGCCATTTGGCGTCGATGGTTTGCAGCAACAACTGCTTTTCAATCGAGCGCATCGCTTCGGCGCCAAAGCCTGCCAGCTTTTCATCCATCATGGCATCCGATTGCTCGGTCAGCCGTTCGGTCATCGCCTGCTGATCCACGCCTTCCTCGGCGGCCCAGGCGGCCAGCGGCAGATCCATGGTCAGCTTGTCGCGCACCGCAGTGGTCAGCCCGGCGATATCCCATTGGTCAGCATAGGATTTCGGCGGCATGTAAGCGTCGATCAGGTCTTCGACCACCTGATGCCGCATGTCGCGCACGATTTCGCCCAGATCCTCGGCTTCCATGATCTCCAACCGCTGCGCGAAGATCGCCTTGCGCTGGTCGTTCATCACATCGTCGTATTTCAGCAATTGCTTGCGAATATCGAAGTTGCGGCCCTCAACCTTGGCCTGCGCGCGTTCCAGCGATTTGTTGACCCAAGGATGAACGATGGCCTCGCCTTCCTTCATCCCCAGTTTGGACAGCACATTGTCCAACCGTTCGCTGCCGAAAATCCGCATCAGGTCATCTTCCAAAGACAGGAAGAAGGCCGAACGGCCGGGGTCGCCCTGACGCCCCGAACGACCCCGCAACTGGTTGTCGATGCGGCGCGATTCGTGGCGCTCGGTGCCCAGAACGAACAGACCGCCAGCGGCCTTCACCGCCTCCTCGGCGGCTTTGTGCTCTTCTTCGATGCGGGCGCGGATCGCGGCGTGGTCAGCCTCGGGATGCTCCGCAATGGCCTGCATGATCTTGAACTCGACGTTGCCCCCGAGTTTGATGTCGGTACCACGACCGGCCATGTTGGTGGCGATGGTTACCGCATTCAGCTTGCCCGCATCGGCGACGATCTGGGCTTCTTGCTCATGCTGGCGGGCGTTCAGCACATTGTGATGGATGCCCGCCTCTTTCAGCAGGCCCGACAGGAATTCCGATTTTTCAATGCTGGTGGTGCCAACCAGAATCGGCTGGCCCGTGGCATGCGCCTCGCGGATGGTCTTGACGATTCCATCGTATTTCTCGCGCGCGGTGCGATAGACGGCGTCATGGTCATCTTTACGCTGCACGATGCGGTTGGTCGGAACCTCGACCACGCCCAGCTTGTAGATTTCCATGAATTCGTCAGCTTCGGTCGCCGCCGTGCCGGTCATGCCGCCCAGCTTTTCATAAAGCCGGAAGTAGTTCTGGAAGGTCACCGAGGCGAGCGTCACGTTTTCGGGCTGAATCGCCACGCCTTCCTTGGCCTCGATCGCCTGATGCAGACCTTCGGACAAGCGGCGGCCCTTCATCATGCGGCCGGTGAATTCGTCGATCAGCATCACCTCATTGTCGCGCACGATATATTGCTGGTCGCGGTTGAACAGCTTGTGCGCCTTCAGCGCCTGCGTGACATGATGCACCAAAGTGGTGCTTTCCGGGTCATAAAGGCTTTGGCCTTCGGGCAAGAGCCCCGTCTTCAGCAGCAAGGCTTCGATGAAATCGTTGCCATCCTCGGTGTAGGTGACGTTGCGGGTCTTTTCATCAATCTTGTAATGCGCCTCGTCCAGTTCCGGAATCAGCGCATTGACCTTCTGATACAGGTCCGAGCGATCCTGAGAGGGGCCAGAGATGATCAAGGGCGTGCGTGCCTCATCGACCAGAATCGAGTCAACCTCATCAACGATGGCAAAGAAATGCCCCCGTTGGGCCATTTCCTCGATGCTGCCCTTCATGTTGTCGCGCAGATAGTCAAAGCCCAACTCGTTGTTGGTGGCATAGGTGATGTCGGCGCGGTAGGCGGCTTTCTTCTCGGCATCGGGTTGATAGGGGTATACGACGCCCGTCGTCAGACCCAACTGGGCATAAACCTTGCCCATCCATTCCGCGTCGCGTTTGGCGAGATAGTCGTTCACTGTCACGACATGCACACCCTTGCCGGTCAGCGCGTTCAGATAGGCCGGGAAGGTGGCGACAAGGGTCTTGCCCTCGCCCGTGCGCATTTCGGCGATGTTGCCCTGGTGCAGGAAGATCCCGCCTTTCAGCTGTACATCAAAGGCCCGCAGACCAAGGGCGCGCCGTGCGCCTTCGCGGCAATTGGCAAAGGCCTCGGGCAAGATGGCGTCAAGGCTTTCGCCGCCATCCTGCACGCGCTTTTGAAACTCGTGCGTTTTCGCGATGATGCCCTCATCGCTCAGCGCGGCAAACTCCGCCTCAAGTGCGTTGATCTTTGCGACCAGCGGACGAACCGATTTGACCATACGATCATTCGGCGTGCCGAAAACCTTCCGCGCAAGCGCCCCAAAACCCAGCATGTTTTCTCCGACTGGTCCGTTCTTGACAGGATCGTGTGAGGCTCTGGCCTTGCCCGCCCCTTCGGCCTTCCCTAGAAGGGCGTTGAAGGCCGGGCGGCCCCGTCGCACGCGACTGTCGCGATGTAAGGGGTAGGGCCGGGATAGTCAACGTCGCGCAGGCGCGCGGCACGATCAGGAGTAAGTGAGATGGCAAAAGCGATGCGTTTTCTGGCGGGGGCGGTGCTGTCCGCAGGTTTGGCGCTGCCGGTTTTGGCAGAAGATGCGCCGACAGCGGCGACCGTCGTTGCCACGGTGAACGGCGTGGAAATCACGCTGGGCCACATGATCGTCGCCCGCGAGACGCTGCCAGAGCAGTATAAAGCCCTGCCGCCGGATGTGCTGTTCAAGGGAATTCTCGACCAGTTGGTGCAGCAGACCGCGCTGGACCAGTCGATGGAGGGCAAACTGACCCGCCGCGATACGCTGCAACTGGAAAACGACCAGCGCGGCTACGTGTCGTCGCGGGCGCTGGAAGGCGTCGTCTTGGGCGCTGTGACGGACGAGGCGTTGCAAGCCGCCTATGACGCGAAGTTCAAGGATGCAAAGCCGCAAACCGAATACAGCGCCGCGCATATTCTGGTTGCCGATGAGGCGAAGGCCAAGGAGTTGCTGGCCCAGTTGGAAGGCGGCGCTGATTTCGCCGAAATCGCCAAGGCCAATTCCACCGACACGGGTTCGGGCGCCAATGGCGGGGATCTGGGGTGGTTCGGTCTGGGCATGATGGTGAAACCGTTCGAAGAAGCCGTTGTCGCCGCCACGCCGGGCAAGATCGTGGGGCCGGTGAAAACCGATTTCGGCTATCACCTGATCCTGGTGAAAGAGACCCGCCTTGCGGCGCAGCCGACGCTGGATGATCTGCGCGACGAGCTGGCGGCCGAGATTGAGCAAAAGGCAATCGAGGCGCATGTGCAGTCGATCACCGAAGCGGCCACGGTCGAAAAGCCCGGCGAGGGCATTGACCCGGCGCTGCTGAGCGATCTTACTCTGCTCGACAAATAAGCGGGAAAAGGGGGGCAAGCGATGGGCAAGAAAGACTGGAAAGCCAAGGCCAAAGCGTTGAAAGCCAAGCTGAAGGCGCTGGGTGGGGCGGTCACCGACGCTCCCGCAAAGCTGGCCAAGGCGGCCAAGCCCGTGTCGCCGCTTGCCCCCGCCAGCTTCCCTACCTTGCCCGTCATCAAGGGGGCAGAGTTTGCTGCCATCGGCGCAGGGATAAAGTATCAAAACCGCAAGGATGTGATGCTGGTGCGTCTTGCCCCCGGCACCGCCATGGCGGGGGTCTTTACCCGCTCCACCACCCGTTCCGGATGCGTGCGCGATTGCCAGACCAAACTGGCAACCAAAGTTGCCGATGGCGCGGGGGCGGCGATCATCGTGAACTCGGGCAACTCGAATGCCTTCACCGGCGCGATCGGCGCCTTGGCCGTGGCCGCCGTGACCGGTGCCGTGGCCAAGGCGCTGGCCATGCCCGCCAGCCGGGTCTTCTCCTCCTCGACCGGGGTGATCGGCGAGCCTTTGCCCTTTGAAAAGATTACCGCCGTCATCGACGCCCTGTCTGCGGAACTGTCCGAGGCAGCCATTCAGGGCGCCGCCGAGGCGATCATGACCACCGACACCTTCCCCAAGGGGGCGGCGGCCGTGGTGCAGGGCGATGGTGGGCCGATCCACATTTCCGGTATCGCAAAAGGCTCGGGCATGATTGCGCCGGATATGGCGACGATGCTGGTCTATATCTTCACCGACGCGAAAATCTCTGCGGCCAACCTGCAAAAGATGATCTCGCGCAACGTGGATGCCACGTTCAACTCGATCACCGTTGACAGCGACACCTCCACTTCCGACACCTTGCTGATTGCCGCCACCGGCCAGTCCGATGCGGCAGAGGTCAAAGGCCCGGTTGCAAAGGCTTTTGAAGCGGCGCTGCATGGCGTGATGAAGAACCTTGCGCATCAGGTGGTGCGCGATGGGGAAGGCGCCACGAAATTCGTCGAGGTGCGGGTGACGGGCGCTGCCAGCGATGCCGACGCCCACAAGGCCGCACTGGCGATTGCCAATTCGCCCTTGGTCAAAACCGCCGTGGCCGGGCAAGACCCGAACTGGGGCCGTATCGTGGCTGCCATCGGCAAATCCGGGGCCGAGGCGGACCGTGACCGTCTGACAATCAAATTCGGGGATATTCTGGTGGCCGAAAAAGGCTGGCGGAACCCGGATTACAAGGAAGAAGATGGGGCGGCCTATATGCTGAACCCGGAGCTTTTGATTCATGTCGACATGGGCCTTGGCAAAGCGGTGCGGTCGGTCTGGACCTGCGATCTGACCAACCGCTACATCGAGATCAACGCCGATTACCGCTCGTGAAGATCGTCCTCGTCTCCGCCGTCGCCCTGATCGACCCCGACGGCCGCGTGCTTTTGGCACAGCGGCCCGAGGACAAATCTCTGGCAGGACTTTGGGAATTTCCCGGCGGCAAGGTGGAACTTGGGGAAAGCCCCGAGGTGGCGCTGATCCGCGAGTTGCGCGAAGAACTGGGGATTGAGACAAAGGCCAGTTGCCTTGCCCCGCTGACCTTCGCCAGCCACTCCTATGACGACTTCCATCTGCTGATGCCGTTGTTCGCGTGCCGCCGCTGGGAAGGCGTGCCAACCGGGCGCGAGGGGCAAACCCTTGCATGGGTGCGCCCCGAACGCCTGCGCGATTACCCGATGCCACCCGCCGATCTGCCCTTGATTCCGATTCTGCGTGACTGGCTGTGAACTTTAGATCATCCCTGTCGCGCCATGATTATCTTTAGAATGGTCGCGCTTTGCGCGAATCGGTCCTAGAACCGACCTAACAGTGGCTGGCAAGGAAATCAGCACATGCTGCGCACCATCACCATAGGAAGCTGCGTTTCCGTTCAGGGACTTTTCGTCGGCCACATGCCCGACGGCAAGATCATGATCAAGGTCGATGACAAAACCTTTGTCGGCACGCCAGTGCAGACATCTCAAGCGGCGTAATTACCATCGAGCAGAATGAAAAAGGCCGGGGCTATGCACCCCGGCCTTATTACTTTTCTGCCTGTGAGGATCAGTCCAGCGTCCGCTGGACTTCCTCGCGCTCGAAGATTTCGATGACATCGCCTGCGCGAATGTCTTCGTAACGCTCGAATGCCATACCGCATTCCTGACCCGAGATGACTTCCTTCACCTCGTCCTTGAAGCGCTTCAGCGTCTTCAGCGTGCCTTCGTGGATCACCACGTTGTCGCGCAACAGGCGAACGCCAGCCGAACGGCGGGCAACGCCTTCGGTGACCAAGCAACCGGCAACCATGCCGACGCCGGTAACCTTGAAGACCTCTTTGATCTGCGCATAGCCGATGAAATGCTCGCGCACTTCGGCCTTCAAGAGGCCCGAGGCGGCTTTCTTGATGTCATCCACCAGATCATAGATGATCGAGTAGTAGCGGATCTCGACACCCTTCTGGTGGGCGCTGTTGCGGGCCGAGGCGTTGGCACGCACGTTGAAGCCGATGATCGGGCATTTGCTGGCTTCGGCCAGCGAGACATCCGTATCGGTGATCGCGCCGACGCCCGAAGACAGCACGCGCACGCGCACCTCCTCGTTGCCAACCTTTTCCAAGGCTTGCACGATGGCTTCGGCGGAACCCTGCACGTCGGCCTTCACCAGAACCGGCAATTCGGCCACATCCTGATCTGCCTTGGCCTTGGCCATCAACTGTTCCAGCGTGGTTGCAGCCCCGGCAGCGGCGCGCTTGTCCTTCGCGGCCTTGATCCGGTAATCGGCAATCTCGCGGGCCTGCGCTTCGGTTTCCACCACGTTCAGCGTATCACCCGCCGAAGGCGTGCCCGACAGGCCCAACACTTCAACCGGAACCGACGGACCGGCTTCGGCAATCGTCTCACCCTTGGAGTTGATAAGGGCGCGCACCTTGCCCCACTGCTCGCCGACAACGAAGATATCGCCTTTGCGCAGGGTGCCGTTCTGCACCAGAACGGTGGCAACCGGGCCGCGGCCCACATCCAGCTTGGCCTCGATCACGGCGCCAGCGGCAGAGCGGTTCGGGTTGGCGCGCAGTTCCAGGATTTCGGCCTGAAGCCCGATCGCTTCCAGCAAGTTGTCCAGACCCATGCCGGTTTTCGCCGACACTTCCACATCCTGCACATCGCCCGACATCGCTTCGACCACGATTTCGTGCTGCAACAGATCGGTCCGCACCTTGGTCGCATCGGCGCCGTGCTTGTCCATCTTGTTGATGGCCACGATCAGCGGCACCTTGGCGGCCTTGGCATGGGCAATCGCCTCAACCGTCTGCGGCATGACGGCATCGTCGGCCGCCACAACCAGCACCACGATATCGGTGACATTGGCGCCGCGGGCCCGCATCGAGGTAAAGGCCGCGTGACCGGGGGTATCGAGGAAGGTCAGAATCTGACCACGCTCGGTTTTCACCTGATAGGCGCCGATGTGCTGGGTGATGCCACCGGCTTCGCCAGAAACCACGTTGGCCTTGCGGATCGCGTCCAGAAGCGAGGTTTTACCGTGGTCAACGTGGCCCATGATCGTGACGATCGGCGGGCGGGTGACCAGATCAACGTCGGCATCCTTGACGGTTTCAATCGCCTGTTCCACGTCGGAATCCGACACACGGACGGCCTTGTGGCCGAATTCCTCGATCACCAGTTCTGCGGTATCGGCGTCGATGGCCTGGTTCATCGTGACCATCATGCCCATCTTCATGAGCGTCTTGACCACATCTGCCGCGCGTTCCGCCATGCGGTTCGCCAGTTCCGAAACCACGATGGTTTCCGGCAACTGCACATCGCGGAACTGCTTTTCAGGCTTGTTGCCAAAGCCCATCGCCTTGTTGCGGGCCTTTTCCTGCTTGCGCTTCATGGCGGCAAGGCTGCGCGTGCGCCCGCCTTCGCCATCCAGTGCCGAGGACAGGGTCAGCTTGCCAGCGCGGCGACCTTCGTCGCCCTTGGCCTTGGCGTTGCGTTCCCGTTCTTCGCGTTCGCGGTCCGTCTTGCGCGGCGTCGGCAGACCGGGCTTCGACGAGGCCGGGCCACGTTCATCTGCGCCACCAGCAGCCGGAGACGCGGCGGGCGCATTGCGGCCGGCACGCGCAGGAGCGGCCGCTTCGGCGGCAGGGGCCGCGGGCGCTGCGGGCTTGCGGCGCTGGGTGCCCAGAATATCCGCCTTACGCTGTTCGGCGCGCGCCGTGGCTTCGGCAATCGCAGCCTGCTTGGCGCGATCTTCTTCCTCGGCCTTGGCACGCAGAGCAGCCTCGCGGGCGCGATCTTCGCGCTCCTTGGCCTCGATCTCCTCGCGGCGACGCTGGCGTTCTTCCTCGCGGGCGCGTTCTTCTTCGGCGCGCTTGGCGGCATCTTCCTGCTCACGCGCCTTGGCGGCGCGCAGCGCGGTCAGACGACGCTCCATCTCGGCATCGGAAATCCCGGCGGGGCGTTTCGACGGATCGCCAAGATTCGGGCTGGACGAAGCCGCGCCACCGCCAGCGGCGGCGGGTTTGCCCGGCGTCGGCACCACAACGCGTTTGCGTTTGGTTTCAACCACAACAGCATGCGTCCGGCCATGGGAGAAGCTTTGCTTCACCGAACCGGAACGAGGTGTGCCACCCAAGCCGAGGGGTTTCTTGCCGTCAGTATCGCTCATGCGTCCTACTTATCCTTCATGGCGGTCCCACCGCCGTCCTGCTTTTCAACCTGCACCCGCAGGCCAGAAAGCCTTGCCGCTTCCTCTACAACACGCGTCGTGAGTCCACCAGCGCCAAGCGCCGCGTGTATTGCACGTTCGCGACCGAAAGCCAAACCCATTTCCCCGGCCGTCAAAAGGCCGATGAAGCCGCCCTCGCCTTCCGGCGGGCGCAGCTTGGTCTTGCCCCGTTCCGACCCGTCCGAGGCCTGCACCAAAACCCGTGCCTTGCCACTGGCGAGCCAGTCTTTCACCTTCTCATAGCCCATCACCGCCGCATTGGCCTTGCGGCACATGCTGATGAGATCAACCACCCGACGCGCCAGCAAAGACTCGACCAGATCGGCCAAACCGTCGGGAACCTTGACCGGCTGGCGTGCCGCCCGCGAAAACAGCCCCTTGGTGGCCGCCTTGGTGATGGCGGCCCGGTCGGCGGCAACATAGATGCCGCGTCCCGGAAGGCGGCCCAGAATGTCCGGCACCACCATCGCATCAGGCCCAATGCAGAATCGCACCAGACCCGCCTTGGGCTGGCTTTCCCCGGACACAATGCACTTGCGTTCGGGGTCGTCCTGTTCTTTTTCCCGGCCGCCGCGTGTCACGGACAAAGCTCCGAGACCTGAAATCAGGCCTCGGCCTCCTCGTCAGCGTCGTCGCCGTCTTCTTCGGCCGTTTCCATCGCGGTCGGATCAACCCAGCCCAGCATGACGCGCGCGGTCATGACCATGGTCTGCGCCTCCTCAAGGCTGACGTCGAACTTTTCAAGCACACCTTCGTCCTTCTTGCGCTGGCCATTCTCGGTGGTCCAGCCGCCCGCCAACTCCCAGTCGGCGCAGGTTGCAAAGTCTTCCAGCGTCTTGATGCCGTCCTTGGCCAGTGCTTCGAGCATCTGGGGCGTCAGGCCTTCAAAGTTGATCAGGCTCTCTTCAACGCCCATGGCACGGGCAGCGGCCAGCGCCTTCTTGGCCTGCTCCTCCAGATAGTCGCGGGCGCGGGCCTGCAACTCAGCGGCCGTGCCTTCGTCGAAGCCGTCGATCGACAGGAGTTCGTCTTCCTCGACGTAGGCCACTTCTTCCAGATTGGTGAAGCCTTCGGAAACCAGAAGCTGCGCCATCATCTCGTCCACATCCAGCGTGTCCATGAACAGCTTGGTGCGTTCGGCAAACTCGGCCTGACGGCGGATCGATTCATCGGATTCGGTCACGATATCAATATCAAGGCCGGTCAACTGGCTGGCCAGACGCACGTTCTGACCGCGACGGCCGATGGCCAGCGACAGTTGTTCATCCGGGACCACGACTTCGATCTTGCCGGCTTCCTCGTCGATCACGACCTTCGACACTTCGGCCGGTTGCAGCGCGTTCACAAGGAAGGTCGCCTGATCGCCATTCCACGGAATGATGTCGATCTTTTCGCCCTGCAATTCGTTCACAACGGCCTGCACGCGGCTGCCGCGCATACCAACGCAGGCACCAACCGGGTCGATCGAGTTGTCATAGGAAATCACGGCAATCTTGGCGCGCGACCCCGGATCACGGGCCACGGCCTTGATCTCGATGATGCCGTCATAGATTTCCGGCACTTCCATCTTGAACAGCTCGGCCATGAACTGCGGGTCGGTGCGCGACAGGAAAACCTGCGGCCCGCGCGGTTCGCGGCGCACATCCTTGATATAGCAGCGGATGCGGTCGCCGGGGCGATAGGCTTCGCGGCCGATCTTTTCGTTGCGGCGCAGGATGGCTTCGCCACGGCCGATGTCGACGATGACGTTGCCGTATTCCTCGCGCTTGACCTGACCGTTGATGATCGAGCCTTTGCGATCCTTGAATTCTTCGTACTGGCGGTCACGCTCGGCTTCGCGGACCTTTTGCAGGATCACCTGCTTGGCCGATTGCGCGGCGATGCGGCCCAGATCAACCGGCGGCACTTCGTCAATCACCTCGTCACCGATCTGCGGGTCGGCGAGGTAGGACTTGGCTTGCTTGACGGTCAATTGTGCGTGGTGGTTTTCCACCAGATCGTCTTCGACCACGGTGCGGATGCGGGCAAAGGTGGCGCGGCCGGTCTTGCGGTCGATCTTCACCCGGATGTCCATGTCGGCGCCATAGCGCGACTTGGCGGCCCGGGCGAGGCTGTCTTCCATCGCCTGGATCACCAGATCCGGGTCGATCATCTTCTCGCGCGCCACCGCCTCGGCGGTTTGCAGAAGTTCAAGCTGGTTGGCTGACGTAATCGCCATGGGTCTTCTCCCGGCCTAGTGTTTGGTATTCTAGTGTTTGGTGTCTTCGGGGGTGTCGTCCTCGTCATCCCCGGCGTCTTCAATCTCGTCGAACTGCGATTCGTCGATCACGCCGCTGGCCTTTTTCTGGCGCAGCATTTCGGTGATCAGCTCATCGGTGAGAATCAGTTTGGCATCCGAAAGCCAGTCGAACTGCAACCCGATGATGACTGTCTCTTTGCCTTCGTCCAGCGCAATCAGAACTTCCTCGCCCTCGACCCCCGCAAGGGTGCCCTTGAACCGGCGGCGCCCGTCGATCAACTCGGTCGTCTCGATCCGGGCTTCCCAGCCTTTCCACATCTCGAAGTCTTTCAGACGGGTCAGCGGCCGGTCGATGCCGGGGGAGGAAACCTCCAGCACATAGTTTTCCTCAATCGGGTCTTCGACATCCAGCACCGCAGAAACCGCGGTGGAGATGTCGCCGCAATGGTCCACCTCGATCCCGCCTTCAGGCTTGTCGGCCATGATCTGCAAGGTGCGCGTCGCCCCGCCCATCAGACGGATGCGCACCAGCTCGAACCCCAGACCCTCGATCACGGGTTGGATGATATCGGCCAGACGGCGGTCCATGGCGGTTTTGGCGATCAGATCGGACATGCGTATCCCAAGAAACAAAAAACGGGCCCGAGAGGCCCGCCGTGACTTTCGGTAGCCTCAGGTGTGGACCCCGAAACCTCTGTTGAGGGCGGATATAGGCCCTTCCCCCCATCATTGCAAGCCTAGAAGCGTTCAGCGCGCCACAACCGTGAATGCCGCGCCCCAAATGCAGCCAATCATTCGGAACGGATGGGGCAGATCGCCACCACCATACCCGCCCGGCACAAATGAACATGTCCAAACCAGTTGCCTTTTGTCGGCCACTGGTGGCCAAATGGGGGCGGGGATGCAGAATCGCCCGCAGGGGTGATCCGTCAGGGTATGGGGTGCCGTCGTGGGAACCGGCGATGAAATGGCAGAGTTTGCCATCAATTTCCTTTTGACGGACCGCGGCCCGCCGCGGCGGCTGTCTTGGGAATTGGCGACACGCTGGCCCACGCGACCGGCACTTGAATATGTGCTTGTGCTGTCCTTGGCGGCCAATGGGATCGAAGATACCCTCGCCGGTGATGAGGCGGGCCAGCGCGCGCAGGAGGCTTGGCGCATGGCGGCGCTTTTGGGGGTCGATCTGTTCGACGCCCAGTCGCTTGGCCTGCCGTACCACAGCGGGGCCGACCTGATCGCCTATTGGCGGGCGCAGGATCCCGGTTTCACAATGAGCTAGGCACCGCTTCCGCCCAGCGCGAGGGGCGGGCCGGCTTGCACAAGGCTTTTCGCTGGGGGTTGGCCCGATCATGGCTTGTGGCGAACCGCGGGCCGCGCCACTCTGACCGGGCAGATCAGCCGGAGGCCAGAATGAACGGCGCACAGTCCCTTGTGAAAACGCTTTTGTCATCGGGCGTCGATGTGTGCTTCGCCAATCCCGGCACATCCGAGATGCATTTTGTGGCCGCGCTGGATGACCACCCGGAGATGCGTTGCATCCTGTGCCTGTTTGAAGGCGGCACCTCGGGCGCAGCGGATGGCTATTATCGGATGTCGCGCAAGGTTGCCGCGACGCTCCTGCACCTGGCGCCCGGTTTCGGCAATGCCTTTGCCAACCTGCACAACGCCCGCAAGGCGCAGTCGGGTGTGGTCAATGTGATGGGTGAACACGCCACCTATCACCTGCGCCATGAAAGCCCGCTCAAAGGGGATACGGCGGGAATTTCACAGGTGATTTCGCATTGGACCCGCACCAGCGCCGATGCCGCCGATGTCGCCGCGGATGGGGCGGCGGCGGTGCAGGCCGCCCGCAGCCTGAATGGCCAGATCGCGACGCTGATCCTGCCCGCAAATACGGCCTGGGAGAAAGGCACGGCCCCGGCGACGGCACTGGCCGCCCCTGCCCTGCGGCTGCCTTCGCAGCCACAGATCGCCGCCGCCGCGCGCGCTCTGCGCCAGCCCGGCGCGGCGCTGATGATCGACGGCGAGGCACTGTTCACCGAGGCCGCATCGCTTGCCGCCCGCCTCTGCGCGGCCACCGGGGCGCGGCTGATGGCCCCCTTCTTTGCGGCCCGCGCGCGGCGCGGGGCCGGATCGGTGAAGATGGCCCGACTGGCCTATGAGGTGGATCTGAACATCGGGATTCTGGCCGATGTGAAAACATTGGTCCTTTGCGGTGCCCAGCGCCCGACGGCCTTCTTTGCCTATCCCGGCAAGCCGGGCCTGCCCGAGCCCCCCGGCACCTGCGTTTTCGACCTTGCCGACATCACCATGGACATTCCCGGCACCCTTGCCGCCATGGCGCGTGAAATCGGCCCGCTGCCCGATCTGCCCGCCGATGCGCGACAGCCCCTGGCCCTGCCATCCCTGCCGACAGGCCCCCTGACGCTGGAAAAGGTCGGCGCGGCGATTGCCCATCTGATGCCTGAAGATAGCGTGGTGGTGAATGAGGCCATCACCTCTGGCGCGCCGGTCGCCGGACAGATGCAAACTGCGCGCGGGCATGACTGGCTGGTGACAATGGGCGGGTCCATCGGCGCGGGGCTTCCCACCGCCGTTGGGGCCGCCGTGGCCTGCCCGGACCGCAAGGTGCTGTGCCTGTCGGGCGATGGCTCGGCCATGTATACGCTGCAATCGCTGTGGACCATGGCGCGCGAAGGGCTGGATGTCTGCACCGTCATCTTCGCCAACGACACGTACCGCATCCTGCATGGCGAGTTGGAAAACGTCGGCGCCAAACCCGGCCGCAACGTGGCGCGGATGTTCGACATGGTAGACCCGACGCTGGATTGGGTCGCGCTGGCCAAGGGCCACGGCGTTCAGGCCCAGAGGGTTGAAACCGCCGACGCCTTCAACACCGCCTTTGCCGAAGCCATGGCGGCAAAAGGCCCGCGCCTGATCGTGGTGCCTTGCTAGGGTCTTAGCCGTTTTCGCGCAGAATACTGCCCGCCAGATAGAGCGAACCGCAGATCAACACCCGCGCCTCGGGGCTTTTCGCGGCAATCTCGGCCAAGGCGTCGGCCACCGACGGGGCTGTCACGGCTGCAATGCCTGCTGACAGCGCCGCATCACGGGTTTCCTCAGCCGGAAGCGTGTTCTTTTCGCCGGGGATCGACACCGCATGCAACCGCGTCACATGGGGCGCCAAGGGGCGCATATAGCCCGTGACATCCTTGGTGTTCAGCATCCCGCAGATCAGATGCGTTTCGCGCGCAGGCATCCGCGCCAAGGTGGAGGCCACCGCCTCGCCGCCCGCCGGGTTATGCCCGCCGTCCAGCCACAGCTCGACCTTCGGTGCGCTTTCCACCAGCGGCCCCTGACGCAAACGCTGCATCCGGGCAGGCCAGTAGGCCCGCGTCACCGCCGCCTCGCAGGCCGCCTCGTCACGGCCCAGCGCGCGCAGGGCGGCAATTGCAGCGCCTGCATTTTGCACCTGAAACGGGCCGGGCAGGTTCGGCAAGGGCAGGTCGAGAAGGCCGTTCTCATCCTGAAACACCAGCCGCCCGCGTTCCTCGCTGACATACCACTGCTGCCCAAAGGCAATCACCGGTGCGCCCAAACGCGCGGCCTTCGCCTCGATCACCTCCAGCCCCGCCTCGTCCTGCGGGCCAACGATCACCGGCACACCACGCTTGATGATCCCGGCCTTTTCGCCGGCAATCTCGGGCAGGGTTTCGCCCAGATATTGCTGATGGTCGATCGACACCGGGGTGATGATGGTCAGCGCGGGCTTGTCCACCACATTGGTCGCATCGAGACGCCCGCCAAGACCCACTTCAAGCAGCGTGAAATCGGCAGGCGTGCGGGCAAAGGCCAAGAACGCCGCGCAGGTGGTGATTTCGAAAAACGTGATCTCATCCGGGCCATTGGCGGCCACACATTCATCCAAAAGCGCGGTCAAGGCAGGTTCCGAAATCAACTCCCCCGCCAACCGGATCCGCTCATGAAACCGCGCCAGATGCGGCGAGGTATAGGCATGCACCTTTGCGCCCCCCGCCTCCAGCCCCGCCCTGATCATCGCCTGCGTGCTGCCTTTGCCATTCGTGCCCGCGATGTGGATCACCGGCGGCAAGGACCGCTCGGGGTGACCCAGTTTGGCCAAAAGCCGATGCACCCGGTCCATCGTCAGGTCGATGACCTTCGGATGCAGCGTCATCATCCGCTCAAGAATCAGATCAGACCCGCTCACTTCGCGTCAGCCGCCACGGCCAGATCACCCGGAGGCGGCAAATCGCCCTTCACCGCCGGAGAAAGCCCCATCAGCATGCGCAAGATGGTCACCAACTCCTCGCGCAGTGCTTTGCGATGCGTCACCCGGTCCAACATGCCATGGTCCAAGAGATATTCCGCCCGCTGGAAGCCCTCGGGCAGCTTTTCACGTATGGTCTGCTCGATCACGCGGGCCCCGGCAAAGCCGATCAGCGCGTTCGGCTCGGCAATCTGCACATCGCCCAGCATGGCATAGCTCGCGGTCACCCCGCCCGTGGTCGGATGGGTCAGAACGACAACGTAAGGCAACCCCGCTTCTTTCAGCATCTGCACCGCCACGGTCGTGCGCGGCATCTGCATCAGCGACAGGATCCCCTCCTGCATCCGCGCGCCACCAGCCGCCGAAAACAGCACGAAAGGCCGCTTCAACTTTACCGCGCGCTCCGCCCCGGCCAAGATGGCATTGCCGACATAAAGCCCCATGGAACCGGCCATGAAGCTGAAATCCTGCGCCGCCGCCACGATGGGCGTGCGACCGATCTCGCCCTCGGCCACCAGCATCGCCTCACGCTCGCCGCTGGCCTTTTGCGCGGCTTTCAGCCGGTCGGGGTATTTCTTCTGATCGCGGAAATGCAAAGGGTCCGCCGGGGGTTCCGGCACCTTCACCTCGGTGAAAATGCCCCCATCGAACAGGCTGGTGAAGCGATCACGCGGGCTGATCGCCATGTGGTGTTCGCAGGAAGAACAGACGTTCAGATTGCCCGCCAACTCGCGGTGAAACAGCATGGTCCCGCATTCGGGGCACTTGGTCCACAGGTTTTCCGGCACCTCGCGGCGGGAAAACAGCGAGTTGATCTTCGGTCGGACGTAGTTCGAAATCCAGTTCATCGCTTCTGCCCTGCGGTCATTTCAGGCCCTCAGATAGCCGGAGGGGGGGTGAATTGCAACGCCGGGGGCAGGTCTTGGGCAAGGACACGCCCCCCGCATCGCCAGAGTATCACCGAAGACAGGGGGCTGCGCGCCCCCTCTGGCCTGCGGCCATTCACCCCGGCGGAGTATTTCGAAAGGCGCAAGACCTTTCATCTTGGCAAAAATACCCAAAGCGGGATGCTTGCAGCCCGCAATGCCGGAGGCTAGCCGGCCAGCAACCGATCCTGCGATTTGCCGATGATGCTTGCGGTCACGATCGCGCCTTCGGGCTGGTCACTGGCGAAGCTCACCTCGGTAAACTGCTCGGTCCGGCCAAGACGCGGGCCTTCGGTCAGGATGCGATGTGTCGCACCCTGCTGCGCCGACAAATGTCGAACCAGCGCGGCATCACCTGCGGCGCGCAACCGGGCGGCGCGGGTTTTGATCTCGTCTCCCGGCACACGCGGCATCCGCGCGGCAGGGGTGCCTTTGCGCGCGGAAAAGGGGAAGACATGCAGAAAGGTCAGGTCGCAATCGGTGACCAGCTTCAGCGAGTTTTCAAACATGTCTTCGGTTTCTGTCGGAAAACCCGCGATGATGTCGGCGCCAAAGATCATATCGGGGCGCAGACGGCGGGCTTCCTCGCAAAACCGGATCGCATCATCGCGCAGGTGCCGCCGCTTCATCCGTTTCAGGATCATATCGTCGCCCGCCTGCAAGGAAAGATGCAGGTGCGGCATCAGGCGGGGTTCGGTGGCAATCGCCAGCATCAGGTTTTCATCCGCCTCGATGCTGTCGATGCTGCTGATCCTGAGCCGCGGCAGGTCCGGCACCAGCCGCAGGATGCGCATGACAAGATCGCCAAGGCGCGGCCCACCCGGCAGGTCCGCGCCCCATGAGGTCAGATCCACCCCGGTCAGCACCACCTCAAGGAATCCCTTGTCGACAAGGCGCTGGATCTGCTCCACCACGACGCCTGCGGGCACCGAACGGGAATTGCCGCGTCCGAAAGGAATGATGCAGAAGGTGCAGCGGTGGTCACACCCGTTTTGCACCTGCACATAGGCCCGGTGGCGGCCAAAACCGTCAATCAGATGGCCAGCGGTTTCCTTGACCGCCATGATGTCATTGACCTGCACCTTTTCGGTGTCGCCAATGAAGTCAGCGGGGCGCAGGCTGTTCCATGTTTCGGCCTGCATCTTTTCATGGTTGCCGATCACCCGCGTCACCTCGGGCATGGCGGCGAAGGTTTCAGGTTCGGTCTGGGCCGCACAGCCTGTCACGATCACCGGGGCACCGGGGTTTTCCCGTGCCAAGCGGCGGATTTCCTGTTTGGCCTTGCGCACGGCCTCTGCCGTCACCGCACAGGTGTTCACCACCACCGCGCCTTCGACCCCGGCGGCCTCGGCCAGTTCCTTCATCGCCTCAGTCTCATAGGCGTTCAGGCGGCAGCCAAGGGTGGAAAACACCGGCGGGCGGAAATTCGGCAGGCTCATGCGTGGGCCGCCAGAAATTCGGGTGACAGCCAGCCGTCAAAGACATGCGCCACCGGGCCGGACATCCAGACCCCGTCTTCGCGCCAGTCGATCTCCAGCACGCCGCCGTCAAGGTCCAGCGTCACGCGCCGCCCCGTCAGCCCGCGCAGATGCGCCGCCACCGCCGTCGCGCAGGCGCCCGAGCCGCAAGCCAGCGTGATGCCCGCCCCACGCTCCCACACCCGCATGCGCAGGTGGTCGGGGCCGATCAGGCTGGCAAATTCGACATTGGTGCGCTGAGGATAAAGCGGATCATGTTCATAGGCAGGGCCGATACCCGGCAGGTCCACGGCCTCGGCATTCTCCACAAAGATCACGCAATGCGGGTTGCCCATGCCGACAGCGACCGGATCACCGGCCAGGGGCAGGTGCAGGGGATCGACCTCATGCGACAGCGGCACCGATTGCCAGTCAAGCTGAGGCGCGCCCATGTTCACCGACACCCGGCCGTCTGACAGGCGCAGGGCCGACAATCCGCCGCGCGCCGTCACCAGCGTCACCGCCTCTTTGCCCAACTGTCGCATCATGTAATCGGCCACGCAGCGCGTGGCATTGCCGCAGGCCCCGGCACGGCTGCCGTCGTTGTTCCAGAAATCCAGGGCGAAATCCGCGCTGTCCGAATCGCGAATCTCGGCCAGTTGATCGAATCCGACGCCGCGGTTGCGGTCCCCCAGGATACGCGCAAGGGTAGGCGTGACCACGGCAGGCCGCACCCGCGAGTCGATCACCACAAAATCATTGCCCGCCCCATGCATCTTCATGAAGCCAAGGCCGGAAGGGGTCTCTTTCATGTCCATGGCTCCGCATATACGCCCCCATCAAGGCTTTTGCCAGCAACCTGCGCATTTTGCCCCTTGACCCCCCGCACGCATCCCCCTAATCAGCGGCCCTGTCGTGGGCCGGTAGCTCAGTTGGTAGAGCAGCTGACTTTTAATCAGCGGGTCACAGGTTCGAATCCTGTCCGGCTCACCACTTCACCAACAGCGCCAAGCACTTCTGTGCTTGGCGCTGTTTGTTTTTGGCCACCGGAACATCAGAAACCGTTTTAGGCCCCCATTGGCATGCAAATGCGCGTATCTGAGCAATCGCGCAGGCCAAATGGGATCATAACGACGCGCAATCGTATCTTCCGCGCGGTTGACGGCACACGCGTCCTTCCCTTAATTCGCGCGGATTTCTGCTCGAAGGTAGCCAGATGAAACGTACATTGCGGCTGGGGGTAGCCCTCTGCCTTGCGGTTTTTGCACAGGCTGCATTCGCGCAGGATTTTGACAACGCCGCGGCAAGCTCCTCGGAGAGTGATTCCGCAACTGCGTTGAATGGGTGGTTGGCGTTGGCAAAACAAGGTGACGCTGACGCCCAAAACATGCTCGGCATGATGTATTCCGAAGGCGTGGGCGTTCCTGAAAATGACGCCGAAGCCGTGAACTGGTACCGTCTCGCCGCGGAACAGGGCCATGCCAATGCGCAACTCGTGCTTGGCGCCATGTATGACAACGGCAAGGGCGTTCCTGAAAATGATACCGAAGCCGTTCGTTGGTATCGCCTTGCAGCAAAGCAGGGGCACGCCAACGCGCAAGTCATGCTCGGCGTCATGTATTCCAACGGCACGGGCGTTCTGCACGACGATATGCTGGCATTCATGTGGAGCAATATCGCTGCGGCATCGGGCAATAGTGCGGCATTGCCAATCAAGGCGATCTCTGCCGCCAATCTCATCCCCGAACAACGGGCTGAAGCACAGCGCCTGTCCAGTATTTGCATGCAAAGCAATTACAAGGATTGCGGATACTAATCCCGCGCCAATTCACGCAAGCATCAGCCGACGTTTTGCAGCGCCGTTAGCCTCGATATGAGGCCCGCAGAACTATGCGCTTTCGGCAGGGGCCAGACGGTCAACCAGCCGAAAGACCAGCGGGTTCAGGAGAATCGACACCAGCGCGCCCGCGACCACCAGCCCCTGCGCCGCGACGGGGACGATGCCAAGACCGACACCCATCACAATGAGAATGAAGGAAAACTCGCCGATCTGCGCGAGGCTGGCCGCGATGGTCAGCGCAACACCCTTGCCATGGCCAAAGGCACGCACGATTCCATAGGCTGCGGCCGATTTGACGCCGACAATGATGGCCACCGTCGCCAGCAGGGCCAGCGGTGCCGTGAAAATCACCGAAGGGTCAAAAAGCATCCCGACGGAGACAAAGAACAGAACCGCAAAAGCATCACGCAAGGGCAGCGTGTCTTTCATCGCCTGCGCCGAAAGGCTTGATCCCGCCATGACCATCCCGGCAAAAAAGGCGCCCAAGGCAAACGAGACGCCAAAGAATTTTGCCGATCCCCAAGCCACCCCAAGCGCGATCGACAGGACCGAAAGGCGGAACAGCTCACGCTGGCCGGTATGGGCGACATAGTGCAAGATCCATGGAATCACCCGCCGCCCGACCCCCAGCATCAGCACGACAAAGGCCGCGACCTTGATCCCCGTGACCAGAAGCGTCGCCAGAACCGGGCCGACCCCCATGCGCGCGACCTCTGCCGCCTGATCGGCCAGCGGTGCGGCCTGACCGCCCAGTAAACCCGCCAGCGGCGGCACCAGAACCAGCGTCACCACCATCACCAGATCTTCGACGATCAGCCAGCCAACGGCGATTCGTCCGCGGTCTTCCTTCACCAGACCACGTTCCTGCAACGCGCGCAGCAGCACCACAGTCGAGGCGACCGACAGGGACAGCCCAAAGACCAACCCGGCCCCGATGCTCCACCCCATCAGCCACCCCATGCCCAACCCCGCAAGGGTGGCCACGCCGATCTGGACGATGGCTCCGGGAATCGCGATGGATTTGACCGAGAGCAACTCTCCCAGTTTGAAATGCAGCCCCACCCCGAACATCAGCAAGATCACCCCCATCTCGGCCAGTTCCTGCGCCAGATGCTGGTCGGCGACAAAACCCGGTGTGAAAGGCCCGATGATGACACCCGCCATCAGATAGCCTGCAATCATGGGCAGGCGCAGCCGATGGGCCAGAAGGCCAAAGGCAAAGGCCAGACACAGGCCAACGACCATGGTTGTCAAAAGCGGGGTATCGTGGGCCATCGGTTCTCATGAAATGGGTGTGGGAATGGCCTAAAGGTAAGGCTGATTGGCCGTCACGCAACCGCATATTCCGCCAGATGGATGAAGATTTATGTCGGGTTGTTTCAAGCCCGGATTGACGGGTGCAACAGGCCTGATACCCCTTGGGCATGACCCTGCCCCTTTTGCCCAACGCCACGGCCCGACGGCTGTTTTTGCATCACCACGCGCTGGCCGAGGCCCCCAGCGGCCCGGCCAAGGGGGCGGATTTGGCAGCTTTGATCCGGCGCATCGGCTTTGTGCAGGTCGACAGCATCAACACGGTGGAACGCGCCCATCACATGATTCTGTTCAGCCGCCGTCAAACCTATCAGCCAAAGGCCCTGAAGCGTCTGTTGGAACAGGACCGTACCATGTGGGAACATTGGACCCACGATGCCTCGATCCTGCCGATTGAAACCTTTCCCTATTGGAAACACCGTTTCGCCCGTGACGCCGACCGCCTGCATGCCAATTGGCGGCGCTGGTTCCGCGATGGGTATGAGGCGCAGTTTGACACCATCTTGCAGCGCATTGCCGAAAATGGCCCGCTGACCTCGTCCGACGTTGGCGAAGGTGAGGCGCGGGGCAAGGGGGGGTGGTGGGATTGGCACCCGTCGAAAACCGCGCTGGAATGGCTGTGGCGCACCGGGCAACTGGCGATCACCCGGCGCGAGGGGTTTCAAAAGGTCTATGATCTGACCGAACGGGTTATTCCTGCGGGTCTGCGGGCCGAGGAGCCGGATTTACCGGCCAAAGTGGATTGGGCCTGCAATACCGCGCTGGACCGATTGGGCTTTGCCAATCCGGCCGAACTGCAAGCCTATTGGAACGCCATTCCGAAAGAGGCGGTCGGCCCTTGGGTCAAATCCGCCTTGGCGCGGGGCGAGGTGGTCGAGGCCATGCTGGAAGGCGCCTCTGGCAGCACCCGCAAGGTGCTGATGCGCCCCGCCAGCCTGACAGAGCCGCCCGAGATCACCCCGCGCCTGCGGATCCTGTCCCCCTTTGATCCCGCCCTGCGCGACCGGGCGCGGGCGGAACATCTGTTCGGGTTCTTTTACCGGATCGAAGTTTTCGTACCCGAACCGAAACGCCGCTGGGGGTATTACGTCTTTCCGGTTCTGGAGGGCGACCGTCTGGTAGGTCGGCTGGATGCCAAGGCGCATCGGGCCGAGGGCGTGTTGCGCGTCAAGGCCTTCTGGCCCGAAGCGGGTATTCGCCTGACCAAGGCGCGCATCGCCAAACTGGAGGCCGAATTGAACCGCCTTGCCCGCTTTGCCGCTTGCGAGCGGGTGGAATTTCTGCCCGGCTGGCAGCGCGACTTTCTCCCCCCTTTGTGAAAGCACCCCATGGCCGATTCCGACTGCACCCTCACCATCAGCCGCCTGATCCCCGCCCCGCCTGCACGGGTCTGGCAAGCCTGGAGCCAGCCCGAACAGCTTGCCCGCTGGTGGATTCCCGCGCCTTTGACCTGCAAGGTCGTGCAACTCGACCTGCGGCCCGGCGGGGGTTTCGAAACCCTGATGCGCGACGGCGATGGTCCGTTTCAGCCGCATGTGATGGGCTGTTTTCTAGAGGCAATCCCGGAACAGCGCCTGATCTTCACCACCTGCCTTGTGGCGGGCTGGCAACCTTTGGAGCCGTGGCTGGCGCTGACCGCGATCCTTGAGTTCAGCCCAGAAGGCACCGGCACCCGCTATGCAGCCCGCGTGCTGCACAAAACCACCGCGGATGCCGCCAAACATGCCGAATTGGGCTTTGAGGCAGGCTGGGGCATGGTGCTGGATCAGTTGGCCGCCCATGTGCAGGCCATGCCGACGGCCTGAAGATCAGGCACAGCCCCGGTCAAAGCTGTCAATCGCTGCCATCGCCTCCTCGGCGGTTTCGACGAACTGGAACAGCGCCAGATCCTCGGGCGAGATCACGCCCGCCTCGGCCAGATGGTTCCAGTTGATCACCGTCTCCCACCACTCCTTGCCGAACAGCAGGAAGGGGATGGGCTTCATCCGCTTGGTCTGAATCAGCGTCAGGCTTTCGAACATCTCATCCAGCGTGCCAAAACCGCCGGGAAAGATGCAAACCGCCGCCGCACGCATCAGGAAATGCATCTTGCGGATGGCGAAGTAGTGGAAGTTGAACGACAGGTCCGGCGTCACATACTGGTTCGGCGCTTGTTCATGCGGCAAGACGATGTTCAGACCAATCGACTGCCCGCCTGCCTCGCTCGCCCCCCGGTTCCCCGCCTCCATCACACCGGGACCGCCGCCGGTGACGATGACGTTTTGCTTGCCGTAAGATTCCATGCTGCGCTCGGTCATCATGCGGGCAAAGCGGCGGGCCTCGTCGTAATAACGCGTCAGATCAGCGAGCATGGACGTGCGGGCCAGGGCTTTGTTTTCCGGCGCGGGGATGCGCGCGCCGCCGAACAGCACGATGGTCGTTTCGATGCCGCGTTCATCCATCACCATCTGCGGTTTCAGAAGTTCCAACTGCAACCGCACCGGCCGCAATTCCTCGCGCGTCATGAAATCGGGGTCGGCAAAGGCCAGACGATAGGCCGGCGCGCGGGTCTGCGGTGTATCGGGAATCCGATGTGCTGCCGCGATATCCTGATTTGAATCGCGGAACGGATGGGTTCTGGGTTCGTCTTTCATCGGCCTGCCGTCGTTTTTTGTCCGCTTGATTGCGCGGGGGGTCTTATAGCCATATAGACAACGCCGAACCGAGACCAACCGAAAAAGGGTGATCCCCCATGCCTTATGCCGCACTTGAAGCCGCCATCGAAGCCGCATGGGAGGCCCGCGATGGCATCACCACCGCCACCAAGGGCGAAACGCGCGACGCCATCGAGGCCACCCTGTCCGCCCTCGACAATGGCAGCCTGCGGGTTGCCGAAAAGCGCGGGTCGGACTGGCATGTGAACCAATGGGCCAAAAAGGCCGTGCTGCTGTCGTTCCGCCTGACCGACATGTATGAAATCCCCGGCTCCAACGGCGGGTCGAACTGGTGGGACAAGGTGCCGTCGAAATGGCAGGGCTGGACCGAAGCCGACTGGCGCAAGGCCGCCTTCCGCGCGGTTCCCGGCTCCATCGTGCGCCGCTCGGCCTATATCGCCAAGGGTGTCGTCCTGATGCCGTCCTTCGTGAACATCGGCGCCTATGTGGATGAAGGCTCGATGGTGGATGGCTGGGCCACCGTTGGTTCCTGCGCCCAGATCGGCAAGAATGTGCATCTGTCGGGCGGCGTCGGCATTGGCGGCGTGTTGGAGCCGATGCAGGCCGGCCCGACGATCATTGAAGACAATTGCTTTATCGGCGCACGCTCCGAAGTGGTCGAAGGCTGCATCATCCGCGAAGGCTCGGTCCTTGGCATGGGCGTGTTCATCGGCCAGTCGACCAAGATCGTTGACCGGGAAACCGGCGAAGTGATGTATGGTGAAGTGCCTGCCGGGTCTGTCGTGGTCGCAGGGTCGATGCCGTCGAAGGGCGGCGTGAACCTTTACTGCGCCGTGATCGTGAAAAAGGTCGATGCGCAGACACGCTCCAAAACCTCGATCAACGAACTTCTGCGGGACTAAGGCCATGTCCGACACGGAAACGCCAAAGGAAAAGCCCACCAAGGTGAAACGCGCGCAAAGCGTCTTCACCCTGCTGGTACAGGTGGGCCGCAAGGAAGGCGACGGATTGCCGGAAAAGGCCACCGGTGGCGGGTTGATGATCTATGCCTCGGGCGTGGATGAGGCCGAAGCGGTGCGCGAAACCGTCGCCATCCTGAAAGAGGCCGATCTTGCCGTGCTGGAGGTCGAGGGCCTTGGCACCATCGAAGAACGCGAAGCGGCGGGCGATGAGATCGACGGCGAGGAGCGCAAGCTGATGGGCCGCGCGCTGGCTGAAAACTCGGTCATCGTCGCCCAGATGACGCCGTTTTACGACTGAGCGCGCGTCAGGCGCTGCGCCGGACGCCCCCTGCCCGGCCCAGCATCGCCATCAAGGTCAGCACCTCATAGGCTTGCAGCATCCGGCAGGGAGCGGCATCGTTGGGCCGTGCCACCAAAAGCGCGCAACCATCGGCCAACAGAAGGGCAGGATGGTCAAGCTCCAGCGCCAAGACCGAGGCCACCGCCCGGCGTTGCTCGGCCAAAGCCGTGCGGCCATCCACCAGCGCGCCCGCCTCGACCAGCACCTGTTCTTCGTTGAACAGATACTCCACCTCTGACCCTGAAAGCACCAGACGCTGATCCGAGGACACCAAGAGATCGTGGCTCGCACCAAAGAACGGCGCCCGCAGGATCACCGGGGCGAAAGACCCACAGGTTGGCAAGTCCAGCAGCCGGCTCCGCCGCAGCGGCAAAAGCCCCCCATCCGCCGTCGCGATCAGATCGCCAGGCCGCAGATGCCCTGCCATGACCGGGCCCCGCGCAGCCTCAACCGGCGTGCGCAGGCCAATCCATGGCGCACGAGCGGGCAGATCGCCGCCTCGGGTCAGACCGAACCACAAAACCGCCGGATGGCGCGCCGCCCGGCTGGCCCCTTGCGACAGCCCGTGCAGATCGGCCGCCCGGATCGGCAGCGGATTTGCCCCGGTCGATGTGAGAACCGGCTGATCGCTGGCCCCCAAAAACTCCAGCTTCATCTGCCAGGATGTTGCCGCCACATCGAACTTCAAACTCAGCCGCCCCGTTGCACTTTGCCAGGGCAAAGGGCCGGGCAGCGCGTGGCGCGCAACGGATTGGCCCTGCCGATGGATCAGCACCAACCCGGCCACAGGATCATGGAACAGCGTAAAGGTGCGCGGATCAGGGCCTGCGGTTTGGAAATTCAGCAAGACGGCGGCTTCGGCGATGGGCAACGCCAGTTCAACGACGAACACACCCGCCGACACAACCCATGCGGCCGCATTCTCGGCTGGGGCGCGGTCCGACAGCACAAGCCAAGCATCAGACATGGCGCGAACACCCGCGCGCATGCCGGGCCCAATCTGACGATGTCATTTCTGCCATTCCTGTCGTCATGCCGTCAGGGCTGCCCGGATTTTGTTGTCTGATGAAAAACCTACCCCCTTATGTGGTGTCTGTCACCGGCCACCCTGCCCTTGCGCCCCTTGCGACCCGTGCCGGTTGCGCGGCGGCCACAGGCCCATGCGCCTGATTGTTGCGCCCCCCCCCATAGCGGGTTAAGCCAAGGCACACCCTTGACCCAAGGCCCGGCCATGACCCAGATTTCCCCGATTGACCCCGCAGACCTCACCGCCGCACTGATCCGCTGCAACTCCGTCACCCCGGCCGAAGGCGGGGCACTGGTTCTTTTGCAGGGCCTGCTGGAAAGCGCAGGCTTTGCCTGCACCCGCGTTGATCGCGGCGGGATTGCCAATCTTTACGCCCGTTGGGGGGCCAAAGGTGCCAATAAAAGCTTTGGTTTCAATGGCCACACCGATGTGGTGCCGGTGGGCGACCTTTCGGCTTGGACGCAAGACCCCTTTGGCGCGGCGGTGGTGGACGGCTGGATGTATGGCCGTGGCGCCACCGACATGAAATCCGGCGTCGCCGCCTTTGCCGCAGCGGCGGTGGATTTCGTGCGTCAGACCCCGCCCGATGGCGCGGTCATTCTGGCGATCACCGGCGATGAGGAGGACGTCGCCACCGATGGCACTGTCGCCCTTCTGGACTGGATGGCGACAGCGGGCGAGCGGATGACGCATTGCCTGGTGGGCGAGCCGACCTGCCCGAATGAGATGGGCGAGATGATGAAGATCGGTCGCCGCGGCTCGATGACCTGCTGGTTCACCGCCCAAGGCGTGCAGGGCCATTCGGCCTATCCGCACCGGGCGAAGAACCCGATGTCGGCGCTGGTCAAATTGATGGCGCGGCTGGAAGAAAAACCGCTGGACGAAGGCACGGCGCATTTCGACCCCTCGACCTTGGCGATCACCACCATTGATTGCGGCAACCCGGCCAATAACGTGATCCCGGCCAAGGGCACGGCCACGGTGAACATCCGTTTCAATGATCTGCACTCAGGCGCCAGCCTGTCGGACTGGCTGCGCAACCATGCCGCCGCGGTACAGGCCGAAACCGGGGTCGAGATCACCTGCCGGATCTCCATTTCGGGCGAAAGCTTTCTCACCCCGCCCGGCGATTTCTCGGCACTGGTGGCGGCGGCTGTGCAGGCCGAAACCGGGCGCAAGCCGGAATATTCCACCTCCGGCGGCACCTCGGATGCGCGCTTTGTCAAAGACCATTGCCCGGTTGTGGAGTTTGGCCTTGTCGGCCGCACCATGCATCAGGTCGATGAACGGGTCGAGGTGGCGCAGATCCACCAGTTAAAGGCGATCTACACCCGCATCCTGAAGGATTACTTCGCATGATCGAGATTGCCGAAACCCGCGACATCGCCACCTGCCGCGCCCTGCGCCGTATCGTCTTCATCGAAGAACAAGGCGTGTCCGAAGCCGATGAGGTGGATGACAAGGATGACGAGGCCATTCACCTGCTGGCCACGCTGAACGGCAAGCCGGTCGGCTCGGCGCGGCTTTTGATCTCGGGCGAGACTGGCAAGATCGGTCGGGTCTGCGTCTTGGCGGAGACGCGCGGCACCGGGCTGGGCGCCCAATTGATGCGCGCGGCGGTGGACAGGTTCCGGCAGGTCCCCGGCGTGACAAAGGTGAAACTCGGCGCACAAACCCATGCGCTGGGGTTTTACGAGCGGCTGGGGTTTGAGGCGCACGGGCCGGAATTCGACGATGCCGGGATTGCGCACCGCGAGATGGTGCTGGCCCTCTGACCGCCGTGCATCGAGCCGCTTCGCTTTCATCTTGGTTCAAATACCCCCGCCGGAGGCTCCTGCCATTGGCCGCGCATGCCTCCGGCGGGGGTATTTAGGCCAAGATGAAACGGCATGATGTGGTCTTGTGCGCCAAGCCGTGCTAGGTCTGGCCCATGAACCCGATACCCACCAAAGACCAGATCCGCCAGTGGATCGCTGAAAACCCCGGCCTTTCGGCCAAGCGCGATATTGCCAAGGCTTTTGGCATCAAGGGCGATGCCAAGATCGACCTCAAGCGCATCCTGCGTGAAATGGAAGACGAGGGGGCATTGGAAAAGAAGGCCCGGCGCTTCCGTGAGCCGGGCGTCTTGCCGCCGGTCGCCGTGTTGCAGGTGCTGGCACCGGACAGCCAAGGCGATCTGTTCGCCGTGCCTTTGGAAGAAGGCGTCGACAGCACGGTGCGTGTGCTGATCGTGGCGCAAAAGGGTGATCCGGCCTTGGGCGCGGGGGATCGCATTCTGGGCCGTCTGACGCCCGTAAAAGCCGAAGGCCATGGCTATGAGGCACGGCTTATCCGGCGGCTCGGGTCGAACCCGCTCAAGGTTCTGGGGATTTTCCGCGAAGGCCATGAGGGCGGCCGGATCGTGCCCATCGACAAAGGGCAGGACAAGGAATGGCGGGTGGCGCGCGACGCCGCGAATGGCGCGCGGGATGGCGAGTTGGTTGAGGGCGAGGCCGTTGGCAACCGCCGTCTTGGCCTGCCGCAGGCGCGGGTCATCGCGCGACTGGGCGATCCGTCCGGCGCACGCGCTGTCAGCCTGATCGCCATTCACCAGCACGGCATTCCCGACCAATTCCCCGATGCCGTGATCGCCGAAGCCGACAAGGCCGAACCGGTGGGTCTGTCGGGCCGCGAAGACCTGCGCGACCTGCCCTTGGTTACCATTGACCCCATTGATGCGCGCGACCGGGACGATGCGGTTTATGCCGAGGCCGATACCGAACCGGGCAATCCCGGCGGCCACGTGATCTGGGTCGCGATTGCCGATGTATCGCATTACGTCACGCCGGGCTCTGCCTTGGACCGCGAGGCGCGGCGGCGGGGCAACTCGACCTATTTCCCCGACCGGGTGGTGCCGATGCTGCCCGATATCCTGTCGGGCGATTTGTGCAGCCTGCACGAACATGTCGACCGCGCCTGCATGGCGGTGCGGATGCGGATTGACGCCCATGGCAACAAGCTGTCGCACCGCTTTACCCGAGGGCTGATGCGGTCGAAGGCGTCCTTGCATTACGGGCAGGTACAGGCGGCCATCGACGGGCAGGCGGACGACAAAACCGCCCCCCTGCTGGAGCCGGTCCTGAAACCGCTTTACGCCGCCTATGCCGCCTTGGTGCAGGCCCGTGCGGCGCGGCAGCCCTTGGACCTTGATCTGCCCGAGCGCAAGATCGTGCTGGATGACAGCGGCAAGGTGACGTCGGTCGCCTTCTATGAGCGTTTTGACGCCCATAAGCTGATCGAGGAGATGATGATCCTCGCCAATGTCGCCGCGGCCGAGGAATTGATCCGGCTGAAGCGGCCCTTGCTGTTCCGCGTGCATGAGGAACCCTCGCCCCTGAAGCTGGAGGCCCTGCGTGAGGTGGCCGTGGCATCGGGCATGACGCTGGCCAAGGGGCAGGTGTTGAAGACGGCGCATCTCAACCGGCTGTTGTCCCAAGCCGAGGGCACCGAGTTTGACGAGCTTATCAACCTGACGACGCTGCGCAGCATGACGCAGGCCTATTATAATCCTGAAAACTTTGGTCATTTCGGGCTGGCCTTGCGCAACTACGCGCATTTCACCTCGCCCATCCGGCGCTATTCCGACCTGATCGTGCATCGGGCGCTGATTGCCGGGCATGGTTGGGGCAAGGATGGGCTATCGGCCTGGGACATCGAGAACCTGGACGAAACCGCCAAGCTGATTTCCGAAGCCGAGCGGCGGTCGATGGCCGCCGAGCGCGACACGACAGATCGCTATCTGGCGGCGTTCTTGGCCGACCGGGTGGGCAGCACCTTTACGGGCCGAATTTCCGGGGTGCAACGCTTTGGCCTGTTCGTGAAGCTGGATGAAACCGGGGCGGATGGGCTGGTTCCGATCCGGGCCGTCGGGCGCGAGTTCTTCCATTTTGACGATGCGAGCCAAACCCTGACGGGGGCCGATACCGGCATGACCATTGGGATCGGGCAGCGGGTAACGGTCAAACTGGCCGAAGCCATTCCCGTCACCGGCGGGCTGGTGCTGGAACTGCTGGAAATTGACGGCGCGGGTCTTCCGGCTGGCAAATCTCGCAAGGGCGGGCGGTTCAACCCGCGCAAGCCGGGGGCCGCAAAGGCCAAGGCGTCAAAGCTGGCCCGCAAGATCGTGCGCAAACGGCGGGGCTGAGTGTGGGCAGGCGGGCGCCAAGGTTTCTTGCCCTTGTGCTGGTCTTGGCCGCCCCTGCCCATGCAGGCCCGCAAGACACCGAAGCCGCCATGAGCGAAACCATCGGGGAGGCGATGTTGACCGAAGGAACCGGCACGCAAGACGGGCTAGACCAATGGCTGGCGGGTTTCCGCGACCGCGCTTTGGCGGCGGGTATTGCCTCGGGCACGCTGGGGGCGCTGGCGGGGGCGGAATATCTGCCGAAGGTCGTCCAAAATGATCGCCACCAGAACGAATTTACCAAAACCATATGGGATTATCTGGACAAGGCGGTATCGGAAGATCGCATCGCCGGTGGCATTGGGGCCTTGGAAAAGCACAAGGACACGCTGGACCGCATCGAAGCGACCTATGGGGTGGATGCCGAAATCGTCACCGCCATCTGGGGCCTGGAAAGCGCCTATGGCGCGGTGCGCGGCGATCTGCCGACGCTGCACGCCTTGGCAACGCTGGCCTATGACGGACGGCGTGGCGCGTTCTTTGAGCGTGAGTTGATTGCCGCCCTGAAGATCATTCAGGCAGGCGACGCTACCACGGAAACCCTGCGCGGATCATGGGCCGGGGCGATGGGGCACACGCAGTTCATGCCCTCAAGCTGGCATGCCTTTGCGGTGGATTTCACCGCTGACGGCAAGCGCGACATCTGGAGCGATGACCCAACCGATGCCTTGGCCTCAACCGCCGCCTATCTGGCTGGCAAGGGCTGGATCAAGGGCGCGCCATGGGGGGTGGAGATCACCCTGCCGCAGGGCTTTGACTATGACCTGACAACCGAACGGGTGAAAAAGCCGGTGGCCGAATGGCAGGCCATGGGGGTTCGTCTGGCCATGGGGGGCGATTTGCCCGACCATGGGCTGGCCTCGGTCCTGTTGCCCGGCGGGCATAGGGGCGCGGCGTTTCTGATTTTCCAGAACTTCCATGTCATCGAGAGCTATAACACCGCCGATGCTTATGTAATCGCCGTGGGCCATCTGGCAGACCGATTGAAGGGGGGCGGGCCGATCCTGTCGCCTTGGCCGCGCGAGGAGCGCGCACTGTCGTTCGATGAGCGGGTGGCCTTGCAAAAAATGCTGACCGCAGCGGGTTTTGACACCGGGGGCGTCGATGCCAAGATGGGGCCAAAAACCGTGGCGGCGCTGAAAGCGTTTCAAAAGGCCAAGGGGCTGGTGCCTGATGGCTTCCCCACACCGTCGGTACTGCACGCCTTCGAGTAAAAACGCTGTGACCTGCAAAGTTTCAGACCAAAGTCCATATCGCAGGCCGGAAGCTTGCCAGTAGGCTTTGACATGGAATCATCCATCGACCCAGCCCATGGAGAGCCAGATGAAAACCTTTGCCAAAACGCTTTTGATCGGCCTGCTTTTGACCACCGGCGCCGTTTATGCCGAAATCGAGGCCACCACGCCCGAAGTGAAAGCGCGTCAGGAACTGATGAAATCCTTTGGCGGCGCGGCCAAGACCTTGGGTGGCATGGCTTCGGGTGAGGTGGCCTATGATGCCGTTGCCGCAGAGGCCGCGAAACAAACCCTTGTGACAGGGGCGGCCGAGATCGAGGCCAAGTTCACTGCCAATGTCGAAGACCCCGGCACCAAGGCCAAGCCCGAGATCTGGACCGGCTGGGATGCGTTCCTTTCCAAAGCCAAAGGTCTTGGCGATGCGGCCGCTGCGCTGGATGTTGCCTCGGTTGAAACCATCGGTGCGGGGATGAAGAACATCGGTGGGGCTTGCAAGGCCTGTCACACCGATTATCGAGTAGCGGATTGAAACAGTATTCAATGGTGCATGGTTACCCCCGGCGTCACCGCCGGGGGTGTTTATTTTAGCCGCAGGTCACGCGGGAAATCATGCCCGCCTCATTGATTTCGATGTTCAGCCGATCTGCGCTGTAGTCCATCGTCACAGCCATGCCGGGATGAATGATCCGCACAGGGGTGCCGAATTTCATGGTCTGCAAAACCGTTTCAGATTGACCGACCAGATCTTGCAAGGCGGCCGCGCCGCAGGTTTCGACGGGCGGGATCGCCTCCTCGACGCAAGCGGCAAAGACAAAGGGCAACAGCAGGGCAAGGCGGCGCATCGGCAGGCTCCTTTAACCACACATCAGCCGCAGGATGCGGCCAGCCACATCGACCTCGGCGTTCAACCGGGCCGGGTTCACCTCACTTGTAATCTCTTGCCCCGGCCAAAGCACGCGCAGCGGCCCGATCAGGCGGAAATCGGCCAGTTGGGCCATCGGCGCCCCACGCAGATCAGGCAGCAAGGCCAACCCACAGCGGTCGGGCTGTGGCGGCAGCATGTCGTCCACCGGGCCCATGTGCGACTGTCCCGCCAGCGGAAAACATCCCGCCAGCACACAGATCGCCAGAAGGGGTGCGATCAGCCGCATGACAACCGATAGACCAGCCCCGTCGCATCGGCATCGGGATCATAGGTCGACAGCAAGCGGGGTTTATGGGTGCGAGCCGAAAGGCCTAGAAACGGATAGAAAATCAGGAGGATCGCCTTCATCGAATGTCGTTTCCTGCGTTGCAATTTCAACCGTTCTGGCACAGCCTGCGCGCGTTGATAAGGGGAGGAATTCCATAATGCGCACCCGTGCCGCCGTTGCCGTAGCCGCTGGCCAACCTTTGCAGATCATGGAGGTCAATCTGGATGACCCCAAGGAAGGCGAAGTTCTGATCGAGATCAAGGCCACCGGAATTTGCCATACCGATGAATTCACCCTGTCGGGCGCCGACCCCGAAGGCATTTTCCCCTCGATCCTTGGCCATGAAGGCGCGGGCGTCGTGGTGAAATGCGGCCCCGGCGTGAAATCGCTGAAGCCCGGCGATCATGTGATCCCGCTTTATACCCCCGAATGCCGCGAATGCCCGTCTTGCCTTTCCCGCAAGACCAACCTTTGCACCGCGATCCGCGCCACCCAAGGCCAGGGCCTGATGCCCGATGGCACGACGCGGTTTTCGATGCTGGATGGCACCCCGATCTATCACTACATGGGCTGCTCGACCTTCGCACAGCACACGGTCATGCCGGAAATCGCGCTGGCCAAGGTGCGCGAGGATGCGCCTTTCGACAAGATCTGCTACATCGGCTGCGGCGTGACCACCGGCATCGGTGCCGTGCTGAACACCGCCAAGGTGGAGCATGACGCCACCGCCGTGGTCTTTGGTCTGGGCGGCATTGGCCTGAACGTCATTCAGGGCCTGAAAATGGCAGGCGCGCGGATGATCATCGGCGTCGACCTGAACGACGACAAGGAAGAATGGGGCCGCAAGTTCGGCATGACCCATTTCATCAACCCGAAGAAACTGGCCGAAGGCACCTCTGTGGTGCAGGCGATTGTTGACCTGACCAAGACGCCTTTCGACAAGATCGGCGGGGCGGATTACTCGTTTGATTGCACCGGCAACGTCAAGGTGATGCGCGACGCGCTGGAATGCACCCATCGCGGTTGGGGTCAGTCGATCATCATCGGCGTGGCACCCGCGGGGGCGGTGATTGAAACCCGGCCCTTCCAACTGGTCACGGGGCGCGTCTGGAAAGGCACCGCATTCGGCGGCGCGCGGGGCCGGACGGATGTGCCGACGATTGTCGATTGGTACATGGACGGCAAGATCGAGATCGACTCGATGATTACCCACATCCTGCCCTTGGAACGCATCAACGAAGGCTTTGATCTGATGCACGCGGGCAAGTCGATCCGGGCGGTGGTGGTTTACTGAGAAATCACAACGAATAAACAAAAAGGCCTGTGGGAACCCCACAGGCCTTTTTGTTTTAGCTGGCCTTCGTCTCCGCCTCGATCTGCGCCTTGGACTTGCGCTGCCGCTCGGTTGCCGATTTCAACTGGCCGCAAGCCGCCATGATATCCTCGCCGCGCGGAGTGCGGATCGGGGTGGCGTAACCGGCCTTGTAGATGATGTCGGCAAAGGCGTGGATGCGGTTGCCGGAGGAGCGTTTGTAAGGCGCGCCGGGCCATTCGTTGAACGGGATCAGGTTCACCTTGGCCGGGATACCTTCCAAAAGCTTCACCAGACGATGCGCGTCTTCCTTCGTATCATTCACGCCGTCCAGCATGACATATTCGAAGGTTATGCGCTCCGAATTCGACAGGTTCGGATAATCTTTCAACGCGGCGAGAAGGGTTTGAATATTCCACCGCTTGTTGATCGGCACCAGAACGTCGCGCACCTCGTCCGTCGTGGCGTGGAAGCTGACCGCCAAGAGGCAGCCGATTTCCGTGGCGGTGCGGGCGATTTCGGGAACAACGCCAGAGGTCGACAGCGTGATGCGGCGACGGCCAAGGGCGATGCCCTCATTGTCCATCACCACCTTCATCGCATCGCGGACGTTTTCAAAATTATAAAGCGGTTCGCCCATGCCCATCAGGACGATGTTCGACACCAGCCGCACCTCCTCCTTGGGGGCGCCCGGCACCGGCCATTCGTTCAGGTCATCGCGGGCCAGCATCACCTGACCGACAATCTCGGCCGCGGTCAGGTTGCGCACCAGTTTCTGCGTGCCGGTGTGGCAGAACGAACAGGTCAGCGTGCAACCGACTTGGGACGAGATGCACAGCGTACCACGGTCGGTTTCGGGGATATAGACCACCTCCACCTCATGCCCGCCGGCGATGCGCACCAGATATTTCCGCGTGCCATCTTCGGAAATCAGGCGGGTCACCACCTCGGGCACTTCCAGCACGAAGTTGTCGGCCAGAAGCGCGCGGTAATCCTTGGCAAGGTTGGTCATGCGGTCAAACTCGCGCACGCCCCAATGGTAGACCCATTGCCAGACCTGCCCCACCCGCATCTTGGCCTGCTTTTCCGGTGTGCCTGCGGCAATCAGCGCCGCGCGCATCTGGTCGCGCGTCATGCCCACCAGATTGGCTTTGTCGCCCTCGGGCAGCTTGCGCGGCAGGGTCATAACATCTTGGGTGATCGGAGCGGTGGCATCAGTCATGGCAGAATCCGGGTTGGGCAGCTTTGGGCATATAGGGCATCTGCCCCAAAAACAAAAGCGCCCCGACCTTACGGCGGGGCGCCTGACTGTGGAGCCGGAAAAATCAGCCGCAGCGCTGGGCGGCGTCTTCCATCGCAGCGGTGAACCCGCGCAAGGAGAAGGTGTCCTTGGTCTGGGTGCCTTTGCCCGACTTGGCGGTCAAAACGGCCGTGGTGCCTTTCTTCAGCGCCGACAGAATCGCCGCGTCATCATCCTTGGTGCCCGGCCAAGCCCATTCGCCATCGGTGATGAGGTCATAGGTGGTGCCATCAACATCCAGCTTGACGGTGGACCCGCCCGCAAACGGATAGCCGCCCGAGAAGGAAATCTCGCCCGAGGCACCGGGGCGGAAGGTCACGAACAACAGGATGTCGCCGCGACGCACCTGAACCGGGTTGCCATCCTTGGTGTTGACGGTTTCCTTGGGGCTGGAGACACCCCAGCACTCTTTGGGGCTTTCTTCGGCAAAGACGCTCCAATCGGTCATCGTCGCCACCCGGTTGCTTGACTCTTGCGCCTGAAGCGCGGTCGCGCCCAATGCAAGGGTCATCCCAAGAAGGGTGCGGGTCATCCAGCTTGCCATGTCAACAGCCTCCAAGCTGCGGTTGCCTCTGCCCTGCCAAGCCCGCTTTATGACGCGGTTTTTCCTGTGGCGTAGGGCCATTTCACTCGATATCCCATTCATTATCGAAAATGACCAATCCGCGAAAGCCCCTTGGGCATAAAATCGCGCATCCGTGACGGGAGAGGACGATGGCAGAAGCGGCAGAGATGGTGGAGCTGTGGCGGGGTGGGCTTTTGGAAAGCACCCATCGCGGCCATGCGGTTCTGTGTGATGAAGCGGGGCAGATTGTTGAGGCCTGGGGGGATCCGGGCCGCGTGATCTTTCCGCGCTCGTCCTGCAAGATGTTGCAGGCGCTGCCCTTGGTCGAAAGCGGGGCTGCCGATGCATACGGCCTGACCGAGGCGCATCTGGCCCTGTCCTGCGCCAGCCATCAGGGCGCGGCGCTGCATGTGAACATGGCGCGCGACTGGCTGGCAGGTCTGGGCCTTGGCGAACCCGATCTGCGCTGCGGCTCGCATGAACCCTATGACCGGGCTGAGCGCGACCGTCTGATCTGCGATCATGAAGGGCCGTGCCAGTTGCACAACAACTGTTCGGGCAAACATTCCGGATTCCTGACCACGACAAAGCACCTGAAAGCCGGTTCAGAATATGTGGAACTGGACCATCCCTTGCAAAAGGCGATCCGCACCGCGACCGAGGAAGTGACTGGCGAAACCGTGGCCGGATACGGCATCGACGGCTGTTCTGCGCCAAATTTTGCGATGTCCATCACGGGTCTGGCGCGCGGGATGGCGAAATTTGCCGCAACCAACGGCAGCGACACGCGCGGCCGGGCGATGCAGCGGTTGGCGCGGGCGATGGCGGCCTACCCGGAACTGGTCGCGGGCGAAGGTCGGGCCTGCACGGAATTGATGCGGGCCATGGGGGGCCGGCTGTCGATCAAGACCGGGGCCGAGGCGGTGTTCGTCGCGATCATCCCGGAAAGGAAGCTGGGATTGGCCCTGAAGATCGAGGATGGCAATTCCCGCGCCTCTGAAGCGGCTTTGGTCGGAATTCTGGCTCGACTTGGCGTGCTGGATGCCGCGCACCCAATGGCGCAAAAGCGTCTTCCTGCGCCGCAGACCAATTGCCGTGGCCTGAGCGTGGGCGAATTGCGGTTGGCCCCGGGCTTTCTGTAGGCTTGATAAAAGGCGCATCTGCGCTAAGCTTTTGCCATGAATGCGCCGGTGCCCTTTCCGCACGCCCCCGCCGAGGTCATCAGTTTTGACCGCGCCGAGTTGGAGCTGATCCTGTCGCTTTACGGCCGGATGGTCGCAGCAGGCGAATGGCGCGACTATGCGATGAGCTTTCAGCCCGAGGTGGCCGCGTTCTCCATCTTTCGCCGCACCGCTGAAGTGCCGCTTTACCGCATCGAAAAGCGCCCCAAACTGCGGGCGCGGCAGGGGATCTATGCGGTCTTGGGCGGCGAAGGGCAGGTTTTGCGGCGCGGCCATGATCTGGCCGCTGCGCTGCGCGTGTTGGAAAAGCCTTTGCGGCCTATCGACTAAAGCGTGTCAGATTTGAATTGAATCGAAAAGCGCTGCCTCTCGCATGCGCTCGAACGCGCTTTTCAATAAGGTATTTTCCAAGAAAAATCTGACACGCTACAGCAAACGGCGGCGATGCGTGACCGGGCGGCCTTCTTGCGCCATGATGCGGTCGATGCAGACCTGCACCGGCTCATAGGCGACCGACATCGTATGACCGTTGGCATGGATCAGCCGGGCGTCATCGACGACCAGCGCGATATGGCCCTTCCAAAAGATCAAATCCCCGCGTTGCAAGGGCGCATCGGCGGGAACCTCTTGGCCGCTGCCTTCTTGCAGGTCGCTGTCGCCCGGAATCGTGATCCCGCAAGCCCAATACGACAGTTGCGCAAGGCCCGAACAATCAATCCCGCCGCGTGAATTGCCACCCCACAAATAGGGCGTGCCGAGAAGGTTTTCCGCCACGCTGACCGCATCGGCCTGCCAATCGCCCAATAGCCGCAGATGTGGGGCGGGGATAAAGCCTTGGGTGGTTTCCAGCCATTTGCCATGATCGGCGGTGATCGCCACCTGCGCGCCCAGCGACAGGGCCAAAATCTCGGGTGCCTGCACGCGGGGTTCGGGATAAAGATGCGTGCCGGGGGTTGCCACCCAATGGGTGGGGGTGGGGCCGCGCGACAGGGCAATGTCGGGTAGCCAACCGCAATAGCCATCTTTGCCCGCAAAACCAAAAGCATGGCCTTCGTTGCGGTCGATCACGGTAAATGTTTCTCCCAAGAGAAGCTGCCGCTCACGCGCGCCATGCGGGGCGCGGAGCAGATCTGCCACGGGCTGCGCCACGCGCATCGGCGTGCCATCGGTAAAGACGGGAACCTCGATCCGGCCCTTCATCGAAGAATGGGCGATGCGCGGGGTGGCAGGGGTCAGGCGGCGGTCCATTTACAGCCCCAGAATGGCAGGCAGGGCCTGCAAAACCGCCCGCGCCCCTTGGCCGGTGCCGCCTTTAGGCCGGGCGGGCAGGTCGGCGGGTGTGTGGCCGTAGATGTCGAAATGCATGTAACGCGGGCCTTCAACAAAGCGGCGCAGGAACAGCGCGGCGGTGACCGACCCGGCAAAACCCCAGCCCGGCGCATTGTCGAGATCGGCGATGCCGGGTTCGATGATATGTTCGTAAGGCGTCCAGAAGGGCAGCCGCCAGACCGGGTCAAAGCCCTGTTTCGCGCCACCCTCCAAGGCCAAGGCCATGGGATCGTCATCGCAGTAATAGGGCGCGAGATCGGGGCCGACAGCAACGCGCGCGGCCCCCGTCAGCGTTGCCATCGAGATCACCGCATCGGTGGGCGTCTCGCAGGCATAGGCCAGCGCATCCCCCAGCACGAGGCGGCCTTCGGCGTCGGTATCATTGACCTCGACCGTCAGGCCCTTGCGGCTGGTCAGGATGTCCTTTGGCCGCTGGGCATTGCCCGCGATCACGTTTTCCACCGCCGGCACCAGAACCCGCAAGCGCAAGGGCAGGCCCAACCGCATGATCATATGGGCAAGCCCCATGACGGTCGCGGCCCCGCCCATGTCTTTCTTCATCAAGAGCATGCCGGACGACGGCTTGATGTTCAGCCCGCCAGTGTCAAAGCACACGCCCTTGCCGACCAGCGTCAGATGCGGGCCGGTGCTGCCCCAGTTCAACTCCAACAACCGCGGCGCGCGGGGAGAGGCGCGGCCAACCGCATGGATCATCGGAAAGTTTTGCGCCAAAAGCTCATCGCCCCGAATGACCTTGGCCGCCGCGCCAAAACTGTCGGCCAGCGTCAGAAAGGCGGCTTCCAATTCCGCAGGCCCCATATCCAGCGCCGGGGTATTGATCAGGTCGCGGGTCAGAAATTCGCCTTCCACCATGGCAAGCAGCCGGGTGGCGTCGATGCCCTCGGGGGCTTTCAAAGCGGCAGGCGTGGCAGATGATTTTCCGGGGCGGTAGCGGTCGAAACGGTAGGTTTGCAGCAGGAATGCGAGGGCCGCCTCGGTCTTGTCAGCCGCGCTGAGGCTGCCCTCAAGGTGCCAGGCGCCTTCTGGCAGGCCCGCCGCCGCGCGCGCCAGATGAAACCGACCGCGCGCGCGGGCCTTGGCGCCGCCCAAGCCTGCAACGGCGGCCTGCACGGTGCCATCAGCGGCGGGGATCAGGCGCAGATCGCCCGGCCCGGCCTCAAACCCCGTCGCCTTCAACCATGCGGCAGTTGCAGAGGGCTGCCCGGCGAGAAAAGCGTCCAGCCCTTCAGATGTGACAACATGCAAGGGGCGCGAGGGGGCATCGGCGGCGGCAAAGGCGGGCGTGGGCATGGCATCCTGTGGCATCATGGAATGGATGCAGCCAAGCCTAACCCATCCCGCGCGACCCGCAAGGGCGCAACGCAGCCGCTGCCCGGCGCGGCGGTTTAACTGAAGGTCTGGTCCAAAAGCGCCTTGTCCGGCGCGAGCGAGCGTTCCGCCACACGCACCAGCCGCGCCCAGACGGCAGAAAAACCCGTGACATCGCTGCGCTCAAGGCAGGTGCGCACATCGCCTGCAACCAGCCCCAGACTGACCATGCCCAGATTTTCCGACATGCGCTGCAAGCGGCGCAACTGGCGCGACAAATCCTGCATTTCGCGTTCGCGCACCTGTGCGGCAAGCCCCGCCATGGTCAGCGCCAGTTCGCCCAGCGCCCGTGTAACCACCTGTTCGGCCGACGAAGTTCCCAAATTCCGATAAATCGTGGCGATCGGCTCGGAATCCTGCCGAACCCGTTCCTTGACCCGCAAGGCCACGATATTTTCACCCGACATGACACACCCTTTCTTCTACACCCAAAGCCGATCATCGCGGATCGTGCTGAAGAAAAGGTTCACCCCAGCGCAGAAAAGCGGCACTGGGGCGCACAAACCCCCTCGCATTTTCTGCGAATGCAGCCTAACTCGGAACGCAACATCACAGAAGGAAGCCGACGATGGCCGTCACCGCCCGCCCCCTTCCCGCCTATCTGGTCAGCCGCTTCAATGGATGGCGCGCCACCAGCTATCAGGACAACAAGGCCTGGTATCGCCGTCTGGCCGAAAGCGGCCAGCACCCCCGCGCCATGGTGATTTCCTGCTGCGACAGCCGTGTGCATGTCACCTCCATCTTTGGTGCCGATGAGGGTGAATTCTTCATCCACCGCAACATCGCCAATCTGGTGCCGCCCTATAACCCGGACGGGGAACGCCATGGCACCTCGGCCGCGGTGGAATATGCGGTTACCTCGCTTGGCGTCGCGCATATCATCGTCTTGGGCCATTCGGGCTGCGGCGGGGTCAAGGGCTGCCATGATATGTGCGCGGGCCATTCGCCGGAACTGGAAGAAAAGACCAGCTTCGTCGGCCGCTGGCTGGATATTCTGAAGCCCGGCTATCAACGGGTGGCCGCGTTGCCGCAGGGCGATATCCTGCGCGCGCTGGAAAAGCAGGCGGTGCTGGTGTCGCTGGAAAACCTGATGACCTTCCCCTTTATCCGCGATGCGGTGGCCGATGACCGGCTGACGCTGCATGGGCTGTGGAACAACATCGGTGCGGGCGAACTGGAACAATATGATCCGGCCCGCGATGACTTTACCCCGATCTGACAGGAGCCTGCGATGACGCCCGATTTCGCCACCCACCTTGCATTGACCCAGATGGACATTGGCGCTTTCGCCGCCAAGCCTACCTCGTTTGAGGGAGAGCAAAAGGAAGCCTCGGTCGATCTGTGGGTATCGGCCGATGGGCGGGTGTCCTTGGGGGTCTGGGAATGTACGCCGAGCCGCTTCACCGCCGACCGCTCCGGCTCGACCGAGTTTTGCCACTTCCTGTCGGGCAAGGTCGAGATGACCCTCCCGGACGGCACGGTTCAGGTCTTTGGGCCGGGCGATGCGATCACCCTGCCGCAGGGCTGGAAGGGCATCTGGCATGTGGTGGAACAGGTGCGCAAAATTTACGTCATTACGCTGAAAGACGTCTAGGCACGGCGACCGGCGGCCCTGCCGCCCGGTGATGTAAAGAGGACCAAGGTTATGCCCCCCTTCGCCTTCAGCTTTGTTCAGCGCAAACATGTCTGGATCGCCGTGGCTTTGATCCTTGCCTTGCTTGGGCTTTCGATGTTCGCCCTTGCCCCTCATGCCAGAACGCTTCTGGTGCAAGGCGACAATGACGACATCATGCGCTGGATGTCGGTCAAGGCCTGGCTGGCCGGTCAAGGCTGGTTTGACATGATCCAATACCGCGTCGAGCCGCCCTTGGGGCTGTCGATGCATTGGTCGCGCTATCTGGATGCCGCCCTTGCCGGGCTTTACAGCCTGCTTGCCTTGGGGCTTCCGCCCGAGGTGGCAGAGCGGTGGACCTTTGCCCTTTGGCCCAATCTGTTGCTTTTGGCGCTGCTGGGCTTGGTTGCCAAAGGCACGCGGCGGCTTTTGGGCGCGGGAGCGGCCCTTTTTGCGATGGCGCTGGTGATGACTTGGATGCCGATCCGCGGCATTGCTTTTGCCACCGGCCGGATTGACCATCACAATGTGCAAATTCTGCTGACCACGATAATGGCGATGGCGATGATCCTGCCCGGGCGGGCTTGGTTGATGGGCACCATCTCCGGGGTTGCGGCGGCGCTGTCGCTGGCCATCGGTCTGGAAACGCTGGTCTTTGTGGCTGCGGGCGGCCTTGTGCTTGTCGGGCGGGCCGCGTTTGAGGCCGCAGACGCAAGGGCGCGACTGATCGGGTTTTGCAGCGCCCTGACGGTCGGTGCGCTGATGTTGTTTGTCGGGCAAACCGCCCCGCAGGATTGGCTGACCCCGCATTGCGATGCGCTGGCGACGCCGATTCTGGCGATCCTTCTGATTGCCAGCGCCAGCAGCCTTGTACCGCTGGCATTTTACAACCGGTTGCGCCCCCCCGCCCTGCGGCTTGCCGCTGTCGCGGGGCTTGCGCTGTTTGGTCTCTGGTTGTTTTCGCCGCTGCTCAAGCCCTGCCTCGCGGGACCCTACGGCATGCTGCCGCCCGAGGCGCAGGACTTCATCACCTCGCGCATTTCCGAGGCGCTGCCCGCGCTGGTCTTCGCGACGCTCCGGCCTTTGACCTTCGCCAATGTGCTTTTGCCTGTCCTTGTCATCACCGCGCTGAGTTCGCTGTTCTGGCTGCGCAATCGCGGCAGCTATGACAAAGCGCAACGCGCCGCGATCGGGCAGATGCTGATCTTCGGCTGGCTGGGGCTGATCGGCAGCCTTGTACAGGTGCGGATGAACATCATCGCCGCCCCCGCCTTGCCGTTTCTGGCAGGCCATGTCGGCGCAGAACTGTTGCGCTGGTGGTCCACCCGACGCAGCCTTGCGGCGCTGCTGACCGCCGTCGTTGTGGTGCTTGCCGCCTTTGGCACGCAGTATCTGAACCGCCCCGTCCTGACGCTGGCCAGCCGTCTGGCCGGAACCGATCTGTCACAGCGGTTCGAGCAACCCTCGTTCGATCACGGGTGCCGCATGGAGGATGCGCTTGCCGAGTTGAACGCCCTTCCCAAGGCCCGGCTTCTGACCACACTCAACCTTGGTGCGCCGCTGATCCTTGTGACCCATCATGATGCGCTGTCCGTGCCATATCAGCGCGGGGCGCAGGCCTTCTGGAACGGCTCTTTCCCCTTCCGGTCCGAAATCTTGATGCAGCAGGCTATCCGGCAAAGCGCGCCGGATTATGTGGTGATCTGCCGCGACGCTGCCTATGACGCCGAACACGGCTTTGCCTTGGCACTGAAAGACGGGCGCCTGCCCGGCTGGCTGACCCCGGTTGATATCGGATCGGCACGTTGGCTGGTGCTGGCCGTGCGGCCCAACTCCTAGGGTCAGGACTCGTTCTCGCATCATAGCCAGAACATGACTGTTGCGGCGAG
>CAYMRX010000002.1:0-464675 GCA_964393035.1 uncultured Tabrizicola sp.
CCCCCCCCCCCCCCCCCCCCCCCCCCCCCCCCCCCCCCCCCCCCCCCCCCCCCGCAACACCTTGATAACAAACAAATACTCATCTCAACCCGCGAGACAAGATTTCTAACTCAGACGATCTGCTATGTCGCCGCTGCGTTTGCAGCATTGTTATTCCTTACAACGCAGGCATTTTCTCAAACAACCACCGACTACACTGCGGGAAATAGCAATACCCAAACTGGTTATTTTTTTCTCGCCAATTCGCATCTATCAGCCGCTCCGACTGGCACAGGCTCCAATAGGTACGAATACATCGCCGTCGAAATGACGCCCACAGTTACAGGGACCTATACCTTTGGGCTGCGGGCAGCCATCCATGACTACGTGATGATTGTGTATTCGGGTTCGTTTGACCCATCACAACCAGCAAGTAATGCCACCGCATTTAACGATGACAGCGGTAGTGCTTATTTTTGCGGATTCCAGGGACACTGCCCCGAGGTCACTGCCACCCTTACCGCTGGCCAAACAACCGTCCTGGTCACATCAACACCATTGAGCAATGGACCGTTGTTCCGGCCACAAATTTTCAGAGCAACAGGCCCTGGCTCTGTGATCTTTGGCAGTTACGGCAACACGGCTCCCGCCTCAAATGCGGGCCCGGATCAAACCGTTGCCTCTGCCGCTTCTGTCACGCTGAACGGTGCGACATCTTCGGATGCGGATTCTGATCCGCTGACCTATGCTTGGACCCAGACTTCCGGCACCAGCGTTACCCTCTCCAGCACCACCGCTTCCCAGCCAACCTTCACGGCGCCGACACTCGCTGTGGGGGCCTCCAACGCAACGCTGGTCTTCTCGCTGGTTGTGAATGACGGAACGGTGTCAAGCACGGCAGATACCGTTACCATTACAGTGCAAGCGCCGAGTGCGACCCCGGCAACAGAGTTTGACGCCCATAAAGCAGAGATCAAGGCCATTATTGCGGAAGAAGCCCAACGCAGCCTGAGGAGCAACATAAACATCAATCGCAACATGGTGACTGATGCCAGAGAGCGTTTCATCGAAATGCAATCGCCCGAAGCAGAGAGTGTTGGCGATGTCCCATTTGATATTGAAGGTGGTGTTGACACGACAGACACAGTGATGAGCAGCATGGGCACGTTCTTTGGGCTAACCAGCCTTGGCGACGGCAAACGCCGCCTCGTGTTTGGCGACTTTGATGTGCAGCACGACAGCGAAACCGGCTCAAGCACGGCCACATTGAATGGCAAGGTTGCATGGGAACAGTCCGTTTCGGACAAGACCCTGTTCGGTTACTTCATCGGCGGCGAGTTGGCACGATCCAACATCATGGGCAGCTTTGAGGGCAATCAGAACCGTCTGGGGCTGAATGTCGGCGGCTATGCGGTGCACGAGATTGCGCAACAGATCTACCTCGATGGCTTCTTCAGCCTTGGTGCGGGCCGCAACAACCTGACCATGACCAATGGTGTGCTGGATCTGGACAGTGATTACACCACGCGCACGGCAACGCTGGGCGCGGCCTTGTCGGGCGTGATCGAACAGAAGGGCTTTGAAATCTGGCCCGAGCTGTCAGTCAGCTATGGCCGGACATGGATTGGCAATGTTGGCTTTACTGGCACGGCCTATAGCATGACCAACAATACACTCAGCCTTGATGCCGGTCAGGTCACGCTGGCCAATATCATGTTCCGCCCCGAATTTCGTGTGCCGATGGATGGTCTGTCCGGGGCCGAAAGCCTGCAACTTCTCACCTTCGCGCCCAGACTGGTCTGCGAACAGGTCACGACAGATACGGTCGAAGAAAACTGCGGCGGTGGTGTGGAGTTGGGACTTTCCGTGCAGTCGGAAAATGAGTTGAGCAATGTGTCCGCCAAGATCCTGGCTGACCGGCTGGGAGGTGTCACCAATTCTTCGGTGCAGTTGAACCTACAGCATCGGTTCTGAACCACCTGAAAAAACACCATGATTGGGCGGCCTTCGGGTCGCCCTTTCTGCTTTTCGGCTGACATTCCAACACGGGAACCATACTGTGCGATGAACAGGGGGCGCAGCGCAGCATGGCCAAGTTAAACGACGATACGCATGTGCTGATGGATGGGACCGTAAAGGTCTACCGCCGCCCCAATACCAAACGCTGGCAGGCGACGTTTCAGATTGGCGGAATTTGGGTGCGTGTCAGCACAGGCCAAAACGACCTTGAGGAAGCCAAGACGACAGCCCGCGAACAGTATCTGGACTACAAGTTTCGCGAAAAACACGGCCTGCCGGTTGTCACCAAACGCTTTGAAGACGTTGCCAACTTGGCGATCCACGACATGCAGCGGCAGTTGGATGCAGGCGCGGGCCGCAAAGTTTACAAGGACTACATCCACGCAATAAACACGTACTTTATCCCCTTCTTCGGCAAGACATTCATCACGAGCCTTGATCCTGACCTGATCCGCGAATTCAACGATTGGCGCGCGAAGAAGATCGGACATGCTCCCAAAGCATCCACACTGAACACCCACAACTCGGCCATGAACCGCGTGTTCGACGAAGCAGTGCAGCGTGGGTATCTCACTGCTGGCAAAGTGCCGGTACTGGCCAACAACGGCGGCGCTGGTGGGCGTAGACCGGATTTCAGCGTCGATGATTATCGCGTGATGATCCGTAAGTTTCCGGCATGGATTGAGGCTGGGAAGGCAGGCAAGTCACGGGACATGCGCTACTTACTGCGCGACTATGTGCTGATCCTTGCAAACACGGGCATGCGGCATGGCACAGAAGCACAAAACCTACGCTGGCGGCATGTGCATGTGTTCACCGAAAAAGGCTTGGACTATGTTGAGTTACACCTGAAAGGCAAGACTGTTGCCCATGACGCCATTGGCCGCGCTGGCACTATCAAATATTTGCCGCGCATCCACAGTCGCACCCACGCTATCCTAAGCACACCGTTCGACCAGATGCTTAAACAGAAACTCGACTTGCCGGTGTTCTGCTTGCCAGATGGCACTGTGACCAACAATCTGCGGCAGACACGATCGAGCCGAAGTTCGCGACGCCGGAACGTCACAGCAAGATTGACCCTTTTGCCGAACGGTTGTCGGGCTGGCTGAAGACCGAAGCCAGCAAGTTGCACAAGGAACGGCGGACCATGAAGCAACCGCATGCTAAGTTGGCAGTGCTTGGCTTCACCGGCTCCTATGCCCGGGGCGCGGCGTCTGCACGTCGATGGCGCAGCGATCGGCAGCGTGAGCAGCAGACCACGGGCCGGGGGGCCTTTGTGGCGCTGCATTTTGCCCCCGGCGATGCCTTCCAGTTCGATTGGAGCGAGGACTTTGCCGTTCTGGGCGGCGAGCGCACGAAGCTGCAGATGGCTCATATCAAGCTGTCGCACAGCCGGGCCTTTTTGCTTCGCGCCTACCCCTTGCAGACCCATGAGATGCTGTTTGATGCCCACTGGCACGCGTTCCGGGTCTTCGGCGGTGTCCCGGGGCGGGGCATCTACGATAACATGAAGACGGCGGTGGATCGTGTTGGCCGGGGCAAGGAGCTGCAGATCAACATGCGCTTCCTCGCCATGACGAACCACTATGTTTACGAGCCAGAGTTTTGCAATCCGGCGGCAGGGTGGGAGAAAGGGCAAGTCGAGAAGAACGTCCGGGATTCCCGTCACCAGATGTTGCAGGGGATGCCGGACTTTCCGGATCTTGCTGCGCTGAATGCCTGGCTGGAAGAGCGTTGCCTCGCGCTGTGGCGGGAGACCCCGCATAGCAAGCAGCCTGGCACCATCGCTGATGTCTGGGCTGAGGAGCGGGCCGCGCTGATGCCGCTGCCCGTCGCGTTTGACGGCTTCATCGAGTTGAGCAAGCGCGTCTCACCAACCTGCCTGATCAGCTTCGAACGCAATCGCTACAGTGTTCCGGCGTCGTTTGCGAACCGCCCTGTCAGCTTGCGGATCTGTCCCGGCCGGTTGGTTGTGGCAGCCGAGGGCAACATCCTGTGCGAACATGCCCGCGTGATCCAGCGCAGCCATCATCTGCCGCCGAAGACAATTTACGACTGGCGGCATTATCTGGCGGTCGTTCAACGCAAGCTCGGAGCCCTTCGCAACGGCGCCCCCTTCCTGGAATTACCGCCTGCGTTCAGACAGTTGCAGGATTACATGCTGCGCAAACCCGGCGGCGACCGCGAGATGGTCGATATCCTCGCCCTCGTGTTTCACCACGACGAGCAAGCCGTGCTGACCGCCGTGGAATTGGCGCTGGCCGAGGGCGTGCCGACCAAGACCCATGTGCTGAACCTGTTGCACCGGTTGGTCGACGGCAAGGTGATCGGCGGGCCCCCGCTCGATACGCCACAGGCCTTGGCCCTGCATCGCGAGCCCAAGGCCAATGTCGAACGCTATGATGATCTGCGCAGCCTGAAGGTGTATGGCATGGCCCAAGCCGTCACTGATCTGATTGAACAAGGGGCGCCAGCCTTTGAGGCCCCAGTCCCGATGCTGTCGCAACTGCTGAAGGCCGAATTGGCCGAGCGCGAAGTCCGCTCTATCGCCTATCACATGAAGTCCGCGCGGTTCCCGGCCTACAAGGGCCTCTCGGGTTTTGACTTCGCGAACAGTGAGATCAACGAAGCCACCATCCGGACCCTGCATCGCTGCGAGTTCCTGGATGGCGCTCAGAACGTCGTCCTGATCGGCGGGCCGGGCACCGGCAAGACCCATGTCGCCACAGCTCTCGGCGTCCAGGCCATCGAACATCACCGCCGCGAGGTCCGCTTCTTCTCGACAATTGAATTGGTCAACGCCCTCGAACAGGAAAAGGCCAAGGGAAAGGCCGGGCAGATCGCGGAAGGCATGACCAAGCTCGACCTCGTGATCTTAGACGAACTGGGCTACCTGCCATTCAGCGCCTCGGGCGGGGCCTTGCTGTTCCATTTGCTCAGCAAACTTTACGAACGCACCACCGTCGTGATCACTACCACCTCAGCTTCAGCGAATGGGCAACTGTCTTTGGCGACGCAAAGATGACCACCGCCTTGCTCGACCGCCTCACCCACCGCTGTCACATCCTTGAAACCGGAAACGACAGCTTCCGCTTCAAGGCAAGCTCAGCCGCCGCAGCCAAAAAGAAGGAGACAAACCCACCCTTGACCCCAGCATGAACCGAAATCCATAATCAGAGGTGGCTCAGTTCTGGATGAAAATCAACAGCCGGGAACGGTTTTGGTAGCTTCTTACCTGTAAAAATATTTATTCAATAAAATCAATTGATTATATTAAAATTGGCGGAAGCGGTGGGATTCGAACCCACGGTGGGGTTCCCCCCACGCTGGTTTTCAAGACCAGAGCCTTAAACCACTCGGCCACACTTCCATTGCGGGGCGTGTAGCGGGTTCGCAGCGATTCTGAAAGGTGGGCTGGCGCGGTCACGAAGGGTTTTCCGCCGAGGCGCAGCCTTGCCCTTCCCTGCGGCGCGGGGGTTCTGTATCATGACGCAAATCAATCGGGCCGTCTTGTTTCCAGATCAGGGCCAGCCCTCGCAAAGCGCGTCTCAAGAACGCGCGAAAAGGACGTTGAGCATGGCAGGCACGGCATTGGCGCGGGTTCTTCTTGTGGCATCGGTTGCCGCCCTTGTGGCGGGGTGTCAGGGCGAAGGCAGCCCCTTTGGCAAGGCGGCCGGGCCAACCGCCACCGCGCCGGGAGAGGTGACGGCCGAAGCGGCCGATGCCCCGGCGCCCGACACGACCGCAGAACCAGCCAAGACCACGGCAAAATCGGTCAAACTTGTCGACCGCGATGTCGAGGCGCCCGAGGTGTTTTCCGTCACCGACATGGCGCTTTGGGATGGCCGCCCGTCGCTGGGCGGCGTTTGGGTGGCCTCCCCCGATGCGGTCGATCCGGAACGCGTGATCCTGCGCAACACCGCCAATGGCAAATTCGTCATCGGGGCGCTGTTCCGGCGTGAGCGGGACAACCCCGGCCCTGCCTTGCAGATCTCGTCGGATGCGGCCAATGCGCTGGGGCTTTTGGCGGGCGAACCCGGCAAGGTCAGCGTCACCGCGCTGCGGCGTGAAGAAGCGCCGGTCACCGCGCCGGATGCCTCAAAACCCATTCTTGATGCCGCCGAAACGGTTGAAACCGAAACGCTCGGCCCCGCCGCAGAAGCGGCCGTTGCCGCCACCGACGCGCCGGACGCGGCCAAGCCAAAGTCCAAAGGCTTTGGTCTGTTCAAGAAAAAGCAAAAAGCCAGCGATGGCCCGGTGGCACCGGTCGTCTCGTCAGAGCCGATTGAAACCGCCGCCGCTGCCCCCGCGACAGCCCCCGCAAAGGCGGCGGCCCCTGCGGCAAAGGCTGGGCTGATCCAGATCGGCATTTTCTCGGTCGAGGCCAATGCAAAACGCGCGGTCGACACCTTGGCCAAGGCCGGGATCACCGCATCGGTGCGCGCCGAGAAATCACAGGGCAAAGCCTTTTGGTCGGTCACGGCTTCGGGCGGGTCCGACGCGCTGGCCAAGGTCAAGGCCGCGGGCTTTGCCGATGCCTATATGCTGAAACGCGGCTAAGTCTGCGGAGGTCACATGCAGAAATTCCCTCTCCGTTCCTTGATCTGCGGCACGCTTGCGGGCGCGTTGCTGGCCCTTCCGGCCTTTGGCTTTGACACCATCGCGCGCTCTGCCTGGGTCTATGACATGACGACCCATACCGTCTTGATGGACAAGAACGGCAATGTCGCGGTGCCGCCCGCGTCGATGTCAAAGCTGATGACCATCAACATGCTGTTCGAAGCGCTGCGCGATGGCCGGGTGACGATGGACACGACGTTTGCGGTGTCCTCGCGCGCCACGGACATGACGGCGGCGGGCGGCTCCACCATGTATCTGCAAGAGGGCGACCGGCCAACGGTAGACGATCTCTTGCGCGGGATGATCGTGAATTCGGGCAACGATGCCTGCGTTGTGGTGGCCGAAGGGCTGGCGGGCAGCGAAGAAGCCTTTGCCTCGCAGATGACCGAGCGCGCCCATGCCTTGGGGATGGATCAGTCGGTCTTTGCCAATTCCAGCGGCTGGCCGGACCCCAACCACCGCATGAGCATGCGGGATCTGGGCCTTTTGGCCCGGCGGTTGATCGAAGAATTCCCTGAATATTACCCGATCTTCGCCGAAACATCGTTCAACTACAAAGGCCGCGCCCCGGCCAATGCCAACAACCGCAACCCCTTGCTCAAGCTGGGGATTGGTGCGGATGGCCTGAAAACCGGCCATACCGCCGAGGCGGGCTATGGTCTGGTGGGGTCGGTCAAGCAAGGTGAGCGGCGGATCATCTTTGCCTTTGCCGGCACGGCAGATGACAAGGCGCGGGCCGAGGAGGCCGAGCGGATCACCTCGTGGGCCTTCCGGCAGTTCGCGCTGAAAACCCTGACCAAGGCGGGCACCCGTCTGGCCGAGGCACCGGTGCATCTGGGCGAGGCCGAAACGGTGGGGCTGGTTCCGGCCGAGGACATCCGGCTTTTGCTGCCCGCGCTGGCGCAAGGTGCGTTGAAGGCCGAGGTGGTCTATCAGGGGCCGGTGGCCGCCCCGGTTGCCAAAGGCACGGTCTTGGCCGAGCTGGTGATCGAGGTGCCCGATCTTGGCACGCAGCGCGTGCCGCTGGTGGCCGAAGCGGATGTTGCCAAAGGCGGTTTCATGGTGCGGATGAAAACCGCCCTGCATGTGCTGCAAGACCGCTATTTCGGCGATGAGGCACCCGCAAGCTGATGGGAAAAGGTGCGTTCCTGTCCTTTGAAGGCATTGATGGATCAGGAAAATCCACCCAAGCCCGGCTTTTGGCTGCGGCCTTGCGCGATGCGGGCCATGCCGTCACCCTGACGCGCGAACCGGGCGGCAGCCCTGGCGCCGAAGATATCCGTCGGCTGGTTCTGGAGGGCGACCCTGACCGCTGGTCGCCCCAGACCGAACTGTTGCTGTTCACCGCCGCCCGGCGCGATCATCTGGAAAAGACCATCCGCCCCGCTGTTGCACGGGGCGAGATCGTCATCACCGACCGCTTTGCCGATTCAACCCGGATGTATCAGGGCCTGACCCGTGGCAATCTGGCGGCCGAGGTGGATGCCCTGCACGCACTGATGATCGGGGTGGAGCCGGATCTGACCTTTCTGATCGACCTGCCGCCCGAGGCCGGTCTTGCGCGCGCCACCGCGCGGGCAGGCAAGGAAATGCGGTTTGAAGACATGGGGTTGCCCGTGCAAACCCGCGCCCGCGACGGCTTTTTGGCACTGGCGGCGCAGCACCCTGCCCGCTTCCGCGTGATCGACGGCAACCGGCCGCAGGCAGATGTGGCCGCCGATGTGCAGGCGCTGGCTTTTGGCTGGCTGGCCGCACGATGAGCGATGCCGGACATCCCGAACCCGATGTGATCGAAGGCGCGCCACATCCCCGCGCCACGCAAACGCTGCTCGGGCAAGCCGCGGCCGAGACAACCTTCCTGCACGCCTTCAACACCGGCCGGCTGCATCATGGCTGGCTGATCTCGGGGCCAAAGGGGGTCGGCAAGGCGACGCTCGCCTGGCGGTTGGCGCGGTTCTTGCTGGCCGCGCCCGACGACGATGGCGGCCTGTTCGCTGCCCCGCCACCTGAAACGCTGGACATCGCCCCGGACCACCCGATTTCCCGCCGGATTGCCGCCCTGTCGGAACCGCGGCTTTTCCTGCTGCGCCGTGCCTATGACGAGAAAAAGGCCAAGCTGCAGGATGTGATCTCGGTCGACGAAGTGCGCAAGATGAAAAGCTTTTTCACGCTTTCGGCGGCCGATGGCGGGCGGCGTGTGGCGATCATCGACGCGGTGGATGAGATGAACCCGCAAGCCGCCAATGCGCTCTTGAAGCTGTTGGAAGAACCGCCGAAAGCGGTGACGATGCTGCTGATCAGCCACCAGCCGGCGCGGCTGCTGCCGACGATCCGCTCGCGCTGCCGCGAACTTCGGCTGGGGCCGCTGTCGGCCGAAAACCTGTCGGATGCGCTGACCATGGCCGGGGGCGAGGTCAGCCCTGAGGACCGCGTGGCGCTGGCGGAGCTTGCGGGCGGATCGGTCGGCGAGGCGTTTCGGATGACCAACCTCGAGGGCCTGACCCTTTACGGCCGGATCATCAAGCTGATGGCCAGCCTGCCGCGGCTCGACCGGGTGCAGGCGCTGGCCTTGGCCGAGGCGGGGGCCGGGCGCGGGCAGGACGCGCAATTCGATCTGATCGTCTCCTTGCTGGATCTGTTTCTGGCCCGTCTGGCCCGCGCAGGCACCATCGGGATCTGCCCGCCCGAGGCCGCCCCCGGTGAGGCGGCCTTGCTGGCGCGGTTGTCGCCCAGCCCTTGGGTGGCGCGCGGCTGGGCCGATCTGGCGCAATCTCTGGGCGTCAGGGCGCGGCGCGCGCGGGCGGTGAACCTTGACCCTGCCGCCCTTCTCATGGATATGCTTTTGAAAATCGACGAGACGGCGGCGGCCCTGTCTCGATCGTCCTGATCTCGTGGCTTTGCCGTCCCGCGACCGGGGGGTCTTACCCCGGCCCCCCGCGGGATATTTGGGCCACATTGAAGGCAGAAGGCCACGGAGTTGAGACGTGACATCCCCCTTGCCTGAGCTTGTCGACAGCCACTGCCATCTGGATTTTGCCGATTTTGACGGTGAGGTGGACGCCATCATCGCCCGTGCCGCCGAGGCTGGCGTGCGCCGCATGGTGACGATCTGCACCAAGCTGCCGAATGAACCGAAGGTGCGTGCCATTGCCGAAGCCCATGCCGGGGTGTTTTACGCCGTGGGCCTGCACCCGATGAGTGTCGCGGAGAGTGCGCCGGTGTCCTTGAGCGATCTTGTTGGCTTTGCGCGCCATCCGAAGATGGTCGGCATTGGCGAGACGGGGCTGGATTATCACTACACCCCCGACAGCGCCGAGGGGCAAAAGCGGTCGTTGCGGGTGCATATCGAAGCGGCACAGGAAACCCAGTTGCCGCTCATCATCCACGCCCGTGCGGCGGATGAGGATATGGAGGCCATCTTGGCCGAGGGGATGGCGGTGAAGCCCTATCCTTGTGTCATGCATTGCTTTTCGTCAGGTCCGCGTCTGGCAGAGGCGGCCTTGGAGATGGGGTTTTATCTGTCGATGTCGGGCATCGCGACCTTTCCGAAATCCGGCGACCTGCGCGACATCTTTGCCCGTGCGCCTCTCAGCCGGATCCTGGTGGAGACGGACAGCCCTTATCTGGCCCCGGTCCCCTATCGTGGGCGGCGCAATGAGCCGGCCTATACCGCCTTTACGGCCAAGACGGGCGCGCAGGTCCTTGGCGTGACCGAGGCCGAATTCGCGGCGGCCACCACCGCAAACTTTGACCGTCTGTTCTGGAAGGCCGCCCCTGCGGTCAAGGCGGCCTGAGGTGGCGAGCCTGCGCTTTACCATTCTGGGCTGTGGGTCGTCCGGCGGGGTGCCGCGGATTGGCGGCGACTGGGGCGCTTGTGACCCGGAGAACCCGAAAAACCGCCGGCGGCGCTGTTCGATGCTGGTGGAACGGATCAGCGGCGATGGCGTGACGCGGGTGTTGATCGACACCTCGCCCGACATGCGCGAGCAGCTTTTGTCGGCAGGGGTCGGCGGCCTTGATGCCGTGGTTTACACCCATTCGCATGCCGATCATGTGCATGGGCTGGATGACTTGCGCCAGATCGTCTTTAACCTGCGCAACCGCTTGCCGGTCTGGGCCGATGCCCCGACGCAAGGCGCGCTTTTGTCACGCTTTGCCTATGCCTTCGTGCAACCGGCGGGCAGCCCCTATCCGCCGATTCTGGACCTGCGCAGCATTGACGGGGCGTTCGAGATCACCGGCGCGGGGGGGGCAATCGGCTTTCAACCGTTCGAGGTCGATCACGGGTCCATGGCGGCCCTCGGGTTCCGGATTGCGGGGCTGGCCTATCTGCCCGATGTCGTGGCGATCCCGGAAGCGGCCTGGACCCATTTGCAGGGGCTGGATTGCTGGATCGTCGATGCGCTGCGCCGCAAGCCGCATCCGACCCATGCGCATCTTGACCTGACGCTAGAGTGGATCGGACGGGCGCGGCCAGCCAAGGCGGTCATCACCAACATGCACCTCGATATGGATTACGCCACGCTGGAGACAGAGCTTCCGCCCCATATCCGTCCGGCCTTTGACGGTATGGTCATCACCTTCGACAATATCGCATGAGCGCCCTGATCGACGTCATCCTGCCGGTTTTCGTGGTGATCGGCTTTGGCTGGCTGGCGGCATGGCGCGGCCTGTTTGTGGACAGTGCAGTAGACGGGGTAATGCGCTTTGCCCAAAGCTTCGCGCTGCCGGTCCTGCTTTTCAAGAATGTCGCCACGCTGGATTTGGGGGCGGCCTTTGCGCCCGGCTTGTTGCTGTCGTTCTACATCGGCGCCTTCACCTGCTTTGCCTTGGGCTTTTTCGGCGCGCGGGCCATCTTTGGCCGTCCGATGCCCGATGCCGTTGCCATCGCCTTTGCCTGCACCTTTTCAAACTCGCTGCTGCTGGGCGTGCCGATCACCGAGCGCGCCTATGGGGCCGAGGCGCTGGCGGGAAATTTCGCGATCATCGGCATTCATGCGCCGCTGATCTACACCTTTGGCATCGTGATGATGGAATGGGCGCGGTCCACGGCCAATCCGGGGCGCAGCCGTGCCGATCTGGCGCGTCAGGTGCTGCGCGGGGTGTTCACCCAGCCCTTGGTCTTGGGTCTGGCCGCAGGATTTGCCGTGAACCTGACCGGCATGACGCAACCGCGCGTGTTGGAAGCGGCTGTCGAGATGATGGCGCGGGCCGCCCTGCCCGCGGCACTGTTCGGATTGGGTGGGGTGTTGTGGCGCTATCGGCCTGAAGGCGACAAGGGGCTGATTGCCATGGTCACGGCCTGTTCCTTGGTGATCCATCCGGCCATTGCCTATGGGCTGGCGCGGTTTGGCTTTGGCCTTGGGGTGGATGGGCTGCGCTCTGTCACGATCACCGCCGCCATGGCGCCGGGCGTCAACGCCTATATGTTCGCCCATATGTATGGGGTGGGCAAACGGGTGAACGCAAGCGCCGTTCTGGTGGCGACGGCGTTGTCGATCTTCACCACTTGGGGCTGGCTGCATCTGTTGCCGTGAACCCGGGTGGGGCGGCCCCCCCCCTGCGGCGCGCGGGTCTGTTACCGAAACCCCTTGGCGTGGAAGATGAAGCCCAGGAAATTCAGCAGGATCTGCGCGGCGAGGATCTGGGTCGATTGGCTCGGGTCATAATCCGGGGCGACCTCGACCAGATCCATCCCAACCACCTCATGGTTGCGGGCGACGTGCTGCAACAGCTCCAGCACCTCATAATAGAGGAACCCGCCATGGCTGGGCGTACCGGTGCCGGGCGCGATGGAGGGGCAGAAGCCATCGATATCAAGGCTCAGATAGACGCGCGCGCCCTTGGGGATGCGGGCGGCCACCGCTTCGGCGCCAAGAGCGCGGAACTGGCGCACCGACAGGATGTCATCGCCCATGGTCCGCGCCGCGTCATAGCCATCCTTGGCGGTGGAGGACACGTTGCGGATGCCAACCGCCGTGATGCCTTTGACGTAATCCTTCTCTGCCGCCCGCCGCATGGGCGAGCCGTGGCCGACCTTCACGCCGTGACGCTCATCGACGAAATCAAGATGCGCGTCGATTTGCAGGATATGGATGTCGCCGTGGCCCGCAAAAGCTTCGATGCAGGGGATATTCACCGAATGATCACCGCCGATCACCACCGGAAGCGCCCCCGCCTTCAGGATCGCCTCGACGCCTTTGCGGATATTGGCATGGCTGCGGGCGGTGTCGGTGTGAATGATGTCAGCGTCACCGATATCCACGATGCGCACCGATTGCGGCAAATAGGTGCAATCGTCTTCGTGATCGTAAGCCCCGGCATGGCCAAAGCTGAAAAGCGTGGAGGCTTCGCGCACCGCGCGCGGGCCGAAACGCGCCCCGGCGCGGAACTGGGTGCCAAAGTCGAAAGGCGCGCCCAAGACGGCAACCTCGGCCTCGATCTTTGACCAGTCCTCGACGTAAGGCCGTTTGCCAAAGGTCGAGATGCCGACGAAGGGCAGGTTCAGCCGCCCACTGTCATAAGCGTTGGCCATACCTGCCCCTTCTCTATGTTAGCGCGATGTTAGCGCGGGGTGACGCCGCGAAGCCGTTCGGACCGGCGGCGCAGCAGTTCGACCGTGGTCAGCAACCCGATCGAGATGATAACAAGGATCGTCGCCACGGCCAGAATGGCCGGAGAGATCGCCTCGCGGATGCCGTTGAACATCTGGCGCGGGATGGTTTGCTGTTCGGGACCGGCGATGAACAGCACGGCCACCACTTCGTCAAACGAGGTAACGAAGGCGAACAGAGCGCCCGAGATGATGCCCGGCAGGATCAGCGGCATGACCACCTTGAAGAAGGTCGTGCGCGGATTGGCCCCGAGCGAATGGGCGGCCCGGATCAAGGACTGGTCAAAGCCCGACATGGTCGCGGTCACGGTGATGATGACAAAGGGAATCCCCAGAACCGCGTGGGCGACAATCACCCCCAGATGCGAATTCACAAGACAGCCCTTGTCGGACAGGAACACCCCCAAAACCGCACCAAGAACCGAATTCGGGTCGATACAGGCTTGGGCATAGAAAAAGCTCATGCCCACGGCGATGATGATGATCGGCACGATCATCGGGCTGATCAAAAGCGCCATGATGAGGCGGCGATAGGGCATTTCTGACCGCGACAGGCCAAGTGCGGCAATGGTACCCAGAACGGTCGCCAGAATGGTCGCCCAAAGACCGACCCAGAACGAATTCTTGGCCGCCTGCACCCAGGTGGCGCGATGCCACACCTCGGACCACCAAGCCCCATCGCGCACGCCGTCCGGGTTGGAATGGCCCAGGGTCAACAGCGTATCATACCAGCGCAATGAATACCCGTCGGGGTCGAGCGTCAGCATCTTTTCGGTGAAGGTAAAGTAAGGCTCGACGTTGAACGACAGCGGGATGACCACAAGGATCGGCGCGATCAGGAAGACGAAGATCAGCACGCAGATCGCAAGGTAGGTGTAATACCAGGTGCGTTCCAGCGGCGAGGCGTAAGTCGGAAGTGCCATAATATGTCTCCTCAGCCCAGTTTCAGCCGGTCGATGCCGATCAGACGGTCATAGAGCCAGTACAGCAGCAGGATCGCGGCCAGAAGCATCGCAGCAAGTGCCGCGGCCAGCGACCAGTTCGATTTCGTCATGTGGAAGCTGATGAGGTTCGAGATCAGCTGGCCATCCGCACCGCCGACAAGCGCGGGGGTGATGTAATAGCCGACGGCCAGAATGAACACCAACAGCGACCCGGCAGCGATGCCCGGCAGGGTTTGCGGCAGATAGACCCGGCGGAAGGTGGTCCAGCTTGTCGCCCCCAGCGAGCGCGCGGCGCGGGCATAGCTGGGCGGGATGACCCGCATTACCGAATAAAGCGGCAGGATCATGAACGGGAGCAGCACATGTGTCATGGCAATGATCGTGCCGGTCATGTTGTACATGGCCGCGATGCGGTTGTCGTCGCCGATCACGCCCAGCCAGACCATCAGGTCGTTCAGAATGCCCTGTTCCTGCAAAAGCGCGATCCAGCTTGTGGTGCGCACCAGAAGCGAGGTCCAGAACGGCAACAGCACAAGGATCATCAACAGCGAGGACCGCGACATCGGCAACACGGCCAGAAGATGCGCAACTGGGAAGGCCAGCAGCAGGCAGATCACCGTGATGATGCCGGACACCAGGAAGGTCTTGAAGAACAGGTAAAGATAGATCCGGTCCTTTTCGCCCCCGCGTTCCCAGCCATTGTCGCCCAACTTGTTGTCGGTGCCGACTTTGTAGAATTCGGTGGTGTATTTCGACGAAGCGGCTTCCATGCCGCGCCACAGCGCCGGGCTGCCCCATTCGGCGTCAACGGCAAGCAGGGCTTCCTTGAAGGGCGCTTTCAGGTTCTTGGCCTCGCGCGCGCCTTTCTTGAACAGGCTGATGGTGCCAGGAACGGTATAGTTGATCCGGGTGCCCGAGATACCCGTCAGCTTTTCGCTTTGCATGAAGGCAAGATCCTTCACCAGCGCGGCATATGCCTCCTCGGGGGGATTGGCAGGATCGAAATCGGGGGTTGCGGCAAACCATGCCACCAGTTCAGGAGCCGACTTGGCAAAGCCGTCATGCTCGACCGAACGCTTCAGCATATAGCCGATCGGAATGAGGAAGGTCAGAAGGACAAACAAAAGCAACGGCAAGACCAGCATGAACGCCCGGCGCTTGGCGCGGGACTGCGCGATGGCCAGGGCCTCTTTCAACGGGCGGCCGTCGGCGGTGGTCAACAATTCAGTGGAAGCTTCAGCCATGGCCGTTCCCTCATTGCTTGGGGGTCGGGCGCGAAGTTGCCTCCGCGCCCGGTTCTGTCTTGCTGTGGCAAGGGCCGTTTCAGGCCCCTGCCCTAGGGCTGATTACTGCGACAGCCAGGACTGGAAACGCTCGTTCAGTTCTGCGTCATGGTCGACCCAGAAGTCCGACGAGGTCAACAGAGCGTTGGTCATGTTGGCCGGAGCGGTCGGCGAGTGCGGAGCCATGTCGGTCTTGCCGTCCTTGTAGATGATCGGCTCGGCGTTGGACGACTTGCGCGGTGCGCCGTAAGAGATCTGCTGGGCTTGCGCGCGCAGGCCTTCGGTCGAGGTGGCATAGGAGATGAAGTCCAATGCCAGATCCTTGTTCGGCGCGCCCTTCGGAATGACATAGAGTTCGCTTTCGAAGGTCTGACCATCCCAGACGATCTGGAAGGGCTTGCCCTCGCCAACAGCGGCACCGAAGATACGGCCGTTGTAAGCGGTGGTCATCACGACTTCGCCGTCAGCCAGCAGTTGCGGAGCCTGAGCGCCAGCTTCCCACCAGACGGTTTCGGCCTTGATGGTGTCAAGCTTGGCGAAGGCACGGTCCACACCCTCGGGGGTTGCCAGCGTCGCGTAGACTTCGCCAACCGGAACGCCATCGGCGATCAGCGCGAATTCCAGAACGGCCTTGGCGCCTTTTTTCAGGCCGCGCTTGCCGGGGAACTTGGCGAGATCGAAGAAGTCGGCAGCGGTCGTCGGAGCAGCGCCCTCGGCGAACTTGGTGGTGTCATAGGCGTAGACGTTTGCCCAGATGTCGGTCGCAATGCCGCACTCGGTGATCGCGCCGGGGAAGAAGTCGTCAGCAGCAGCGGTGCCATCGGCGCCGGGCTTGGCGACGGAAGCGTCGATCGGCTCCAGCACACCTTCGTCGCACAGACGCACGGCGTCGGCATATTCGACCGAAGCGACGTCAACGGTGACGTTGCCGGCTTCGACCATGGCCTTCAGGGCCGGTGCCGGGTTGTCGCTGTCGACCATGACAGCGGCGTTGCCGGTGGCGGCAGCCCACGGCTTCACATGGGCTTCGGTCTGAGCTGCACCGTAAGCGCCGCCCCAGGACATCACGGTGACGTCAGCCTGCGCCGCGAAGGCAAAGCTGGTCAGCGCGGTGGTGAGAACGAGAAGTTTTTTCATTGTTTTCTCCCAGTTGGTGGTCAGTCTAAGTTTCCGCCCCTCTGCAGAACGGGCGGCGGCCTTTTGGCCTTACATCGGATCAAGGGCGCGGGCGTCCTGCGGATGCCAGCCCACCTTGATCTTCTGTCCCGGGCTGAGGCGGGTCTGCCCCAGCGTGTTGCGCATCTTCATCACGAAGTCATCCGACCCCGCGACACGAAGAACCACGCGCAAGATATCGCCCATATAGATGATCTCCAGCACTTCGGCGTCGATCATATGTGCCCCTGCGGGCATCATTTCGGGCTTGAATTCCACCCGCTCGGGGCGGATCGAAACAAGGGTCTGCTGCCCTTTTCCTTTGATGTTCACGGCCGTGGCGTCGATCACTTCGCCCGTGGCAAGCCGCACAAGCGCCTTGTCGCCGTTCAATTCCTCGATGGTGCCCGGCAGCTTGTTGTTCTCGCCGATGAACTGGGCGACAAAGCTGTTTTCAGGGCGTTCATACAGATCGGCGGGCGGCGCAAGCTGCTGGATGCGGCCATCGTTGAACACGGCAACCCGGTCGGACATCGTCAGAGCTTCGCCCTGATCGTGGGTCACATAGACCACGGTGATGCCAAGAGATTCGTGCAAGTGCTTGATTTCGAACTGCATATGTTCGCGCAACTGCTTGTCCAAGGCGCCAAGGGGTTCGTCCATCAGCACAAGCTTGGGATCGAACACCAAGGCCCGGGCCAAGGCGATGCGCTGCTGCTGGCCGCCCGAAAGCTGGGCCGGGCGACGGTTGGCAAAGGCCCCCATCTGCACCATGTCCAGCGCGCGCTTGATCTTGGTCTCGCGCTCATCCTTACCCATGCCGCGAACCTCAAGCGGGAAAGCAAGGTTTTCGCCCACGGTCATATGCGGGAACAGCGCATAGTTCTGGAACACCATGCCAATGCCGCGCTTGTGCGGCGGCACCTGATTGATCGGCGTGCCATCAAGCCTGATCTCGCCATGGGTGGCGGTTTCAAAGCCTGCAAGCATCATGAGGCAGGTGGTCTTGCCCGACCCGGACGGCCCCAGCATCGTAAGGAACTCGCCCTTGCCGATCGAAAGGTTCAGATCCTTTACGACAAGGCTGACCCCGTCATAGCTTTTTTGAACATGTTCAAAGGCAACGAAAGCGTCGTTCTGGCTGGTCATCCCAGTCAATCTCCCCGTCTGTCCGGCAGCTACCCTGCGCTTGTGGTCCTGCGACTTAAGCCAATGCGCATGTCGTTTGCAATCAGCTATTGGTCGCGTTGCAGCATGCATGGCAATTGCGGGCCGATCGGGCATTTTACGCCCCATTTGCCGCGCAGAACGGCATCGGAAAAACCATCAGGCAGGAGAATCGGCTGCTGCCCCGTCAACCTGCCGGTTCGCAGAGCGGGCTTTGCTGCGGGATTTGACCGGGCAGAAAAAAGCGATTCCCTAACGTTAGCGGAAACAGCCGAAGTGGTTCATGCCCGCGCCGCGCCGCGGCCTTGGTCAAAAGCGGCAGGCAGCGCGCAGCATGGCTTGCGATCGGCGACAGGCCCCGGCCCCGGCGGTTGCAAACCGCGCGGCACATCGGCCCGCACCACACCCGGGCCTGTGGTTTTGTGCCACAAGACCCAAGGCCCGGTTAAGACCAGTATTCGGACCAGTTTCTTTTGGGGGGATTTGGTTGCGGACCAGCGTCTTGGCGCTTTGGCAAACTGACCCGAGGCAGATTGGTGCGGATGAAAGGACTCGAACCTTCACTCCGGTTAAGGAACAGCGACCTCAACGCTGCGCGTCTACCAATTCCGCCACATCCGCACTGATCTGGCCTCGGGTGAAGCGGTGTTTAGCGGCAAGGTCGAGGGATGAAAAGGGGGATTCTGCAACTTCTTCGGTGTCCTGCGTTGCAATCGCCGACCTGCCGCGCCATCTGTTGGCCAGCCGTTCGGGAGGGATGCGATGGATCAGGTGGAATGGACAACCCTTCCGGGCCTGTCGCCCTATGCCGAAACCCTTGCCGCGATGGAGGCCCGGGTCGCCGCCATTCAGGAAGGCCGCGCCCCCGAAGCCATCTGGCTTCTGGAACATCCGCCGCTTTATACCGCAGGCACCAGTGCCAAACCCGCCGATCTGGTGGAGCCTGACCGCTTTCCGGTGCATCCTGTCGGGCGCGGCGGGCAATATACCTATCACGGCCCCGGCCAGCGGGTGATCTATGTCATGCTGGATGTCAGCCGCCGCGAAAAGGATGTGCGCTGCTTTGTGCGCCACTTGGAAAACTGGGTGATCGCGGCCTTGGCCGAATTCAACGTGCGGGGCGAAATCCGCCCTGGCCGGGTCGGCGTCTGGGTGCCGCGCCCCGACAAGCCCCGCGCCGCTGACGGCTCGCTTGCCGAAGACAAGATTGCCGCCATCGGGATAAAGCTGCGCCGCTGGGTCAGCTTTCACGGCATTTCGATCAATGTGGAACCGGACCTGAGCCATTTTTCCGGCATCGTGCCCTGCGGCATCCGCGACCATGGGGTGACAAGCTTGGTCGATCTCGGCCTGCCTGTGACGTTGGACGATCTGGATGCGGCCCTGCGCAAGACCTTTGATCCCGCAATGTCGGCAAGCTGCCCGATCTAAGGGCTTGCCCCTTGGGCCGCCTTAACTCGCTGGTTTTCGCCGCCCCCAAATGGGCCACGCATGGCAGAAGCCCCCCGCTTTCCGATAGGGCGCGGCGCTGCGGTTTCAAGAATAATTTCCCGATTTTTTTCAAATTTTCCTGCCATTTTTGATCACATCTTTGCGTAAATGCACATTCGAACCGATGATGTGCATTTTTGCGCATTGATGCACATTGAAAGCCGGCCTCACCGGGTCCAAATCAACAGCATGATCGCAGCACGATCAGCAACCCGCCGCCTAGGAAATGGCGGCTAGATCAAAGAACAAGGAAGACTGAAATGAAATCGCTTCTCACCGCCGCCGCCCTGTCGCTTCTGGCTGTTTCCGCCGCTCAGGCCTCGGGGATCGCCGCCGCCGAAGGCACCGCCCTGCGTACGGTTGAACTGACCAACGCCCGCCAAATCCACGATGCCGGCTCCAGCTCGATCACGGTCACCGTTGGCTCGCCGAAACAGGTTTCGGCCACCGTTCTGCCCCCGCGCGACCGGGTCGAGGCTGGGTACAAGGCCAATGACACCGTGACGCTGTCGACCTTCCCGGCCGTCGAAGGGCAAATCGACAATCGCCGCTAAAACCCGGTGAAACCCCCTTCTCCCAACGCCCGCCTCAGGCGGGCGTTTTGGTTTTTGGTGAAGCCGGTTCAGCAAAACATTGCCGCCCAAAAGATCAAAGTCGGCCGCAGCCGGGCCTGCGACAACCGTTGCTATTGCATAACATGTGCCCAAAACCCATGTTCGGGCGCAGGGACGCGACGATTACCCAACCCTTACGAGGATACCATGACCAAGTTCACGCTTCTGACGGCCTTCAGCGCCCTCATGCTGGCAACCCCTGTGCTGGCTGGCGATCCTGCCGCCGGTGAAGCCGAATTCAAGAAATGCAAGGCCTGCCATTCGTTGATCGCAGCCGATGGCACCGAAGTCGTGAAGGGTGGCAAGACTGGCCCGAACCTTGGCGGCGTCATCGGGCGCCAGGTCGGCTCGGTTGCGGACTTCAAATATGGCGAATCGATTCTGGCCGTCGGCGCGACGGGCAAGGTCTGGGATGAGGCCTCGGTTGCGGCCTATATCGCGGATCCGGGCGGTTGGCTTGCGGCCAATGGCGCGGGCGAAGGGGCCAAGTCGAAAATGACGTTCAAGCTGGCCAAGGGGGGCGAGGACATGGCCGCCTATCTCGCCACCATCAAATAAGTTCCGCGTCTGCCGTGGCGGGTGCGCAAGCAAAACCGCCCGACGAGGCATCGGACACATCCCGAAAGGCGGCCGCAGGGCCGCCTTTTTTCTGCCTGTGGGCCAGCCCCCACTGCGGCATGATTTATTGATCTGCATCAAACTCTTTGATTGCCGTTCCCCGGCCGCCGTTCTAAAGACTGCTTATAATAAGGCGGAAAGGCATGTCCTTTGCGTCCAATGGGAACACAAATTCGGGAGACGCCAATGGCAGACGCAGCCATGCATGGCCATGACCATGAACACAAAGGGTTCTTCACCCGCTGGTTCATGTCGACAAACCACAAGGACATCGGGATTCTCTACCTGTTCACCGGCGGTCTCGTCGGCCTGATCTCGGTCATCTTCACCGTCTATATGCGCATGGAACTGATGACCCCCGGCGTGCAGTACATGTGCCAGGAAGGTGCGCGTTTCGTCGCCTCGGCGGAAACCTGCACCCCGAACGGGCACCTGTGGAATGTGATGGTCACCTATCACGGCGTCCTGATGATGTTCTTCGTCGTGATCCCGGCGCTGTTCGGCGGCTTTGGCAACTATCTGATGCCGCTGCAAATCGGCGCGCCGGACATGGCCTTCCCGCGGATGAACAACCTGTCCTACTGGATGTATGTTGCGGGCGTGTCGCTGGGTGTGGCCTCGATGCTGTCGCCCGGTGGCAATGGCGATCTGACCTCGGGCATGGGTCCGGGGGCGGGCGTTGGCTGGGTGCTTTACCCGCCGCTGACCACCACGGCCGAAGGTGGCTATGCGATGGACCTCGCCATTTTCGCCGTTCACCTGTCGGGTGCTTCGTCGATCCTTGGCGCGATCAACATGATCACCACCTTCCTGAACATGCGCACACCGGGCATGACGCTGCACAAGGTGCCGCTGTTCGGCTGGTCGATCTTCGTCACCTCCTGGCTGATCCTGCTGTCGCTGCCGGTTCTGGCTGGTGCGATCACCATGCTCCTGACCGACCGCAACTTCGGCACCACCTTCTTCTCGCCCTCGGGCGGCGGTGACCCGGTTCTCTACCAGCACATCCTGTGGTTCTTCGGCCACCCGGAAGTCTATATCATCGTGATCCCGGCCTTTGGCATCATCAGCCAGGTGATCTCGACCTTCTCGCGCAAACCGATCTTCGGCTACCTGCCGATGGTCTATGCCATGGTTGCCATCGGGGTTCTGGGCTTCGTCGTCTGGGCGCACCACATGTACACCGCTGGCATGTCGCTGACCCAGCAGTCCTACTTCATGCTCGCGACCATGGTCATCGCGGTGCCGACCGGCATCAAGGTGTTCTCGTGGATCGCCACCATGTGGGGCGGGTCGATCTCGTTCGAAACCCCGATGCTCTGGGCTTTCGGCTTCCTGTTCCTGTTCACCGTCGGCGGCGTGACCGGGATCGTGCTTTCGCAGGCACCGGTCGACCGTGCCTATCACGACACCTATTACGTCGTGGCGCACTTCCACTATGTGATGTCGCTTGGCGCCGTGTTCGGCATCTTCGCCGGCATCTACTTCTGGATCGGCAAGTTCTCGGGCAAGCAATATCCGGAATGGGCAGGCAAGCTGCACTTCTGGATGATGTTCATCGGCTCGAACCTGACCTTCTTCCCGCAGCACTTCCTCGGCCGTCAGGGCATGCCGCGCCGCTACATCGACTATCCCGAGGCTTTTGCCTACTGGAACTGGTTCTCGTCGCTGGGCGCTTTCCTGTCTTTCGCCTCGTTCATCTTCTTCATCGGCATCGTGTTCTACACGCTGTTCTTCGGTCGCAAGATCACCGTGAACAACTACTGGAACGAACATGCCGACACGCTGGAATGGACCCTGCCCTGCCCGCCGCCCGAACACACGTTCGAGCAACTGCCGAAGCGGGAAGACTGGGATCATTCCCACGCCCATTAAACGGATGGCGGGGTGAACCTACCCTACCGTGACATGCAAAGGCCCCGAGGGAAACCTCGGGGCCTTTTGCCATGGCGGGCCTCAAGCCGGTGAAAACCCCCAAAGCGCCACCTCGCCCACCTCGACCGAATTTCCTGCCGGGTCACGCACATAGACCGATTGCGCACCATTCGGCCAAACCTGAAGCCGCTCGACCGCCACGCCTCTCGCCGCGAAATGCGCGCACCATGCCTCAATCTCCGCCCCATGGCGGGCGCGAAAGCAAACATGCCCCTCGCCCTCCGTGCCATGGCGGGGAATGGCAATGCCGGGATCAACCTCGCGCGACTTGTCGGGATTGAACACCAAGAGCATCTGCTGGCCGCATTTGAAGAACACCAGCCGTCCCGGCACCTTGCTGACCAGATCCAGCCCGAACACATCACGATAAAAGGCCTCGGCCGCGTCCAGATCACGCGCATAGATCGCGGTTTCCAAAATGCCTTGCGTGGCTTTCATCTGCCATGACCTTTGTCAGGTTGCCGGCCGCTTACAGTTTGCGACTGCCACCGTGAAAAGTAAATCCGCCCCCATTTTCCTTTGCCCCAAGCCACAGTAGCCTCGATCCATGCCCTACGCATGGCTTCCCCCCGAAGGCGATACCCGCCGCCTGCACCTCTGGCCCTACCGCAGCCTGCCCCGCCGCGGGATGGTGTGGTTTCTGGGCGGCACAGCGGTGGCCATCGTTCTGCCGCTTTTGGGTCTGATCGGTTCTCCGGTTCTGTGGGGGATTTTGCCGTTCCTCTTGGGCACGCTCTGGGCGATCTGGGGGGCTTTGGAGAAAAGCTATCGCGACGCCGAGATCGTCGAAGATCTACGGCTCACCCCTGACCGGGTGAGCTTGGTGCGCCATGGACCAAAGGGCAAACGGCAGGATTGGCAAGCCAACCCGCATTGGCTGCGCCTGACGCTGCACGCCACGGGCGGGCCGGTGCCGCAGTATCTGACCCTGAAAGGCGAAGGCCGCGAGGTGGAACTCGGGGCGTTTCTGACCGCGGCGGAACGCAGGGCGCTCGCCGCCGAGATCACGGCGATCTTGCGTGACTGGCGTTAAGCCGGGTTCGAAGATTTTTCGCCGAAAAACCGGGGCGCCTTAGCCCAACCGTTCCTTGATGCGCGGCCCCACCGCGCCGAAATCCATCTGGCCAGTATACTTGGCCTTCAAGACCCCCATGACCTTGCCCATGTCACGGATGCTGGTCGCGCCCACTTCGGACACGGCGGCGGCGATGGCGGCTTCCACCTCGGCGCTGTCCAACTGGCGCGGCAGGAATTCCTCGATCACCTTGATCTCGGCCTGTTCCTTGGCCGCCAGTTCCTGCCGCCCGCCCTCCTCATAGGCGCGCGCGGATTCCTGACGCTGCTTCACCATGCGGCCCAAAACGGCCAGAATATCGCTGTCGGCGATCGTTTCCGGCCCGCCTTCGCCGCGGCTGGCAATGTCGCGATCCTTGATGGCGGCGTTGATCAGCCGCAGCGTCGACAGGCGATCAGCGGCCTTGGCCTTCATCGCCTCTTTCAAAGCAGTTTGCAGATGGTCACGCAAAGACATCGGTCATCCATCTCCATGGAATTCGGGGCCTGCGCACCATATCGCGAAGCCCCGTGGGGCGCAACCGATCTGAATTTGCCCAAGAGCCTGATATTGCTTGAAAAATCCTTTTCGTACAAAGCCTTGACCCCGGCCCTCTGGCCCCTTAGGTTCCGGCAAATTTGCCCGAAGGGAGTCGCCCCCATGTCCACCCCGCCCCAAAGCTCCGTCAAACCCACCGCCTGCATCGCTCTGGCCGATGGTTCGGTGTTCTACGGTCGCGGATTTGGCGCGGTGGGCGAGACGGTGGCAGAGCTGGTGTTCAACACGGCAATGACCGGGTATCAGGAAATCATGACCGACCCCAGCTATGCCGGGCAGGTCGTGACCTTCACCTTCCCGCATATCGGCAACACCGGCACCACGGATGAAGATGATGAAACCGCCGATCCCGTCGCCGCCGGCATGGTGGTGAAATGGGACCCGACGGAGCCTTCGAACTGGCGCGCGACGCAGGATCTGGAAAGCTGGCTGGCCAAGAAGGGCCGCATTGGCGTTGGCGGCATCGACACCCGCCGCCTGACCCGCGCCATCCGCCAGCAGGGCGCCCCGCATGTGGCGCTGGCCCATAGCCCGGATGGCAAGTTCGATCTTGAGGCGCTGGTCGCACGCGCGCGGGCATGGAAGGGCCTTGTCGGGCTTGATCTGGCCAAGGATGTGTCCTGCACGCAATCCTATGTCTGGGACGAAATGCGTTGGGCCTGGCCCGAGGGTTATGCCCGCCGCACCGGCCCCGGCTTCAAGGTGGTCGCCGTCGATTACGGCGCCAAGCGCAATATCCTGCGCTGCCTTGCCTCGGTCGGCTGCGAGGTTGTCGTGCTGCCCGCCACCGCCACCGCGGACGAGGTCTTGGCCCACAATCCCGAAGGCGTGTTCCTGTCGAATGGCCCCGGTGATCCGGCCGCGACCGGCAGCTATGCCGTGCCGATGATCCAAGGCGTCTTGAAGGCCGATCTGCCGCTGTTCGGCATCTGCCTTGGCCACCAGATGCTGGCGCTCGCATTGGGGGCAAAGACCCGCAAGATGAGCCACGGCCACCATGGCGCGAACCACCCGGTCAAGGATGTGACCACCGGCAAGGTGGAAATCACCTCGATGAACCACGGCTTTACAGTGGATACGGCAACCCTGCCCGCTGGCGTGATCGAAACCCATGTCTCGCTGTTCGATGGCACCAATTGCGGCATCGCGGTGGAAGGCAAACCGATCTATTCGGTGCAGCACCACCCCGAGGCTTCGCCCGGCCCGCAGGACAGCTTCTATCTGTTCGAACGCTTTGCCGAGGCCATGCGCGCCCGCCGCGCCGCCTGAATTCCAAAGCAGCCTTAACGGCCCGTTAATCCTTTGGCGCGCAGGATGGCCTTGCGCAAAGGAGGGTTCATGGCCAGCGTCATCGCCTTGCAGCCAAGGGGGCAAGACAGCGCCCCGGCCGCGCCGCCCTCGCGGGCGGAGGCTTTGGCGCAAGTCCTGCTGAGCGATGCGCAGGTGTCCCCCCATGCCATGGTCGAGGCGCTGCGCCTGCACCGCACACGCGGCGGGCGCTTTGCCGATCTCCTGCTGGCGCGCGGGCTGGTGGCCGAGAGCCCGCTGTATCAGGCCATGGCGCGGGTCTGGCAGGTCGGCCTGCTTGATACGGCCACCCTTCGCCCCGACGCCCGGCTGATCGACAGTTTTGGCGCGGTGAATTGCATGGCGCTGCACCTCCTTCCCTGTCGGGTTCTGGGCGGCGGCACGCTGGTCGCCACCGCTCATCCCGAGGATTTCCACCGCCACCGCCACCAGTTGGAGGCCCTGTTCGGCCCGGTGATGATGACCTTGGCCCCCCGTGCCGCGATTGAGACGGCCCTTCTGGCCGCGCGCGGGGCGGGGCTGGCCCAACTGGCCGAAACCCGCGTGGCCCTGCCCGACAGTTGCCGCAGTTACCGGGCCGATGCCTGCCGCCTGCCCGCGGCCGTTCTGGGGTTGATGCTGTTTCTGGCCGCAACCCTTTGGCCGGCGCAGGCCTTGTTGGGCCTGACGTTCTTTGCGCTGCTGTCGGGCATGGCCTTCACCGGGTTGAAGATGGCGGCCCTGTTTGGCGCCCTGCGCAAGCGGGCAGAGCCACCCGCCCCAACCATCGCGCGCCTGCCCATCGTATCGGTCATGGTCGCCCTTTACCGAGAGGCGAATATTGCGCCGCGCTTGGTCAAGCGTTTGGGAAAGCTTGATTATCCGCACGAGCTTTTGGACGTTCTGCTGGTCGTCGAGGCTGACGATCACCTGACCCGCGCAGCCCTTGACCGCGCCGATCTGCCGGGATGGATGCGCCTTGTGGTGGTGCCTGATGGCACGGTGAAGACCAAACCCCGTGCGCTGAACTTTGCGCTGGACCAGTGTCGGGGCAGCATCGTGGGGGTCTATGACGCGGAAGATGCGCCTGAACCGGATCAGATTCGCAAGGTGGTGGGCCGCTTTCATGCCCGTGGCCCCGATCTGGCCTGCCTGCAAGGGCGGCTCGACTTTTACAACCCGCGCGTCAATTGGTTCTCGCGCTGTTTCACCATCGAATATGCCGCCTGGTTCCGCCTGCTTTTGCCGGGGATTGAACGGCTGGGGCTGGCCGTGCCCTTGGGCGGCACCACGCTGTTTTTCCGCCGCGCGGTGCTGGAAGATCTTGGCCGCTGGGATGCCCACAACGTGACCGAGGACGCCGATCTGGGCATGCGGATCGCCCGGCGCGGCTATCGGACGGAGCTTTTGGACACCACGACGTTTGAGGAGGCCAATTGCCGCCCCCGATCCTGGGTCAAGCAACGCTCACGCTGGATCAAGGGATTCATGATGACTTGGCTGACCCATATGCGCGACCCGGTCTTGCTGTGGCGCGAACTTGGGCCGCGCAAATTCCTGGGCTTTCAGCTTTTGCTGGCCGGATCGGTGCTGCATGCGCTCTTGGCACCGGTTTTATGGAGCTTTTGGCTGCTGGCTTTGGGCTTTGCCCATCCGGTGGAAAACATCCTGCCCGAGGGCGGTTTTATCCTGCTGATGCTCAGCTTTCTGGCGGTCGAGGCCAGCCTGATCGCCTTTGGCATCGCAGGGCTCGCGCGCACCGGCCACAAGCTTTCACCGCTTTGGGTGCCGACGATGGTGCTCTACTACCCGCTTGCCACCCTTGCCGCCTACAAGGCCGCCTGGGAAATGCTGGTCCAGCCATTTTACTGGGACAAAACCCCGCATGGCGAATTTGACCTGATCGGTTAGCGGGTTTTCAACTCGCCCGCATCCACCCGCAGCCGCGTCTCAAACGCCTTGGAAATATGGGATTTCAGCGCCTGATAGGCCGCCTCGCCATCATGGGCCTCAATCGCGGCAACGATCTGGTCATGTTCGGCCAAAGCCACCTCATCGCGCCCCTCGGCGGCGAAAGAGGTGGTCGCCATCAGCGCCATCGAGCGATGCACAAGGTCCAACTGCTGCACCAGAAAACGGTTGTGACTGGCCAGATGGATCAGCCGGTGGAACCGCTTGTTGGCGCGCGACAAGGCGCGGGGATCCCCGCCCAGAAGAGCACGATCATCCTCAACCATGCCGCGCAAGACGCGAATCTCCTCATCCGTGGCATGGCGCGCGGCCAGCCGCGCGGCCAGCCCCTCCAACTCGGTTCGCACGGTATAAAGTTCGGCCAGTTGATTGTGATCCAGCGAGGCCACGATCAGGCTGCGACCGTCACGCGTCAGCATCCCTTGGGTTTCCAGCCGTTGCAGCGCCTCGCGCACGGGTGTGCGGCTGACGCCCAGACGTTCGGCGAGTTCCGATTCGACCAAACGATCGCCGGGTTTGAAATCCCCGCGTTCGATGGCCTCAAGGATCAGCGTATAGGCGTCTTTCTGCACGGGCAGCCCTCCGGTTCCGGGGCGCGACACTAGCGGCTTTCGCGCCGCGATCAACCCGGCCAATGGACGCGTCTTGCGACAAAGGATAAAAGACCTCATGACCAAACAGCACTTCCACCACGTCTCCACCTGGGTCTTCGACCTCGACAACACGCTTTATCCCCCGCGTTACCGCCTGTTCGACCAGATCGAGGTGCGGATGACCGATTGGGTGATGCAGGCCCTGAAGATCAGCCGCGAGGAGGCGAACCACCTTCGGCAGCACTATTGGGACAGCTATGGCACCACGCTGGCCGGGCTGATGCGCGATCATGCCATCGACCCGATCCCCTATCTGGCCGCCGTGCATGACATTGATTTCAGCCTGCTGCCCCGCGACCCGGAATTGGCCGCCCGCATCGCCGATCTGCCCGGCCGCCGGATTGTCTATACCAATGCCTCGGAACCCTATGCGGTGAAGGTGCTGGAGGCCCGCGGTCTGTCGGGGTTGTTCGATGCGATCTATGGCGTCGAGCATGCGGGTTTTCACCCCAAACCCGACCGCGCCGCCTTTGAAATGGTCTTTGGGCTGGATGGGTTGGACCCGACCCGCGCGGCGATGTTCGAAGATGACATCCGTAATCTGAAGGTTCCCCATGCGATGGGGATGCGTACGGTGCATGTCGCTCCGGAGGCAGCCCCGCAGGATCATATCCACCATCACACCGATGATCTGGCCGCGTTCCTTGGCACCTTGACAAGATGACGCAGGCAAAAGCCCCACCTGCGGCAATCTGCGCGCTGTAACTTGCATCTGAAACGCACCATTTGAAGGGCACCCAATCCGGAGTCTCAAATGTCCGTTTCATCCACCAATGCCCGCCCGCTGCCCCTGATCGGCTGGATTGCCCGCGATATCGGCCGCGATGTGAACATGGTGTTCTACCTTCTGGCCATTGCGCTGACCGTTCTGGTTCTGGCCGTCAAAATCTGGGGGCCGGTGGCGCTGACCATGGCCGCGCTGCCGATGGTGCCGGTGATGTTCGCGTTTTTCATCTGGATTTCCCTGCCCTGAGCGCGCAAAGCGGGGGGCCGAAAGGAATTCCCTCTTTTGGCGCCCGCGCCCTGCCGCTACCAATGAGGCATGAGCCAATCCTTGCGTCAGACCATTCGCGATCTTTACGAAGGCCCCAGCGCGCGGTCGGATCGCTTCCGCTATGGGTTGATGAGCTTTGATCTCATGACGGTCGGCTATCTGGTGGCCACCTCCTTCATTACCCGTGGCACGCATACCGAAAACATCGACACACTCATCGGCGCGCTGATTCTGATCGAGGTGGTGCTGCGATACTGGTCCTCGTCTAACCTGAAACGCGATGTCTTCAGCTTTTGGGCGCTGGTTGATCTGTCCGTCGTCGCCTCGCTCTTGGCGCCGATCTGGGGTGAGGGGCTGGCCTTCCTGCGGGTCTTGCGGATCTTCCGCATCCTGCATTCGCGCGAAACACTGGTGCAATTGCGCGCCGACTTCCCGCGCTTTCGCCAGAATGAAACCACCATCCGGGCCGCGATCAATCTGGCGATCTTCATCTTTGTCATGACCGCGCTGGTCTATGAAACGCAGATCGGCCGCAACGACAAGATCGAGAACTATGTGGATGCGATGTATTTCACCGTCACCACCCTGTCGACCACGGGCTATGGCGATATCACGCTGGTCGGACATAGCGGCAAGCTTTTGGCCGTTGTCATCATGGTTTTCGGCATTTCGCTGTTCTTGCGGCTGGTGCAGGTGATCCTGCGCCCGTCGAAAGCGGAGTTTCCCTGCCCGACCTGCGGCTTGCGCCGTCATGACCATGACGCCGTGCATTGCAAAGCCTGCGGCAGGGTGCTGAACATTCCCGACGACGGGCTGGATTGAGCCTGTCCTGCCTCCTTACCGCCCTGTCCCAAGCCGGGGCCTCCGGCGGGAGTATTTCAAAAGGCGCAAGACCGATGCGCGCGGGCTGATGGATTTGCGCCTTTGCAAATACTCATCTTTACGCCGGCGGCAGCGGGTCGAGCCGCAGGTCATAGGTGGCCCATTTGGTCTTTTCCGCCAGCCGGTCATAAAGCGCACGGGCGCGGTAATTGTCCTCGGCGGTGATCCAGCGAATGACGGTCCAGCCCTGCTTGCGGCCTTCCTCGGCGATGGCGGCAATCAGCGCATCGGCCGCGCCCGAACCGCGCGCGCTGGGGTCAACGAACAGATCATCCAGAAAGCCGCCGGTCGAGGCTGACAGCGGGCGGGCAAACGGGCGGAAATGGGCAAGGCCAATCAGGCGGCCCTGATCCTCGGCAACGAAACCACGCGTCTGTTGGGCGGGATCGTGAAGCCAGCCCCAGACGGTTGCCCGCATCTCAGGGGTTTGCGCGACCTTGTAAAAAGCGGCGTAACCGGCATAGAGCCGCTCCCATTCGGGGCGGTCGGCGGCGACAGGGGGGCGGATCAGCATTGGCGACGTCCTTTTTGCCGCACTCTGCCCTTGCGCAGGCAGGCGGGCCAGTGCCAGTTTCGACGGGGTCATAGGACCATCCGGGGGCGCCTCATGCGGCTGTTGTCGTTCAATATGCAATACGGGCTTGGCGCCGATGGGGTTTATGATCTGACCCGCGCGGCGCAGGTGATCGCAGGGGCCGATATTGCCTGCCTGCAAGAGGTGGATCGGCATTGGTCACGCACCGGGTTCGACGACCAGCCGGCGCGTTTGCAGGCCCTGCTGCCCGACCGCTTCACGGTTTACGGCCCCGGCTTTGACATGGACGCCTCGACCGTCACGGCGGGCAGGGTCACCAACCGCCGCCGCCAATTCGGCCCGATGATCGTCTCGCGCTGGCCGGTGTTGTGGAGCCGCCTGCACCTGTTGCCGCTCATGCCGATGATCGACCCGATCAACACCCAAACCTGTGCCTTGGAGGCCTGCATCGCGGCGCCCTCCGGCCCGTTGCGGGTTGTCTCGGTGCATCTGGCGCATGTGGGCGTTGGCGAAAGGCTGGCGCAGATCGCGGCGCTGCAAGCAGCGCTCTGTCCGGTCGGTCCGTGGTCGGGCACCGATGACGAGCCCGCCCGCAATTGGACCGAGGGTCAGGCAGAGCCCCCCTGCCCGGCCGAAATGATCTGGATGGGTGACTTCAATTCCGAACCCGGCAGCGCGGAATATCAGGCGATCGTGGGGGCGGTGCCTTACCACCCCGGCGCGCGTTACCGCGGGGCGCTGGTGGATGCCGCGGCCGGTCTGGGTCTGTACAGCCATGAAAAGGTGATCTCCGGCACGCGCCGTTTGCGGCAGCTTGACCATATCTTTGTCGATGCCGGTTTTGCCCCCCGCTTGGGGCGCGTCTGGGCCGACACCTCTTGCCCCGCCTCGGATCACTTTCCGCTTTGGGCCGATTTGGCGCTTTAGACGGGCGTGACAGTGTGGCCAACCGACGCCGGGTTGACTTGGCCCCCCTCCTTGGGGCTGATGGCGCCATGACTATGACCGGTGATCTTCTATCCTCGCACCCGCCTGAGCTGTCCGACACGCAGGGGGCCGCCCTTCTGGCCCAGCATTACCGGCTGTCGGGGGAGGTGAAGCGGCTGACGTCAGAACGCGATCTGAACCTGCGGCTGGACGATGGCGCGCGGCGCTATGTGGTAAAGTTCGCCAATCGGGCCGAACCGCGCGCGGTGACCGATTTTCAGACCGCTGCCCTGTTGCATCTGGAGGGCAAGGGCCTGCCCGTGCCGCAGGTGATCCGCACCACCACAGGCGCAACCGAGATTGAAACGCCGCATGGGCTGTTGCGGGTTCTGACCTATCTGGACGGCATGCCTTTGCACATGGCCCCGCATACGCGCGCCCAGCGTGCGGGCATGGGGGTGATGGCCGCGCGGATTTCTCTTGGATTGCAAGGCTTTGACCATCCGGGCGCGGATCATGTCCTGCAATGGGATATCAAGCAGGCCAGCGCCCTGCGCCCGCTTTTGCCGCATGTGCCAGAGGAGCTGCGCGCGCTTTGCACCGCAACCTTGGATCATTTTGACCGCCATGTGCAGCCCCGGCTTGCCGATTGCCGCTGGCAGGTGGTGCATAACGATCTGAACCCCCATAATGTTCTGGTGGATGAGACGGACCCAGACCGCATCTCGGGTGTGCTGGATTTCGGCGACATGGTGCGCACGCCTTTGGTTTGCGATCTGGGGGTGGCGGCGGCCTATCAGATTGATCCGCAGGCGCCTATGGAAAGCCTTGTCGATTTTGTCACTGCCTATCACCGGACCCTGCCGCTGACCGGGTTGGAGCTGTCTTTGGTTCCAGACCTGACCGCCGCGCGGATGCTGACGACGCTGTGCATCACCTCGTGGCGGGCGGCAAAATACCCCGAGAACGCCCCCTATATCCTGCGGAATTTCCCCTCTGCCCGTGCGGGGCTTGTGGCGCTGGCCAGCCTGCCTCGCGATGATGTGAACCGGGCCTTGGCCCGCGCCTGCCCGATGGAGTGACCGATGTCTGACGCTGCCCACATGCCCGGAACCATGCCCAATGCCTATCAACCGGGCAAAGGCAATCTGTCCAAGGCGGATCAAGAGCTTGTCGCGCGGCGGCAAAAGGCCATGGGACCGGCCTATCGGCTGTTTTATGAAACCCCGGTGCATCTGGTGCGCGGCGAGGGCGTCTGGCTTTATGACACCGAGGGCCGCGCCTATCTCGACACCTATAACAACGTGGCCTCTGTCGGGCATTGCCATCCGCATGTGGTTGCCGCCATGGCGCGGCAGGCGGGGGTTTTGGCCAGCCATACGCGCTATTTGCACGATGGCGTCTTGACCTATGCCGAGCGGCTTTTGGCGCATTTTCCGGGTGAGTTGAGCCATGTGATGTTCACCTGCACCGGGTCGGAGGCGAATGATCTGGCCTTCCGGATTGCGCGCGCCCATACCGGCGGGACCGGGTTCATCGTGACGGAAAACGCTTATCACGGCGTGACTTACGCCATCGCCGGCATGTCGCCCAGCCTTGGGTCCGGGGTGGATTTGGGCCAGCATGTGCGGGTGGTGCCCGCCCCCGGCACCGGGCCTGACACCGGCGCGGTCTTTGCCGCCGGGGTGGAGGCCGCGATCCGGGATTTGCAGCGCCATGGCATCAAGCCCGCCGCGCTGATCGTGGATACGGTGTTTTCCTCAGACGGGGTTTTCACCGCGCCTGCGGGCTTTCTGGCCCCTGCCGTCGCGGCCATTCGTGCGGCGGGGGGCCTGTTCATCGCCGACGAGGTGCAGCCCGGTTTCGGCCGCACGGGCGAGGCGATGTGGGGCTTTCAACGCCACGGGCTCATCCCGGACATGGTCAGTTTGGGCAAGCCGATGGGCAATGGCTATCCCGTCGCGGGCCTTGTGATGCAGCCCCGCGTGATCGAGGCCTTTGGCGCAAAGGCACGCTATTTCAACACCTTTGGCGGCAATGCCGTGGCGGCCGCAACCGCGATGGCGGTTTTGGAGGTGATTGAGGGCGAAGGGCTGATGGCCAATTGCGCCCAAGTGGGCAGCGTCTTTGCCGAGGGCCTGCGGGAGTTGGCAAAACACCATGCGGTCCTTGGCGAGTTGCGCGCTGCGGGGCTGTTTTTGGGTCAGGACATCGTGGACGAAACCGGTGCCCCGGATGCGGGCCGCGCGGGCCAGATCGTCAACCGCCTGCGCGATGAGGGCGTGCTGATTTCGGCCACCGGACCGAAGGGGCATGTGTTGAAAATCCGCCCGCCGATGGTGTTCAGCCATGACAATGTGGCGTTTTTCCTTGAGCGGCTGGAAAAGGTGCTGAAGGCCGGTTAACGCGCTGATTTTCGGCGAAAATCAGGATCTGGCCGATATATGGCCCGCGTATGGCATCCGTCCCGACGCATGTCCTGAGGGAGCGCGGGCGGAAGCCCGACCTGCGGATCAGCCCTCAACCCCGCCTTGCCCGGCGGAACGGAACCAGTGGATGATCGCCTCACGCTCGGCCGGTTCCATATAGGACAGGTTCGCGGGCGGCATGGCATGGGTGATCCCGGCCTGCACATAGATGCGCTTGGCCTCTTGCGCGATCTGGGCGGGGGTTTCCAGGACCACGCCTTTCGGCGGCCAGGCAAGCCCCTCCCAGCCGGGCTCCGCCGCATGGCACATCGAACAGCGGCCCTGCACGATGCCGACCACATCGTCAAACCCCGCTGCGCTGGCATAATGCAGCGCAGCCCCGTTCAGCGCGGCCTCCTCAGGCTGGGTGCGCATCGCCGCCGTGGAAAGCCATGCGGTGATGAGAAACAGGATCACCGTCAGGCCAAGCGTCCAATGCGGGTTGCCCTTGCGGGCGTGGCGGGTGTTGAACCAGTGCCGGATGGTGACCCCCATCAGGAAGACAAGGCTGGCGATGATCCAGTTGTAGTCCGTGGCAAAGACCAAGGGATAGTGGTTCGACAGCATCAGGAAGACGACGGGCAGCGTCAGGTAATTGTTGTGGGTGGAGCGCTGCTTGGCGATCTTGCCGTATTTCGGATCGGGGCTGCGGCCTGCGATCAGGTCGGCCACCACCACGCGCTGATTGGGCATGATGATGAAAAACACATTGGCCGACATGATGGTGGCGGTGAAGGCCCCCAGATGCAGCATCGCCGCCCGGCCCGAAAACACCTGCGTATAAAACCACGCCATACCGACCAGCACGACGAACAGCGCCGCCATCAGCGCGGTCTGGTTGGCGTTCACGAAGACCTTGCACAGCGTGTTATAGGCGATCCAGCCAAAGGCCAGCGAGGCGATGGAAATCGCGATGGCCTGCGTTTGGGTCAGCTCCATCACGGCCGGGTCGATCAGGTAAAGCTCGGCCCCGAGGTAATAGACCAAGGCCAGCATGGCAAAGCCCGAAAGCCATGTGGCGTAGCTTTCCCATTTGAACCAGACAAGGTGATCGGGCATCTGTGCGGGGGCCACCAGATATTTCTGGATGTGGTAAAAGCCACCGCCATGCACCTGCCATTCCTCGCCATCGGCACCGCTTGCCAGATTGCGGTCGCGGTGCAGGCCAAGGTCCAGCGCGATGAAGTAAAACGAACTGCCAATCCAGGCGATGGCTGTGATGACATGCAGCCAGCGCACGGCCAATTCCAGCCATTCGCCCAAGACCATCCAATCATACATCATCCGTCCCCCTTTGATGGATACGAAAAGCTATACCGGCGCACACCTTTCTGTTAATCCATTAAATGTCAGATCACTTTCAAGCCACGAAAGAAAATCACGCCGATGTCCTATGTGAACAACATCCGCATGTTCGTCCGTGTCTTTGAACTGGGCAGCATGTCGTCTGCGGCACGCGATCAGCGCACCTCGCCCGCCGTGGCCTCGGCCCGGATTTCGGAATTGGAAAAGCATCTGGGGGTGCGGCTGTTTTCGCGCACCACCCGGTCCTTGCAACCCACCGAGAATGGCCGGATTTTCTATGACGGCGCGCGCAAGGTGCTGGAGGCGATTGATGACGCCGAGTCCGCGGTGATGGATGTCACGCAAAACCCGCGCGGCACGATCTTTGTCGCGGCCCCCTTGGGCGTCGGGCGGCGGTTCATCGCGCCGCATGTGCCTGCCTTCAAAGATCTTTATCCGCAGATTGACGTGCGCCTGCGCCTGTCGGACCGCATCATTGATGTCACCACCGAAGGGCTGGATGTGGCCTTCCATCTGGGGGTTTTGGAGGATTCCACGCTGAAGGTCCGGTTGATCGCCGACTGCCCGCGCGTCCTGTGCGCCGCGCCGAGCTATATCGCCCGGCGCGGCATGCCTGAAGATGGGGCGGCCTTGATCAACGACAGGCATGATTGTCTGAACCTGCGCTTTCCCGGCGCCAAGGAGTTTCAATGGACGCTGCAAACCCCGGACGGCCCGCGCCGCTATGAAATCAGCGGCCCCTTCGAAAGTGATGATGGCGATGTGCTGACCGGCTGGGCGCTTGACGGACGCGGCATCGTGATGAAGCCGATCTTCGAGGTGGCGGGCCATTTGCGATCCGGCGCCCTGGTGCCGGTGGCCTCGGCCACGCCGCCCCTGCCCACCCAGCTTTCCAGCCTGTCACAGCACCGCCGCCTGAAAGACCCCAAGGTGACGCTGTTCACCGATTTCATGGCACAGCGCATCCGCGATGAAATCCGCAGGGCAGGCGAGGCCTGAGATCAGGTCCCGCGCGGCTTGGCGCGCAACGTGGGTTCGGCCTCGGTCGGGTCTTCGGGCCAGGGATGGCGGGGGTATTGGCCGCGCATGTCCTTGCGGACATCGGCGTAAGATGTGCGCCAGAAGCCCGGAATATCCAGCGTCACCTGAATGGGCTTTTGCCCCGGTGACAAAAGCGTGACGCGCAGCGGCTTTCGCGCCTGCCCCACGGTCGGATGGATGGTCACGCCGAACATTTCCTGCAAGCGGATTTCGATGCCGGGGTGATCGCCGTCATAATCAATCGGCACGCGGCGGCCCAAGGGCGTGGTGAAATGCGCGGGCACGAGGCGATCAAGCTCGGCCTGCTGACCCCAGTCAAGACGCGACAACAGCGCATCATGCAGATCAAGGCTGCGCAGATCGGCCTCGGTTCTCACCTTGCCCAAATAGGGCAAAAGCCAGCCTTCGGCGCTGGCCAAAAGTGCCTCGTCCCGGCAATCGGGCCAAGTATCCCCGCCCGCGCGCGCCAATTCGATGCGGGCGCGCAGGCGGCGGGCGGCGGGGGTAAAGGTCAGGCCCATCAGGCGCAAACCGTCCAGCGCGGCGCGGGCCATCGCCTCGGGCGGGGCGTCGGGCCAAGGCTGATCGGCAAGGGTGATGGCGCCAAAGCGTTCCTGTTTGCGCGCCAGAATGCGGCCCTCGCGGCGCGACCATTCGCAAATATCTTGCCAAGCAATCTGATCGGCATAAAGCGCGCGCAACTCCGCCTCGCTCAGCGCGATGGCTTGGCGCACTGCGGCCTCGCGCGCATCGCCATCGAGATCGGTGGCGACGATCAGCCGCGCCCCCGCCAGCGGCGTGCCCGGCTCCATCGCGGCCCCCTTGCCGCCCGACAAGAGCCAGCGCGGCGCATCCCCCTTGCGGCGCAGGCCGATGCGATCAGGATAGGCGAGTGCTGCCATCTGCGCCGCAGACAGATCGGCACGCTCCTCGTGCCCTGCGGCTTTGGCAAGCCGGCGGGCCTCGTCGCGAATCCGGTCCAAGGCGGGGCGGTTGATGGCCCAAGGGGTCTCAGATTCAAACTTCTTCGGGTCCGCCAGCGCGCGCAGGCGCAAGGTCAGATCGGGCGGCGCGCCTTTCAGCGGGTCGCGGTCGGCCATAAGGGCTGCCAGGGGGGCGGCCTTTGGCCCGGCAATCGCCAGCATATGGCCAAGGCGGGGGTGCAAGGGCAGCTTGGCCAAGACCCGGCCATGGGCGGTGATGCGGCCCTGATCCAGTGCGCCCAACCCCGTCAAAAGCGCGCGCGCCTCGGCCAGGGTGCCGGGATGGAGGGGCGTGAGGAAGGGCAGATCCTCCGCGCCCCAAAGCGCAAGTTCCAGCGCAAGCCCCGTCAGATCGGTGGCTTCAATCTCGGCGGGGGGGAAGGCCTGCATGCCGCCCTCCTCGCCACGCGTCCACAGCCGGTAACAGGTGCCGGGGGCGACGCGGCCCGCGCGGCCCCGGCGCTGTTCCGCCTCGGCGCGGGTGACGCGTTCGGTGACAAGCCGCGACATGCCTGAATTCGGATCAAACCGTGCGCGGCGGGCGCGGCCGCCATCCACCACCACCAGAATATCGGGAATGGTCAGCGAAGTTTCCGCGATCGACGTCGCCAGCACCACCTTGCGGCGCCCCGCTGCGGCCGGCGCAAGAGCGGCGCGTTGGGCGGCAAATTCCATGGCGCCAAACAAGGGGCGAATGTCGAAACTCTCGGCCAGCCGCCCGCGCAGCGCGGTTTCCACCCGGCGGATCTCGCCTTCGCCCGGCAGAAAGATCAAAAGACCGCCATCGGCGGTTTCCTCGGCCGCTTGCAGCACTAGGCTGGCCACGGCCGCCTCATACCGCATCGCGCCATCCACCGGGCGCGGCAGCCAGCGGGTGTCCACCGCAAAAGCACGGCCTTCGGAGGTGACCATCGGCGCATCGCCCATCAGCGCGGCAACCGGGGCGGCATCCAGCGTGGCGGACATCACCAGAAGCTGCAGATCCTCGCGCAGCGCGGCGCGGATTTCCAAGGCCAACGCAAGGCCAAGATCGGCGTTCAGGCTGCGTTCGTGAAATTCGTCAAAGATCAGGCACCCAATACCCGGAAGCTCGGGGTCGGATTGGATCATCCGGGTCAGGATGCCTTCGGTCACCACCTCGATGCGGGTCGCGGCAGAGACCCTAGCCTCGCCCCGGATGCGGTAGCCGACGGTCTGACCCACCGGCTCGCCCAAGGTTTCGGCCATCCGCTCGGCAGCGGCGCGGGCGGCAAGGCGGCGCGGTTCCAGCATGACGATGCGACCTGCGACCTGCCCCATCAAGGCCAGAGGAACCCGCGTGGTTTTGCCCGCACCGGGCGGGGCCTGCAACACGGCCATCCCGCGCGCGGCCATCGCGGCGGTCAGGGCGGGCAGGGCATCATCTATAGGCAGACGGTCAGACATGGCGCCTTATCGGTGATTGTGCCGCCCTTGTCACCGGGCGGAAAGATGCACTCCGCGCGGGGGTATTTGGGCCAAGATAAAGGCGGCCTGTTCATCTTGGCAGAAATACCCCGTGGGGGAAGCGGGATGGATACATCCCGCGCGGGGGCGCGAAGCCCCCGTTGCTCCGCCTTGACCACTGGCGCTGTGCCTTGGCATCGGGCAAAAGAGAGAAAACGGCGTGGGGTGGGCATGATTTCGGCAGAAGCCATTCGGGCGGGCGACAGGCGAGCTTTGGCGCGGGCGATCACGCTGGTCGAAAGCGCGCGGCCCGATCATCGGACGCAGGCGCTGGCGCTGTTGTCATCTTTGGGGCGCGATCGGCAGGCGTTGCGGATCGGGCTTTCCGGCACGCCGGGGGTGGGCAAATCCACCTTCATCGAAGCCTTTGGCAAGCAATTGACCGCCATGGGCAAGCGGGTGGCGGTTCTGGCCGTGGACCCGTCTTCGGCGCGATCGGGCGGCTCGATTCTGGGCGACAAGACCCGGATGGAGGAGCTTTCCCGCGATCCTTTGGCCTTCATCCGGCCCTCCCCCTCTCAGGCGCAGATGGGCGGCGTCGCCCGGCGCACGCGCGAGGCGGTGGCGCTGTGCGAGGCGGCGGGGTTCGATGTGGTCTTGATCGAGACGGTGGGCGTTGGCCAGTCGGAGATCATGGTGGCCGAAATGTGCGATCTTTTCCTTCTCCTTCTTGCGCCTGCGGGCGGGGATGAATTGCAGGGCGTCAAGCGCGGCATCATGGAGATGGCGGACCTGATTCTGGTGAACAAGGCGGATGGCGATCTGAAGCCTGCGGCGACGCGTACCTGCGGCGATTATGCGGGCGCGCTTCGCCTGCTGCGCCGCCGCCCGCAAGACCCGGGCGGCTTTCCCAAGGCGATGATGGTGTCGGCGGTGGAACGCTCCGGCATGGCCGAGGCTTGGGGGGAGATGCAGGCGCTTGCCGCTTGGCGGCGCGAGAACGGGCATTGGGACGCGCGGCGCGCGGCGCAGGCACGGCATTGGTTTGAAGAAGAAGTCCGGCAGGGTCTGCTGGCGGCGCTGACGCGGGAACCGGCCAAGGGGATCATGGAGCGGTTGGGCGCCAGCGTGGCCGCGGGGCAAGCCACGCCGGAAGCGGCGGCGGCAGAGATGTTGGGTCTGATCGGGCGCTGAGGATTAGGCCACGAGTGCCCGCGCAGTTATTGTGCCACGAGTTCCCGCGCAGTCATTGGGCCGCGAGTTCCCGCGCGGGCGACAGCAGGTTCTCGCTGACCACCGACAGCGCCAGCGCTGCCGCGCCATGCGCCCAAAGAAGATCGCCCCAGGCGTGAATTTCGATCGGCGGGCGCGGGCGGCCGGTGTGGATCGCCAGTGCCTCCATTTCGGCCAGCGTTTCGGCGGCATAAAGGTAGTCGTAGCGCATCCGGTCACCGGACAGAATGATCAGTTCCGGGTCAAAGAGGTTCACCACATTCGACAACCCAACCGCCAAATACCGCCCGGCGCGGCGGAAGATCGACCGGGCGGTGGCATTGCCCGCCTTGGCATGGTCGTAAAGGCTTTCCAGAAGCGTGTTGATTGACAGCGTATCGGTGGCGGGGCGGTTCAGCGCCGTCGTCGCCTCGCGCGCCAAAGCATAGTCGGCGATATAGGCCTCAAGGCAACCGCGCTGCCCGCAGCGGCAAAGCGCGCCATCCAGTTGCACCTTGGTATGGCCCAGCTCCATCCCCATGCGGCCCGAGCCGCGAAAGATGCGGTGGTTCATCACGAACCCCATGCCGACGCCATGTTCGATGGTGACCACGGCAAAATCCGACAGCCCGCGACCTGCCCCGAACCACAGTTCGGCCAACGCCACGAGGTTGGCGTCGTTGTCGATGGTGACGGGCACGCCGACATGGGCGCTGGCGGCGGCGGCAAGCGGCACCGCGCGGTCTTGCAGGACCGAGGACCAATGCACCAGCCCTTCGGCCACATCGACAAAGCCCGGCACGCCGATGCCCACGGCGGTCAGCTCACGCGGTGCGATCCCGGCCTTGGCGCAAACCCGCACCAAAAGCGCCTCGATCGCCTCCAGCAAAGCCTCCAGCGTCATGGCGCCGGGTTGGCGCGGCACGGCCTCATCCGCGATCAGATTGCCCGCGAAATCGACCACCACCGCCGTATGCTCGCGATCCGAAAGCTTCATACCCGCGACCAGATGCGCATCGGCCCGCACGCCCAGCGCCACGGCAGGCCGTCCGCGCGGGCTGTCGGTATCGCGCGGGGCGGCGATTTCCTCGATCAGCCCCGCTTCGATCAATTCGGCACAGATCGTCGTGACAGAGGCGGGCGAGACATCCAGTTCGCGTGCGAGGGTGACGCGCGGGATATGCCCTGCCGCCCGAATGCGTTCAAAGATCTGCTGGCGCAGGGGGCGCTGATTCTCGGTCAGGGGCGGAATCAGCGGGCCGACGCCTTTGCGGCGTTCTGCCCCCTCTGCCATGTCCGCGATCCGCGTCATTTATTTTATCCCTGAAGAAAAGCAGTCATGGTTTGTACAAATCTCGCCTAAATTATGCTGCATCGCGGCGAAAACTAGTGAAAACTGTGTCCAACCCAGTTTGTCCCAGCAAATATATTTTGACAACTGAAATTATTCGGCGCAGCCTGCGAAGGTATCGGCGAATCCGCCGGACCGGCTTTTGCGGGCCGACATCCATGGGAGGATACACATGCAAAAGGTTCTTATCGCCGCCGTGATCGCGGCGGTTGGCTTCTCGTCGGCTGCGCTGGCTGAGGGCAAGAAGATCGGCGTAAGCTGGGCGCAGTTCCAGGAAGAGCGTTGGAAGATCGACGAAGCGGCCATGAAGGCAGCGATCGAAGCGGCGGGCGACGAATATATCTCGGCGGACGCGCAATCCTCGGCCGAAAAGCAGCTTTCGGACATCGACGCGCTGATTTCGCAGGGCGTTGACGCGCTGATCATCAACGCCTGGGACAAGGACGCCATCGGGCCGGCCATCGAAAAGGCCGCAGCCGAAGGGATTCCGGTCGTCGGCTATGACCGTCTGATCGAAGATGACCGCACCTTCTATCTGACCTTCGACAACGTCGGCGTCGGCCGCATCATCGCCGAAGAAGTGAAAAAGGCGCAGCCCGAGGGCAACTATGCCATCATTCTGGGCGACCCCGGCGACCCGAACGTCAAGTTCCTGCGTCAGGGCATGGAAGAAGTGATCGGCGCCGATGTGGCCGCAGGCAAGATCAAGATCGTTGGCGAAGCCAACTCGGACGGCTGGAAGCCCGAAAATGCCCAGAAGAACATGGAGCAGATCCTGACCGCCAACAACAACGCGGTGGATGCGGTTCTGTCGGAAAACGACGGCATGGCCGGTGGCGCTGCGGCAGCTTTGGCGGCCCAGGGCCTGAACGTTCCGCTGGGCGGTCAGGACGGCGACCTTGCCGCCATCAACCGTGTGGCGCGTGGCACCCAGACCGTTTCGGTTTGGAAGGACTCGCGTCAACTGGGTAAAGCGGCTGGCGAAATTGCTGCGGCTCTGGCCGATGGCACCGCGCTGGATGCCATTGCAGGCGCCACCAAGTTCTCGGGCGGCGAAAAGGGCGTTGAAATGAACGCGATCCTGCTGGCTCCGACGCCCTTGACCAAGGACAACCTGAACGTCGCCATCGACGCGGGCCACATCTCCAAGGAACAGGCCTGCGAAGGTGCTGCTGCTGGCGTGGTGGGCTGCGAGTAATCGCTGACCTTTGGGGCGCCAGCCGCAGGGTTGGCGCCCGTTTTTCTTTTCTCAAGGCTGTGGCACCGTCGTAGCCTTGCGTCCTTAACGGACCGCCTTTGGCACGATGGCCCATGACCGTTTCAGCGGCCCAGCCGGGCGTCCCCTTTTCCAGATGATGGACGAACATGACCGACACCCCACATTCCCCCCAGATCGCCGCAAAAGCTGACGGGGCCTTCACCCGCTTCCTGCGCGCGACCGAAATCGACCCGCGCCTTTTGGGCATGGTTGGCGCGCTCTTGCTCATCTGGGCCGGCTTTCACCTTTATGGCGAGCTGGTTTTGGGGGATGGCGCCTTTCTGACCCCGCGCAACCTGTGGAACCTGTCGGTGCAGACCGCGTCGATCGGGATCATGGCAACCGGGATGGTGCTGATCATCATCACCCGCAACATTGACCTGTCGGTTGGCTCTATCGTCGGCGTGGTCGGCATGTATGCGGGCCTTTTGCAGGTCGAATGGTTGCCGCCCTCGATGGGCTTGGGCAATCCGGCCATCTGGATCATCGCCGTGGTCTTTGCGCTCGTGCTGGGGGCGCTGATCGGGATGCTGCAAGGCGCAATGATTGCATATCTGGCCATCCCTTCGTTCATTGTCACGCTGGGCGGGTTGATGGTCTGGCGCGGGGCGGCCTTCCTTGCCTCCAGCGGGCGGACCATCTCGCCGGTGGACACCAATTTTGCGCTTTTGGGCGGCGGGCCTTACGGGGCCATTGGCGCCACCGGAAGCTGGATCGTCTGCGCCCTTGCCTGCGCAGGTGTCATCTGGCTGGCCATTTCGGGCCGTGCCGCCCGCAAACTGCACAGCTTTGCCCTGCGCCCGATGTGGGCCGAATATTTCGTGACGGGGCTGGGCTGCGGTCTGATCGTGATCGCGACACTGGTCGTCAATGCCTATGGCTGGCCCAAGGGCATCTTGAAGGATTACTACGGCTCGCTCGGCCAAGAGGTGCCGGAAGGCGCGTTCATCGCCCATGGCTTCGCCTATCCGGTGCTGATCTTGGCGGTTGTCACGCTTTTGATGACCGTTCTCATGACCCGCACCCGCTTTGGCCGCTATGTGTTCGCCATCGGCGGCAACCCCGAGGCGGCGGCGCTGTCGGGCATCAACACCCGCGCCATGACGGTGAAGATCTTCACCCTGATGGGCGCCTTGGCGGGCCTTGCCGCGGTCATCGCATCGGCGCGCCTGAACTCGGCCACCAACGCGCTTGGCGATCTTGACGAACTCATGGTCATTGCGGCGGCGGTTGTCGGCGGCACCTCGCTGGCAGGCGGTGTCGGCACCATCTATGGCGCGATCATCGGTGCCTTGGTGCTGGTTTCCTTGCAGACCGGCATGGTGCTGATCGGCTTTGGCGACGGCTCTTACCGCAAGATCGTGATTGGCGTGGCGCTCGTCCTCGCCGTCTTCCTCGACATCCAATACCGCAAGCGCATCAAGTAAGGGGGCCATCATGTCCAATCCAAACACCGGAACCCCGCTTGTCGAGTTGCGCGACATCTCGATCGCCTTTGGCGGCATCAAGGCGGTGGACCATGTGTCGATCGACCTGCATCCGGGCGAAGTCGTGGGGCTTTTGGGCCATAACGGCGCGGGGAAATCGACCCTCATCAAGTGCCTGTCGGGCGCCTATCGCAAGGATGCCGGCCAGATCCTGATCAACGGGGCAGAGGTCGACATCAACGATCCGCGCGACGCGCGCGCCCATAACATCGAGACGATCTACCAGACGCTTGCGCTGGCCGACAATCTTGATGCGGCATCGAACCTGTTTCTGGGCCGGGAATTGGTCAACTCATTCGGATTCGTCGATGAAACCCGGATGGAGGCCGAAACCCGCAAGATCATGGGACGGCTGAACCCGAACTTCAAAAAGTTCAACGTCCCGGTTTCGGCCCTGTCGGGCGGTCAGCGCCAATCGGTCGCCATTGCCCGCGCGGTCTATTTCAACGCCAAGATCCTCATCATGGACGAGCCGACCGCCGCACTTGGCCCGCATGAAACCCAGATGGTGGCCGAGTTGATCCAGGAGTTGAAGGCGCAAGGCCTTGGGATTTTCCTGATCGAGCATGACATCCATTCGGTGATGAAACTGTGCGACCGCGCCGTGGTGATGAAAAACGGCCAGCGGGTCGGCACGGTGAATGTCAAGGATGTCACCGATGACGACATTCTGGGCATGATCATCATGGGCAAGAAACCCCCGCAGGCCTACTGACATGTTCATCGGGCTGGACCTTGGCACCTCGGGGCTGAAGGGTATTCTCATCAACGACCGGCAAGAGGTGCTGGCCGAGGCCACCGCGCCCCTGACCGTCTCGCGCCCGGCCGAGGGCTGGTCCGAGCAGGAGCCGTCGCATTGGATCGCGGCGGCCGAGGCGGTTCTGGACCAGTTGGCGGCGCATGGTCTGGCGGCCGTCAAGGGCATTGGCCTGTCGGGTCACATGCATGGCGCAACGCTGCTGGATGCGGCGGACAATGTGCTGCGGCCTTGCATCCTGTGGAACGACACCCGCAGCCATGCCGAGGCCGCAAGGCTGGACGCCGATCCGCGCTTTCGGGCGCTGTCGGGCAATATCGTCTTTCCGGGCTTCACCGCGCCGAAGCTCGACTGGGTGCGCACGCATGAGCCCGCCATTTGGGCCAAGGTCGCCAAGGTTCTGTTGCCGAAGGATTATCTGCGGCTGTGGCTGATCGGCGATCATGTGGCCGAGATGTCGGATGCGGCGGGGACCAGTTGGCTGGATACCGGGCGGCGCGACTGGTCGGACGATCTGCTGGCCGCCACCGGGCTTTCGCGGGCGCAGATGCCGCGCCTGGTCGAAGGCTCTGCGGGATCGGGCCAGTTGCGCGACACGCTGGCGACCCGCTGGGGCCTGCCGAAAGGCGTGGTTGTGGCGGGCGGGGGCGGCGACAATGCCGCCTCGGGCGTTGGTGTGGGCGTGGTGCGGGCGGGAGAGGCCTTTGTGTCCTTGGGCACATCAGGGGTGCTGTTTGCGGCCAATGATGGCTATCAGCCCGATCCCGCAACGGCCGTGCATACCTTCTGCCATGCGCTGCCGGGATCATGGCACCAGATGGGCGTGATCCTTGCCGCGACCGATGCGCTGAACTGGTATGGCCGCTTTGTGGGGCAAGAGGCCGCCAAACTGACGGCGGGTCTTGGCCCGCTGACCGCCCCCGGCAAGGCGCTGTTCCTGCCCTATCTCGGCGGGGAGCGCACGCCTTTGAACGATGCCGCCATTCGCGGAAGTTTCATGGGGCTGGAGCATGCCACCGACACCGCTGCAGGGACGCGGGCGGTGCTGGAAGGCGTGACCTTTGCCATCCGCGATTGCCGTGATGCCTTGGCGGCGACCGGCACCCGCATTGAGCGGCTCTTGGCGGTGGGTGGTGGATCGCGTTCCGATTACTGGCTGTCTGCCATTGCCACGGCGCTGAATGTGCCGGTCGATCTTCCCGTGGCGGGGGATTTCGGCGGCGCTTACGGCGCGGCGCGGCTGGCCATCATGGCCGCCACCGGGGCCGGGGCCGAGGTGGCCACGCGCCCGAAAATCGCCCGTTCGGTTGACCCGACCCCGACCCTTCTTGACGCTTTCGACGCCGGAGCCGCCCGCTTCCGCGCCGCACAAACCGCCCTTCGGGGCTTGAAGATTTAAGGACATCCCATGCCCGGCTATTTCAACGGCATTCCCGCCATTCGTTATGAAGGCCCGTCTTCCACCAACGAATTCGCCTTCCGCCACTACAACCCCGATGAGGTGGTTTTGGGCAAGCGGATGGAAGACCACATGCGCTTTGCCGTCGCCTATTGGCATTCCTTTGCCTATCAAGGTGGCGATCCCTTTGGCGGGCAGACGCTGGAGCGTCCGTGGTTTGCCGAGAGCATGACAGCGGCAAAAGCCAAGGCCGACGCGGCGTTTGAGCTGTTCGATATCCTTGGCGTGCCCTTCTACTGTTTCCACGATGCCGATGTGCGCCCCGAAGGCGCGACCTTTGCGGAATCCAAGCGCAACCTTGATGAAATCGTCGAGTATTTCGCGGAAAAGCAGGGCAAGCATAAGGCCAAACTGCTCTGGGGCACCGCCAACATGTTCAGCCACAAACGCTGGATGTCGGGCGCGGCGACCAACCCCGACCCGGATGTCTACGCCTATGCCGCCGCATCGGTGAAGGCCAACCTTGACGCCACCCACCGGCTTGGCGGCGCAAATTATGTGCTGTGGGGCGGGCGCGAAGGCTATGAGACGCTTCTCAACACCGACCTTGCCGCCGAACGCGCCCATGCCGGGCGGTTCCTGCAACAGGTGGTCGAATACAAGCACAAGATCGGCTTCAAGGGCGCCATCCTGATCGAACCGAAACCGCAAGAGCCGTCAAAGCACCAGTATGATTATGATGTGGCCACGGTTTACGGCTTCCTCAAGGATTTCGGTCTGGAAAAGGAAGTGAAGGTCAATATCGAGCAGGGCCATGCCATTCTGGCGGGCCATTCCTTTGAACATGAGATCGCCACGGCGGCGGCCTTGAGGATTTTCGGCTCGATCGACATGAACCGGAATGACTATCAGTCCGGCTGGGACACTGACCAGTTCCCGAACAATCATGCCGAAAAGGCGCTGGCCTTCTATGAGATCCTGAAGGCGGGCGGCTATGGCACCGGCGGCACCAATTTTGATGCCAAGATCCGCCGGCAATCCTTGGATGCCGAAGACCTCGTTCTGGCCCATGTCGGCGGCATGGACACCTGCGCGCGGGCGTTGAAAGCCGCCGCCGCGCTGCTGGAATCGGGCGAGTTGGAGGCGGCCCGCAAGGCCCGCTATGCCGGATGGGAGACAGCCCCCGCAAAGGCGATGCTGGCCGGCGGGCTTGAGGCCGCAGCGGCACGCGTCACCACCGAGGCCCTTGAGCCTGAACCGAAATCCGGCCGGCAAGAACGGCTGGAAAACCTCTGGAACCGGTACATCTGATGGCACAATATCCCGCCCGCCCCGCACGTCGCAGGTTTTTGCAAGGGGGGCTGGCGGGTCTTGTCATTGCCGCCCTGCCCCCGGCCCTTGCCCCCCTGCCCGCCTTTGCGGCCGAGCGTCGGGCGGAACAGGTGCTGGGCCAGTGGTATAAACTGCTGCTGGAACTGATCCGCCACACCGCCACCTATTCGCCCCCCGTCGCCGCCCGATCCTTTGCCTATCTGGGGATCACCGCCTTCGAGGCGCAGGCCACCGGCAACCCCGCCCTGCGCAGCCTTGCGGGCCAAGTCGCGGGCCTTGCCGCCCTGCCCGCCCGTGACGCCGCCCCGCATGACGAGGCCTGCGTGCTGCAAGGCGCGCTGACCCATGCCATCGCCGCGCATTTCGGCAATACCGGCCCCACAGGCCAGCGGGCCATGCAGGCGATGGAAAAGCGCCTGTCAGAGGTCGCAATGGCGGGTGTGGGTCAGGATGTGGCCGACCGCTCGTTGGCGCATGGGATTGCCGTGTCGCAGGCGATTCTGGACTGGTCGGCCAGCGATGGCGGTGCAACCATTGAAAACATGGGCTTTCCCTATGAATACGCCCTGACCGAAGGCCCCGGCCATTGGGTGCCGACCAATACCACCGCGGTGCAGCAACGCCCGCTTTTGCCGACATGGGGCCAGAACCGGACCTTCGCCATTCCGATGACCGGCGGCTGCGGCCTGCCGCCTGCGCTGGACTATAGCGAAGACCCGGCCTCGGCCTTTTACGCCGATGCGAAAGCGGTCCATGACATCTCGAAATCGCTGACGGACGAACAAAAGACCATTGCGCGCTTTTGGTCCGATGATCCGATGCTGTCGCCCACGCCCCCCGGCCATTGGGTGTCGATCATGCTGCAAATCTTTGACCGCGACGCCACCCCGGTCGACCGTCAGGCCGAAGTGCTGGCGATGCTGGGCATGGCGGTTTCAGATGGCTTCGTGCAGTGCTGGCGGTCAAAGTTCGAGTATGACCTTCTGCGCCCGATCACCTATATCCGCCGGGTGATCGACCCGAACTGGGAGCCGTTGCTGAACACGCCGCCTTTCCCGGAATACCCCTCGGGCCATTCCACTCAATCGGGAGCCGCCGCTGCGGTGTTGGAGGCACTTTACGGGCCGGACTTCGCCTTTGACGACGCCACGCATGAGGCCGACGGCATCAAGCCCCGCCACTTTGCCAGCTTCTGGGAGGCCGCCGAGGAGGCCGCCATTTCAAGACTATATGGCGGGATCCACTTCCCGTCGGCCAACAAGAACGGGTTGCAACAGGGCCGCTGCATCGCGGGCCATATTCTGGAGTTGAAAACCCGTGCGTAAATTTCTGCCCCTTCTGGTATTGGCCTCTCCGGCTTTGGCCGAAGCACCGGTCACGCCGCAATTTGCCAAAGAGGCGGCGGGCCTTGCCACGCCTTACATGGGCGACTGGGAATATATGGTCGGGGGTGGGGCGGCGGTGTTCGACTGCGATGCCGACGCCCGCCCCGATGTCTTTGTCGCGGGGGGCGAAGGGCCGGCGGGGCTTTACCGCAACCTGTCGGAACCGGGCGGGACGCTGACATTCGCGCCCGTCGAAGGGCTGTCGGAAACCGGCGTCACCGGGGCCTATCCTTTGGACATCGACAGCGACGGTATCACCGATCTGGCGGTGCTGCGGGTCGGTGAAAACCACCTGATGCGGGGCTTGGGGGACTGCCGGTTTGAAAATGCCAATGCAGTCTGGAGCTTTGACGGCGGCGATGCCTGGTCCACCGCCTTTGCCGCGACATGGGAGCCGGGCGCGACATGGCCGACCCTTGCCGTTGGCAATTACATCGACCGCAAGGAGGAGGCTTTCCCTTGGGGCTCTTGCACCGACAATTGGTTGCACCGGCCCGCAGACAAGGGCTTTGCCTCTCCCCTGCCCCTGAAACCCAGCTTCTGCGCGCTGTCGATGCTGTTCACCGACTGGGCGAACAATGGCACGCGCGATCTTCGGGTGTCGAACGACCGCGAATATTACAAGGGCGGGCAGGAACAGCTTTGGCATATGGAGGCCGAGCCGCGCCTTTGGACCGACAAGGAAGGCTGGAAGCGGTTGCGCATCTGGGGCATGGGGATCGCCGCGCGCGATCTGGATGCCAACGGGTTCAACGAATTCTACCTGACCTCGATGGCGGACAACAAATTGCAGGTGCTGGTTCCGCCCAAAGACAAGACGCTGCCGCAATATGCCGATCAGGCCTTCAAGCGCGGGGCGACGGCGCATCGGCCCTTTACGGGCGGCGATCTGCGGCCCTCAACCGCGTGGCATGCGCAGTTTGAAGATGTGAACAACGACGGTCTGGCCGATGTGTTCGTGGTAAAGGGCAATGTGTCGAAGATGCCCGATTTTGCCCAGAAAGACCCCAACAACCTGATGCTGCAACGCGCGGACGGCAGTTTTCTGGAGGTCGCCGAGACATCGGGAGCCTTGAGTTTCGCCAATGGCCGCGGCGGCGCGGTGGCGGATTTCAATGCCGATGGCAAGCTGGATCTGCTGGTCGTCAACCGCTGGGAGGCGCCAGAAGTCTGGCGCAATGTCTCGGACGGGTTGGGCGGTTTTGTCAGCGTGCGTTTGCAACAGGCAGGTGCCAACCGCGATGCGATCGGGGCATGGGTTGAGGTGAAAACCGAAGCCGGTTTGCAACGGCGCGAAATCACCGTGGGCGGCGGGCATATGTCGGGGCAGTTGGTGCCATGGCATTTTGGCCTCGGCGCGGCGGACAGCGCCGAGGCGCGGGTGATCTGGCCGGATGGGCAGGCGTCGGATTGGGTCAAGGCCCAGCCGGGCGAGGTGGTGACGCTGAAACGCTAGCCGATTTCTTCGAAGAAATCGGATCAGAAAATTCGAATTTTCTGACCCGGAATTTTGCAAAATTCCGAGAAGGGCGCGGGGTTTCCCCCGCGCCCTTTTGGCTTAGAGGTCGGTCCGGCCGAGGTTCATCACCTTGGCCCAGGCGGCGACAAAATCAGCCGCGAACTTGCCCGCATTGTCGGATTGGGCATAGACCTCGGCCAGCGCCCGCAGTTGCGAGTTGGACCCGAAGATCAGGTCCACGCGGCTGGCATTGGCCATGACCGCCCCGGTCTTGGCATCGCGGCCTTCAAAGGCCTGGGCGTCAGCATTCACCGGCGACCAGACCGTGCCCATGTCAAGAAGTGCGGTGAAGAAGTCCGGCGTCAGCGCGCCAATGCGGGCGCTGAACAGGCCTTGCTTCGAGCCGCCGGCATTGGCGCCAAGCGCGCGCATGCCCCCGACCAGAACGGCCATTTCCGGGGCCGACAGCGTCAGAAGCTGCGCGCGATCAACCAGCATTTCTTCGGCCGTGACGCGGTAGCTTTGCTTTTGCCAGTTGCGGAAACCGTCCGCCACCGGCTCCATCGGCTCAAAGCTGGCCACATCGGTCTGTTCCGCGCTGGCGTCCATGCGGCCGGGGGTGAAGGGCACGGCAACCGGATGGCCAGCAGCCACAGCCGCGCGTTCCACCGCAGCCGTGCCGCCCAGGACGATCAGATCGGCCAGCGAGACTTTCTTGCCCGAGGTTGCGGCGGCGTTGAACGCGGCCTGAATGCCCTCCAGCACCTTCAGCACCTTTGCAAGGCTGGACGGATCGTTCACCGCCCAATCCTTTTGCGGGGCCAGACGCACGCGGGCGCCATTGCTGCCGCCGCGCTTGTCCGAACCGCGATAGGTCGATGCCGAGGCCCAGGCGGCCAGCACCAACTCCTGCGTCGACAGGCCAGAGCCAAGGATCTTGGCCTTCAGGTCGGCGATGTCGGTCGCGTCGATCAGGGTATGGTCACGTGCCGGGATCGGATCTTGCCAGATCAGGTCTTCGGCGGGAACCTCCGGGCCGATATAAAGCGCCTTCGGCCCCATGTCGCGGTGGGTCAGTTTGAACCAGGCGCGGGCATAGGCATCGGCGAAGGCGGCCGGATCGTTCAGGAAACGGCGCGAGATGGGGGCGTAGATCGGGTCAAAGCGCAAGGACAGGTCGGCCGTCGTCATCATCGGGCGATGCTTGATCGAAGGGTCATGCGCATCGGGGATCAGGTCTTGCGGCTCAACATCCTTGGCCAGCCAGACAATCGCGCCCGCCGGGGTGGTGGACTGCTCCCACTCATACTTGAACAGCATGGTGAAATAGCCATGGTCCCAGGTCGTCGGGTTCGGCTTCCATGCGCCCTCAAAGCCCGAGGTCGTGGTGTGGATGCCCTTGCCGGTGCCGAGCTTGTTGATCCAGCCAAAGCCCATCGCCTCAATCGGGGCGGCTTCCGGGTCGGGGCCAACCAGCGCAGCATCGCCTGCACCATGCGCCTTGCCGAAGGTGTGGCCGCCTGCAACCAGCGCCACGGTCTCTTCGTCGTTCATCGCCATGCGGCCAAAGGTTTCGCGCACATCGCGGCCCGAGGCGACCGGGTCCGGCACGCCATCGGGGCCTTGCGGGTTCACATAGATCAGGCCCATCTGCACGGCGGCCAGCGGGTTGTCCAACTCGCGGTTGCCCGAGTAGCGGCTGTTCGGCTTGTCCGATGTGGCCAGCCATTCTTCTTCCGCGCCCCAGTAGATGTCTTCTTCGGGCGCCCAAAGATCTTCACGGCCGGCACCGAAGCCAAAGGTCTTGAAGCCCATGGTCTCCATCGCGACGTTGCCGGCAAGGATCATCAGGTCAGCCCAGGAAATCCCGTTGCCGTATTTCTGTTTCACCGGCCACAGCAGGCGACGCGCCTTGTCGAGGTTGCCGTTATCGGGCCAGGAGTTCAGCGGTGCAAAACGCTGGGTGCCGGTCGAGGCCCCGCCGCGCCCGTCCGCCGTGCGGTAGGTGCCGGCCGAGTGCCACGCCATCCGCACCATCAGGCCGCCGTAATGGCCCCAGTCCGCCGGCCACCAGTCCTGGCTGTCGGTCATCACCTTGGCGATATCGGCCTTCAGCGCCGCGTAGTCGATTTTCGAGAAGGCTTCCGCATAGCAGAAATCCGCGCCCAAGGGATTCGAGGCAGGCCCGTGCTGGTGTAGGATCGACAGGTTCAATTGGTTCGGCCACCAATCCTTGTTGCCCCGACCGCCATGGGTGGCAGCCTTTGCCCCATGCATCACCGGGCATTTGCCTGCGCTTTTGTCGTCCATCGTCAACTCCCTTTGAAATACCGATCAGGCCCGCGCCCTTGAGGGGCCGAGTCTCGTCTCTGGAATGGTTCTAACAGGGTTTCATCATTGGGTGAACTTGCATTTCCTGATTGTCTTGATAAGTTTTCCTGATGACAAACCTGACCCTGAAACAGTTGCGCTATTTCGAGTCTCTGGCTCGCCACGGCCATTTCGGCCGCGCCGCCGAAGCTGCCGCCATCTCGCAGCCCGCCCTGTCGATGCAGATCAAGGAGCTGGAGGACGGGCTTGGCGCGCCCTTGTTTGACCGCAGCGCAAGGGCAATCCGGCTGACCGGCTTTGGCGAGGATTTCGCCGCCCGCGCCCGTGAAATCCTGCGGCTGGTCGAGGAGTTGGAGGACAGCGCCCGCATCGCCCGCGATCAGATGGCGGGACGGTTGCGTTTGGGGGTGATCCCCACGGTTGCACCCTATCTTCTGCCGCAGGTGATTGCGGAACTGACAGGGGTTTACCCGGCGCTTGACTTGCAATTGCGCGAAACCATCACGCCGAAATTGCTGTCCGAACTGGCCGAAGGGCGGCTGGATTGCGCCATCGTCGCGCTGCCGGTGTCGGAACCCGCGCTGGTCGAGGTGCCGCTGTTTGCCGAGGATTTCGTGCTGGTTCGCCCCTTGGCCGATGCAAGCCGCCCCACCCCCAATGCCCGCGACCTGCGGGAAATGCGCCTGCTTTTGCTGGAGGAAGGTCATTGCTTCCGAGATCAGGCGCTGTCGTTTTGCAAGATGCAGGCCGCCGCCCCGCGCGAGGTGATGGATGGCTCCTCGCTGACGACCTTGGTGCAAATGGTGGGGGCGGGCATCGGCGTGACCTTGATCCCGGAAATGGCGGTGACGGTGGAAACCCGCCTTGCCCCGGTGGCCGTCACCCGCTTTGCAGCGCCCGCGCCTGCGCGCCAGATCGGTATGGTCTGGCGGCGCTCCAGCCCGCTTGCGCGGCAACTGGCGGCAATCGCCGAAGTGGTAAAAGGCGTCAGGCGCCCGCTTTAGCCGTTGAACAGGAAGTGCAGGACGTCGCCGTCTTTCACCTCATAGGTCTTGCCTTCAACTCGGAACTTGCCCGCTTCTTTCGCCCCGGCCTCGCCGTTGCCCGCGACGTAATCCTCATAGCCGACGGTTTCGGCGCGGATGAAGCCCTTCTCAAAATCGCCATGGATCACGCCCGCCGCCTGCGGGGCAAGCGTGCCTTTGGTGATGGTCCAGGCGCGGGCCTCTTTCGGTCCGACGGTGAAATAGGTTTGCAGGCCCAAAAGCGCGTGACCGGCGCGGATCAGACGGTCAAGCCCGGCCTCGTGCAGACCCATTTCCTCAAGGAACATGGACGCTTCGTCATCGGCAAGCTGGCTGATTTCTTCCTCGATCTTGGCGGAAATCACCACCGAGGCCGCGCCTTGCGCGCGTGCCATCTCGGCCACGCGGGCGGATTGGCTGTTGCCATTTGCCGCGCAGGATTCTTCGACGTTGCAGACGTAAAGCACCGCCTTGGCCGTCAAAAGCTGCAACATGCGCCATTGTTTCTGGTCTTCCGGCGCGATGGTCAGGGTGCGGGCGGGCTGGCCCTTTTCCAAGGCCGCCAAGGCCGCGCGCAAAAGACGATCCTGATCCAGCGTGTCCTGATCGCCGCCGCGCAGCTTTTTGCCCAGCGCCGCCAGACGACGCTCGATGCTTTCCATATCGGCCAGCATCAACTCCATCTCGATGGTTTCGGCGTCGGCAACCGGGTCGATGCGACCTTCGACATGGGTGATGTCGCCATCTTCAAAGCAACGCAGCACATGGGCGATGGCGTCACATTCGCGGATATTGGCAAGGAATTGGTTGCCAAGGCCTTCGCCCTTCGAGGCCCCGCGCACCAGACCCGCGATATCGACAAAGGTCATGCGGGTCGGGATGATCTGCTTTGACCCTGCAATCGCGGCCAATTTGTCCAGCCGGGGGTCCGGCACGGCCACTTCGCCGACGTTCGGTTCAATGGTGCAGAACGGGAAATTCGCCGCCTGCGCGGCAGCGGTGCGGGTCAGCGCGTTGAAAAGCGTCGACTTGCCGACATTCGGCAACCCGACAATGCCCATCTTGAACCCCATGATCCCGCTCCTTTGGCTTGGTCGCGCGCTTGATAGGGGGGAAGGCGCGCCAGATCAAGGCGGATGCGGCGGCCCGAACCAATCCCACCACGGCCCATGCGGTGGCGGTCCGAAACCCGGCCCATGTGGCGGCGGCCCGAAGCCCGGCCCCTTCGGCGGGCGATGGCCGCGCTGGAACGGCGGGCCGGGCGGTGCGGGTTTCCAGATCCGGTCCGCCAAACCGCGATTGAACAGCAGCATGGGTTCCAGGGCTGCCACGCCGAACCGTTCGACCAGCGTCGGCTCTGATCCCAAGAGGGATACGCCAAGCCCCGCCCGATGCGGCGGCTGCGAGAGGCCCATCAGTTCCATCACCGTCGGCAAGACGTCGATCATCGCGCCGGGCTTGGCAAGGGTCTTGCCTGCCGCCACACCAGCCCCGGCGAAAATCACCGTATTGTATCCCCCGAAATCCGGCCCCGGCGTGGGGGCCATGGCGTTGTGGTTCAAATGATCGGACAGCAGCACCACAAGCAAGGGACGATCCGGGCGCTCTGCCTGTTGGCGTGCCCGCGCTGCGGCGACGAAGGCCGCCGTATCGTCGATGGTGCAGCGTAGCACACGGTCGAAATCTTCGGTAAACCCGGCGCGGCCATCGGGGGCACATCGCCGCGAGATCAGCGCCTTGTTGCCATGCGGCCCGATGGTTTCGATCACCAGCGCATAGGGTTTGTCGTCCGCGACCATACGGTCATGCATCCGGGCCGCCTCATCAAACACCAGTTGGTCATCCAGTATCCAGCCGATGATCGCGGCATTGGTTTCCGATTTCGGGCGCCGCGCCTCCAATTCGAGGCGGCCAGTCGCCTCGGTATAGCCGTGGCCGCGAAACAGGATGTCCAGCCCCCCGAATTCCAACGGACCGCCAACGATATAGCGGCTGTCATAGCCGCGCTCGGCCAACATGTCGCCAAGACAGGTCAGGCCCGGCATGAATTGATGCAGCCTTTCAAAATTGGTGCCATAAAGCAGACCGCGCGGCAGAATGGGCACGCCACATTGCGTGGCCACGACGCCGGCAAGGCTCCAGCCCGTACCGGTGATCTGCGAGATGCGCGAAAACACCGTGCCCCCGGCGGCAATCGTCGTCAAAGGATCATAAGCACCGCCCCAGTTCGCAGGATCAGCGAACTGACGATCCACGCCCTCCATATAGATCATCAACAGATCAACCGGCGGAGCGGCGGCCGGCGCAGGTGCCGGATAGGACAGGAATTTTGTCAGATCGTCTTTCGGGGCAGGCGCACTGACAAGAAAGACCAGTGCCAGCACAAGCGGGTTGATCGCCAAGGCATAAACCGCAAAGGCCAAAAGGCGGCGGGTCTGCCCGCCCCAAAGCCGCACCAGACCGCGGAAGGCAATGACAAGAATGGCACAGACGAGAACCGCTTGCAGAAGCTCCGTCTCCAGCCCCTGAAGACCCGCATCAGCCATGCCCATATCGGCATGAAACAGGATCGAAACCATATCGACCCGCCGAAACGCCCGGGCGATCACCACCATCGGCAGCAACAGCACCACAGGCAGCGCGAGGATCAGATAGAACCGCCATGGCACCCGGACCTTGGCGTCCAGCTTCCACAAAAGCCCGCCCCCCACCAAAAGCGCCATGAGCGCGGCAATACCGGGGTGGTCGGCCGGGGTTGAAGGCGCCACGGTGACAAGGCTGGCAAGGCCGATCGCCACCAGGAAAAGCAGCGTGGCCGTGATACGCAGGATCGAATTCATCACATGGCCCTGAAAAGTGGATTTCGGCAATCAAGCTTTGCTTAAATTCCAGTGACCGGGATTTTGTCAACGCAAAGCCCATGCCTGCCCCCCATTGATTTTCGCCTTTGCACCTGCGAAACCCGGTGCAATCGAACGGGGACCGGCCATGACCAGAATTGACGACACTTTCGCGCGGCTGAAGGCAGAGGGCAAAAAAGCCTTCGTGTCTTACATCATGGCCGGCGACCCGGATGTGGCGACGGCGCAGGCCGTGCTGAACGGTCTTCCGGCGGCCGGGGTGGATATCATCGAACTGGGCCTGCCCTTCACCGACCCGATGGCCGATGGCCCGACCATTCAGCTTGCCGGACAACGCGCGCTGGAAGGCGGCATGACGGTGGATGCCACGTTGCAAATGGTGCGCGACTTCCGCAAGGGCGATCAGAAAACCCCGATCGTGCTGATGGGCTATTACAACCCGATCTATGCGCGCGGCGTTGACCGCTTTCTGGCAGAGGCGAACGAGGCCGGGATCGACGGGCTGATCGTGGTCGATCTGCCGCCCGAAGAAGATGCCGAACTGTGCATCCCCGCGCAAAAGGCCGGGTTGAACTTCATCCGTCTGGCAACGCCCACGACCGACGCCAAACGCCTGCCCAAGGTGCTGCAAAACACCTCTGGCTTTGTCTATTACGTCTCGGTCACCGGGATCACCGGGGCCGCCGCCGCACAGGCGGGCGATGTCGCGCCGGAAGTGGCGCGGATCAAGCGCTCGACCGACCTGCCGGTCATTGTCGGCTTTGGCATCAACACGCCCGATGCGGCCCGGACCATCGCCTCGGTTGCTGATGGCTGCGTCGTCGGCTCGGCCATCGTCAAGGAAATCGGCGCGGGCAAGACCCCGGCCGAGGTTCTGGCCTTTGTCGCCGATCTGGCCAAAGGCGCCCATTCGGCCTGAACCATGGATGAGGTTTGCAACCGGGCCGCGGTCAAGGGCTGGTCGCGGCTTTTGGGGCAAAGCTTTGCCGCCCGGACCGGCAAACCCTTGATCCCAGACGCGGATCCGGCTGCGCCGGATTATGCCCGCCGCCTGTTTCATAGCCCCCTGCCCCTGGTCAGCCACGGACCCGAGGCCGACCCGGTGTTTTGCTATGCCAATGCTGCCGCGCTGGCGCTTTGGGGGATGGAATGGGAGACGTTCACCCGCCTGCCGTCGCGCCTCTCGGCCGAGGAAGACGCGGCGATCCAGACCGACCGCAGCCGCTTCCTGCGCGAAGCCGCCGAACGCGGTTGGGTGGCGGATTACGCGGGCATCCGCAAAGCCGCCGATGGGCGCCGCTTTCGCATCAGCCGGACCGTGCTTTGGACGATCCATGACGCGGCCGGGCTCCGGCGTGGGCAAGCCGCGCTGATTGGGCAAGTCACGCCGCTTTAACCATGGATTCTGCCCGTCTGCGCTTGTAACGCCCCGCAAGATTGGCAATGTGTGCTTGCAAAAATCCGAGGTTTTCCATGCCCGTCATCACCTGCATCGACGATCTGAAGGCGCTGCACAAAAAGCGCACCCCGAAGATGTTCTACGATTACATGGAATCGGGCAGCTATACCGAACAGACCTTCCGCGAGAATGTCAGCGATTTCGCCAAGATCCGCCTGCGCCAGCGTGTGGCGCGCGATCTGACCGGGCGGACGACTGCCAGCACCATGATCGGGGAAAAGGTTGCCATGCAGGTTGCCTTGGCCCCGGTCGGCTCATGCGGGATGCAAAGCCCTGATGGCGAGATCAAGGCGGCGCGCGCCGCGGCGGCCTTTGGTGTGCCCTTCACACTGTCGACCATGTCGGTCTGTTCGATCGAGGATGTGGCGCGGCACTCCCCCAGCCCGTTCTGGTTTCAGCTTTACGTCATGCGGGACGAAGATTTCGTCGACCGCCTGATCGAACGCGCGCGGGCCGCGAAATGTTCGGCCTTGGTGCTGACGCTGGATTTGCAGATCATCGGCCAGCGCCACAAGGATCTGAAGAACGGGCTGACCACCCCGCCGCGCCTGACGCTGCCGAATATTCTGGACATGATGCTGAAGCCGCGCTGGTCCTTGGGGATGCTGGCCACCCCGCGCCGCACCTTTCGCAACATTGTGGGCCATGCCAAGGGCGTGGGCGATCTGGCCAGTCTGACCTCCTGGACCAATGAACAGTTCGACCCGCAACTTGACTGGAAAAAGGTTGCCCGCATCCGCGACCAATGGGGCGGCAAGCTGATCCTGAAGGGGATCCTGGACGCCGACGACGCCCGCATGGCCGCCGATGTCGGGGCCGACGGGCTGATCGTGTCGAACCATGGCGGGCGGCAGTTGGATGGGGCCTTATCGTCAATCCGCATGTTGCCGCAGATCGTTCGGGCGGTGGGAGACCAGACCGAGGTTTTCCTCGACAGCGGCATCCGCTCTGGGCAGGACGTTCTGAAGGCGCTGGCTTTGGGGGCGAAAGGCACCTTCATCGGCCGCAGCTATCTTTATGGCTTGGGGGCCATGGGTCAGGCGGGGGTGACCACCGCGCTGGAGATATTGTGGAAGGAACTCGACGTCACCATGGCGCTTTGCGGGGTGCAAAAGGCCACGGATTTGTCCCGTGAACACCTGTTGGTGCCGGAAGATTTCGAAGGCCGCTGGGCCTGAGGCTCTTTGCGGGCTCCTCGAAGCCCGGTTCCCGGGCACGCGTCGCAGGCTATTTGGCGAGGTATGACCTGCGGGCCGCCGGAGCATGCCTCCGGCGGGAGTATTTCGAAAGGCGCAAGACCTTGGCCGGGGCGCTTATTCTTCGCGCGCCGTGCCAATCGCCACGGCCAGCGTGATCGCCATGGCAATGGTGGCGGACAAGGAGCGGAAGGCGCCGAAATCCACCTCTTGCACGGTCAGAACCGCATCGGCGACACGCGCCAAAGGGCTGGAGAGCGTGTCGGTCAGCGCGACCACCGCCAGCCCCCGCGCGCGCGCATCGACAGCAAGCGACAGGGTTTCCTCGGAATAGGGCGCAAAGCTGATCGCCAAAACCGCATCGCCCTCCCGAAGGGCATGGCGTTGGTCAAGCTTGCCCGCGCCCTCGTGCAGCATGGCCGGAACCGACATCTTTTCAAAGACATAGGCCAGATAACTGGCCACCGGAAAGGCGCGGCGCATGCCGACCACATGAAGGACACCAGCCTGCGACAGCACCTCGACCGCCTGTGCCAGTGCCGCCTCGTCCACCGATTTCGCCAAACCCTCCAGCGACATCCGGCCCGCCTCGACGAATTCCGCCAATAGCCGCCCCGCCCCGCCCGCGCCGGATTTCAGATTGGCCAGACGCGTGGCATAATCGGGAAATCCCGGCGCATAGGCCTCGCGAAACAGACGTTGCAGATCCGAATAGCCCGCAAACCCCATGATCTGGCAAAACCGCATGAAGGCCGACGGCGGCACATCCGCCCCGGCCGCCATTTCCGCCACGGTGGACACCGCAATCCTGTCAAGGTTCGCTGCAACATGGTCGGCGCATTGCTGCAATCGCTTGGGCAGACCATCCCCCAGAGCCGTCAGACGCGCGCGGAATTCGTCCACCGATTTCGGCACCGCGCCTGAGGTATTTTCGTCAGCACACATCCCCGCCCCTCTTGACGCTCTGCCCCGCTCAGCCCATAGCATATGGAACAAATATTCCAATTTCAACCGCGCCAAGGACACCCGTTCCACGCGCCGCAACAAAGGATCAGCGAGATGACAGTTCGGTTCGGACTATTGGGTGCAGGGCGCATCGGCAAGGTGCATGCCAAGGCCGTGACGGGGGATGCCGGAGCCAAACTGGTGGCCGTGGCCGACGCCTTTCCGGCCGCGGCACAGGCGATTGCCGATCAATATGGCTGTGATGTGCGCACGATCGACGCGATCTGCGCGGCCAAGGACATCGACGCCGTGGTGATCTGCACGCCCACCGACACCCATGCCGATCTGATCGAGCAATTCGTGAAGGCCGGCAAGGCGGTGTTCTGCGAAAAGCCGATCGACCTGTCGCTGGCCCGCGTGAAGGCCTGCCTTGAGGTGGTGCGCGCCCAGAAAGGCACGCTGATGGTCGGCTTCAACCGCCGCTTTGACCCGCATTTCAAAGCCGTGCGCGCCGAGATCGACAAGGGTTCGATCGGTGCGGTCGAGATGGTGACGATCACCTCGCGCGATCCCGGCGCCCCGCCGGTGGACTATATCAAGCGTTCGGGCGGCATCTTCCGCGACATGACGATCCATGATTTTGACATGGCGCGCTTCCTCTTGGGCGAGGAGATCACCGAAGTCGTCGCCACCGCCGCCGTTCTGGTCGACAAGGCGATTGGCGCGGCAGGCGATTTCGATTCCGTTCAGGTGATGCTGAAAACCGCATCGGGCAAACAGGCGATGATTTCCAACTCGCGCCGGGCAACCTATGGCTATGACCAGCGCATCGAGGTGCATGGCAGCCTTGGCATGGCGGCCGCGGAAAACCAGCGCCCGGTGTCGATCGAACTGGCCAATGCCGCAGGCTATACCCGCCCGCCGCTGCATGATTTCTTCATGACACGCTATACCGAAGCCTATGCCGCCGAAATCGCCACCTTCATCGCCGCACTTGGTGGCAAGGGCAAGGCCGAGCCTTCGGGCGAAGATGGCCTGATCGCGCTGGCGCTGGCCGATGCCGCCGTGAAGTCGGTGGCCGAGGGCCGCGTTGTGAAGATGTCCGAGATCCTTTGATCCGCTGTATCCAGCCATATTCAGGCAAAGGGCGTCCGCAACCACGGGCGCCCTTTGTTTTTGCCACGACTTACCCTCCGAAACCCCCAAAATCCCCTACCTTTCCCCTTGCCCCCGCAAAGGCTTGCCCTTAAACGGGTCGGCGGAGTGGTGGCCGAGTGGTCGAAGGCACACCCCTGCTAAGGGTGCAGACGGCAACGTCTCGAGGGTTCGAATCCCTTCCACTCCGCCACCCACAATATTAATTATTTGATTGATAAAGAAACATTTACCTTCAGGATTTACCCACCCCCAAGCGACCCCTTTTCCAAAATCAAACTGGTAAAAGCACGAGGCGTAGTGAACTGACATGTAAGAATGTCATCGCCGCGCCGAATCCATTCGAGTACTACCCGAACATATCATGGTGGTATCACAGTCTGCTGGCTATATGCTCAAGGACCAATGAAGGTGGGATGATGCTCCTGACTGCTGATGACTTTGAGCTGGAAGCAGGTCGGCGACTTCCCTTGGACGTCTTCGCCTATCTGGCCGGCGGGGCGGGGCGGGAAATCACTTTGGCCCGCAACAGCGCCCAGTGGGACGAAATCGGGCTGATGCCGCGCCCTATGCGTGATCTGGCCGGAGGCACGGCGGCGCGGCAGATACTCGGTGCCGGACTGGCGTTTCCGGCGCTGGTGGCGCCGATGGCGTTTCAGCGGCTGGCCTGCCCGGAAGGCGAGGCGGCGATGCGGCTGGCGGCGGCGGCGCAGGGCATTGGGATGGTGCTGAGTTGTCAAACCTCGGTTGCCCCGGAAAACCTGCCACAAACGCCGGGGCCGCTTTGGTTTCAGCTTTATCTTCAGCCTGATCCGCAAGTCACGCGGGCCATGGCGGCGCGGGCTTTGGCGGCTGGCGCGGAGGCTTTGGTTGTCACGATCGACGCCCCCATCAACGGGCTGCGCAACCGCGAGGTCAGGGCGGGCTTTCACCTGCCAGAGGGCGTAGAGGCCGTGATGATGCCCCCGCCGCCACGACCGCCAGAGGGGCCAAGTCTGGTGTTCGACGGGTTGATGGCCATAGCGCCCGGATGGGCGGATCTGGCGGCCCTTTGTGCCGAAAGCCCGGTCCCGGTTCTGGCAAAGGGTGTGCTCCACCCGGACGATGCGACCTTGGCCGTTCAGGCCGGATGCGCGGGGGTGATCGTTTCAAACCATGGGGGGCGGGTGCTGGATGGGGCACCGGTTGCCAGTGATGTGCTGCCCGCGATCCGGGCGCAGCACCCCGGCCTGCCGATCCTTGCCGATGGCGGCATCCGGCAGGGCAGCGATATCTTCAAGGCCCTTGCCTTGGGCGCGGATGCCGTGCTGATCGGGCGCCCTGCCTTTTATGGGCTGGCGGTTGATGGCGCACGCGGGGCCAGTCAGATCCTGCGGCGCCTGCGAGAGGAGTTCGAAGTCACCATGGCGCTGTGCGGCTGCCGCACCCCCGATGAGATCGGACCCGAGGCGCTTTACTTGAAGCGATAGTTGAACGGGATCGACAGGTCGAACGGCCCCTGCCCCATGGAGCCGGGCGGGGCGGGCAGGCGATCAAAACCATCAATTACGGCCAAGGCCGCCGCATCCAGACTTTCGTGGCCCGAGGAGTGTGTGACCTTGCGTTTCAACACGCGCCCATAACGGTCGAGGGTAAAGCCGACGATAACCTCCCCTGTCATTCGGGCCGCGCGGGCCGCCTTGGGGTAGGTCTTTGCCTCGGCGAAGGTCAGAACAAGAGACTTTTGCCACGCGGTGATCGCCGCCGTTTCTTCATCTGACAGGCCTTCCTCGGTGTCATCGCTTTGGCTTGCAGCGTCTTGGCCGGCCGAAGGGTCGGGGGATGCCGCGGTGCTGTCCGGCGTGCTTTTGTCCTTGGGTTCTTCCTTGATCTCGGTGGGAACTTCCGTGGCCTCTTTGCTGGCCTCGGGGTTCTCATCGGGGTTCGCCAGACGGAATTGCAGCTCTGGATCGGTGACCTGATACGGGATTTGCGCCAGAAGCGGATCGTTCGAAGTCTTGGCGATTTCGGTCTTTTCCGGGCTGTCGAGGGCGGCTTGCGAATCATCGGCCGGCGCGCCGGTGGCCAGATCGGTTTCGGGGGCCGCCATCAGCATCTCCACCTCGGCCAGATCGATCAGCTCGCGCCCCTTCAATCCCAGCGTTTCGGGCAAGGGTGCCAGCGCAGGCGATTGCAGGGAATAGACCGCCAGAAGGCCATGCAGGCCAAGGCTGAGTGCAAGCCCAAGCCACAGGACACCACCGCTTTGCCGGTCAGGATAGGCAAGGCTCATGGTGCGGCCGGGGCGGCGGCTGGTGGCACGGGCGCGATTTCTGCCGCATCCCCCATGGCTTGCTGATCTTCCAATCCGACAAGCCCGATCTTCAGATATCCGGCCCCGCGCATCCGGTTCATCACGGCCATCATCTCGCCATAGGGCACCGAGCGGTCAGCCGAGATATAAAGCCGCGTGTCGCGCTTGATGCTGGTGGCGATGTCCAACTCGAACGGCAGTTCGGCCAGAGTGATGGGGCGGTCACCAACCGAAAGGCTCAGATCGGCGTGAACGGTGACAAAGACAGGCTCACCCACCCGCCGCGCGGGTTTGGCCGTGGCGACGGGCAATTCGACATTCACATCCACCGTCGACAGCGGCGCCGCCACCATGAAGATGATCAGCAAGACCAGCATCACATCAATGAACGGCGTGATGTTGATGTCGGATTGTGGCGCAAGATCATCGCCTTCGGAAAGCCGCACAGCCATGGGTTTACTCCGCCACGAAGTGCAGATGCGGATGCGCGGGCGCCGCCGCCTTGCGATCCAGATCGCGCGACAGGCTGCGTTCGACAAGGGCGACAGCATCAGTCAAGCGGGCGCGATGGGCAGAAAGCGCGCGGGAGAGGTGATTGTAAAACAGCACCGCCGGGATTGCCGCGACAAGGCCGATTGCCGTGGCCAGCAGCGCCTCGGCAATGCCGGGGGCAACCACGGACAGGTTTGTCGTGCCGCTTTCGACAATGCCGATAAAGCTGTTCATGATGCCCCAGACCGTGCCGAACAGCCCGATGAAGGGGGCCGTCGCCCCGACAGAACCCAGCACGGCCACACCCGCTTGCGCCTTGCGCGCCGCGCCGACTTCGATCCGGGTCAAGGCGCTTGCAGCGCGTTCCTTGATACCTGCGGCATCAAGATCGACCGAGACCTCGACTTCGGCCCGTGCGGCCCGCACAATTTCAGCCATGGGCGAGGTGAGCGTCAGATTGGCATGCAGGGTTCCTGCCGCGTCCAGGGCGCGGTAGGCTTTGGCAAGGTGGCGTTTGGCCAAAGCCATCTGCAAAAGCTTCGCGGCCCAAATGCCCCAAGCCAGCAAAGAGGCCAGCAACAACCCGAGCATGACCGATTTGACCACCGTATCGGCATCCATGAACATCGCCAGCGGCGACAGGGTTTCAGCGTCGGCCGCAGCGCGCAAGCGCGTGGCCAGCCCATCCCCGAACACCCAGCCTGCCCAGGCAATCAGCTTGGCATTGCCCGCCGTGATTTCTTCGGTTGTCGCGGCCATGGCCGGCAGGGGCAAAGCGGCAAGGCAAGGGAGAATGGCGCGTTTCATGATGTCAGACCTCTGCCCATTGGCGGATAAGGTTGTGATAGATCCCTGTCAGGCGAAGCATTTCCGGGGCATTCATCCCCAGTTGCGCCGACAGGCTTTGAATCGTCTGGTCAAGGTCAAACAGCATCTCGCGCCGGGTATCGTCGCGCAGCATGGATTGGACCCAGAAGAACGAGGAGACCCGCACGCCCCGCGTCACAGGCGTGACCTGATGCAACGAGGTTGACGGATAGACCACGCAATGGCCTGCCGGCAGCTTGACCGATTGCGCGCCGTAATGCCCTTCCACCAGCAACTCGCCGCCATCATAATCTTCGGGGTCGGATAAAAAGAGGGTGCAGCTTACATCGGTGCGGATCTGGCGGCCTTCGCCGGGGATGACACGGATCGCATTGTCGACATGGGTGCCAAAGGTCTGACCGCCTTCATAGCGGTTGAACATCGGCGGCAGGATATGCAGCGGCAAGACGGCTGAAACCCATAGCGGGTTGGCGGTCAAGGCGCGGATCAGTCTTGTTTGCAGTTCCGGCAAAATCGGGCTGTTCAACGGAATCTGCGCGTTGCGCTTGATCTCGGAAGACTGCGCGCCCGCCGTGTGACGGCCATCCTGCCATTCGGCCGCATCCAGCCGCGCACGCAGGGCCGCAACTTCGTCAGGTGTCAGAATGTCGGGAATACACAGCAGCATGGCGCGCCCTTTGGATTGGGGGGCAGGCAAGGCCTGCCCCCTGTGGTTTCAGAACTTCATCTTGAGACTGAATGAGACCGACCGCCCCGGAGCGACATAAACATAGGGTGTCGAGGAGCGATAGAAAGCGTCGTAATACAACTCATCCGTCAGGTTATCGACGCGGAGGGACAGGCTGGCATTTTCACGGATTTCGTAATCCGCCATCGCATCCAACCGCCAATACGACGGCAGTTCGTTGCCATTGCTGGCCGCAAAGGTTCCCCCTTGGATTTTCCCGCGCCAAGTCACCTGACCACCGAGCGACAGCTTGTCGGTCACTTGATACTTGGCAAGCAGGTTGAACTGCTCATGCGCGATGTTGGCGAACTCCAGACCCAGGTTCGCCGCATTGGCGCTTTCCGTAATTTCGGATTCCATCACGGTCGCCCCGCCCCAAAGCGACAGCTTGTCCGTGACATTGCCCGCGACGCCAAGCTCGATGCCTGTCACCTTGTATTTGCCCGTGTCGCTTGTGGTGGCCGTGGGGCCGGAACCAACCGTCTCGCGCGCTTGATCCTTGGTGGTCTGGAACGCGGCGCCCGTCACCATCAGGTTGCCAAGCTGCCATTTTGTGCCGAGTTCAAGGCTGGTGTTCTGTTCTGGCTCCAAAACCTGCGAGTTGGCGTCCAACCCGGCATAGTCGCCGCCGCCGCCATCCAGCTCCTGCCCCATCGGGTTCGACGAGGTGGCATAGGCCAGATAGACTGTCCCATTCTCGCGCGGTTTCCATGTCAGGCCCAGATTGCCATTCACCATGGTATCGTTACGGCCATAGACATACGACACGCTGTTGCGGTCAACACCGCTGCGGCTGATGTCGTAATGGTCCAGTCGTACCCCCATGTTGAGGATGAGCTGTTCCGACAGATCAACCGTGTCTGACGCATACAGGCTTTGGGTTTCGACTTTGGTTATTGTCGGCACTGCGCTGCGCACCAGAAGGTCTGCCGCATCCCAGCAACCGCTGGTGTCGGGATTGTAGATCGACACCGGGCAGCCGGTCAGCACGTTGGTGGCAGACCCACCGCCAGATTCCGAATCCTGCCCGGTATAGCCCCGCTGCTGGACCTCCTCTTGCGACACATCAAGGCCGATGGCGATGTTATGCGTTCTGCCTGCGATTTCGGGGGCAAAGGTCAGCTCAGTCTGATTGGCCAGAATGGAGTTGACCTGATAGCGACCCTTGGGCGAAGCCGACAGCGTCCAGTTCAAAGGGTTCGCGTCGGTGATGACGGGACGCTCGGGTGCCGTCAGGACATAATCATTGACCGTACGACCAAGCCGGGTGCGGTTGGTCAGCTTGGCGCCATTGCCAAGATCATAGGCCAGCCCAAATGTCGCGATATCTTGCTGGCCCTTCTGGAAGTCACGGTCGGCCGCGCCGTAATAGGTGTTGCGATCCAAGGTCGGGCGGTTCGACGCGGCCTCGGTAAAGGGAACACCATTGGTCGCATCCCACGGAACGCCCCAATCCGGCATCTGGTCCATCTCCAGATGATAGGCGTCGAAGGACAGGGTCAGACGCTCGGTCGCCTTGTATTCCGCCGCCACCGAAAGACCACGACGATCATCCGAGGCAACGTCACGCCCTGCGACATCCGCAAGCTGGCTCATGGCGCCGACACGGGTTTTGAAGCGGTCATTCCAGACCTTGTTCCAATCGACGGTCTGGCGGACAAGACCGTTGCTGCCCAACGAGGTTTCAGTTTCGGTGAAATCGCTGTCTTGCGGTTTCTTGGTGACAAGGTTCAGCGCCCCGCCAGTGGTCCCGCGCCCAGCGATCGACCCTGACGGGCCTTTGGTGATCTCGACCTGTTCGGCCATGAAGGTTTCCCGCACCGCCACGCCCGCATCACGCACCCCGTCGATGAAGGTGTCATTCGATGCCTTGAAGCCACGGATGAACAGCACATCGCCAAAGGCATTGCCGCCTTCGCCCGTGCCAAGCGTCATGCCCGGCGTGGTGCGCGCAAGTTCACGAATCGAGGTGGAGTTCTTGTCTTCCAGCACGTCGCGGGTCAGCGCGGTCACCGTCCGCGCAGTCTCAAGCAAAGGTTGGCTGAGCAGGCTGTTGGCCGATGTTACGGCGCGGTAGCCTGCCACCGGATCCGCGTAGGGAGAAAGCCCGGCCTTTCCTGCCTCGGCGACTGGCGCGGCGGCAGGGGGCGTCACGGGTGCCGCCAAGGGGGCGGGCGTGGCGGCCGTCTTGCGCTTTTTCACCTTTTTCGGCGCCACATTTGTTGCTGGTGCCGCAGTTTCCACATCAATCGTCGGCAAGAGGATTTCACCTGAATCCTGCGCGCCCGCCGGAGCCACAACCCCAAGCGCCGTAACCGCAACCAGTGCCAAAGGAGCAGCAAGCCCCGTCTTTGCCGAAGAATATCCCTGCCGCAAGGAGGCAGGGCGCCGAATGTCCGCCATCATGTTTCCCGTCGTGATGTTTTGATAGGTGGCTGGACGGGGTCTGGCTGCCTTTGCGCTGCCTCTAAAATTTCCGACAGAATAAGTCAACATGATGCTGGCGCATAAATTGATGTGATTTGGCACAGTTACTGGGGCGCAGTATGACATCGCAAAGATCTTCGGGCTTGCTCGGGGCAAGATTCGGCGACCGTTTTCGCGCGTCAGGTGGCGGCCGGGGAAACTGCGCAAATTCGCTTTCGGCCCATTGCGCAGGCGATCGGCCAAGATCGACGCGCCCGGCTCTTAATACCCCGGCGCTATTTGGCCAGTTGCCCGAGACAGAAGCTATGTCGCCCGCCTCGCCGGTTATTAACACCCGCTCGGTCTTGACGTCCGCTCCGGCAGTTGCACGGTGTAACATGTTTTCTGCCGTGGAATAAGAGCAGGGAGCCTAACAGGCCGAACCGGGCGAAGCACATGTCGCAAACCGCCCCATGTCGCAAAAAGAACCATTCGCTTCGTCACCATGACTGTCGGCACCCGTCTTCCCAAGCCTTATGGCCGCACACGCCATGACGGGAGGCACCCATGAACGAGATCACCGCAAAAACTGCTCGGGCCGGAGGTCGCGGCGCCCGCCGGGCCATGCGCGCAGCCCCTGATTTCGAGATGCTGCCCTCGCTCAAACGCGGGTTGCCGGAATGTGAGCCGATGACGCCTGAACAAGTGCGCCGGATCGATGATGCGTCGATGTCTATCTTGGAAGAAGTGGGCGTAATCTTCCGCGACGAGATTGCGCTGGCCGACTGGAAACGCGCAGGCGCCAAAGTGGTGGGCGAGCGGGTCTATCTTGACCGCGAACTGGTGCGCGAGTTGATCTCCACCATCCCCTCGGGCTGGTCCTATCAGGCCCGCAACCCGGCAAAATCGCTGCCCTTTGGTGGCAAACATTCGATCTTCGTGCCGATGACCGGCGCGCCTTTCCTGCGCGATCTGGATGACGTGCGGCGCTGGCCGACGATTGCCGATCTGAACATGTTCCACAAGCTGGCGCATATGTCGCCCGCGCTGCATTCCACCGCGCATCACATTGTGGAGCCGATGGATATCAAGGTCAGCCACCGGCACCTGCACATCACCTATTCGTCGATGAAGCATTCCGACAAGACCTTCATGGGCATGACCACGAGCGGCAAGAACGCCGAGGATGTCATGGCGATGTGCGAGATCCTGTTCGGCCGCGAGGCGATGGAGGAAACCCCCGTCACCACCGGCAACTGCAACGGCAACTCGCCCTTGGTCTGGGACGAAACCATGCTCTCGGCCATGCGCGCCTTTGTGAAGCGCAAACAGCCGGTCCTTTGCTCTCCCTTCGTTCTGGGCGGGGCCAACACGCCCGCTTCCGTGGTCCCTGCCGTGGCGCAACTGAATGCCGAGGCACTCAGCGCGCTGGCCTATACCCAAGTGATCCGCAAGGGGGCCCCGGCGATCTATGGGCATTACCTGTCGACCGTTTCGATGAAGTCCGGCGCGCCGATGGCCGGGACGCCGGAAATCAGCCTGATGAACTTCATGATCGGTCAAATGGCGCGGTTCTACAACGTGCCGTGGCGAACCTCGAACCTGTTGGGCGGGGCCAAGACCTTTGACGCGCAGGCCGGGTATGAGTCTGCCATGACCATGAACGCCGTTCTGCATGCGGGTGCCAATTACATCTGGCATTCGGCGGGCTGGAACGAGGCGGGGATGCATTGTTCCACCGCGAAATTCGTGGTCGATGCCGAGATGTGCGCCATGGGCTACCGCATGGCCGAAGGCCCGCGCTGGGATGACTTTGACGAGGCGATGCAGGCGGTGCGCGATGTCGGCCCCGGCGGGCATTATCTGGGCCATCCGCATACGCTGGAAAACTTTGAACGCGCCTTCTTCATGCCGAAGCTGTTCGACAACAACTCCATCGAGCAATGGCAGGCCGAAGGCAGCGTCGAGATCACCCAGCGGGCGCTGGAGCGGGCCAAGGTCTTGCTCAATGACTATGAGGAACCGAAGCTCGATGCGGGCGTGAACGAGGCGCTCTTGGATTACATCGCCCGGCGCGAGCGGGAAATTCCGGCGGTGGACGAGTTGAACACCGAATACTGATCTCCCTGTGACTGGCCGTCTTGTCCCCTTGTGGACAAGGCGGCCATTTTTCGGAACACCGCATGAAAATCACAGAACTTCACGTCTACGCCCATGAACTGCCGGTGAAAAACGGCCCCTACCGGATGGCCAATGCGCTGGTCTATTCGCTGCAAACCACGCTGGTAAAGATCGTCACCGACACCGGGATCGTCGGCTGGGGCGAAACCTGCCCGGTGGGGCCAACCTATTGCGCCAGCCATGCCAAAGGCGCCCGCGCGGCGTTGGAGGAGATGGGGCCGGGGTTGATTGGCGCCACGGTTCACCCCGTGGCCCTGCGCCGCCGCATGGACAGCCTGTTGAACGGCCACCGCTATGCCAAGGCCGCCGTCGACATTGCCGCCCATGACATTCTGGGCAAGGCTTATGGCGTGCGGGTGGCCGATCTTCTGGGCGGGGCGGTGACGGAAAACGTGCCCTCCTACTATGCCAGCGGCGTGGGTGAACCCGATGAGATTGCCCGCATCGCCGCTGAAAAGCTGGCCGAGGGCTATCCGCGCATGCAGGTGAAAATCGGCGGCCGTCCGGTAGAGGTGGACATCGCCGTCCTGCGCAAGGTCTGGGAGGTCATCAAAGACACCGGCATGCGGCTGGCTGCCGATGGCAACCGCGGCCTGCCCACCCGCGACGCACTGCGCCTGTCGCGCGAATGCCCGGGTATTCCGTTTATCATGGAGCAGCCTTGCAACACGATCGAGGAGTTGGCCGCGATCCGGGGGCAAGTGCAGCACGGCATCTACATGGATGAAAACGGCGAGGATCTGGCGACCGTGATCCGCGCCGCCGGGCAAGGGCTGGTCGACGGGTTCGGCATGAAAGTCACCCGTATCGGCGGCTTGCAGCAGATGGCGGCGTTCCGCGACATCTGCGAGGCGCGCTCGCTGCCCCACACCTGTGATGATGCTTGGGGTGGTGACATCATCCATGCCGCCTGCACCCATATCGGTGCCACCGTGTCCCCGCGCCTGAACGAAGGCGTCTGGCTGGCCGCCCCTTACGTCGAGGGGCATTATGACCGCAAGAACGGCATCGACATCATCGGTGGCCATATCAAGCTGCCGGAAGGCCCCGGCCTTGGGGTGATCCCCGAGGAGGGCATGTTCGGCGACCCCATCCTTTCCTTCGCATGAGGCAGACTATGAACGATCTAAAAGGCAAAAAGGCCCTTGTAACCGGGGCGGCGGGCGGCATTGGCGCGGCCGTGGTCAAGGCGCTGCGGGCGCGCGGCGCAACCGTCGCGGTTGCCGACCGCGATGTTTCCGGGATTGAGGCTGAGGCCCATCTGCCGGGCAACCTTCTGGAAGCGGGCTATGCCGATGGTCTGCCAGCTGCGGCCAAGGCGGCGCTGGGGGGCCTTGATATTGTGGTCAACAACGCGGGCGTCATCACGCGCGGCAAGGTCGATGAAACCACCGACGCGGACTGGGATCTGTCGGTCGGCGTGAACGTTCAGGCGCCCTTCCGCATCTGCCGTGCGGCCATTCCGCTGCTTGCCCCCGGGTCTGCCATCGTCAACGTCGCCTCGTGCTGGGGTCTGCGACCCGGTCCGGGCCATGCGGTCTATTGCATGACCAAGGCGGCGATTGCGTCCCTCACGCAATGCATGGGCATGGACCATGCTGACAAGGGCATCCGCATCAACGCCGTGGCCCCGAACGAGGTGAACACCCCCATGCTGCGCACCGGCTTTGCCAAGCGCGGCTTTGACCCCGATACGGCGGTGGCGGAACTGGGCAAGACCGTGCCCTTGGGCCGGATTGCCGAACCCGAAGACATCGCCGATGTGATCTTGTTCCTTGCGTCAGGCGCATCGCGCTACATGGTTGGCGCGGTGGTCGAGGTGAATGGCGGGAAGCCGGTGAAATGAGCCGCTTTGCAGGAAAAATCGCCCTTGTGACGGGCGGGCGGTCAGGCATCGGGCAGGCGATTGCCCGGCGTCTTGCCGCCGACGGTGCGCGGGTGTTTACCGCCCAGCGGGGGGCCGACGCCGAGTTTGAAGGCATTGAGGCCGATTTCACCGACACCGCCAGCCCGGACAAAGTGCTGGCCGAGATCATCGCCCGCGCGGGCCGTCTGGATGTTCTGGTGAACAACGCAGGCATGATGCAGGAAGCCCGCGTCGAGGACATGAGCCTTGCCGATTGGGAGCGCAATCTCCGCGTCAACCTGACCGCGCCGTTCCTGTTCATCAAATCGGCCATGCCGCATCTGCGGACAACGCAAGGTGCCATCGTCAACATCGGCTCGATCGAGGGGCTGGGGTCGAATCCGCAGCACGCCGCCTATTCGGCGTCAAAGGCGGGCTTGCACGGGCTGACCCGCGCGGTGGCGGTGGACGAATCCACGCGCGTGCGCTGCAATGCGGTAGCGCCGGGCTGGATCGACACCGAGTTGAACGAGGCTTTCGTCAACGCCATGCCGGACCCCGTGGCCTTCCGCGCCAACATTGGCCGCATCCACCCCGTTGGCCGCACCGGCAAACCCGAGGAGGTGGCGGCACTGGTGGCATGGCTGGCATCGGATGAGGCGGGTTTTGTCACCGGTCAGGTCTGGACGGTGGATGGCGGCCGGATGGCAAAGCTGTCCTTGCCGTGACGGACAAACCCCATCCCCGGCCTGTCTGCAGCAGGCCGGGGATGGGCAGGCGCGTGGAGGTTATTCAGCCGCCGCGCGCCATTCTTTCCAGCGCAGGAACACATTCGCGCCGATGGTGGAAAACGGTTGCGGTGGCAGTTTGGTCGGCTCTACCTCGGCGGTGAAATGCCGGGTGATGGCGCTGGTCGTGCCGCTGGCCAGTTCCGCCGCGCCAATGCCGGTCAGCGTGCCGCGCGCGGTGCCAAGGCCATTTTGCACGCAGGCCGCATAAAGCCCGTCGTCCAGCTGCCGCATGATCGCGACCGAGTTTTGCGACAGGCAGAGATGGCCTGCCCAGGCAAACTCCATCTTTGTGCCCTTCAACTGCGGGAAACGCTGATCGAACTTTTGCCGATGCACGGCCGCGGTGCGGCGCAAACTCGCCTCGGACGGCAGCATCCCCGGCTCAAAGGTCGCGCAGGTGCGGGTAACAACGCGGTTGCCCCCCTGCCCCGCATCAATCCGCCGCATCGTCGTGCCCATCGGATCCGACGGCGTGATGCCCCAACGCGGCTGTCCACCCAAAGCGCGCACGCCGTCCGTGCCAAGCTCCACCGTCATCGAGGCATAAAGAAAGACATGCATCAGCCGGTTCTTGGCAAAGCCAAAGCTTTCAAGCTGGCCGTTGTTGGTGAAAATCACCTTGCCCGCCACCACACGACCTTTCGGGGTTTTCACCACCCAAGTCGCGCCCTGACGATCCATCGCCAGAACGGGCGTGTTTTCAAACACCTGCACCCCGTCGCGCCGCAACCCTTCGCCAAAGCCACGCACATAACCCGCCGGTTGCAGCATCACCGTGCCGGGGGTGTAAAGGCCCGAGACATAATGCCGGCTGCCGGTCAATTCGGTCATTGCCCGGGCGTCAAGGTACTCGCTGCCCTCGTTCATCGTTTTCAGATGCTCGGCATAGGACCGGTTCAGCGCATCGGCCTTTTCGCTTGCCGCGCCATTCACCTTGCCAGCCCGGTCAAAGAAATTCGGGTCAATGCCATAGTCAGCCACCACATCGGCGGCAAAGCCGATGGCGTGGCGGTTCATGTCGATCATCGCGCGGTCATCACCGTGGCCCGCGTAATCGTCGGACTGGAGTTCATGCGGCAGGTCAATCATGAAGCCCGAATTGCGCCCCGAGGCGCCTTCGGCCAGACGGCCAGCCTCCAACACGGCAATGCGCGCGCCGGGGTTCAACTGCTGCAAGCGCCGCGCGGCCGAGAGGCCGGCAAAGCCACCGCCCACCAAGGCAAAATCCACCGTCAGATCGGCGTCCAAGGTCACAGGCGCAGGCTGCCCCGGCAGGATCGCCGACCATGCGGCGGGGCCGCGATGGACCGGAGTGCGGCGGGCGGTATAGCTGTTCATTCTGTTTTTCCTTCAAGACCCAGCCTGCCGCGGAACCCATCCAATCCCGCCCGCAACTCGGTATTCGCGCCGCGCATCGCCGCCCCTAGCGTCGCGTTCAAGCCACCCTCGGTCGACAGGCTTTGCAAGGCCGCGCCAAGATGGCCCTTTTCACCGTCTGCGGGCAGATAGCCGCGCAAGACATCGCGGACATAGGCCTGCGATTGATCGGCGTCGGCGGTGAACTCGGTCAGCCATGCGGCGGTGGTCAGCACCTGTTCCAGAAACGGCGAACAGAGCGCGGTTGCGCCAAAATGGGCGTTCAGCGCCCCCTCGTCGCGCACGGTGAACACCCGGTTTTTCGCGCCGTAAAGCTGTTCAAGGGCTGTTGAGGCCGGATAAACCGGCAAAGGGCAGCCCCCCACCGCAATCGGCGGCAGGGGAATGGTGATGGCAATATCGGTGGCGGGGGCGCACAGCCTTTGCAGCTTGGAAAGCCCCACATCCACCATCACCGAAATCACCGACTGGCCCGCCCGGAAAGGCAGGCCGGTCAGCACCTCATCGGCAACCCGCGCCAGAAGGCAGAGGATGATGATATCGGCCCCCTCCACCACCTGGGCGTTCGGGGCGACCCGCAGGCCGGGCACCGTTGCCGCCAACCGCGCCGCGACTGCGGCGTTGCGGTCCGAGACGACGATGTCATGCCCTTGGCCCGCAAGCCCCTGCACCATCAGCGAGGCAATCTCGCCGGTGCCGATGAATCCAACGCGCGCCATCAGCCGACAGCCTCATCCCCGTCATCGGCCAGATCGACCCAGATCGTCTTGATCTGCGTGTACTGGTCATGGGCGTGGATGCCATTGTCACGCCCGCCAAAACCCGAGGCCTTGAAGCCGCCGAAGGGGGTGGAGATGTCGCCCTCGCCGAAGGAATTCACTGTCACCGTGCCAGCGCGGATCGCACGGGCGCCCCGGATGGCTTTCTTCACATTGGCGGTGAAGATCGACGCGGCGAGCCCGTATTCGGTGTCATTGGCCAAGGCAATCGCCTCGTCAAAGCTGTCCACCGTCAAGACCGACAGCACCGGGCCAAAGATTTCCTCGCGCGCCTGTTTGGCGTCGCGGGCCACTTCCAGAATGGTCGGTTCCACGAAACCCGCATCGGCCTTGCCGCCCATCAGCACCTTTGGACCTTTGCCCAGATACCCGGCAACCTTGTCGTAATGCGCCTTCGACACCAGCGCACCCACGCGGTTCACCGGGTCCAAGGGATCACCCATCGGCCATTCGCGGGCATGGGCATAGATCCGCTCCAACAGCGCGTCCTTCACGCCCTTTTGCACGATCAGACGCGAGGAGGCCGAGCAGTTTTCGCCCATGTTCCAGAAGGCGCCGTTGACGATATGCGCCGCCACCCGGTCAAGGTTTTCGGCGTCATCCAGCACCACGGCCGGGTTCTTGCCGCCCATTTCCAGCGTGACTTCTTTCAGGTTGGATTCGCCTGCGTATTTCAGGAAGCGCCGTCCGGTCGCTGTGGACCCGGTGAAGGAGACAGCATCAATGTCCATGTGGCGGCCAATCGGCTCACCCACTTCGGCGCCACCACCCGGCACCACGTTGAACACGCCCGCGGGAATCCCGGCCTCCATCGCCAACTCCGCCATCCGCAGCGCGGTGAGCGAGGTTTCCAGCGCAGGCTTCACGATGATCGAGCAGCCCGCCGCCAGCGCCGGGCCGATCTTCCACGCCAGCATCAAAAGCGGGAAGTTCCACGGCAGGACCAAGCCCACCACGCCAACCGGTTCCCGCACCACCATGGCGATGTGGTTGTCACTTGCCGGGGCCACCTGATCGTAGATCTTGTCGATCAGTTCCGCATGCCAGGTCAGGCAGTTCACGGTTTCCGGCACATCGACGGTTTCGCAATCAAAAACCGTCTTGCCGGAATCCAGCGATTCCATCACCGCCAGTTCCCGCGCATTGCGCTTCACCAGCTTGGCCAGCTTGATCAACGCTTCCTTGCGGTCGCGCGGGTGCAGGCGCGACCAGCGGCCATCTTCAAAGGCATCGCGGGCCTTTTGTACGGCGAAATCCACATCTTCCGGGCCGCAGGCGGCGACCGATGCCAAAAGCGCGCCCGTCGCCGGGTTCACCGTATCAAAGGTCTTGCCGGAAATCGCCGGACGAAACGCACCATCAATGAAGGCTTGGGTCGGGAATTCCAGACCGGCGGCAATGGCCTTGTATTCTTCGGTGGTCAAAAGGCTCATGGCGATCACTCCGCGACGATTTTGGCGATGGTGGTTTTGAGGACGCGCACGGTCTGTTCCAACTGGCGCTTGTCGTCCTTGTTCAGCGGCTTCAAGGGCGGGCGCGGCGGACCGGCATAGTTGCCGACCATTTCCACGCCATGCTTGATGCACTGGATGAACTTGCCGCCCTGTTCCAACACGCGCATCAAGGGCATCATCGCCGACATGATCCGGCGGCCCTTGTCGAAGTTGCCTTCAACCGCACAGGCCTGCCACAGCGCGATATGCTCGGCGGGCAGGAAATTCGACCCGCCGCAAACCCAGCTCCGCCCACCCCAGGCGAAGAACTCCAAGGCTTGGTCGTCCATGCCGCAAGACATCTGGATATGCGGGTAATCGCGGGCCAGCAAATGCACCCGGTTGATATCGCCCGAGGATTCCTTGATGGCGCAGAAGTTGCGGCTGCGGCCCACGCGGTCAAGAAACTCCTCGCCCATGTTGATGCCCATGCGGCCGGGGTAGTTGTAAAGCATGATCGGCAGGTCCGCCGCGCGGTCGATAGCCAGCGCGTTCAGGGCATTCTCGCGCTCGGTCGGCACCGAATAGGGCGGCGAACCGACCAGCACCGAATCCGCGCCGATTTTGGCGGCATGTTCGGCCATGGTGATGCTGTCTTCCAGCCGGATCGCCACGGTGCCGACCATCAGATGCGTGCGCCCCTTGGTCACTTCGCGGGCCAAGGACGCCATCTCAAGACGTTCTTCCATCGACTGGGCATAGTATTCACCCGTCGAGCCGCCGTTGATGATGCCATGAACCCCTGAGGCGATCAGGTATTCCAGATGCGCGACAAAGGCGTCGCGGTCGATGCTGCCATCCGCGCGGTGCGGGGTGATGGCAGGCGTGTAGATGCCCTCGAACTTCATGAAGCTCCTCTTTTGGGTTCAGAGCCGGGCGCGTTGCCCAGCGGAAATTGCAGACTGATGGGGGTGACGAAACTTTCGATCTGGGCGCGCGACAGTTCCCAATGGGCAACCGCAAGGTCGGCGGCGGCGTCCGCCTCGCCCGCCTCGATCAGCGCGATAAACTGGTCATGCTGATCGGCCGCCAATTCGCGCTGATTGGCCAGTTCCAGCTTGCGTGGGCTGTAAAACGTCATGCCAATGCGGGTGTGGTCGATCAGCAGACGGCGCAAGGACGGCATCAGGAATTCGTTGTCGGCCATCTCGCCGATGATCGAATGGAACCGCTCGTTGCCCAAGGCGCGTTCGGCCGCGTCGCCATTGCGGATCGCCTGACGGAACGCCCACTGACATTCCTTCAACCGCGTGATCTGGCTGGGTGTGGCATGTTCTGCCGCCAATCGCGTGGTGGCGGCATAGATCATGGGGGCTGCCACAAAGAAATTCCGCAGCGTCTTGTGCGTCATCGGCGCCACCTGCGCGCCGCGGTTTTCGTGCAAGACAACGTAGCCTTCGCCGGCCAATTGCCGCAGCACCTCACGCAGGGGGGGGCGGGAAATGCCGTAAGCCTCGGACAACTCGGTTTCATCCAGATAGTCGCCCGGCTCAAACGCCTGGGTCAGGACGCGACGACGCAAATCCTCGACACAGATGGTCTTTTTGCTGCGGCTGTCAGATTCCACGGGGTTCTCCTTCCTGAATGCGGCCCGAAATGGGTGATTCAGGTAACCTTTTTTCTGTCTAGCTGACAAAATACATATTGTCTACACATGGTGGCGCGAAAAGTCTGACATTAAAATACATGTTGTCTACTTTTGTCTTTTGTGGTTGTAGTCCAGCAGGAGAGGGAGAATCTGCATGGTTGAACCGCGACGCGAGGACGTGATCCGCTGCGAAGGCATCTGGAAGATCTTTGGCGACAAGGCGCAGCAAGCCATGGAGGCGGTTCGCAAGGACAAGCTTTCCAAGCGCGAGATTCACGACCGCTTCGATTGCGTCGTTGGCGTGCAGGATGCAACCTTCAGCGTCGGGCGCGGTGAGATTTTCTGCATCATGGGGCTTTCGGGGTCGGGCAAATCCACCCTGATCCGCCACATCAACCGGCTGATTGAACCGACCTCGGGCAGTGTCATCATCGAAGGCCAGAACGTCAACGCGATGAACCCGCGCGATCTGCGCAGCCTGCGGGCCGAAAAGATCGGCATGGTGTTTCAGTCCATGGCGCTGATGCCGCACCGCACCGTGCGCGACAATGTGGTGTTCAGCCTTGAGGTGCGCGGCGTCTCCGAGGCCAAGCGCGCCGAAGTCGCCGCCCGCGCCATTGCCGCCGTTGACCTGACCGGCTGGGAATCGAAATACCCCGATGAACTTTCAGGCGGCATGCAGCAGCGCGTCGGCCTTGCCCGCGCCATCGCCGCCGATCCGACCATCCTTTTGATGGACGAACCCTTCTCGGCGCTTGATCCGCTGATCCGGCGGCAGTTGCAGGGCACGTTCATGGAACTCTCGGCAGAGCTGCACAAGACCACTGTTTTCATCACCCATGATCTGGACGAAGCGATCCGCATCGGCGACCGCATTGCCATCATGAAGGATGGCGTTCTGGTGCAGATCGGCACGCCGGAAGAAATCGTCACCCGACCCGCAGATGACTATGTAGCGGAATTTGTTGCAGGAATTTCCAAGCTGGATCTGGTGACGGCGGCGCGGATCATGCAGCCCTTGGCGCAGTATGAACGCGAAAACGGCCCGCAGAACCATGGCCTTTGGCCGGTGGCCAAACCCGGCGACAAGCTGAATGAACTGGTCGATCTGGCCGTCAACACCGATCACCCGATCCTGATTGCCGCCGATGGCCAGCCCATTGGCGTGGTGTCGAAACGCGCACTTCTGCGCGGGATTCAAGGGCGCGAAGAAGGAAAGGCCGCGTGATGGACAAGACATTCAACTGGCTCAACCCCTTCGCCTCGGTTGATCTGGGCATCAGCGCCTGGGCCGATGGCATCAAGCAATGGGCGATGTCGAACCGCGAGATGATCCAGCCGATCAAGCGGTTCTTTGACGGGGTCATCGTCGGCATCGAAAGCACGCTGCAAGCGGTGCCGCCCTTGGTGATGATCGCCATCCTTGGCCTGATCGCCTGGCAAACCGCCGGGCGCCGGGCGGCATGGGGCGTTTTGGCCTGCCTTGCCATCCTTGGCTTTCTTGCGCCCGAGGCTTGGGGCCTTGCGATGACCACGCTGGCCATCGTGATTTCCTCGGTCCTGCTCTGCGTGCTGATCGGCCTGCCGATGGGCGTTCTGGCCGGGAAATCCGACCGGTTCGAAGCCTTCATCCGGCCGGTTCTGGACACCATGCAGACCATTCCGGCCTTCGTTTACCTTGTGCCGGTGGTGATGATGATCGGCATCGGCAACGTCTCGGGGGTGATCGTCACCATCATCTTCGCCCTGCCGCCCTTGGTGCGCCTGACCTCGCTTGGCATTCGCGGCGTCAGCCCCACCGTGGTGGAAGCCGCCCGCGCCTTTGGGGCAAGCCCGGGGCAAATCCTGCGCAAGGTTGAACTGCCCCTTGCGACGCCGACCATTCTGGCGGGCCTGAACCAGACCATCATGCTGTCGCTGTCGATGGTGGTCATTGCCTCAATGATCTCGGTCAAGGGCTTGGGCAACGAGGTGCTGCGCGCCATGGGCCGACTGGATGCAGGCAAGGCCATTGTCGGTGGGCTTGGCATCGTCATGCTGGCCATCGTGCTGGACCGCATCACCCAAGGGCTGGGCCGTTCGGGCCGCGACCGGGGCCACAAACCCTGGTGGCACACCGGGCCTGTGGGCCTTGTGGCCCGGGCTTTGGGCAAGACCAACTAAGACTTCAACCGGAGGAGAGAAGACCCATGAAACACTTTACCCTTGGCACCGCGCTTGCGCTCGTGCTGGCCATCCCGGCCTTCGCCAATGACAAACCCGGCGAAGGCGTCACCGTCCGCCCGATCCTGCCGACGCAGATCGAGGAGCATTTCCAGCACAAGATCCTGTTCCACGCGCTCAGCGATCTTGGCTACACCGTGGCTGACGCCAACGAGGCCGAATACCAGACCATCCACCTCGCGCTTGGCACCGGCGACGCCGACTTTACCGCCGTGTCCTGGCACAGCCTGCACGACGCCTTTTATCAAGAGGCGGGCGGCGATGCGGTTCTGACCAAGGTCGGCACCTATATCGAGGGCGCGCTGCAAGGCTATCTGATCGACAAGGCCACCTATGATTCTGGCGTCACCGATCTGGGCATGCTGGCCGATCCCGAAGTGGCCAAGAAGTTCGACGCCGACGGCGACGGCAAGGCCGATCTTGCGGGCTGCATCCCCGGCTGGGGCTGCGAGCGTGTGATCGAAACCGCGCTGGATGCCTATAAACTGCGCGACACCGTCACCCACAACCAAGGCGCCTATCAGGCAATGATCGCCGATGTCATGGCCCGCCACACCAACGCCCAGCCGATCCTTTACTACACCTGGACCCCCTATTGGGTTTCGGGCGCGCTGGTCCCCGGCAAGGATGTGGAATGGCTGTCGGTGCCCTTCACCGCCCTGCCCGATGGCGCCACCGGCAACACCGAATTCAACGGCAAGAACCTTGGCTTTGCCGTCGACAACATCGGCGTTGTGGCCCGCAATGACTTTCTGGCCGCCAACCCGGCCGCGGCGAAGCTGTTTGAAGTCGCAAAACTGGACATCAACGACATTTCGGCAGAAAACAAGCTGATCGCCGATGGTGAAAACACCCAGGAAGCCATCGACAAGCATGCGACCGACTGGATCGCCGCCCACCAGGCCGATTATGACGCCTGGCTGGCTGCCGCCCGCGAGGCCGCAAACTGATTTGACACCGGTGGGCGCCCTTCGCGGGGCGTCCACCAACATGAGGCGGCACTATGACGGGGACGACGCATTTCGTGTTCTTCCTTTTGGAAGAATTTTCGCATCTCGCGTTCTCCTGCGCGCTGGAACCTTTGCGCATCGCAAATCTGGTGTCCGGCAAGCCGCTTTATCGCTGGTCGCTCATCAGCGCCAATGGCAAGACGGCCACCTGTTCCAACGGCTCTGTCACCTTGGTGCATGGCGGCACCGAACCCTTGCGCCATGCGGATCGGCTGTTCGTGATTTCCGGCATCAACATGCAAAAGCATGTGACCCCCGACCTTCTGGCCTTCCTGCGGCGGGAACGCGCGTCAGGCACGGCTTTGGGCGCGATTTGTTCGGGGGCCTATGTGATGGCAAAGGCCGGGTTCCTTGATGGCATGCAAACCGCCGTGCATTGGGCCTATCACGATCTTTTTGTGGAAGAATTCCCCGAGGTAAAACTGGTTCGCAACGTCTTTGTCGCCCGCGAGAAGGTCATCACCGCCTCGGGCGGGACGGCGGCGGCGGATCTGATGCTGCACCTGATCGGCAAGGCCCATGGTGCCGATCTTGCGACCGAAGTGGCCGATCAGATGGTCTATAACGCAGTGCGCGAAGGCACCGCGGCGCAGCGCGTCTCGCTGCAATCGCGCCACGGGATGCGCAATGCCCATCTCATGCGGGCGATTGCCATCATGGAAGCCAATATCGAAGACCCGATGTCGCCCAGTCTGATTGCCGAGGAACTGGGCATTTCAACCCGGCAGTTGGAGCGGCTTTTTGTGCGCTTTCTCAACTCCACCCCCAAGCATTATTTCATGGAAATGCGGCTGAACCGGGCGCGCAACCTGCTGGTGCAAAGTGAACAATCGGTCACGGAAATCGCCATGGCCTGCGGATTTCAGACCACCTCGCATTTTTCCAAGGTGTTTCGCGCGCATTTCGGCACCTCGCCCGTGATGCAACGCGCCAAACTGGGTTAAGGCGCAGATTCACATAGCTGACCTAATGCCAAAGACCTGTTAATCTGGCGCTGCACGCCCCAGTTGACAGGATCCGATGTGAAGCCCATCCGCCGCAGACATCTGCCCTCACTCGGGGCGCTTGCGACATTTGAGGTCGCCGCAAAGCATCTCAGCTTTACGCTCGCCGCGCGAGAGTTGAACATCACCCAAGGCGCCGTCAGCCAGCAGATCCGGCTTTTGGAGCGCGCGCTTGGCACCGATCTTTTCCTGCGCAAGCACAATGCGCTTGATCTCACCGCCGCCGGGGACGATCTCTTTGCCGCCGTAGCCGACGGGCTGGACCGCATCAGTTCGGGTGTCGGTCTTCTCGCGCCCGACGGGACTGCGCAAGGCGTGACGATTTCGGCCACCGATGCGCTCGCCACCTTGTGGCTGAAACCGCTGATCGACCTCTATCGCACCGACCACCCAGACGCCTGTTTCACCATCCTCGCCTCGGACGAAGATGGCGCACTCAGCCGTCATGCAGAGGTGGATATCGCCTTGCTTTGCGGCAATGAACGCTTTGAGATCGGGGATGAATTGCACCTGATGTATCCCGAAATCGCCCAGCCCGTCTGTTCGCCCGCGTTTCTTGCCGCGCATGGGCCTTTCCCCGATGCGCAAAGCCTGATGCAGGTGCCGCTTTTGAACCTGCATGACCGGCATTGGAGCGCGGGGGCCGTGCAATGGCATCCCTTGGGCTGGCAAGAATGGTTTCACGCCCAAGGTCTGACATGGCGCCAGCCTGCCTTTCGGCTCTCCACCAACAAGGTCGCACTCTTGACCGAGGCGGCCGTCGCGGGCGAAGGCGTGATGCTGGGCATCCACAATCTGGTGCAGGGCCACATCGCCCGTGGGGATCTGGTCTTTGCCCATCCCGCGCAGCTGCGCTCGGGCCGGTCCAACTTCATGCGGATCACCCCGGCGGCGCGGCAACGCCCGCAGGTCGCGCATTTTGCGGGCCATCTGTTGCGCGCCCTGCAAGGCCATTAGTTTTCCTAATGCGGAAAGCGGCGGAATTCTCGTTTGCATGGGCCGGACCCTCTGCCCGATAGAGGGCGCGACACCCCAAGCAAGGAGCAAGGCCATGGGCTTCAAACGCACGATTCAGGCCATCGACACCCATTCTGGCATTCCGATGCGGGTGATTACCGGCGGCGTGCCACATATTCCGGGCAATTCGGTTCTGGAAAAGATGCGCTGGCTCGAGGCCAATGACGATCAGTTGCGCAAACTGGTCTTGCGCGAACCGCGCGGCTATCCGGCGCATTGCTGCAACCTTCTGGTGCCGCCCTGCCACCCCGAGGCCGATGCGGGCTATATCATCATGGAACAGGTGGAATACCCTGTCATGTCGGGCGGCAACACGATCTCGGTCGTGACGGTGCTTTTGGAAATGGGCATCCTGCCGATGAAAGAGCCGGTCACCGAGCTGACCCTTGAGGCCCCCGCCGGGCTGATCCGGGTGCGCGCCGATTGTCAGAACGGCAAGGTCAAGGCTGTGACCTTCCGCAATGTGCCGGCCTTTGCCGCCCATCTCGACGCCGAAATTGATGTGCCGCATCTGGGCAAGGTGCGGGTGGATGTCGGCTGGGGCGGCATGTTCTACGTCATCGCCGATGTGCGCCAGTTCAAGGGATTGGAGTTGAAACCCGAACATGGCCGCGAAATCGCGCGGATTTCGGCGATGATCCGGCAGGCGGCGCATGAACAACTGCCGGTGGCCCACCCCGACTATCCCGGCGTGGGCATCACCATCTCGCAACTGTCCGGCCCAGCCGACGATCCGCGCGCCGATTGGCGAAATGCCGTCACCATGGCGACCGGACCGCTGTCCTGGGACGATCCGAACACCTGGACCGGCGCGATTGACCGCTGCCCCTGCGGCACCGGCACCTGTGCCAAGATGGCGGTGCTGAACGCCAAGGGCGCATTGCCGATCGGTCAGGATTTCCGGCATCAGGGCATCCTTGACACGATCTTTACCGGCCGCCTGGTGGAGGAGGCCCGCATCGGCGACCGCGCGGCCGTGGTGCCGACGATCAGCGGCACAAGCTGGATTTTCGGCATCAACACGCTGGTTCTGGATCACGATGACCCGCTGCCGAATGGCTACACCATGGGCGATATCTGGGCCTGATCCGACAGCCAGATGCGCCGCACCTCTGCCTTGCGCCCGGCGATTCATTGCGCGACGATTGCAAGGGTATCGCCGGGGGCCTCGAATGACCGCATTGAAACTGCGCATCCTGTTTGACCAGGCGATGATCGGCCCCGGCAAGGCCGCGTTGCTGGGCCATATCCGCGACACCGGCTCCATCGCGGCGGCCGGGCGGCAGATGGGGATGAGCTACAAGCGGGCCTGGATGCTGGTCGAGGCGTTGAACGCCGCCTTTGCCCTGCCGCTGGTCACCAGCGCGCGCGGTGGGCCGGGCGGCGGCGGCGCGCAGTTGACCGAGGCCGGGGCCGGGGTCTTGCGGCTGTATCAAGAGGTGATGGATCGGGCGCTGGCCGCGGCCGCCGAACCGCTTGCGGCGCTGGAGGCCATGTTGCGCGCAGACCCAATATGTCTGACGGGAAATAACGCTTGACCCTGCTTGTGGCTTCCGCTTGATATGTTTTTCAAAACATATCCAATGGAACCGCCCATGCCCCGTCGCCTTTTGCTTGCTGCGACGCTTGCCACCGTCACCGGCCCTGCCCTTGCGGAAGATGTCGTGGTCTTTGCGGCCGCCTCGCTGAAAACCGCGCTGGACGCTGTGGCCGCCGACTATCAGGCAGCGACCGGTAACACGGTGACCATCAGCTATGCCGGGTCGAACGCGCTGGCCAAACAGATCATCGAAGGCGCCCCGGCAGATATTTTCCTCTCTGCCTCCACATCCTGGATGGACGAGGTGGAAAAGGCCGGGCTGGTTGCCGATGGCACGCGGACTGATCTTTTGGGTAATACCCTTGTGCTGGTGGCGCATGGCAAGGGCGCCGCCCCGGTCGAATTGGCCCAAGGCACTGATCTGAAATCGCTTCTGGGCGATGGAAAGCTGTCGATGGCCATGGTGGATTCGGTGCCTGCGGGCCAATATGGCAAAGAGGCACTGGAAAATCTTGGGCTTTGGACCACGGTCGAGGGCGCTGTGGCACAGTCTGAAAACGTGCGTGCCGCCCTTGCGCTGGTCGCCATGGGCGAGGCCCCCTACGGCATCGTCTATGCGTCAGACGCGGTGGCGGATGAAACCGTGTCGGTCGTGGCCACCTTCCCCGCAGGCAGCCACCAGCCGATCACCTATCCTGCCGCCCTGCTGAAATCCGCCGCCGATCCGGCCGACAAGGCCTTTCTTGAGGCATTGTCGGCCGCAACCGCAGATGCCAAATTCGCCGAACAGGGCTTTATCGTCCTGAACTGAAGCCAGCCCGAAGGAACGGGATGTTCGAAGCACTTTCCCCCGATGAATGGCGCGCGGTGACCCTGTCGCTGCGCGTCTCGCTTTGGGCCTCGGTTCTGAGCCTGCCCTTTGGCCTTCTGACGGCTTATGCCTTGGCGCGCTGGAATTTCTGGGGGCGTCAGGTACTGAACGGGCTGGTGCATCTGCCCTTGATCCTGCCGCCGGTGGTCACGGGGTATCTTTTACTGCTGACATTTGGACGCCGCGGCGCCGTGGGGCAACTGCTGGAGCAATGGTTCGGCGTGGTGCTGGCCTTCCGCTGGACCGGGGCGGTGCTGGCCGCCGCCGTAATGGCCTTTCCCTTGATGGTGCGCGCGATCCGGCTGGCGATCGAGGCGGTGGACCCCAAACTGGAACAGGCGGCCAGCACGCTTGGCGCCTCGCGGTTTTGGGTTTTTGTCACCGTCACCCTGCCGCTGATCCTGCCGGGTATTCTTGCCGGAACCATTCTGGCCTTTGCCAAGGCGATGGGCGAATTCGGGGCCACCATCACCTTTGTCTCGAACATCCCCGGCCAGACCCAGACCCTACCCTCGGCGATTTACGCCTTTTTGCAGGTGCCGGGCGGCGATGGGCAAGCGATGCGGCTGGTGCTGGTCGCCATCGCGGTTGCCATGGCGGCGCTGTTCCTGTCGGAATGGGTGGCCCGGGCTGTTGCGCGCAGGATATCCGGCCAATGACCCTGTCGGTTTCGCTGCACCACCGCTTTGGCTCCTTCACATTGGATGCGGCCTTCGACGCGCCCCCCGGCGTGACGGCGCTGTTCGGCCGGTCAGGCTCCGGGAAATCCACCGTGGTCAATGCGGTCGCGGGGTTGCTCTACCCTGATCGCGGGCGGATTTCGGTCGACGGCGCCCCGCTTCTGGATACCGAAACCCGCCTGAACCTGCCGCCCCACAAGCGCCGCATGGGCTATGTGTTTCAGGATGCGCGGCTGTTTCCGCATCTGACCGTGCGGCAAAATCTGGCCTATGGCCAATGGTTTGCGCCCAAGGGTGCAGGTGCCGACCTGCCCCACATTGCCGATCTTCTGGGTCTTGGCCCGCTTTTGTCCCGCCGCCCCGGCGCGTTGTCGGGCGGGGAAAAGCAGCGCGTGGCGATTGGCCGGGCCATTCTGTCAAACCCGCGCTGTCTGTTGATGGACGAACCCCTCGCCGCCTTGGATGAACCCCGCAAGGCTGAAATCCTGCCCTATCTGGAACGGCTGCGCGACGAGCTTGCCCTGCCCATCCTTTACGTCAGCCATTCCGTCGCCGAAGTGGCGCGGCTGGCGACAACGCTGGTTCTCTTGGACGCCGGCCGCGTGGTCGCTGCCGGTCCTGCGGCAGCGGTGATGGCCGATCCCGCCATGGTTCCGGTGATGGGCCTGCGCGAGGCCGGGGCGGTGATCTCGGCGCGCCTGATGGACCACGAGGCCGACGGCCTGTCGCGGTTGGAAACCCAAGGTGGCCTGATCTGGCTGCCGCATTTGCGGGGGCAAACGGGCGCCAGCTTTCGCCTGCGGATCCTTGCGCAGGATGTGATGCTGGCCACCAGCCGGCCCCGCGACATATCGGCCCTGAACGTCTTGCAGGCGACCATCGACGAACTGCATCTCGGCGATGGCCCCGGCGCGCTGATCCGGTTGCGCATGGGCGAGGAGATATTGCTGGCCCGCGTGACCAGACGCTCGGCCCAAAGCCTGAACCTTTGTCCCGGCCTGCCGGTTTTCGCGGTATTAAAGGCGGTGTCGGTGGCACAGGAAAGCATCGGGGGTGCGGCATAACGCGCCTGTCCACGGGGGCTGCGAAACGTGTAACACCTTCGCAATCCGGCCCCGCGCCCCTACATCCGTCATTAACCTGCCCCCCATTCCACATGCCAAGGAGCTGCCCATGATTCCCGCGAACATGACGAAATTTTACATCGACGGCGCTTGGATCACCCCGCTTTCCTCCCAGCGCCTTGGCGTAGAAAATCCCGCAACCGAAGAAATCATCTGCGAGGTGGCCATCGGCAATGTGGCGGATGCCGACCGCGCCATCCTTGCCGCCCGCGCCGCGTTTGACGGCTGGACCACGACCCCGGTGGCCAACCGCATCGCCTTGGTGCGGCGCATCCTCGAGGTTTACAACGCCCATTACGAAGACTTCGCACAAGCCATGTCGACCGAAATGGGCGCCCCGATCGAATGGGCGCGCAGCGCGCAGGCCTGGGCCGGGCAGGTGCATATCGAAAGCACCATCAAGGCCGCCGAAGACATGGTCTGGGAACACATGCGCGGCAGCACCCGCATCGTGCATGAGGGCATCGGGGTTTGCGCGCTTATCACGCCATGGAACTGGCCGATGAACCAGATCGCCTGCAAGGTTGCGCCCGCCCTGATCGCGGGCTGCACCATGGTGCTGAAACCGTCGGAAATCGCGCCGCTCTCGGGCACGCTTTTCGCCCAGGTTTGCCATGAGGCGGGCGTGCCGAAAGGCGTTTTCAACCTTGTCCACGGCACCGGCCCCGAAGTTGGCGCAAGGCTTTCCTCGCACCCCGAGGTGGACATGGTATCCTTCACCGGATCGACCCGCGCGGGCACCGCGATTGCCGCCGCCGCCGCGCCCACCGTCAAACGTGTCGCGCAAGAGCTGGGCGGCAAATCGCCGAACATCATCCTTGCCTCGGCCAATATTGCCGAAGCGGTGACGACAGGGGTCAATGCGGTGATGTCGAACACCGGCCAATCCTGCGATGCGGCAACCCGCATGCTGGTGCCGCGCGCCCGCCATGCCGAGGCGCTGGCCGCCGCGAAAATCGCCGCCGAGGCGATTGTGGTGGGCGATCCGCGCGACAGCGCCACCGTCATGGGGCCTTTGGTGTCGAAGATGCAATTCGACAAGGTGCAGGCGCTTATTCAGGCCGGGATCGAGGAAGGGGCAACCCTTGTGACCGGCGGGCTTGGCCGCCCGGCCGGGCTCAACCGCGGCTGGTTCGTGCGCCCGACGGTCTTTGGCGATGTGGTCAATTCGATGACCATCTCGCGCGAGGAAATCTTCGGCCCGGTTCTGGCGATCCAGCCTTATGACGACATCGAAGATGCGATCCGGCAGGCCAATGACACGGTTTACGGCCTTGCCGCCTATATCGCCGGCCCGGTCGAGGAGGCCCGCCCCATCGCCCGCCGCTTGCGGGCCGGGACGGTGAACCTGAACTACCCCGATTGGGACACCTTCGCCCCCTTCGGCGGCTACAAGCAATCCGGCAATGGCCGCGAATATGCCGATTGGGGCATCCATGACTTCTGCGAGGTCAAGGGCATCGTCGGCTGGGGCATCTGAACGGGCGCGCCTGAAAGGCAAGGATGGGACAGGCAGGGGGCGGGTCATCCCCGCCCCGAACCGTCACTTGATGCTGACCAGATAGGCCGCCATATCCTCGGCCCCCTTGGTCAGTTTGAAGGTCATCTTCGATTTCGCGGCGGCATCACCCGTGGCCGCCTGCAACCAGGCTGACGGGTCAGCGACATAGGCCGCCAGCGCCGCCTCATCCCAAATCTTGCCCGCCGCATTGGCGGCAAGGATGCTGTCGCCGTATTTGAAATCCGCGGTGGAGCCGACGGCCTTGCCACCCAGCCCCCAAAGGTTCGGCCCGGTCTTGCCGCCCTTTTGCACCTCGGTGCCATCCGGCGCAGTCATGGCATGGCAAGATTTGCATTTCTTGAAATCCGCCTCCCCCTTCGCGGCATCCCCCGCAAAAGCGGGCAGCGCCAAAAGGGCAAAAGCAGCGGTCAACGCAAGTTTCATCGTGGTTCCTTTCACGGTTGCAGAAGTCATCTGTTGCGCCCCTCGGCCGCACGGATCAGGCGGCGCACCCAGCGCGCCGCGGCCCAGGTGGCAGGGATCGACACGGGCAAGGCCCAGATCAACGCCGGAATGGGCGCAATCGCCTGCCCCCCGGCCGAGGCGAATATCAGCCCCAGAAGAAAGGCGTTGATCGCCACCGCGCCCGCCACAAAGGGCCACAGGATCGCGCCCAGCCACCACAGGTTTTCAATGCGAGGTGCCATCTTCGAAACTGACCTTGTTCCAGACATTGTATTTGCCCGAGGGTTTCTTCATCGGCAGGCGTTTGATCTCGGTCTGCGTTGCCGCATCAAAGACAATCACCGCGCCGTCATCTTCCCAGATCGACACCAGCGCGCGGCTGCCATCCTTGGTGAATTCGGTATGCGCCACGGTCTTGCCCGGCTCGGGCGCAATGACCTTCACCACCTTCAAGGATTGCTTGTCGATGATGTGCATCTCGCCCTTGTGCGGGCCGGTAAAGACATCGGCCCAAAGGTAAGGCGTGCCGGCATGGCTGCGCAGAAAGAAGCCCGGACCCGAGGTCTTGATAACCTCGACCAGCCGCCAATCCTCCATGTCGATCACACTGATCGCGCCATCGTTCAGATGCGGCACCGCCATCACCCGGTGGCCACCCCGTATCCAACTGATGCCCGAGCCCAAATGCGGCATGCCAGGCAAAGGCAGGCTGGAAATCTCGCGCCCGACATCCAGATTGACCACGACGCCGGTTTCGCCTTCTCGGTTGGCGCCGATCAGGTTGCGATAGTCGGGGCTGAAGAAAAAGTCGTCCAAAGGTGCGGAAACCGCGATACGGCGGCGGGCGAAAAGGCCCTTCTCGACACCGATGGCCTCCTCCACCCCGGCCTCATTGGAATGGACAAAACCTTCGGGATAGGGGCCGCCGTCTTCGGTGGTGGCAATTTCCCAGATCTCCGCCACATCCTTCAAGGCCAGCACGAAAGTGCCACGCTGCGGGGCCTGATAGACTGCCGACACCCGACTGGCTGTTCCGTCCTTGCCCGCAACCGCCACCACCTTGGCGACCGTCAGATCCCCGGTCGACAGGATGGTCAGCGTCGCGGGCAGGTAATTCGCCACCGCCAGCCACTTGCCATCCGCGCTCATCGCGATGTTGCGGCTGTTCAGACCCGCGCGCACCTGACCGACAATCGACAGCGACCAGAGGTCATATTTCTGCACCCAGCCATCGCGCGACATGATGAACACATGCCGCCCGTCTGGGCTGAACTTCGGCCCGCCATGCACCGCAAAGGGCGTCTGAAAGCGGTCCAAGACCTTAAACGTATCACCATCCAGCACCGAGACATGGTGATCCCCGGTTTCCACCACCAAGGTCACATTCATCGGATCGGCCTTGAACACCGGAGCGGTCGTCGGGTGATAGCCTGCCTCCATCTGCCGCGAGGCCGCAATCTCGGCCGCCCCCCAGACCGGCACTTCAGCCAAGGGCGCTGCGACATAGGCCGCCACCGCCGCGATTTCGGGGGCCGAAAGCGTGACGGCAAAGCCCGGCATCTGCGTCATCGCCCGGCCCTGCCCGATCACGGCTTCCAGCTTTTCGCCCTTCAATCGCCCCAGATTTTCCGGCAAAAGTGCAGGCCCCGTGCCACCCAAGCGGCTTTCGGCATGGCAACCTGCGCAAAGATCACGGTAGATCGCCGCCCCATCCGGCGCGGCACAAACCGGTGCTGCCAAACTCAGGCCAAGCAAAAGCGTCGCGGCTTTACCTTGGCCAAAATATCCCCCGCGGAGCGTCCGAAGCCGGGCCGCAACCCCGCCCTCAAAGAAACTGATGCGCCGGATCATGGCTTTTCCCCCGAAACGGCGTGACTTCCAGCCGCAAGGCCTCCTCGGCGCCGATCTCGGCATTCGACAGATAGCAGGCCGGATCTTCGGCCCAAGGATCGCCCGTCACCTGCAAGGCGCGGATGCGGGTATTGCCGCCGCAAACCGCCTGAAACGCACAGGCCCCGCAGCGGCCTTTCAACGGGCGCGGGCGCTGGCGCAGGGTCTCCAGCATCGCATCCGAACCGGTCCAAAGCTCGGAAAACTTGGCCGTCTTGACCGAACCGATGGTGTAATCCGACCAGTAGGTGTCAGGATGCACCTTGCCCTGCGGGTCGATATTGGCAACGCCCAGCCCGCTGGAATTGCCGCCCCAAGCCTCCAGATGCGCCCGCACATGGGCGGTGCGGGCGGCGTCGAAGTTCCGCTCCACCCAAGCCAGAAAATAGACCGCGTCGGCATCATTGTTGCCCGTGACGATTTCCAGCGGTTGATCCTCGGCCACCGCGACCCATGCCCGGTCGATCAGTTGGTCCATCGCCGCGCGGGTGCGGACACGTTCGGTATCCTCGCCCCGGTTCTTGTCGCCGCGCCCGGCATAGACGAGATGGCTAAGGTAAAACTTGTCCACCCCTTCGCGGTCACACAGGTCCATCATCGCGGGCAGCATATGGGCGTTGTCCTCGGTGATCGTATAGCGCAGGCCCACCTTGACGCCCTTGGCCTTGCAGGCCCGCACCCCGGCAAGGGCCGCATCGAAAGCGCCCTCCACCCCGCGGAACCAGTCGTTCATCTGGCCGATGCCATCCAGCGAAATGCCGACATAGTCGAAGCCCAGATCGGCAATCCGGTCGATGTGGTCCGCCACCTTGGTGCCATTGGTCGAAAGCGACAGATGCCGAAAGCCCAGTTCCTTGGCCCGTTCGGCCAGTGGGAAAAAATCAAACCGGCTCAGGGGTTCGCCGCCCGACAGGATCAGCGCCGGGATGCCGAAGTCTTTCAGATCGCCCAGCACGCCCAGCGCCCGTTCATGGGAAAGCTCTCCCGGAAACGGCACATCGGCGCTGGTGGTATAGCAATGGCGGCATTTCAGGTTGCAGGTGCGGGTCAGGTTCCAGATCACCACGGGTTTCACCCCACCCGCCGCCGTTCGGCGGCGCGGGGGCGTGGGGGTCACCAGTTCCTGCATATATTGCGTCAGGCGAAACATCAGCCTTCTCCGGTCAGGCGCAACCCGGTCTTTTTCAGGATCCGGGTCGAATAAAGGATGTCATGGCTGCGGCAGGCTTGGCCCAAAAGACCGGCCACCTCGGCGCGTTTGGTCTCCACCTCGGCGCGTGAGGTGCCGTGCAGCATGGCAAAAAGGTTATAGGGCCAGTCGGGCAGCGCGCGCGGGCGCAGGTAGCAATGGCTGACAAACTCCAGCGCGCCCACCTTGGCCCCCAGCGCGAGGGCCTGATCGTCGGCCACATCCCAAACGCTCATGCCGTTTGCCACCATGCCCAAAGCATAGTGATTGGGGGCAAGGGCCACGCGGCGGATCACGCCCGCCTCTTGCATTGTCGCCATCCGGGCGATCACCTCGGCCTCGTCCAGCCCCAGCCAGCCGCCCACCTCGGCATAGGGCGCGGCGGCCATCGGCAGCCCCCCGGCCGTGGCGGCGATGATCTTGCGGTCTGTGGTGTCGATGCTCATGCGGCAACCCGGAACCCGATGAAGAATTCGTGCAGTTTTGGGAAGCGCAGCACCTTCAGCCCCGTTTCCCGCTCGATCCGCGCCGCCGCCTTGCCGATGCCTTCGGGCTTTTCACAAGCCAGAACGAACCACATGTTCAGCCGGTGCGCGCGTTCATAATTATGCGCCACCTCGGGCAGGGCATTGACCAAAGTCACGACCTCCTCAAATCGCGCTTCCGGCACCTCCATCGCACAAAGGCAAAAGGCCCCGCCCATCGCCTCGGCGTCATAAAACGGGCCAAAGCGGGTGATGGCGCCAATTTCGCGCAGCCGCGTCAGCCGCAAAATCAGATCACCCTCCGCCACGCCCAAACCCTCGCCCGCATCGGCAAAGGGGCGCGGGGTCAGGGGAAAGCCGATCTGGAGCGCGTTCAGGATGGCGCGGTCGGTGGTGTCCAGACTGCCGTCGGGCAGGCGCGTGCGTCTCATCTGGCGGCCTCCACAATGCTTGCCCGGGTCTGTTTGAAGCAGCGGAGCGAGAACAAGGGTTTCGACACCGCCCCGGCAAGCGCGGGCACGGCGCGGGCGGCCTCCAGCACTTCCAGCGCGGCCGTCCGGCTGGTGCCGTGGATCATGGAATACAGCGCATAGGGCCAAACCCCCGGCACCGTCTTGCGGCGGTAGCACAGCGTCACCCCCGGCAGCGCGGCCAAGGCCCGCCCCGCGGCATCAATCCGATGCTCCGGCAGATCCCAGACCACCATGGCATTCGCGGTATAGCCCAGCGCCCGGTGCCGCACGATCACCCCCAGCCGCGTGATGATCCGGGCGCGGCAAAGCGCGGCGATCCGGTCCAACACGGCCTCCTCCTCACCCAAGGCGGCGAAAGGATGCGGCACCAAGGGCAGGCCTTGCGCCAGGCCGTGCAGCAGCACGCGGTCGCGGTCACTCAGCGCCAGAGGTTCCGCCGGACGATCCGCCGTCATCGCCTGCCGGGCTCCCTTCAGGCGAAACCCAAGATCAATGTTGAAGGCGCGTTCAAGCCGCAGATCCAGCACCGGCAGGCCGGTTGCCGCCGTAATCCGGCCCAGACAGGCCGCCAGCGGTGCCGGCCCCGAGGCGGTGGCGACAAACCACAGGTTCCAGACGTCGTCGCGCTGATAGGAATGGTTCACCCCCGGCTCTGCGCCCACAAGGGCCGCCACCTCCTCCAGCCGGTTTTCGGGCACGGCCAGCGCCGCCAGCGTGCTGGCCCCGGCGGTATTCGGCCGCACCGTCGCCCCGACCCGCGCCACTTTGCCCTCGGCCACCAACCGGCTGAGCCGCGCGATCACCTGACGTTCCGAGATGCCCAAATGCACCCCGATCGCGGCATAGGGCCGGGCGACCAGCGGCAGATCACGCTGGAATTCGTCCAAAAGCCGTGCGTCGAGGGGGTCAAAGTGCAGCATGGCCGTCACAGCCCCGTCTGATGCGCGCGGGCGGTAAAGAAGATGCCTGAGGGGGCCTCGGCGGCCACCTCGCCAACCTTTTCGCGGGTCTTGGTGTCGTAGATCATCACCCGGTTGTCATCGCGCGCCGAAATCCAGACCTCGGCCCCGCGCGGGGCAAATTCCATGTGAAGAATGGCCTTGCCGGGGGTCAGCGTGGCCACGACCTCATGGGAACGCGAGTCCACCACCTGCACCACATCGTTCAAGGGGGTGGCGAAGTTGACCCAGACGAAAGGTGACGCAGGCTGGGCGATGATGAACACCGGCTGGCCATGCACCGGCGTGGTTGCCGTGGTCTTTTGGCTGGTCCGGTCCACCCAAAGAATTTCATGCCGCCCCACCGCGGGCAGCGCATATTGCCCTTCGGTAAAGGCCCAGCTTTGCAGATGTGGCATCTTGTAGACCGGCATGTCTTCGCCCGTCTTGCCGTAATCGGTCAGGAATTTCTGCGGCGGGGTTTCGGGGGACCAGAGGTCAAAGGCCGTGACGCCCTTTTCGCCGAAAAGCCCGACAAGGAAGGTATGGGCATCATCCGTCAACACGGCGTCAAAGGGGTTCTTGCCGGCATTGCCGATCATCTGGATAGCGGGCGCAGGGCCGGAAAAATCGCCCATAAACACCTCGCCGGTGTCCCAGACCGTCCAGGCAAAGCGGCGGCCGGGCACATCGACCAGCCCCACCGTTTTGCCCTTGGCCGGGATGTCGGCAACCAGTGCCAGTGTGTCCGCATCAAACACCTTGACCCCGCCGGGTTCGTAATTCGACACGGCAACCAGCTTGCCGTCATCGCTGATCGCCCCGCCGATGGAATTCCCGGCCTGCACGATGCGGGCGGCAATGGTGCGGGTCAGAAGATCCACCTTGGTCAGCCCGCCATCGCGGCCAAAGACATAGGCAAAGCGTTCGTCGGGCGAATAGGTCAGCGAGGCGTGGGAAAGATCCCCCAGACCCTCGATCCGGCCAAGGGCGGCGCGCTCGGAGCGGTCAATCAGGACGAGCGACCCCGTGGCCCGTTCGATCACCAGCCCCAGATCGCCCGTGGCCACCGTCTGCGGTTGATCGGCGGCAAAGGCGGTTGTCGTCAGCAGCGCAAAGAGGAAAGAGGCGAGAACGCGCATCGCGTTAGTCCTTTTCTTTCAGATAATTGGCAATCCACAGTGCCTCGTCCTCGGTCATCAAGGGGCGCCATGGCGGCATGGCGGTGCCGGGGATGCCGTCAAGGATGATGAGCGCGAGGCCATCGGGTTCAGCATGGGCCAATGCCTCGGCGGTCAAGGGGCGGCCCAGCCCGCCTTTCAGCGTCAGGCCATGGCAGGACCCGCAGTCTTGCAGGACCATGTGTTCAAGGGCCTTGGCGCGTTCGGGAGGCACTTCGGCAAGGGCGGGCGTGGCAAGGAGCAGCGCCAGCGCCCCCGCCTTGAGCATTGCATGCACGCATCGGTTGGCAGCCCCCCGAGGCGTGCATGAAATGCTCGACAAGGGGCGCGAGGCCTTAAGCATAGGCCGCCATCCCCGCGCCCTCGCAGGCAAGGGCGGCGGCCAGCAGGGCGGGCTCATACAGCGACACCACGCGCCCGATGACAAACAGCACCGGGGCCTCGGGCTGGGCGTCTGCGACCGCCGCCGCGATGCCTGCCAGATCGGACAGAACCCGCGTTTCGCGCGGGGTGGTGGCGGATGCAACAGCCAGAACCGGCGTGTCCGCCGCCAGCCCATGCGCGATGAGCTTGCCGGAGATTTCGGCAATATTGGCCACGCCCATATAGACCACCAGCGTCGTGTCGCCACTCGCAAGCGAGGCCCAGTCCAGATCCAGCGCGCCATCGCGGGCCCGGTGGCCGGTGACATAGCGCACGCCGGTTGCCAACCCGCGATGGGTCAGCGGCACGCCGGTCGATGAGGCCGCCCCTTGGGCTGATGTGATGCCGGGCGTGTAATCGCAGGCGATACCGGCGGCGCGGCAGGCCTCGGCTTCTTCGCTGCCCCGACCAAAGATCAGGGGATCGCCCCCCTTGACGCGCGCCACCCGCAACCCCTGCCGGGCCAGATCAACCAGCATCGCATTGATGCCATCCTGCGGCACCTTATGCGCCTTGGGCAGTTTGCCCACGTCGATCCGGCGGATGTGCAAGGGGATCAGCGCCATGATCTCGGGGCTGACGAGACGGTCATAGACCACCACATCCGCCTCAACCATCAGGCGCAAGGCGCGGCGAGTCAGAAGTTCGGGGTCGCCCGGGCCAGCGCCGATCAGATGCACATGACCAGGTAAATTGGGGCCGGACAGGAACTCTTGGGACAGGACATTCATCGCGCGCACCCCGGCTGGCAGATTGTACTTCTTTGAGAGGGAGAAGGCGGAGGGGCGCGCCACATGCCCCCTCCGCCCGTTTGGGGCCGCGCCCGAAAGCGCGCCCCCAATCCTGGCCGACGCTTAGTAGACGTCGTCCTTGGTGTTCAGCACGTTGAACTTGCCCGTGGGGGTAATCAGGCGCGGATCCTTGATCACCGTTTTCAATTCCAGCGTCTTGTCATCGACGACGACAATCGCGCTTTCCTTGTCCTTGGCGTTCCAGACCGAGAACCACACCTCGGTGCCATCCTTGTTGTACTCAGGCTGGACCACGCGCGGCTGGCCGTCGGCGATCCCCGCCCATTCGCCGATCGGCAGGGTCTTGAACTCGGGGTCCACATTCGGATCGCCGCCCATCGCCGCGATGTCGAACACCGCGACCGAGGAGGACACCGCGGCATCGGGGTTGAGTGGCGCGTCAACATAGAGATGCTGGCTGGCCGGGTGGGTCTTGATGAACAGCGATCCACCGCCCAGCGCATAGAAGCTGTCGACCACTTTCCACGCCTGATCCGGGTGACCTTCGGGGTCGGTCCCGATGAGCGCCACGCTCTCGTCGCCAAGGTGGCTTGTCGCCCAGACCGGCCCATAGACCGGATGGTTGATGTTCGCGCCACGGCCCGGATGCGGCGTCTGCCCGCCGGTTTCCACCAGCGCGGTCAGCTTGTCTTCCTTGGTGTCCACCACGGCAATCTTGCCGCGCTGGTTCGCCGCCACCATGAAGTAGCGCTTTGAGCTGTCGAACCCGCCGTCATGCAAGAAGCGTTCGGCTTCAATCTCCACGGTCTTGAGGTTCTTCAGGTCGGTGTAATCGACGAAGATGATCTTCCCCGTCTCTTTCACGTTGACGATGAACTCGGGCTTGTAATGCGAGGACAGGATCGAGGCGACGCGCGGTTCGGGGTGATAGACCTGCTCGTCATAGATGTTGCCACGGGTCGAGACGATCTTCTTCGGCTCCAGCGTGTCGCCATCCATGATGACATATTGCGGCGGCCAATAGGCCCCGGCGATGGCCAGCTTGTCTTCCCAGCCCTCGAATTTCGAAGTTTCGATCGAACGGGCCTCGATGCCGATCTTGATCGAGGCCACCGTGGCGGGGGTTTCCATCCACAGGTCGATCATGTTGACCAGACCATCGCGGCCGATCACGAACAGATAGCGACCCGAGGCCGAAATCCGGCTGATGTGAACGGCATAGCCGGTGTCGATCACGGCCTTGATCTCATAGGTGCCGCCGTCGATCAGCGCCACCTGGCCCGCGTCGCGCAGCGTCACCGACATCAGGTTGTCGATGTCGATGTCGTTCATCTTTTCTGTCGGGCGGTCTTCCGGTTTGATTACAACCTTCCACGAGGCCAGCATTTCCGGCATGCCCCATTCGGGCGGGGCCGGCGGCTCCAGCAACAGATAGCGGGCCATCATGTCAACGTCGGCTTCGGACAGGGCGCCCGAGGTGCCCCAGTTCGGCATGCCGGCGGGCGAACCATAGGTGATGAAGCTTTGCAGATAGTCATAGCCGACATCACGGGTGATGTCGGTGGTCAAAGGCTTGCCCGTGGCCCCCTTGCGCAGCACGCCATGGCAACCCGCGCAGCGTTCGAAATAGATCGTGGTGGCCTTTTGGAATTCCTCGGCCGTCATCACCGGATCATCGGCCTTGCGACCGGGGATTTCGACCTTCAACTGACCCAAGGTCGTCATCGAGGGTTCATAGGCGGCGGCAGGGCCGTCAGCGTGGTCCTTGGGCTTTTCTTCCGCGAAAAGAGGCGCGGCCAAAAGACCCAAGACCAAGGCAGCACTGCCCAAAAGGGCAGACCTGGCGGTGTAGGCTTGGGGATGCATCTGAATCTCTCCGTTGAGCTGGTGAGGCTGAAAGGACCATGGCGTGCCGTCCCGGCGCGCTCCTTGACTTTCGTTAAGGCCGGCAAAAACCCCCGCGCGCATAGCTTTCCTCACGCCGGAGCCCAGACCCATGCATCGCCTGTTGACCGCCCTTCTCCTTTGGCTTGCCCTGAACCTGCCCGCCCTTGCCGGAGGGGGGCCGTTTGACGCGGCCGCGCCCGAACCCCGCGCGCCCACGGGCGACGAAGCCGCGGCCCTTTTTGCCACCGCCGCCCCGGTGCAGGTGACGCGGGATGCGGGCGGCGTGCCGGGCTGGACCGTGCGGCAGGGCTCGGCGGTGCTGGGCTATGTCGGCTCCACCTGGGAGTTGGCGGGGTCGGTCGGCTATTCCGGGCGGCCTTTGGATGTGCTGGTGGCCGTGACCCCCACGGCCAACATTGCAGGCGCGCTTTTGGTCGCCCACAACGAACCCGTCTTGACCCTTGGCATTTCGGATGCCGACATTGCCGCCTATGTCTCGGGCTTTGCGGGGCATGATCTGGCCCGCGACCCGGCCGATCAGGCCCGCGACCTGCCCGATGTCATCAGCCGCGCAACGGTGTCCACCGGGGTGATCCGCGACGGGATCTTGCGCAGTGCGCGCACGCTGGCAGTTGGCCGCGGGCTGTTGGCGGGCGGCGGCGGCATGGACCGCATCGGCTATGCCTCCGCCGATTGGGCCGGGTTGATCGCCATGGGCGCTGTGGCCGAAGCCCGTCTCAGCATGGCGCAGGCCGCACAGGCGCTTGCCGGGGCCAAGGTGCCGCTGACGCCGGGGCCGGGCGATTTTCTACAGGCTTGGGCCGGGGTGATTGATCCGCCGACCGTGGGGCAGAACCTTCTCGGTCAGCAAGGCTTTACCAAGGCGGTGGGCAGCTTGCCGCCTGGCGGGGCCGTCTTGATGGTGATGACACGCGGGGTCAGCTCACATCGTGGCACGGATTGGCAAGCCTCCGGTGTTTTTGATCGGCTGACCGTTGTGCAAGGCGACATCCGCTGGCAACCCACGGCAGACCGCTACCAAATGGTGAAAAAGCTGGCGCTGCCGGATGCACCCGAAATGAAAGAAATCAGCCTTTTCGCCCTGCCGCCCGAGATCGACGCCACCCGGCCTTTCCTGCTGGAAATCCGGTCCGCGCGCGCGGCCCGAACGGGGGAAGTCTCCGTCACCACCACGCTGCCCATCGCCCTTCCCGCGGCCTTTGTCAGCCGCAGCGATAACCCCGAACCACTCTGGCAATCCATCTGGGACGCGAAGCACCCGCAAATCGCCATCGTGGCGCTGATGCTGATCCTGCTGACGCTGATCCTTTTCGCGCAGGAATGGATCACCCGCCGCCCCCGCCTTTGGCGCAGCGGGCGGCTGATGTTCCTGAGCGCGACCTTCCTTGTGCTTGGCATGGGGCTGAACGGGCAGCTTTCGGTGGTGCAGGTGGTGGCCTTTGTCCATTCCCTGCTGACGGGGTTCCGCTGGGAAACCTTTCTGATTGAGCCTGTCATCTTCATCCTCTGGGGCTTTACCGCCTTGGGGATGCTGTTCTGGGGCCGCGGGGTGTATTGTGGCTGGCTTTGCCCCTTTGGGGCGCTTCAGGAGCTGACCAATGCCGCCGCGCAACGGCTGGGTATCAGGCAAATCTCGGTGCCGCAGGCGCTGCACGAACGGCTTTGGGTCATCAAATACACCCTGTTCATGGCCATCCTTGCGCTGTCCTTTTCTTCGATGCACGGCGCCATCCTGCTGGCCGAAGCGGAACCGTTCAAGACCGCCATCAGTTTGCGCTTCATGCGCGCATGGCCCTTCTTGTTGTTCGTCGCCGCCCTTTTATTCGCCGGGCTGTTCATCGAGCGGTTCTATTGCCGCTATCTTTGCCCCTTGGGCGCGGGTCTGGCAATCCCGGCCAAGCTGAAGATTTTCGACTGGCTGAAACGCCGCCCGCAATGCGGCCGCGAATGTCGGATGTGCGAGACGAAATGCACCGTCGGCGCCATTGATGCCATCGGCCGCATCAACGCCAACGAATGTGTGCTGTGCCTGCGCTGTCAGGTCATCATGAATGACGCGGCGCAATGCCCCGTTCTGAAACGCCGCGCCCGGAGTGAGATTGCAGCATGAGGTTTCAAGGGTCCGATCAGATGATCAAACGCCTGTTTTCTCAGGGATTCCGCATCTTTTTCTTTGCGGCCTGCCTGTTTGCCCTTGTGTCGATGGCAATCTGGGAATGGTTTCTGGCGCGGCAAACCTTCACCGATGCCAGCGCCCTGCCACCCGCGATTGCCCCCCATCTGTGGCATGCCCATGAGATGATTTTCGGCTATGGCGGGGCGGTTCTGGCCGGGTTCTTCCTGACGGCGGTGCCAAACTGGACCGGGGGGAAATCCGCGCCCGAACGGTTCATCGCGCTGGTCTTTGCGCTGTGGCTGGTGGGGCGGCTTGGCTTTTGGTTTTCCGCCAGCCTGCCGCCCGCGCTGGTGGCCGCGGCCGATCTGGTCTTCCTGCCTGCCCTTGGGCTGAAGATTGCCGCCCAATTGCTGGCCCGACCGAAACCGCAGCAGATGATCTTTCTGCTGGCGTTGTCGCTGCTCTGGATCGGCAATCTGATGTGCCATCTGGAATGGCTTGGCCTGCTGCGCGATGGCGTGGCGCCGGGCCTGCGGGCGGGTCTTTTGACGCTGGTGGCCATGATCGCCATTCTGGGGGGGCGCGTCACCCCCGGCTTCACCCGCAATGCCATGGTGGCGGCGGGGCGCGAAACCGGGCTGCCGCAAAACCCCGCGTGGTTGGCCTATGCCACCACTGCCCCGGCGCTGGCCTTGCCCCCGGCCGTGCTGCTGGGCCTGCCCGATCCGCTTCTCGCCGCCCTTGCCTTGAGTGCCGGATCGGCGGCCCTTGTCCGTGTCACGCTGTGGCAGGGCCGCTGGACCCTGCCCCGCCCGATTCTGTGGACGCTGCATCTGTCCTATGCGCTGACCGGGCTTGGTCTGATCGCCTTGGGGCTGGCGGCCTTGAACATCGGCACGGAATTGGCCGCGCTGCATCTCTTGGGTGTCGGGGCTGTGGGTGGCATGACGCTTTCCGTCCTGTCGCGCGCAAGCCTTGGCCATTCGGGCCGGCCCTTGCACGCGCCGCCTGCGCTGGTCGCCGCCTATGTGATGATGCCGCTCGCCGCGCTGGCGCGGTTCCTCGCCTCGGCCCTGCCCGCTTGGCACGATGCGGCCAGCCTGACCGCCGGGGCGCTTTGGCTTGCCGCCTTTGCGCTGGCGCTTTTCGCGCTTTGGCCCGCGCTTTTGCTGCCGCGCCCGCCCCGCAAGCCTGTTGGAGATCCGCCCGCATGAGCGCCGATACCTCGCCCCCCCGGATTCCTCGCCGTCGTTTCCTTGCCCTGACCGCCTGCGCCCTGATCCCGCATCCGACCCATGCCGCCACATGGTCCGGCACGGGCCTTGGGGCTGCGCTGTCGCTGCGATTGGTTGGCGGCAGCCCGCGGCAAACCGCCCGCGCCTTTGCCCGTGTCGAACAGGAAATCACCCGGATCGAGGCGATGGCCTCGCTCCATCGCGATTCCAGCCTGACGCGACTCAATCGCGACGGGCGCCTTGCCTATCCCTCACCAGATCTTTCCGATCTTCTGGCCCTTGCTGGCCGGGTCCATGCCGCAACCGATGGCGTTTTCGATCCCACGGTGCAGCCGCTCTATCTGGCACTTGCCACGGGCCAGCCCCCTGACCGCAGCCTGATCGGCTGGGACCGGATCAAGATGGATGCGCAAGAGATAAGGTTGGACCGCGGGCAGGCGTTGACATTGAACGGCATTGCCCAAGGTTGGGCCGCAGACCGCATCGCGCAAATCCTGCGCGAGACAGGCTTTGCCAATGCCCTGATCGACATGGGCGAGGTGCAGGCCCTTGGGATGCGCGACGCGGGCAGACCCTGGCGCGGGCGGATCGAAACTCCCGACGGCAAAGCCTTGGCCGAGACCCCGCTGACCGATCGGGCGCTAGCAACCTCCTCGCCTTATGGCACAAGGATCGGCGTGCAGGGCCTGCCGCATATTCTGGGGCCGCAGGGGCAAGACCCGGTCTGGAACACCGTCTCGGTCAGCGCCCCCAGCGCGGCACTTGCCGATGCCTTGTCGACGGCCTTTTGCCTGATGCCAAGGCCCGCGATTGAGCGCGCGCTCAAGCTATTCCCGACCGCGCGGCTGGAAGCCGCCCTCTAGCTGATTTCGCGCCAAGGCGCGGGGCAGGCGCCGGGCAATCCCGGCACCGCAAGGGGGTCTGCGCTCCGAAATCAGCCAGAAACCTCGCCGCGGCGAAGACTCTTGCCCGTCGGTTGACTTTTGTTAAGGCCACCGCCCCGCGAAGGCTTCACAGGTTCTTTACCTGAAACCGCCTTTGGGAAGGACCGACGCCATGCGCGACGTCATGACCAAGAGCATGGCCCGCAATATCTTCTATGGCGGGTCTTTGTTCTTCATCCTCATCTTCGTGGGTCTTACGGCCCATTCACATCTCTACATCACCAAAACCTCGACCAATATCGCCACGCTGACGCCCAGTGTCGCGGCAGGCAAACATCTGTGGGAAAAGCATTCCTGCGTGAACTGCCATACCATTCTGGGCGAAGGGGCCTATTACGCCCCGGAACTTGGCAATGTCATGACCCGCTGGGGCATTGCCGAAAATGACCACGAAGGCGCCTTCACCGCGCTGAAGGGCTGGATGGACGCCATGCCCACGGGCATCGAAGGTCGGCGCCAGATGCCGAACTTTGGCCTCAGCGATGACGATTACCGCAACCTCGCCGACTTCCTGCTGTGGACCGACACGATCCGCGCGCAGGACTGGCCGCCGAATGACGCGGGTTAAGGAGCAATCATCATGAAATACCAAACCCAGAAAATCGCGCTGGCCTATTTCATCGTCGCCATGGCGCTCTTTGCCGTGCAGGTGACCATGGGCCTTGTGTTGGGCTGGATCTATGTCCAACCCAATTTCCTGTCGGAAATCCTGCCCTTCAACGTTGGCCGGATGCTGCATACCAACAGCCTCGTGGTCTGGCTGCTGCTCGGTTTCTTCGGCGCGGCCTATTATCTTGTGCCCGAGGAATCCGAACGCGAGATCCACTCGCCGAAACTGGCCTACCTGCAACTGGCGATCTTCGTTCTTGGCACCGCCGGGGTGGTTGTGACCTATCTTTTCAACCTTTTCGACGGCAACTTTGCCCTTGGCAACGAAGGCCGCGAGTTCCTTGAACAGCCGAAATGGGTCAAGGTGGGCATCGTCGTGGCCGCGTTGATCTTTCTGTACAACATCACCATGACGGTGCTGGCAGGCAAGAAAACCGCGATCACCAATATCCTGCTTTTGGGTCTTTGGGCCTTGGCGTTGTTGTTCCTCTTTGCCTTCTACAACCCGTCGAACCTTGCCCTGGACAAGATGTATTGGTGGTATGTCGTCCATCTCTGGGTCGAAGGCACATGGGAGTTGGTGATGGCCTCGATCCTCGCCTTCCTGATGCTGAAGTTGACGGGGGTTGACCGTGAGGTGGTGGAAAAATGGCTTTATGTCATTGCCGCGCTTGCCCTGTTCTCGGGCATCCTTGGCACCGGCCACCATTACTACTGGATCGGCACGCCCGGCTATTGGCAGTGGATCGGCTCAATCTTCTCCAGCCTCGAAATCGTGCCCTTCTTTGCCATGATGTCCTTTGCCTTTGTCATGGTCTGGAAAGGCCGTCGCGACCATCCGAACAAGGCCGCGCTCCTGTGGTCCTTGGGCTGCGCCACGCTGGCTTTCTTTGGGGCGGGCGTCTGGGGGTTCCTCCATACGCTGCACGGGGTGAACTACTATAGCCACGGCACGCAGATCACCGCGGCGCACGGCCACCTTGCCTTCTATGGCGCCTATGTCTGCCTGAACTTGGCGATCATCACCTATGCCATGCCTGCCCTGCGCAGCCGCGATCCGTTCAATCAGGTGCTGAACATGGCGTCCTTCTGGCTGATGTCGGCGGGCGTGGTGTTCATGACCTTCACGCTGACCTTTGCCGGCACGGTGCAAACCCACCTGCAACGCGTCAACGGCGAGGCTTACATGGATGTGCAGGATCAGCTCTGGATCTTCTATGCCATGCGCTTCGGCTCGGGTGTGGCCGTGGTTCTTGGCGCGGTGCTGTTCATCTACTCGGTCGCCGTGCCGCGCCGCGAGGTCGTCACGCCCGGCCCGCTGGAGCGTGACCGTATCGAGCACGACCCCGACCACGTGGCCGCACGGTGATGCACATGGATGGCTCTCACATCACAGGGGGGGCGGCAACCGCCCCCTTCTACCTCCCCCAAGGCGACGAGTGCGACGTCTTTGCCGCCGCCGCCGCCCACCGCCTGCCGGTTCTCCTGAAAGGCCCCACGGGCTGCGGCAAGACCCGCTTTGTCGCCCATATGGCCGCCCAATTGGGCCGCCCGCTTTATACCGTGGCCTGCCATGACGACCTTTCCGCCGCCGACCTGATCGGCCGCTACCTGCTGAAAGGTGGCGAGACGGTCTGGGTCGATGGCCCGCTGACCCGCGCCGTGCGGGAAGGCGCGATCTGCTATCTGGATGAGGTGGTGGAGGCGCGCAAGGACGTCACCGTGGTGCTGCACCCCCTGACCGACGACCGCCGCATCCTGCCCATCGACCGCACCGGCGAGGAGCTGGAGGCGCACCCCGATTTCCTTTTGGTCGCCAGCTACAACCCCGGCTACCAGAATATCCTGAAAACCCTGAAACCCTCGACCCGGCAGCGGTTCATCGGGCTGGAATTCACCTTTCCCCGCCCCGAACACGAAATCCCCGTGGTCGCCCGCGAAAGCGGTCTGGCCGAGGACCGCGTGAAACCGCTTGTTCGCCTTGCAAACAAGCTGCGCGACATGAAGGGGCAGGATCTGGAGGAAGGGGTTTCCACCCGCCTTGTGGTCTATGCCGCAACGCTGATTGCAGGCGGCATGGGCGTCGACCGCGCCATCCGCACGGCCATGATCGAACCGCTCAGCGATGATGCGGATGTGAAGGCCGGGCTCCGCGATCTTGTGACCGCCGTTTTCGGGTGAGGCCGGCGATGTCACGGATCGAGTTCGAGCCATGGGAGCCCGAGGAAACCATCGGGAAACTGTGGCACGCCTTTGCCAGCCGTCTGGACAGCGCGCCTGTCCACGACGGAGCCCGTGTCCTGCTTTCCCAAGTGGGCGGACGGCTGGCAGTCCTTTTCCGCGGCCTTGGCGGCGATCCGGCGGTGGAAATCAAGCCAGTGGCACCGGAAACCAGCCACCACCGGCTGTCCTTCCTGCGCCGCCTTGGCACTTGGGCCGATGAGGCCCCGCGCGCCTCGTTTGACGGCGCGGCGCTGCGCCTGCCCGAAAGCCTAGCCACCTTCCCTGATGCGCGCGCCAATGCCGCCCTTTACCTGTGGCTGGCCACCGCCGCCGTGGCGCTGCGCGATCTGGCCGCCGAAGAAACCGATGACCCGATGCTGGCCGATCTGGCCGCGATTGACGTCGCGCGCACCATGACCAAAGCCGCGCTGGCCAACGCCCCCGGCTATGCCAAACTCCACGCCGATCTCTGCGCCGCCACCCTCCTCTTCCGCCACACCCCGAACCTGCCGCCTGCCGAGGCCGCGATCGAGGCCCGCATCCGCGCCGCCTTGGGCGAAGACATTGCCCTTCCCCCCCTGCCCGCCCGTGCCCCGCGCGGCTATCGCCCCTTCCGCCCGGTGCCGCTTTGGCCCGACCTGCGCACCGCAAACCGCTCGGAACCCATGGCCGTGGAAACCCGCGCCACTGAAGGCACCCCCGAGGAAGGCCAGTCAGAGGGCAAAACCAAACGCGCGCGCCGCCGCAAATCCGATCAGGCGGAACGGACCGACAGCTTCATCCTGCACAAGTTCGAGGCGATCCTTTCCTTTGCCGAATTCCTCAACCTCAACCGCCGGGTTGAAGATGATGATGACGACAGCGCGAAAAAGGCCGCTGACGACCAGGACGAAATCGGCCTTGGCCAGATCTCCAAAGCCCCCGCCACCCGCCTGAAACTGCACCTTGATCTCGCCCCCGAAGACGTGGACCGCGAGGCGCTTTCCGGCCAATCCACCTATCCTGAATGGGACGTAGCGACCGCCACCTATTTGCCAGCCCATGCCCGCGTGCTTTCCTCGCGGCTTGAGGCCAGCCTGGCCACGCCCCCGTTTCGGGACGACCCGCGCGCAAGCGCCCGCATCCGCGCCGTCCGCCGCCAGTTCGAGGCTCTGCGTCCCAGCCGTGTTTCGACCCCTGGCCACCCGGATGGCGACGAACTGGACACGGATCGTGCCGTGCGCGCGCGGGTCGATTTTTATGCTTGTGGCGAGGGGACAGATCGCGTCTGGCGACAGACAAGGCCCGAAGCCCGCGATCTGGCCGTGTCGATCCTGCTCGACGTGTCGCGCTCCACCGAAAGCGCCATTCCGGGCCACGGCCATGAGGGCCGGTCAGTGATCGATATCGAACGCGAGGCGCTGGCCGCCCTCTCATGGGGGCTGGACGCCGTGGGCGACAGCTTTGCCATCCACGCCTTTTCCTCGCTGAAACGCAACCGGGTCTTCGTGCAGGAAGCCAAAAACTTTGACGAGCCGATGTCCGAGATGATCGAACAGCGCATCGCCGCCCTGAAGCCCGGCCATTACACAAGGCTGGGGGCCGCGATCCGGCATGTCTCGACGGGGCTGGCCAAACAGGCCCGCAAGCGGCGGCTTCTCTTGGTGATTACTGACGGCAAGCCCAACGATCTTGACCATTACGAAGGCCGACACGGCATCGAAGACAGCATGATGGCGGTGCGCGAGGCCCGCCGCGCGGGTCATGCGGTCTTTGGCATCACGGTGGACCGTGACGGCAAAAGCTGGTTTCCCCGCATCTTCGGGCAGGGCGGCTTTGCGCTGATCCCGAACCCCGACAAGCTGACCCAGGCCCTGCCCGCGATCTATCGCCAACTGGTCACCGGATGACCGCCGCTCATCGTTTGCTTCGCAACGCCTCGCCGCCCTCCCACGGCGAGACGTCGAAGACGCCCGAGGCGTTGCCGGGAGAGCTGATGATCTGGATTCTCATCATCTCGGAACTTGCGGTGTTCAGCGCGGGCCTGCTGGCGCTTTTGGCCACCCGCCTGACCGATCCGTCAGGCTTTGCCGAGGCGCAATCGCATCTGCACCGCGTGGGGGCGGCGGTGAACACCGTGGTTCTGGTGACATCGGGCTATCTCGCCGCCCTCGCCGCGCATCACGCTGCGGATCACGCCGGGCCGAACCCCGCCCGCACCCGCCTGCTGTTGGTCGCCGCCGCCAGCCTTGGTGCCGTCTTCCTTGCCGTCAAAGCCCAGGAATATGCCGATCTTTTTGCCATGGGCATCGGCACGGAAACCCATGCCTTCTTTACCTTTTCTTACCTTCTGACCGGTTTTCACGCCGCCCATGTGCTGGCGGGCATGGTGCTGCTTTTGGGGGTCGCCATCCGACCCGCCCCGCGCCCGGTGGGGGTGGTGGTGGCATTTTGGCATATGGTGGATCTGGTCTGGGTGCTTTTGGTGCCGGTGGTCTATCTCTTATGACCCTTCACCGAACCTGGGGGGCGCTCATCGCCCTGTCGTTTCTCACCGCGGCCCTGACAGCGGCCAGCCCGGCCCGTACCGCCTTGGTGATTGGCGTCTTGGCTTTGGCCGGGCTGAAATCCCGGCTGATCCTGCGGCACTATCTGGAACTTAGCCAAAGCCCCGCTTGGGCGCGCGGCTTTGATCTTGTGCTGGCGCTTTTGTTGGCCAGCTTTGCAGGACTTTTGCTGGCGGGCTAGCTGCGAAACGCGGTTGCGAAAGGTTCGGGCAGGGCAAACTCGGCCAGCGCCCGCGCGCGCCCCTCGGCCGACATTTTCCGCGCGGTCTTTTCCACGATGTCGAGCAAAGCCCCCGCCTCGCGGCCCTCGGCAAAGGGGGCAAAATACCAGCGCAAGAAGGTGAAACAAATCACATCTTCCAGCGCCTGCACCTCTGCGTCGCGCTTGATGCCCTCTTTGCGCAGCAAAACCCCAACCCGATCGCAATCGGCCGGGCCATAGCCCGCAGCGGCCATGATGCCCGCCACCCGCAGCCCATGCCGCCGGCCCTGCTCGCGCCGCCAGGCATGGTAACCTTCCTTGCCCTCGGGGTAATTGGCGCGCGGCAAAAGCCAACGCTCAACATGCTGCCCGCGTGCGGCAATGGCCAGCACATCGGATGCATCAGGGAACAGCCGCGCCAGTTCCGCGCTCATCCGTTCGCCATAGACCAGCGCCTCCCCCTTGGGGTCGGCGGCATTGGCCGCATCAATGGCGGCAAGGGCTGTGGAGAGATCGCCCATCATCCGCGGGACCACGCCAAAGCCGGGTCTTCTTCGACAAATTCGCGCAAGATGGCGATATCGGAAATCTGTGCCACGTTCTGCCGGATCGTCACACCCTGCTCCTTCAGTCGCGCGAAAGCCCGGCTCAGGCTTTCGGGTTTCATTCCCAAACGGCCCGCGATCAGCACCTTGTCATAGGGCAGGATGACCTCACAGGCCCCCGCCGGACAGGCGGCCAACTCCAACAGAAACTCGGCCACCCGCTGCGAGCCTGTCTGCGCCTTCAACGCCTCGACCTGCGCCACAAGGCTGTGCAGATGCTGGTAGGTGGCCGACAGGATGGAAATCGCCACCTCGGGGTTTTCGCGAATCTGCCGCAGGAAGGCATCGGTTTCGATGCGGATCAGCGTGCAATCCGTCACCGCCTCGGCGGCCACCGGATAGTTGTCGCTGCGAAAGGCCACCGCCTCGCCAAAACTGGCGCCCTTGGTGAAGACCCCCACCACCGCCTCGGCCCCATTCGGCGCGATGCGATACAGTTTCACCCAGCCCTCGGCGACGATATAGATCGCCTTGGCCCGCTCCCCTTGCAAAAAGATCGTGGCCCCGCGGTCAAAAAGCCGCTCATGCGCGGCTTCCAGCACTTTTTGGGCCACAGGCTCTGGTGTGGCAGCCAGCAGAAGCGACTGGCGCGCAAGGGCCTTGTATTCTTTGCGCATCAGATGGCTCCTTTCCTGCCTGCCGCATGCGACAAGGGGTTAAATCCCCCTCAGCCGCACTTGGAATGGCCGCAATCGTTGCAAGTCATGCAGCCCTCTTTCATCTGCATGGCATAGCTGCCACAGGACGGGCAAGCCTTACCCTTGGGTGCGCCCCCCACAACCATCATTTCCGCCTTGGGATCGGACTTGAGGCCAAGGCCTTCGCCCTCGATGAACCCGATGGCGATCAGGTGGCGTTCGATCACCCCGCCGATGGCCGCCAGAATGGACGGGATATAACGGCCCTCCATCCAGGCCCCGCCGCGCGGGTCAAAAACCGCCTTCAGCTCCTCAACCACGAACGAGATATCCCCGCCGCGCCGGAACACGGCCGAGATCATCCGCGTCAGCGCGACCGTCCAGGCGAAATGCTCCATGTTTTTCGAGTTGATGAACACCTCGAACGGGCGGCGATGGCCCGAGAACACCACATCGTTGATGGTGATATACAACGCATGTTCGCTGCCCGGCCATTTGACCTTGTAGGTATGGCCTTCCAGGGAAGACGGGCGCTCCAGCGGTTCGGAAAGGTAGATCACCTCACCGCCATGCACCTGTTCGGGGGCCTCGGACGGGGTTTTGTCGCTGGTCTCGGAGACGGTCAGCACCGAACCGGTGACATCATTCGGGCGGTAGGTGGTGCAACCTTTGCAGCCCTGATCCCAAGCGGCCATATAGACCTCTTTGAAGTCATCAAAGCTGATGTCTTCCGGGCAGTTGATGGTCTTGGAGATCGACGAATCGATCCACTTCTGCGCCGCCGCCTGCATGCGCACATGGTCCAGGGGCGGCAGGGTTTGGGCGTTGACGAAGTAATCGGGCAAGGGCGCATCGCCATGGGTTTCGCGCCACAGGCGCACGGCGTAATCGACGACTTCTTCTTCGGTACGGCTGCCGTCCTTTTGCAGAACCTTGCGGGTATAGGCATAGGCGAAGACCGGCTCGATGCCAGATGACACGTTGCCGGCATAAAGCGAGATGGTTCCCGTCGGCGCGATCGAGGTCAACAGCGCATTGCGGATGCCATGGGTGCGGATCGCCTCGCGCACATCGGCGCCCATGGCCTGCATGTTGCCCGAGGCAAGGTAGCCTTCGGCGTCGAACAGCGGGAAGGCGCCCTTCTCTTTGGCCAGATCGACCGAGGCAAGGTAAGACACCCGCGCGATGGCGTGCATCCATTCTTCGGTCTTGGCCGCCGCCTCGGGCGAGCCATAGCGCAGGCCCAGCATCAACAGCGCATCGGCAAGGCCGGTGACGCCAAGCCCGATGCGACGCTTGTTCTTCGCCTCAAGCTGCTGTTGCGGCAGCGGGAAGCGGCTGGCGTCCACCACATTGTCCATCATCCGAACGGCGGTGCGGACCAGATCCTCCAACGCCTTGGGGTCAAGCTGCGCCTTGTCGGTAAAGGCGCCCGTGACCAGCGTCGGCAGGTTGATCGACCCCAAGAGGCAGGCGCCATAGGGCGGCAGGGGCTGTTCGCCGCAGGGATTGGTTGCCGCAATCGTCTCGACATAGCCAAGGTTGTTGGCCTTGTTGATGCGGTCGATGAAGATCACACCGGGTTCGGCGAAATCATAGGTGTTGCGCATGATCTTGTTCCACAGATCGCGCGCCGGAATGGTCTTGTAAACCTTGCCGCCAAAGACCAGCTCCCACGGGCCATCGGCCTTGACCGCTTCCATGAAGGGATCGGTGACCAGCACCGAAAGGTTGAACATCCGCAGCCGGGCCGGGTCTTTCTTGGCTTCGATAAAGGCCTCTACATCGGGGTGATCGCAGCGCATGGTGGCCATCATCGCCCCACGGCGGCTGCCCGCCGACATGATGGTGCGGCACATCGCATCCCAGACATCCATGAAGGACAGGGGGCCAGAGGCATCGGCGGCCACGCCCTTCACCTCGGCCCCGCGTGGGCGGATGGTCGAGAAATCATAGCCGATGCCGCCGCCCTGCTGCATGGTCAGCGCGGCCTCTTTCAGCGCATCGAAAATGCCGCCCATGCTGTCCGGCACCGTGCCCATGACAAAGCAGTTGAACAAGGTCACGTTGCGCGCCGTGCCTGCGCCCGCAGTGATGCGGCCTGCGGGCAGGTATTTGAACCCTTCCAGCGCCTTGTAGAATTTGCCTTCCCAAAGCGCGGAATCTTTCTCCACCTCGGCCAAAGCCCGGGCGATGCGGCGCCACGAATCCTCGACCGTGCCGTCAATCGGTGTGCCATCGGCCTCTTTGAAGCGGTACTTCATGTCCCAAATGGCTTCAGCAATTGGCGCGGAGAAGGGCGTCATCGGGGGCAATCCTTGTGGGCGTGAGGGGCAGGAGCCCCTAGATACGCCCCATAGCGGGCAGGGTCAACGGGCAGGGTCAACTTGCGTATCGGGTCAGAGCCCCCCTATCATTGGAACGAATGGGGGAATCGTGGACCATCTGAACATCATCAAGCTGTGCGTTGGGGCGGAGTCAGTCGAAGATCTGCTGGACTGGCAAAAGCAGAACGCGGCCCTCTGGGCACCCGGCACGGCAGAGCATGTCACCCGGATGTGGCCAAAGCGGGCCGACGAGGTATTGGCCGGCGGGTCGCTTTACTGGGTTATCAAAGGCGTTGTGCTGGCGCGCCAGCGCATCATCGGGCTGGCCGAACGCCGCGGGGCCGATGGCATTGCCCGCTGCGCGCTGGTTCTCGACGCCGAAGTGATCCGCACCGAGGCCGCGCCGCGCCGTCCCTTCCAAGGTTGGCGCTATCTGGATCCGGCCGAAACGCCGCGGGACCTGCCGCAGGGCCGGGCGCGGGATGACAAACTGCCCGCCGCGCTGGAGCAGGCGCTGGCCGAAATCGGCCTGCGCTGACGATCCTTCGTCGAAAGATCGAGCCCAGGTTTTCGCCGAAAACCCGTTTTCCAGGCGCTTGCCAAAGCCCCCCTGCCGGCCTAAGGTTTCGCCATGGTCGGCAGTTCACCAAGGTGCCGCTGGCCCCGCAAGGGGTCGCTAAACCTGCCGAAGACCCGCGAGATGCCCGGTTCAACCAAGTGTTCACCCCGTGCCATCGCCAAGAGCGGCCCGCGAACCCCGCCACCCGGGGGGCACGCAATGGATGACATCGGATGACCCAAAACAGCCTCCCCCTGCCTGTGGCAGACCTTTCCCGCTTCACCCGCGCCCTGGCCCGCCAATGGACGGCCGAGCCGCCCTCGCACCTGAGCCTGATGAACATGCTGGCGCGGGCAGCGGGGTTTCGCAACCTGCAACACCTGCGCGCCGCCCGCACAGCCGAGGCGCGGCTGGCGGCCCCTGCCCCGCCGCCCGAAACGGTGGACCATGCGCTTGTTGTCCGTGCCCTGGCACAGTTCGATGCGGCCGGACGTCTCGCACAATGGCCCGCCCGGCGGGCGGTGCAGGTCTTGTGCCTTTGGGCCGTTTGGGCGCATCTGCCTGCGGAAACCTCGATGACCGAACGCCAGATCAGTGCGGCCCTTAACGTCCTGCACGGATTCGGCGACGCCGCAATCCTCAGGCGTGACATGGTGGCGCTTGGCCTTTTGCGTCGCAATGCCGATGGCAGCGATTATCGACGGCTGGAAAGCCGCCCCCCGCCCGAGGCCCGGGCGCTGATCGGCCACCTGTCCAGCCGTACCAAGCGATAGGTCCAGCCGACGCGCGCCCTTTTCATCCCGCCCAAGGGGCGGCACAAAGCCCGCATGTCCCAGCGTCCTTTCTGGCTGATTGCCGCCCCCGTCGTCTTTCTGATCCTGTGGTCGGCAGGCTTTGCCGTGGCCAAGATCGCCGTCGCCCATGCCGGGCCTTTGACTGTGCTGGCACTGCGCTACAGCCTTGTGCTGGTGCTGTTGATCCCCGTCGCTTTGGTGATGCGCCCGCCGATGCCAAAGGCCCGCGGCGTGCTGGATGTTGCCGTGGTGGGCTTTCTTATTCAGGTCGTCTATTTCGGCCTGTGCTATGTCGCCTTCAAATCCGGCGTTTCCGCCGGGGCCGTGGCGATCATCGTCTGTCTGCAACCGATCCTTGTGGCGCTGATCGCGCCGCGTCTGGTCGGGGAGACTGTCAGCGCCAAGGGGTGGCTGGGGCTGATCCTTGGCCTTCTTGGCGCGGGTCTGGCAATAGCCGGCCGGTCAACGATTGCTGCGGAAAACCTCTTTGGGATCGGGCTGACCTGCCTTGCGCTGTTTGGCATGACTGCGGGCACACTTTGGGAAAAACGCTTTGGTGTCTCGCACCATCCGGTCAGCGCGAACCTGATCCAATATGCTGTCGGGGCGGCGTTTTGCGTGCCTGCGGCCCTGATCGCCGAAGATACCAGCATTGACTGGGCGCCGGAGTTCATCTGGTCGATGGCCTATCTGGTGATCGGCAATTCGCTTTTGGCGATGTCGCTCTTGCTGGCGATGATCCGCGTGGGCGAGGTGTCGCGCGTGTCGTCGCTGTTCTACCTTGTGCCGGCGCTCTCTGCCCTCTGTGCCTGGCCGATGCTGGGCGAGGAAATGCCTGCGCTGGGATGGGCCGGCATGGCTTTGGCGGGCCTTGGCGTGGCGCTGGTGGGGCGCAAAACGCCCCGCCCGACCGTCAAAACCCCTCGGGCAGGCTGACGCCCAATTGGCGGGCAAGCACCCGCAGGGTCGCCCCGGCCTTGCGCCAATCCGCCCCGCGGGCGGCGTAGAGCGTGGCCTGACTTTGGTGGACAAGGCCATCCGACAGGATTTTCAGATGGTTCGCCCGCAGGGTTTCGCCGGTCGAGGTGATGTCGGCCACGGCCTCGGCCGTCAGGTTCTTCACCGTGCCTTCGGTCGCGCCTTGGCTGTCGACCAACTGATAATCGGCAACGCCATGCGCCGTCAGATATTCGCGTACCAAGCGGTGGTATTTGGTGGCAATGCGCAAGCGAAAGCCATGGGTGGCGCGGAAGGCACCTGCCGCCGCATCCAGATCGTCCAAGGTATCAACGTCGATCCAGGCATCCGGCACCGCGATGATAAGATCGGCATGGCCAAAGCCCAAAGGCGCGAGTTCGGCCACCTGAACCTCCCAATCCGCCAGCTTGTCGCGCACGAGATCCGACCCGGTGACACCCAGATGGATGCGGCCCGCCGACAATTCGCGCGGGATTTCTCCGGCGGACAGCAGCACCAGTTCCACCCCGGCAATGCCTTCGACGGCGCCGGAATATTCGCGTTCATTGCCGGTGCGGCTCATGGTCACGCCCTGCGCGCCGAACCAGTCAAAGGTCTTTTCCATCAGCCGCCCCTTGGACGGCACGCCGATTTTCAACATCATGCGGCCGCCTTCAGTGCGGCCACCAGATTGGGCCGGATGATTCCGCCAACGGCCGGAATCGATTTGCCCTGCCCCAAGACCGCCGTCAGCGCATCGTAGCGCCCGCCGCTGGCCACCGGGGGCAGATCCGCCGGGCCGATGAAGGCAAAGGTGAAGCCGTCGTAATATTCCATCGTGGTGCGCCCAAGGCTCGCCTCGAAGGGCAGCGTGGCGGTGTCGATGCCACGGGATTTGAGCGCATGAAGCCGGGTGGCAAAACGGTCAACCGCCGTTTCGATGGCGGGCAACAAGGGCGTGATGCCGCGCAAATGCTCCAGCGCGGATTGCGCCGGGGCTTGCAGGTTCAGCAGATCATAAAGCAACGCCGCCGCCGGGGCCGCGATGGGCTTGGCATCCGCATCTTCAATCAGCGCCGCCGCGCGGGCCGCGATTTCATCCTCGCCCCGCAACCCGATCAGCGGGGCGGCCTGTGCGATCAGGTCCGCAGGGCTGCCTTTAGCCAGACGTTCCAACAGTTGCGCACGGGCGGGCGGCATGGGCGCACGGCCTGCGAAACGGTCCAGCAAGGCCCGAAAGCGGTTGGGCCGCCAGATATGGCGCAAGAGCGCGGCCTTGCGACGCGGGGTGGTGTCCAGCCCGCGAACGGCCGCCATCAAGATGCCGATATCGCCGGTGACCGCGCGCAGGGGCAAGCCTTGCAGACAGTCGGCAAACAGCGCGAAGACCTCGGCATCGGCAGCTTCGGGGGCGTCGCGGTCAAAGACCTCGAACCCGACCTGAAGGTATTCGCTGGCCCGCGGGCCAAGATGATCCTGTTTGCGGAAAACCTCGCCCAGATAGGCATAGCGTGCAGGATCGGCACCATGCGCCATATGGGCCTGCACCACCGGCACCGTGAAGTCGGGCCGCAGCATCATTTCACCGCGCAAAGGGTCATGGGTGACATAGGCCCGCGCCCGGATATCCTCGCCGTAAAGGTCCAGCATGGTATCTGCGGGCAACAGGATATCCGCATCAACCGGAGCCGCGCCAACGGCCAAGAAGGCGGCGTAAAGGCGTTCAGCCTCGGCCCGGATGGCGGGTTTTGTTGTCATTGCCCCAGCATCTTCCGCACTTCGGCCACCAGATCCGCGCGGGGGATTTCCACCTGCGCCGGGCGGTCTTTCCATTCTTCCAGCGTGGCATTGGCGGCGATCTTGGCCCCAAGGATCAGGTCTTTCAGGATGACCATGCCCTTTTCCGCCTCGTTCCCGCCTTGGATCACCGCCACGGGGGATTCGCGTTTGTCGGCGTATTTCAACTGGTTGCCAAAGTTCTTGGGGTTGCCCAAGTAAACCTCGGCCCGGATGCCCGCGTTGCGCAGGTCTGCGACCATGGCCATGTAATCGGCCATGCGGTCGCGGTCCATCACCGTCACCACAACCGGGCCCGCCGCCACCGCCCCGACGCGCCCTTTGGCACGCAGCGCGGCAAGGAGACGGTCAACCCCGATCGACACGCCCGTGGCAGGCACCGACTGCCCGGTGAACCGCTTGACCAGATCGTCATAGCGCCCGCCGCCCGCCACAGAGCCGAACTGCCGCTTGCGGCCCTTTTCGTCCAGAATTTCGAAGGTCAGTTCAGCCTCATAGACCGGACCGGTGTAATAGCCCAAACCACGGACAACGCCGGGGTCCAGCACGATGCGATCCGCGCCATAGCCCTGCCGGTCAAGAAGTTCGGCGATCTGTTCCAACTCGGCCACACCCTCGGCCCCCGTCACCGAAGCGCCGATCAACTCGCGCAAGCGGGCGACCGTGGCAATGCCGGTGTCGCGCTTGGCCGATGTAAAGCCCATCACCACCTCGGCCTGTTCGGCCGACAGCCCCGCGCCCTTGGTGAAATCGCCGCTTTCATCCTTGCGGCCCGCGCCAAGAAGGGCGCGCACGCCCTCGTCGCCCAGCCGGTCGATCTTGTCGATGGCGCGCAACACGATGCCGCGCTCATGGGCGAATTTCTCGGGGTCAGACGGGTCCAGCACCCCGGCAACTTCCATCACGCCGTTCAGAACCTTGCGGTTGTTCACCTTCACCACATAGTCGCCCCGCGGAATGCCAACGGTTTCCAAGGCGTCCGACAGCATGGCGCAAATCTCGGCATCGGCAGCAACCGAGCCAGATCCCACAGTATCGGCATCACATTGATAAAACTGGCGGAAGCGCCCCGGCCCCGACTTTTCATTGCGCCAGACCGGACCCATGGCATAGCGCCGATAGGGGGTCGGCAGGTCATTGCGGAACTGCGCGGCCACGCGGGCCAAGGGGGCCGTCAGATCATAGCGCAGCGCCAGCCAATCGCCGTCTTCGTCCTGCCAGCCAAAGACGCCTTCATTCGGACGGTCAACGTCGGGCAGGAATTTGCCCAGCGCCTCGACGGTTTCCACCGCCGAGGTTTCCAAGGGATCAAAGCCATAGCGATGATAAACGCCGGTGATGGCATCGAGCATCGCCTTGCGTTCGCTCACTTCGGCCCCGAAGTAATCACGGAAGCCTTTGGGGGTTTCTGCCTTGGGACGGCGGATTTTGGCGTCGGACATGGGATTTCCACCTTGCATCGCTTGGCCCTTCCTCTAACGAAGGGGAAAAGGCACGGCAAGCGGCGGATGGCATATGGAACGGTTGGACGCAGTAGAAGAACGCCTGGCGCATCTGATCCGCGCGGTTGAGGATTTGTCGGATGTGGTTGCGGGCCAAGCCAAAGAGATCGAACGGCTGACCCGGCGGGTGCAGATGCTGATGGAGCGCGAGGCCGAACGCGAGGCGGCGGGCCTGGGCAGCGCCGAAGCCAATGTGCCGCCGCCGCATTGGTAAGCCGATGATCGCAGCAAGAACAGGGGCCAGCCCAGATGCGCGGCGTTGACTATGGCGCCCTTGCCCTGACGCTGGCGTTTGGGGCGGTGGGAGGGCTTGCCGCCCATGCGGTACATCTGCCCTTGGGTTATCTTCTGGGGTCGATGGTACTGGTCGGGGTGCTTTCCGCACTCGGGGCCAAGCCCTTTGGCAAGCTGCCAACCCTGCCCGCGCGGCTGCGGTTTTCCTTTGTGCCGGTGATCGGCGTCGCCATCGGCGGGGCCTTCACGCCCGAGGTGGCCCGCGCGGCGCTGGGTTGGGGGCCGTCGCTGGCGGCGCTCTTTGTCTTTGTGCCCTTGGCCCATGCACTTGGCTATGCCGTCTACCGGCGGGGCGGGTTTGCCAAGAATGAGGCCTTCTATGGCGCGGTGCCGGGCGGGCTGATCGAAAGCGTGCAGATGGGCGAGGAGGCGGGTGCGGATGTGCGGCTGTTGATCGTGGTGCAGACCTTGCGGCTGATCGGCACCATCATCACCGTGCCGCTGATCTTTCTGGCGCTGACCGGCCATACCGTGGGATCGGCGGCGGGGGCGGCAATGGTGGGCGCGACAGCCCCCCTGAGCGTGCAGGATTGCGCCCTGATGTTCGCCGCCGGACTGATCGGCGCGCAGGCGGGCAAGCGGCTGCGGTTGCCGGGCTATATCATCACCGGCCCCTTGCTTTGCTCGGCGGGACTGCATGTCACCGGATTGATGCAGGCCATCCCGCCGGGCTGGCTGGTGGCGGTGACGCAAGTCATCCTTGGGGCGGGCCTTGGCGTGCGCTTTGTCGGCATGGACCGTCGCCTTTTGGCCCGTTGCGGGCGGCTGGCGATGCTGAATGGCGCGCTGGCCTTGGGGCTGGCCTTTGTCTTTGCGGGCATCGTGCATGGGATGACGGGCACACCGGTGGCCGCGGGATTTCTGGCCTTTGCGCCCGGTGGTCTGGCCGAGATGAGCCTGATTGCCCTGAGCCTGAACATGTCGGTGATCTATGTCACCGCGCATCATGTGGTGCGCATCGTCTTGGCGGTGAGTTTCGCCAAACTGGGGCGCGGGCTGGCTTAAGCCGTCCCCCCTGTGCCCCCCGCGAGGCTTTCCAGACACCAGTTCCATACGGCGTCGACCTCGGGCCTGCGGTCGGGGCTGCGCTTGCGGAAGATGTAATATTGCGGTTCGACTTGCAGGATGCGGTCCATGACCTGCACCAACCGCCCGTCGGCCAGCTCGGCCTCCACAAAGGCGCGGTTGACCACGATCACCCCCTGCCCTGCCAAAGCGGTGTCGATGGCCATGGAGGTGAGGCTGAAGCGCGGACCGGCCAGCGGGCGGGTGGTGTTCAGAAAATGCGGCCAGTCGTCAAGGCAATGATGGATCAGCGGCAGGGCCTGCACGCTGTCATCCGACAGGGGCAGCGACAGGGGCAGCGGCAGGCCGGCCAGCAGCGCAGGGCTTGCCACCGCGATCACCGATTGCGCCAGAAGAAGCTGCGCCTCGGCCGTTTTCGGGAATGGCGGGCGCGTAAAGCAGATGGCGACATCCACATCGCCGCGGTCAAAGTCGGGCAGGCTTTCCTCGGCGATGGTGCGCAATTCCACCCCCGGCAGCACCGCGCGCAGATCCGCCATGCGCGGAATCAAAAGCCGGGTCGCCACCGTTGGCGTCACGGAAATCGTTACCCGTGCGGGGCGGTCGAGAAGCCGCGCGGTCGCCGTCGTCAGTTGGTCAAACGCGGCGCTGATCTCGGCCAGATAGGTGCGGCCTTCGGGCGTCAGCGCAAGGCCGCGCGGCAGCCGGTGAAACAATGTCAGGCCAAGATGATCTTCCAACCCGCGCACCTGCTGGGCAACGGCGCCTTGGCTGACGGCCAGTTCTTCGGCTGCGGCGCGAAACGACAGCGCGCGACCCGCGGCATGAAAGGCGCGCAAGGCATTCAGCGGCGGCAGTTTGCGGGTGGGCAGCATGGGAGAAGCCTGTAGGTTTTCTACACCCTGACAGGTTTTCTTCTGGCGTGAAAGGGGGCGCAGCTTGGGTCATAAGGACGGGGCAACGAAAGGTACTCCCATGGCCCGCGCTTATGCTGCCCTCATCCTCATCGGTTTTATCTGGGGATCGAATTTCATCTTCATCAAGATGGCGACCGAGGTTCTGCCGCCGATGCAAGTGGTGTTTCTGCGGGTGGTGGTGGGGTTTGTGCCTTTGGCACTGGTTGCCCTGTGGACAGGAGCGATCCGCCGTGACCAGTTGCGGCATCTGCCGCATTTTGCGGTGATGTCGGTCTTGGCGACCTCATTCTATTACTACGGCTTTGTGGCCGGGGGCGCGCTTTTGCCGTCTTCGGTGGCCGGGCTTTTGGGCGGGGCGATCCCGATCGTGACCTTTCTGACCACGCTGGTTTTCTTGCGGTCTGAACGGCCAAACGGGTTGATTGCCCTTGGCGTGGCCTTGGGGTTTGTCGGCATCGCACTGACCGCGCGGCCTTGGGAAAACGGCGCGACGGTCAGTTTGCGCGGGGTGGCGTGGCTGTTGTCGGGGGTGGTGAGCGTGGGGATTTCCTTTGTCTACGCCCGACGGTATCTCGCCCCCTTGCAGCTTCAGCCCGTGGCCTTGGCGGCTTGGCAAACCGGGCTGGCCTCGCTCACGCTGGCGGTTCTGACCGATTTCAACGGCATCACCGCGATTCTGGATCACCCCCGCGCGCTGGTGGCACTGGTGCTGGGGCTGGGCATTCTGGGCACCGGGCTGGCCTATCTGATCTATTATTACATGGTGCAAAAGCTGGGCGCGGTCGGGGCATCGGGTGCGACCTATCTGCCTGCCGTGGTGGCCGTGGCCATTGGCGCGGCGGTGGGCGAGACGATTGGCCTAGTGGAAGTGGCGGCGCTGGTGCTGATCCTTGGCGGCGTGGCGCTGATCCAACTTGGCGGTGCGCAGGCGCGGCGTCAGTCCTCGCTGCGCCCTTCGGACAACCGATTGCCCGCGTAACGGTGCTGGAGTGGAAACTCCGGCAACCAGCCTTCGCGGCGGGTGGTCCACAGCTCATAGCTCGGGCGGAACTGGTCGGGCGCATCGAAGGCACCAAGGTTGATGCCGATTTCATCGTCGAAATGAGCATAGACCGGCGAGCCGCAGGTCGGGCAGAAGAAGCGGCCCTTGTAGCCGCGCGCCTCGCCTGTGACGGTTACGGCGGTGTCAGGGAAGATGGCCGAGCCGTGGAACAAGGCGCCGTGGTTCTTGCGGCAATCAAGACAATGGCAAAGCCCGGTGCGATAGGGCTCGCCGCGCGCTTCGAACCGCAGGCCCCCGCACAGACAACCGCCACGGGTGGTTTTGTCCATCTCAGATGTCCTCGACCAGAACCACGCCCTGCATCGCCTTGATCGCGCCCTTGATCTGCGGGGTGACGGGATAGGGTTTCGGCAAGGTCACATCAATCTCGCGTCCTGTCTCATCGGGCAGGCACAGCGTAATCTGCGCGCGGGTCTTGCCATCAAGCTTTTCAAGCAGGCCCGCCAAGGACGGGATGGTTTCCAGCCGGTTGAGATGGATACGGATCGCCTGCGCCCCGGCCTGATCGGCAACTTGGTCAATGGACGACACCCCATTGGCCAGAAGTTTCACCCCATCGCCATCCGGGTCGGCCTTGACCGTCAGAACCACATTCTTGCCCGGTTCAAGCAAATCGCGCGCCGCTTCCAGCACATCGGAAAACACCGTCACCTCATAAAGCCCGGTCGGGTCTGACAGCGAGACAAAGGCAAAGCGGTTGCCCTTAGCGCTTTTGCGTTCCTGCTTTGCGGCGACGGACCCTGCAATCTTCACCACGCAGGTGCCGCGCGACAGGGCCTGCTGCGTAACCTCGGCCAGCGTTTTCACTTCCTTGCGCTTCAGCGCCGACATGTAATCGTCCAATGGGTGGCCCGACAGGTAGAAGCCCACCGCCTGATGTTCATGCCCCAGCCGTTCGACAGGCAGCCAGTCGTCGCGGTAGGACATGCGCGGTTCGGGAATGTCGGTGCCAGAATCGCCAAACAGGCTGACCTGATTTGAGGATTTCGCCTCATGCACCGCCGCGGAATAGGCCACCAGCCCGTCCAGCGCCTCAAACACGCGGGCACGGTTGGGGTGCATCTGGTCAAAGGCCCCGGCGCGGGCCAGCATTTCCAAGGGGCGTTTGCCGACCCGTTTCAGATCCACCCGGCGGGCGAAATCGTAAAGCGTGGCATAGGGCTTTTCGCGCCCCTCGACCTGACGGGCGTCCACGATCATCCGCATCGCCTCGACGCCGACGTTCTTCAACGCACCCAAGGCATAGACCAGCGCCTGATCCTTAACCTTGAAAATCGCGTCCGAGGCATTGATGCACGGGGCCACCACCTTGACGCCCATCTTGTCCAGTTCACGCTTATAAACCGCCAGCTTGTCGGTCAGATGGATATCGCAGTTCATCACGCCGGACATGAATTCAACCGGGTGATTGGCCTTCAGCCAGCCGGTCTGATAGCTGACCACGGCATAGGCGGCGGCGTGGGATTTGTTGAAGCCGTAGTTGGCGAATTTCTCAAGAAGATCAAAGACCTCACCCGATTTCTTGGCGTCGATGTCGTGGGTCTTCTTGCAGCCTTCAATGAACTTGGGCCGTTCCTTGGCCATCTCCTCGGCGATCTTTTTACCCATGGCGCGGCGCAAAAGGTCAGCGCCACCAAGGGAATAACCGCCCATGACCTGCGCGATCTGCATCACCTGTTCCTGGTAAACGATGATGCCTTGGGTTTCCTTCAGGATATGGTCGATCGTCGGATGGATGGATTCCAGCGGGCGAAGGCCATGCTTCACCTCGCAATAGGTCGGAATGTTCTCCATCGGGCCGGGACGATAAAGCGCCACAAGGGCCACGATGTCTTCGATACAGGTGGGTTTCATGCGCCGAAGCGCGTCCATCATGCCCGAAGATTCCACCTGAAACACCGCAACCGTCTTGGCGGCCGAATAAAGCTCATAGGTCGCCTTGTCGTCCAAGGGGATATGGCCGATGTCATTTTCCGCCCCCGGTTTCGGCGCATAAAGCTGCCGCCCGTCGGCACTGATGTGCAAAGGGCGGCCCTGTTCGCGGATCTGGCGGATGGCGTCCTGAATGACAGTCAGGGTCTTCAGACCCAGAAAGTCGAACTTCACCAACCCCGCCGCTTCGACCCATTTCATGTTGAACTGCGTCGCAGGCATGTCCGAGCGCGGGTCTTGATAAAGCGGCACCAATTCGTCCAAGGGACGGTCGCCGATCACCACGCCTGCGGCATGGGTCGAGGCGTTGCGGTACAGCCCTTCGACCTGTTCGGCATAGGTCAGCAGGCGGCCGACGACCTCCTCCTTGGCCGCCTCGCGCAGGCGGGGCTCATCGGCAAGGGCCTTGGTGATCGAAACCGGCTTGACCCCTTCGACCGGGATCATCTTCGACAGCCGGTCCACCTGACCATAAGACATTTGCAGCACCCGGCCCACGTCGCGCACGGCGGCCTTGGACAGAAGCGCGCCGAAGGTGATGATCTGCGCCACCTTTTCGCGGCCGTAATGCTCTTGCACATAGCGGATCACCTCCTCGCGGCGGTCCATGCAAAAGTCGATGTCGAAGTCGGGCATCGAAACCCGTTCCGGGTTCAGAAATCGCTCGAACAGCAGCGCATAACGCAAGGGGTCAAGGTCGGTGATGGTCAACACATAGGCAACGAGTGACCCCGCCCCCGACCCCCGGCCCGGCCCGACCGGAATGTCATGCGCCTTGGCCCATTTGATAAAATCGGCCACGATCAGGAAGTAGCCGGGAAAGCCCATCTTCTCGATGATCTCGATCTCGAATTTCAGCCGCGCCTCGTATTCCTCACGCGGGGCGGACAGTTCGATCACCGCAAGGCGCTTTTCCAGACCCTCCCAGGCCTGACGGCGCAACTCCTCCACCTCGTCATCGGCGAATTTGGGCAGGATGGGTTTGCGCTTGCCCGCCATGAAGGCACAACGCTTGGCGATTTCGACGGTGTTTGCCAATGCTTCCGGCAGATCGGCAAAAAGCGCCGCCATCTCGGCTTCGGATTTCAGATAGTGCTGCGGGGTCAGGCGGCGGCGCGGCTCCAGCTGGTCAACATAGGCGCCTTCGGCAATGCAAATGAGGGCGTCATGCGCCTCATACATCTCGGATTTCGGAAAATAGACATCGTTGGTCGCGACCAGAGGCAGGCCCATCTCATAGGCAAACTCGATATGCCCACGTTCTGACCGCGCCTCGGCTTCGGGCAGCTTGCCGCCCTCGCCGGGGTGGCGCTGGAGTTCGACGTAAAGCCGGTTCGGATAGATCGCCGCCAGCCGCTCCAACAGCGCGCGCGCCTTGGCCCCCTGCCCGACCGCCAGAAAACGCCCCAAAGGCCCGTCCGGCCCGCCGGTCAGGCAAATGAGCCCATCGGCATGGGCCGCAAGCTCCTCAACCGTCACCTGCGGCAGTTGCCCGCCCTTGCCGATATAAAGGCAAGAGTTCAGCTTCATCAGGTTCATATAGCCCGTCTCGGACTGCGCCAAGAGAACGATGGGCGCAGGCGCACGCGGTTTTTCGCCAGCTTGAGCCGGGTCATGCGCAAGATCGAGCTGACAGCCGACAATGGGTTGCAGGCCCGCATCCTTGGCCAGCACCGAAAATTCCAATGCGGCAAACATGTTGTTGGTATCGGTCACGGCGACGGCGGGCATTTCCATCCCGGCGCAGGTCTTGACCAGTTTTTTCACCGGCACCGCGCCTTCCAGCAGCGAATGTTCCGTGTGGACGCGAAGGTGAATGAATCGTGCGGCTGCCATGGCACCAACCTAGCCGAGCCTGCCTTGCCGCGAAAGGGGCGGGCATTATCAATTCGGATTTGAAGCTGCTTCCAAATGCTCCCAGAAGATCGCGCTTGCCAGACTCGATCCCTACGTGGCTTCATGGCATGATAACAGAAGGCAAAATGCCACATCGGGCGCATGTTCCGCTTTACGCCGCATCGGGCGGTCATGCACATAGTCTGAACCGGGGAGAAGGCGGCGGGTTGTTACATGTCTGAGATCGCGTTTCTCCTGAACGGAACGCCGATCCGGGTTGCGGGGGATGCCCCGACCCGGACCCTTCTCGACTTTCTGCGCGAGACGAAAGGCCTGACCGGCACCAAGGAAGGCTGCAACGAAGGCGATTGTGGTGCCTGCACAGTCATGGTGACGGATGAGGACGGCGCGAAGGCCCTGAATGCCTGCATCCTTTTTCTGCCGCAACTGAACGGCAAGGCGGTCCGCACGGTCGAGGGCCTGTCTGGCCCCAAGGGCGAAATGCACCCCGCACAGGCCGCGATGGTGGATCATCACGGCAGCCAATGCGGGTTCTGCACACCGGGCTTTTGCGTGTCGATGGCCGTGGGCCACATGGCCGGTCGCACCGATCACGATACGGTTCTTGCCGGCAATCTCTGCCGCTGCACCGGCTATGCCCCGATCATCCGCGCCGCCAAGGCGACGGAAACCGCGCCCATCCCCGAATGGATGACGACCGATGCCTTCAATATGGCCAAAACATCCCCCGGGGGCGAAGCGCCGCCGCACGGGGGCAATCCGCGCGACCTTGACGCTTTTGCCGATTGGTATGCCGCCAACCCGGATGCCACACTGATTGCCGGGGCCACCGATGTCGGGCTTTGGGTGACCAAGCAACTGCGCGATCTGCCGAAACCAACCTTCCTTGGCGGGCTTGCCGAACTCAAAGAGATCACACGCCAAGGCGACACCCTGCATATCGGCGCGGGCGTCACGATCGAATCGCTGCGCGCGGCCATCGCGCCCTTGCACCCCGCACTCGCCGAAATGCTGCGCCGCTTTGCCAGTTTGCAAGTCAGGAACGCCGCCACCATCGGCGGCAATATCGCCAATGGCAGCCCCATCGGCGATGGCCCGCCCGCGCTGATCGCCCTTGGCGCCACCCTGCATCTGCGCCGGGGGCAAGAGCGCCGCACCATGCCGCTGGAAGATTTCTTTCTGGAGTATCGCAAGCAAGACCGCCGCCCTGGCGAGTTTGTCGAGGCGGTGACACTCCCCACCCATGCCCCGGCCTTCCGCATCTACAAACTGTCGAAAAGGTTCGATCAGGACATTTCGGCCGTCTGCGGCGGCTTCAATGTGGCTGTCATGGATGGGAAAGTGCAAAACGCCCGGATTGCCTTTGGTGGCATGGCCGGTATTCCCAAACGGGCGGCGGCGGTGGAAGCCGCCCTTGTCGGCAAGGCGTGGAGCCTTGCGACCCTCGCTGCGGCCAAGGCCGCCATGGCGCAGGATTTCACCCCGCTGACGGATATGCGCGCCTCGGCCGAATATCGGCTCATGGCGGCACAAAACATGCTGGAGCGGTATTTCCATGACCTTGCGGGGCAACCTGTCTCGGTGCTGGAGGTGATGCCATGACCATGGGCAAACCCCTGCCGCATGATTCCGCGCCGCTGCATGTGACGGGCCAAGCGCGCTATGCCGATGACATCGCCCTGCCCGACACCGCGCTGCATCTGGCCTTTGGCCTGTCGGCCTGCGCCCATGGGGTGATTTCCGCCATGGACCTTTCGGCGGTGCGGGCCGCGCCGGGTGTGGTGGCGGTCTATTCGGCGGAAGACTTTCCCGAGATGCCCGATTGCAGCCCCTCGGTGCATGACGAGCCGCTTTTGGCCATGGGCAGGGTGCATTACGTCGGCCAACCGGTGTTTCTGGTGGTGGCTGACAGCCATCTGGCGGCCAGAAAGGCCGCCCGTCTGGGCAAGATCAGCTATGACGAATTGCCCGCGCTTTTGACGGTGGATGAGGCGCTGGCCGCAAACAGCCGCTTTGAACAAGGCCCGGTGATCTGGGCCAAAGGCGATGCGGCCGCGGCGATTGACGGGGCGCCGCATGTGATCGAAGGCAGCTTTGAGGTTGGGGGCCAAGAGCATTTCTATCTCGAAGGCCAGATCGCACTGGCCCATCCGGCCGATGATGGCGGGGTGTCGATCATTTCCTCGACCCAGCATCCGACCGAGATTCAGCACAAGGTCGCCCATGCCCTGCACCTGCCGATGTCAGCGGTGCGGGTAGAGACGCGGCGGATGGGCGGCGGGTTTGGCGGCAAGGAATCCCAAGGCAACGCGCTGGCCATTGCTTGCGCCTTGGCGGCGCGGGCCACCGGGCGCGCTTGCAAGATGCGCTATGACCGCGACGATGACATGATGATCACCGGCAAACGGCATGACCTGCGGATCCGGTATCGCGTCGGCCATGATGCCGAGGGGCGGATCTTGGGCCTTGAATTCACCCATCTGTTCCGCTGCGGCTGGAGCCAAGACCTGTCCTTGCCGGTGGCGGACCGGGCCATGCTACATGCCGACAATTGCTATCACCTGCCCGACATCCGCATCGAAAGCCACCGGCTGCGCACCAACACCCAAAGCGCCACCGCCTATCGCGGCTTTGGCGGGCCGCAGGGGATTGTGGGCATTGAACGGGTGATCGACCACGTCGCCCATGCCGTGGGCCGGGAGCCGTTGGATGTGCGGCTTTTGAACTTCTACCGCTCGAACCGCAGCGCGACGGCAACGCCCCCGCAGACCACGCCATTCCATATGGAAATGGAAGATTTCATCGGCCATGAGTTGGTGGCCGAGTTGGAGAATTCCAGCAATTACCGCGCCCGCAAGGCCGAGATTGCCGCATGGAATAGCATAAACCCGATCTTGAAGCGCGGCATCGCCCTGACGCCGGTGAAGTTTGGGATTTCCTTCACCCTGATATGGCTCAATCAGGCCGGGGCCTTGGTGCATGTCTATCAGGATGGCTCTGTGATGCTGAACCATGGCGGCACCGAGATGGGTCAGGGGCTGAACCAGAAGGTGGCCCAAGTGGTGGCGGGCGTCTTTGGGCTTGAGACGGACGCCGTCAAGATCACCGCGACCGATACCGCCAAGGTGCCCAACACCAGCGCCACGGCGGCCAGTTCGGGGTCTGACCTGAACGGCATGGCGGCACGGGCGGCAGCGGAAACCATTCGCAGCCGGATGGCAGAATTCATCGCCGACAAACACCAAACCAAACCCGCCGCGGTGCGGTTCGAGGACGGGCTGGTCAAGGTCGCGGGGGAGCATTACGCCTTTGCCCAAGTGGCGGCCTGGGCCTATCAAGCCCGGATTTCGCTGTCTTCGACCGGATATTACGCCACGCCGAAGATCACTTGGGACCGGGTGAAGGGACGCGGACGGCCCTTCCTTTACTTCGCCTATGGCGCGGCGGTGTCCGAAGTGGTGATCGACACGCTGACCGGGGAAAACCGCATCCTGCGGGTGGACATCCTGCACGATACCGGAACCTCGCTGAACCCGGCCTTGGACATCGGGCAGGTGGAGGGCGCCTTCGTGCAGGGTGCGGGCTGGCTCACGACCGAGGAACTGGTGTGGAACGGCAAGGGGGTGCTGACCACCCATGCGCCTTCGACTTACAAGATCCCGGCCTGCTCGGATCGCCCGCCGGTGTTCAACGTGGCACTTTGGGGCAAACCCAACCGTGAGGATACGGTGGGCAAATCCAAAGCCGTGGGCGAGCCGCCCTTCAACCTTGGCATTTCCGTGCTGATGGCGCTGTCCGATGCGATTGCCGCCTGTGGCGATGGGCAAAGCTATGTGGCGCTGGACGCGCCCGCCACGGCAGAGCGGGTGCTGACGTCCGTCAGAAGGCAGCAGGGCCATGGGTGATTTTTCGAAGAAAAATCATAGGGGTTTCGAGTTTTCGCCGAAAACTCGGGAGACGGCAGATGTTTGATCTTGCCGCCCTTCAGCAGGCTGTCTCGGCCCATTCCACCGTGGCCCGCGTGGTGATTGCGGGTTTCAAAGGCTCCTCTCCGCGCGAAGCGGGGGCGGCGATGCTGGTCTGGGCCGATGGGCAATCGGGCACCATCGGCGGCGGTGCCTTGGAATTTCAGGCCGCCGCCCGCGCCCGAGAGATGTTGGCGCTTGGCGGTATGCGGCTGGAACATGAGGCGCTGGGGCCAAAGCTTGGCCAGTGCTGCGGCGGGACCGTCACGCTTCTGACCGAGGTTTACCGGGCCGATACCCTGCCCGCCGCCGCCCCTGTCATCGCCCGCAGCGTGACCGGCAGCGCCATGCCTTTGGCCGTCAAACGGCTGATCGACCGGGCACGGGGGCAAGGCGCAACCGTCACCCCGCAGCTGTTGCAAGGCTGGATGGTGGAGCCTTTGGCGACCCCCTCGCGCCCGCTGTGGGTCTGGGGTGCGGGTCATGTCGGGCGGGCCTTGGTCGGGGTTTTGGCGCCCTTGCCGGGTGTGACGATCACCTGGGTCGATACCGGGGGGGACCGGTTCCCTTCCGCCATGCCCGAGAATGTCAACGCCCTGCCCGTGGCCGATCCGGCTTTGGTAGTGGCACTGGCGCCGCAAACCGCCGAGCATCTGATCCTGACCTATTCCCATGCGCTGGATCTTGAGCTTTGCCACCGCCTTTTGGCGCATGGCTTTGCCACCTGCGGGTTGATCGGCTCGGCAACGAAATGGGCAAGGTTCCGGGCGCGGCTGGCCGCGTTGGGCCATTCCCCTGCGACAATCGCAAGAATTGATTGCCCGATCGGCGATCCGTCTTTAGGCAAGCATCCGCAGGCCATCGCCATCGGCGTGGCCCGCCAATTCCTGTCCCGGCCCGCACGAGGACAGATCAGGGAGAAGACCGGCACATGACAGAGCGGCCCGTTTTACTATCCGTTGAAGGGATCACCAAAGCCTATCCCGGCGTGGTGGCCAATTCCGACGTCAGTTTCACCATCCGACAAGGCGAAGTTCATGCGCTTTTGGGAGAGAATGGGGCTGGCAAATCGACCATGGTCAAGATGATCTATGGTCTGGTAAAACCCGACACCGGCCGGATGACATGGAAAGGCGCAGACTATGCCCCCGCCGCCCCACGGGTGGCACGGGGCACGGGCGTGGCGATGGTGTTTCAGCATTTCAGCCTGTTCGAGGCGCTGAATGTGGCGGAAAATGTCGCCCTTGGCATGGAAAACCCACCGCCGATGAAGGCCTTGGCCGCCAAGATCAAAGAGGTGTCCGAGGCCTATGGCCTGCCCTTGGATCCGGCGCGCATGGTGGGCGATCTGTCAGCGGGCGAGCGGCAAAGGGTGGAGATCATCCGCTGCCTTTTGCAGGACCCGAAGCTTCTCATCATGGATGAGCCGACGAGCGTGCTGACCCCGCAAGAGGTGGAGATCCTGTTTCGCACCTTGCGGCAACTGTCGGCGGAAGGCACGGCAATTCTTTATATTTCTCATAAGCTTGAGGAAATCCGTTCCTTGTGTGACGCCGCCACCATCTTGCGGCGCGGCAAGGTCGTGGGGACGGCAGATCCCAAGGCCTCAACCGCGCGGGAACTGGCCGAGATGATGGTTGGCGCGACGCTGACCCCGCCCGAGCGCCCCACCCCGAAAGACTGGGGCGGTGTATACGCGGCACTGGAGGTCAAGGGGCTGAACGCCGCCTCGCCCATCCCCTTTGGCACCAGCCTGAAGGATGTCGGTTTCACCGTGCGCAAGGGCGAGGTTCTGGGCATCGCCGGGGTGGCCGGAAACGGGCAGGACGAACTGTTGCTGGCCCTGTCCGGCGAGATCAAATCGGGCGAGGGCATGGTCAAGGCCACGGGCGTTTCGGTGGGGGCCATGGGGCCTGCCGAGCGGCGGAAGATCGGCTTTGTGATGGCGCCAGAAGATCGGCTTGGCCATGGGGCCGCACCCGATATGTCCTTGATCGAAAACGCCTTCCTGACCGGGGGCGTGCGCAAGGGGTTGACGAAGAACGGCTTTATCAACTGGCCCGCCGCCAAAGACTTTGCCGAGGCCGTGATCCAGACCTATGACGTCCGCACGCCCGGCGCGCATGTGGCCGCGCGGGCGCTTTCGGGCGGCAATCTGCAAAAATTCGTGGTGGGACGCGAATTGATGCAGCACCCTGATGTGGTGGTCATCAATCAACCGACCTGGGGCGTGGATGCGGCTGCGGCCGCCGCGATCCGGCAGGCGATTTTGGACCGCGCGGCCGAAGGGGCCGCGGTGGTCGTCATCAGTCAAGACCTGGATGAGCTATTGGAAATCGCAGATACATTCGCCTTGCTGAATGAAGGCCGCCTGACCGCGCCGCGTCCGGTGAAAGGGCTGACCATTGACCAGATCGGTCTGATGATGGGTGGCGCACATGGCATGGAGGTGGCCCATGCTGAGGCTTGAAAAACGCCCGAACCCGTCAAAGTTCTGGCTGTACGGCACGCCCATCGTGGCGGTGGTGCTGACGATGCTGGTCGGCGGCGCCTTGTTTGCCTTCATGGACAAAAACCCGGTCGAAGTGATCCGCACCATCTTTTGGGATCCCTTGTTTGGCGAGTTCGCCTTTTACCTGCGCGGCCAGCTTTTGGTCAAAGCCGGACCGTTGATCCTGATCGCCATTGGCCTTGCCTTGGGCTTCAAGGCAGGGATCTGGAACATCGGGGCCGAGGGTCAATATATCATGGGCGCCATCTGTGGTGCCGCAGTGGGCCTTGCGGTTTACCCGACCGAAAGCCGCTGGATCTATCCGGCCATGGTCATCGCGGGCGCCTTTGGCGGCTGGGCTTGGGCGATGGTTCCGGCCATCCTGAAAACCCGGTTTCAGACCAATGAGATCCTTGTCTCATTGATGCTGGTCTATGTGGCGCAAACCATCCTTGCCAAAGCCTCGACCGGGTTTTTGAAAAACCCTGAAGGCATGGGGTTTCCGGGCAGCCGGAATTTCTCGTCCTATCCCGCAGCAGCCAACCCTGACCTTTTCTACCCCGGCTCGGGCCTGCATTGGGGGGGCGTGGCGGCGCTGGTGGTGGCTGTGGTGGCCTGGGTGCTGCTTTCGCGCCACATCATCGGCTTTCAGATCAAGCTTTCGGGCCAAGCCCCGCGCGCGGCGCGGTTCCATGGCGTGAACCCGTCAAAGCTGGTGGTGCTGTGCATGGGGATTTCGGGCGGTTTGGCGGGTCTTGCCGGATTGTTCGAGGTGACCGGCCCGGCAGGCCAAATCTCCATTGATTTCAACGTCGGCTATGGCTTTACCGCGATCATCGTGGCCTTCCTTGGCCGGCTGAACCCGATCGGCATCGTCTTTGCCGGCATCCTGATGGCGCTGACCTATGTCGGCGGCGAGATGGCCTCGACCAACCTTGGCCTGCCTTCAGCCGCGATTCAGGTGTTTCAGGGGATGCTCCTGTTCTTCCTTCTGGGCATCGACGTTCTGACCAACTTCCGCATCCGCACCTTCATGGGAGGCAAATGAGATGGACCTTGGCGCAATCAATCCGGCCGTCCTTATCGCCTCGTTGATGATGGCCTCGGTGCCGATCCTCTTGGCGGCCTTGGGCGAATTGGTGGTGGAAAAGGCGGGCGTGCTGAACCTTGGGGTGGAAGGCATGATGATCATGGGGGCGATTTGCGGCTTCATGGTGACCATTCAGACCGGCAACCCGTTTCTGGGCTTTGTCGGCGGGGCTTTGGGTGGCGCGGCCCTCAGCCTGATCTTCGCCTTTCTGACGCAGGTCTTGTTGGCCAATCAGGTCGCCACGGGTCTGGCGCTGACCATGTTCGGGCTGGGTCTGTCCGCCCTCTTGGGGCAAGGCTACAACGGGTTGAAACCTGCCGCGACGGGGCCAGTGCCCTTTGGCCCGCTGGCGGATCTGCCGTTTTTCGGCAAGGTTCTGTTCAGCCATGACTGGGTGGTCTATTTCTCGATCTTCATGACGGCCGCGCTTTGGTATGTGCTGAAATCCACGCGCTTGGGGCTGATCATCCGTGCCGTGGGCGAAAGCCACGAGGCGGCCCATGCGCTGGGGTACAAGGTCAACCGCATCCGGCTGGGTGCGATTGCCTTTGGCGGGGCAATGGCGGGGATGGGGGGGGCTTACATCAGCCTCGTTCGGGTGCCACAATGGGTCGATGGCATCACCGCAGGCGCAGGCTGGATCGCCTTGGCGATTGTGGTTTTCGCCAGTTGGCGCCCCTGGCGCGCACTGATCGGTGCTTATCTTTTTGGTGGTATCACTGTTTTGCAACTGAATCTGCAAGCCGCAGGCAGTGCCATTCCGGTCGAATACTTGTCGATGTCGCCCTATCTGATAACCATAGCGGCGCTTGTCTGGATGTCGTCGGGCAAAGGCAAGGCGGCGCACAATGCGCCTGCGGCACTCGGACAGAATTTCCACGCCTCACGTTGAGGCATCAAATCAACCGGGGCGCAGCAAGCGCCCCATTCACGGGGAGAGACTACCAATGTTGAGAAGAACCCTTCTGGCCACCGCGGCCATCGGTTTTGGCCTGATGGCCGCAGGCTCGGCCATGGCGGCGGGCATGGACAAGGTCAAGGCTTGCTTCGTCTATGTCGGCCCGATCGGCGATGGCGGCTGGACCTTCCAACACCATCAGGGCGCCTTGGCCGTGCAGGAAAAGTACGGCGACAAGGTTGAACTGCAATGGCAGGAAAACGTGCCCGAAGGTGCGGACGCCGAGCGCGTTCTGACCCAGATGGCGATGGGCGGCTGCAACATCATCTTCACCACCTCTTTCGGCTATATGGACCCGACCAATGCGGTTGCGGCCAAGTTCCCGGATGTGAAGTTTGAACATGCCACCGGCTTCAAGCGCGATTCGGCCAACGTTTCGACCTATAACGCCCGCTTCTACGAAGGCCGCGCGGTGGAAGGCGTGATTGCCGGCCGCATGACCAAATCGAACAAGATCGGCTATATTGGCTCGTTCCCGATTCCCGAGGTGGTGATGGGCATCAACGCCTATTACCTGAACGCCAAGAAGGTGAACCCGAACGTCGAACTCAGCGTCGTCTGGGCCTTCACCTGGTTCGATCCGGCGAAAGAGGCCGACGCCGCCAAGGCGCTGATCGACCAAGGCGTTGATGTGATCGCCAGCCACACCGACTCCACCGCGCCCTTGGCTGAAGCTGCCAAGACCGAAGGCAAGGTCATCGGCTTTGGTCAGGCCTCGGACATGTCCGAATACAAGGATGGCCCGCGCGTGACCTCGATCATCGACAACTGGGCCCCCTATTATGTTGAGCGCGTCGGCGCCCTGCTGGATGGCACCTATGAGCAGAAAGACACCTGGGCGGGCATCGCCGGTGGCGAAGTGCTGATCGGTGAGATTTCGGCCCTGGTTCCCGCCGAAGTGAAAGCCGAAGCCGAAGCCCTGCGCGACGGCATCGCGGCGGGCACCGTGCATCCCTTCACCGGCCCGATCAACAAGCAGGACGGCTCGGCCTGGCTGGCCGAAGGTGCCACCGCACCGGATGGCGATCTTCTGGGCATGAACTTCTACGTCGAAGGCATCACCGGCGACATTCCGCAGTGATCTGACGATCCAGACCTTGTTAAAGGCCCGCTTTTGCGGGCCTTTTTCATTTGGCTCTGCCGATTTGCCCGCTTGCGCAAATAATTATCACATTCATATATTCTAATGTATAATTCCCCTGAGTCGCAAACTGCTGGGGAGGCAAGGAATGGCGCATATCGTGGTTTTGGGGGCGGGGCTTGGCGGGTCCATCATGGCCTATGAGTTGCGCGATCAGGTCAGGCCCGAAGACCAGATCACGGTGATTACCAAAGACCCGACCTATCACTTCGTGCCGTCAAACCCGTGGATTGCCGTCGGCTGGCGCAAGCGGGACGACATCACAATCGACCTTGCGCCGACCATGGCCAAGAAGGGCATCGCATTCAAAACCGTGGCGGCCGAAAAGCTGCATCCGGGCGAAAACCGGGTGGAACTGGTCGATGGCTCCTCGGTTGCCTACGATTATCTGGTAATCGCCACCGGCCCGGAACTTGCCTTTGATGAAATCCCCGGCCTTGGCCCGCATGGCGGCTTCACCCAATCGGTCTGTCATGTCGATCACGCCTTGGCCGCCAAAGAGGTTTTTGAAAAGCTGCTCGCCAATCCCGGCCCGGTCATCATCGGCGCGGTGCAGGGGGCAAGCTGCTATGGCCCGGCCTACGAATTCCTGTTCATTCTGGAAACCGCCCTGCGCCGCGCGAAAATCCGCGACAAGGTGCCGATGACCTTTGTCACCTCTGAACCCTATGTCGGGCATCTGGGGCTGGACGGGGTGGGCGACACCAAGGGCCTTCTGGAATCCGAGATGAGGGCCAAGCACATCAAATGGCTGACTTCGACCCGGGTGAAAAAGGTCGAAGACGGCAAGATGACGGTGGAGGAGATCGCCGACGATGGTTCGGTCAAGGCCGAGAAAGAGCTGCCGTTTGCGTTTTCAATGATGCTGCCCGCCTTCCGCGGGGTGAAGGCCGTGCGCGATATCGAGGGCCTGTCGAACCCGCGCGGCTTTACCTTGGTGGACAATCACCAGCAAAATCAGAAATATAAGAATATCTTCGCCGTGGGGGTCTGCGTGGCCATTCCGCCGATGGGACCAACGCCGGTGCCTTGTGGCGTTCCGAAAACCGGCTTCATGATCGAATCGATGGTGACGGCCACCGCCCATAACATCGGCAATCTGGTGCGGGGTAAGGAACCCGATCAGGTCGGGACATGGAACGCGGTCTGTCTGGCCGATTTCGGCGATTCTGGCATTGCCTTTGTCGCCCAACCGCAGATTCCGCCGCGCAATGTGAACTGGTCCTCCAGCGGCAAATGGGTGCATCTGGCCAAGGTGGGCTTTGAGAAATACTTCCTCCGCAAGATCAGGAAAGGCACATCAGAGCCATTCTATGAAAAGCTGGCGATGAACGCCCTGGGGATCGACAAGCTGAAAGAAGTGAAAAAGGGCTGATCCGCCCCTCTCGTCGATGCCTTCGGCACTCCTCGGGGAGAAGCCGCAGGCGCCCGACGAGAACTTGCACAAACCAAGGGGGCTGGGCATGGTGCGATCATGTCCAGCCCCCTCGCCTTTGGGGCCATGCAATGCGGTGGTCGCGCCGACGCCGCCCAGTCCATGGCCATGTTCGCCGCCTGCCATGCTGCGGGCCTTCGCCATTTCGACACCGCTTGGGTCTATACCGATGGCCGGTCGGAAACCCTTGTCGGTCAATTCGCCCGCACCCATGACATTCAGGTCGCCACCAAGATTGGCTATGAGGGCGGCGCGGGCCGCGGCAATCTGACGGCGCAGTTTGAAACCAGCCGCCAGCGGCTGAACTGCCCGGTGGATTTGCTGTATCTCCACCGCTTCGATGCCGAAACGCCGCTGGAGGAAAGTCTGGAGTGCTTTGTTCGCTGGCAATCCGACGGGCTGATCGCCCGCATCGGCCTGTCGAATTTCGCGGCATGGCAGGTGATGAAGGCCCAAGCCATTGCCCATCGCCTTGGCACCAGGATCGACGCCATTCAGCCGATGTATTCCGTCGTCAAGCGGCAGGCCGAGGTTGAACTTCTGCCGATGGCCGCCGATCAGGGGATCACGGCCTATTGCTATTCCCCGCTGGGGGGCGGGCTGTTGTCGGGGAAATACGCGGCAGGCGGCGTGGGTCGGTTGACAGAGGACACCCGCTATGCCGCGCGCTATGCCCCCGATTACATGAAAACCGCCGCAGCCAATCTGGCTGCGCTGGCGGCAGAATTGGGCACTCATCCTGCGACACTGGCCGTTGCTTGGGCGAAATGTCACCCAACCGGGCCGGTTCCGCTCATTTCTGCCCGCAGCGCCCTACAGCTTTCCCCCTCGCTTGCCGCCGCCGAATATCCTATGAACAAGGAAACATACGCCCGGATTTCGGCGCTGGTTCCAGCGCCGGCCCCGGCCACGGACAGGTTGGAAGAAGCATGAACGATTTTCTTATCATTGGCGGCGGTATTGCCGGGATCTCGGCCGCAGCGCGCATGTCACATCTGGGCCGCGTGACGGTGTTGGAGGCTGAGGACAACCTCGCCCACCACGCTTCGGGGCGGTCAGCCGCGCTTTATGAGCCGTTTTATGGGCTGAAGCCGGTCGTCGATCTGTCGATGGCCTCGGGTGATTTTTTCCGGGCGGAGGAAAACATTCTGTCGCCCCGCGGCCTGATGATCCTGGCCCGCGCGCATGAGCTTGAGGCGCTGAAAGCAGAGGCCACCAGCTTTGAACTGCCCGAAATCAGCCTGGACGAAGCCCGCGCCATGGTGCCCGTCATCAACGACACCATCACCCATGCCGCCTTTGGCAATCACGCCTGGGACATCGACACCGATCTTCTGATGCAGAACTTCGCCCGCGAGGCGCGCGGCAATGGGGCCGAGATCGTGACCAAGGCGCGTGTCACCGCCATTGCCAAGACGGCGGGCGGCTGGGCCGTGACCACCCCGGCAGGCACCTATGAAGGCCGGGTTCTGGTGAACGCCGGTGGCGCTTGGGTCGATCAGATCGCGCAGATGGCGGGCGTGCAGCCTTTGGGCTTTACCCCCTATCGCCGGTCGATGGCGCGTATCCCGGCGCCCGGCGGCCATGATGTTTCCGGCTGGCCGATGATGTTTGGTGTCGGTGAATTGTGGTATGCCAAGCCCGACGCTGGCGCCCTGATTGTCAGCCCGGCCGAAGAAGACCCGGCAGAGCCGCATGACGCCTGGGCCGATGACATGGTCTTGGCTGAAGGGCTGGCACGTTATGAGGAATTCGTCACCGAACCCGTTACCCGGTTGATTTCCAACTGGGCGGGCCTGCGCACCTTTGCGCCCGACCGGGTGCTGGTGATCGGGCCGGACAAGCGTGATCCGTCCTTCTTCTGGCTGGCAGGGCAAGGGGGCTATGGGTTCCAGACCTCGCCCGCCGCCAGCCTTTTGGCGGCAGACCTGATCGGCGGACGCAGCCCGCATCTCGGGGCTGATCTGGCGGCGGCGCTGTCGCCCGCCCGCTTCGCATGAGATTGACCCTGCCCGACACCGGGGCCGAGGTTTTCGCCGATGGTCGCCGCATGGTGCCATCGGCGGCCCGGAATGCCGGGCCGATCTTGCAGGTTTTGCAGGGGCTTGGCCTTAAAGGGCGGCTTTTGGAAATCGCCTCGGGCGCGGGGTTTCATGCGGCCCATATGGCCGCGCCCTTGGGGCTGATTTGGCAACCGACGGATGTCGATGCGGCAAATTTCGCCTCGATCAATGCTTGGGCCGCAACGGCAGGGCCAAAGACGGCGGGAACCGAGGTTCTGCCGCCCCTCCTCCTTGATGCCACGCAACCCGGTTGGGCCGCCCGCGTGGGGGTTTGGGATGCGGTGCTTTTGGTCAACCTTCTGCACCTGATCTCTGCGCCCGCCGCCGAGGTATTGCTTGCGGAATTGCCCCACGCGCTTGCGCCCGGCGGAACGGCCTGCCTTTACGGCCCCTTCCTGCGGGGCGGTCGCGCCACCAGCACAGGTGACGCCGCCTTTGATGCCAGCCTTCGGGCGCAAGACCCGAGCATCGGCTACAAGGATCTGGATTGGGTGCTGACACGGCTGACCGCAAGTGGTTTGCGCGTTGAGATCCGCGAGATGCCTGCCAACAATTTGATGTTGATCGCGCGGCAATAAAATTCACATATTTGAATATATTTGACCCAAATCAAGGCCCCCTCCCCGCCCGCCTGCCACCAAGGGGCAAAGGAGAGCGCCATGAGCTACAAGCAAAAGACCGCCGACATTCGTGCCGAACTGCGCGTGCTGCACAAGTTGAACCCCGAAACCGCCAAGGGGTTTCAGGCGCTTTCGGCAGGCGCGATGGCCGACGGTGCCTTGGACAAGAAACAGCGCGAATTTGTGGCGCTGGCGATTGCCGTGACGCAGCGCTGTGAGCCTTGCGTCAACCTGCATGTCGAGGCGCTGATGAAGGCGGACGGAACCCGCGAGGAGTTGGGATCCGTGCTGGCGATATGCGTGCAGATGGGGGGCGGCCCGGCGCTGATGTATGCGGCCCATGCCCTTGCCGGATGGGATGAATTTTCCAATCCGGCGGCGTAAGGGGATTTTCGCCAAGCGCCCCCATACCCCGGTGACAAAACGCCGGAGCGCGGTCAGATTGAGGCGATGAAACACATTCTTTTCAGCCTCCTTTGCCTGTCTCTTGCCGCCTGTGGCGGGTCCCGCCATTCCCGCACGGAGCGCACTGACAGCCCCCCGCCAAGTGCTGCGGTCAGCTACCCGAATTTCTCGGACAGCGATCCCCACCCTTGGGCCGGACAAGACCCGGCCAAGCACCCGGTGCATGGGGTGGATGTGTCACGCTTTCAAACCTCGGTAGATTGGAACCAAGCCCGCCAAAACGGGGTAAATTTTGCCTTCATCAAAGCCACCGAAGGCGGCGACATGGTGGACCCGATGTTCAAGGACCACTGGCGCGGCGCCGCCCGGGCAGGGGTCAAGCGCGGGGCCTATCACTTTTACTACCACTGCCGCGCCCCGGAAGAACAAGCGCGCTGGTTCTTCAAACATGTGCCGAAAGCACCGGGCAGCCTGCCCCCGGTTCTGGACATGGAATGGACCCCCACCTCGCCCACCTGCACCATCAGGCGCGAGGCAAAGGTCATTCGGCGGGACGCCGCCATCATCATCGCGATGATGACCGAGCATTACGGCACGGCGCCGATCCTTTATACCACGGTCGACTTTTTCGAAGACAACGAGATGTGGCGATTGAGCGGCGTCGAGTTCTGGCTCCGCTCCGTCGCGGCGCACCCGTCAGATCGCTATCCGGGCCAGCATTGGGCGTTCTGGCAATACACCTCGACCGGGCAAGTGCCGGGAATGGCGGGTGAAATCGACGTCAACGTATTTTCCGGCGGCAAGGATAACTGGTCAAGCTGGCTGGCCCGGCGGTCGGTGCAATGAAAAGGCCGCCCCAAGGGGCGGCCTCATTTCGCTAAACGGCGTTCGGCGCGGACGAGCCTTCACAGGAAACCCGTCCCGACGCAGCTTACCCATCGATGCGGATGCGGGCGTTCGACGGATCGAACGGGCTGTCTTCCACGACCACCGCGTCCCATTCCTGAAGCAGCATCTTCACCTTCAGTTTGGTCCCCGGAACCGCCAGTTCGGAGGGCACATAGCCCATGCCGATCTGCTTGCCGAAGGCCACCGAATAGCCGCCCGAGGTCAGACGGCCCACCTTGACGCCGTCTTTCAGGATGGCTTCCTTGCCCCAGGGATCGGCATCCGCCGGACCGTCGATCAACAGCGTGCAGCACTTCGAGCGGATGCCGGTTTCCACCATCTTGGCCTTGCCACGGAATTCCTTGGACATGTCGACAAAGCGCGGCAGGTCGGCTTCCAGCGGGGTCGCGTCGCGGCCAAGCTCGTTGCCGAAGGCGCGATAGGATTTCTCCTGACGCAGCCAGTTCTGGGCGCGGGCGCCGACGCCCTTCAGACCGTGCTTTTCGCCGACCGACCAGATCAGGTCCCAGAGGTAGCGGCCAAACTCGATCGGGTAATGCAGTTCCCAACCCAGTTCCCCGGTATAGGCCACGCGCACCGCGCGCACCGGGCACATGCCGAGTTCGATGTCGCGGTAGGAAAGCCACGGGAAGCGCTTGTTGCCCAGAACCGTGGCCGGATCGGCGTCCTTGACGATCTCGTTCAGCAAAGCGCGGGCGTTCGGGCCGGCGAGCGCGTAGACGCCCCACTGGGTGGTGATGTCGTGGATGTCGATGTAACCGCCACCCGCCGCCATGTGATCTTCAGCCGCTTTCATCAGGAAATCAGCATCATAGGCCGTCCAGGCCCCGGCCGAGATCAGGTAGTATTCGTCCTGCTTCAGCCGCACGATAGTGTATTCGGTGCGGGTGGTGCCGTGGTCGGTCAGGGCATAGGTCAGGTTGATCCGGCCCACATTCGGCAGCTTGTTGCAGGTGAAGTGGTCAAGGAAGGCGGTCGCGCCGGGGCCACGCACGAGGTGCTTGGTGAAGGCCGAGGCGTCGATGATGCCGACCGTGTTGCGCACGGCCTTGGCTTCCTCGACGGCATAGGGCCACCAGGCGCCACGGCGGAAGGAGCGGCTGTCATGGTCGAAATTCGCCGGGGCGTCTTTCGGGCCGTAATAGTTCGGACGATCCCAGCCGTTCACCTGACCGAACTGCGCGCCCATTTCCTTTTGGCGGTCATAGGCGGGGGCGGTGCGCAGCGGGCGGCAGGCTTCGCGTTCCTCATCCGGGTGGTGCAGGATGAAAACGTGGTTGTAGCATTCCTCATTCTTGCGCGCGGCATATTCGGTGGTCATCCAGTTGCCGTAACGCTTGGGGTCAAGCGAGGCCATGTCGATTTCGGCCTCGCCGTTGACCATCATCTGCGCCAGATAATAGCCGGTGCCACCGGCGGCGGTGATGCCAAAGGAGAAGCCTTCCGCGATCCACATGTTGCGCAGGCCGGGAACCGGGCCGACCAGCGGGTTGCCGTCGGGGGTATAGCAGATCGGGCCGTTGAAATCGTCTTTCAACCCGGCGGTTTCCGAGGACGGCAGGCGGTGGATCATCGACATGTATTCCGCCTCGATCCGCTCAAGGTCGAGCTGGAACAGGTCAGCGCGGAAGCTGTCGGGGACGGTATATTCAAACCGCGCCGGGGCACCGTATTCGTAAGGCCCGAGGATCCAGCCGCCACGCTCCTCACGCACATACCATTTGGCGTCGGCGTCGCGCAGGACCGGGTGTTCGGGGTTGTTCTTGCGGTATTCTTGCAGCATCGGATCGGGTTCGGTCACGATATACTGGTGTTCGACCGGAATCGCCGGAATCTTGATGCCCAGAAGCTTTGCCGTGCGCTGCGCGTGGTTGCCGGTGGCGGTCACCACATGTTCGGCATGAATCTCATAGGTTTCCTCGGTCGGCACCAGCATGCCGCCCTTGTCCTCCATCCGGGTGCAGGAGACGATCCATTCCGACCCGGTCCAGCGATAGCCGTTGACCTGAATCTTGCGTTCGATCGTGGCACCATGCTGGCGCGCACCCTTGGCCATGGCTTGCGTCACATCGGCCGGGTTGATGTAGCCGTCCTGCGGGTGGTAAAGCGCGCCCTTCAGGTCATCGGTACGCACCAAGGGCCAACGCTCCTTGATCTGGGCGGGGGTCAGGAATTCGTGGTAGACCCCGGCGGTTTCGGCAACCGACGAATACAGCATGTATTCGTCCATGCGCTCCTGCCGCTGCGCCATGCGCAGGTTGCCGACCACGGCGAACCCGGCGTTGAGGCCGGTCTCGGCCTCCAGCCCCTTGTAGAAATCCACCGAATATTTGTGGATGTGGGTCGTGGCATAAGACATGTTGAACAGGGGCAGCAGCCCCGCCGCATGCCAGGTGGAGCCTGCCGTCAACTCGTCACGCTCGACCAGCATGGTATCCCAGCCCGCCTTGGCCAGGTGATAGGCGATGCCGTTGCCAACGGCACCACCGCCGACAACAAGGGCTTTGACATGGGTTTTCATCGGGCTCTCCGCAAAGGCTATAGGGGTCTTTGTGCCTTATCTGCCGCACTGGTGAGAATTTGGGCTAGAAGGCCCGACACCTGACAGCGAAAAACGACATGAGGGCCGAAAAACGGCATCCAGACATCATGAAATGCATAAGGCACCCACGCCGGAATTCCGAAGCGAATTGTGCCTGTCCGGCGACAGGCTTGACCGGGGGGCGATGGCCGTGCCAATGCACCATGATGCAGCGCGCCTTTCTACGAACAGCCGGTCTTTTTTCCCGCCTTTTGGCGGTGCTGGCGCTTCTTGGCTTGTCGCTTTTGCCGCCCGGCGTGATGCCAGAACAGGGCATGACCGGCGGCATTGACATGGTGCTGTGTTCAGGCTCCGGGGCCATGACCATGGTTCTTGACCCCACCACCGGAGAGACGCGGCCGAAACCGGACCGCACCAGCGCCAAACCCGGCTGCGACTGGGCCACGGCGCAGACCGGGGCCGATCTTGCCGTCGCGCCTTTCGTGCTTCCCCTCCCCGTCATGGCAACCCGCCGGGCCGCACCCGCTTTGGCCAATGGCCTTTGGCGCCCGGCCCATGATCCGCGCGGGCTTTATGCGCGCGGCCCCCCTGCCCTTGTCTGATTTCGCCCCCTTTTTCTGAAATCGCACAAAGGAGCCAGTCTGATGGACGGCCAAACCCAAACCGCGCCCGGCGCGGCCCGCAAGCTTTATATCGCCGTCTGGCGCTGGCATTTTTACGCCGGTCTTTACGTCATCCCCTTTCTGATCCTGCTTTCCGCCACCGGAATCCTCATGGTCTGGTTCTCCGCCATCGCGCCGGAATATGGCGAGAAGATCAACCTTGCCCCCGAAGACACGACGCTGAGTGTCACCGAACAGACCAAGGCCGCGCTGACCGCCTATCCCGACGGGGCGGTGACGGCCTATATCGCCCCTTATGCACCGGAAAATCCCGCCTTGGTCAAAGTCATGGCCGGGGAAACCTCGCATGTGCTGGCGATCCATCCCTTCACAGGTGCGGTTTTGCGCGACACCATCGAGGGCGACACCTGGGAGGAATGGGCCGACCATTTGCATGGCGAGTTGGGGTTGGACGGCGGGGCCAAGCCCTATGGCGATCTGGCCGTCGAGGTTGCGGCAAGTCTTGCGCTTTTGCTGGTGGTGACCGGGCTTTACATGGCCTGGCCACGCGACGGGCGGGGATTTCGCTCCATGCTGGTGCCGGATCTGTCGGCCAAGGGCCGGGCGTTCTGGAAATCGCTGCACCTGACGCTTGGCACCTGGGCCAGTGGGTTGCTCATTCTGTTCCTGATTTCCGGCCTGTCTTGGGCCGGGATCTGGGGCGGCAAGTTCGTGCAGGCCTGGTCCACCTTTCCGGCGGAAAAATGGGACAATGTGCCCTTGTCGGATGCCACCCATGCCGGCATGAACCACACCGCCAAGGAAACCGTGCCATGGGCACTGGAACAAACGCCGATGCCGGAATCGGGGTCTGCTGCCGGGATCGACGGGCTACCCGAAGGCACGATGGCCAGCTTTGAAACCGTGGCGCAGCTTGCGCGCGATCTTGGCGTTCAGGGGCGGTTTCAACTGACAACGCCCGCAGGCGAAACCGGGGTCTGGACCATCGCGCAGGACAGCATGTCGAACGACAGCACCGACCCGACCTCGGATCGCACCGTGCATATCGACCAGTTTACCGGCAAAATCCTCGCCGATGTGCGCTTTGCCGATTACAGCCTTGCGGGCAAGGCGATGGCGGTGGGGATTCCCTTGCACATGGGGCAGATGGGGCTGTGGAATGCTGCGCTGAACATCGGATTTTGCCTGATGCTGCTGACAGTCTCGCTTGCCTCGGTGGTGATGTGGTGGAAGCGCCGCCCGACAGGGGCCGCGCGGCTGGCCGCCCCGCCGGCGCCCGCCGATGTGCCCTTGGCACGCGGCATGGTGCTGATCGCGCTGGCGATGTCGCTGGCCTTCCCGGTGCTGGGGCTGACGCTTTTGGCGGTCTTGGCCTTTGATCTGGTGATCCTGTCGCCGATCCCGGCCTTGAAACGGGCGCTGTCCTGACGCTTGCTTCGGGCGCGCTTACCGCGAAAACTGGTAGGCGCGCTCGATCCGTCCGACGCGCACGGCATAGGCCGCATACCAATCGGCCCGACCGCGCCGCTGCGCCTCCAGATGGTCGACCTCGGCCTTCCACGCGCGGATACTGGCCTCATCGGCCCAAAAGGAATTGGTGATGCCGAACCCATCCGCGCCGCGCGCCGATTCCACGCCAAGATAACCGGGCTGTTTGGCCGCCAAGGCCACCATCGCATCGGCCATCGCCGCGTAGCCCTGATCGCCGTCGGTGCGCTGGCTGGAGAAGGTCACGACGTAATAGGGGGGTGCAGGCAGTTGGGCGAGGGGCATGGGCGGCTCCGGTGTTACTTCCGCAGGCTAACCCCGCCGCATCTGCCCCGCAACCGCCGCCAGCGCAAAAATCACCGCAGCGGCGGCAACGATGGAGGGGCCTGCATCTGTGTCCTGCCACAAGGAAAGCTGAAGCCCGAGAAAGGCTGCAAGCCCGCCGATCGCAACCGCCAGTGCCGCCATCGCTTCGGGCGTGCGCGACAGCGCGCGGGCGGCAGCGGCGGGGATGATGAGCATGGCGGCAATGAGGAGCGCGCCGACAACCTTGATCGCGACAGCCACCACAAGCGCCAAGGCCACCGTCAACACCAGCCTTTCGCGGTTCGGATTCAGCCCCGCCGCGTGGGCCAATTCTTCTGAAAGGGTGGCGGTGAGCAAAGCCTGCCAGCGCCACACCAGAAGCGCCAGCACCAAAGCCGCCCCGCCCCAGATCAACGCCAGATCGCCGCGCGACACCACGAGGATATCGCCGAACAGATAGGCGGAAAGGTCGGTTCGAACCCCCGGCACGAAGGAAATCGCCACCAGACCAAAGGCCAGCGCCGAATGGGCCAAGACGCCCAGCGTGGTGTCCATCGCCCAGCCCTTGGCCGCAAGCGTAGACACCGTCAGCGCCATGGCCAAGGCGACGCCCAGAACCCCAAGCGTCAGGGGAAGCTGAAACGCCAGCGCCAAGGCAACGCCCAAGATCGCGGCATGGCTGGTGGCATCGCCGAAATAGGCCATCCGCCGCCAAACGACGAAACTGCCCAAAGGCCCGGTCGCCAGCACCAGCCCAAGGCCCGCCAGCAATGCGCGGGTGGTGAAATCATCCAGCATGGTGGTGCTCATGGTTATGCCCGTGGCCGTGGCCATGATCGTGATCGTGATCGTGATCGTGGCCATGGTCGTGTTCATGCTGGTACAGCGCCAGCGCGCCCTTGGTGCCAAGGCCGAACAGCGCCCGGTATTCCGGGGCATTGGACACCACGCGCGGCGTGCCTTCGCAGCAGACATGGCCATTGAGACAGATCACCCGATCCGAGGCCGCCATGACCACATGCAGATCATGGCTGACCATCAGCACGGCTGCGCCGGTTTCGGCCCGCACCGTTTCGATCAGTTGATAAAACGCCGCCTCGCCGGGCTGGTCCAGACCTTGGGTCGGCTCATCAAGGATCAAAAGCTGGGGGTTGGAAAGCAACGCGCGGGCCAAAAGCACCCGCTGAAACTGCCCGCCCGACAGGGCCGACATCTGCCGCGGCCCAAGCCCCGCAACCCCGACCCGCGCCAGGGCCGCCTCGGCCGCCGCATCGCTGACCCGCAGCGGCAGCGACAGGAACCGCCGCACGGTCAGCGGCATCGAGCGATCCACCGCCAGCTTTTGCGGCACATAGCCCAGCCGCAACCCATCCGCCCGCATCACGCGGCCATGGGTCAAAGGCACCAGCCCCAAAATCGCCCGGATCAACGTCGATTTGCCCGAGCCATTGGGGCCAAGAATGGTCACGATCTCACCCGGACGGACCGACAGCGAAACGTCATGCAGCACTTCGGCCCCGCCAAAGCGCACGCAGATATGGTCAGCGAAAATCAGCGGCGTCATGCGGCGACCTTGCAGGCGGGGCAAAGGCCCAAGGCTTCGACATTGGCACGCTCTACGGCAAAGCCGGTATGCGCGGCGGCCTGTGAAAGCGCCGCCATCACCGGGGCGGCGGGGGCCTCGGCCACTGTGCTGCAAACCCGGCAGATCAGAAAGGCCGGGGCATGGCTCTCGCCGGGATGCATGCAGGCGACAAAGGCGTTCAGACGGCGGATACGATGGGCAAAGCCTTGATCTTCCAGAAATTCCAGCGCGCGATAGACAACAGGGGGCTGATTGCCGAAGCCCTCGGCCGCCAAACGGTTCAGCACATCATAGGCCCCCAAGGCCTTGTGCGCCTCCAACAAGATCTCCAACACGCGGCGGCGCACCGGCGTCAGCCGCGCCCCGCGCGCGGCCGCCAAGTCTTCGGCGCGCGCCAGCGCATCGCTGCGGCAATGGGCGTGATCATGCGCGGCAAAAGCCAGATCGGGCGTCTGGCAACCGGGGCAGGTTTCGGCATGAGCGGACATGAGGCAGCCTTGACATGTGATAGTATAACACACATACCGCACCTCACCCGAAAAGCAAAGGCTGTTTCCATGCGTTATATCATACCCTTCCTTTTGGCCGGCATTGCCCCTGCATCGGCCGAGGTGCCCCGTGTGGTAACGGACCTGCCGCCGGTGCATTCGCTGGTGTCGCAGGTGATGGGTGATCTGGGTCAGCCGGAGTTGTTGATGGAACGGGGCGCCAATGCGCATGACTTCCAGATGCGCCCCTCTCAGGCGGCGGCCTTGCAAGAGGCGGGGCTGGTGGTCTGGATCGGGCCGGAAATGACACCATGGCTGGACCGCGCGCTGTTGGGTCTTTCGGGCGCGCGCCAGCTGCAACTTCTGGCCGATGCAAAGACGAACCGGCAGGATTACGGCATGGGGCAAAGCAACCATGATGACGCCGATGACCATATCGGCACGGACCCCCATGCCTGGCTTGACCCGACCAATGCGGTGCAATGGCTTGACCTGATCGCCAGCAATCTCGCGACGCTCGACCCCGAACACGCGGCGACCTATATTGGCAATGCGGCCCGCGCCAAGACCGATCTGGCCCTGTTGGATGCAAGCATCGCCGCGCAACTGGCCCCGGAAAGGGGCAAATGGCTGGTGGTTTACCACGACGCCTATGGCTATTTCGCCCATCATTACGGGTTGACCATCGTCGCCGCCCTTGCCGAAGGTGATGCGGCCGGTCCGGGGGCGCAGCACATCGCCCAGATCGAGGCGCTGCTCCGCACAGGCAAAATTTGCCTGTTTTCCGAGGTGAACCACGATCCCAAACTTGTCACCCAACTGGCCAACGCAAGCGGGCTTCGGGCGGCCGGGGCGCTGGACCCGGAGGGCGCATCCTATGATCTTGGCCCCGCGCTTTATGGTCAACTGCTGCGCGGATTGGCCGACAGCATCGCCGCCTGTGACAAGTAGGCTGGCCAAGCAAGCTTGCCAAACCGGGCGCCCCCGGCCAGTCTGCGCCGGCAAGGAGGGCGGCATGGCACAGGTAAAAGAGTTCGGAACAACCGCAGACGGGCGGGCGGTGCAAAAGATCACGCTAGCCTGCGGCGACCTGACGGCCAAGCTGCTGACATGGGGCGCGGTGTTGCAATCGGTGCGGCTGGCAGGCGTCGGCCATGATCTGACGCTTGGTTCGGACCGGCTGGCCGATTACGAAGGCGAGATGCGCTATCATGGGGCGATCATGGCCCCGGTTGCCAACCGGATCGGCAACGCCCGCGCCATGATTGGCGGCACAGAATATCACTTCGAGGCCAATCAGGGTGCGCATTGCCTGCATTCCGGGGCCAGCGGTGCGCATGCGCAGCTTTGGGAAATCGTCGCGACAACCGACAACAGCGCCACATTGGCGCTGAACCTGCCCGATGGCTTGGGCGGCTTTCCCGGCAATCGCCGGGTCGAGGCGCGGTTTTCGCTGGCCGATGATCGGCTCCGTCTGGAACTTCACGCGGTAAGCGATGCCGAAACCCTGTGGAACGCCACCAATCACAGCTATTGGACCATGGACGGCGGGGCGGATTTTTCCGGCCACCGCTTGCAGGTCGCGGCCGATCACTGGTTGCCGACAGATCCTGATGCCCGCCCAACCGGCGAGATTGCCGCCGTCGCGGGAATCGCGATGGACTTTCGCGCGCCGCGCAGCCTGACCCCCGGCGCACCCGACCTTGACCATTGCTTTTGCCTGTCAACCGGGCAGGTTCCCCTGCGGGAGGTGCTTCACCTGCAAGGAAAATCCGGGCTTTCCCTGCATGTCGCCACCACCGAACCCGGCGTGCAGGTCTATGACGCCCGCGGTGCGCAGAACCCCTACGACGGCATTGCTATCGAAACCCAAGGCTGGCCGGATGCACCGTCTTTTCCGGCCTTCCCGTCGATCCGCCTTTGCCCCGGCGAGACGCGCGTGCAGATCACCGAATGGCGGTTCCAGCGGCCCTGAAACATCTGAAACAATCCCTGATCGCGGGCAGGCTTCCCCTGCCCTGCCGGCTCGGTTAGCCCTGTGGCGGCAATGCGGAGGCGATGATGCAGGCGGTCAAACGGGCAAGATGGGCGGTTGCGGCGATGTTCGCCGCCAACGGGTTGGCCATGGGGGCATGGGCGCCGCAGATCCCGGCCCTGATGCCAAAACACCAGATCGGCGAGGCGGTCTTGGGGCTTGTCATCCTGTGCCTTGGGCTTGGCGCGGTGCTGGCCATGTTGATTTCGGGTCGGCTGATCAGCCGCTTTGGCGGGCAGCGGGTGCTGACGGGCTTTGCGCTGGCGCTGATCCCGGCCTTGCCCCTGATCGTACTGGCCCCGAACCTGCCGCTTCTGGTGCTGGCCGCCACGCTGTTCGGTGCCATCGCGGGCAGCATGGATGTGGCGATGAACGCCGCCGCTGTTCAGGTGGAGCGCCAGCTTGGCCGCGCGATCATGTCGGCCAGCCATGGCTTCTGGAGCCTTGGCGGCTTTGTCGGCGCAGGCGCGGGCGGCTGGATCATGGCGCATTGGGGGGACATGTCGCAGGCCCTTGTCGTGGCGACAGCCGTCGCGTTTCTGGTCACGCTTGCCAGCCGTTTTTTGCTGCCAGATACGCCCGAGCCAGCCCAAACCGCCACGGCGCATGGCCTTTTGCCGCGCGATCTTGGGCTTTGGCTGATCGGGCTGATGGCGCTCTTTTGCATGGTGCCCGAAGGTGCTGTGATGGATTGGGCCGCGATCTATCTGGCGCAAGAGCTGAGGGCCGACGCCTTCCATTCCGGCCTCGGCTTTGCCTTTTTCGCAGGCGCCATGGCGGTGATGCGGTTTTCGGGGGATGTGGTGCGCAACCGCTTTGGCGCGGTGAAAACCTTGCAGATTTCAGGGCTTGCAGGGGCGGCAGGGTTGCTTATTGCAGCGATGTCCCCCGGTGACACGCTGGCGCTTGCCGGGTTTGCCCTGTCTGGTCTGGGTGTCGCAAATCTGGCGCCGGTGATGTATTCCGCCGCCGGAAACCATCCCGGCCTGCCCTCGGGCGTGGCGATTTCGGCGGTGACGACGGTGGGCTATGCCGGAATTCTGGTGGCCCCGGCCGTCATCGGCTTTATCGCCGAACATATCGGCTTCCGCATCACCTATGGCGCTTTGGCGGGGCTGTTGCTCTTGGTGGTCGCGCAGGCCCACCGCGCCCGCAATGCCGATGCGGCGCGCCCAGCCCGGCCTTAACCGCGCAGGCAGTGCCGGGGGGTGGCCTCGCCCTTCTGCACCGCGCCACAGGCTGCACAACGCCATTGCCCGGCGGCACGTTCCTGCCGCCAAAGACACGCCCGTGTCAGCGTCGAATTGCGGCGGGACGCCCAAGCATAGGCGAAAACGCCGACGACAAGGATCAACAGAAGAAGCGGCACAGCAAGCCTTCAAAGCAAAAGACCCCGGCAGGACCGGGGCCTTGAAAGATGCGGGAGATCAAACCACCCGTTCGACCATCATCTTCTTGATCTCGGCAATCGCCTTGGCCGGGTTCAGCCCCTTGGGGCAGGTCTTGGCGCAGTTCATGATGGTGTGGCAGCGATAGAGCTTGAACGGGTCTTCCAGACCGTCCAACCGTTCACCCGTTGCCTCATCGCGGCTGTCGATGATCCAGCGATAGGCGTGCAGCAGCGCGGCCGGCCCAAGGTATTTGTCGCCGTTCCACCAGTAAGACGGGCAAGAGGTGCTGCACGAGGCGCACATCACGCATTCATAAAGACCGTCCAGCTTTTTGCGGTCCTCGATCGACTGGCGCCATTCCTTGGCCGGGCGGTTGGTCTTGGTTTCCAGCCACGGCATGATGCTGGCGTGCTGGGCATAGAAATGCGTGAGGTCGGGGATCAGATCCTTGATGACCGGCATATGCGGCAGGGGATAGATTTTCACATCGCCACGGATTTCATCCAAGCCATAGATGCAGGCCAGCGTGTTGATCCCGTCGATGTTCATCGCGCAGCTTCCGCAAATCCCCTCGCGGCAGGAGCGGCGGAAGGTCAGCGTTGGGTCAATCTCGTTCTTGATCTTGATAAGGGCGTCCAGAACCATCGGGCCGCATTTGTCCATATCGACGAAATAGGTGTCGACCGACGGATTTTTGCCGTCATCGGGGTTCCAGCGGTAGATCTGGAACTTCCTTACATTCTTGCCCTCAGGCTTCGGCCAGGTCTTGCCGGTCACGATTTTCGAGTTCTTCGGGAGGGTGAACTGGACCATGGGCTTTCCTTCGTCAGATCGTTGCGCGGCGCGGGCCGCGCGGCAGAATGGCTATGGTGGGGGCAAGGGGGCGCATCGTCAGCCCACCCAGCCTGGCTGGTCGTCAAGCGGGCGGGTCGGGAACTGGCCGGACCGCGCGCTGACACAAGAATCGAAAACCTGCGCCGGATCGCGGCCCAGAAGAAAATCAGAGGAGATCGTCACGTCCAAGGCCCCGACAGCGCGGCCGCCCGACCCAACCCCAAGCCCGACACGCCCACGCGGACGCAGCGCCTGATTGGCCTGTTCGACGCACATCTGTTCCGCCTGATCCACCGGAATGGGACCACAGGCCGCAAGGGGCGGCAGGCTGACAAGCATCAGAAAGGCGGCACGCCACATGGGTCAGACCCCAAGGCCAGAGATGCCCGCCGCAGCAAGGCAAGACGCGGCCCCCGGCTGGGCGGCAATCCGCAGGACATTGGCCACCGTGCGGCTGCCCGCGCCAACGCCGATATCCTGCGCCAGTGCCTTCACATCCTCGGCACTTGCGTTGTCGACAATGCAGCGCGTGGCGGTTTCGGACTGTCCTGCCGGAACATAATCGGACACGATCGGCCGCACCACCGCATCGGCAGCGCGACGGCCCACCTTGTCGGCGACCTGCGCCGGGTCGCAGGCGGCAAGGGCCAAAGTCATGAGGATCAGACCCGCGCGGCGCATCAGAACTTCCTTTCCGCAGGGGCAATCTTCTTCAACGAAATCCCGCCTTCGGCCTCGGTGGTCAGCGGTTCGGTTTTCACCGGGCGATAGGCCAGCGCCACCTTGTTGCCATCGACATGCGCGAGTGAGTGCTTGCGCCATTTGGCGTCATCACGGGCCGGGTGATCTTCGTGGGCATGCGCGCCGCGGCTTTCGGTACGGGCATGGGCGCCGTAGATGGTGGCCAGCGCGTTGGGCATCAGGTTGGTCAGCTCCAGCGTTTCCATCAGGTCGCTGTTCCAGACAAGGCTGCGGTCGGTGACCTTCAAGTCAGTCATCTTGCCGGCAATCGCCGTCATCTTCACCTCGCCCGCCGCAAGGGTTTCCTCGGCGCGGAACACGGCCGCATCGGCTTGCATGGTACGCTGCATTTCCAGCCGCAGATCGGCGGTCGGGATGACACCCGATGCGTGGCGCAGATCGTCAAAGCGCGAGAGCGCGCGATCCACCTCAACCTTGTTGGTTGCCGGCATCGCCGAGACGCGGTCCACCACCTGCCCCGCCCGAATGGCGGCAGCACGGCCAAACACCACAAGGTCAATCAGCGAGTTCGACCCCAGACGGTTCGCGCCATGCACGCTTGCGCAGCCCGCCTCGCCCACGGCCATCAGGCCGGGGAAGACCGCATCGGGGTTTTCCGGCGTCGGGTTCAGAACCTCGCCGAAGTAGTTCGTCGGGATGCCGCCCATGTTGTAATGCACGGTCGGCAGCACCGGGATTGGTTCCTTGGTCAGATCGACGCCCGCGAAAATCCGCGCCGATTCCGAAATGCCGGGCAGACGCAGGTCGAGCGTTTCCTTCGGCAGGTGGTTCAGGTGCAGGTGGATATGGTCGCCATGTTCGCCAACGCCGCGGCCTTCGCGGATTTCCAGCGTCATGCAGCGGGACACATAGTCACGGGGCGCCAAGTCTTTGTAATGGGGCGCATAACGCTCCATGAAACGCTCGCCGTTGGAATTGGTCAGGTAGCCGCCCTCGCCGCGCGCGCCTTCGGTTATGAGACAGCCCGAGCCGTAAATCCCCGTGGGGTGGAACTGCACGAATTCCATATCCTGCAAGGGCAGGCCCGCACGGGCCACCATGCCGCCTCCGTCGCCGGTGCAGGTATGGGCCGAGGTGGCGCTGAAATAGGCGCGGCCATAGCCGCCGGTCGCCAGAACGGTCATCTTGGCGTTGAAGACATGGATGGTGCCATCGTCGAGTTTCCAGCAGACAACGCCGGTGCAGCGGCCATCGGTGATGATCAGATCAAGCGCGAAATATTCGATGAAGAATTCGGCGTTGTTCTTCAGGCTTTGGCCGTAAAGCGTGTGCAGAATGGCATGGCCGGTGCGGTCGGCGGCGGCACAGGTGCGCTGAACGGGCGGGCCTTCGCCGAACTCGGTGGTATGGCCGCCAAAGGGGCGCTGGTAGATCTTGCCTTCTTCGGTGCGCGAAAACGGCACGCCGTAATGGTCCAGCTCATAGACCGCTTTCGGGGCCTCGCGCGCCAGATATTCCATGGCATCGGTATCGCCCAGCCAATCCGACCCCTTCACGGTGTCATACATGTGCCATTGCCAGCTGTCCGGCCCCATGTTGCCAAGGCTGGCCGCGATGCCGCCTTGGGCGGCCACAGTGTGCGAGCGCGTCGGGAAAACCTTGGTCACGCAAGCGGTGCGCAGGCCCTGTTCGGCCATGCCCAACGTGGCGCGCAGGCCAGCGCCGCCAGCGCCAACCACCACAACATCGTAATCATGGGTTTCATATGCGTAAGCTTGGGTCATTTCAGAAACCTCAGATCGCGATTTTCAGCAGGGCGAACAGCCCCGTGGCAAGGATCACGGCGGACAGGGAATAGGCGAAGATGATCGCCATCTTGCGGGCGGTGCCGCGGGCGTAATCTTCGATCATCATGGTGGCGCCCATGGCGAAATGGCGCATGCCGACGATCAGGATCAGCGCGGTCAGGATGGCCGGGAAAGGACGGGCGAAGATGGCCACAACCTGCTCTTGGCTTTGGCCCAGCGCAGAACCGAAGATGTAGATCCATGTCGGCACCATGAAGGCCAGCGCCACGGCGGTGACGGTCATGTGCCAGTGGTGTTCGGTTCCGGTGTGGGAAGCGCCTTTGCCCTCGGCGCGCTTGCGGGCGGTCAGGTAACGCATGTTTCCCTCACTGAACCAGAAGAATGGTGATGACGGTCAGCACGACCGACCCGATGACGCAGGCCCAGCCAAGCTTTTCGGCGGTGGGGACATCCAGCCCCTTGCCCGCGTCATAGTAAAGGTGCCGCAACCCGCTAAGGTAGTGATACCAGATGGCCCAGGCAGAGCCGGTAAAGACCAGATCGCCGAACCAACTGGTCGCCACCGCATTGGCCGTGGCGAAATACTCGGCCGAGGTCGCCGACGCCAGAAGCCACCAGACCGCCAGCGCGACCCCGACGATCAGCGCGTTGCCGGTGATCCGGGTCAGGATCGACGAAACCGAGGTGATCTGGATGCGATAGATCTGCAAATGGGGGGAAAGGGGCCGCTCGACCCGTTTGACGTCTGCCATGTCATGTCCCTTATTCACTGGCGTATTCGCTGGCGCGGGCGCGTCGCGCCCTAAAGCTGTCTTGATCTTCAATAGCGCGAAAATTGGCGCTGTCACCAAAAAGGCTGCACAAAGGGCGGGTTGTTGCCGCTATCAGAGAAAGATTCTGATATTTGTGATCACAGTTTTTTTAACCGTGATCACAAAATACGGCGCCCATGATCTACAGCGGCATCAAAGCCCAGTAGTCCAGATCCAAGAGAACCTCGGGCGCATATTTGCCATCAGGCCCTTTCAGCGCAAAGGGGGCGGCCCCCTGCTTCACCGCAACCAGCCGCAGGCGGATGGCGCCGACGCCGGGGGCGGTGGTTTCGGCGCGGTCCAACACTTCGGACCACGCCTTGATCGTGTCGCCCGAAAAGCAAGGATTGGCATGCGCGCCCGCGTTCAGCGCGACGATGGTTTGCGCATTGGCAAGGCCATTGAACGACAACGCGCGGGCCATGGAAATCACATGGCCGCCATAGATCAGCCGTTTGCCATCTTCGCGGAAGGTGGCATCGAAATGGACCTTGGCGGTGTTCTGCCACAGGCGGGTGGCCAGCATATGCTCGGCCTCCTCGACGGTGACGCCATCGACATGGTCGATCTTTTCGCCGATCTGATAATCGGCCCAGCGATGCGGCTCTCCGGCCAAGGTGAAGTCGTAGTTGGAAAAATCCAACCCCGAAGGGATCATCAGATCGGCCGCAGGCACAACCTTTTGCAATTCGGGAACATTGGCGTCGGGCGTCGGCGCATCCAGCCGGTTCTTGCGAACCATCACCCAGCGCACATATTCCAGCACCACCTCATCGCGCTGGTTGATCCCCCGCGTGCGGACATAGACATTGCCTGACTTGCCATTGGAGTTTTCTTTCAACCCGATGACCGTGCTTTGCGACCGCAAGGTATCGCCCGGATAGACCGGGGCCAGCCAGCGCCCTTCGGCATAGCCAAGATTAGCCACAGCGTTCAGGCTGATGTCCGGCACGGTTTTGCCAAACACCACATGGAACGCGATCAGATCATCCACCGGGCTTTGCGGCAAACCGCAGGCGCGGGCGAAGGCGTCAGACGAATGCAGCGCCCCGCGTGCTGGGTAAAGCGCATGATAAAGCGCGCGCTCACCGCCCGAAATCGTGCGCGGCACGGCATGATGAATGACCTCGCCAATGCGGTAATCTTCAAAAAAACGGCCCGGATTGGTTTTCATCATGCTCATTCCTTGCATTGGGGGGGGGGGCAGGACCCCCACCGCACGCGATTATTGCTCGCCCAACTTCACATCAGGGCTGTAGGTGCCCGGCACCTCTTTCACCACCGCCTGCCCGCAGCGCATCACGCCGCGCGCCGCGTCAAAGGCATAGGTGGGATCGCCGTGCAACGCCCACCCCTTGTTCAAGGCCGCCGTGACCTTATGGCAAAAGGCCGATGTGTCATCGTCCGACAGAAAACGAAAAAGCTTCATGCGTTTACCCGAATGTTGGATAGCCAAGCCAGGTATGCACCCCGGCCATTGCGCCATAGACCAGCACGGCACCCACCAGCGCCATCGCCTCGAATTTGGCGGGTTTCGCAGGCGGCACCACCCAAGGCCCGGCCTGGTTTATCAAGACCATCTCGGCCAGCGCCCAAAGCCCGATGCCGCCAAACAGCACGAAAGACGGCACATCCCCATTAACCATGAGATGCGCCACGGCCCAAAGCACCGCCCCCCACAGCATCGGATGCCGCAATTTGCGGGCCAAGGCCGTCTGCATACCCGAGGCGGCAAAGAAATAGAGCGAAATCAGCATCAAGAGATTGTTGATGCCCACCACGGCCGGCGAACGGCCCCAGTAAAACGCCCCGTCGGCCTGTTTGTAGCCGATCACCATCAGCACGATGCCAAGCACCATGGCCAAGGCCAAGGGGCCCTTGGCCTTATCGCCCCAAGCCGCCCGCATCTCCGGTGCGACACGTTTCAGAACATGCGGCACCACCCAAAGGGCAAGGCCAAGAAGGAGTAGGGTCATGCGCGATCTCCCAATCTGTCAATCCGCAGCACGCTACATCATTCCGCCATGGCCGCAATCATCTCGGCCTTGGCAATCAGCGCCTCGGCGGTGACGATATGCAGGTTTTCCACGATCTTGCCGTCGACCACCGCCACCCCCTGCCCGGCGGCCTTGGCGGCGGCAAAGGCGTCGATCTGGCGGCGGGCGAGATCAAGCTCGACCTCTGAGGGCGCGAAGGCGGCATTGGCGATGTCCAACTGCGCGGGATGGATCAAGGTCTTGCCGTCAAAGCCCATATCGCGGCCCTGATCGCATTCGGCCTTCAAACCCGCCTCATCCTTGAAGGCGTTGAACACCCCATCCACGATGACCTTGCCATTGGCGCGGGCCGCCAGCAAACACAGGCCAAGGCCCGCTTGCAATGCCAGACGATCGGGGCGGAACCGACTGCCCAGTTCTTTGGCCAGATCATTGGTGCCCATCACCATGCCGCGCAGCTTCGGATGGGCGGCAATCTCGGCGGCGTTCAGCATACCGGCCGCGGTTTCCATCATCGCCCACAGATCCGCCCCCGGCACGGCTGCGGCAACGGCATCGAGATCGGCAGCACGGTTCACCTTGGGGATCAGGATCGCGTCAATCTTGGCGCCGCGGGCGATTGCCTCATCCATGGCGCGGGCGTCGGCATAGCCCCATTCGGTGTCAAACCCGTTGATGCGCACGATCCGGGCGCGGTTGCCAAACTCCCAATCGGTCAGCACGCGCGCCAAAAGCGCACGGGCAGCGGGCTTTTCCTCGGGGGCGACCGCATCTTCCAGATCGAAGATGATCGCGTCGGCAGGCAACCCCATGGCCTTTTCCAGCGCCCGCTCTTTCGAGCCGGGGATGTAGAGGACCGAGCGATAGGGGCGTGCGGACATGATTCTCTCCCGAGCAACAATCTTGCGGAAAAAGACACCGGTTCGGCATTTTCAGCAAGCCCCGATTTGCTGCAGCGCAGAAATTCCCGTGCGGCACGTTAACCGCGGGGCCAGGCTTCTGACGCAGGGTCGCCAACAGAACCCCGGAGGGTATCAGATGGAAAAGACACTTTTTGCATTGTCACTTGGCTTTGTCGGGTTGATCCTCGCCACCCATGCCGCCTCTGGCGCAGACCACAGTCAAGAGGACAGCCCGTCCCAGATCAGCTTCAGCGACACCCCGAGCAACGCCCAGGTGATGATACGGAAGAACAGCTTTTCCGGCACGATCTTGACCAGCCAGACCCCGGCAAAGACCGCGACGGCGGCGGCGGGCATCAACATCGCCGCAACCTTCAGATTGCCGGGCGAAAACTGGCCCAGCGCCCAATAGGGCACCAGCTTGATGCCGTTCAGATAGGCAAAGAGGATGGTATTGGTTCCGGCATAAATCATCTTTTGCAGGCCAAGCGGCAGGGCATAGACCTGAAAGGGGGGCGCGCCGGAATGGCTGACGAAACTGGTGAACCCCGTCACCGTGCCCCAGAACAACCCCGGCGCGACACGCGGCTCACGCGGGGGCACAGCGCCACGTTGCATCAACAACCGCAACGCAAAGACCGATCCGATCAGGCCGACCAGCGTGGTGACGATCCATTCCGGGGTGATGCTGGCGGTGGCCCAGCCGATGCCGACGCCGATCGTCACCCCGACGCCCATGATCGCCAGCACCCGGCGGTCAAAGGCATGGCGATAGGCATAAAGCCCGAACAGGTCCGACAGCACATAAACCGGCAAGAGCAACCCGGCCGCCGTGACGGGTGAAATCGCCAGCGACAAGACCGGAACGCCCAGCATCCCCACCACCGGCATGCCGCCCTTGCCCATGCCGACCAGCATCGCCGCCGCAAACGCACAAGCCCAAAACAACGTGCCGTCCATGCTTCTTTCCCCGCCCCTCTTTCCCCCGCCGCGCGAATCCCCCATGATGCCGCGCGATGCTGATCCGACGGGAATTTGCACCCGGCGGTGGTCGGACAAAGGGTTAGCGCAAACAGTCGCGCCCGGCCAGCCCCCGCCTCTGCCGCACTGCGGCGGGCTTGCGTTTTCTGCCGTCAACGTTTAGCATACCGTTGTATACCAAAACCGGAGACCGGACCCATGGCACGACCGAAGATTGCGCTGATCGGCGCAGGCCAGATCGGGGGCACGCTTGCCCACCTCGCCGCCCTCAAGGAACTGGGGGACATCGTCCTTTTTGACATCGCCGAGGGCACGCCGCAGGGCAAGGCGCTCGACATCGCGCAGTCCGGCCCGGTCGAAGGCTTTGACGCCGACCTGAAAGGCGCCAATTCCTACGCCGATATCGCGGGCGCCGATGTCTGTATCGTCACCGCCGGCGTGCCGCGCAAGCCGGGGATGAGCCGCGATGACCTTTTGGGCATCAACCTGAAAGTGATGAAATCGGTCGGCGAAGGCATCAAGCAGCACGCCCCGAACGCCTTTGTGATCTGTATCACCAACCCGCTGGATGCGATGGTCTGGGCGCTGCAGCAGTTCTCAGGCCTGCCCGCGAACAAGGTTGCCGGCATGGCCGGTGTGCTGGATGCGGGCCGTTTCCGCCACTTCCTGTCGGTCGAATTCAACGTCTCGATGAAAGACGTCACCGCTTTCGTTCTTGGCGGTCACGGCGACACCATGGTTCCCTTGGTCCGTTATTCGACCGTTGCCGGCATCCCGCTGCCCGATCTCGTGCAGATGGGCTGGACCACGCAGGAAAAGCTGGACAGCATCGTGCAGCGCACCCGTGACGGTGGCGCGGAAATCGTGGGCCTGCTGAAAACCGGTTCGGCCTTCTATGCGCCCGCCGCGAGCGCCATTGAAATGGCCGAAGCCTATCTGAAAGACCAAAAGCGCCTGCTTCCCTGCGCGGCCTATGTCGATGGCGCCTATGGCCTGAAGGGCATGTATGTCGGCGTGCCGACCATCCTTGGCGCCGGGGGCGTGGAGCGTGTGGTGGACATCAAGCTGAATGCCGACGAACAGGCGATGATGGACAAATCCATCGACGCCGTGAAGGGCCTTGTGGCCGCCTGCAAGGCCATCGACCCGTCGCTGGCCTAATGGCGGGCGGGCGTCCTGCCCGGCTTGCCCCAAGTTTGGAACGCGCGGTCCCCCATGGGCCGCGCGTTTTTCATTCTAACCCCTATTGTTTCAGGAAGGGATCACCCCACCCCGCCCTTTTCATCCGGCTCCCGCCCCCGCCTTGGCCGATAGACCGGCAGCGCCCAGTTGAACCAGATCCCCGCGCAGCGGATGGATGCGGCCACGACCAACCCGGCGGCCATGGCCCCCTCTCGCGGCAGGCCGACCCAAAGCGCCGCCAGAAACAGCGCCGCCCCTGCGGCCGATGCCGAGACATAGATCTCCTTGCGCAGCAAGATGGACGGCTCCTGCCCCAGAAGATCGCGCAGGATGCCGCCAAACGACGCCGTGATGACCCCCATGACCAAAGCCACCAAAGGCCCAGCCCCCGCATCCAACCCTTTGGCGGCACCCGCAATCGTCACCAGTGCCATGCCGAAAGCGTCAAGATACAACAAAAGCCGATAGCGTGACGACACCCGGTCCACGGTGAAATGCGCCAGCCCCGCCACCACCAGACAGAGCGCGACCGGCGTTGCATCCCCCACCCAGAACACCGGCAGGCCCAAGAGAAGATCGCGCAACGTGCCGCCACCGATCCCGGTGATGACGCCAAGCCAGAGGAAACCCAGAAGATCCATTTCCTTGCGCGAAGCAACCAAGGCGCCGGTCAGCGCAAAGACCCCTGCCGCGGCAAGGTCGAGAAGGCGGAGGATATCGACAGGTTCCATCTCTGGCCCTAGTGATTGACCGAGGTTGAAAAGAGAGGGGCACAAGCGCGCAACATGCTTCCTCTCGCCCGGTCGGCTGAGGGCCATTGATCGCCAAGCTTTGGCGCCGGATCAAGCGGTTTTCCCTGCCCTGCGCTCTCGGATCACATCGACGTCTGCATGGGTCGGGGGCAGGCGAACGCGCGCGCTGGAGGAAATCAACCCGTGGAAGCCCTGACTTTCATGGCACGCCCCGCACCGGTGCGCATCCGATAACCAGCCATCCAAGTTCGTGATTTGATAGGGTCATTGGTGGAGCAGAGGGGGATCGAACCCCTGACCTTATCATTGCGAACGATACGCTCTCCCAACTGAGCTACTGCCCCAACGACCTGTGCGTTGATGTCGCCCAAAGGTATGGAAATGTCAAGCTGTAGGGGGATTTGAAAAAGGCGGGCGCAGGGGCTCGGCTTTGCGGTTTGCCCCGCGTCGCCCGCCCGTTCCGGACGGGAGGGCGACGCGGGATCGGGTCAGCGGCACTCGGGATGTTCCAGGATGTCATGCGCATCGTCACAACCCGAGCCGCCCTTGACGCGCTTTTTCTTGCGCTTGTCGACATCACCCTGCCGGGCATCTTCGATGGTCTGGATCGCAGAACCGGTCGGGGCGGCATTGACCGGAGCGGTCAGGGAAAAGGCCAAAGAGACCAACGTCGCAGTAAGCAGAAGGCGTTGCATCACGGGATCCTTTCGGGATGAGTTGCAATGCCCCAACCTTGCGTGATTCGCGCATTTTCCGTAACGGACCAAGGGCTTGCGATCCACCGGTCGCGACCCTGACCTTGGTCCGGGGCGGGTTCAACCCTTCAGATGATCACGGGCCAGCATCGCCGCTTCGACCCGGTTGCGCACATGCAGCTTTTGCAAGATCGCGGTCATGTAGTGCTTGACCGTCTTTTCCTGCAAATCCAGGGTCTGCCCCACCTCGCGGTTCGACAGGCCCTGCGCCACCAGCCGCAGAATGTCTTCCTCGCGTTTGGTCAGGTCTTCCATCGGATTGGCCGGGGCCGCGCCACGCGGACGCATGCCGACCAAAAGCCGCCCCGCCAGCCCCGGCGACACATAGGACTGCCCCTCCGCCAAGCCGCGCACCACCTCCACCAACTCTCCCGCGCCGACACCTTTCAGCACATAGCCCAAAGCGCCCAAACGCAGCGCCTGCATCAGCTCATCATCCTCCTCCGAGGCGGTCAGCATCGCCACCTTTGGCGGATGCGCAAGCTGCCTGATGCGCGCCAGCGCAGGCAGCCCGCCGCCCTTGGGCATGGAGATATCCAGCAGCACAAGATCCGGCTGACATTCGGCGACAACCGCCACGGCCGCTTCGCCATCCGCCGCCTGCCCCACCACCTCGATACCGCCCGCATCGGCCAGCGTCCGCGCGACACCTTCGCGGTAGATCGGGTGATCGTCCGCCAGAACCAACCGAATGATCTTGTCCATCACACACCTCTTAAATCCAACGACATGGCCAATTCCGCACCGCCCCCGTTGCGATTGCGCGCCGAAAACTGCCCGCCCAAGCTTTCGACCCGATCTGCAAGTCCCGCCAGCCCCAATGACGTGCCATCAGCCCCCGGCCCCGGTGGCGGAGCGGCAAAACCCGGCCCGCGATCCGCCACGATCAGGGACAAGTCCTGCCGATTGAGGGAGAGCCGCACCTCTTGGCCCCTGCCCTCGGCATGGCGCCAACCATTGTTGAGCCCTTCTTGCACAAAACGGTAGATGCAGATCTTCACCGCCTCGGGCAGATCGACGCCGGGTTCAACCCGGGTGTCAACGGCCACCTCCGCACCGGTCCGCGCCTTATGCGCCTCGGCCAGACCCTGCACCAGATCGGCCAGCGATCGCCGGTCGATATCGGGCAAGGACAGCCCGCGGGAAATGGTGCGCACCTCGGCAATTGCGTCTTTCACCGCACGGGCGACCTCATCAACGGCCGGCCCGGCCTCTGGCCCCGCCGCCCGGCGCAAGGCGTCCAGACGCAATGCCGCAAACCCCATCAACTGCGCCGGACCATCATGCAGATCGGCCCCGATCCGGCGCAGGGTCTGGTCGTTCATGGCGGCAAAGCGTGCCGCCGCCCCCTGCACCCGCAAGCGCAGCGCGACATTGCGCGCCGACATTTCGGTAAGCGCGGCCAATTGGGCGTCGATGATGTGCGAACCGCGCAGCACAATGGCAAAAAGACCCACCGCAATCGCCAGCATCACCAGCGCAACCGTCCCCCAACTGGCCAGCCGCGCCCGCGCAAGGTCGGCTTTCAACTGTGTCGCGACCTCGTAGAACTCTGCCACCGCGATCACCCGCCCTGTCTCAACCTCGCGGATGGGCGAGTAAATCTCCAGCAAGGGCACATGCAATGCGCTTTCATGGGCATCTTCGGGATCGCCCGTGTCTTCAAAATCCGCCCGCACCTCACCGGCCCAGGCCAGTTTCAGATTTTCGGTCGGCGGGAAGTGCTGGCCGACCAGATCCGTGTTCGAGGCATCGACCAAAAGCCCGCCCTCGCGCCAGATCTTGAAGCTGACAACCCGGCGCCCCAATGCGGTGCCCTCCAGCAAGGCGCCGATGCTTTGGCGGCTGGCATCCGACAGGTTTTCATGCCGGGCAAGATCCTGCGTCAACGGCGCGACAAAGCTTTCCATGTAAAGCGCCGTGGCATTGGCGGTATTGCGCACCACCACCTCCTCGATGCGGCCCGCAACGAACCAGCCGACCAGAAGCGTGGCGGCCAACATCACCACCCCACCCGCCAAGGCGAATTGCCGCGCCAGCGACAGACCTGCCCAGCCCTTGCGACGCCAAAGATCGTCCATCCACCCTCCGCCCTTTACCGGCAGAGTATCGGGGCAAGTCCGTGCGCCCTAGCGAAACTTCTGTGCGCCTACACGCCTGCGTTTGGCTGTGTCTGCACAAAGGCCAGAATATCGGCCGCGGGTCGCGCGCCCGCCAAACGGGCAACCTCGCGGCCCTTGCGATACAAGACCAAAGCCGGAATGCCCTGAATCCGGGCGCGTCCGGCAATGTCGGGGTGATCTTCGGTATTCAGCTTCACGCACCTGACCTTGCCCTTCAGCGCCTGCGCGGCCTTGGCAAATTCCGGCGCCATCATCCGGCATGGGCCACACCACGGCGCCCAATAGTCAACGAGCAAAGGCAGCTCATCACCCCGCACCGCCTTGTCATGGCTTCGCGCATCCAGTTCGGCCACCTTGCCATCCGCCAAAGGATCGCCGCAGGAGCCGCATTTCGGCCCAGCGGCCAGCTTGGCCAGTGGCACGCGATTCATCTGGCCACAGGTGACACAGGTCAGTTTGACGGCATCGCTCACGGCGCACCCCATATTCCAATTTCCGAATAAATCGGGGGGCGCGACAGGATCGTCAAGGGCGACTAGAGGAAATCTTCTTCCTCACCCGACACATCAATGCCCAAAGCCTCCAGCCCCGCTTCAAGGTTTTCGGCCAGATGCGGCATCCCCATCAGATAATCTTCGGTGGGCGTGGTGGCCTCGGCATAGGCGGTGGCCAGCGCCTCCTGAAAATCTTCCACCTCAAAAGCGCCGCGCCCGACCCAGGCAATCGCCGTCAGATGCGCCTTTTCATCGTCATTCAGCCCGGCAATGAATGCGTGCAACTCGGCATCCGCCAGACCGCCCTCGCGCGCCTGATAGATGACATGCACCACCTTGGCCGGGGTAATTTCAAGCGTGATGTCGGACATTGGCTCTCTCCCGTTCGCACAGACAGTCTAGCCCGGCACATGGCCTTCTGTCTTGACCTAGATCACACAGTTCCGAGAAGCCAAACCCCCAAACCATAGCCAACCGACCCGGCCATCGTTGCCCCCACGACCGAGCGGCTTGCGGCATAGACCGCCAGAACCGCAAGGGTGCCGAACGTCAAAGGCAATGGCAGGCCGCCCTCCACAAAGGGAATAATCGACGCGGTGAACAGGGTCGCAATCGCGGCCGGGCCCGTTGCGGCCAGAAAGCGCGACAAGGCCCCGCCCTGCGGCAAACGCGAGATATCCGCCCGCGTCGGAAAAAATCGGAACGCCCAGGTGAACAGGCCAACGATCAGCGCCAAGGTCAGAATGTCACCCCGCATCGCGCCCCCCAAGGCCCAACCAGCCCGCAGCGGCGCCGGCGATCATCCCGGCCAAAATCCCCGCCGTGCCAGATACCAGAAGACTGATCAGCACCGTCGCCACAACCGCCACCGCAATCACCGGCACTTGGGCGCGGGACAGGATCGACAGCAGCAAGGCCAGGAACAGCGCCGGCAACATGAAGCCCAAGGCGGCCTCCAAAATTGGCCAGCCTTGCAGCGCGCCGCCCCCGGCATAGGCCCCCAAAGCGGTGCCAGACAGCCAACTGGCATAGGCGGCAAGACCAAGACCGAACATGAAAGGCTCAGAAAACCGACGCCCACGCGCAAGCTGGCCCAAAGCCGCGCCAAACACCTCGTCGGTCAGGCCAAAGGCCCAAGCCCAGGCATAGCGCCGCGAAACGGCAGCCCCCGCCCGCTTCAAGAGCGCAGGCCCATAAAGCACATGCCGCAAGTTCATCGCGATGAGCGTGAAGGCCGCGACCAACACCGGCGCGCCCGAGGTTATCAAGGCCAGCGCCAGAAACTGCGCTGCCCCGGCATAGACGATCAATGACAGGCCAAAGGCCTCCCACCCCGTCAAGCCCTGCCCGGTGGCCGCAACCCCAAAGGCGAAGGCAATCGGGAAATAGCCCAAGACAATGGGAAATCCGGCCACAAGACCGGTGGTGAAGCTGGACGATGGGGCAGAGTTGCTCATCTAACCTGACTAAGGGCTTCTCAAGCCATGGGCAAGAGTAAGGGGGCCTTGCCCCCTCGCCGCATGCGCGGCTCACCCCCAGGATACTTATACAGAGAGGATGAACGAATGCCTGTCATCCTCTCTGCCCAAATATCCCGGGGGGTGAGGGCCGCATGGCCCGAGGGGGGCAGCACCCCCTTGAGCCCTTTCGGCCTACTCCGCCGCTTCCATATAGCTTTCGACCGGCGGGCAAGTGCAGGTCAGGTTCCGGTCGCCCCAGACGTTGTCAACCCGGCCCACGGGGGGCCAGTATTTGTCGACGCGGAAGGCACCCGGCGGGAAGCAGCCCTGTTCGCGGCTGTATTTGCGGTCCCAGTCGGCCACCAGATCGTTGACCGTATGGGGGGCGTGGCGCAGGGGGCTGTCTTCGGCGGAAATCTCGCCCTTTTCCACCGCGTCAATCTCGGCGCGAATGGCCAGAAGCGCGGAGATGAAACGGTCGATCTCGGCCTTGGTTTCAGATTCCGTCGGCTCAACCATCAGCGTTCCCGCCACCGGCCAGCTCATTGTCGGCGCGTGAAAGCCGTTGTCGATCAGGCGTTTGGCGATATCATCCACGGTCACGCCAAATTCTGCAAAGGGCCTTGTGTCGAGGATGCATTCATGTGCGACCCGACCCTTGTTGCCCATGAACAGGATCGGATAGTCGCCCTTCAACCGGCTGGCGATATAATTGGCATTGAGGATCGCCACCCGTGTGGCCTGCGTCAGCCCTTCGCCGCCCATCATCAGGCAATAGGCCCAGGAAATCAGCAAGATCGAGGCCGAGCCATAAGGGGCGGCCGACACCGGCCCCTCCTCGCCGCCAGTTTCGGGATGTCCCGGCAGGTAAGGCGCCAGATGTGCCCCCACCCCGATTGGCCCCATGCCGGGACCGCCGCCGCCATGCGGAATGGCAAAGGTTTTGTGCAGGTTCAAATGGCTGACATCGCCGCCAATCTCGCCCGGTTTCACCAGACCGACCAGCGCGTTCATGTTGGCCCCGTCGATATAGACCTGGCCGCCGTGGTCATGGGTGATCTTGCAAACCTCTTTCACGGTTTCCTCAAACACCCCGTGCGTGGAGGGATAGGTAATCATGCAGGCCGCAAGCCGCGCGCCCGCCGCCACCGCCTTTTCGCGGAAATCCTCCAGATCCACATCACCATTCGACATGGATTTGACGACAACAACCTCCATCCCGGCCATCTGGGCCGAGGCCGGGTTGGTGCCATGCGCCGACACCGGAATGAGGCAGACCTTGCGGTCATTGTCGCCCCGCGCCCGGTGATAGGCGAGGATGGTCAGGAGGCCCGCATATTCGCCCTGCGCGCCCGAGTTGGGCTGCATGGAGAAGGCGTCATAGCCGGTGATCTCGCAGAGCTTCGCCGTCAGGTCTTCAATCGCCTCGCGGTAGCCCAGCGCCTGATCGGCCGGCACGAAGGGGTGCAAAGCGCCGAATTCAGGCCAGGTGATCGGCATCATCTCGGCCGCCGCGTTCAGCTTCATCGTGCAGGAGCCGAGGGGGATCATCGCCCGGTCCAGCGCCAGATCGCGGTCGGACAGGCGGCGCATGTAGCGCATCATTTCGGACTCGGCCCGGTTCATGTGAAAGACCGGATGGGTAAGATAGTCCGATGTCCGCAGCATCTCGACCGGGAAGCCCAGTTCCGCACTGACCGGCGGAGCCTCGGAAATGCCAAAGGCGCGCAGCACGCGGCGCAGCACATCCTCGTCGCTGGTTTCATCAAGGCTGATCCCGACATGATCGCTGCCGACCTTGCGGAAATTCAGCCCCTCCAGACGCGCGGCGGCAAGAATACCCGCCTGACCGACGCCGACCTCGACCGTGATGGTGTCGAAGAACGCCTTCGGCGGCAGGGTGGCGCCCGCATCGCGCAGCGCCTTGGCCAGACGGACGGTCAGGGAATGCACGCGTTCCGCAATCGCGCGCAGGCCAACCGGGCCGTGGAAGACGGCATAGAAGCTGGCCATCACCGCCAACAGCGCCTGCGCGGTGCAGACGTTCGAGGTGGCCTTTTCGCGGCGGATATGCTGCTCGCGCGTTTGCAGGGCAAGACGGTAGGCCTTGTTGCCGCGCGCGTCGATCGACACGCCTACAATCCGGCCCGGCATGTTGCGCTTGTGTTCGTCCTTGCAGGCGAAAAATGCCGCATGCGGGCCGCCGTAGCCCATCGGCACGCCAAAGCGTTGCGACGAGCCGATGGCAATGTCGGCCCCCATCGCGCCGGGTTCCTTCAGCATGGTCAGCGCGAGAAGATCGGTCGCCACCACTGCCACGGCCTTGGCGGCGTGCAGGGCGGCAATCACCTCGGTCAGATCGTTCACATGGCCCCAGGTGCCGGGATACTGGAAGATCGCACCGAACACCTGTTCTGGCACCAGCGCCTCGGGCGCGCCCACGATGATCTCCAGCCCCAAGGGCAGCGCCCGGGTCTTGATCACCGCAATGGTCTGCGGATGGCAGTTTTCATCGACAAAAAATGCCTTGGCCTTTGATTTGGCCACCCGCTCGGCCATGGTCATGGCTTCCGCGGCCGCCGTCGCTTCATCGAGCAGGCTGGCGTTGGCAATTTCCAGACCGGTCAGGTCCGCCACCATGGTCTGATAGTTGAGAAGGGCCTCCAGCCGCCCCTGCGCAATCTCGGGCTGATAGGGGGTGTAAGCCGTATACCACGCCGGGTTTTCCAGAATGTTGCGCTGAATGGCGGGCGGTGTCACCGTGCCATAATACCCCTGCCCGATGAGCGAGGTCAGCACCTTGTTGCGCCCCGCCACCCGCCGCATCCGGGCCAGCAGGTCATGCTCCGACAAGGGCGCCCATCCCAAGGGGATCGACTGCCGGATCGAGGCCGGAACGGTTTCGTCAATCAGCGCATCAAGCGTGGGCACCCCCACGGCTTTCAGCATCTCGGCCATCTCGGCCGGCGAAGGGCCGATGTGGCGGCGATTGGCAAAATCATAAGGATCGTAAGCGGTTGGCGTGAAGGTCATGGCCTTGCCTCATGCAATAAGGGATCGGGTCGGGCGGCGACCGCCCAACAGCTGTCAGTTTCTGCAAAATGGGCCGGAGTTCGGGTCAAACTCCGGCACCGATCAGGCGATCAGATCGTTGTATTCGTCTTCGTCCATGAACTGGTCCAGCACGGCGAGATCATCGAGCTTCATCTTGAAGAACCAGCCCGCGCCCAAGGGATCCTCGTTCACCAAGGACGGGCTGTCGGTCAGCTTGTCATTGACGGCAACGATTTCACCATCCACCGGGGCCAGAATGTCGGACGCCGCCTTGACGCTTTCGATCACCGAGATCTCATCGCCCTCGGCCACTTGCGTTTCCACTTCCGGCAGTTCGACAAACACCACATCACCCAGCGCGGTGGCCGCGTGTTCGGTGATGCCGACCACAACCAGATCGCCCTCAACGCGCAGCCATTCGTGTTCTTTGGTATATTTCATGGATCAGTCCTTTAGCGTTTGTAGGTTGTGGGTTGGAAAGGCATCGGCGCGACCGTGACGGCCATCCGCTTGCCGCGCACCTCGCCTTCAAGCTTGGTGCCGATCTCTGCATATTGGCTGGGCACATAGCCCATGGCGACGGGGGCCTCGACGCTGGGGCCAAAGCCGCCCGAGGTCACCTCGCCCAAAGCCGCATCGCCCGCGAAAAGGGCGGTGTGTTCGCGCATCGGCGCGCGACCCTCGGGGCGCAGCCCCACGCGCAGCCGCGCCGGGCCTTCCGCCAACTCGCGCAGGATGCGGTCTGCACCGGGAAAGCCGCCCGCGCGCGCCCCGCCTGCCCGGCGTGCCTTCTGGATGGCCCAGGTCAGTCCCGCCTCGACCGGGCTGGTGGTTGTGTCGATGTCATGGCCATAAAGGCAAAGCCCGGCCTCCAGCCGCAGGCTGTCGCGGGCGCCAAGGCCGATGGGCAGGACTTCAGGCATATCCAGCAGCTTTTTGGCAAAGGCTTCGGCTTGTGCCTGCGGGATCGAAATCTCAAAGCCATCCTCACCCGTATAGCCCGAGCGCGAAACCCAGATATCGCCAAAGACGCCCACATCCATGAATTTCATCGAAGCGACTTGCGGCACCAAGCGGGCCAACGCAGCCTCGGCCTGCGGCCCTTGCAGCGCCAAAAGCGCGCGGTCGGCAACCGGGATCACATCGCAAACCGCCGACAGATGGGCCGTCATATGCGCAATGTCCGCCGCTTTGCAGGCCGCGTTGACCACCACGAAAATATGATCGCCCCGATTGGCGAACATCAGGTCATCCAGAATGCCGCCCGCATCATTGGTGAACAGCCCATAGCGCTGGCGACCGGGCGTCACGCCCAGCACATCCACCGGCATCAGCGCCTCAAAGGCCAAGGCGGTTTCTTCATAGCTGCCCTTCGGCCGCAAGATCACCTGCCCCATATGGCTGACATCAAACAGCCCCGCCGCCGCGCGGGTGTGCAGGTGCTCTTTCATCACCCCCGCCGGGTATTGCACCGGCATGGAATAGCCCGCGAAAGGCACCATCTTGCCACCCAAGGCAACATGCAGGTCATTCAGACCCAAATAGAGAAGTTCTTCGGCCAAAGCCGCCCCACTTTCCGCCGGAAAACGCAGACCGGCACCGTTCAGACAGTTCCCCTGCCCTCGGTGCCCCCTCTGTCCTTGCGCCCCGAAATCGTCGGTATGCGCGCCTGAGATCGTTATCCCTTCGGCGGGCACTTTCGTGCCACTCTCCAGAGTCTCGTTGCCAGAACGGTCCTTGCGCCTGAGAGTTTACCGGGGCGGTTGCTCCTTCGGCACCGGCTTTGCACCGGATTCTCCCGAACTGACGCCTTTAGCTATCCCAAGGCGGCAAAGCCTGTCCAGTGAAAAGAATACGACAGTATGCAATCGCTTTGCGGCATATCGACATCCACCCTAGGCGACCTGCTTGCAGCGCGAGAACCCGCGCCTTAGGGTCGCGCGGCACGGACAAAACGAGGTCGACAGGCATGAGCATGGCGGTTGAGACGGCGCTGAAGGTCGCAAAGGCGGCGCTGAAGGCGGGCGATCCCCTGGCCGCAACCCGCGCGCTGATGCCTGAGTTGAAACGCTTTCCCGGCAATGCCCGGCTCTTGACCCAACTGGCCGAGGTTCAGGCTGCCCGCACCGGCCTGCCCGCCCGCCCCCTTGGCCCGCCCCACGTGCAACGCATCCTTGCCATCCGTGCCCAGAGCGGCCCGGCAGCAGCGGCCGAAGAGGTACAGGTGGCGCTTCTGCTTGATCCGTTCAGCCCATTGGGCAATGGGTTTCTCGGCAGCCTTCTTTTGGAACTGGGCCAGCCTGAAGCCGCGATTGTACCTCTGCGCCTTGCACTGAAACGTGATGCAAAAAGCCCCGAGACAGGCATCAACCTGTCAATGGCTCTGCGGCTCGCCAGTCTGACGGGCGAAGCGGTGGCCGTTGCCCGCGCCACGCTTGTGCAACATCCGAAACTCGCCCCCGCCCGGACGGCTTTGGCCTTGGCGCTGCTGGAAGACGGCCTGCCTTTGGAAGCCGCTGCAATGCTGCAAACCATTGCCGCCGAGGCCCCGACCTCCGCCGATATCCGCTATGAGCTTGGCCGTGCGCTTTTCGCCGCACAGCGCTTTGACGAGGCCCGCACGGCCTTTGAAGCAGCAATCCAGATCGACCCGCACCACGAGCGTGCGTTGAACGAGCTTGGCAGCGCCGTCCTGACCGCAGGCGAATTTGAGCGGGCGCGCGAGATTTTTGAAGCCACAATCAAGGCACACCCCGGCAGTGCGGCCGGTTATTACAATCTTGCCCGCAGCATCGATGTGGCACCCGGCGATCCCTTGATCGGCAAGATGCAAGCGCTGGAGGTCAAGACCAACCGCCCCGCCGACCGTATTCTTCTGAACTTCGGACTGGCCAAGGCCTTCGAGGATGCCGGTCAAGCCGACAAAAGCTTCGCCGCCCTCAAACGCGCCAATGACCAACGTCGCGCACTTTACCCCTATGATCGCGAACATGAAATCGGTTTTTTTGCCGCGCTGAAAGCCCGCCACTGGTCACCCAAAGCTCAATTGCCCGCAGGCAGCGCTGCCCGCCGTCCGATCTTCATCCTTGGCATGATGCGCTCGGGCACAACATTGATGGAACAGATCATTTCGGCTCATCCTCAGGTCTATGGCGCGGGCGAGCTTGATTATCTTGGCAAGGTCGTCATGGCCGAAATGTCCAAGAGCACTACACCGCTTGATGCCGCCGCCATGGCCCGCATCCGCGAGGCCTACCTTACCCGGTTGGCGAATCTACCCGGCGACACGCCCTTCGTGACTGACAAAATGCCCGCCAATTTCGCACTTGTCGGCGTCATCCTACGTGCCCTGCCCGAGGCCCGTATTCTGCATATGCGCCGCGATCCGATCGCGGTCTGCTGGTCAATCTACAAGAAGAACTTCATCGGCAACCGCCTGCGCTTCACCAATGATCTGGGCGATATCGCCGCCTATCATGACGCCTATGCCGATTACATGGCCTTTGCCGAGACACAGGCACCGGGGGCGATCTGCCACATCGACTATGCAGAGCTGACCAAGACCCCAGAGCCGGTCATCCGCCGCGCCCTAGAATTCTGCGGCCTGCCCTTTGATGCCGCCTGCCTTGCCCCGGAAAACAACAAGCGCCAGATTCAGACCGCCAGCTACAAACAGGCGCGCGCGGGGATTTATCAAGGCTCAACCAGCAAATGGCGCGGGTTTGAGCCTTATCTCAAGCCCCTGATTGATCACTTTGGCGCGGTCTGAGCCTTTGCAATCGTGCGAAGGCCCAGCCAGACCGCCACCAGCCCAAAGATCACACCGCCTACCGCCTGCCCGATCAATACGCCCCCGGCTCCCCAGAATGTCCCGAACCAAAGCGCGAACGGCACGGTGCCCAAGGTATGGCGGCCCCAGTTGATCGCGGTCGAGGTAAAGGGCGCCCCAAGATTGTTGCAGGCGGCATTGGCGACAAAGATCGCACCATTGAAGAAAAACAGCAGACACAAGGGGCCGCAGAACAGGTACAGCAGTTCGCGCGTCAGGCCTTGCGCATGGAACAGATCGGCAATCGGCGCGCGGAGTGCAAACAAGATCACGGTGGTGATCGCCACCACGATGCCGGTGAAGATCAACGCATCAAGATAGGCCCGCCGCACCCGGTCCATCCGCCCTGCGCCAAAATTCTGCCCGATGATCGGCCCGACCGCCCCCGACATGGCAAAGATCACGCCCAAGGCCACAGGTGTCAGACGGCCCGCGATGGCCATGCCCGCCACCGCCGCCTCGCCATAGCCCGCCACTATCCGCGTGACGATCGCTTGGCCCACCGGAGTTGCCAATTGTGTCAAAATCGCCGGTCCCGCAATGCCGAAAACCGACCGTGCATCGGCCAGTATTCCCGGCGCGGTCGGCCGATCAAAGCCGCCATGATGGCGCATGATCGGCAAAAGTGCCAAGGCTGCAATCACCACCCGGCTGACGACCGAGGCAAGCGCCGCGCCTGTCAGCCCCCAGCCCAGCCCAAAGATCAACACCGGGTCCAGCGCCGCATTGGCAACCGCCCCCCAGACCGTCGCCATCATCGCGCGCCGCGCATCGCCATGGCTGCGCAAGATCGCGCCGCCAATCATGCCCACCAGAAGGAAGGGCTGCGACGGCACGACAATGCGCAGGAAATGCAACGCCAGATCATGGGTGCGCCCGCTCGCGCCCAAAAGGCTGATAAACCCCGGCAGAAAGGCCCAAACCGCAGCTGTAAAAAGCACACCAAGACCAATGCCCAAAATCAGCCCATTGGTCGCCTTTTCCCGCGCCAGCGCCAGATCGCGCATGCCGACCGCCCGGGCCACCTGCGCCGACACGGCAATCGACAGACCGATCCCGAAGGCCGTGGTAAAAAACAGGATCGCCCCGGCATAGCCAACCGCCGCCGTGATCTCCTCATCCTTCAGCCAGGAGATGAACACCATGTTCATCAGATCAACGGCAAAGATCGCCATCAACCCGACAGAGGCCGTCAGCGACATCACCGTGATGTGCCGCATCAGACTGCCTTCAACAAACTTCGCCTGTCCGCCCAACTTTGCCTGTCCGCCCGGCCCAGCCAGGCCATCCACCCCGCAATCCCTGACAGGTCTTGCGCCTTTTGAAATACTCCGGGGGTCCGGGGGCGCGCAGCCCCCGGGGTGTCAGCCCGTCACAAAGCCGGACGTTTCGCCAGAAGCGGCATCACATCGGCCATCTCCGGCCCGTTCTCGCGCCCCGTCAAGGCCTTGCGCAGCGGCATGAACAGCCCCTTGCCCTTGCGGCCCGTGGCCTCTTTCACCGCTTGGGTCCACTCGCCCCAGGTGGCGGTGGTCCAAGGTTGTGCCGGCAGCAGCGCCAAAGCCTGCGCCACAAAATCGCGGTCCTCCTCGGCGACCAAGGGGGCCGCCCCGTCGCGGAACAACACCCACCACTGGCCCAGATCGTCCAGCACCGTGATGTTGCCCTTTGCCACGTTCCAGAAGGCTTCGGCCTTCTCCGCAGGCACACCCAGCGCCGCGATGCGTTCCGCCACGGCGCTGAAGGGCAAGGACTGCACATGTGCGCGGGTCAGCGGGAACAGGTCCTCGGCATCGAATTTGGTCGGCGCGGCGCCAAACGACCCCACATCGAACCCGGCGATCAGATCGTCCATGGATCCGGCCAGTTCCACCGGCTTCGACGAACCAAGACGCGCCATCAGGCTCAGAAGCGCCATCGGGGCCACGCCCCGCTCCCGCAGGTCGCGCAGCGACAGAACCCCCAGACGCTTGGACAGTTCCTCGCCCTGCGCACCCGTCAAAAGCGAATGGTGCGCAAAGGTCGGCGGGGTGCCGCCCAGGGCTTTCATGATCTGAATCTGCGTCGCGGTATTGGTCACATGGTCGGCGCCCCGCACGATATGGGTCACGCCCATATCCACATCGTCCACCGAGGAGGCGAAGGTGTACAAAACCTGCCCATCGGCCTTGATCAGCACCGGGTCGCTGACGGAGCCTGCATCAATCGAGATATCCCCGATGATGCCGTCCTTCCACTCGATCCGCTCGATATCCAGCTTGAAGCGCCAATAGCCCTGCCGCCCCTCGGCGCGGTAGGCCGCCTTCTGGTCTTCGGTCAGATGCAAGGAGGCGCGGTCATAGACCGGCGGTTTGCCCATGTTCAAAAGCTTCTTGCGCTTCAGGTCCAGCTCGACCGGCGTCTCAAAGCACTCATAGAAGCGGCCCGCCGCCTTCAGCTGTTCGGCCGCCTCGGCATAACGCGCCATGCGCTTTGACTGCTGCTCGATCCGGTCATACTTGATGCCAAGCCAAGCAAGGTCTTCCTTCAGCCCGTCGATGTATTCCTGCTTCGACCGTTCCTGATCGGTGTCGTCCAGACGCAGGATGAACGTGCCGCCGGTCTGGCGCGCGATCAGGTAATTCATCAGCGCAGTGCGCAGGTTGCCGACATGGATATAGCCGGTGGGCGAGGGGGCAAAGCGGGTGACGGTCATCTGCGGTCTCCTTGAACCGCCTTTCCCTGTCACAAGGGGCAGGCTTTGTCCAGTTTGGCCGCTCCGCATCCGCTCTACAGCCGCCAGAGTCGCCCACGCAGGGCAAGCAGTACGACAAAAGCCAGAATGGCACACGAATTCACCGCCAAGGCCGCCTGAAACCCGATCCGGTCCACCAGCCAGCCAAGGCCAAAGGTGCCAAGCGTCGCCAGCCCCCAGATCGCGGTTTGATCGACCCCGATCAGCAGGCCACGGTCCGCCTCGGGCGCGTTGCGCAGATAATGTCCATAAATCAGTGCCTTGCCCAGAGAGTTTCCACCCAGGAAAAACAACAGGGCCAAGAGAACCACGAAATCTTGCACCACGCCCAACGCCATGAACCCCAAGGCCACCGCCGCCCAGATCGCCAAGGCCAAGCGCCCTGGGCGCTGGATGTGGTGGGCCAGTCGAAGTGCCAGAGACGAGGCGAGAATCGCTCCGACCCAACCTACAATCCCGGTCAGCCCCATGAGCCCGGCCTGTTCAGGAAAGCTGATCCGCATCACCAACGGGTGAAAGATGTAAAAGCCCGGAATGACGAACATCCCCAGCATCACCGAGCCAAGAAAGATGTCGAAGCTTTCGCTATGGTTGCGGAAATGCGCCTGAACCCGGCGCAGAGCGTGGTCACGCCGCGGGGTGGGCATGGGGCGTGTCTTGCGCGGATGGCGCAAGAGGAACAGCACACTCAACCCCATCAAAATCCCGTTTGCCACAAAGCCCCCCACCGCCGACAAGACCGGCAAAAGGAGCGCGGCCGCATTGCCCGACAGCTTTGCGATGTTATGCGCGGTTGCCGCGATCAGCGCGTTCTTACCGGCCCCTGCGGGCGTGGCCTCGGGAATGAAGGTGTCGATCGCCGGATTGGATAGGGCACTCAGCAGCCCCGAGACAAGGCAATAGCCCCCGAAGGCCAGCGGTTGAAAGCCAATCAGCCAATCAGCAATGCCATATCCGGCCAAAAGCAGGGCAAATGCCGCTGTTGAGGCCGCAAAACTCAACCGCGCGCCAATGCGGTCGGTAAGGCTGCCCCCCGCCGCCGTAAAGGCCAGAAATGGGAGAAGCTGCAGGGATTGGTAAAAGCCGATTTCTGTAGCCGACAGCCCTGCGTAAAAGGCCATGTACCACATCATCAGGATGGTCTGGAAACCCTCGCCCACATGCCAGAAACCATAGGCGCGGAAGAAATTGTTCGGAATCATGATTTGCTTTCCGCGCGGCAGGCCATGTGCCGCAGCGAACGACAGCGGCGCCCGCAAGGCAACCCCTTTTCCTCGGCCCCGCGTGAGCCTATCCTTGCCTCATGACCCTGCCCGCTCTCAACAGCATCGCCCCCACCCTTGACCTGATCGAGGCCCTTGCCCGCGACGCGGTCCTGGCCCTGCCCGAACCCCATCGCGCGGCGGCGTTGCAGGTCGCCCTGCGGGTCGAGGATTTCGCCTCCGATGACATTCTTGAAGCCATGGGCATCGACAGCCCCTATGACCTGACCGGGCTTTACGAAGGCACGCCGCTGACCGAAAAATCCGTTTCAGATCAGCCGCATCAGCCGGATGTGGTCTGGCTGTTCCGTCGTCCCATACTGGAAGAATGGGTCGAACGCGGCGATATTGGTCTGGCCGATCTGGTCACCCATGTCACGGTGCATGAATTTGCCCATCACTTCGGCTGGTCAGATGAGGACATTGCCACCATCGACCCGTGGTGGGAATGACGCGGCCTCGCGCAAATGTGAGGCGACTTCTGGCCCCATCGCCCTACCTTTTTGCCCTTGAGCAAAAGGAGAGCCGCGATGTCCCTTCTGTCCCGCCGTCACGCCTTGCTTGCCGCCACCAGCCTGCCGTTTTTGCCCCTTGCCCGTCCTGCCATGGCGCAGGTTGAAAAACAGGGGGCCGCAACGGCGCAATTCCATCGCTTCGCGCTGGGGGCCTTCGAAGTGACCACGCTTCTGGCGGGCACACGACCGAATGACAAACCGCGCGAAACCTTTGGCCTGAACGTCTCCGACACCGATTTCGCCGAAGCCTCTGCGGCCGCCTTCATCCCCGCCGACAAGGCGATGAACTTCTTCACGCCGACGCTTGTGAACACAGCCTCCGAATTGGTGCTGTTCGACAGCGGTCTTGATCCGGCCGGGATCACGGCCGCGCTGGCGGCAGCCGGGGTAAGCCCGGATCAAATCGACACCGTTGTCTTGACCCATATGCATGGTGACCACATCGGCGGGTTGATGGGAGAGGCGGGGCCGACCTTTCCCCGTGCGCGCTATGTCACGGGGGCGGTGGAACACAATCACTGGTCCGGGGCCGCGAATGAAGGCTTTGACACCAAGGTGAAACCCCTGAACGACAAGATGACCTTCCTGGAGGATGGCGGCACGGTGACCCCCGGCATCACCGCGCTGGCCGCCTTTGGCCATTCGCCGGGGCATATGGCCTTCATGCTGGACAGCGACGGCAAGCAACTTGCGATCACCGCCGATTGCGCCAATCACTATGTCTGGTCCTTGGCGCATCCCGACTGGGAGGTGCGCTTTGATGCCGACAAGGCCGCCGCCGCCGCAACCCGCAAGGCGGTGTTTGGCATGATCGCAGCCGACCGGCTGCCTTTCATCGGCTACCACATGCCCTTCCCCGCTGTCGGCTTTGTCGAAACGACGGCCGCAGGCTTTCGCTATGTGCCCGCATCCTATCAGTTGATGCTTTAAACGTGACCCCACAACGGTGTGAGACGGCGATATGTGTCGGCTCAAAACGCTTCTTGCATCTTCGCCCTTGGCCACGGCCCCCGCCTGCCGCTATCATGTTTCCAAGATTGTTCGATTTTCGACGCCTGAAAGGGACTTGACCATGATCTTTGCGCGCCTGCTGGCCTTGGCCATAGCGCTTGCTGCTCCTCCGGTCGTGGCTGGAGAGATTGCCGACAAGGCCGCTGAGGTGGAAAGCCTTTTGGGCGCAGGCGACGACGCAGGGGCGATCTCGGCCGCGCGTGAGGTGATGGGCAAGGCTTGGGAGGCCACCAGCGCACTGGCCATCGGCGAGACGGTTCTGATCTCTGAACCCGCATCGGGTTACGGCATCTACAACCCCCGCCCCAATGACCAATTCAAGATCGGCGAACCGGTTTTGATCTATGCCGAACCCATGGGCTTTGGCTATGGCAGCCCCGGCGAAGGGCTCTATTCGATCGGCTTCTTTGTCGATCTGAAGGTGATGAACGAAGCCGGCGAAGTGCTGGGCGATCTGATCGACATTACCGAGTTGGACCTGACATCGCGCTATCCCAACCGCGAGTTTCAGGCCAATCTGACCTACAACCTCACCGGCGTGCCGCCCGGCCGCTATGTGCTGCAAACCACGCTGCGCGACAAGAATTCGGGCAAGACGGGCAGCTTTGAAAACTCCATCGAATTTGTCGAGTGAATGGCCCAAGCGGCAATCCTGACCCTGACCCTGAACCCGGCGCTGGATGTCTCCACCGATGTCGCCCATGTGGTTCCGGGCGAAAAGCTGCGCTGTGGCGCACCGGCGCTGACGCCCGGCGGGGGTGGGTTGAACGTCAGCCGGGCGATTCAGGCCTTGGGCGGGCAATCGCTGGCCTTGGTGGCGCTTGGCGGGGCGACCGGGGCGCAGATGGCAGGGCTTTTGCAGGCCAAGGGCCTACAGGTTCAGGCGCTGCAAAGCCCCGGTGAAACGCGGCAATCCCTGACGGTGACCGAAACCGCCAGCGGCCAGCAATATCGCTTCCTCATGCCCGGTCCCGATTGGGGCGCGGGCGATCAGGCGCAGGTCTTTGCCCGGCTGGCCGAAGTGGTCCACCCCGGCGGTTACGCGGTGATCTCAGGTAGCCAACCGCCCGGCGTGCCTGCGGATTTCCCGGCGCAACTCGCCGCCGCCCTGCCCGGCATGGCGGTTGTGCTGGACACCTCGGGACGCGCTTTGGCGCAGGCCGCAGCGCAGCCGATCCCCGGCCTTGCGGTGCTGCGGATGGACAGCGCCGAGGCCGAAGCCTTGGGCGGCACCCCATTGCCCAGCCCCAAGGACACCGCCGATTTCGCCGCCGAACTGGTTGCCCGCAACGTGGCGCAAGCGGTGCTGATCGCCCGCGGGGCCGAGGGCAATGTGCTGGTGACCAAAGACCTGCGGTTGATGGCGCGGCCGCCAAAGGTGGCGGTGGTCAGCGCCGTGGGCGCTGGCGACAGCTTTGTCGCGGGGCTGGTGCTGATGCTTGCACGGGGGCAGGATCAAAGCGAGGCCCTGCGCCATGCCACCGCCTGCGCCGCCGCCGCCGTCATGACGCCTGCCGCCGAACTCTGCCGCGCCGAAGATGTGGCGCGGCTTTTGCCGCAGGTCATGCTTTCGGCAGTTTGATCAGCTCTCGTCCCGCCAGCGCATCGCCATCGGATAGCGTCGATCCAGCCACAGCGCCTTTTTGGTCAGGCGTGTGCCGGGGGCGGATTGGAAACGCTTGTATTCGCTGATGTAAAGCAGGTGTTCGACCTTCTTCACAATTGCCCGGTCATGGCCCTTGGCGATGATTTCGGCCACTGACAGCTCTTGTTCGATCAGCCCATCCAGAATGTCATCCAAGATCTCATAGGGGGGCAGACTGTCTTGGTCTTTCTGGTTGTCGCGCAATTCTGCCGACGGGGGCTTTTCGATCACGCGCGGCGGGATAACCACGCCTGCCGGGCCTTGCATCCAATCGCGGTGATTGTCATTGCGCCAGCGGCAGGTTTCGAACACGCGGGTTTTATACAAATCCTTCAACGGGTTATAGCCGCCGTTCATATCGCCGTAGATCGTGCAATAGCCAACCGCCATTTCCGATTTATTGCCGGTGGTCAAAAGCATCTCGCCGAACTTGTTCGACATCGCCATCAACAGCACACCGCGCAACCGGCTTTGGATGTTTTCTTCCGTAATCCCCGGCTCGGTTCCCGCGAAAAGATCGGCCAAGGCCCCGCCCACCGCCTCTTGCGGGCCGGAAATCGAGACGGTGTCCAGCCGCATCCCAAGATTGCGCGCCACCTCGCCCGCATCCTCCAGCGAGGCGGCCGAGGTAAAGCGCGATGGCAGCATGACGCAGCGCACGTTTTCCGCCCCGATGGCATCGGCCGCAATCGCCGCCACCAGCGCGGAATCAATCCCGCCCGACAGGCCCAGCAGCACCTTTTTGAATCCGCATTTCGCCAGATAGTCCCGCGTGCCGATGACCATGGCGTGATAATCCGCCTCGACGATGCGGGGCAGGCTGTCCATCAACCCTTGTTTCGCGCGCCAGCCCGCAGCGGTTTCCTCAAAATCGACATGGGTGATGCAGGGCAGGAATTGCGGCATCTGCACCGCCAAGGCACCGCCGGGGTTCAGCACGAAAGACGCGCCGTCAAACACCTGATCATCCTGCCCGCCGACCATGTTCAGATAGACCAAGGGCAGCCCGGTATCGACCACCCGCGCCACCATCAGATTGGTGCGCACCGAGGGCTTGCCGCGGTGATAGGGTGAACCATTCGGCACCAGCAAAATCTGCGCCCCCGATTCCGCCAGCGTTTCCGACACATCGGCATGCCAGGCATCTTCGCAGATCGGAGAGCCGATACGCAGCGGCCCGATGCGGTAAGGGCCTTGCAAGGGGGCAGAGGCGAAAACCCGCTTTTCGTCAAACACCCCGTCATTCGGCAATTCGTGCTTCAGCACGGTGGCGGCAATCTTGCCGCCTTCCAGTATGTAATAGGCGTTGTAAAGCTGCCCGTCGCAGCGGTGCGGCCCACCGATCCCCAAAGCCGGGCCATCGGTGATCCGGGCCGCCAGTTCCGCCACCGCCCGCTCGGCATCGGCGACAAAGGTGGGTTTCAGGATCAGATCCTGCGTCTGATACCCGGTGACGAACATCTCGGTCAGCGCCACCATCTGCGCGCCCGCCGCCCGGCCCTGTTCCCAAGCCTCATAGGCCAGGGCGATATTGGCCTTGATCGCACCCACCGTGGGGTTCAACTGGGCAAGGGTCAGACGAAAACTGTGGGACATGGGCCTATTCCGGTAATTCCAAGGCCAAAGCTTTATCAGGTTCCGGGGGAAGGAAAAGCCTTACACCCTTCCTGCGAAATGCGCGGCCACCCGGTCCACCTTGACCCGGCTGCCAAAGACGAAGGGCACGCGCTGATGCAGGCTTTGCGGCGTCAGCGCCAGAATGTCGCCCGAACCATCGGTCGCACCGCCACCCGCCTGCACGGCCAGATAGGCCATCGGCGCACATTCATAGACCAACCGCAGCCGCCCTGCCTCATAACCTTTGCGGCCGTCGGCGGGATACAGGAACACGCCCCCCCGGATGAAGATGCGATGCGCCTCGGCCACCAGAGAGGCGATCCAGCGCATGTTGAAGTTGCGCGCGCGCGGGCCTTCGGTGCCGGCCAGACATTCATCGACAAAGGCCCGGATCGGCGCGGGCCAATGCCGGTAGTTGGAGGCATTGATGGCAAATTCCGGTGCCGCGGGCGGGATCTGCACGGCTGTATCCATCAGTACGAAGACCCGCGCCTCGGGGTCCAGCACATAGCGTTGCACGCCCTGCCCAAAGGAACAGACCAGCGCCACCTGCGGCCCATAGATCACATAGCCCGCGCCGATCTGTTGGTCGACCGGACGCAGAAAGCTGGCATCGGGATGATCTGCCGCAGCATAGACCGAAAAGATCGTGCCGACCGACACATTGGTGTCGATGTTCGATGACCCATCCAAAGGATCAATCGCCAGCGCCCACGCCCCTGCCCCAAGATCCAGCACCGTGTCCTGTTCTTCCGAGGCATAATGCCGAACCCCGCCCGCCTTGGCAGCGGCCAGAAACAGATCATCCGCGATCACATCCAATGCCTTTTGCGCATCGCCATCGCTGTTGACCCCCGCCGCCGCGCCAAGGTGTTCCTCGACCCCGTTGCGGGCAATGCGCGCGGCCAACAGGAGTGCGGCCTCGGCAATCGCCTGCATCAAGGGGCGCAGGCCCGCAGGGACATGATCGGGCGGAAAGGCGGGCATCGGCAAGGCTCCTGTCATCACGAAACCCTTACATGCCGCGATCCGCCCCATCTTGCCAGAGCCACCTTGCCCCCCTACTCTTACCGCCAGCAGTTTTTCAAAAGGCCTCTCATGCGACAGCACGGTTTTTTCCCCTTGGTGCTGGCCACGTTTGCCGCGTTTGCCTGCCCCGCCCATGCGCAGACCGACGGCGAGGTGATTACCAAGCAATACAATGACGGCTCGGTTTATGAGGGCACCTTCAAGGACGGCTTGCAGGACGGGATCGGCAGCTACCGATTGCCCTCGGGCTTTGAATATGAGGGCGAATGGGTCAAGGGCCAGATCGAGGGCAAGGGACGCGCCCGCTATCCGAACGGCTCGGTCTACGAGGGCCGTTTCGTGGCGGGCAAGCCGGATGGGACGGGCAAGATCACCGATGCCGATGGCGGCAGCTATGAGGGGGGGTGGCTGGCCGGCGAGATGACCGGCACCGGACGCGCGGCCTATGCCGATGGCTCGGTCTATGAGGGGCAGTTCAAATCCGGCAAGCATGACGGCACCGGTCTTCTGACCGACGCCAAGGGCCTGCGCTACGAAGGGGCTTGGGTTGCGGGCGACAGAGAGGGCAAGGGTCGCGTTACCTTTCCCGAAGGCGGCACCTATGAAGGGGAATTCAAGGCCGATCGGCGCGAGGGGACGGGCACGCTGACGCTGCCAGACGGGTTGCGCTACACCGGCCAGTGGAAAGCCGGGCAGATCAACGGCACCGGCAAGCTCGAACAGCCCAATGGTGACGTTTACGAAGGCAGTTTCGTGCAAGGCAAACGCGAGGGCGAAGGCCGCATGACCTATGCCAAAGGTGGCACCTATGAGGGCGGGTTCAAAGCCGATCAGCGCCATGGGCAGGGCAGCTATGTCGGGGCAGACAAGACCCGCTATCGCGGCGCCTGGATTGAGGGCCGCATGGAGGGCCAGGGCCAACTGACCTATCCTGACGGGTCCGCCTATCAGGGCGGGTTCAAGGCTGGTTTGCCCGATGGCAAGGGAAAGATCAGCTATCCGTCCGGGGCCTCCTATGACGGGCAATGGGCCGCGGGCGTGATGACCGGAACCGGCACGCTGCGCCATGCCGACGGATCAAGCTATACGGGCGCCGTCGTTGCGGGCAAACCCGAAGGCCGGGGCGTGATGACCTATGCCGATGGGTACAGCTATGACGGGCAATGGAAAGCCGGGCTGCGCGATGGCATGGGCAAGGCCATCTGGGCCGATGGCACAGTTTATGACGGCGCCTTCAAGGCCGACAAGCGCGAGGGCAAGGGCAAGCTCTCCCAGCCTGACGGATTCAGCTATGAGGGCGATTGGACGGCGGGCGAAATGCAGGGGCAAGGCCTTGCGATCTATCCTTCGGGCGACCGCTATGAGGGCGCTTTCGTCAAGGGCAAGCGGCAGGGATCGGGCAAGCTGACCTACAAGAATGGCGAAACCTCAGAAGGGGCTTGGGAAAACGGAATCCTCAAAGCCCCGCTGCCCGCCGCCGCCGAGCCAACAGCCCCTTGACGCCTTGCAACAGGGCAGCGCCATTCGCCCCGGTCCTATGCAAAACAAGGAAAGGGCTGCCTGCGGCGGCTTCTATCTGCCAGTCGGACGCCCTGAACGTTGCTTCGTGCGCCCCGCTGCTATACTCGTACAAATATGAACGAATCGGAGCATTTTCCCGCTCTCAAGGCATGGCCCGCGCCACTGTCTGTGCGGAAGCTTGCGCGATGAGCAGCCTTCGTGACAACGAGCAAAGCGACCTGCGCTTCCGCGCGCTGCGGGCTTTGGCGAACGAACCCGAATTGACCCAAAGACAATTGGCAGACCGGCTGGGGGTCAGCCTTGGCCGGGTGAATTACTGCCTGCATGCGCTTGTAGAAAAAGGTTTTGTAAAATTTACGAATTTTCGCGCGGCCGAAGACAAGCGCCGCTATCTTTATTTGTTGACGCCAGAAGGCATGTCGGAAAAACTCGCGCTGGCAGGGCGTTTTCTGGCACGCAAGATTCAGGAACACGACGCCCTGACCGCCGAGATTGCCGCTCTGCATCAAGAAACTCGGCAGGCAGAAGCCGCGCCCGACAAGAGCGCCCCCCAGTCCACGACGCCCCCGCCTTGACCCAATGCCGCCCGGCTTTCCGCTGCCCTTTTGCTTGAGTGCCCCGATACCATGACAGAACAAAACGCCCCGCGTGACGACGAAATCAATCTGGCAGAGCTTGCTGCCAGCCTCGTGGCGAACTGGCGCATCATCGTGACGGTCGGATTGACCGTCGCCTGCCTGACTGCGGGCTATGCAAAGCTGTTCATCACCCCGACTTATGAAGCAAAGTCGATTTTTGCGATTGAAAAAGGCAGCCGCAATGGCGGGCTCGGCGATCTGGGGGGCGCGGCGGCGGCACTGGGTCTGAACATCGGCGCGGAAAAGGAAGACAAGCTGGTTTTCGACCGAGTCAAGGGCCGTGATTTCGTGATCGGGCTGGCCCAGACAACCGGTCTTTATGATGACCCCTACTTCAACCCGCGCCTTAGCCCGGCCAAGCCTTCGCTCATCGGTTGGCTGTTCGGGGCGGAGCCCAAAACCAGTTGGAGCGACAGCGAGGTCGATCAGGCCATTGTGCGCCAGTTTGAAAAGTCGGTCGAACTTGACACCACAAAGAACGACTCCCTTGAGGCAACCGTTACGCATGTGAACCCCGAGGCCGCGGCCAAGATCGCCAATGCCGTTGTCAAAAAGGTTCTCAGCGACACATTGGATGATCAGAAAGCCAAAGCCGTGCGTGAAGTGTCCTATCTGGGCGAACAACTGGCAAAAGTGCAGGCGGAAATGGATGCGGCGGTGATGCGCCTGCAAGAGTTTTCCATCAGCAGAAACGCGCTTTCTGTCGAGGATCTCGTGCGGCGCTCCTCGCAATTGGTGAAGCTGCGAGAGACGCGCGATTCAACCAAACGCATGATCGAAGGGGCCTCGGCCCTGATCGGGGCGCTGGCAAACGCTGACAAGCAAGCCGCGGTCCTGTCGGCTTATCCCGAGCTTCTGAACTCCGAGTTTCGCCTTCAGGCGCAGATGTCAAATGCCGAGATAAAGGTCACAGACCTGTCAAAGGAACGGTTGCAACAGATCACGCAACTTCTTGCCCTCCGTTTGACCGATATCGACACGGCGGTTGTCTCTGCCGAAGCCAATGTCAAGATTTCTGCGGACGAGGCCTCGAATCTGATGACGCTGCAACGCGACGTCAAGGCCCAGGAATCAACCTATGAATTGCTTGCCGAAGAATACAAGGCAAGGTCTGTCGCAAGCGGATTTCAAGCGGCCAATGGGCTGATCCTTCAGGTCGCGGTGCCGCCGCTTGACCCCGCCGCCCCCAAAACCCTTCTGATCGCTGTGGCGGGAGCGTTTGTGGGCATGATCATCGGGGCTGTCGCCGCGATGACGCGCAGCACGATGTCAGGTTGCCTGCATACCGTTCGGGCCATCATCGCTGCGATCCGGCCGAAGAAGGTCTTTCTTGTGAAAAAGTCCGCGACAGCGGCCGAAGTTGCCGCCCATACGCTCGACAGTTCCAAATACGCGGTCCTATGGCCCGTATCCCCCGCCGCGGGCGGCCTGTCGGACACCGTCTCTGGCCATCTCGTCACGGCGTGGTCTGACGCGGGCTTGCGTGCGGCAGTCATTGATCTGCCGTCCGGGCGCATGACCATGGCCGATCAGACTCAGGCCGCGATGGCATCGGATCTAGGCGAGCTTGCATCCCTCTTGCTGAAGGGCAATACGCGTGAGGCCATCGAGGCAAAAACCGCACAACTGGATCGGGTGCTGTTCAAATGCGGTTATGACAAGGTGCCAAGCGCCTTTTTGTCGATTATGACTGCACTGCCGACATCTATGGTTGCCGTGGCGCGCTTGGGCGATGCGCGAAAATCTGCGGCCGAAGACATTCGTGAAGTTACTCAGCCAGACGTTTTGTTGTTGGGATGATTTATATGCCTCACCGGACCACCATCATTTTGATGGCAGCGGCCCTTACCGTGGCAAGCTGCGGGGCCCTTTACAATCCGCAGAAATTGCCGAAATCGGATGCCGCAAAGGACCAGCAGGCGATCCCGCTGCAAATTGTTGCCCTGACCTCTGAGGTTGCCGCGAAAGCCAACATGTCCCCCTTTCAACGCAGGGTGGTGGTCGGTTCGGATCTGCGCGGCGCGGCGCGATTGGTCGATGAACATTCTTTCATAGATCTGCGCCCGCCAGCCTCTGGCCCTGCCCCCACCTATAAAATCGGCGTCGGCGACATTTTGCAATTTGCGCGCCTGATGCCGCAGATCAACAGTGCGGGGGCCGCAACGGATGAATACACGGTCCGTTCGCTTCCCGTCACATCAGAGGGCTATATCAGCATCGTCGAAGTTGGGCGTGTCGACGTTGTCGGCAAGACAATCTCCGAGGCCGAAGCCGCAATCTCGGCCGCGCTTCTGCGTTCGGGTGTAGACCCGCGCTTTGAAGTCTCGGTGCAGGGGTTCAACTCGCAGAAAATCTTTTACGGGGGCGTCACCAAGCCGTCGTCGATTCCGTTCACCGACCGGCCGACGTCCTTGAGCGAGGTGATGACGACGGCGGGCGTCACGCTGGAACCGGGCGCTGACAAGGTTGTGAAAATCTTCCGTGGCTCGGAGGAGTATCGCCTGTCGGCACGCGACATCCTGACCAGTTCGCAGCAGCCGGTCTATTATCTGCAAGGCGGCGACCGGGTTTATCTGGAGAACATGTATTATCGCCCCGAGACGGTTGTGCTGACCGGTGAGGTCGGCACGCAATCCATGTATGCGATTTCCGCCGAGACGCGGCAAACGCTGAGCGATGCGCTGTTTTCGCGTGGGGCGTTGACCCTGTTCACGTCGGACAGCAGCCATATCTATCTGATCCGGCGCAATGGCACCTCTGCGGTCGCCTATCATCTGGATGGCTCCAACCCCGTGCGCCTGTCGATCGCCACGGAAATTGAACTGCGGCCGCAGGATGTGATCTTCGTCGCCGAACAGCCGGTCACGCGTTACAACCGTGTCCTGCAACAGTTGCTGGGCGCCCTGTCCTTGTCGCAAGACCTGCGTGACGGCATTCAGGAAGAACTGTGATCTTGCCTGCCCATCCGCCGCCCTTCGCATCTTTGATGTCACGCTGAGGGCGCAAACCTGTCGCCACGACTGGCGAAAATCCACATGTCATGGCAAGGCCCGAGGCCAGCCGCCCAACCCGCGCAGCCGCCACCGGCTGGTATAGAGACACGCAGAGGCGCCGAGCGATCGCCTCCCGCAAGACGACAAAGTAACGAAAGGACGATCACATGGGTAAAGTTCTGGTAACAGGCGCAGACGGCTTCATCGGGTCACATCTGACCGAGATGCTGGTGCGCGATGGCCATGATGTGACGGCTTTCGTGATGTACAACTCCCTGAACAGTTGGGGATGGCTGGACCGCGCCCCGAGCGATGTGGCGGGGCAGTTCAAGGTCATCGCGGGCGATATCCGCGATCCGCATGGGGTGGAACAGGCGGTGAAAGGCACGGATATCGTGCTGCATCTTGCCGCGCTGATCGCCATTCCGTTCAGCTATCATTCGCCAGACGCCTATGTGCAGACCAACGTTACCGGCACACTGAATGTGCTGCAGGCCGCGCGGTCTGCGGGCGGGATTCGGGTGGTATCAACCTCGACGTCGGAAACCTATGGCTCGGCGCAATTCGTGCCGATCACCGAAGAACACCCCCTGAACGCGCAGTCGCCCTATGCCGCCACCAAGATCGGGGCGGATCAGATGGCGCTGTCCTTCCATCGTTCGTTCGAATTGCCCGTGGCGGTGCTGCGGCCGTTCAACACCTATGGCCCCCGGCAATCGGCGCGGGCGGTCATTCCGACCATCATCAGCCAAATCGCCGCCGGATCGCGGCAGATCAAGCTCGGCTCGCTGGCCCCCACCCGCGACTTTACCTTCGTCAAGGACACCGCCCGCGGCTTTATCCAGGCCATGGGCTGCGATGCCGCCCTTGGCCGGGTCACAAATATCGGGTCGGGTTTTGAAATTTCCATTGCCGACACCGTTGCCGCGATTGCCGAAGCGATGGGCGTCTCGGTCGAGGTCGAGCTGGATCAGGCCCGCGTGCGCCCGGACGCGAGCGAGGTGGACCGCCTGTTTGCCGGCACAGAACTGGCCAAGCAATTGTTCGACTGGAACCCCGAATTTGGCGGGCGCGACGGCTTTGTGCGCGGGCTGGCGGAAACCGCCGCTTGGTTCCAGGACCCGGCGAACCTCGCCGCCTACAAGACCGACCGCTACAACATCTAACGCGTGCAGGATTTCGCCATGTTGAAACACCAATCCACGCCCGCGATGCTGCCTGAGGTGCTGGAGCGCATGAACCGGGTGCTTGGCCCGGCCACGGAATTCATTCCGCTGCATGTGCCCGAATTTCTGGGCAAGGAGCGTGACTATGTTCTGGATTGCATCGACACCGGCTGGGTGTCTTCGGTCGGCGGCTATGTCGACCGGTTCGAGGCCGAGCTTGCCGCCGCCTGCGGCGCGGCCCGCGCTGTCGTGGTGGTCAATGGCACGGCGGCCCTGCATCTGGCGATGATCGTGGCGGGCGTGAAGCCGAATGATGAGGTCATCATTCCCGCGCTGACCTTTGCCGCCACGGCCAATGCGGTGCATCACCTTGGCGCGGTGCCGCATTTCGTGGACAGTTGCGAAACGACACTGGGGCTGGACCCGGCGGCACTGGCGGCCCATCTGCGCCAAGTCGCGGTGACGCGGCCTGAAGGGCTGGTCAACAAGGCAACCGGGCGGCGGATTTCCTGCGTGGTGCCGATGCATGTCTTTGGCCATGCGATCGACATGGATGCGCTGAACGCGGTTGCTGCGGAATTCGGGCTGGTGGTGGTGGAAGATGCCGCCGAATCCCTTGGCAGCCAATATAAAGGGCGGCCCTGTGGATCGCTGTCGAAGATCTCGGCGCTCAGCTTCAATGGCAACAAGATCATCACCACCGGCGGCGGCGGCGCGATCCTGACAGATGACCCCGAACTCGGTCGCCACGCAAAGCACCTGTCAACGACGGCCAAAGTCCCGCACCGCTGGGCCTATGCGCATGACGAGGTGGGCTACAACTACCGCATGCCCAACCTGAACGCCGCCCTTGGCGTGGCGCAGCTTGCCCAGTTGGACACCCGGCTTGCGCAAAAACGCGCCCTTGCCACCCGCTATATTGCCGGTTTTGAGGGGTTGTCCTGCGGGGCGATTTTCCGCGAGCCGGAAAACAGCCACAGCAATTATTGGCTGAACACGCTGATGCTGGCCCCCGAGGTCGAGATTGCCGACCGCGATGCCCTGCTGGATGGCCTGAATGACGCGGGCTATATGGCGCGGCCGATCTGGTCGCTCTTGCACCATGCGCCCTATAACGCCACCTGCCCGCGCGCGCCCCTGCCCGTCGCCGAACAGTTGGAGCGGCGCATCATCAACCTGCCCTCCTCTGCCATGCTGGCCGATCGCGCATGAAACTGCTTGCCGTCACCGCAACCCGCGCCGAATGGGGGCTTCTGGCCCCGGTTCTGGACGCCCTTCGCGGCGATGCCCGGTTTGAGCCGCAACTCTTGGTCACCGGCCAGCATCTGGTGGCGGGCAGCACGACGCTTGCCGCCATCACCGCCGAAGGCCACCAGCCCGCCGCCCTGATCGACATGGAACTTGGGGCCGACGATGGCCCGCGCGCCATTTCGCACAGCATGGGGCTGTTGGTGGATCGGGTGGGCAAGGTCTTTGCCGATCTTGCCCCCGACGCGGTTCTGCTGCTGGGCGACCGCTATGAATCCCTTGCCGTTGCCTTGGCCGCCTTGGTGGCGCGGATTCCGGTGCTGCATGTGTTTGGCGGCGATGTGACCGAGGGCGCCTTTGACGATTCGATCCGCCACGCCATCACCAAACTTGCCGCGCTGCATTTCGTCTCGAACGAAGAAAGCGCAGCCCGCGTGCGACAATTGGGCGAAGATCCCACGCGGGTGCACAATGTCGGCTCCACCGGCATTGACCGCATCCTTGCGGTCAAGACCCTGCCCCGCGCCGACTTCTTTCAGGCGGTCGGCCTGCGCCCGCGCGACAAGAATTTCGTGCTGACCTTCCATCCCGCCACCTTGGTCGAAGACCCCGCCGAGGAGGCGCGCGCCCTGCTGGCCGCCCTTGACGCCTTCCCCGAGGCCGGGCTGATCTTTACCGGATCGAACGCCGACCCCGGCGCGCGTGAGATCGACGCGCTGATCCAAGAGTTTGTCGCCGGGCGAGAAAATGCCGTTTTCTTCGAAAGCCTTGGCTCGCAACGCTATTTCTCGGCGCTGGCGCATTGCGATCTGGTGATCGGCAATTCCTCCAGCGGCATCATGGAGGCGCCCAGCTTCAAGCTGCCGACCATCAACATCGGCGAACGTCAGGCGCGGCGGATGCGGGCGAAGTCGGTGATTGATTGCGCTGCCACCCCCGCGGCGATCGGGGAGGCGATCCGCCGGGGGCTGTCCTTGGATTGCCGCGGCTTTGACAACCCTTACGGCGATGGGCGCGCGGCACGACACATCGTTGATACCCTTGCCAAAATTGACACTCCAAGGAGCCTGACGAGGAAATCCTTCGTCGATTTGCCAATATGACCAAACCGAACAAAACTCTCATCATCGCGGAAGCCGGGGTCAACCATAACGGCAGCCTTGATCTGGCGCTGGAGCTGGTGGACCGCGCGGCCGAGGCCGGGGCGGATTTCGTCAAGTTCCAGACCTTCAAAGCCGCCAAGCTTGTGTCGCAAAGCGCGCAGAAGGCCGCCTACCAAAAGGTCACCACCGATGCTGAGGAAAGCCAGTTGCAGATGCTGGCCCGGCTGGAACTGTCGGCCGAGGCGCATCACGCGCTGATCGACCGTTGCGCGGCGCGCGGCATTGCCTTTCTTTCAACCGCCTTTGACCCTGAAAGCCTGACCTTCCTGCATCAGGGCCTTGGGCTGAAGACGCTGAAACTTGGCTCTGGCGAATTGACCAATGCGCCGATGCTTTTGGATGCGGCGCGCAGCGGCATGACGCTTTTGCTGTCCACCGGCATGGGCAGCCTGTCCGAGGTGGAGGAAGCCTTGGGCGTCATTGCCTTTGGCCTGACCCGCCCGGACCAGCCGCAGCGCCGCGCCGATTTTGCCGAGGCGCTGTTGGACCCGGCAGCATGGCAGGCGCTGCGGTCGCGGGTGACGCTTCTGCATTGCACGACAGAATACCCCGCGCCGATTGCCGAAACCAATCTGCGCGCCATCGACACCATGGCGCAGGCCTTTGGCCTGCCGGTTGGCTATTCCGATCACACCTTGGGCAATGCCATGAGCCTTGCCGCGGTTGCCCGTGGGGCCACGGTGATCGAAAAGCACTTTACGCTGGACCGCAACATGGCAGGCCCGGATCACGCCGCCTCGGTCGAACCGGAGGAGCTTGCCGCCCTTGTGCGCGACATTCGCGCGGTGGAACTGGGGCTTGGCAACGGCATCAAGCAACCGGGGCCGGCCGAGGTGCGCAACCGCGCCATCGTGCGCAAATGGGTTGTGGCCGCGCGCGATCTGCCCGCGGGCCATGTGCTGACGGCCGCCGATCTGGCCTGCAAGCGCACCAATGGCACGATTTCGGCCATGTCTTTGTGGGATTGCCTTGGCCACCGCCTGCGCCATGCCCTCGCCCATGACGAGGCCCTGACCCACGAGATGCTGCAATGACGCGCCAGATCGGCATCTTTGGGGCGGCGGGATTTGGCCGTGAGGTGGCTGAAATCCTTCAGCGCCAACTCGCCGCAGAGCGCAGCGAGGCCCGCGTGGTCTTTGTGGAGCGCAGCGCGGGCGATAGCGTGAACGGTGTGGCCGTCGTTTCGGAAGCCGCCTTTCTGGCCGACCCGGCACCGCGCGATTTCATCGTGGCCATCGCCGATGGCGCAATCCGCAAGCGATTGTATGAGGCGGCACTGGCCAGCGGCGCCCGCCCCTTTGACCTGCGCGCTGCCAGCGCCGAAGTGTCACCCTCGGCCCATTTGGGCGCGGGGCATGTGCTGTGCGGGCACAGCAGCGTTTCATCAAATGCCGTGGTCGGGCGCGGCTTTCATCTGAACGTGTCCTGCTATCTGGCCCATGATTGCCGCGTCGGCGATTTCGTGACATTCGGGCCGAATGTGGTCTGTGCCGGCAATGTCGTGATCGAAGATGGCGCCTATATCGGCGGCGGCGCGTTGATCCGCCAAGGCCGCACCGGCGCGCCGGTGGTGATCGGGGCCGGGGCTGTGGTGGGAATGGGGGCTGTGGTGCTGTCCAGTGTTGCGGCGGGTGAAACCGTGGTCGGCAATCCGGCAAAAAACCTTTCAAGGGGTGGGAAATGACCTTTTTCAAAGGTGATCTCAGCAAGATGATCGTCCCGATCAGCGGGGTGCTGCGCGACGCCATGGAGGCCATCGACCGTGGCACCCGCCAGATTGCTCTGGTGACCGACGCCAAGGGCATTCTGGTCGGCGTCATCACCGACGGGGACATTCGCCGGGGGTTGATGCGGGGGCTGACCCTGCAAAGCCCGCTGGCCGAGATCACCAAGCCGAACTTCGTCTCGGTCAAGGCCAGCGAAGCCGCCGCCGCGCGCGCCTTGCTGACCACGCGCAACCTGCACCAGATTCCGCTGGTGGATGAGGCCGGGCGACCTGTCGACATCTTTCACATCGACAACCTGCTTGATACCCCCGAACATCAGACGCGGGTCGTGCTGATGGCAGGGGGCCTTGGCACCCGCCTGCGGCCGCTGACCGAAACGGTGCCGAAGCCAATGCTGCATATCGGCGGCCGCCCGATCTTGGAAAAGATCATCGAAGCCTTCGTCTCGCAGGGCTTCAAGACCTTTACCATCTCGTTGAACTACAAGGGCGAGATGATCCGCGAATATTTCGGTGATGGCGCCCGGTTCGGGGCGAAGATCGACTATGTCGAGGAAAAACAGCGCATGGGCACCGCCGGGGCGCTGTCGCTACTGCCCGAACGTCCCACCGCGCCCTTTGTGGTGATGAATGGCGATCTTCTGAGTTCGCTGCAATTCGACAGCCTGCTGAAATTCCACGACGACATCGGGGCCATGGGCACGATGTGCGTGCGCGAATATGCGGTGCAGGTGCCTTATGGCGTGGTTGAAACCGAAGGCTCCCTCTTGCGCCGCATCGTCGAAAAGCCGACGCACCAGCACTTTATCAATGCCGGTATCTATGTGCTGTCGCCCGCCGCGCTGGATTTTGTCGAACCCGACACCTATCTCGACATGCCCTCGCTTTTCGAGCGGATGATCGCCGCCGACCAGACCGCCGCGACCTTCCCGCTTGGCGGTTATTGGATCGACATCGGGCGTCTGGAAGATCTGGAGCGCGCCCGCGCCGAAGCCCCGGCAGACGATCAACCATGAGCGCCGCCATGCCCTCGGTCCTTGCCATCATCCCCGCGCGCGGCGGATCAAAAGGCCTGCCGGGCAAGAACATCGCACCGCTTGGCGGCAAACCCCTGATCGCCTGGAGCATCGAAGCGGCCTTGGCCGCGCGTTGTGTCAGCCGGACCATCGTTTCAACCGACAGCCCCGAAATTGCCGAGGTTGCCCGCGCTGCCGGGGCGGATGTGCCGTTCCTGCGCCCCGATCATCTGGCCAGCGACACGGCAACCACGCTGGATGTCATCGCCCATGCCCGCCAAGCCTGCCCCGGCTTTGATGTGCTTTTGGTCTTGCAGCCCACCTCGCCGTTGCGACAGGCCGCCGACATCGACGCGGCCTTTGCCCAGATGATCGACAGCGGCGCGCAAAGCTGCACTTCGGTCTGTGAAGCCGACACGCCGCCATGGCTGATGTATCGGCAAAACGAGGCGGGCTTTGTGGAAGGCGTGCTTCCCCCTTGGCCGGGCGGCATGCGCCGACAGGATCTGCCCCCGGTCTATGTGCTGAATGGCGCGCTTTACTTTGTGAAGACCCCGGCCTTCGACACAACCGGGCAACTCCTGCCATCACCGACCGCCGGCTATGTCATGCCTGCGAACGCCTCGATTGACATCGACACCCACGATGACTTGCGCCGGGCCGAGGCCGCGCTTGCCAGCCATCACCTTTTAGACAACTGATTGCCCCATGTTCCCCTTTTCCCCATGCAAAGCCGCATCCTAAGGCCATCCCCATGTTCAAAGTTCTCGTCATTTTCGGTACACGCCCCGAGGCCATCAAGATGGCCCCCATCGTCAAGGCGCTGAAAGCCGCGCCCGGCATCACCTGCCGCGTCGCGGTTTCGGCCCAGCATCGCGACATGCTGGATCAGGTGCTGGACCTGTTCCAGATCGTGCCGGATTACGATCTGAACGTCATGAGCCCAGGACAAAGCCTGGCTCAGGTGCTGTCGCGGGTCGTGCTTGGGCTGGAAGATGTGTTGAGGGCCTTTGCGCCGAACCTTGTGCTTGTGCATGGTGACACCTCGACCACGCTGTCCGCGACACTGGCCGCCTATTATCACCAGATCCCGGTCGGCCATGTGGAAGCGGGCCTGCGCACCGGCAATATCTATTCGCCTTGGCCCGAGGAGATGAACCGCAAGGTCGTCGGCTCCATCGCCCAGTTGCACTTTGCGCCGACCGAGAAATCCCGTGAAAATCTTCTGGCCGAAAACGTGCCCGATGCCCAGATCCATGTGACCGGGAACTCGGTCATTGATGCGCTGCTGGACGCGGTGGAAATCCTGCAAAATGATCCGGCGAAACGTGCCGAATTTGACCGTGCCTTCAACCTTCATCCTGATCGCAAACTTATTCTTGTAACCGGCCATCGGCGCGAAAGTTTTGGCGACGGGTTCGAACGGGTTTGCGATGCGCTGGCCACGCTGGCCCAACGCGACGATGTGCAGATCCTTTATCCGGTGCATCCCAACCCGGCGGTCCGCGATGTGGTCGAGGCCCGTCTGGGCGGCAAATCGCGCATCACGCTGATCGCACCACAAGATTACCTGCCCTTTGTCTATCTGATGCAGCGCGCCTATCTGATCCTCACCGATTCCGGCGGGATTCAAGAGGAAGCCCCCTCGCTGGGCAAACCGGTGCTGGTCATGCGTGACACCACGGAACGCCCCGAGGCGGTGGCCGTGGGCACCGTCAAGCTGGTGGGCACCGATCAGGCCACGATCATCGACGAGGTCAGCCGGCTGCTGGATGACCCGGCCTATTTCAACTTGATGGCCAGCGCCCATAACCCTTATGGCGACGGGAAAACCGCAGAGCGCATCGTTGCAGCCATCCAAACCCTTCTTCAGAACAACCAGAACTCAGGTGCCAAATGATCGGCCAATTCAAACGCGTTTCCGTGATCGGGCTGGGCTATATTGGCCTGCCAACCGCGGCAATGTTCGCCTCGCGCAAGGTCGAGGTCATCGGTTTTGATGTGAATACCCATGTGGTTGACACCGTCAATCAGGGCAAGATTCACATCATCGAGCCGGATCTGGACGCGGTGGTGCATCAGGCGGTGGACAAGGGATATCTGCGCGCCACCACCGAGATCGAACCAGCCGAAGCCTTCCTCATCGCAGTCCCCACCCCCTTCAAGGGGGACAACTGGGAGCCCGATATTTCCTATATCGAAACCGCGGCCGCCACGATTGCCCGCGTTCTGGCCCCCGGCAATCTTGTGGTTCTGGAAAGCACCTCGCCCGTTGGCACCACCGAAATCATGGCGGGCCTTCTGGCTGCGGCGCGTCCCGACCTGACCTTCCCGCAGACCCATGGCGAAGCCTCGGACATCCGCATCGCCTATTGCCCCGAGCGGGTTCTGCCCGGCAAGGTCATGCAAGAGCTGATTTCCAACGACCGGGTGATCGGCGGCATGACCGCCGCCTGCGCCAAGAAAGCCGTGGCGCTTTACAAGACCTTTGTCGAAGGCAATTGCGTTGTGGCGACCAGCCCGCGCATCGCCGAAATGGCCAAGCTGACCGAAAACAGCTTTCGCGACGTGAACATCGCCTTTGCCAATGAATTGTCGATGGTGTGCGATGGTCTTGGCATCGATGTGTGGGAGCTTATCCCGCTGGTCAACCGTCACCCGCGGGTGAACGTGCTGCAACCGGGGCCGGGGGTTGGCGGCCATTGCATCGCGGTTGACCCGTGGTTCATCGTGTCGCAATCGCCCGACACCGCGCGCCTGATCCGCACAGCCCGCGAGGTGAACAACCACAAACAAGTCTGGGCGCTGGAAAAGGTTGTCGCGGCGGCAAAGGCCCTTGGGGCGCGCAAGGGCGATCTGACCATCGCGCTTTACGGTCTGGCCTTCAAACCCGACATCAACGACTTTCGCGAAAGCCCCGCACTGGAAATCGCCCATGAAGTGGCCCATCTGGGCTTGGGCAAGGTGCTGGTGGTCGAACCCTATGCCGATACCCTGCCCAAGGGTCTGACCGGCGCGACCTTGACCGACATGGAAGGGGCCGCGGGGGCGGATTTGCATGTTCTTCTGGTCGATCATTCCGAGTTCAAGGCGGCGGCGGCCCCCAAGGGCGAGATCGTCGACTTCCGGGGTGTGTGGAAAGACTGACCCGCGCCATGACCGCCGCGCCGCGCAGACTGGAAGGGGTCAAGACCGGAACCCTTTATGTTGCCGCCGATTTCCTGATCAAGGCGATGCAGTTTGCGCTCTTGCCCTTGGCCAGCGCGGCCCTGCCCTTGCAGGATTATGCCGCGCTGACGCTGTACATGACGATCCTGACCGCCGCGACGCCCTTGCTGACCATGTCGGTCGAGGCGGCCTATTCGGTCTACTTCACCCCGCAGGATGGCCCGCAAGAACAGCGCGTGTTTGCCGCAACGCTGCTCTTGGCGCTTGGCGGCTCCCTGTTCTGGCTGATCGTGGGGCTTGCGGCGCTGTGGCTCTCGCCTGCGGCCGGTCAGGGGGGCGTGCTGACGCTGCAATCCTGGGCACTGATTGCGACCTACATCTTTCTTGATCTGGTGGTGCGGGTCGAAAATCTGGGCCAGCGCCTTGGCTTTTTCCATGTGCCTTTCGCGCTTTATTCCATCGCCTATCAGGTCGCGAAATTCGCCGTCGCCGTGCCGCTGATCTTCTGGATGCGGGACGCGCAATGGTATCTGGTGGCGACGACGGCGGTGGCGGCCGCCTTTGCGCTGGGCATGTGGCAGCGCAATCCGCGCCCCCTGACCACCGACCGCGACACCGTGGCGATGATCGCGCGCTATACGGTCAAGGCCTCTCCGGCCAGCCTTGCCGCCATTGCCAACAATACGGTCGATCGCATCATGATCACCGTCCTGCTCAGTACGTTGGAGCTGGCGCGCTACCATTCGATCTTCGCCTTTGCCGGGCTGATTCAGGTCTTCATTCTGGCGCTCAACAAATTGCATGTGGCGCAGATGCTCGCGGATTTTCGAGCCAACCGCTACAGCTTCCTCCTGCGCAAGCCGACGAAACTGCGGGTCACGGCGGCCTTGTGGTTTGCCGTGACGGTGATTGCCATTCTTGTCGGACGCCCGGCCTTCAACCTGCTGTTTGCCGATCATGTGCAGTTTGACTTCGCGATTTATTCGACGCTCTGCTGGTATTTCTCGGTCTTCGGGTTCTATTTCGTCTGGGGCAATATCCTGTCGATGGAGGAAGCCACCGCGCATCTCAAGGCTTTGGGATATGGGCTGACGGTGCTGCCGAACCTTGCGCTGTCTTACACGCTGACCAAGATGTTCGGCGGCGTGGGGGCGGCCCATGCCACGCTTGCGGCCAATCTCATTTCGGCCCTCATCCTGTTGCTCTTGGTGCGCAAAGTTACGGGGAAGCTGTATTTCTTCCGGGAATTTCTGGCCTTTTACCTGATGGCCGCCCTGTTTCAGACCGCAGCCTTGACATGGTTGGCATGACGCAAGACGCCCCCCAAAAGATCACCCGTGACCGCCTGCAAGCGATCGAAGCCCTTCTTGCCCACGACGCAGACGCGGCCGATCTGCGCTATTGGCCCTTTTTGAAAGATTGGCTGCTCAAGCATCAGCACAAGGCCGGCAAGCGCCATGAGGGGGCAAGCAAGACCTCTGGGCCGCTGGCCCCCCTGAAGCTCGCCGTCGCCTTTGCCGTCAGCCTTTTGGTTTTTGCGACAAGGGTCATTCAAGGTCGCCTCAACGCCGCACCGGCCTTGATCTTTTCGGCCAGCTCACGCCTGCGGGCCGGCGGGACCGGCCCCCGAGATGAATTTGTCGCCTGCGCAGAGGCCTTGGAAGGCCGCGCCGTGCCCGCGCTTTACTACACGGCGAAGGATCGCCTGCTCGTGCAGCCCTTCGCTTGGCGCTGCCATGAAAACCTGCTCATCACGGCCCTGCTGGCACTCGACAGGTTCAAGCCGCGGCGTGACCACGGCGGCCTGCATCCAATCGCGGCCCTTGTCGCGCGGGAAACCTCGGTCCCCGCCGCCGAGATTGACCGCGCCATGACCCAGTTTGATCGCAGGGTGCGCGCCTATCGGCACTTGCTGGCTTGGCTTCGCCCCCGGCATATCTATGTCGTTTCGACCTATACGAAGACCGATATCGTCTATGCCGCCCGCAGCATCGGCATCATGGTGTCCGAAATCCAGCATGGGATGCTGGCACCGTTTCACCCCTCTTACAGCTATGCCAGCCTTGGCCGGGGTTGGGATCCGGCCCTGCCGGACAGGCTGATTGTCAACAGCCCCTTCTGGCTGAAGACGCAAGGACAGGCCCCCTATGCCGCGGTCGTTCTGAACCCGCTGGCGCAGAACGCGCCGCCACCGGCAGCTTATGCAAATGGGCGCCCCTACCTTCTGTTTTCTGGGCAAAATCTGGCCCACGACAAATTGGCGGGCCTCATTGCGGAATTTCTGGCAAGCCCCGCCTGCAAGAATGCTGATTTCCTTTACGCCTGCCATCCCAGTGAAGTTCCGAAGCGGGTCAAACAGCGGATCGGCGGTGGGAACGACCCGCGCATCAGGGTCGAACCCTTCGTGTCGTCCGAGCAGACCCGCGCCCTTATCGCGGGGGCGCAAAAGCACCTGTCGGTCTATTCCAGTTGCCATGTCGATGCGCTTGAGATCAAAGGCGAAACCTATGTGATGCTGGTGCCGGAGTTTTCCGCCCAGACCGATCTTTTCGGCGACATCGAAGGGGTGCGCCGCTTCACCGCGCTTGAGGAGCTGGTTGATGGCACGACTGACGCATAAGCTCGCCCTGATCGGCTACTATGCCTTCATCTCCAAGCTGCCCGAACAGCGTTTGTGGCGCGGCTTCAATCGTCTGCGCTGCTGGTATCTGGCCCGCGTTCTGCGCGTTCTGGACACGCCGAAAGACGCGCTGATCGGATCGAATGTCTATATCGGCGATGGTCGGCAGGTGTCTATTGGCGCAGGCGCGCGGATCAATGAAAACGTATTCATTCAGGGTGCCTGTATCGGCCGGAACGTGCTGATCGCGCCGGGTTGCGCCTTGATGAGCAAATCGCATCGGCATGATCGGCTGGATGTGCCGATCGCCTTGCAAGGCGAAACCGAGGCGCTGCCCGTCACCATCAAGGATGGTGCCTGGCTTGGCCGCAACGTCGTGGTGATGCCCGGTGTGACGATTGGCGCTGGCGCAATTGTGGGCGCTTGTGCCTTTGTGAATCGCGATGTGCCGGACAATGCTGTATTTGCCGGCGTTCCAGCCCGGCTGATCCGCTATCGCGACGAAAACCACGACCGCTGACGGCACGGCCTGTTACAGAAGAATTTCAAGACGACCAGGAGTCAGATGTGAACTCAGAACCCTATACCCTGTTCGGTTTGCAGGTGCCTGTCGCCCCGGATTTCGAAAGCATGGTGGACTATTTCGAACAGACATTTCTGGTCCCGCAGACTCCCGGTTTTTCCGCGGCCCTCAATGCTGAAAAGCTCTATATGGCGCAGAATGACGCATCCGTGTTCACCCTTCTCAGTGCGGCCAGCTTTCGCTATCTGGATGGAATCGGGGCCGTCTGGGCAGCGCAGCGTAAATACCACCTGCCCTTCGCGCGCGTGCCGGGGGTGGAGTTATGGCTTCAGATCGCCAAGCGCGCGGCCCGGCGCGGATTGAAGATCGCGATCATCGGCGGCACCGAAGATACCTGCCAGAAAGCCGTCGAAATCTTGCGCGCCGACCACGGGATCGACGTTGCCTATGCACGCAACGGCTATTTTGACTGCAGTGCGCGCGCGGACATTGCCGAGACTCTCAAGACGCAGGACATCCGATTTGCCGTGATCGCCATGGGCTCGCCCCGGCAGGAGAGGTTCTCGCAAGACATGCTGGAAGCCGGAGTCGGTGCATTCTTCTTTGGGGTTGGCGGCAGTCTGGATGTGCTGACCGGCAAAGTCGACCGCGCGCCCCACATCTTCCGCGACAACGGGCTGGAATGGTTGCATCGTCTGCTGCGCCAACCCAGCCGGGTCGGCCGCCAATTGGCCTTGGCGCCGTATTTCCTGTCCGTCCTGCGCGCAAAGATGTAAGCGTTGGCGGTCGCCCCCCATACCGAGACGAACCTTGAGCGCCTACCATAACTATAGCAAGGGCTTGACCGGGAAACTGGTCGTCAGCTTTCTGCTGATCTGGTTTATGCTCTATATTGCGGTTCGAACCAAATTCTTATCGAGCGCGATCTCATCTGCCGCCCCGATCAATCTTTTTGTCGCAGCCTCTATCGTGGCGATTGCGGTATCCATTCACCGGGTGACCGTAGAACGCAAATTCTTTGTCTTGTTCGCGGCGTCCTTGCTTTATTCCTTCGTTCTTGTTGGCGTCGAGCAGTTGCCGCTGCAAAACATCTTTCAATTTTTTCTTTCGACCAAGTTTGTCTTTATCTTCCTTGCAACCAGCCTTGTATCCCCCGGCAGGCGTCAGCGATACTGGCTGGGAATGTCACGGGTGATCCTGTTCCTGTTTTTCCTGTCCCTTCCCTTCGCAGCCCTGGATTTCGTGGCCCCCGGTGCGATCTTTGAAATCGCTGCGGATGAGCGCGGCTTTGGCGGGGTTTCGGTCGGCTCTTTCTTCGCGTCAAGGGTGCTTTATTCGGAATTCCTGCTGTTGGTCCTCATCTTGCTGATCTGCATTCCCGAGGGCAGCGACAGCTTGTATTTTTCATCCTCGCGGACATTCCGGCCTTATACCCTTGCCCTTGTGCTGTTGATGCTGATCCTGACGTTCTCCCGCAAGGAAATCCTTATCGGTGCCGTCATACTGATCATCCACTATGGAGATTTTTCCCGGATCAAGCCGGTATGGGCGGCCAAAAGCACCATGGTTATCATGTTCCTTTTGGCCTTTGTGGTGTTTTTTATCGCCTTCATGGATCTGTTGTTGCAGAATTTCAGCGAAGGTTATGTCCGCTTCAAGATTTTCATGGCGGCTTGGGACATCTTCAGCAGCCATTTCCCTCTTGGCTCTGGCCCGGGGACATTCGGCACGGCCATGTCGAAAACCTACACGGACGTCTATCGTGAATTTCAGGTTCCGACGGCCGTGACCGGAACGAGTGGCGATTTTGATGGGCCGATCTTCGATTTGTTCTTCATCTCCTTCTTTGCGGAATATGGGCTTGGCGCATTCCTGATTTTCGGGCTGTTCATTTACCCTTTCAGAACTGCGCCGACGGAAGTGCTGGCCAAGGTCGTGAATGTGCGCAGATTCCATATCTATTTGGCCCTTGTCGTTTTTGGCGCGGGTTTTTTCGTGCCGATCATGGGCAATGTGGTTGGGCTTCTGGCCTTCTTTGCCTTGGGGCTTCTGACGCAGAGCCAATCCCTGGCACGCGACCCCGCTTGACGGGTATCCAACCTTCGGTGGTGTGATTTTGGCAGCGCGGCTTGCCCGGACGATCGCCTGTATCAGCCGCAGCGCACCGCAAGATCGTCAAGCCGGACCTCTACGGCGCGCTCGCCGCCCAAAAGATCCAGCAACACCCAGACCCGCCGTTCCAGCTCCACCCGTTCCACCGTCGCGATGAACTGCGAAAAGGGGCCGGTGGCTATGCGGACATTGTCACCGGCCTGAATCTCTGACGACGGCAGAAGAAATCCGCCCGCATCGCAGCGCCGCACCAGCCCCTCCAGAAGATGGGCGGGCATACGCGCCGGAACCCCCTGATTACCCATGACGATCCGCGATACTCCCACGGTGTTCGCCACCGCGCGCCATTGTGGATTGACCTCATCAATCGCCACAAAGAAGTAGCCCGGAAACAGCAGGCTTGCCTGCGCAACCTGTTTGCCAAAGCGCCACACGTCGACCCGTTGCTTGGGGCAAAAAAACGCAATCTGCTGCTGGGCCAAGGCCTGCTCTGCCCTGCGAAAGTTGTTGCGCTTTACCTGAACCGCGCACCAGAACATGCGCTCGGATGTCATCTCAGCCGCTCCGGTATATCAACGGTCGCCGTGTCCAGTCTGGCCACATCGGATGAGGCCGAGCGCATGGCGCGATGCTTTCGGAAACAGCGGCGGGATTTTGCAAACTGGATCAACGCCCGATACGCCACCGCATAGCAGACAAATGCGGTGAAAAACGACAAGCCGGCGTTTCCGTTTTGGTTCCAGAACACCACCCCGAAACAGACCGGAACCGCAAAGAGCGGCAGCATCAGCAATGTGGCAAGCGGGTTTGCGATGGTTCGATTGTGCCGGCCGACCCAAGTGATCTCAAGCGTACGCAAGACGACCTGATGGAAGTGCAGCCGATCAGGATGGTCAATCTTGCTGCCCTGCGAAAGGCGCCGCAGAATGGTGAACAGGGTATCCGCCACCGGCCAAAAAAAGATCAAAAGCGCAGACCAAGGCGAGAATTGGGGCAATTGCGCCATCATATCGACAGCCGTCCAGGCCAGGATGAAGCCGATGCAATAGGCGCCAGCATCCCCGAGAAAAATTCGACCATGGGGAAAGTTGAACAGCAAGAACCCCAGAGCCGCCCCCGCAAGCGCGAAGAGCAGGTTCGAACTGCCGGCCGATCCGGCGAGGAACAAAACCCCGACCAACCCTGCAATCGAAGTCAAGGTGATGCCGCCAGACAGGCCGTTCAACCCGTCGACCAGATTGAAGGCATGGGAAAGGCCAGCTGTCACAAAGATCGAAAGCCCCAAGGTGACCGGCAGATAAGCCATGAACGGCTCCAACAGCGGGACGCCGATGCGATCAATCTGGATGCCCGAGAACCAGACCACCAAAAGGCCCGCGAAAGCAGCGGCTGCCAACCGTCGGCGTGGCGACTGGTGCTTGCCGAGATCTTCCAGAAGACCGATAATAAACAGCGGAATAGCCGAAAGCAGGATGCTGATTTGCGTCGGTGTTGTTCCGGTTGCAAGCATCGCCAACCACAGCCCGCAGATGATCGCGACACCGCCCAAACGCAACGTGGGTCGCAAATGTGAGGCTTGGCGGGCGCTCAGATCACTGCGCGGGATCAGCGCAAAGATGCATGGGCCAAGCGCGATAAAGGCGGCGCACATTGCGACGCTGATAAGCCCGCCAATCATTGTATGGGTAGCCAACATCGAAAAGTCTCTTATGTATCCCTAGCGCGACATACTGCGTTGGACGCTTTCCCGCAAGGTAATCAAATCAGTAGCGGCACCTTCCCTCCGATCAACCACCGCGGCCGGTGATTTTGTTCCTACAAGACGTGAAACCTAAAATACCCTCAACAACCAGCCGCCTTTTCGGTTCACCCCTTGGCGTACCAGCCATTGTCAACATAAAGCGCCGTTCCGTTGACAAAGCTTGCCTCGTCAGAACAGAGCCACAGCGCGGCGGCAGCGACTTCTTCGGGTTCGCACAGGCGGCCCTGCACGGCGGCAAGGCTGCTTTCGCTCCAGCTTTGGCCCAGACCGTCCAACTCCTCGATTTCGCGCAAGCCATGGGCGGTTTTCACAAAACCGGGGCAAACCGCGTTGGCACGGATGCCTTCATCGCGGTATTCAACCGCGATGGACCGGGCCAGTTGCAGCACAGCACCTTTTGTCATGCAATACAGGCTTTCCAGCGCGAAACCCTTTTCTCCCCCGATCGACGAGGTGATGACAATGGACCCGCCGCCGTTTTCCCGCATCTGCGCCACCACCTCGCGGCAGACGATGAAAGCGGACCGCACATTGATCGCCATCAGCCGATCATAATCCTCGTCGGTGGAACTGTGCAGCGGTTTGACGATGATGGTGCCTGCATGGCTGAACAGCGTATCGACCGGCCCCCAGGCCGCATTGACCTGCGCCAGCGAGGCGCGCACGGCGTCGCTGCGCGTCACGTCGGTGGTCAGAAACATCACCTCGTGGCCCAGCGCCTTTTGCGCGGCCTCCAGCGCGCGGCCAGCCTCGGTTGCGATGTCAAACACCGCGACCCGCGCGCCTGCCTCGGCAAACATTTCGACCGCGGCACGCCCCATGCCATTGGCGCCACCGGTGATGATGGCGGTCTTTCCCGCCATGCGGCCGGCCAAGGGCAGCTTGGCCCCTTTGATCGCCTGGGTGTTCATTGCGCACCTACCTACCTGATGAATGGGTTTACCTGTTACCGGATGATACCGGACCCGCCCCTGTCAAGCGGGGAAAGAGGCGGCCGCCTCAACAGGCCGGCAGGAGAGGGATCAGCCAAGACCAAGCACATGGTCCGAAAGCGACCCCAATTCGCGCAACGGCAAATAAATCGGTTGAAACCCTGCGCATCCTGCCCTTCTATCCGGCTGAATTTACGGCAGATCGCCTCATGTCCGGCGAGAAACCGTGGCAGGGGCAGGAATGAATCCTATGAAACATCTTTTTTCACCCCTGACCCTGCGCGGGCGAACAATCCGCAACCGGATCCTGTCTACCGGCCATGACACCACGCTGCCAACCGACGGCACCGTGAACGAGGCGCTGATCGCCTATCACCGGGCGCGGGCCAAGGGCGGCGTCGGGCTGATCGTCACACAGGTGGCCGGCGTGCATGAAACGGCGCGCTACACCTCGCATCTGTTGATGGCGACGGAAGATGCCTGCATCCCCGGCTTCCGCGCCTTGGCCGATGCGGTTCACGCGGAAGGCGCCACGATCATCAGCCAGCTTTTCCACCCCGGCCGCGAAATCATGGAAAGCGCGGACGGGCTGTTGGCCGTGGCTTGGGCGCCCTCGGTTGTGCCGAACGAGCGTTTTCATGTCATGCCGCGCGAACTTGACGAGGCCATGATCGCCGAGATCATGGCGGGCTACGCCGCGTCGGCGGCCCGGCTGGCGGCGGCGGGGTTTGACGGGGTGGAATATGTCGCCTCGCATGGCTATCTGCCGGCGCAATTCCTGAACCCGCGCGTCAATCTGCGCACCGACGCCTGGGGCCAGGACCGCACGAAATTCCTGCGCGAGTGCCTTCAGGCCATGCGTGCCGCGGTGCCGGACGATTTCATCATCGGCATGCGGATTTCGGCGGATGAGCGGGAAGAAGCCGGGTTGCAGGCCGATGAGATGCTGGCGGCCTGCCGCGGCCTTGAGCCCTTGGTGGATTATCTGAACGTGACCGTCGGCACATCGGCCACCATGGGGGGCGCGGTGCATATCGTGCCGCCCATGGCCTATGCGGCGGGCTATCTGGCCGACGCCGCGGCGCGGGTGAAACAGGCGGTGTCGGTGCCGGTCTTTGTGGCGGGCCGGATCAACCAGCCGCAGGTGGCCGAAGCGATTCTTGCCGCAGGTCAGGCCGATATGTGCGGCATGACACGGGCGCTGATCGCGGACCCGGAGATGCCGGTCAAAGCACAGGCCGGGCGGCTGGACGACATCCGCGCCTGCATCGGCTGCAATCAGGCCTGCATCGGCCATTTCCATCGCGGCCTGCCGATTTCCTGCATCCAGCATCCCGAAACCGGGCGCGAGCGGCACTTTGGCACCCTGCCTGCCGCCACCTGGCGCAAACGCGTGATGGTGGTGGGCGGTGGCCCTGCCGGGATGAAGGCCGCCGCCGTCGCGGCCGCGCGCGGCCATGAGGTGACCCTTTACGAGGCCGAAGCGCAATTGGGCGGCCAAGCACGGCTGGCACAGCTTTTGCCGCGCCGGGCCGAATTCGGCGGCATCATCACCAACCTCTCGCGCGAGATGGAACTGGCGCAGGTCCGCGTCCGGCGGGGAGAGCGGGTTGATCGCGCGCTGGTCGCCGCCGAAGCCCCCGATGCGGTGATCCTTGCCACTGGCGCCCAGCCCTATCAGCCGGACCTGCCCGAGGATGGCTCGGTGCAGATCCTGACCGCGTGGCAGGTGTTGCAAGGGGCCAAGACCGGGCGGCGAGTGCTGGTGGCCGATTGGCGGGCCGACTGGATCGGGCCGGGGATTTCCGAGGCCTTGGTGCAACAAGGGTGCAGCGTCGAACTGGCGCTGACCGCGCCTGCACTGGGGGGCCAACTGCCGCTTTATGTGCGCGACGATCTTGCCGCACGGCTGCATGGGCTTGGGGTCAAGGTGACGCCCTATGCCCGGCTTTATGGCATGGCGGGCGGCACTGTCTATCTGCAACATACCGCCAGTGGCACCGCAATCGAGACTGAGGCGGATACCGTCGTTCTTTGCCTTGGCCACCGGCCTGACGATGGGCTCAGGGCCGAATTGGCGGGCCTGCCGGTAGAGGTTGTCACCATTGGCGACGCCATGGCAGCCCGCACCGCAGAGGAAGCGGTGTTCGAAGGGCTGAAGGCCGCCTGCCTGATCTGACCGCCATCCCGCCCTTCTGGGCAAGTCTGGCCCGCCTTGCAGCCTTACCCGCGCCAGACTGCCGGGATCAACCCGCGCAGCGCATTGCCAACCCAAAGCCGGACATGGGGCAACTCGGCGGTCAAAAGCCTCTCCTCCGGGCAGGCCAGCTCGGCGCGCAGCACGCCGGGCAACAGGCCGGATGACAAGGGAGGCGTGCGCATCCCCTGCCCGCGATCAAAGAACAACGTGGTGATGCTGCCATCACAGACCTCGCCGCGTTCGTTCTGAAAGATCGCCTCGTCTATGCCAGCGGGCAACGCCGCCCGCGCCGCCTCATAAGCCGCGCGGCGGGTGGTTTTCACCGAAAGCCACGGATCGGCAGACGAAAGCCGCGCCTCGGCCAGCGACAGGCGCCATTCTGGCCGGCTTTCCGGCAAAGCCCCCTGCGTCGCCTCAAAACGCCCGGCGACATCCAGCGCCACCCGCAGCCGCAGCCCCGCGCCGGGATCGGCCTGCACCGCACGGTCAAAGCCAGCCGCGTCAAAGCCCCAGCCCAAAGCCGCCGCGCCCGCGGCCATCCGCGCCCGGTGCAACGCCAACCGCGCAGGCGATGACCCCACCCGCAGCGTCTCGATCAGCTTCAGCCCCGGCTGACCAGCCCCGATGCGTAGCGTGCTTTCCACAAGGCTTCCTCCCATTCGCCCGCCGCCGTGCTGTCTTGCACCACCCCACCACCGACGTTCAGCACAATATCGCGCCCCGTCACCGAAAGCGTGCGGATCGCAACATTGAACCGCGCCGCGCCATCCGGGGCCATCCAGCCAATCGCCCCGCAATAGGCCCCCCGGGCAAAGGGTTCGACCTCGTGGATGATCTCCATGGCGCGAATTTTCGGCGCCCCGGTGATCGACCCGCAAGGAAACAGCGCCTGCATCACCCCCGCCATCGACGGTGGCGCGACCAGATCGCCGACCACGGTCGACACCATCTGATGCACGGTCGCATAGGTTTCGACTGCAAAAAGCTTCGGCACCTTGACAGAACCGACCTTGGCCACGCGGGAAATATCGTTGCGCAGAAGGTCAACGATCATCAGGTTTTCGGCCTGCCCCTTTTCGCTGGCGCGCAACTCCTCGGCCAGTTCCGCATCGACCACCGGATCAGGATCGCGCGGTGCGGTGCCCTTCATCGGGCGTGCCTCGATCCGGCCTTCGGCGGTGACGGCGATGAACAACTCGGGGCTGCGTGACACCAAAACCGGGCCTGCGCCCAGATCGACAAAGGCCCCGCGCCCCACCGCCTGACGGGCGCGCAAGGCACCGTAAAGCCCCAGCGCCGTGCCTTGCAACAGCTCGGTCCGCATCGGAAAGGTCAGGTTGATCTGATAGCAATCGCCCGCACCGATATAGCCCATGACCTTTGCCATCGCCGCATCATAGGCGGCACGGCTGACCATCGTCTCCACGGGGGCAAGGGCCACGCCCTTGGCCTCAACCGCTGCGCGCTCCAACAATGGCTGCGCGGGTTTGGGCCCGGCAAAGACACCAAACACCGCCCGAGGGCCACCGCCGCCGGGCTCCAACCCTGCCAGTTTCGGCTCCAAGGCATAGCCTGCCTCGTAGGAGAGATAGCCTGCGATCCAGAAGCCCTTGGCCCGCGCCGCATCCAAAGCGGCCAAAAGCCCCGGCACCTCGGCCCCGGTCGTCGCCACCAGAACCTCCTGCGCGCCGTCAAACAGCACAGGCGTGCCGTCCGGCCCATCCTCGACCAGCACCTGTTCCAGACCTGTAAGCGCGCGCGTTTCCATGCCCCCTAGCTAAGCAAAGCGGCGGCGCAAGACCAGCCTTTCGCCGCCCTTTGCAGGCCCAAAAACGGCAAGAATTCCGGCAAATGCACGCTGCGCAGACTGAATGAACTCTGAAAGTTTCTTTTCAGTGCTTGCGCGACTGAAAAAATCAGGTTTCCCTACAGTCAGGCGCGGCAACAGACCGCACCCAAGAAGAAGAAAGAGGACACCAACAGACCGGAGGGTCACCAGAAATGGCTTCTGACAATTATTCCGACAAGGACCACCATGAGGACATGAAAGTCCTGCATGGCATGGGCTATGCCCAGGAACTATCGCGCTCCATGTCAAAGTTTTCGAACTTTGCCATCTCGTTTTCCATCATCTGCATTCTGTCCGGCGGCATCAACAGCTTTGCCCAGGCCATCTCGTCCGTGGGCGGGGCCGGGGCAGGCATCGGCTGGATCGTCGGCTCGGCACTTTCGGGCATGTTCGCCCTTGCCATGGCGCAAATCGCTTCGGCCTTCCCGACAGCGGGTGGGCTTTATCACTGGGGTTCGATCCTTGGGAACCGCTTCTGGGGCTGGCTGACGGCCTGGCTCAACCTTCTGGGCCTGATTACGGTTCTGGGGGCCATCAACATCGGCACCGCCTATTTCTTTGCGGGCACCTTCGGCCCAATGGTCGGGTTTGCCGGCTCTGACATGCAGGTTGTCACCTTTGTGGCGGTGATCACCGTCATTCAGGCGATCTTCAACCACATCGGCATCAAGGCCACCACCTTCCTGACCGACATCTCGGGCTGGATCATCTTTGCCACCACTGCCGTTCTGGTCGTGGCCTGCCTTGCCTACGCGCCGGCCATCGACATCTCGCGGCTCTGGACCTTCAGCAACTTCTCGGGTGAGGCAGGCGGCAACGTCTTCCCGCAGTCGGAAAGCACGGGCTATCTGTTCCTGCTGTGCCTCTTGCTGCCGGTTTACACGATCACCGGATACGACGCATCGGCCCACACCTCGGAAGAAACCAAGAACGCGGCCACCTCGGTGCCCAAGGGCATTGTGACGGCCGTGTTCTGGTCCGCACTGGTGGGCTGGATCATGATCTGCTCGATCACCCTTGCAATCCCTGATCTGCCCACCGCGGCCAGCCAGGGCTGGGGCATGTTCTTTGCCACCATGGATGCGATCCTGCCCAACGGGCTGAAGATGGCACTCTACTTCTTCATCCTCATCACGCAGCTTCTGTGCGGCCTTGCCACCGTCACCTCGGCCAGCCGCATGCTCTTTGCCTTCTCGCGCGATGATGGTGTGCCGATGTTCTCGAAAGGGCTGGCCACGGTCTCTCCGTCATTCCGCACCCCGGTCAACGCGATCTGGACGGCAACGGTGCTGTGCATCCTTTATGTGATCATGGCCATGATGATCAAAGTCGGCGAAACCTCGATCTATGTGATCGTGGTGAACTCGACCCTCGTCTTCCTGTTCCTTTCGTTCACCATCCCGCTGGTGGCAGGCATGTTCGCCTATGGCACCGCCAAATGGCCGACCCCCGGCCCCTGGGCCATGTCGGAAGGGCTTTACAAGCTGGTCACGGTTTTGTCGGTCATCGGCATGGGCGTGATCCTGTTCATCGCCATCGCCCCGCCGAATGAGCGTGTGCTTTACGTTGTGGCGGGCTTCATCGCCCTGGCGCTGGTCATCTGGGTGCTGGTGGAAAACCGCCGCTTCGAAGGCCCGCCGACCGGCGATCGTATTGCCGCGCGCAAAGCCGCCATCGCGGCGGCCGAGGCAGCGGTGGGCGAAAAGGCCTGACACCCGCAAGGCTCTGCACAGGAAAAGGCCGGGGATACCCCCGGCCTTTTTCGTTGACGGCCGCAATCCTGCGCGGCAAGCCTTGGTCATGACCTACCTTCTTGTCAAAGCCGTCATATCGGGCCTTGTCATCGCCCTGGCCTCGGAAACCGCCCGGCGCTTTCCCGGCCTTGGCGCGCTGATCGTCTCGCTGCCCTTGGTGTCGATCCTGTCGATGATCTGGCTTTGGCGTGACACGCAGGATGTCGAACGGCTTGCCGCCCATTCCACCGGCACGATCTGGTTTCTGGCCCCCTCGGTGCCGATGTTCTTCGCGCTGCCAGCCTTGATGCGGGCCGGCTGGGGCTTTTGGCCCGCCCTTTTGGCCTGTTGCGCGCTGACCATCGCGCTCTATCTATTGATGCTGTGGATCGGTCCGCGCTTTGGCTTGAAACTTTAGCGACCAAGACCCCCGCCCGAATCCCCTTGCACCCTCGCCGCCCATGGCTATAACCCCCGACAATTTGCCAAAACCCAGGGGGCCGCCATGCCAAAAAGAACCGACATCCAGTCGATCATGATTATTGGCGCGGGCCCCATTGTGATCGGCCAGGCCTGCGAGTTTGACTACTCGGGCGCCCAGGCCTGCAAGGCGCTGCGGGAAGAAGGCTACCGGGTCATTCTGGTCAACTCCAACCCCGCCACCATCATGACCGACCCCGGTCTGGCCGATGCCACCTATATCGAGCCGATCACCCCCGAGGTCGTCGCCAAGATCATCGAAAAGGAGCGCCCCGACGCGCTTTTGCCCACCATGGGCGGGCAAACCGGGTTGAACACCGCGTTGTCGCTTGCCGATATGGGCGTCTTGGAAAAGTTCAACGTCGAGCTGATCGGCGCCAAGCGTGAAGCCATCGAAATGGCCGAAGACCGCAAGCTGTTCCGCGAAGCGATGGACCGTATCGGGTTGGAAAACCCCAAGGCCACGATCATCGCCGCCCCCAAGGTGAACGGCAAATTCGACATCGCGGCGGGCATCCGTGAAGCGATGGACGCGCTGGAATATGTCGGCCTGCCCGCCATCATCCGCCCCGCCTTCACCATGGGCGGCACCGGCGGTGGCGTCGCCTACAACCGCGACGATTACGAGGCGATCATCAAATCCGGCCTTGAAGCCTCGCCCGTCGCGCAGGTGCTGGTCGACCAGTCGCTGCTTGGCTGGAAAGAATATGAGATGGAAGTCGTGCGCGACAAGGCCGACAACGCCATCATCGTCTGCTCTATCGAAAACATCGACCCGATGGGCGTGCATACCGGCGACTCTATCACCGTCGCCCCGGCCCTGACGCTGACCGACAAGGAATACCAGATCATGCGCAACGGCTCCATCGCCGTGCTGCGTGAGATTGGCGTGGAAACCGGCGGCTCCAACGTGCAATGGGCGATCAACCCCGCCGATGGCCGCATGGTGGTGATCGAAATGAACCCGCGCGTGTCGCGCTCCTCGGCCTTGGCCTCCAAGGCCACCGGCTTTCCGATTGCGAAAATCGCCGCGAAACTCGCCGTCGGCTATACGCTGGACGAGTTGGACAATGACATCACCAAGGTGACCCCGGCCTCGTTCGAGCCGACCATCGACTATGTCGTCACCAAGATCCCGCGCTTTGCCTTCGAGAAATTCCCCGGCTCGGAACCGAACCTGACCACCGCGATGAAATCGGTGGGTGAGGCCATGGCCATCGGCCGCACCATCCATGAATCGCTGCAAAAGGCGCTGGCCAGCTTGGAAACCGGCCTCTCGGGTTTCGACGAAATCGCCATTCCCGGCGCGCCGGACAAAGTCTCGATCATCAAGGCGCTTGGCGCGGCCACGCCCGACCGGCTGCGTGTCATCGCCCAAGCCATGCGCTTTGGCCTGACCAATGACGAGATCATCAGCGCCACCTCTTTCGACCCGTGGTTCCTGAACCGCATCCGCGAGATCATCGACACCGAGGCCGAGGTGCGCCAATCCGGCCTGCCCACCACCGCCGAAGGTCTGCGCGCGCTGAAAATGATGGGCTTTACCGACAAGCGTCTGGCCACCCTGACCGGCCGGGATGAGGCGCAAATTCGCCGCGCCCGCCGCAACCTCGGCGTCACCGCGGCCTTCAAGCGCATCGACACCTGCGCGGCCGAATTCGAGGCCCAGACCCCCTATATGTATTCCACCTATGAAGCCCCGGCGATGGGCGATGTGGAATGCGAATCCCGGCCTACCAATGCGAAAAAGGTCGTCATCCTTGGCGGTGGCCCGAACCGCATCGGTCAGGGGATCGAGTTCGACTATTGCTGCTGCCACGCCTGCTATGCGCTGACCGAAGCGGGCTATGAAACCATCATGGTCAACTGCAACCCCGAAACGGTGTCGACCGACTATGATACCTCGGACCGGCTGTATTTCGAACCGCTCACCTTGGAGCATGTGCTGGAAATCCTGCGCGTCGAACAGGAAAACGGTACGCTGCACGGTGTGATCGTGCAGTTCGGCGGCCAGACCCCGTTGAAACTGGCCAACGCGCTGCATGACGAAGGCATTCCGATCCTTGGCACCACGCCGGATGCCATTGATCTGGCTGAGGACCGCGAACGCTTCCAGCAGCTTTTGCAAAACCTTGGCCTGAAACAGCCGCACAACGGCACCGCCCGTTCGCGCGATGAGGCTTTTGCCGTCGCCAAAGACGTCGGCTATCCCTTGGTGATCCGCCCCTCTTTCGTGCTGGGTGGCCGCGCCATGGAAATCGTCCGCGACGATGCGCAGTTGGAGCGTTACATCTCCACCGCCGTGCAGGTGTCCGGCGACAGCCCGGTGCTTCTGGACAGCTATCTCTCCGGCGCGGTCGAGGTTGACGTTGACGCCCTCTCGGATGGGCAGAACGTCCATGTCGCGGGCATCATGGAACATATCGAAGAAGCCGGGGTTCACTCGGGCGATTCTGCCTGCTGCCTGCCGCCGCACCAGCTTGCCGCCGATGTGGTCGAAGAATTGAAGCGCCAAACGGTTGTCATGGCCAAGGCGCTGAACGTCGTCGGTCTGATGAACGTGCAATTCGCGATCAAGGACGGGGCGATCTACGTGCTGGAAGTGAACCCGCGCGCCAGCCGCACGGTGCCATTCGTCGCCAAGGCGACCGATTCCGCCATCGCCTCCATCGCCGCCCGGCTGATGGCCGGCGAACCCCTGTCGAACTTCCCGGAACGCGCGCCCTACCCGGCCGGTATCGGCCCCGACAGCGCGCTGCCCTTGGCCGATGCGCATACGCTGGCCAACCCGATCACCCCGTGGTTCAGCGTGAAAGAGGCCGTCTTGCCCTTCGCCCGCTTCCCCGGCGTTGATCCGGTGCTTGGCCCGGAAATGCGCTCCACCGGCGAAGTCATGGGCTGGGACCGCACCTTTGCGCTGGCCTTCCTCAAGGCGCAGATGGGCGCGGGCGTCGTGCTGCCCGAGGCGGGCCGCGCCTTTGTCTCGATCAAGGACAAGGACAAGACCCCGACCTTCGCCGCAGCCCTGCGCGACCTGATTGCGCTTGGGTTCGAGATCACCGCGACCAAAGGCACCGCAAGCTGGCTGACCATCGAAGGCATTCCCGCCACGCAGGTCAACAAGGTCTGGGAAGGTCGCCCGAACATCGTGGACCGGTTGAAAAACAACGATATCGCCATGGTGATGAACACCACCGAGGGGACGCAGGCCATTTCGGACAGCCGCGACATCCGCCGCGTGGCGCTGATGGACAAGATCCCCTACTTCACCACCGCCGCCGCCGCGATTGCGGTTGTGGCGGCCATGAAGGCCCGGGGTGACGGCTATGGGGTCAGGACACTTCAAGGGTAAGGTGCCGCCGGGCCATCGGCCCGGCGAAAACGCCCCGGTGATGCGTTTGCAACGCCCCCCACCGTAGGTCGGGCCTCAGCCCGACTCCTCTCCCCACCCTTGACTTCCCCCCGCCCCTTCCCCCAACTCGGGCCGAACCTCATGAGGCCCGCACATGTCCTTCCTGACCGAGCTTGAAACCCGCCTGACCCGCTATTGCGCGATCGACAGCCAGTCCAACGCCGCAAGCCCCACGGCCCCCTCCACCGCTATTCAGTTGAACATGGCCCGCCTCCTGCGCGAGGAGCTGACCGAAATCGGCGCCGCTGACGTTCAGATCACCGATTACGGCACCGTGCTGGCCACGATCCCCGCCACCGCCGCCGGCCCGACCATCGGCTTTCTCGCCCATGTCGATACCGCGCCGCAGTTCAATGCGACGGGCGTCAAACCCCGCGTGATCCGGGGCTATAACGGCGGCGCGATCAGCTATCCTGACAACCCTGCGCTGGCGCTCACCCCGGAAATCTCTCCCGAACTGGCCACGAAACAGGGGCATGACATCGTGGTGGCCTCGGGCCTGACCCTGCTGGGCGCCGATGACAAGGCCGGGGTCGCCGTCATCATGACCGCCGCCCGTCACCTGCTGTCCAACCCGCAAATCCCGCATGGCAAGATCCGTCTCGCCTTCACCCCGGATGAGGAAATCGGCCGTGGCGTCGACAAAGGCCTGCCCGCCGATCTTGCCGCCGATTTCGCCTATACCTTTGATGGCGGCAAAGTGGGCGAGATCGAATATGAAAGCTTCTCCGCCGATGGCGCCACCGTCACCATCAAGGGCGTCTCCATCCATCCCGGTCTGGCCAAAGGCAAGATGGTCAACGCGATCCACCTTGCCGCCAAGATCATCGCATGCCTGCCGCAGCACACCATGTTGCCCGAACTCACCGATGGGCGTGATGGGTTCATCCATGCCACCGACATGACCGGCGGATCGTCAGAAATGGTGCTGCATTTCATCCTGCGCGACTTTGAACGCGAGGGACTGGCGCAGAAGGGCGAGATTCTCCGCAACGTCTGCGCTGCGGTGCAAGCCACCGAACCTCGCGCCGAAATCGCCTGCACCATCACACCGCAATATCGCAACATGCGCTATTGGCTGGAAAACGACATGACCCCGGTCGATCTGGCCCGCCAAGCGGCCCGCGATCTGGGAATTGAACCGGTCTCCGTCCCGATCCGCGGCGGCACCGATGGCTCGCGGCTGACCGAAATGGGCGTGCCCTGCCCAAACCTTTTCACCGGCATGCAGGAAATCCACGGCCCCCTCGAATGGATCTCGGTGCAGGATATGGCGCAGGCAACCGCGTTGATGCTGCGGCTGGTCCAGAACGCGGGCCGCTGATTTCATCTTGGCCCAAATACCCAAAACACCATCAGCCCAAAGCCCGGACCCCAGCCGTTGATGCCCTGCGAAGAACGCCCTGTTTCACCCTATCACAAGCCCGGCTTTTACGCCGAGGCGCTGGCCGCGGGCCGTCACCGCGACATTGTGGGCGGGCGGTGGGAGGAAACCGGGCTGATCCAGATGCAGATCCTTTTGCATGCCGGGCTGGAACCTCAGCATCAGTTTCTGGATATCGGCGCAGGCTCGCTTCGCTTAGGCTGCCGCCTTGTGCCCTATATGCAGCCCAATCACTACTGGGCCACCGATCTGTCCGGCGATCTGCTGCGCCGCGGCTACGATCTGGAACTGGCAGACAAATCCCGCCTTTCGCCGGATCATCTGATCGAGGATGCGAATTTCGCCTTCCCCAGCCTGCCTGACACCATCACCCATGCCATGGCCTTTGCGGTCTTCACCCATCTGCCGCTGGCGCATCTTGCCCATGGGCTGGGCCAGATCCGTGCCCGCTTTCCCGCGCTGGAATGGCTGATGTTCACCGTTTTCACCGCCCCGGATGAGGGCTTTGCCAAACCCCATCGCCAGCCTGATGGCGTGGTCACCCATCCGGATCGGGCACCTTGGCATCATCGGCTTTCCGATGTGCTGAAAACGGCCGAAAGGGCGGGCTTCCATCCCGAAGCCTTGCCCACCGAACTCCCGCGCGGACAATTGCTGATCCGTGCCACACCTTTGAAATCCGATTGATTTTGCCCTCCCTGTTATCGCGGTGGGACAATCAGGGCGGGGAACCTTGAAACGCGGGCCCTCGAATGCGGCCCGCCATCTGGCTGAATGGCCAGCCAAGCCCCTTGGCCGCCCGGTGCAGCCAAGGTGACGCCTTGGGCAAATCGCACAATCCGCCACGCTTGCGTTAACTGTTATCACAAAATTTTTTCATGTGATCACAAATGTCGCTTTTCCCGGCGCCCTGCGCAATTCCCGTTTTGAATGTGCTTTTTTTCATGGCATGACCACCGAAATTCATCTGAAACGGGGGTTCTCCCATGAATATCCACGAGTATCAGGCCAAAGCCCTTTTGCGCAGCTATGGCATTCCGGTTTCCGACGGCCGTGCCGTGCTGAAAGCCGAGGAAGCCAAGACCGCCGCGGGCGAGCTGGATGGCCCGCTGTGGGTGGTCAAGGCGCAGATCCATGCAGGTGGGCGCGGCAAGGGCCACTTCGTGGAGCCTGAGGCCGGTGAAAAGGGCGGCGTGCGTCTGGCCCGTTCGGTTGGCGAAGCGGCGGAATTCGCCCGCCAAATGCTGGGCCGCACGCTGGTCACCATCCAGACCGGCCCGGCCGGCAAGCAGGTGAACCGCATCTACATAGAAGACGGCAGCGACATCGACCGCGAATTCTATCTGGCGCTCTTGATCGACCGCAAAACCAGCCGCATCTCCATCGTGTCCTCGACCGAAGGCGGCATGTCGATCGAAGACGTCGCCCATGACACGCCCGAAAAGATCCTGACCTTTGATATCGACCCGGCGACGGGTTTTCAGGATTTCCACGGCCGCCGCGTGGCCTTTGGTCTGGGCCTTGAAGGTGCGCAGATCAAGCAATGCGTCGGCATCGTGAAGAACCTCTACCGGCTGTTCGTCGACAAGGACATGGACATGCTGGAGATCAACCCCTTCTGCGTGCTGAAGGATGGCTCCTTGAAGCTTCTCGATGCCAAGATGGGCTTTGACGGCAATGCGCTCTATCGCCACCCCGACATTCTGGCGCTGAAGGACGAGACGGAGGAAGACCCCAAGGAACTCGCCGCCTCGAAGTTCGATCTGAACTACATCGCGCTGGATGGTGAAATCGGCTGCATGGTGAACGGGGCCGGTCTGGCGATGGCCACCATGGACATTATCAAACTTTACGGCGCGGAACCGGCAAACTTCCTCGACGTCGGCGGCGGTGCCACCAAGGAAAAGGTCACCGAGGCCTTCAAGATCATCACCTCGGACCCGAACGTCAAAGGCATTCTGGTCAACATCTTCGGCGGCATCATGCGCTGCGACGTCATCGCCGAAGGTGTGATCGCGGCGGTGAAAGAGGTCGGCCTGAAGGTTCCGCTGGTGGTCCGTCTGGAAGGCACCAATGTGGAACTTGGCAAGGAAATCATCCGCAATTCCGGTCTGAACGTCATCGCGGGCGACAACCTCGCCGATGCGGCACAGAAGATCGTCAAGGCGGTCAAAGGCTAACCCGTGGGGCGGGGACAACCCCGCCTACGTTCCCACAAATGGCGGGGTGAACCCCTCCCTACGGAGAAAACAGATATGTCCGTTCTTGTTGACAAACATACCAAGGTCATCTGCCAGGGCTTCACCGGCAGCCAAGGCACCTTCCACTCCGAACAGGCGATTGCCTATGGCACGCAGATGGTCGGCGGCGTCACGCCCGGCAAGGGCGGCACGACCCACCTGAACCTGCCGGTTTTTGACAGCGTTCATGAGGCCGTGGCGCGCACCGGGGCTGATGCCTCGGTGATCTACGTCCCGCCGCCCTTTGCCGCGGATTCGATCCTTGAAGCCATCGACGCCGAAATCCCGCTGGTGGTCTGCATCACCGAAGGTATTCCTGTCTTGGACATGATGAAGGTCAAGCGCGCCCTCATCAATTCCAAGACCCGCCTGATCGGGCCGAACTGCCCCGGCATCATCACGCCCGACGCCTGCAAGATCGGCATCATGCCGGGCCACATCCACCGTCGCGGCTCGGTCGGTGTCGTGTCGCGGTCGGGCACGCTGACCTATGAGGCGGTGAAGCAAACCACCGATCTCGGCCTTGGCCAATCGACCGCTGTCGGCATCGGCGGCGACCCGATCAAGGGCACTGAACATATCGACGTCCTGGAGATGTTTCTGGCCGACCCGGAAACCCATTCGATCATCATGATCGGCGAAATCGGCGGTTCGGCGGAAGAAGAAGCAGCAGAGTTTCTGGCGTCCGAGAAGAAAAAGGGCCGCTGGAAGCCGACCGCTGGCTTCATCGCCGGTCGCACCGCCCCGAAGGGCCGCCGCATGGGCCATGCCGGGGCCATCGTGGCCGGTGGCAAGGGCGATGCGGAGAGCAAGATCGAAGCCATGAAGTCAGCCGGAATCGTGGTGGCCGACAGCCCCGCCCATCTGGGCGAAGCCGTGATGAAGGCGATCGGCAAATAAGGCGTAGGGTGGGTTTTGAACCCACCTCTTGCTTAACCTTGGTGGGGTAAAACCCACCCTACGACGACAGCGGCGAGGGAAACCTCGCCCCTTCGCCCGCAAGGCCCTCAAGGGAGGAAATCATGACCGAACAGACCCCCAACAGCCAATTCCATGCCGGCTCGTTCCTGAACGGGGCCAATGCCGATTACGTTGACCAACTGGCCGCGCGCTATGCCGCCGATCCGGCCTCGGTCGATGCCGGGTGGGCCGAGTTTTTCCGCGCCCTTGGCGACAGCGAGATGGACGCCAAGCGCGCCGCGGCCGGGCCGTCCTGGGCCCGCACCGACTGGCCGCCGCAACCGGCCGATGACCTGACCGCCGCGCTGACCGGCGAATGGCCTGCCACGCCCGATGCCAAATCGGCGGGCAAGAAGATTGCCGAAAAGGCCGCCGAAAAAGGCGTGACCCTGACCCAAGACCAGATCCAGCGTGCCGTGCTGGACAGTATCCGCGCCATCATGCTGATCCGCGCCTACCGCATCCGGGGCCATCTGGCCGCCGATCTTGATCCCTTGGGCATGGCGCCGAAAACCCCGCACCCGGAACTCGACCCGGCCTCTTACGGCTTCACCGAGGCCGACATGGACCGCCCGATCTTCATCGACAACGTGCTGGGGCTGGAAACCGCCTCGATGCGCCAGATCGTCGAGATCGTGAAGCGCACCTATTGCGGCACCTTTGCGCTGCAATTCATGCATATTTCGGACCCCGAACAATCGGCTTGGCTGAAAGAGCGGATCGAAGGTTACGGCAAGGAAATCCAGTTCACCCGCGAAGGGCGCCGCGCCATTCTGAACAAGCTGGTCGAGGCCGAGGGCTATGAAAAGTTCCTGCATGTCAAATACATGGGGACCAAGCGCTTTGGTCTGGACGGCGGCGAAGCGCTGATCCCCGCGATGGAAGCCATCATCAAGGTTGGCGGCGCGCAGGGCGTGAAGGAAATCATCGTCGGCATGCCGCACCGGGGCCGATTGAACATTCTCGCCAATGTGATGCAGAAACCTTACAAGGCGATTTTCCACGAATTCCAAGGCGGCTCTTACAAGCCTGAAGAAGTCGATGGCTCGGGCGACGTGAAATATCACCTCGGCGCCTCGTCGGACCGCACCTTTGACGGCAACACGGTTCACCTTTCCCTCACCGCCAACCCCAGCCACCTTGAGGCGGTGAACCCCGTGGTTCTGGGCAAGGTCCGCGCCAAACAAGACCAGTTCGGTGACAGCGCCGAACGGATTTCGGTCTTGCCGATCCTTCTGCACGGTGACGCGGCCTTTGCAGGGCAAGGCATCGTCGCCGAATGTTTCCAGCTTTCGGGCATCAAGGGCCACCGCACCGGCGGCTGTCTGCATATCGTGGTGAACAACCAGATCGGCTTCACCACCGCGCCGCATTTCTCGCGCACCTCGCCCTATCCGACCGACATCGCCCTGATGGTCGAAGCGCCGATCTTCCACGTGAACGGTGACGACCCCGAGGCCGTGGTGCATGCCGCGAAATTGGCCACCGAATACCGCCAGAAGTTCCACAAGGACGTCGTGCTGGACATCTTCTGCTACCGCCGCTTTGGTCACAACGAAGGCGATGAGCCGATGTTCACCAACCCGGCGATGTACAACCGCATCCGCAAACAAAAGACCACGCTGCAACTTTATACCGAGCGTCTGGTCAAGGACGGCCTGATCCCGGAAGGCGAGATCGAAGACATGAAGGCCGCCTTCCAGGCGCGCCTGAATGAGGAATTCGAGGCTGGCAAGGCCTATAAGCCCAACAAGGCCGACTGGCTGGACGGGCGCTGGAAGAACCTGCAAACCAAGGATCTGGTGAATTACGAACGCGGCGAAACCTGGGTCAAGGCTGACACCTTTGCCGAGGTGGGGGCCGCGCTGACCCGCGTGCCGGAAGGCTTTGACATCCACAAGACCGTGGCGCGTCAGCTTGAGTCCAAGAAGGACATGTTCGCCAAAGGCGAAGGGTTTGACTGGGCCACAGCCGAGGCGCTGGCCTTTGGCACCTTGGCCGTCGAAGGCTTCCCGGTGCGTCTGGCAGGGCAGGATTGCACCCGCGGCACCTTCTCGCAGCGCCATTCGGGCTGGATCAACCAAGTCACCGAGGAGCGCCATTATCCCTTGAACCACATCCGCGCGGGGCAGGCGAAATACGAAGTCATCGACTCGGCCCTGTCGGAATATGCGGTCTTGGGCTTTGAATACGGCTATTCGCTGGCCGAACCCAACGGGTTGACGCTCTGGGAAGCCCAGTTCGGCGATTTCGCCAATGGCGCGCAGATCATGTTCGACCAGTTCGTCAACTCGTCGGAATCGAAATGGCTGCGGATGTCGGGCCTCGTCGTGCTTCTGCCGCACGGGTTCGAAGGCCAGGGGCCGGAACATTCCAGCGCCCGTCTGGAACGCTTCCTGCAACTTTCGGCGGAAGAAAACTGGATCGTGGCGAATTGCACCACGCCTGCGAACTACTTCCACATCCTGCGCCGCCAGTTGCACCGCACCTTCCGCAAACCGCTCATCATGATGACGCCGAAATCCTTGTTGCGTCACCCGATGGCGGTGTCGCGGACCGAAGATTTCGTTGACGGCTCCACCTTCCACCGCGTGCTGTGGGATGATGCCGAAAAGGGCAACTCGAAACTGACGCTGAAAGCCGACGACAAGATCAAGCGCGTCGTCCTTTGTTCGGGCAAGGTCTATTACGACCTTCTCGCTGAACGCGATGCGCGCGGCCAAGACGACACCTATCTGATGCGTCTGGAACAGATCTACCCGATGCCCACCAAATCGCTGAAGGCGGAGCTTTCCCGCTTCAAAGGCGCGACCTGGGTCTGGTGTCAGGAGGAGCCGAAGAACCAGGGCGCCTGGTCCTTTGTCGAGCCGGAGCTGGAGGCCATCCTCACCGAGATCGGCGCGAAAAAGACCCGCTTTGCCTATGCCGGCCGCAAGGCCTCTGCCTCGCCCGCCACGGGTCTGGCCAGCCGCCACAAATATGAACAGGAAACCCTCGTGAAGGAGGCTCTGGGCTGATCGCCCGGAGGATGGAGAAGATCATGACCGATGTTATGGTGCCCGCCCTGGGCGAAAGCGTATCCGAAGCCACCGTCTCGACCTGGTTCAAAAAGGTTGGCGATGCGGTGAAACAGGACGAGATGCTGTGCGAGCTTGAGACGGATAAAGTCTCGGTCGAAGTGCCCTCGCCCGTCACCGGCGTGCTGACCGAAATTCTTGCCCCCGAAGGCACCACGGTGGACGCCAAGGCGCGCCTGGCCATCGTCGCCGAAGGGACTGCGGGCATCGTCACCGCGCCCACCGCCGAACCGAAAGCCAAGGCTGCGGCTGTGGTGGGCTCGCCCGGTGCCGGGCCGGAACAACTGACCCCGCGCAGCGATGTCGAAAACGCGCCCTCGGCGAAAAAGGCGATGGCTGAGGCCGGGCTTTCCCCCGATCAGGTGCAGGGGTCCGGCCGCGATGGCCGCGTGATGAAAGAAGATGTGGCCCGCGCCGCCACGGCGGTATCGGCTGCTGCGGCGGCCACCCCCGCCCCGGCCGCCATTCCGCGCGCGCCCGTGCCCGCCGATGACGCCGCCCGTGAGGAGCGCGTCAAGATGACCCGCCTGCGCGCCACCATCGCCCGCCGCCTGAAAGATGCACAGAACACCGCCGCCATGCTGACCACCTATAACGAGGTGGACATGTCGGGCATCATGGAACTGCGCAACACCTACAAGGATGCGTTTGAAAAGAAGCACGGCGTCAAGATGGGCTTCATGTCCTTCTTCGTGAAGGCCTGCACCCACGCCCTGAAAGAAGTGCCCGAGGTCAATGCCGAGATCGACGGTCAGGACATCGTCTACAAGAACTACGTCCATATGGGCGTCGCCGTCGGCACCCCGTCGGGCCTTGTGGTTCCCGTGGTGCGTGACGCCGACCAGATGGGCTTTGCCGCCATCGAGAAGAAGATCGCCGAACTGGGCCTGCGCGCCCGTGACGGCAAACTGTCGATGGCAGAAATGCAGGGCGGCAGCTTCACCATCTCGAACGGCGGGGTTTACGGCTCCTTGATGTCCTCGCCGATCCTGAACCCGCCGCAATCGGGTATCCTTGGCATGCACAAGATCCAGGACCGCCCAGTGGTGGTGAACGGCCAGATCGTCATCCGCCCGATGATGTATCTTGCGCTGAGTTATGACCACCGCATCGTTGACGGCAAAGGCGCTGTGACGTTCCTGGTGCGCGTCAAAGAGGCGCTGGAAGACCCGCGCCGGTTGTTGATGGATCTGTAACCCGCGTCGGGGTGAACCCCGACCTACTGTGAAGCGTAGGGCGGGGTTCACCCCGCCCACGCTCCCCACCCGCAAGGGATGTGACATGACCCCCGAACTCACCGCCCTCACCCTCGCCGCCCTGCTGCAATGCCTGCAATATGCGCTCTATGCCATTCCGGCCAACCGTGACCTTGGCATGGGCTACACCTCCTCGGCCCGCGACCGCGCGCCGTCTCGGCAGCTTTCCGTGCTTTCCGGCAGGATGCAGCGCGCCTTTGCAAACCATTTCGAAGGGCTGATCCTGTTCACCATCGCCGTCTCGGTCATCACCCTTTCGAACCAGTCCACCCCGACCACCCAATTCGCCGCCTACAGCTACCTTGCCGCCCGCATCGCCTATGTCCCCGCCTATGCCTTTGGCTGGCGGCCCTGGCGCTCGGCCATCTGGTTCGTAGGCTTTTTCGCAACGCTCACGATGCTGGTCGCCGTTTTGATCTGACTTTCATCTTGGCAAAAATACCCTCTGGGGGTCCGGGGGGCGAAGCGCCCCCGGGACTACCGCAAGACAAGGAACCACACCATGGCAGACTTCGACGTCATCATCCTCGGCGCTGGCCCCGGCGGCTATGTGTCGGCCATCCGCTGTGCCCAACTGGGCCTGAACACCGCCGTGGTCGAGGGTCGCGACACCCTTGGCGGCACCTGCCTGAACGTCGGCTGCATCCCGTCAAAAGCACTTTTGAACGCCACGCATCACCTGCATGAGGTCCACGAGAACTTTGAAAAAATGGGATTGATGGGCGCCAACCCCACGGTCGATTGGGCCAAGATGCAGGCCTATAAGGCGGATGTCGTCGGCGGCAACACCAAAGGGATCGAGTTTCTGTTCAAGAAGAACAAGGTGACCTGGCTCAAGGGCTGGGGTTCCATCCCCGCAGCGGGCCAAGTCAAGGTCGGCGACGAGGTTCATACCGCAAAGTCCATCGTCATCGCCACCGGATCGGAGCCCGCCTCGCTGCCGGGCGTGACAGTGGATGAAAAGACCGTCGTCACCTCGACCGGCGCACTGGCGCTGCCGGCGATCCCCAAGTCGATGGTGGTGATCGGTGCCGGCGTGATCGGGCTGGAGATGGGCTCGGTCTATGCCCGTCTCGGGGCCGAGGTGACCGTGGTCGAATATCTTGACGCCATCACCCCCGGCATGGATGCCGAGGTCGCCAAGACCTTTGAACGCATCCTGAAAAAGCAGGGGCTGAAATTCGTCATGGGTGCCGCCGTGCAGAAGGTCGAAGGCGGCAAGGTCAGCTACAAACTGCGCAAGAACGACAAGGAGGCCGAGATCGAGGCTGAGGTCGTGCTGGTCGCCACCGGCCGCAAGCCCTACACCGCCGGTCTGGGGCTGGAGGCCCTGGGCGTCGAGATGTTGCCGCGCGGCCAGGTCAAGATCGACGACCACTTCCGCACCAATATCCCCGGCCTTTATGCCATCGGCGATGCCGTCCCCGGCCCGATGCTGGCGCACAAGGCCGAGGATGAGGGCATGGCCGTGGCCGAGATCATCGCAGGCAAGCATGGCCATGTGAATTATGGCGTCATCCCCGGCGTGATCTACACCACGCCCGAAGTGGCCTCGGTCGGGGCTACCGAGGAGGCGCTGAAGGAACAGGGCCGCGCCTACAAGGTCGGCAAGTTCCCCTTCATGGGCAATGCGCGGGCGAAAGCCGTGTTTCAGGCCGAGGGCTTCGTGAAACTCTTGGCAGACGCTGCCACCGACCGCATCCTTGGCGCCCATATCATCGGGCCGGGCGCGGGGGACATGATCCATGAAATCTGCGTCGCGATGGAGTTTGGCGCCTCGGCGCAAGACGTGGCGCTGACCTGCCACGCGCATCCGACCTATTCCGAGGCCGTGCGCGAAGCCGCCCTTGCCTGTGGCGATGGCGCGATCCACGCCTGACCACCCCGAACATGAGACAGGCCGCCCCTTGGGCGGCCTTTTCCATTGCCGCCAGCCCCCGCGACGCAGCGCGCCTTACAGCCCCTTATGCGTGCCGTCGCAGAAGGCCCCGTTCTTCGTCTGCTTGCAGCCGCAGAGGTAGGAGGTCTTCGTCTCCTCGGCCACCACCTTCAGCGGCACAAAGGCACCCCCCTTGTGGCTGCCATCGCAAAACGGCTGATTCTTTGATTCGCCACAGGCGCACCAGAAATAGGTCTTCCCCGCCTCCAGATCCACCTTGTAGGGGGCTTTCTGGGCAATCTTCGGCACGTCAGTCATGGCTTTTTCCCATCATGGAATGGCTGTCCGCGATGGTGCGTCATTCGCCACACCGATCAAGCCCGGCGATTGTGCAGAAATGCCGCCATTGCCCTGCGCCAAAGCACAAACGAAAACGACGCCCGAAGGCGTCGCTGTCCGAAGGCTGGTTGGTGGAGCCAGGGAGGATCGAACTCCCGACCTCTTGAATGCCATTCAAGCGCTCTCCCATCTGAGCTATGACCCCGTTACCAACTTACCGAGCGTGGGCCGCTCGGGATGGGCGCTGTTTATTGGCAGGCGCGGCGGGGTGCAAGAGGTAAAATGCACTTTTTCCGCGTCTGCCGAAACAGCTTAGAGTTCTTCCTCGTCCCCCGGCACATCGGCCAGATCGTCGAGCGAAACATTGTCGTCGGCGTCGTCTTCCAACAGCTCGTCGTCCATTTCGGCATCGTCCGAAACGCCACCGACCAACAGATCGTCATCGGCTTCCAGATCGTCGACCAGAACCTCGTCGTCCTTGTCGGGCGTCGAGCGGCTGATGACGGCGGCGGCCATTTTGCGGCGCGCGCTTTCGATGTCCACAACCTCGCCGGTATAGGGGCTGACGATCGGGCTGCGGTTCAGGTCATAAAAGCGCTTCCCGGTGGTCGGGCAAATGCGCTTCGTGCCCCATTCTGCCTTGGGCATGGTATTCCCTTTTCAGGCTGGCCTTTTCAGGCGGATATCCAGTAGAGCGGCCGATTGCCACAAGTGCCCGGAACTGTCAAAGCCTTTGTGCGCTGATGCCACCGGATTGCGACTGGCCCCCACATTGCTATTCTTGCGCTCCGTTTCAAGAGGTTCCATGCCCAACCTGCCCGGTTCGCCGCCGCTCGACATCACCTTGCGCCGTTCTGCCCGCGCAAGGCGGTTTTCGCTGCGCGTCAGCCGGGTGGATGGGCGCATCACCCTGTCGTTGCCGCTGCGGGCGCGCGAATCAGAGGCGATGGATTTTGCCCGCGCGCAGGAAGGGTGGCTGCGCAAGGCCTTGGCGCAGATGCCGCGCGCCGATCTGGTCGGGATCGGCACGGAAATCCCGGTCGAGGGCCGGGCGATTCGCCTGATCGCGGGCCAGGGGCGCAGGTTGCTGCTGGAGGGGGACAGCTTGCTGGTACCCGGCGATGCGGCATTGGCGGGCGCGCGGGCGCAAGCCTGGCTGAAGGCGCTGGCGCGCGATCGTCTGGTGGCCGCCTCTGACCATTACGCCGGCCTGATCGGGCGCAAGGTGGCCCGCATCACCCTGCGCGACACCCGCTCGCGCTGGGGTTCATGCAGCCATGAGGGCGCGCTGATGTATTCCTGGCGGCTCATCATGGCGCCGCCCGCGGTGCTGACTTATGTCGCGGCGCATGAGGTCGCACATATGCTGGAGATGAACCACTCCGACCGGTTCTGGGCCGTGGTGGACCAGCTTTACCCCGGCTGGGAGGCGCAGCGGCGCTGGCTGCACACCCATGGCACGGCCCTGCACGCGCTGCGCTTTACCGCCTTGGGGGATTGACCCCCGCGCGGGCTTCATGTTCGCTGCCGCCATGACCGATCAGCCCCGCCCCTCTCCGCGTCTTGCCGACCCGAACGCCGCCGCGCATGAACGCGTGTTCCGCACCCTGCGCCAGCAGGTGATGCATGGCGAACTGGCCCCCGGTCAGGCGCTGACCCTGCGCGGCATCGCGGCGCAATTCGGCGTCTCCATGACCCCGGTGCGCGAGGCGGCGCGGCGGCTCGCCGCCGAAGGCGCGCTGACCATTTCCTCCTCCGGTCGGATCAGCACCCCCGATCTCACCCCGGAACGGATCGAGGAACTGGCCGCCATCCGCGCCCTCTTGGAGCCGGAGATGGCCGCCCGCGCCCTGCCCCGCGTGCATTTCGCGCTGATCGACCGGCTGGCCGCGATCAATGCGGCCAATCAGGAAGCGGTGATGAATCAGGACGCGGTGGCCTATGTGCGCAGCAATCTGGAATTTCACCGCACGCTGTACCTGCGCGCCCAGACGCCCGCGATGCTCGCCATGATCGAAACGGTCTGGCTGCAACTTGGCCCCACGATGCGCGCACTTTACCAAAAGATCCGCCGCCGCGATCTGCCGCAGCATCACCGGCTGATCCTCGCCGCGCTCAAGGCCGGCGACGAGCCCGGCCTGCGCCTTGCCGTGCGCACCGATGTGACACAGGGCCTGCGCCACCTCATCAGTTGATCTCTTGCGGCACGCCTTGCACGGCCCGCCGGGCGTCATTAGGCTGATGGGTATGGGTCATCTGGTTTTTCAGCACCGAAAAGGATCTCGCAATATCGGAGATCGGGAATGTTGCCCGGCCTATTGGCTTGCCTTTGACGCCCGCAAAACCGTGCAATCGCTGAAAGAAGACGTGCCGCCCTGCGATGTCGCCATCTTCGGGGGCGGTCAGATCTATGCCAGTGTGGTCGATTGTGTGGCCCATCATGCCGCGGCGGCACGCCATTGCGTGACCTGGGCCATCGGCTTGCAGGCCGCCAAGCGCAAGGTGGACGGGGCCGACCGGTTTCAGGCCCGCATGTCGCTGATCGGGTGCCGCGATGTGGGCATCAAGGGCACCGAATATGTGCCTTGCGCCACCTGCCTCGCCCCCGGCTTGCAAACCGCCAGCGCGCCAACCCGCGACGCGGTTCTTTACCTGCACGCGACCAAATCCGAGACGGTGCAGCGCCCCGATGGCATCGCCTGCCGCACCAATCACGACGGCACTCTGGCCGAGGCGCTGGCCTTTCTCGCCTCGGGAGAAACGGTCATCACCAATTCATTTCACGGCACCTATTGGGCCATGTTGATGGGCCGCAAAGTATTGTGCCTGCCGTTTTCCGCAAAGTTCCGCGGCTTTGCCCGCATGCCCGCCTTGGCCGATCCGGGCAACTGGCTGGCGGATCTGCCGCGCGCCCATGCCCTGCCCGGCTATCTGGATGAATGCATCGTCGCCAATCACGCCTTCCGCGACAAGGTGATGAACCTGATCTGACCCCACGCCCCGCTGCCCGTCTTGCGCCTTTTGAAATACTCCACGGGAGGTCCGGAGGGTGTGAAACCCTCCGGGGCCAGCCAAGGGCGCAAGGGTTTCCAGATCAGCCGATCAGCACCACCAGCCACGCCATGCCACCCGCCAGTGCGGTCAGGGCCACGGCCGCCGATCCGCAATCCTTGGCCTTTTTGGCGCGGGGGTCGATGTCTTTTGACAGATAATCCACAACCTCCTCCAACCCGGTGTTCATCAACTCTGCCGCAAGGATCAACAGCCCCAAGGCCCAGATCAAAGCGCGCTCGGCCGGAGAGATCGCCACCAGAAACGTCGCCGCCACCGACAGGACGTTCACCACCGTCCATTGCCGCAGCGTCTTTTCACTGGCCCAGGCCGCCGTCCATCCGTCCCATGACCAGACACAGGTGTTCCAAAACCGCCGCGCCTCGGCGGCCAGAATTGCATGCATGAATTGCCCCCCATCCCCTGAACGGCAGGCTAAGCCTTTGACCCCGCCTTCGGCAAGCCGTCGAGATAGGCCCGCGTGCAGGTCACAACATGGGCAAAGCGGTCGCCGCCCAGATGCACCCCGCCATACCATCGGGTGACGACGATGATATGGTCCACCAGCCCCGCGCGCTCCAGCATCTTCAGAATGACGGCACCCGCCCCGGCCTCGCCATCGTCATTCTTCACCGGGCCTGCATCCGAGAACACACAAGCCCAAGTGTTATGCGTGGCCTTGGCGTATTTCTTGGCCCGCTTCAACTCGGCCAGAAAGGCCTCGGCCCCGGCGCGGCCCTGCACGGGACCACCAGAAACCGCATAACGTGACCCGCGGTCACGGAGGACATCTTCGATCTGCAACATGGCAGGCACCGTAGCGGCTGGCGGCCCCCGAGAAAACCCTTGCCCCCGACATCGCGGAATTTAGGGGCGCAAGGCCACCAACGCCGTGGCGTTCGGACAAAAGCCCGGCAGCGCCTCGGCCGCGACGGTATGGGACAGCCAATCGGTGCAGGCCCTGGTACTGCCGCAGGTGCGGCAGCGCTCCACCAGCACCCCCAATTCATCCCGGCTGAGCCAGCCGTCCACCACCGCATCGGGCAAGGACACGCCCACCGTGCGCGCCATGCCCCGCGTAAAGCCCCATGCCCGAGGCGCCTCAGGATACCCGATCATCTTCTTCCCTCACGCGACCTGAATGCGGCAAGGATCGCGCGGATCGCACCACCGCGCTTTGACACGGATCAATCGGGGATCAATCGGGGATCAACCGCGCCTCAGCCCCCAAGCCGGGCAACGGTCGCCGCCACCATCCGCTTGCGATCGGCATTGGCCGGGTGCGAGCCAAGGAAGCGATCGCCGGGGTCCGGGATCCGATCAAAGAACGCCACCCCCACCATCGGATCATACCCTGCAACAAGGGCGATTTCCGAGCCAAGGCTGTCGGCCTCCAATTCGAAATCCTTGGAGAACCGCCGCGCGCCCACCGTCGCCCCAATATCCTGCGCCGAGTTGACCACATCCTGACCGGCACCGCTGACCTGTGCCAGCACCCCCGCCAGCACCGCCCCGGCAAGCGCGGTATTCTGCTGCCGCGGAATATGGCCCGCAATGTGGTGGGCGGCCTCATGGCCCATGACAAAGGCCAATTCATCGCGGTTGCGCGCATCACGGATCAGCGCCACCGTAAAGGCCAGCATCGGGCGCCCGCTGTCGTCCAGCGTCTGGAAGGCATTTGCGGGTTGGCCAGGCCGATCATCAATCACGATACGAAAATCGCAATTGCTGATGCGGGAAAGACGGCGGCAATAGTCTTCCGCCACCGGTTCCATCTGCGCAACCACCGCCACGAAATTCTCTGCCGCCGCCTCGACCGGCAACGGGGCCTGCGGCTCTGCCTGTATCACCGGAATACAGCCCTGCACGGCCATCGCGGCAACCATCGCCAACACAACCCCATATTTCATCGCCTGCCCCTTCTGCGCTTTTCGCAGGCTTTTAGCAGCGCGCGCCATCTTCCCGCCAGTGGCTCCTGAATCCGTGAGCGGACTTGCCCTGCGCCGCAAGCCGGCCTACCATCTTGGCATGTTTACCATCGAGCATGAATTTGATGCCACCGTGATCACCCTTGTTGACGAGGGGGACAAGGACATGCCTCTGCAAGAGGATGTCATCATCGAGGCTTTTGAGGACTGCGTTGTGGTCCGGCAGATCGATGAGATGACAGACGAGCCGCAGATCGTCACCCTGTCGATGGCCCAATTGCGCGATCTGGCCGCCGCGCTGGACCTGCCCGAAGGCAGCTACCGGGTCGAAAGACCGGCCAAAGGCTAAGCCTCCAACCGGAACAGCTTGTCGCGGGATGTTGCGCCGCGCACCAGAACCAGCCGCGATTTTGCCACCCCCAAGGCATGGGCCAAAAGCGCCTGCACGGCAGCATTGGCCTTGCCATCTTCGGGTGGGGCAAACACGGCGACCTTGAAACCGCTGTCGTCGCGCGAAATCTCCTCGCGCCGCGCGCGCGGTGTGACGCGCAGGGCAAACTCTGCCCCCGCCACCGCCAGTTCTGCCCAAGCCCCTTTTTGCATGGCCGCAAACTGACCTTTCACCGCTGCACATGCAACCCCGCTTGACCCTTCCCCGCTTTCCTCCGAAACCTTGGCGGAAAAAAGGAGTTTTCGATGCCCACCGCTTCCAATGCTGCCGCCTTTGCCTTTCTTGCCGCCCGTCAATCGCAACCGGCCAAACTCTTTGCCGGGCCGGTGCCAAGCCGGGATGCCTTGGAACCCATTCTGGCAGCGGCCCTGCGGGTGCCCGACCATGGCAAGCTGGAGCCATGGCGGCTGATCGTATTGACCAAGACCGACATGGCCCGGCTGGCCGATCTGGCCGAAGCGCGGGCGCGCGATTTGGGGGGAGATGCCGAAAAGATCGAAAAGGGCCGCGGGCAGTTTGACCGGGGCGGGCTGGCGGTGGTGGTGATCTCGGCTCCGCAGGATGTGCCTAAAATTCCTGTGGCCGAACAGGTGCTTTCAGCGGGCGCGCTCTGCCTTGGCTTGGTCAACGCCGCCACCGCCGCAGGCTGGGGGGCGAACTGGTTGACGGGCTGGGTCAGCCATGACGCCGCTTTCTGCGCCCGCGCCTTTGGCTGCACGGGGGCGGAAACCGTAGCCGGAATTGTGCATATCGGCACCCCCGGCCCCGCCGCGCCCGAACGCCCGCGCCCCGATCTTTCCCGCGTCGTGCAATGGGGTCTTTCGTGATCTTTTCCAGTTTCTTCAAAGCCCTGAATCAGATCGGCGACGCGCGTTTCCGCCGCGTGATGCTTCTGGGCGTTCTCTTGGCCTTGGGGCTTTTGGTCGGGATATCTGCGGGCTTTCTCTGGCTTGTCGAAGGCCTTGTGCCGGGGACGATCACTTTGCCCCTGCTTGGCCCCGTGGGCGGCATTGAACAGGTTCTGGGCTGGGGTTCATTTTTGCTGATGCTGGGGCTGTCGGTGTTTCTGATGGTGCCGGTCGCCTCGGCCTTTACCGGCTTGTTTCTGGAAGGCATCGCCGATGCGGTCGAAGATCGGCATTACCCCGGCCTGCCCCCCGTCACCCCGCTGCGGCTGGCCGATAGCCTGATCGACAGCCTGAACTTCCTTGGCCTGCTGCTGGCGGCCAACGTTGTTGCGCTGGTGTTTTACATCTTTTCCGGGCCTTTCGCGCCGCTGTTGTTCTGGGGTCTGAACGGCTGGCTTTTGGGGCGTGAATATTTCACCCTTGTCGCCATGCGCCGTGTTGGGCGGGCGGCGGCAAAAACCCTGCGCGGGCAGAATGCGGGGCGCATCTGGCTGGCGGGCACGCTGATGGCGGCGCCCTTGTCGATCCCGCTGGTCAATCTGGTGGTTCCGGTTCTGGGGGTGGCCACCTTCACCCATCTGTTCCACGCCATGACGGCGCGGCGCTAGGGTCCGCTGCGGATCAGTTCAGAATGTGGAACACATCCATATTGTCGCGGGTGATGACGCCCGAGGCGATGACCCAGTAAAGCCCGGCAAAGATCACGACGGCGATCCCCGTGGTGATCTTGGCTTTCTTGCCAATCGCGGCATCGGCGGGCGCAGAGGCCGGAGTGCCGGGCGTGACGCTGCCCGCTTCGGCCTGCGATTTAAAGCGGAACGGCAGGACGCAGAAAAACACCAGAAACCAGATCACGGAAAACAGGACGATGGCGGCGGTGATGGTCATACTTGCTCCAACTCTACCAGACAGCCGTTGAAATCCTTGGGGTGCAGGAACAGGACCGGCTTGCCATGCGCGCCGATCTTTGGCTCCCCATTGCCCAGAACCCTTGCGCCGCTGGCCTTCAGGCGGTCGCGCGCGGCAAGGATATCATCAACTTCATAGCAGATGTGGTGAATTCCGCCTGCGGGGTTCTTTTCCAAAAACCCTTGGATCGGGCTGTTCTCGCCCAAAGGGTACAGAAGTTCGATCTTGGTGTTCAGCAGTTCGATGAAGACCACGGTGACGCCATGATCCGGCTCGTCCTGCGGAGGGTTCACCTTGGCCCCCAGCGTATCGCGGTATTGCGCGGCGGCGGCCTCAAGGTCGGGGACCGCGATGGCGACATGGTTCAGGCGTCCGATCATGGAAAACTCTCCGCAAGGCACATTCCCAGCGTTATGCGGAGCCGGGCACGCCGCGGCAAGGGGCCGGGGACAGACAGGCGCGAAAATTGCGGCAAATACCAAGGTCTTTACCAGCCGTTAGGCAAGCGCAGGGTCTACTGGCGGAACCTTCCTGCCAGAGATCCCCATGCCGCCGAATCACTCCTCCCCGCCCGACCGCGCGCCGCCCTTGACGGGGTTGTCGTCCGGCCCGTTTGCCGCGGCGCGATCCTTGGGGGGATGGGCGGTGGAATTGCCCTTGCAGGGCACAACCATTCTGGCCGTTGAAGACAGCCGCTTTGCCTGCGAAGCCTTGCGGCTGATGGCGCGGCGGGCGGGCGCCCGGTTGCGGCGGGCCGAAACGATCGAGGCGGCGCGCCGCCATCTGAAGGTCTATAGCCCCGATGTCGCCCTGATCGACCTTGGCCTTCCCGATGGCAGGGGCGAGGTGCTGATTCGCGACATCGTGCAGTCGGCACGGCGGCCCTCGGCGGTGCTGGGCATGTCGGGCAGTGCTGAGGGTCGACCCATTGCCTTGGCGGCCGGGGCGGATGGTTTCATCGACAAACCCTTGGAGAATGTGGCGCAACTGTGCCGCGTGTTGCGCCCCCTGTTGCCCGAACTGGACATCCATCCGCCGCCCATCGGGCCGATGGGCACCACCCCGCCCGATCCTTTGGCGCTGCGCGACGATCTGGCCTTTGCCGCCCGCGCCCTTCAGGGCGAACCGGCACCCGACCAGCAACGCTATGTTGCGGCCTTTCTGTCCGGCATTGCCGCCTATACTCAGGACGAGGATCTGGCCAAGGCCGCCCATCGCGCGGCTGAAGGGGCGGATTTGCACCGGCTGCGGCATCTGTTGGCGGCCCGGTTGCGGCCCACCAACCCTTTCAACAAACCGGACTGACGCAGAGAGCCGCCAGCGTCACATCCGCGCCTAAACCAGACCGGGGTCCTCGGCCACCCGCACCAGCCGCGTCAGGTCGGACAGGCGCTCTTTCTGGCGTCCGGCCGCATCAAAGTTGCGGGGCGACAGCCAAGCCGCATAGGCTTCGCGCAGGGCGGGCCATTCCGCATCAATCACCGCAAACCACGCAGTATCGCGATTGCGGCCCTTGATCACCGCCGCCTGCCGGAAGATGCCTTCATAGCTGAAGCCCAGCCGCTGCGCCGCCCGGCGCGACGCCATGTTCAGCGCGTTGCACTTCCATTCATAGCGACGATAGCCGTTGCGGAAGGCCCATTCCATCATCAGGAACATCGCTTCGGTCCAGACCCGGCCCTTGGCCACTTCGGGCGACAGGCAGATATGGCCCACCTCGATCGACCCTGCCGCTGGCGTGATGCGCAGATAGCTTGCCACGCCGCCACAATGGCCCGTCGCCTTGTCGCGCAGCACATAGAACAAAGGGTCTGCACCACTGGCCGTTTCCTTGGCCCAGCGGTGATAGGACGCAGCCGACGAGAACGGCCCGTAAGGCATGTAATCCCAAAGCGCGTCATGACCCGAATAGGCGCGGTGCAGGTCGGCGGCATGGGTGTCGGCATCCAGCCGCTCCAACCGCACATATTGGCCTTCCAGCACTTCGCCCACGGGGGCAGGTGGCGGGGTCCAGCCGGGAACCGGGGTTCCCAAACGTTCATCTGACATGGGGCACATCCTTTTGGCCATTTATGAAAGGCCAGCCCCCCAAGGGCAAGGGGGCTCTCGGGGGCACGGGCGGCCGCCTATAGGATCAAACCCGGATCCTCGCCCATCTCCACCCCCGGAAAAACCGTGTCCTGCAACAGCCCCCGGTCAAAGCCGTACAGTCCCCGCATTGCATGGGCCGCCCAAGCCCGTACATCCGAGGTGGGCATCAGATCACGGCGTTCAAAAAGAGCGGCCTCGGCAAGTCCGGGCCAGACCCCGTAAACCTTGCCACCGCGCAGGGCACCCCCGGCCACAAGCATCGTCCCGCCGGTGCCATGGTCGGTGCCGCCGGTGCCGTTTTCCGCCACGGTGCGGCCGAACTCGGTCATCGCCAGCACGGTGGTCTTGCCCCAGATCGCGGCACCAAGCCCGGATTTCAACCGCAGGATCGCCTGCTCCAACTGCCGCAGCGATTGGCCCAGCCGGTTGGCCTGCCCCTTGTGCGTGTCCCAGCCGGTCAAGGAAAACGCGGCAATCCGGGTGTTGTCCCGCAGTTTTTGCGCCGCGAAATCGGCCAACCGCCCCGCTTCGCCCCGGCGGGCCAGACGCCTCGCCTTGGCCGGGTCCATCTCGGCCATATCGGCGCCGCCATCCTCGCCCAGCATCAGCGCCTCGGCGGCGGCGGACTGAAACAGCGGGTCGTCGTGATAGACCTGCTCCAGCAAAAGCTGCGCCTGCGGACTGAGGTCTACCGTGGTTTCCGGGGCCCATTCCAAGGCCGGCGCAGACCCGCGCAGGATGCGCATATCCTGCCGCCCGATGGCAAAGGCGGTTTCCGCCGTCAGGCCGGGCACCGCCTGCAACAGCCGGTTCAGCCAACCATCGCGCACCTGATCGATCGGCACATCAGGGCCGGTGCCGGCCTCCAACAGGTCTTGCCCGTCAAAATGGCTGCGCTTGGTGCGGTAGGGGGTCGATGTCGCCTGCACGAAGGCCAGCTCCCCCGCCGACCACAGCGGCAAAAGGCCCGCAAGCCCGGCATGCATCCCATAAAACCCGTCAAGATCAAGGCTCTCTGCGGCAGACAGCGTGGGGCGATAGGGGACAAAATCGCGGTCCCCCAAGGGGCGCAGCACATCCAGCCCATCCATCGCCCCGCGCAGGATGATGACAACCAGCCGATTGTCGCCCAAGGCCGATCCCGTGCCGCCTGCCAGCGTCACCGTCGTCAACAACGGATGCGCGGCGGCAGAGCAGCCAAACACCCCCAAGCCGCGCAACAGACTTCGGCGATCCAGCATCGGTCTATCTCCTGTTGAATTCAGGGCTGGCGAAGACGATCCCCACCCCCTCGGCCAGCGTTTCCGCCCGCGCCACCGCCCACAGCGTCGCGGCAGAGGCACGCTCGCCCAAGGCGGTTTGCGCCAGATGTGTCGGGTCCGGCAGCGCGCCCAGCGTGGCGGGCCAGCGCATGGCCCAGCCGATCCGCTCGGCCAGCCCTTGCGGCGTGATCCAGCTTTCGATGTCTTCCGGCCAGCCGTCCGGGCCGGGGGGGAATTTCCACGCCTGCCCCATTGCGCGCAGCGGCAGGATTGCCACTGCGACCAGCCGTTCACGCGGCCAATCCATCACCTGCGCGCCCGTCACCCCCAAGGCCCGCAGCGCCGCGATCAGAAAATCCCAAGGTTGACGCGCCTTGACCGCAGGTCCGGCGAAGGCCGCCGGATGGCGCAGCATCGCGGCATAAACCGCAGGCAAGGCCCCGCTGCTTTCAAGCCAAGCCTGTTCCATGGCGTCGATCATGCCCTGATCCGGGCTGTCCGAGATGAAATGCACGGCCAGTTTGCGCGCAACATGCCGGGCGGTGGCGGGATGCACCGCCAGATCGGCCAGAAACGCTTTGATCGGCGCTTCCCCTTTGCCATCATAGACTTGCCCCAGTATCTCCTCGGGGCCGGGTTCGACAAAGGCGGCATTGAAGGAAGCCCCGCGCCGCGCATCATAGGTCAACCCGGTCAACAGTTCTGCCAATTGCCGGACATCGGTTTGACGATAGGCCGCACCGACGCCCATCGTATGCAGCTCCAGCAATTCGCGGGCAAGGTTTTCGTTCAACCCGCCGCCACGCCGCTTGGCCCGCGGGGAATTCGGCCCGACAGAGCGGACCTGATCCAGATAGATCAGCATCCCCGGATGATGCACAACGGCAGACAGCATGTCGCCAAAACGGCCCGCCAGATGCGGGCGCAACGCGTCTTCGGCAAAGGTGGCAGGCGTCAGCGCCTGTTCCTTGCCACCGCTGGCGACCGTGAAATGATCGGCCCAAAAGGCCATCAGCCGTTCGCGAAAGCTGTCCGTGGCATCCACCGCACGGGCCACCGTGGCCCGCAGCGCCCGAAACCCGGCTTGATCCAGTTCCTTGCCCAGTTCGGCGATTCGCGCGGCGGTGGCGGGATCGGTTTCAGCGGCCTTTTTGGAGCGGGCAATCTCGGAGGATCGGGCATGCTGCCATGCAAAGCCGGGAATTGCGAAGCGGGCCGCCATTTCGTCTGGCCCGGCAAGCGCCGCCAGCACCGCATCGGCTGTGGTGGGCGCTCCTGCCGCCAAGGGCAGGCCATAGCCAAACCGGAAAGCAACAAGGCCAGCGGACATGCGGGCTCCAACACATCAAACACATTGAAATGAATATGGGCGCGCCTTCCGGGTTTGGAAAGCGCGCCCCTTGGGAAAATGGCGAAAAGCCGCCCTTATTCTTTCGGCACGACCCGGAGGTTGAGTTCGCGGAGCTGTTTCAGCATCGGTTCCGATGGCGCGCCCATCAGCAGGTCTTCGGCGCGCTGGTTCATCGGGAACATGATGACTTCGCGGATATTGGCCTCATCAGCCAGCAGCATGACGATCCGGTCGATGCCCGCCGCACAGCCACCGTGGGGCGGCGCGCCGTATTTGAACGCCTTGACCATGCCGCCAAAGCGCTTGTCCACCTCGGAGTTGGGATACCCGGCCAGTTCAAAGGCGCGATACATGATTTCCGGCTTGTGGTTACGGATACCGCCCGAAATCAGCTCATAGCCGTTGCAGGCAAGGTCATACTGGTAGGCATAGACCTTGAGCGGGTCACCGTTCAGAGCCTCCATCCCGCCTTGCGGCATCGAGAAGGGGTTATGGCTGAAATCAATCGTGCCTTCGTCGGTTTTTTCAAACATCGGGAAGTCGATGATCCAGGCGAATTTGAAGCAATTCTGCTCGGTCAGGCCAAGCTCGCGGCCGATCTCATTGCGGGCGCGGCCGGCGACGGGTTCAAAGATTTCGGGCTTGCCGCCAAGGAAGAACGCCGCATCGCCTTCACCAAGGCCCAGTTCCACGCGCAGCGCCTCGGTCCGCTCGTCGCCCAGCGCCTTGGCGATGGGGCCTGCGGCCTCGGTCGAGCCATCCTCGGCCTTGCGCCAGAAGATATAGCCCATGCCCGGCAGGCCCTCTTTCTGGGCAAAGGCATTCATGCGGTCGGCGAACTTGCGGCTGCTGCCGGTGGGCGCGGGAATGGCGCGCACTTCATTGCCGTCCGTCTCCAGCAATTTGGCGAAAATTGCGAAGCCAGAGCCGCGGAAATGCTCCGACACATCGGCCATCTTGATCGGATTGCGCAGGTCGGGCTTGTCCGAGCCATACCATTTCAAGGAATCGCGATAGGCGATCTTGGTCCAGTCGGAATAGACCTTCTTGCCATTGCCGAATTCTTCGAAAATGCCTTGGATCACCGGCTGGACGGCGGCAAACACATCATCCTGCGTGACGAAGGACATCTCGATGTCCAACTGGTAAAAGTCGGTCGGCGAACGGTCGGCGCGCGGGTCTTCATCGCGGAAGCAAGGCGCGATCTGGAAGTAGCGGTCAAAGCCCGACACCATGATGAGCTGCTTGAACTGCTGCGGCGCCTGCGGCAGGGCATAGAACTTGCCGGGGTGCAGGCGCGACGGCACCAGAAAATCGCGCGCGCCTTCGGGGCTGGAGGCCGTGATGATCGGGGTCTGGAACTCGTTGAAGCCCTGATCCCACATCCGGTTGCGGATCGAGCGCACCACGTTTGAGCGCAGCATCATGTTGCCATGCAACTTGTCGCGGCGCAGGTCGAGGAAGCGGTAGGTCAGGCGGGTTTCTTCCGGGTAATCGACATCGCCAAAGACCGGCATCGGCAAATCGCCATCCACAGCACCAAGGACGGTCAGCCCGGTGGCGTAGACCTCGATCTCGCCGGTGGCGAGTTTGGGGTTCACCAAAGACGCGTCCCGCGCCTTCACGCGCCCATCAATGCAGACCACCCATTCGGCGCGGATCTTTTCGATGGCGGCGAAGGCCGGGCTGTCGCTGTCGGCCAGGACCTGCGTGATGCCATAATGGTCGCGCAGGTCGATGAACAGAACGCCCCCATGGTCGCGCACCCGGTGGACCCAGCCCGACAGGCGGACCTCTTGGCCGACATGGGCGGTGTTCAGGGCGGCGCAGGTATGGCTGCGATAGGCGTGCATCATCGATCCCCTTAAGGAGGCTTGGCATGGTTTGCAGCCGATACACATGGGCAGGGGCGTGAAGTCAAGAGCAGGCGCGCTCATCGTCGGGCTAATGCCCGCTCTTCGCTGCCGATTTGGCCTGTGACGGCGCACCTCGGGCGGGCCTGCGCCTCCGGCGGGAGTATTGTGAAAGGCGCAAATCCTTTGGTGGATTTTTTGGAATGCCCCCTTTCCTTTGGCCGAAGGCTGGCTATAGTTCGGCGCCATGGCACAAACGCGCACCCTTTCCGGCCTGACCCCGACCGCAACCGCGGCGCGGCTGCCGCGTGGCCTGCTTCTTCTTAGCTGCCTCTGAGCGTGCCCCCCGGGCGCGACCGCTCGGAGGTGACAAGCGCCCAAGGACAAAGCTGAGAACCCAAGGATTTCTGACATGACCAAGACCGACCAACCGAAAGTCGTGATTTTCGACACCACGCTGCGCGATGGCGAACAATCGCCCGGCGCAACCATGACCCATGAGGAAAAGCTGGAGATTGCCAGTCTCTTGGATGAAATGGGCGTCGATGTGATCGAGGCGGGTTTCCCGATTGCTTCGGAGGGCGATTTTGCGGCGGTGAGCGAGATTTCCAAGCGGTCGAAAAACTCGACCATCTGCGGGTTGAGCCGAGCCAATTTCAAGGACATCGACCGCTGCTGGGAGGCGGTGAAGCATGCCCGTTCCCCCCGCATCCACACCTTCATCGGCACCTCGCCCCTGCACCGCGCCATTCCGAACCTGACCATGGACGAGATGGCCGAGCGGATCCACGACACCGTGACCCATGCGCGCAACCTCTGTGACAACGTGCAATGGTCGGCGATGGATGCGACGCGGACCGAGCATGATTACCTCTGCCGCGTGGTGGAGATTGCCATCAAGGCCGGTGCCACCACGATCAACATTCCCGATACGGTGGGCTACACCGCGCCGCGCGAAAGCGCCGATCTGATCGCCATGCTGCTGGCGCGGGTGCCGGGCGCAGACAAGGTGATTTTCGCCACCCATTGCCACAATGACCTTGGCATGGCGACCGCCAACGCCTTGGCCGCCGTGGATGCGGGCGCGCGCCAGATCGAATGCACGATCAACGGTCTGGGCGAGCGCGCTGGCAACACCGCTTTGGAAGAGGTCGTCATGGCCTTGCGCGTTCGCAATGATATCATGCCCTACAAAACCGGCATTGATACGACCAAGATCATGAACCTGTCGCGCCGGGTTTCCTCGGTGTCGGGCTTTCCGGTGCAGTTCAACAAGGCCATTGTCGGCAAGAACGCCTTTTTGCACGAAAGCGGCATCCATCAAGACGGTGTGCTGAAGAACGTCGAAACCTTTGAAATCATGAAGCCCGCCGATATCGGCCTGACGGCGAAGAACATCGCCATGGGCAAACATTCGGGCCGTGCCGCCTTGCGGGCGAAGCTGAAAGAACTGGGCTATGATCTGGCCGACAACCAGTTGAACGATGTGTTTGTCCGTTTCAAGGCCTTGGCCGACCGCAAGAAGGAAGTCTATGACGACGACCTGATTGCGCTCGTCGCCGATGAGCAGACCAATGACGCCCATGAATTCCTGCAGTTGAAAAAGCTGCGGGTGATCTGCGGCACCGAGGGCCCGCAAGAGGCCGACATGGTGCTGTCGGTGGACGGGGTGGACCACCACATCGACGCCACCGGCGACGGCCCGGTTGATGCCGCCTTCAACTGCGTCAAGATGCTGTTCCCGCACAAGGCGCGGCTGGAGATCTATCAGGTCCATGCCGTGACCGAGGGCACCGACGCGCAGGCCACGGTTTCGGTGCGTTTGCAGGAAGACGGGCGGATCGTGAACGGCTCCTCGGCCGATACCGATACCATCGTTGCCTCGACGAAAGCCTATATCAATGCGCTGAACAAACTGATCGTACGGCGGACCAAGTCTGCGCCAGGCGATGATGTGAAGTCGATAAACTACAAAGATCAGGGCTGATTTCGGCCCGTTCTCCGGTCAAAAGGTTGTAAAAAGTCAAACCCCGGTCGTTCAGGCGAAAGCCTGCCGCGCAAGAGCTAGGCTCTTTCCCTTTAGCGCCCTTGTGCCTATATCAAAGCGCCCGCCTCATAAGTTGAGTCGCGGGCGCGTTTTCATTCGCGGATCAAGGACTCCCCCGGCATGTCACTTTTCAACGGCCTTTTCTCGTCCGATATGGCCATCGACCTCGGCACCGCCAACACGCTGGTCTACATGCGTGGCAAGGGGATCGTGCTGAACGAGCCTTCGGTCGTTGCCTATCATGTCAAGGACGGCAAAAAGCAGGTGCTGGCGGTGGGCGAAGACGCCAAGCTGATGCTGGGCCGCACGCCGGGAACGATCGAGGCGATCCGCCCGATGCGCGACGGGGTGATTGCCGACTTCGACAGTGCCGAACAGATGATCAAACACTTCATCCGCAAGGTCCACAAACGCACCACCTTCGCCAAGCCGAAGATCATCGTCTGCGTCCCGCATGGCGCCACCCCGGTGGAAAAGCGCGCGATCCGCCAGTCGGTCCTGTCGGCAGGGGCGCGCCGCGCCGGCCTGATTGCCGAACCCATCGCGGCGGCCATCGGTGCCGGCATGCCGATCACCGATCCCACCGGCAACATGGTCGTCGACATCGGCGGCGGCACCACCGAAGTCGCGGTCCTCAGCTTGGGCGATATCGTCTATGCCCGCTCGGTCCGCGTCGGCGGTGACCGCATGGATGAGGCGATCATCTCTTACCTGCGCCGCCACCAGAACCTGTTGATCGGCGAATCCACCGCCGAACGCATCAAGACCTCCATCGGCACCGCCCGCATGCCCGACGACGGACGCGGGTTGGCGATGACCATCCGTGGCCGCGACCTCTTGAACGGCGTGCCGAAAGAAACCGAGATCAATCAGGCCCAGGTGGCCGAGGCGCTGTCGGAACCCGTGCAACAGATCTGCGACGCGGTGATGCAGGCCTTGGAAACCACCCCGCCCGATCTGGCCGCCGATATCGTTGACCGCGGCGTCATGCTGACCGGCGGCGGCGCGCTTCTGGGCGATCTCGACCTTTCCTTGCGCGAACAGACCGGCCTCAGCATCTCGGTCGCCAATGAATCGCTGAACTGCGTCGCCTTGGGCACCGGCAAGGCGCTGGAATACGAAAAGCAGCTGTCCCACGTCATCGACTATGACAGCTAAGACCGGGGGCAGCTAAGCTCGGAAAAGCCCGCGCAATTTGCCTGAAATTGTGCTTTACCTTGGCCTAAATATCCCACAGGGGGTCCGGGGGACGGGAAGTCCCCCGGCGCTATCCGCCCTCAACCGGTTCCAGATCAAACGCCATGGCCCGCAACTCCACCGATCCCGAAGATTTCCACCGCCCGCTGCGGCGCGTGCTTGTGGGTCTTCTGATCTTGGCTCTGATTGGCCTTTTCGCGCTGTGGCGCATCGACAGCCCGCGCGTTGAACGCTTTCGCGCGGCCCTGATCGACCGCTTTGTGCCCTCCATGCAATGGGCCATGGCGCCAGTCACATGGACCGTCGGGGTGATGGACAATTACCAATCCTATTCCCGGCTTTTGGCGCAAAACCAGCAACTGCGCGAAGAACTCAAGCAGATGCGGCAGTGGAAAGAGGCCGCGTTGCAACTGTCGCAGACCAATGCGCGGCTGTTGGATCTCAATCAGGTGCGGCTTGATCCGCGGCTGACCCATGTGACCGGCGTCGTGCTGGCCGACAGTGGCAGCCCGTTCCGACAATCGGTTCTGCTGAACGTCGGCGCGCGCGATGGCATCATCGACGGCTGGGCCACAATGGATGGCGTCGGTCTGGTCGGCCGGATTTCCGGTGTCGGGGCCAAGACCGCCCGTGTGGTCCTGCTCACCGATTCCAACAGCCGGGTGCCGGTTGTGGTGCAACCCTCGGGTCAAAAGGCCATCCTTTCCGGCGACAACGGCGACCTGCCACCCTTGGATTTTCTGGAAGACCAGACCGAAGTGCGCCCCGGCGATCAGGTGTTCTCCTCGGGCGATGGCGGGGTGTTCCCAAGCGGCCTTTTGATCGGCAGCGTTGTCTTGGGCACCGACAAGCGCCTGCGTGTGGCCCTTGCCGCCGATTATCAGCGGTTGGAATTCCTGCGGGTTTTGCGCAGCCATTCGCTTGAGACGATCACCGATCAGGGCGCGCTTTTGGCCCCGGAACCGACCGAGCTTTATGGCCCGCCCAAACCCCCGACTCTGGGGGCTGCGGCCTCGCAATCGAGCGCGACCCGGTCTGGGGCCAGCCATGATTGACGGCGCCACCCGCGAGGTCTGGGCTCACCGGATCCTGTTCGTGGTTCTGGCGCTGGCCTTCCTGTTCTTCCGCCTGCTGCCCTTGGGCGAGATCATCGCCCCTTGCGGGACAGAAGACACCGGATGCCGCCTGATGGCATGGTTCAGCCATGTGCCGGGGCCCGATCTTTTGCTCTGCATCATCTTTGCCTGGACCATGCGGCGGCCCGATTACCTGCCGGTGCTGCTGATCGCCGCCGTTGTGCTGCTGGAAGACCTGATCGTGCTGCGCCCGCCGGGGCTGTGGACCGGGTTGGTTGTGTTGGTATCCGAAATCATCCGCAGCCGCGTCGCGCTGACGCGCGAATTGAACTTTGGTGTCGAATGGCTCTTGGTGTCGGCGATGATGGTAGTCATGCTGATCGTCTACCGGCTGGCCTTTGGCCTTGTTTTGCTGCCGCAGCCACCCTTTGGCTTTGCGATGGTGCAGGTGATCTGGTCAATCCTGTGTTACCCGCTGGTGGTGTTTCTTTCCCGCGTCGTGCTTGACCTTTACAAACCCGGCATGGGCGAGGTTGACGCCTATGGGAGACGGCTGTGAAACGGGTTCAGCGCGATACTGAGGCCGTGGCGCGCCGGGTGAACCGGCGGGCGCTTTTGCTGGGCGGCGGCATGACGGCCATGTTTGCGGCCCTTGGTCTGCGCATGCGCTATCTCGGCGTCGAACAGGCCGATGAATTCCGCCTGCTGGCCGAAGAAAACCGCGTCAACATGCGGCTTTTGCCCCCGACGCGCGGGGTGATCCATGACCGCAATGGCAAGATTCTGGCCGAAAACGCGCAAAACTACCGCGTGGTGATGACGCGCGAAGATGCGGGCGATGTCGAGATCGTGCTGAACAAGCTCAGCCATCTCATTCCCTTGACCCGCTCGGATATGAATGACGCGCTGGACGCCCTGGAAAAGAACAGCCCCTTCATGCCGATCACCGTGCGCGACCGGCTGGATTGGGAGGAGTTTTCGCGCGTTGCCCTCAACGCCCCCGCCCTGCCCGGTGTCACGCCCGAAACCGGCATGTCGCGTTATTACCCACGGGATACCGATTTCGCCCATGTCATCGGCTATGTCGGCCCGGTGTCGGAAAAAGACCTTGAGGGGGTCGAGAACCCCGATCCCGTGCTGCGCATCCCGAAATTCCAGATCGGCAAGATCGGGGTGGAAAAATGGATGGAAGACATCCTGCGCGGTCAGGCCGGCACCAAGCAGATCGAGGTCAACCACATCGGCCGCGTCATGCGCGAATTGGGCCGCGTTGAAGGCATACCCGGCGCCGATGTGCATCTGACGCTGGATGCGGGCGTTCAGAACTTCGTGCAGGCCCGATTGGGTGAAGAAAGTGCCGCTTGCGTGGTGATGGACGTCCAGAACGGCGATGTGATTGCCGCCGTCTCGTCGCCCTCGTTCGATCCCAACCTCTTTGTGCGCGGGATTTCCAACACCGACTTTCGCTTCCTGATGGACCATGACCACCGCCCCATGGCCAACAAGGCGGTGCAGGGCGCCTATCCCCCCGGTTCCACCTTCAAGATGGTGACGGCGCTGGCTGCGCTGGAGGCGGGCGCCATCAGCCCCGAGACGACCTTTTACTGCCCCGGCCATTATGATGCGGGGGGGCGCAAGTTCCACTGCTGGCGGCGCGGCGGGCATGGGCCAGTCAATCTGGAGCGCAGCCTGATGGAAAGCTGCGATGTGTTTTACTATGAAACGGCGCTGAAGGTCGGCATCGACAAGATCGCCGAGATGGGCCGTAAACTTGGCCTTGGCCAGCGTCATGACCTGCCGATGAGCGCCATTACCGAAGGCAATATTCCCGACAAGGCGTGGAAACTGGCGCAGCACAAGGCTGAATGGGTGATTGGCGATACGATCAACGCCTCCATTGGCCAAGGGTATGTGCTGACCTCGCCCTTGCAACTGGCGGTGATGACGGCCCGTCTTGCCAGCGGCAAGGCGGTGAAACCGCGGCTGGTGCGGGCGATTGACGGGCAGGAGGTGCCGGTCGAACCGGCCGAAAGCCTTGGACTGTCCACCTCGAACCTGACGGCGGTTCAGGGGGGCATGATCGCGGTGATGAATGGCAAGGCCGGCACCGCCCGTTCGTCGCGCATCGTCGCAGATGGCGTCAGAATGGCGGGCAAGACCGGCACCGCGCAGGTGCGCAACATTTCCGCCTCGGAACGGGCGGGCGGGGTGATCTCGAACGACAACCTGCCATGGAACCGCCGCGACCATGCGCTGTTTGTCGGTTTCGCACCCGCCGATAACCCGCGCTATGCGGTGGCGGTGGTGGTCGAGCATGGCGGCGGCGGCTCTGCCGTGGCGGCCCCGATCGCCCGCGATGCCATCCTGCGCGCGCTTTACGGCGCGGTGCCGCCGCTGGACGCCTATCCCAGCGACCAGCGGGGCCGGATGGAAAGCCTGCTCAAGGGTCTGACCTTGCGCAATGAAGATGGCAGTTTTCCTCCGGCGTCAGACACATAGGGGCGGGGCGGCATGAGCTTTCTTGAATATCGCGTCAAAATCGCCCCGACAGGCTTTGCCAAGGTCTTTGCGCTGAACTGGGCGCTGATTCTGGTGGTCACGGCGGTTGCCGCCATTGGCTGGCTGATGCTCTATTCCATCTCGGGCGGCCGGTTGGAGATATGGGCCGAACCGCAGATGAAGCGCTATGCCATGGGCCTTGTGCTGATGTTCGCCGTCGCCTTCACCCCGATCTGGTTCTGGCGGTCGATGTCGGGCATGGCCTATGCGCTGTCGATGGTGCTTTTGCTGATCGTGGAGTTTTTCGGCACCGTCGGCATGGGCGCCCAGCGCTGGATCGACCTTGGCTTCATGCGCCTGCAACCGTCAGAGTTGATGAAGGTCACCTTGGTCATGGCGCTGGCCAGCTATTACGATGTGCTGGACGACAAGAAAATCTCGCGCCCGCTTTGGGTGCTGGTGCCTGTGGCATTGATCGTGGCGCCGACGGTGCTGGTGCTGATGCAACCGAACCTTGGCACCTCGGTCATGCTTTTGGTGGTCGGCGCGGGTGTGATGTTTGCTGCGGGGGTCAGCTATTGGTATTTTGCCGCCGTGGTGGCGCTGGTCATCGGCGCGGTTGCGGGCGTGTTCCTGACCCGCGGCACGCCTTGGCAATTCCTGCATGACTACCAATACACCCGCATCGACACCTTCCTGAACCCCTCCGCCGACCCCTTGGGCGCGGGGTATAACATCATTCAGGCCAAGATCGCGCTGGGGTCGGGGGGCTGGGCCGGCAAGGGTTTCATGCAAGGCACGCAAAGCCGCCTGAACTTCCTGCCCGAAAAGCACACCGACTTTATCTTCACCACTTTGGGCGAGGAATTCGGCTTTGTCGGTGCGTTTTCACTGCTGATCCTCTATGGGCTGATCCTCGTCTTCCTGATCTGGGCCGCCATCCAGAACAAGGACCGCTTCAGCCAGTTGATGATCATCGGCACTGCGGTGAACTTCTTTCTTTATCTCGCCATCAACCTGTCGATGGTGATGGGCATGGCGCCGGTGGTGGGGGTGCCGCTGCCCCTGCTCAGCTATGGCGGATCGGCGACGCTGGTCATCATGCTGGCCTTTGGCCTTGTGCAAAGCGCCATCGTGCATCGGCTGCGCTGACCATGATCCATTCGCGCCACCGCCGCTTTGCCTTGTCTTTTGCCCTTGGCGCCCTGATTTTCGCGCTGGCCCACTGGGGGGCCGGGTTCGCGATGCCGCTTGCTGCACTGGCCGGGTTTGATGGCTTTGCCGCCTGCTACCTTGCCCTGATGGCGCATTTTGCCAATGCCACAACGGGCGCCGATCTGAAACGCCACGCGGCAGAGGGAGACGAGGGCACGGCGCTGATCCTGACGCTGGCGCTGGTCACCGTCGCCGCCTCGATCGTGGCGGTGCTTCTGGTCATTTCCCACCCGATAGACGCCGAGGGGCATATCGGCACCGCCTTGGCGCTGGCCGCCGTGCCACTGGGCTGGGCCGTGGTGCAGACGCTCTTTGCCTTTCGCTATGCCCATTTGCACTATTCCGAGGCACAGGCCGGTCATTTGGCCTTTCCGGCCACCAAATCGCCCGATCCTTGGGACTTTCTCTACTTTTCCTTCACCATCGGCATGGCGGTGCAGACCAGCGACGTGGCCATCACCACGGCCTCGATGCGGCGGCTGGTGCTGGGCCATGGCGTGCTTGCCTTCTTTTACAACACCGTCATTCTGGCTTTGGCCGTGAATGCTGCGGTTTCCTTGGCGGGCTAAACAGTCGCGCCGCCTTGCAAGCGGCAGGCCCGGCTCCTAGCATCGCCGGACAGAGGAGATGCCCCATGACCCTGACCGTTTTGCTGGCCGCCGGTGCCGCCAACAATGACCGCTACGGCCCCCATATCGCCACCGCACTTGCCCGTGCGGGGATCAAGGCGACGCTGACCGATCACGCCGCCCCCGAGGCGGTCGATTACATCGTCTACGCCCCCGCCTCGCCCTTGCAGGACTTCACCCCCTACCGCCAGACCAAGGCCGTGCTGAACCTTTGGGCCGGGGTGGAGCGGATCGTCGGCAACCCCACCTTGACCCAACCCCTCTGCCGCATGGTCGATCCCGGCCTGACCGAGGGCATGGTGGAATGGGTGGTCGGCCATACGCTGCGCCACCACATCAACATTGATCGCTACACCGTGGCCCCGGACCGGACATGGAACCACGATTGCCCGCCGCTCGCCCGTGACCGCAAGGTGGCGATGCTGGGGATCGGGGCCTTGGGAGAGGCCTGCGCCCGCGCGCTGAAAGCCTTGAACTTCAACGTCGAAGGCTGGTCGCGCAGCGCCAAATCCTTGCCCGGCCTTGTCACCCATCACGGGCGCGACGGGTTGCGCGCCGCTCTTGATGGGGCCGGTTTCGTCGTCACCCTCTTGCCCAAAACCGCTGAGACCGAAAACATCATCAACGCCGAAACCCTTGGGTGGATGAAACCCGGCGCCGTGCTGATGAACCCCGGCCGCGGCCCGCTGATCGACGACGCGGCACTTTTGGCGGCCCTTGACTCGGGCCATCTGGCCCATGCCACATTGGATGTGTTCCGCATCGAACCCTTGCCGCAGGACCATCCCTTCTGGGGCCACCCGCGCATCACCATCACCCCGCATATCGCCGCGGATACCCGCGCCGATACATCGGCAGAGGTGATTGCCGAAAACATCCGGCGGGGCGAGGCCGGAGAGCCATTCCTGCACCTTGTCGACCGTGTTCTTGGCTATTGAATGACCGATCTGGCCGCCCTGACCGCAACGGAAACCGCCGCCCTTGTCGCCCGGCGTGCGGTTTCCGCGCGCGAGGTGGCAACGGCCAGCCTTGCCCGGATCGAGGCGCGCAACCCGGCGCTGAATGCCATCGTCCAGCACATGCCAGACGAAGCACTTGCCGCCGCCGACGCGATTGATGCGCGCCTTGTGCGGGGCGAGGAGGTCGGCCCTTTGGCCGGGGTGCCGGTGACGATCAAGGTGATCGTGGATCAAAAGGGCCATGCCACCACCAACGGGCTTTGCCGCCAGAAAGACCTGATCGCGGCGGAAGATAACCCCGTGGTCGCCAATCTGCGCCGCGCAGGCGCGGTGATCGTGGGGCGCACCAACACGCCCGCCTTTTCCCTGCGCTGGTTCACCCGGAACGGCCTGCACGGGGCGACGCGAAACCCCCATGATGCGACCCTGACGCCGGGCGGTTCATCGGGCGGGGCGGGGGCGGCGGTGGCCACCGGCATGGGGGCGATTGGCCATGGCACCGATATTGCAGGCTCCATCCGCTACCCGGCCTTTGCCTGCGGCGTACATGGCTTGCGCCCCTCTCTCGGCCGGGTACCCGCCTTCAACCCTTCGGGCGGCGACCGGTTGATCGGGGCGCAATTGATGGCGGTGTCAGGCCCGCTTGCCCGCTCGATCCCTGATCTGCGGCTGGCGCGGGCCGCCATGTCTGCCCCAGACCCCCGCGATCCTTGGTATCAGCCGATGCCCCTGCAAGGCGCCCCTGCCCCCGCGCGCGTCGCCTATGTCGAGGCCCCCGACGGGATGGCCGTCTCCGCCCCCGTCCGCGCCGCCCTGCGCGCCGCGGCCGAGACGCTCCGTGCGGCGGGCTATGTCGTCGAGGCCGTCCAGACCCCGCCATGGACCGAGGCAATGGCCCTGCAACTCCGGCTCTGGATGGCCGAATTCCGCCATTCCGGCCTTGCCGGTCTGCGGGCCGAAAACGACCCCGACGCAAATTTCGTCTATGCGCAAATGACCCGTCACTGCCCCGAGATTGATCTGCACGGGTTGATGGACACCCTGCAATCCCGCGCACGGCTGACCCGCGCGTGGCGCAGTTTCTTGGCCGATTGGCCGCTGGTGCTATGCCCGGTCTCCGGCGAAACCGCCTTTCCCGATCAGTTGGATGTCGCCTCTGAGGCGGGCTTTGACCGCGTGCTGGCGGCGCAACTGCCGCTGATCGCCACACCCTTCATGGGCCTGCCCGGCCTTGCCGTCACCACCGGGCAAGACGGCAGCGCGCCCCTTGGCGTGCAACTGATCGCCGATCAGTTTCGCGAGGATCTCTTGCTCAAAGCCGGGCAAATCCTTGCCCCTCACCCCATCCCCGCCCTCTGACGTCGCGATCAGAACAGAAGCCAGCCCAACTTTGCGGCCATGTGCCAAAAAACCGGAGAGTAGAATGACTTATGGCAAAGGCGTGGCCCTGGTTCTGGGCGCTGGCATCCTTTGGTCGTCCATCGGGATCGTGGTGCGCCAGATCGACGAGGCCGGGGCGGCTTCGGTGATGTTCTGGCGCTCGGCGGGGCTGTTGCCGGTGCTGTGGGCGTTTTTGCACTGGCGTTCGGGCGGGCGGGTGATCGCCGGGTTGCGGTCGGTCGGCTTGCCCGGTTTGATCGGCGCGCTGGGGCTGGTTGCGGCCTATGCCGGCGCGATCTATGCGCTGCAAACCACCACGGTCGCCAATGCGGTTTTCCTGTATTCTGCCGCGCCGTTTTTTGCCGCCCTCTTGGGCTGGGCGGCCTTGGGCGAACGTGTGACGGCCACAACCTGGACCGCGATGGGCCTTGCGGGGGCTGGCATCTTCGTGATGATCGGGGGCGGCATTGATGGGGGGCGGATGGATGGCAACATCGCCGCGCTGACCTCGGCCGCAGGATTTGCGGTGTTCTCGGTCAGCCTGCGCTGGGGCCATGTCGAGGACAGCCTGCCCACCGTCCTGTTGGGCGGCATCCTGTCGATGATCGCCGCGCTTGGTCTTGCCCCGCTTATGGGCCAGACGATTGCCACAACCGGCCATGACATCGCGGTTGCCATGGCCTTGGGCGCGGTGGTGCTGACCGGCGGCATGGCGCTTTACACCTTTGGATCAAAGGCGCTGCCCACGGCGGAACTGACCTTGATGTCGTCGATCGAAAACATCCTGGCCCCGATCTGGGTCTGGCTGCTCCTTGGGGAAACGGCATCGCAAGCCACGTTGATGGGCGGGACGATGGTTTTGATCGCGGTGATGGGCAATGCGGTGATGGGCGCGCGGCGGCACGCACTGGCCTGAACCTGCCTGCCTCCTCGTCGGCTTCGCCGCTCGTCGGGAGATCGCGCCCGAGGAGCGGCCGAAGGCACAGGACGAGGATGCGCTAGCGATAGCGCCGGAACAGTCGCGTGCGGGTATACAGGTCTTCCAGCCGCTTCATCCGCATCTCGGTCACCTCCCAGGTCAACCCCTGCACCGCCGTCAGCAGCGCCTCGACCATGACCATCAGGCTTACGTTGCTGTCCCAGGCGGACGGCGCCTCGATATGGCAAGGCAGCACATGGGCGGCATGGGCGGCGGCGGGCGACACCCAGCGGTCGGTGATCAGCACCACCTCTGCCCCTTGCTCCCGCGCCACCTCGGCCACCTGCACGACCGCATTTTCATAGCGCCGGATGTCGAACACCAACAACACATCGCCCGGCTTCATGTCCAGCAAGGCCGGGGGCCAGGCATTGGACATATCGGACATCATCAGCACCTCGGGCCGGATCACTTTCATCAAGGTCACGAAATAATCGGCAATCGCATGGGTGATGCGCCCGCCCATGGCAAAGATGCGCCGTGACGGGTCGGCAAGCAGCGCCGCCGCCGCATCGAATTCTGCCGGGTCAATCTGCGCCAGCGTCGCTTGCAGATTTTCCATCACCGCCCCCATGAAGCGGGCCAGAACATGGCCCTCGGGCGCCGTGGCCGCGCGGGCCTGTTTGACCAAGGGCGAAACTAGCATCGCCTCGACCTGCGCCCGCAGGCTGCGCTGAAAGTCGGGATAGCCCTTGTAGCCCAGCTTTTGCACCAGCCGAACCGCCGTGGGCGACGACACCCCGGCCGCCGCCGCCAGCGCGGTGATCGAGCCCAGCGCCGCCACCGGGTAATTCGCCAGAATATGGCTGGCCAATTGCCGCTCTGCCCGCGTCAGATCGGGCAAGGCAAGCCGCAGTTCTTCATCCATCGGCACGGTCAACGGCATGGTATTCTCCAGATTTCTGAAATGATCTTACCGGAAAACTTTCAAAAGAAACATTCTTGACAGATAGGGGCGGCGTGACGGACGCTTTCGGCCAAACAGGGAGATGACTCGCAAAATGCGGGCGCAAAATGGCACCACCGCGCCGGGCAGGTTTCTGCCCCTGATCGAGAACACCGAAGGCAAAAGCCCGGTGATATTGGTCTGCGAACATGCCTCAAATGCGTTGCCGCATCCTTGGGGCGACCTTGGCCTTTCCGCGGCGCAAACCCGCGCGCATATCGCTTGGGACCCCGGCGCGCTTGGCCTTGCGCGCGGGCTTGCCACCCGGCTGGATGCCACCCTGATCCACGCGCCGGTCAGCCGGTTGATCTATGACTGCAATCGCGGCCCCGACAGGCCTAGCGCCATGCCCACCCGCTCCGAGGTGCATGACATTCCCGGCAACACGGCGATTTCACCCGAGGGGCGGCTGGCCCGGACCGAGGCGATCTATCTGCCTTGGGCCAATGGCCTGCACAACCTGATTGCCGCCCGCATTGCCATGGGGCGGCCGCCGGTGATCGTCACGATCCATTCCTTCACCCCCATTTTCCACGGCCAGCCCCGCGAAGTGGAGTTTGGCGTCATCCATGACGCAGACCCGACGCTTGCCCGCGCCATCCTTGCCGAAGCCAAGGCCAAGACGACACTGAACAGCCAGTTGAACCAGCCCTATTCCGCCGCCGATGATGTGACCCATACGCTGCGCCTGCATGCGACCCCTTACGCGCTGCGCAACGCCATGCTGGAAATCCGCAACGACCTGATCGCCACGGACAAGGCCGAGGCCGCGATGGCAGAGCGTCTTGCCCCGGTCTTGGCTGCGGCCCTGACAGCGGTGGGGGGCCTTACATGATGCTTTTTGGGCAAGACAAGACAACCGAAAGCACCAAGGCCCGCGATTGCTGGCCCAGACGACCCGAATTTGGTGGCGGGCGCGCCTAAGCCCGAGTTTTTACGCGCCCGAAAGGGCGAACCGAAACCTGAATTTATGAGGCTGACATGCCCGGAACCTTGACCCTAGACGCCCTGAAAACCCTTGTGACCAAGGGAGAGATCGACACCGTCCTTGTGGCCTGCATCGACATGCAGGGCCGCCTGATGGGCAAACGCTTTCACGCCGCCTTTTTCGTCGACGGCGGCCACAAGGAAACCCATTGCTGCAACTATCTGCTGGCCGTTGACATGGAGATGAACACGGTCCCCGGCTACAAATCTTCAAGCTGGGAAAAGGGCTATGGCGATTATGTGCTGCGCCCCGACATGGGCACCCTGCGCCTGATCCCGTGGTTGCCCGGCACCGCGCTGGTGCTTGGCGACCTGCTGGATCACCACAGCCATGAGGAGGTGGAGGTTTCCCCCCGCGCCATCCTGAAACGGCAGGTGGCCCGCGCCCGCGCCATGGGGTTCGAACCCATGATGGCGACCGAACTGGAATTTTACATCTTTGAAAACGCCTATGAAAATCTGCGCGATGGCGGGTTGAAAGACCTGCGCCCGATCAGCGCCTATAACGAGGATTACCACCTGTTCCAGACCACCAAGGAAGAAGGCCTGATGCGGGCCGTCCGCAATGGGCTTTATGGCGCGGGCATCCCGGTGGAGAACACCAAGGGCGAGGCGGATTCCGGCCAGCATGAGGTGAATTACAAATATTCCAATGCGCTCGACACCGCCGACAACCATGTGATCGTCAAACAGGGCGTCAAGGAAATCGCCCATGCGCAGGGCAAATCGGTGACGTTCATGGCGAAATATGACCACCGCAAGGCCGGGTCATCATCGCATATCCACCAATCGCTGTGGTCCCTGGACGGCAAGGCAAGCTTTGCCGATGACAAGGACAAGCACGGCATGTCGGCGGTGATGAAGCATTTCCTTGCCGGACAACTGGCACATGCCCGCGACATCACGGCGTTTCTGGCGCCCTATGTGAACAGCTACAAACGCTTCACCATCGGCATGTTTGCCCCGACCAAGGCGGTTTGGTCCGCCGACAACCGCACCGCAGGGTTCCGCGTTTGTGGCGAACATACCAAGGCTGTCCGGGTGGAATGTCGCATTCCCGGCTCCGATGTGAACCCCTATATGGCTTGCGCTGCCCTACTGGCCGCAGGGCTTGACGGCATTGAAAAGAAGATGGAACTGGAACCCGAGCTGAAGGGCGATATGTATACAGCGCAAGGCATCCGCGAAATTCCGCACAACCTGCGCGAAGCTGCGGATTTGCTCAACAAATCTGCCATGTTGCGCGCGGCCTTTGGCGATGATGTGGTGGACCATTACCACCATGCCGCCCAATGGGAGATTTCGGAAACCGACCGCGTGGTGACCGACTTCGAACTCCAGCGCCTCTTGGAGCGCGCATAAACGTAGGGCGGGGTTCACCCCCGCCTTACCCTGCATTTGTCGGGGGGAACCCCGACCCACAAGGACGACCACCATGAAACCCATTCAACTGATCTCTCCCGTTGATGGCAGCGTTTACGCCGAACGCCTGCCGCTGACCCAAGACGCCGCCATCGCCGCCGCGAAACGTGCAAAAGCCGCGCAAAAAGCTTGGGCGGCCCGGTCTTTGGACGACCGCATTGCGCTGGTCAAAGCCGGGGTCGCCAAGCTGAACGAGATGAAAGACCGCGTTGTTGAAGAACTCGCTTGGCAAATGGGCCGCCCGACCCGCTTTGGCGGTGAATTTGGCGGGGTGAATGCCCGCACCGACTACATGTCGGAAATCGCGGCGGAAACGCTGGCCCCGAAACTGGTGGAAGACAGCGACAAGTTCCGCCGCTATCTCGCCCGCGAAGCCTTGGGCGTCGTGTTCATCGTGGCGCCGTGGAACTATCCTTACCTCACCACCATCAACACGCTGGTTCCGGCCCTGATCGCCGGGAATACCGTGGTGTTGAAACATGCCTCTCAGACCATGCTGGTCGGCGAACGTCTGGCCGAGGCGTTCCATGCCGCGGGCGTGCCCGAGGATGTGTTCCAGAATGTCGTGCTGGATCACGCCACCACCGAACATCTGATCGCAGGCCGCTATTTCAACTTTGTGAACTTCACCGGCTCCGTTTCCGGCGGGGCCGCGATGGAACGCGCCGCCGCAGGCACCTTCACACCCCTTGGCCTTGAACTGGGCGGCAAAGACCCCGGCTATGTGCGCGCCGACGCCAATCTGGATGCCGCCGTCGATACGCTGATGGACGGCGCCTTGTTCAATGCGGGCCAATGCTGCTGCGGGATTGAGCGGATCTATGTCCATGAATCGCTTTACGATGCCTTTGTCGAAAAGGCCGTCGCCTGGACCAATGGCCTGAAACTCGGCAATCCGTTTGACGCCGCATCAACCCTTGGCCCGATGGCGAACAAGCGGTTTGCAAAGGTTGTGCGCGACCAGATCGCCGAGGCGGTTGCGGCAGGCGCGAAACCCCTGATTGATCCCGCGAACTTCCCTGCCGATGACGGGGGCGCCTATCTTGCCCCGCAGGTTCTAGTGAACGTCGACCATTCCATGCGGGTGATGATGGAGGAAAGCTTTGGCCCGGTCGTCGGGATCATGAAGGTTTCCAGCGATGAGGAAGCCATCCGCCTGATGAACGATTCGCCCTATGGCCTGACCGCCTCGATCTGGACCGAAGACTATGACACGGCGGCCAAGATTGGCGCCCAGATTGAGACCGGCACCATCTTCATGAACCGGGCCGATTACCTTGACCCCGCACTCTGCTGGACCGGCTGCAAGGACACCGGGCGCGGCGGCTCGCTGTCTTACCTTGGGTTCCTGTCGGTGACCCGTCCGAAATCCTATCACCTGAAGAAAGTCTGATCTCATGACCCACTCGGTCCCCAACCGCAACTGGTCCTACCCCACGGCCATCAAATTCGGCGTCGGACGCATTGCCGAACTTGCCGAACATTGCGCGAGCGCGGGCGTGAAAAAGCCGCTCTTTGTCACCGACAAGGCGCTTGCCAGCCTGCCGATCACCGCCGAAGCGGTGGCGGTGCTGAAAGCCGCAGGCCTTGGCACGGCCGTGTTTTCCGAAGTGGACCCGAACCCTAACGAGAAGAACATGGCCGACGGCATCGCCGTCTATCTGGCAGGCGGCCATGACGGGGTGATCTGCTTTGGCGGTGGCTCGGCGCTTGACCTTGGCAAGATGATCGCTCTGATGGCGCATCAGAGGAAAGACCTTTCGGTCTGGGACCTTGAGGACATCGACGACTGGTTCACCCGCGCCGATGCGTCGAAAATCGCCCCGATCATCGCGGTGCCGACCACGGCTGGCACAGGGTCTGAAGTGGGCCGCGCCGGGGTTCTGACGAATTCCGAAACCCACAAGAAGAAGATCATCTTCCATCCGAAACTTCTGCCCGTCGTCACCATCTGCGACCCCGCGCTGACCGTCGGCATGCCCAAATTCATCACCGCAGGCACCGGCATGGACGCGCTGGCCCATTGCCTTGAGGCTTACTCCAGCCCCTTCTACCACCCGATGAGCCAGGGCATCGCTCTGGAAGGCATGCGGCTGGTGTTTGAAAACCTGCCGAAGGTCTACGCCAACCCGAATGACCTTGACGCCCGCGCCCATATGATGAGTGCCGCCGCCATGGGGGCCGTTGCCTTCCAGAAAGGCCTTGGCGCGATTCACAGCCTCAGCCACCCCATCGGCGCGGTTTACGGCACCCATCACGGCACAACCAATGCCGTCGTCATGCCGATGGTCCTGGACATGAACCGCCCGGCGATCGAGGATCGCATCGAAAAAGCCGCCGCCTATCTTGGCATCAAGGGCGGGTTTGACGGCTTCCGCGCCGCGATCATGGACCTGCGCAAAACCTTGAACATCCCGGAAAACCTGACGGCGCTGGGGATTACCAACCCCAACCTCGACGAGTTGACCGAGATGGCGCTGGAAGACCCGTCTTGCGGTGGCAACCCGATTGAAATGACGCGGGAAAATACCCTCGCCTTGTTCAAGGCCTGCCTCTAAGACGCGCCAAAGCCGCGCCGCGCCCCTCTCAAAGGCGCGGCGCGGTGCCAAGCTGCGGGGACGCATGACCGAGCACCTCACCACCGAAGTCGCCGTCCTTGGCGCGGGCGTTGTTGGCCTTGCCGTGGCCGAGGCGCTGATTGCCCAAGGGCATGAGGTCACGATCCTTGATCCGCATACGCCCGGCATGGGCGCGAGTTACGGCAATGCCGGCACCATCGCCGATTATGCCGTGATGCCGGTGGGCAGCCCCGATGTGCTGAAAAACCTGCCGTCGCTTTTGTTTGACGACACCTCGCCCTTGGCGATCCGCCGCGCGGCGCTGCCGTCGCTGATGCCATGGCTCGCGCGCTTTGCCTGGCAATCGCTGCCCGGCCCGACCGCGCGCAACGCCGCCGCGATTGCGGGGCTTCTGGCCGATGCCGCCCCCCTGTGGCAGGGGCTGGCCCAGCGCATCGGGGGCGAGACGATCTTGCAGCATCGCGGCTGCCTTTATGTCTATGAAACTGCCGCCGCCTATCGTGCCGCCCAAAGGGACATGGCCTATCGCCGAGGCCTTGGCATCACGGTTGACCTGATCGGCGCGGGGGAATTGGCCGACATGGAACCGGGCCTGCCCGATGTCAGCGGTGGCGCAGCGTTTTTCCCAAAAGCCGTGTTTTTGTCAGATCCCGGCCAGATGGTTGGGCTTTTGGCCAATCATGTATTGATAAAAGCCAACTTCCACCAAGTGCCCGCCCAAAGACTGACCCGCCAGATTGATGGCGTCAGAATTGATGCCCCCGGCCTGCGGCTGCATGCGCGCAAAGTGGTGATTGCGGCGGGGGCGCATTCCCGCGCCCTTGCCCGGCAGGCGGGCGACCGCGTGCCTTTGGACACCGAGCGCGGCTATCATCTGGAATGGGACATGCCCCAGCCCCGGCTGACCCGCCCCGCCTGCCCCACCGCGCGCGGGTTTTATCTATGCCCGATGACGGGGCGGCTCAGGGTGGCAGGCACGGTGGAACTCGGCGGGTTGACCGCCCCGCCGTCGCCCCACCGGCTGCAAAAGCTGCTGGAAGGCGCGCGGGCCATCTTCCCCGATCTGCAAGAGCCAGACCGCGACTGGATGGGCTTTCGCCCCTCGATGCCCGATTCCGTTCCGGTGATCGGGCCTTCCGCCCAGGGCGGCGACATCCTGCATGCCTATGGCCACGGCCACATCGGCCTGACGCTGGCGCCCATCACCGGGCGGCTGGTGGCCGATCTGGTCGCTGGCCGCGCGCCAGAACGCGATCTGACCGCCACCCTGCCACACCGCTTTGCCTGAAAGCCAAAGCAAAAGGCCGCCCCGAGGGCGGCCTTTGGTCGTTTAGCTGAGATAGCTCAGCACGAAGGGTTCCACCTCGTGCCAGCCTTCCCACATCATCTTCAGCGCCACATACACGATGATCGCCAGACCAACGAAAGCAATCCAGCGGTGCTTGTTCAAAAGCTTGGCGATGAAGCTCGCGGCAAGGCCCATCATGGCGATCGACAGCGCAAGGCCAATGACCAGCACGGTCGGGTGGTCCTTGGCGGCCCCGGCCACGGCCAGCACGTTGTCCAAGGACATCGAAACGTCGGCAATCACGATCTGCCAAGCGGCTTGGGCAAAGGTCTTGCGCGGCGCATCATCCGCCACCGCACCATCGGCGTCGAGGTCTTCGTTGGACAGGGCCTCCATCGCCTCAAGATCATGCTCATGCGCGCCGACGCGCAGTTCCTGCCACATTTTCCAGCAGACCCAGAGCAGCAAAATCCCCCCGGCGAGCAAAAGCCCGACAATGGCCAGAAGCTGCGTCGTGATCAGCGCAAAGCCGATCCGCATGACGGTCGCGGCGCCGATCCCGACCAGAATGGCCCGGGCACGTTGCTCTCTGGGCAGACCGGCTGCGGCAAGGCCAATGACAATCGCATTGTCGCCCGCCAATACCAAATCAATTCCGATGACCTGCATCAGGGCGATAAAGCCCTCATAGGTGAAGATTTCCATGCGTCCCTCTATGCTTTGCCTTTGCGGCCTTTGGCGTCACTTAAGGAGAGACGCGCCCAGTTTCAAGCGCGCCGGCACGCCCCGCCAGCCGCGCGGGGCAAATGGGGATCAGCCTGCCTTTGGTCGCGATGGCAGCGGGAACGCTTTGTCATAGCCCCAGTTGAAGCCCAAAGCATAGACAAGATAGAACCCCGCCAAGGCCAGATCCATCACGAAGGCCTCCCACAGGGGGACCGCCAGATACCAGGCGATGAAGGGCACCAAGAGCAGCAAAAGCCCGGCCTCGAACAAAAACGCATGCAGCAACCGGCCCAGCGCCGTCTTGTTCAGCGGTTTGCCCAGCGCGACCAACGCATGGTCAAACCCGAGATTGTAGACATAGTTCCAGCCCATCGCGACCGTGGTCGACACCACGGCGACCACCCCGAAATGCGCCATCTCCACCCCAAAGACCAAGCCGCCCAGAGGGGCGACGAGGATCAGCGCGATGATTTCGAACATCACCGCATGGCGGACACGGTCGCGCGGGGTGCGCATGATGGGTTTCATCGGTTGGACCTTTCAAGAAACGAAACGGGGCCATACTGCCTGACGCAGGACCGAAAGGGCCTGCCGTGGCCCTATATGCGATATGAAAACAACGCATGCCAGAGTGCGGCAAATCATCGTCCCAAGACCGCAATGGCCCATCGAAAGCAAAGCCCCCGCCTTTATGGCTGGCGAAAGGGCAATGACCAAACGGCGCTTGACCCTTTCAGGCGGCTTAATCCCTGATCGAAATCGACAGCTACGATACAGCCCATTTTCGGGGCAAATCGGATTGCCATGTGTTACAACATCCCCGGCACCACCTGATCCGGCGGGCGGTGGCCATCGGCGAAGGTCTTGATGTTGATGATGACCTTCTCACCCTGTTCGATCCGGCCCTCCACGGTGGCCGAGCCCATATGCGGCAACAGGACCACATTCGGCAAGGCGCGCAGGTCAGGCGACACATCGGTGCCGTGTTCGTAAACATCCAACCCCGCGCCGGCCAATTCGCGGGCGGCCAGCATCCGGGTCAGGGCGTTTTCGTCAATCACCTCACCGCGCGAGGTGTTGATGATGACGGCGGAAGGTTTCATCAGTTTCAACCGCCGGGCGTTCATCAGATGGAAGGTTGACGGCGTGTGCGGGCAGTTGATCGACAGGATGTCCATGCGCGACACCATCTGATCCAGACTTTCCCAATAGGTCGCGTCCAGTTCCTGCTCGATCTCGGGGCGCAGGCGTTTGCGGTTGTGGTAATGCACCTGCAAGCCAAAGGCGCGGGCGCGCCGCGCCACGGCCTGACCGATCCGGCCCATGCCAAGGATCCCCAAACGCCGCCCGCCCAGACGCCCGCCCAGAAACGCGGTCGGCGCCCAGCCTTCCCATTTGCCCGATTGCATCACGGCCAGACCTTCGGGGATGCGGCGGGTGACGGACAGCATCAGCGCCATGGTCATGTCGGCGGTGTCTTCGGTGACCACACCGGGGGTATTCGACACCAGAATTCCCCGGCTGCGCGCCGTGGCCACATCAATATGGTCCACGCCAGCTCCGAAAGAGGCGATCAGCCGCAGCCGCTCCCCCGCCTTGGCGATCAGCCCCGCATCAATCTGGTCGGTGATCGTCGGCACCAGCACATCGGCGCGCGCCATGGCGGCGGCCAGCTCCTCGCGGGTCATCGGGCGGTCATCGTCGCGCAACTCGACATCGAACAATTCCTTCATCCGTGTCTCCACGGGTTCGGGCAAGCGTCGCGTCACGACAACACTCAGACGTCCTGCGGGCATCGGGGCCTCCCTGCACTTCCAAATCCTCGTCCAGAATGGCAAAGTGACGGGAAGCGGGGCGAGGCACAAGCCCCGGTGAGCGATAACAGCAATCCTTGGCACGGACATTCCACCAAAGGGTCTGCGAAAGGCACGGGCGATGATGGGAATTCGGGAAGCCGCGGCGGCGGTTCTGGCGCTGGGGATCAGCGCAGGCGGCGCCATGGCGCAAGTCAGCGGCGAGGCAACGGCCACCTTGGGCGCCCCTGTCGAAAGCGCCGCAACGGGCGTCACCTCCTCGCCGCGGCCCAAGACGCGCTCGGGCATTGCGCCGCCCACGCCTGAGGTGGCCGAACCTGTTGTCGCGGCCCCTGCCCCCGTCCAACCTGCCGCCACCGCGCCAAGTGCGGCCGCAACGACACCCGCCCCGGCTGTCAAGCCAGCCACTCCCCCGCGCGATCCGTCAAAGGGCGCTGTCACCAACCTGCCAATCCCGCGTTTCGTCAGCCTGAAGGGCAATGAGGGCAACGCCCGCCGTGGCCCCAGCCTGACCCACCGCATTGATTGGGTGTTCACCACCGCAGGGATGCCGCTGCGTGTGACGGCCGAACATGAAAACTGGCGCCGGGTTGAGGATGCCGAGGGCATGGGCGGATGGGTGCATTACGCGCTGTTGTCCGGGGTGCGCGCGGCCTTGGTGACCGCCGACAGGGCCAAGTTCCATACCAAGCCCGAGGCGCAGGCCTCCATCCTCTTTGAGGCCGAGCGCGGCGTGACGGGCCGGCTGTTGGAATGTCAGCCGAATTGGTGCCGGATGAACATTCAGGGCGAAAAGGGGTGGGTGGAAAAAACCGCGCTCTGGGGTGTCTTGCCGGGAGAAGTGCTGGAATAAGGCCGCGGTACGGGGCGTTGCGGCCAAGGCTGGGCCGCCCCGTGGCCTTGCACAACTTCGCGCTTGATCGGCCCCCTTCATGGCCTTATGCGGCAGGCCTGCCTTTTATCGCGAGTCCCCGATGTCGCCCCATGCCTCCACCCGCCTGACCCTGACCGCCGGCGCGGCGTCGGTTGGCATGGCCGCGCTATTGGTGGCCTTGAAACTCTGGGCCTTGGGGGAAACCGGGGCGCTGTCGGTCGCCGCATCGCTGGCAGACAGCGCGATGGACCTGATGATGTCGCTGGCCGCGATGGCAGCCCTGATCTATGCCGCCAAACCCGCCGATGAAGATCACGCCTTTGGCCATACCAGCGCCGAAGACCTTGCCGCCTTGGGGCAGGCGATCTTTATTCTGATTTCTGCCGCCATCATCGCCTTTGCCGCCAGCCAGCGGTTGCTGGACCCGACCTCGGCCCCCCTGCAATCGCAGGGCCGGGGCATGGTGGTGATGGGGCTTTCCGTTGTGCTGACGCTGGGGCTTGTGATCTGGCAGGGCCGGGTGGCCCGCCGCACCGGGTCCAAGGTGGTGGCGGCCGACCGGCTGCATTATCTTGGGGATCTTTTGCCGAATATCGGCGCCATCGCCTCGCTTTGGGCGTCCTCGACCTTTGGTATGGGTCAGATCGACAGCATCGTGGCCATCGGGGCCGCCGTCATGCTGTCCTTGGGGGCGCTGCGCATTGGCAAGGGCGCGTGGGACGCGCTGATGGATCGCCGGGCCGATCCTGACATCATTGCGGGCATCGGCCGCATCGCGGCCAACTGGCCGGGCGTCCATGGTTATCACGATCTGAAAACCCGAACGGCAGGCAGTCGGATTTTCGTCAACCTGCATATCGAACTGGATGGCAACCAGACCCTGCGAGAGGCGCATGGCATTGGCGCGGGCTTGCGGCGGGCCATCTTGCAGGCCTATCCGCAGGCCGATGTCATCATCCACAAGGATGTCTCGGGCGAGACATGAGGCGTTCGGTGACAGACCTCCCCGGTCAACGGCGCCATTCGAGATAAAATTCGCTCCGTTTTTCTGATCGCCAGACCTTTGGCTCTTGCATAATCTTGCGACAGGGGGCACCGTCCCGACAATTATTCACTTGTATAACAGCAGCAAGATGTCCACCGATCGCAAGATCTACAAACGGGAAAGCGAAGAAGCGCGGCGTGACGCCCTGATTGCGGCCGCCATGGATCTTGTGGCTACGGGGGGGCCACAGGCGGCGACCGTGCGCGCCATTGCGGGCCGGGCCGGCGTGACACCGGGGCTGATCCGCCACTATTTTTCGTCAAAAGAAGAACTGACCCGCGCCGCCTACCGCCGCTTGATGGAAATGCTGACCCGTGACAGCACGGCGGCCATTCTGAACGGCGATCTGGGGCCGAAGGGGCGGCTCGTGGCTTTTGTCTCGGCCTCGTTGCGCCCGCCTGTGGTCGATCCGAAGCGGCTTGGCCTTTGGGCGGGTTTTCTCAATACGCTGCGCACGGACCCCGCCATGCGCGAGATCCATGAACAGGGGTATCGCGCCTATCGCGACATTCTGGAGATGCTCATCGCGCAATTGCCCCGCCCGACCATCCTGCCCGAGCAGATCCGCCGCGACGCCATCGCCTGCAACGCCGTGATCGACGGGCTGTGGCTGGAAGGTTCCGCCCTGCCCGAGGGCTTTACGGCCGGCGAGTTGGAATCCATCGGCCTTGCCGCCATCTCTGCCATTTTGAACATTGATCTGACAGGTGCTTGACCCATGCGCTACTCTCCCCTGATCCAACGCCTGCAAGGTCTTGGCGGTGCCAAATGGGAGGTTCACCACCTTGCCCGCCAGATGAAGGCCGAAGGGCGCGAGGTGATCGAACTGACCATCGGCGAGCCGGATGTGCCCTGCCCGCCCGGCCTGATCGCCGCCGCCTCCACCGCGATGACCGCCGGGCGCACCGGCTATTCCAATGGGCATGGCGAGCCTGCGGCCCTTGCCGCCCTTGCCGCGCGCTATACTGCCCGCCGGGGCCGTGCCTTTGGACCGGACAACGTGCTGACATTGCCCGGCACCCAGACCGCACTTTATGCTGTTCTCTGCACGCTCTTGGGTCCGGGGGACGAGGTGATCGTCGCCGACCCGATGTATGCCACCTATGAAGGGCTGATCGCCGCCACCGGCGCTGCGGCGGTTGCCGTTGGCCTGCGCCCCGAGATGGGCTTTCGCCTGCAAGCCGCCGATGTGGCCCCCAAGATCACGGCGCGAACACGCGTCTTGTTCCTGAATTCGCCCCACAACCCCACCGGCGCCGTTCTGCGGGCCGCCGACATCGCGGCCCTTGGCGCCTTGGCGCGCGCGCATGATCTGTGGATCGTCGCCGATGAGGTTTATGAGGATCTGATTTTCGACGGCGTGCCCTTTGCCTCGCCCTTGGATTTCCCCGATCTGGCCGAACGCACCGTCGTCACCTCGTCCATCTCCAAATCCCACGCCGCGCCGGGGTTCCGGTCGGGCTGGTGCGTTGGCCCCGAGGCGTTTTGCGCGAAACTGCTGCCGCTTTCCGAAACCATGCTGTTCGGCAGCCAACCCTTCATCGCCGACATGACCGCACAGGCCATCACCGAGGGCTCCCCCGTGGCACGCGGCATGGCCGAACGCTTTGCCCGCCGCGCCGCGCTGATCCATCGGCGGCTGCACGGGGCGGCGGGCCTTGCCGTTCACCGCCCCGAGGCGGGGATGTTCGCACTTCTGAACATCCGTACCACCGGGATGAGCGGCGAAGCCTTTGCCCGCGCCCTTCTTTTGCAAACCGGCGTTGCCTGCATGCCCGGCGAAAGTTTCGGCACCGGGCTGGCCGGATGGCTCCGGCTGTCGCTGACCCAACCCGATGCCGCTATTGAGGCCGCCTGTGACCGTATCGCCGCCTTTGCCGGCCAAACCCAAGGAGAAGCCGCATGAACACCGTCGGCATGAGACTGGTCGAGGGGCTGCACGCCCGTGGCGTCGAGGTGGTTTTTGGCATCCCCGGCGTGCATACCGTTGAAATGTATCGCGGGTTGTCCGGCAGCCCTGTGCGCCATGTCACCGCGCGCCACGAACAAGGCTGCGCCTTCATGGCCGATGGCTATGCCCGCGCCAGCGGCAAGCCCGGCGTGGCGCTGGTCATCACCGGCCCCGGCCTGACCAATGCGCTGACCGCCATGGCCCAAGCCCGCGAGGATTCCATTCCGATGCTGGTGATTTCTGGCGTCAATCGCCGTGGCTCTTTGGGCAAGGGGTGGGGGCTGTTGCACGAACTGCCCGACCAACAGGCCATGGTTGCCGCACTCTGCCCGACCCGGCGCATCACCGACCCGTCCCAAGTGGCCGAAACGCTGGACTGGGCCTTTGCCACCATGGCCACCGGCCGCCCCGGCCCCGTGCATATCGAGGTGCCGACCGATGTGATGCCGATGGATTGTGCCGCCCTTCCCGCACCAAAAGCACCCGCGCCGCGCGCCACGGCAAAGGGCGTGGAAGAGGCAGCCCCCCTTCTCAACGCGGCCCGTCGCGTGGTGATCCTTGCCGGAGGCGGGACGCGCGGGCAGGAAACGGCGCTGCAAGCCCTGGCCGAAAAGCTGGACGCCCCCGTGGTGCAAACCACCAACGCCCGCGGTCAGATGCACGACCATCCTTTGACCGTCCCGGCCTCGCCCAGCCTGTCATCGGTGCGCGAGTTGGTCCGGGGCGCGGATCGCGTGCTGGCCATCGGCACCGAATTCGGCTGGACCGATTACGACATGTATGTCGTGGGCGACCTGCCCGCCCCCGAAGACATGATCCGTATCGACGCCTGCGCCGAACAGCTTGCCCGGTTGCCCGCCGCCCTGCGCCTGCATGGGGACGCGGGCGCAACCATGGCGGCACTTTTGCCGCTGGTGACCGCCCGCAAAACCGATGGGGCCGCCCGCGCCGAGACGACCCGCGCCAAGGCTCGCGCCGAGATCGGCCAGTTGGAACCGCTGATGCCGAACCGGCTGGAGATGGTCGAGGTGATCCGCCGTGCCCTGCCGAATTGCCTGATCGTGGCCGATAGCACCCAGCCGATCTATGCCGCGAACCTCTATTACGACCATGACCGCCCGCATGGCTTTTTCAATGCCGCAACCGGCTATGGCGCGCTTGGCTATGGCCCCGGCGCCGCCGTCGGCGCGGCCATCGGCGCGCCAGGGGTCAAGGTAGTCTGTCTGATCGGCGATGGCGGCTTGCAGTTTTCTCCGGGCGAGTTGCGCACCGCCGTGGACGAAAACCTGCCGATCACCTTCCTTGTCTGGAACAACGCCGCCTATAATGAGATCGCCGACGCCATGCGCGCGGCCAATACCGAAGTCATCGGCTGTCACCCCTCGCCTTTGAAAATGGAGCCTTTCGCCGCCGCCTGCGATCTGCCCTTCACCTCGGTGCCGCTGGACCCCGAGACGCTGCATTGGGCGCTGTCGCAACCCCATGACGGGCCAAGGCTGATCGAGGTGCGGGTGAAAGCATGAGCGCGCTTTGATTTCGCCGAAAATCCGTTCCGCGAAATTTCAGTGAAAACTCACACAGTCCCGCTTTGATTTGATCAAATTTTGCGCCATAACACAGCGAGCCTTTCAGGGAGTCGCCCCATGGCCCAAGATCTGATCGCCGGCATTGCTGCCGACCGCCTGTCCGCCTTCGCCACCCGCGAGGCCAAACGCTATGCGGCCGCACGCCCCAAAGCCAAGGCGGCGCTGGCCAAGGGCGGCGACGTGTTCCTGTCCGGCGTGCCGCTGCATTGGATGAAAGATTGGCCGATGCCGCACCTGCCCCTTGTTGCCAAGGCCAAGGGCGCGCGGATCACCGATATTGACGGCTATGAGATCGACGATTTCTGCTTGGGCGACACCGGCAGCATGTTCGGCCATTCGCCCGAACCCCTGGCCCGTGCCATCCGCCATCAGGCCACCCGTGGGCTGACCTATATGCTGCCAACCGAAGACGCGCTTGCGGCCGGTCAACTCTTGCGCGACATCTTCGGCCCCTTCCGCTGGCAGATTGCCACTACGGCAACCGATGCCAACCGTTTCGCCATCCGCGTCGCCCGCGCCATCACCGGGCGGCCCAAGATCCTGGTGTTCAACGGCTGCTACCACGGCACCGTGGACGACGCGATGGTCGAGATGGTGAACGGGAAAACTCAAAATCGTCAGGGGCTTATGGGTCAGGTCACTGACCTCACTCTGGGGGCCAGCTGTGTCGAATTCAACGATCTGGCCGCGGTTGAGGCCGCGCTTCAGACCGGCGAAATCGCCGCGATCCTGACCGAACCCGTGATGACCAATTCATGCATGGTTCTGCCCGATGCGGGCTTTCATGACGGTTTGCGCACGCTCTCGCGCCGCTATGGCGCGCTGCTTGTCATCGACGAAACCCACACGATTTCCAGCGGGCTGGGCGGCTATACCCGCGTCCATTCGCTGTCGCCCGATATCTTCGTCGTCGGCAAATGCGTGGCAGGCGGCATGCCCACGGCCGTCTGGGGCCTGACCGAGGAAACCGCGCAGCGGTATGAGGCGGCCAATGCCGCCCGCGCGCCCGGCCATTCCGGCATGGGCACCACGCTGTCGGCCAACCCGATGCAATTCGCCTGCCTGCGCGCCACCCTGTCCGAGGTGATGACCGCCAAGAATTACGGGCATATGGAAAAGCTGGCGGAACGGCTCGCCCATGGTCTGGCCAAGGTCATCGACCGCCACAAGGCGCCTTGGCACGTGGTTCGCGTTGGCGCCCGGGTGGAGTTCATCTGCGCCCCCGGCCCCCTGAAGAACGGCACCGCGGCGGGCTTTGCCCATCAACCACAGGTCGAGGCCGCGCTGCACACCGCGCTTCTCAACCGGGGAAGCCTGATTGCACCCTTCCACAATATGATGCTTATCAGCCCAAAGACACGAAAACGTCAGGTCGATCGCCTGATCGCCACCTTCGACGACGTGTTGACCGAACTTTTCGCCTGAAAGACCAGACAAATGACCAGCCTTTCCCCTTCCGGCTCCAGCCTGACCGAAGCCGAAGCCTTCCTCGAAGCCCACCCGGAGATCGAGGCGTTCGACATCATCCTGCACGATTCCAACGGCATCGGGCGCGGCAAGATCATTCGGCGGCACGAGCTTCTGTCGATCTACAAATCCGGCCGCCACATGCCGATTTCCATCCTCGGGCTCGACATCTGCGGCGAGGATGTCCACGAAACCGGGCTGATCTGGGACCAAGGCGATGGCGACCGCCGGGCTTGGCCCATCCCCGGCACGCTGGTGCCGCTGGCCGGAACCAATCCGCCGCGCGGTGAGGTGTTCCTGTCGCTCTATAATCTCGACGGCAGCCAGATGACGTCGGACCCGCGTCACGCCCTGCAAAATCAGGTCGATGCCATGGCCGCCGAGGGGCTTTACCCCGCCGGGGCCTTTGAGCTGGAATTCTTCCTTCTGGAAAATGACCGCGACGTGAATGGCAAGATGATCCCGGCCCGCGATGTGCTGGACCGCCGCCGCAATTCGAAAACCGATGTCTATTCGGTGGATCAATTGCACGGCATGCTGCCCCTGTTCAACGATGTCTACGCCGGGGCCAAGGCCGCAGGGATCAAGGCCGAAACCCTGATTTCCGAATTCGCACCCGGCCAGTATGAACTGACGCTGCATTACCGCGAAAACGTCATGCAGGCGGCGGACGATCTGATGCGGTTGAAGCGGCTGGTGCGCATGCATGCCCGCCAGCACGGCGTCACCGCCTGTTTCATGGCCAAACCGAATGAGAATTACGCCGGATCGGGCATGCACTTTCACGTCTCGATGCTGGATAAATCGAGCAAGAACGTTTTCGTCGAACCCGTCGAGGGCCAGTATAACGACACCATCAAACACGCCATCGGCGGGCTGCAACAGACCATGGGCGAGGCGATGCTGGTCTTTGCGCCGCATGCGAACTCATGGCGGCGCTTTGCCAGCCAATCTTATGCGCCCGTCAGCCCGACCTGGGGCGTCAACAACCGCTCGGTCGCGCTGCGCATCCCGGCAGGCGACATCCGCGCACGCCGCATCGAACACCGCCCGGCAGGGGTGGATGCCAACCCCTATCTGGTGGCCGCCACCGTTCTGGCCGGCATCCGCCACGGGCTGAAGCACAAGATCGACCCCGGCCCCGAGGTCACCGGCAACGGCTATGACGTTGAAACCAATGTGGTGATCCCCGAAGACTGGCGCTCGGCCATCAAGGCCGCCCAAGGCTCGGCCTTCCTGAAAGAGGCGCTCGGCGAGGACATGCACCGCACCTTCACCGCCGTGAAAGCCGCCGAATATGCCCGCGTCATGCGCACGGTCTCCGAGGTTGATTTTGACCTCTATCTGCACACGGTGTAAGCCCGGCGGGGGAAGGCCCCGCCCTGCGGCCCACCATCCGCACCTCTCCGCAGGTCGGGGCTCACCCCGACCTTACCCCCACCGGCAGGCGCCCTCACAGACCTCACGCCCCGCACGGATCGCCTCGGCGATGATCCCCGGCACCCGCGCATCCAGCGCCAAGGCGGGCAAGAGCCGCCCCTGAAATCCCGCCTCCGACAAGGCGGCGGGAATGTCCTTGGCCACATGCCCCCCCTCTGCCGCGAAAAACGGCAGGCAAACGGCCTGCGGGCCAAAACCGGTCAAACCGGCCAGACGCGGCTCCTGGTCGATAAAGCCGCAGCCCACCCGCAGCCCCCGCGCCGCGACCGCCGCCGCTACCCGGCCCGCAATGGCCGCTGGGACCGGGCTTTTGAAACTGCCATGGGCTGCGATGATCGCCTCCGCCGCGCCGCTCTCCAACACCACCTGAACCGCCAAGTCTTGCACGGCTTCCAGACAGCCAAAAGGCTCCAGCACCCGCCACCCCACGGCCCCGGCCTTGGCCAATTGCCCCGGCAAATGCACCCGTGTGAACCATCCGCCCGCCATGAACAGCGGAAACACCGCGCCGCCCGGCCCCGCGGCCACCAAGGCCGCCGCCAAGGCCTCCGGTGCCGCCAAAGTGGCCGACCCCACCTTGTGCCCCGGCAGCAATGCGGAAACCGCCGCGGCCAGCCGGGCCAAAGCGGCCTCGGCCGGGGCGGGGTCGGATGGTTGCCCATGCGCCACGATAAGAATCGGTCCCGCTGCTTTCATCTTGGCCCAAATACCCCCGCCGGAGGCTCCTCCGGTCGCCACCAAACCATTCGCGTCGGGAACCGACACGCCACCGTCACGTGCGCAGCTTAGCCTGACACAGGCAAGGGAGCGACCATGAAACTCGTCAAACTGGAAACCTTCACCACGCCCGCCGTCAGCTTTGTCCGCGCCACCTCGGAAACCGGCGCGCAGGGCTGGGGGCAAATGTCGACCTATCACGCCGACATCACCGCGCAGGTGTTTCACCGTCAGGTCGCCCCCTATGCCCTTGGCACCGATGCACTGGATTTTGCCGACACCATCCAGCGCATCTATGAACGCGAACACAAATTCCCCGGCAGCTATCTGCGCCGGGCGCAGACCGGCCTTGATACGGCCCTGTGGGACTTGCGCGGCAAAGTCGAGAGCAAGCCGGTCGCCACGCTTCTGGGCGGCAGCCCCGGTCGCGTGCGCGCCTATGCCAGTTCAATGAAGCGCGACATCACGCCCGAAGACGAAGCCGCCCGCTTTGTCAAACTGCGCGACACTTACGGCTTCACCGCCTTCAAATGGCGCGTCGGGGCCGAATGTGGCCGCGACGCCGACGAATGGCCGGGCCGCACCGAGGCCGTCATCCCCGTCGTCGCCAAAGCGCTTGGCGACGGGATCGACAAGCTGGTGGATGGCAATTCCTGCTATTCCCCCAAACGCGCCATCGAAGTGGGCCGCATGTTGCAAGACCATGGCATCAGCCATTTCGAAGAACCCTGTCCCTATTGGGAACCCGACCAGACCGCCGAGGTGCGCGCGGCATTGTCCCTTGATGTGGCGGGGGGCGAGCAGGATTGCGAATATTCCAGTTGGCAGTTGATGTTCGACCGCCACGCCGTCGACATTGCGCAGCCCGACATCATGTATATGGGCGGGATGCACCGCACGCTTGCGGTCTGTCGCATGGCCGCCGCCCATGGCCTGCCCGTCACACCCCATGCCGCGAACCTGTCTTTGGTGACCATGTGTACCATGCACCTGCTGCGCGCCATTCCGAACGCCGGCAAATATCTGGAGTTTTCCATCGAAGGCCCCGACTATTACCCGTGGCAAGAGGGGCTGTTCCTTGGTCAGCCCTATGCGATCACCGATGGCCATGCGACTGTCACCGACGCTCCCGGCTGGGGGGTCACGATCAACCCCGAATGGCTGGCACGCGCACAGTATCAGATCAGCAGTCTGGATTAGGCCCGGCGGCGCCCGGTTTTGGGCCAACACAGCCCCTTCCCCGGACCTGCGCACTCCTATATATCCGCGGCCATGACCCAGCTTGACCTCATCCGCAACTTCTCCATCGTGGCCCATATCGACCACGGCAAATCCACCCTTGCCGACCGGCTCATCCAGATGACCGGCACGGTGGCTGAACGCGATATGAAGGCGCAGATCCTTGACTCGATGGATATCGAGCGCGAGCGCGGCATCACCATCAAGGCCAACACCGTCCGCATCGAATACCCGGCCAAGGACGGCAAGACCTATACGCTGAACCTGATCGACACCCCCGGCCACGTCGACTTTGCCTATGAAGTCTCCCGCTCGATGCGCGCCGTCGAAGGCTCGCTTCTGGTGGTGGATGCGTCGCAAGGGGTCGAGGCGCAAACGCTGGCCAACGTCTATCATGCGCTGGATGCGGGCCATGAAATCGTGCCGGTCCTGAACAAGATCGACCTGCCCGCCGCCGAACCCGAGCGCGTCAAGCAGAACATCGAAGATGTGATCGGCCTTGATGCGTCGGACGCGGTTGCGATTTCCGCCAAATCCGGCCTCGGCATCCCCGATGTGCTGGAGGCCATCGTCACCCGCCTGCCCGCCCCGCAAGGCGACCGCGAGGCGCCCTTGAAGGCGATGCTGGTCGACTCATGGTACGACCCCTACCTTGGCGTTGTCGTCATGGTCCGCATCATGGACGGCGTGATGAAAAAGGGCGACCGGGTGCGGATGATGCAAACCAATGCGGTTTACGGCATCGACAAACTGGCCGTGCTGAAACCGCAAATGGTCGATATCCCCGAACTCGGCCCGGGCGAGATCGGCATCTTTACCGCAAGCATCAAACAGGTCCGCGACACCCGCGTCGGTGACACCATCACCCATGAACGCCGGGGCTGCGACGCGGCTTTGCCGGGCTTCAAACCCGCGCAACCCGTGGTGTTCTGCGGCTTGTTCCCGGTTGACGCCAACGACTTCGAGGCGCTGCGCGACGCGATCGAGAAGCTGTCACTCAACGACGCCTCTTTCTCGACCGAAATGGAAACCTCCGCCGCCCTCGGCTTCGGCTTCCGCTGCGGCTTTCTGGGGCTGTTGCATCTTGAGGTGATCCGCGACCGTCTGGAACGCGAATATGACCTCGACCTCATCACCACCGCGCCCTCGGTCGTGTTCAAGCTTTACATGAAAGACGGCGAGGTGCGCGAATTGCACAACCCCGCCGACATGCCCGACCTGACTTATGTCGACCATATCGAAGAGCCGCGCATCAAGGCCACGATCATGGTGCCCGACGAATATCTGGGCGACATCCTGAAGCTGTGCCAAGAACGCCGTGGCATCCAGTTGAACCTGACCTATGCCGGCAACCGCGCCATGGTGGAATATGATCTGCCCTTGGCCGAGGTGGTCTTTGACTTCTACGACCGGCTGAAATCGGTCACCAAGGGCTATGCGAGCTTCGACTACACCATCTCAGAATACCGGGAAGATTTTCTTGTGAAGATGTCGATCCTCGTGAACGAGGAACCCGTCGATGCGCTCTCGATCATGGTCCACCGCGACCGGGCCGAGGCGCGCGGGCGGGCGATGGTGGAAAAGCTGAAAGACCTGATCCCCCGGCATATGTTCAAAATTCCGATTCAGGCCGCCATCGGCGCGCGGGTGATTGCCCGCGAGACGTTGAGTGCCATGCGGAAAGACGTGACCGCCAAATGCTACGGCGGCGACGCGACCCGGAAGAAGAAACTGCTGGAAAAGCAGAAGGCCGGGAAAAAGCGGATGCGCCAGTTCGGCAAGGTGGAAATCCCGCAGGAGGCGTTTATTGCCGCCCTCAAAATGGACAATTGACTGTCCTGATTTGATGGCTTGCAGATCGGGCAAAGGGGCGCGCCTGCACGCGCCCCTTTGTCTTTACTTGTTCTCACAACCCGGCACGTTCAGGTCGCGGCAGAAATAGCCCGCGGCCCCGCCGACGACGGCCCCGGTCAGCGGGCTGCCCCCGGTCACATCCGACAGAACCGCGCCACCTGCCGCGCCAGCCAGACCACGTTCAGCGTCGCTGGCAAGGCAACCGCTTAGGCCAAAGATGGCAAGAGCCAAAGGGGCAAGGGCAAAGAGTTTGCGTGTCATGGCGATCTCCAATGCAAAGGATATCGGTCCAGCCTGCGCGCAACGGCGTCACTTTGCATCGTTTGTGCTGTGCACCGGGCCAAGATGTGCGGTTTTCCGATCTTCGCCTTGCGCCAAATAGGCGAAAACCTGCTGGCCGCTCCCTCAGTACGGGCCCCGCCGGGCCTCAGACCACCTCACCACCCCCGCGCCGCAGGTCGGGCTTCGGCCCGACTCTCGGCACGATAGCGGCGGGGTGAACCCCACCCTACGCGCCCCAAGTCCTTTCCAGCACGCGGAACCAATTCTCATGGGCGATCTTGCGGATCAGCGCCTCGCCATAGCCGTGGTCGCGCATGGCTTGCAAAAGCGCCTGTTGGCCGACCACATCGCCGATCCCCTTGGGCAGGGTCGCGCCGTCGAAATCCGACCCAAGGCCAAGATGATCCTCGCCCAGAATCCCAAGCAGGTGATCGAGATGGGCCAGAACATCCTCCCACCCCATGTCAGCCGATTGCTTGCCATCGCGGCGCAGGAAAGAGGTGGCGTAGTTCAGCCCCACCATCCCGCCGCTTTCCCGGATCGCCGCCAGTTGCTTGTCTGTCAGGTTGCGCGAAGATGGCGTCACGGCATGGGCGTTGGAATGGGTGGCGACCAAAGGCGCATCGGTCAGGCGGGCCACATCCCAAAAGCCCGCCTCATTGATATGGCTCATGTCCAGCATGATCTTCAGGCGGTTGCATTCCCTGACCAGCCGCTTGCCCGGTTCGGTCAACCCCTCACCGGTGTCGGGGCCAGCGGGGAAGGCAAATGGCACACCATGGCCAAAGACCGTGGGGCGTGACCAGACGGGGCCAAGCGAGCGCAGGCCCATGGCGTGAAAGACATGCAGCGCGTCAAGATCAGGGTCGATCGCCTCGGCCCCCTCCATGTGCAGGATGGCCGAAATCACCCCTTTGGCGAGGCAATCGCGCAGTTCGGCAACCGTGCGGCAGATCTTGAAACCGCCATTCGACACCCGCTCCATCCACATCAGATGCGCCGCCTTGGCCAGCGCAATGGGTTGGGCGGCCACATGGTCGATCAACTCGGGCAAGGGCAGGGAAAACGGCGGGTTTTCCATGGCTTCCATATAATCGGGCGCATCATGGGCGATGGGTGAGGGAATGTAGATGGCGAAAAAGCCGCCCGCAAAGCCGCCCTGTTTCATGCGCGGCAGATCAAGATGGCCCTCGGTTCCGCCGGTCAGCCAAAGCGCGTCGCGTTGGTCGGGATGCTGGTAGAGCCGCAACAGAAAATCATTGTGGCCGTCAAAAACGGGAATCATCAGGGGGGTCCTTTCAGCCGGCCAGCATCCGGTCGGCACTGGCCGCAAACAGGCTGCGGGCATAGTCGGTTTTCATTTGCGCCCCGGCAAGCTGGTCGCGGGTCAACTCCTCAACCGCGGCCCCGTGCTGCATCACCAAGACCCGGTCGCACATATGGTCGATCACCGCGAGGTCATGGCTGACCATCAGGAAGGTTAGCCCGCGCTCGGCCCGGAGGCGATTCAGAAGGTTCAGGGTTTCGGCCTGCACCGAGGCATCCAAGGCGCTCGTCGGCTCATCCAAGAGCAGGATTTCGGGCTCCAGCATCAGGGCGCGGGCGATGGCAACGCGCTGCCGTTGGCCGCCCGAAAGCTGGTGAGGGAAACGGAAGCGGAAATTATGCGGCAGGCCGACATCCCCCAGCGCCCGCATCACCCGGGCGTCGGTGTCGCCGATCCCGTGGATCGCAAGCGGCTCTGACAGGGTGCGGTCGATGGTGTGGCGCGGATGCAGGCTGGCATAAGGGTCTTGGAACACCATCTGCACGCGGGCGGCAAAGGCCTTGCCCGCCTTGCGGTCCAAGACCTGCCCGCCAATGCGGATCTCCCCGCCCGAGATTGGCGCCAGCCCACAGATTGCCCGCAGGATGGTGGATTTGCCGGACCCGCTCTCGCCCACCAGACCAAAGCTTTCCTGCGCCGCGACAGACAGGGAAACATCCTTGACCGCTTGCACCCTGTGACCCTTGGACAGGAAGGTGACCGAGAGGTTGTCGATTTCGATCAGCGCCATATCACACCGCCCAATCTGCGCTGCGGTCCAGCCCCGGCAGGGGCTGACGCGGGCCGCCGATGCGGGGCAGGCAGTTCAACAGCCCTTGGGTATAGGGATGGCGTGCCTGCATCAGATCTTCCGCGGCCAGTTCTTCCACCACCCGGCCCTTGTACATCACCAAAACCCGGTCACAGAACCGCGCCACCAGCCGCAAGTCGTGGCTGATGAAGATCAGCCCCATGCCGCGGGTTTTCACAAGGTTGTCCAGAATGGCCAGAACCTCGGCCTGAACCGTCACATCCAAGGCACTGGTCGGCTCATCGGCGATCAACAGATCGGGGTTCGGGATCAACATCATCGCAATCATCACCCGTTGCCCCATGCCGCCTGACAACTCATGCGGATAGGCTTCCATCACACGCTCGGGATCGCGAATCTGCACGGCCTCCAGCGCGGCGATGGCCTTGTCATGGGCGTCCATTTTTGACAGCCGGTCGCGCTGCCGCAGCCCTTCGACCAGTTGCGCCCCGACCTTCATCACCGGGTTGAGGCTGTATTTCGGATCCTGCATCACCATGGCGATGCGAGAGCCGCGCAGGGCGCGCATCTCGCGCTCGGATGCGCCCATCAGATCTTGCCCGTCAAACAGCATGCTGTCTGCCTCGATCCGGCCCGGCGGACGGATCAGCCGCAGGACGGCGCGGCCAGTCATGGTTTTGCCAGAGCCGGATTCTCCGACAATCCCCAGCCGCTCGCGGCCAAGGGTAAAAGACACGCCGCGCACCGCCTCGACCAGACCGGCCTCGGTGTCGAAGGTAACCCGCAGGTTTTTGACCGACAGCAGGTTCATCTTCCGGCACTCCTTGGGTCCAGCACATCGCGCAAGCCGTCGCCCAGCAGGTTGAAGCCAAGCGAGACGATGAAGATGGCAAGGCCGGGCATGGTGGCGACCCACCATTGTTCAAAAAGGTATTTGCGACCGGCCGAAATCATCGCCCCCCATTCCGGCAGCGGGGGCTGCACGCCAAGGCCGAGGAACCCCAATCCGGCCGCAATCAGGATCACCCCCGCCATATCCAGCGTCACCCGGATGATGACCGAGGGCAGGCACATCGGCATGACATGGCCAAGGATGATGCGGGGTGCCGAGGCGCCTTGCAGGCGGACGGCGGCGATATAGTCGGATGTCCGAACCGTCAGGGTTTCGGCCCGCGCCACACGGGCATAGGGCGGCCAAGAGGTGATGGCGATGGCAAGAATGGCGTTTTCCATGCCGGGGCCAAGAACGGCGACAAGGGCAAGGGCAAGGATCAGCTTGGGAAAGGCGAGGAAAATATCGGTGATCCGCATCAGGATTTCATCGGTCCAACCGCCGAAATAGCCCGCGACGGTGCCGACCAGCAGGCCAAAGACCGGAGCGGTGACGGCGACAAGCCCGATGATGAACAGCGTGATGCGGCTGCCATAAAGGATGCGGGACAGGATATCGCGGCCGAAATCGTCGGTGCCCAAAATATAACCGGAGGTGAAGGGCGGGTGCAGGCGGTTCGACAGATCCTGGGTGATGGGATCGTGCGGGGCAAGCCATGGCGCAAAAGCCGCCATGATCGTCAAGACCACGACAATCGCCAACCCCACCATCGCCAAAGGGTTTCTCCGCATCCGAAGCCAGGCCATATAGGCTTGCCCCAGTCGCGCCTGCCGCCGCGAGGACGGGTTCGGATCGCGCAGCCATGTGGTGATCCGGCTCATGCCCGCGCTCATGTTCTGGCCCTCGGATCGACGAGTTTGTAAAGAATATCGCTGAGGAGGTTCAGCCCGATATAGACCATGCCGACAACAATGGTTCCCCCCATCACCGAGGGCATGTTGTTCGCCATCAAGGCGTCGGTGATATAGCTGCCAAGGCCCGGCCAGCCGAAGATCGTCTCGGTCAGCACCGCACCTTCCAACAGGCTGGCATAAGACAAGGCCACCACCGTAATCAGCGGCACCATGACGTTTCGCATCGCATGCACCCAGATCACGCGGGATTCGGGCATGCCCTTGACGCGGGCGGTGGTGATGTATTCCTGACCAAGTTCGTTCAGCATGAAAGACCGGGTCATGCGGCTGATATAGGCCATGGACAGATAGCCCAGAAGCCCCGCGGGCAGGATGATATGCGACACGGCATTGGCGAACATGTCCCAACGCCCGGCCAAGGCGGTGTCGATCAGGATCATGCCGGTATGCGCCGTCACCTCGAATTCGAACATCATGTCATAGGCCGCATCCAGCCGCCCCGGTCCGCCCACCCAGCCCAGCACACCGTAAAACAGAAGAAGCCCCATCAGGCCCAGCCAGAAGACCGGCATGGAATAGCCCATGAGGCCGACAAGCCGCACGATCTGATCGGCCCATGAGCCGGGTCTGGTGGCCGCAAGCACCCCCGCTGGCACGCCCAGCACGATACCGAACAGGGTGGCCAGCGTGGCCAGTTCCAGCGTGGCGGGAAAGAAACGGGCAATTTCCTCGATCACCGGCTCGCGTGTGCGGATCGAGATGCCGAAATCGCCTTGCAGCGCCTGCCAGACATAGATGCCAAACTGCTTCCACATCGGTTCGTCAAGGCCCAGCCGCAACCGCTCGGCGGCGATCTGGGCGTCAGTGGCGCGGTCGCCAAGGATCGACAGCACCGGGTCGATCGGCACGATGCGGGCGATGATGAAGGTGACGAACAGCAATCCGACAAAGGTGAAAAGCAAAGATACGGCAATGCCGATCAGGCTTTTTGCCAAGCGGGCCAGCGGAGAGGCGACAAGGGGTTCTGACATGGGAATAGGGCCGGGCGATCAAGGGGACCGCCCGACCTTGGGTCCTTACTTGGTTACAATCCAGTAGGCCGCCGCGTCCGTGGCGCCACCGGTGTAGAACCCGCTCACATTGGCACGCAGACCGGTCTGATATCCGATCTGGAACATCACGATGAAGGGCGAGGTTTCGCGATGCGCCTTCTGGATCTCCTCATACATCACCTTGCGCGCCTCGCCGTCCCGCTCCATCACCGCCGCTTCGGTCTTGGCATGCAACTCGCCCGGCTCATAGGCGTTGCGATAGGCAAGACCGCCGGTGCCCGCATCATCGGCATTGTTCGCGTTCATCGAGAAGGCCGAGGCATTGGTATGGGGATCAGGATAATCGGGGCCCCAGCTTTGCAGGGTGCCGTCATGCTGGCGCGCGCGGTAGCGCTTCAACTGCTCAGCACCTTCGCCGATGTTCAGTTCCACCGTTATACCCGCCTGCCCAAAGGTGTTCTGGATCGACTGCGCCATCTCCATCCGGTCGGTCGCATTGCGCACATCCAGCACGATTTTCGGATTGGCAATGCCGGCTTCAGCCACCAGTGCCTTGGCCTTTTCAATGTCCAGCTTGTAGGGCTGATCTTCCAGCGCGCCAAGATAGCCCTTGGGCAGATAGGCCTGATGCACCACCATATTGCCCTTGAGGAAGCTGTTCGCCATGCCGTCATAATCAACGGCCCAGCGCATCGCCTCCAAGAGTTTGGGGTTCTTGTATTGCTCGTTCTTCTGATTGAAGGACAGGTAGAAAATCTGCCCGCCGACATCTTGCTGAATCTTCACATCGGCATTTCCGGTCATGCCCTCGATGTCCACCGGGGTCAACTCACGCGCGATGTCGATATCGCCCTTTTCCAGTTGCAGGCGCTGGGTGGCCGCCTCCGGCACATGCTGCATGAAGACCTTGGCAATCTTGGCCGGGCCGCGCCAATGGGTCGGGTTCGCTTCCAGAATATAACCTTCGTTCGGCTTGAAGGATTTCAGCACATAGGCCCCGGTGCCCGCCGAATTGGATTTCAGCCATTCGTTGCCAAAGTCTCCGGCAACCTCGTTCGGCATCACCAGTTCTTTATCCACCACCGAGGCCACACCCGAGGTCAGGCAGTTGTATAGGAAGGTCGGCGCATAGGGCTTGTCGACGGTCAGGATCAACGTATCGCCATCCGCCTTGACCATGCTGTCCACGTTTTCAGGCGTCCAGCCAAACTGCCCCAGAATGAAGGCGGGGGATTTGTTCAGCTTGATCGCGCGCTGCAAGGACCAGGCCGCATCCTCGGCCCGCACCGGATTGCCCGAGGCAAAGGTGATGCCGGGCTTCATCTTGAAGCTGAAGGTCAGGCCATCGTCCGACACCGACCAGCTTTCGGCAAGCCCCGGCACCATCGCCCCGCCCTGGGTCGGGTCCAGTTCGACAAGCCCGTCATAAACATTGTTGACCACATCCAGCCCCGAAAACTCATAGGCTTCGCCGGGATCAAGCGCCACGATGTCATCAATGGCATCGGCCAGAACCAGAGTATCGGCAGGCGTTTCGGCGAACAGGGCGGCAGGTGCCGCGCCAATCAGAAGCCCCGCAAGGGCGACCGTGCCGAGACGGCGGGAAACGGGATAAAACATCGTCATCAACTCCCTGATATTTGTGGTTAAACGTTGTTTGCACGAATAGGTGGCAACCTGAGTCTTCAGGCCATTCCTTGACCAATTGGGCGACTTTCGCCAAGGCTTGTCAACAACCTCGGCGGGAAATGATGCTGCAATTCCACGAACAACCGAAAAGACGGGCAAGATGACAGATTTTCCGATCTTTGATGGGCATAATGATCTTTTGTCCTGCCTGCAAACCGAGGGGGAAACCGCCGAACACGGTTTTTTCGCCGGACGCGACGGTGACATCAGCTTGCACAGCTGCCGAAAGGGCGGCTTTGCCGGCGGGCTTTTCGCGATCTGGGCAACCAATGATCCCGCATTGCGTGTGGATCCGATGGCAACGCTACGGGTCTTTCCCGAAATCCCGCAGGCCCGTGCGATCGGCGACACGTTGGCGCAGGCGGCCCTGTTCGCCCGGCTGACGCGCAGTTGGCCCGATGCCCTGCGCGCCTGCCGGTCAGTGGCCGAGATTGAAGCCGCACGAGCGGCTGGTGCGATTGCCGCGGTGTTGCATCTGGAAGGCGCCGAGGCCATCGGCCCCGATCTGGACCTTCTGCATCTGCTTTACGCCGCCGGCTTGCGCTCTTTGGGTCCGGTCTGGAGCCGCCCCAACATCTTTGGCAACGGCGTGCCTTTCAACTTTCCCGCCAGCCCGAACACCGGGCCAGGACTGACCGACGCGGGCCGTGATCTGGTGCGGGAATGTGATCGTCTGGGTATCTTAGTCGATCTCAGCCATCTGAACGAGGCGGGGTTCTGGAACGTCGCCCGCCTGACCCAGCGCCCCTTGGTCGCGACCCATTCTGCGGCCCATACCCTGACACCAGCAACACGCAACCTGACCGACAAGCAACTGGACGCCATGGCCGAGCGGGGCGGGTTGGTCGGCCTGAACTTCGGCTGTGCCTTTGTGCGGCCTGATGGCGTGAAGAACCCTGACACCGGGGTTGAGGTTCTGATCCGCCATCTGGACCATCTTTTGGAGAAATTGGGCGAAAGCGGTGTGGCGCTGGGGTCGGATTTCGACGGAACGATGATCCCGAACTTCATGCAAGACGCGTCCGGCCTTCCAAAACTGGTGCAGGCGATGCGCGATGCGGGCTATGGCGATGCGCTGGTGCGGCGGATTTGTTGGGGCAATTGGATGGGCGTCTTGGCACGCGTCATCGGCTGACACCTGATTTTCGTCGAAAATCAGTCAAATCCGAGTTTTCGACGAAACCTCGGGCGCGTCAAAAACCACGCAGCACCGCCGCCAGATTGTCGCCAAGCTCCGGGTAAAGATAGCCGCCCTCCTGCACGATCAGCGTCGGCAGGCCCATAGCGGCCACCGCCCGGCCAATCTGGCCAAAGCCCGGCGTGGTGACCGCCAGCCCTGCAAAGGGGTCGCCCTCAAAGGCATCAAGACCAAGGGCCAGCACCAGCGTATCGGCCCCCCAGTTGGCGACGGCTTGCATCCCTGCCTCCAAGGCCGCCATGAAACCGGCATCCCCCGTGCCGCGCTGCAGACACAGGTTCAGGTTGGCTCCCTCTCCCGCACCGTTCCCGCGCTCGTCGGGATAACCCCAGAAGAACGGGTAATAGCGTTCGGGATGGGCATGGATCGACACTGTCAGCACATCGGGGCGCTCATAAAAGATGCCTTGCGTGCCGTTGCCGTGGTGCAGATCGACATCCAGAATGGCCACCTTTCGCCCCGCATCCGTCAGGCGTTGCGCGGCGATGGCGGAGTTGTTCAGATAGCAAAACCCCCCCGCCAATTCGGCAAAGGCATGGTGCCCCGGCGGGCGGCAGAGCGCATAGACGGCGCGCTCATTGGCCAGAAGATCCGCAGCATGGATCGCCGATTGCGCGCTGGCATAGGCCGCGGCAAAGGTCTGGGCCGAGATCGGGCAAGAGGTGTCGGTCTGGTGAAACCCCGCCTGCCCCACGGCCGACAGCGGATAGCCGTCGGTCCGGTTGGCGGGGTGGATGTTCGGGATCACCTCGGCGGAGGCGCCGGGGATGCGCGACCACCGCGCATGGATGCTTTGCAGAAAGGTGACATAACGCTGCGGGTGGATGCGCAGGATCGGGTCAAGCCCGGCATCGGGTGCCTGCACAATCGGCCCGCCCAATTGCCGCACCGCGCCCAGAAGGGCGTCGATCCGGGCGGGCTTCTCGGGGCAGGGTTGCGGCGCGCCGGACGACAGGAAGAACTGCGGGTCATGCGCCCTTTGGGCGTCGTCAAAAACGGTAATCATGGGCGCAACAGGGCGGCAAGGCCCTCTCCTTCAAGGATCAACTGGTCGGCCTCGTCGCGCAGCGTCAGGCCGAGGGCCGTATAGAAATCGCGCGCATTGCGGTTCAGATGCGCGACCATCAGGGTCATGAACTGGGGTCGCCATTCGGCATGGCGCATCGCTGCGGCCAAAAGTGCGCGACCAAGGCTAAGCCCGCGTCCGGCGGGGCTGACATAGACATCCTGCACGAAAAGCCCGATCTCGCCACGCCAGGTGGAATATTCCGGGAAATACAGGATCATCCCGACCGCCGCCCCCGCCTGTTCGGCCAAAAGCCCGTGGAACCGCGGCACGGGGCCAAAGCCATGGGCCAAAAGACTGGCCTCGGTGGAGCCGATCTCCTCGCCTGCCTCCGCTGCCATGGCGGCCAAAAACCGCAGAATCACCGGCACATCAGCGGCGATCGCCTTGCGCATTCGGATCAAAACGCCACCCCCTCGATCCCTTTCAGCGCCAGAAGGGTGCGGGCCTCGGCCGGGGTGGCAACCTCGCGGCCCAAGCCTTCGACAATGCCACGGATCTGGGCGACCTGCTGGGCATTGCTTTCGGCCAGAACCCCCTTGGCGATGTATAGATTGTCTTCCAAGCCCACGCGCACATGCCCGCCCATGGCAGCGGCCATGGTCGCCATGGGAATCTGCTGCCGACCTGCCGCCAGCACCGAAAACAGATAGGTATCGCCAAAGAGCCGATCCGCCGTGCGCTTCATCAGCATCAACATGTCCGGGTCCGCGGCCATGCCCCCCAACACGCCAAAGACGAACTGGATGTAAAGCGGCCCCGCAACCGCGCCCCGGTCCACAAAATGCTTCAGCATGTAAAGATGGCTGACGTCATAACATTCGAATTCGAACCGCGCGCCACGAGTGCCCATTTCGGCCAGCACATGGGCAATGTCGCGGGGGGTATTCTTGAACACAAGATCATCGGACCCTTCAAGAAAGGGCTTCTCCCAGTCATATTTCCAATCGCTGATCCGCGCCGCCATCGGGTAAAGCGCGAAATTCATCGTGCCCATGTTCAGGCTGCACATCTCTGGCTGGAACTGTTTTGGCGCGGCAAGGCGGGCCTCCAGCGTCATCACGGCCGAACCGCCGGTGGTCATGTTGACGACCGCCTGACAGCCTGCCTTGATCGCCGGCAGGAACCCTGCCCAATGTGCCGGGTCTGCGGAAGGCCGGCCATTCGACGGGTCGCGGGCATGCAGATGCAGGATGGTCGCCCCGGCCTCGGCCGCACCGATCGCCGCACGGGAGATATCCTCGGCGGTGATCGGCAGATGGGGCGACATCGAGGGCGTGTGGATCGAACCGGTGATGGCGCAGGAAAGGATGATCTTCGACATGGGGGCAGATTGACCGCGGAAGTGCCGCATCGCAAGCCCCCCGCGCCATTTGATGTCTGGCGCGAGGGGGCACATACGGCGCGCCTAGGATATTTGGGCCATGTTGAAGGCAGATCAGCGCCGCGCGCCGACATGGGGTGCAAGGAAGGTTTCAACCATCTTGCGCGCGGCGGGCAGGTCCATTCTGTCGGGCGCGATACACATCTCGACCCAGAGCCCGTCCAGAAGTGCGATCAGCCCCGAGGCAAGACGGTCGGCCTCATCCGCGCCCTCTGCCGCAATCGCGACCGAAATTGCCCGGTGATAGCGGTCATACTGATGCAGATGTTCGGCCCTGAGGGCGGGGTTCACCGCGATCTCGCCCCAAAGTGCCAACCAGATGTTCAATCCCTCGCGCCGGAATTGCCGATCCGACAGCAACTCATCCAAGAGCGTCGCCAAGGGCGGCGGGTCCTCAGGCGCAATTGCCTGCAACAAGGGCGCATAGGCCGCGACATAGCAGGCCGCCAAAAGCCCGTCCTTGCCCCCGAAGTGATGCCCGATCAACCCGCGCGAGGCCCCGGATGCCTTGCAGATGTTGTCGATGGTAAAGGCGGTGATGCCCCCCTTGGCCAAGACGCGCAGCCCCGCCTGCACCAGCTCGGCGGCACGATCCTCGGGCAACAGACGTTTGTATTTCGGCGCGGTCATCGGGAAGCCGTGATTGGAGGGGCCTTGTTGAACGGCGCGGCCCGGATTTCATGTTGAACGATCATACAACAGTGATAGCCTGCCGCCAAGAAGAACCACCACGGACCCCAAGATGGACCCGCGCCACGCCATCCTGTTTGACCCGGTGAAGATCGGCCCTGTCACCGCGCCAAACCGGTTTTACCAGACACCGCATGCAACCGGCTTTGGCTGGCAGCGGCCGCAATCCGGCGCGGCCTTGCGCGGGATAAAGGCCGAGGGGGGCTGGGGCGTGGTCTGCACCGAATACTGCTCGATCCACCCCAGCAGCGACGACAGCCCGCATGCCTTTCTGACGCTCTGGGATGACGAGGATATCGCCCCGCTTGCCGCCACGGCCGAGGCGATCCACGCCCATGGTGCATTGGCCGGAATCGAACTTTGGCATGGCGGTTTTCACGCCAGCAACCGCATGACCCGCGTACCGGGGCTGGGGCCGCAAGTGCAACCCTCGATGTTCCATTTGCCCGCCACCAGCCGGGAAATGGATCTGGCCGATATCCGCGCCTTTCGCGGTTGGCAGCGCGATGCGGCCAAACGGGCGAAACAGGCGGGCTTCGACATCGTTTATGTCTATGCTGGACATGATTACCTGCCCTTTCAATTCCTGTCGCGCCGCACCAACACCCGAGGCGATGCCTATGGCGGCCCCTTGGAAAACCGGGTGCGCTTGTTGCGGGAAATGCTGGAGGACACCCGTGACGCAGTGGGCGACACCTGCGCCGTGGCGCTGCGTCTGGCGGTCGATGAATTGCACGGGCCGGGCGGGATTTGTGCCGAGGGCGAAGGGCGCGAGGTGGTGGAGATGCTCGCCGAACTTCCCGATCTTTGGGATGTGAACATCGCGGGCGCCTTGGGCAATGACAGCAAATCCGCACGGTTTTCCAGCGAAGGGTTTCAGGAAGACTATATCCGTTGGGTCAAGGGCGTGACGACGAAACCTGTCGTCTCGGTCGGCCGTTTCACCTCGCCCGACCGCATGGTGGAACAGATCAAAAAGGGCGTGCAGGACTTTATCGGCGCCGCGCGCCCCTCGATCGCGGACCCGTTCCTGCCCACGAAAATCCGGCAAGGTCGGGCGGATGAAATCCGCGAATGCATCGGCTGCAACATCTGTCGGGCGGCGAACAACGAGGCCGTGCCCCTGCGCTGCACCCAGAACCCGACCATGGGCGAGGAATGGCGCAGCGGTTGGCACCCGGAACGGATCGCCAGCTATCCCAAACGCGAAACGGCCCTTGTGGTGGGGGCAGGCCCAGCCGGGTTGGAGGCCGCTCTGACGCTGGCCCGCCGCGGGCTGGAGGTGACGCTGACCGAAGCCCGCCGCTCCCTCGGCGGGCGGGTTTCGCAGGAAGCAACGCTACCCGGATTGGCCACATGGTCCCGTGTGCGCGACTGGCGGCTGACCATGCTGGGCAAGCTGCCCAATGTGCAGATCTTCCGCGAAAGCCGGATGGGGGCGGGCGACATTGAAGACCTCAACCCCGATCACACGGTCTTGGCGACCGGAGCGCACTGGCGCCGCGATGGGGTGGGCGTGGTGGAAATCACCCCGCGCGCATTTCCCAACGCCTTGACGCCGGACGATATTTTCGCCGGCGCGGCGGTCACCGGCCCCGTGGTGATCCATGATGACGAGCATTATTTCATGGGTGGCGCCTTGGCCGAGAAACTCGCCCAAGCGGGCCATGCGGTGACGCTGGTCACGCCCTACCCTCAAGTCTCGGGCTGGACGATCTACACCGACGAACAGGGCTTTGTGCAGGAACGGCTGATGTCGCTGGGCGTGACCATCCTGCCGCAGCACGGGGTCACGGAGCAAGGCCACAGCTTTGCCCGGGCCACCTGCCTGACCACGGGGCAAAGCCGCGATATTGCTTGCGGAACGCTGGTTCTGGTCACCGGTCGCCTGCCCGATGATGCGCTCTGGCAGGCCCTGCAAGGCCGCCCCAATCTGGCGCGGGTGGGCGATTGCCTGACCCCCTCCTCCATCGCCGACGCGGTCTATTCCGCGCATCGCTTCGCCCGCCTTTTGGGTGAACCCGACCTGCCCCCGCGCCGCGAGCGCGCAAACCTGAAAGGCTGATCCATGCGCCACCGCCGCCCGGCCCGCTCGGCCAATGCCATCCCCCAGCGCCCCTTTAGCCAAGTGCCGCGCGGCTATGACCCGATCAAGGTGATCTCGGATGATCAGGTGCAGGCGATTCATGAGGCCGCCCTGCGTCTTCTGGCCGAGCAGGGCATGCGCGTGCTGAACGCCCGCGCCATCGCCTATTACCGCAGCGCAGGCGCGCGGGTGGACGGCAATATGGTCTATCTCGACCCCGGCCTTGTGACGGAACATCTTGCCACGCTGCCCCGCACCTTCACGATTGCCGCGCGCAACCGGGCCAAAGATCTGCGCTTTGGGGGCAATGACATGGTGTTCTCCTCTGTCGGCGGCCCGGCCTATGTCATGGATATTGACCGCGGCCGCCGCGATGGCACGCTGGCCGACATGCAGGATTTCCTGCGGCTGTGCCAAAGCCTGAACGTGCTCCAGCAGGAATCCGGTGGCCCACTGGAACCCATGGACCTGCCCGCGAATACCCGGCATCTGGACCTTTACCTGTCCCAGATCACGCTGCTGGACAAAAGCTGGAACCTGAACGCCCTTGGCACCGACCGCACGATGGACGGCCTGCACATGGCCGCAATCTCGATGGGCTGGAGCATTGACGATCTGGCCCGCCAACCGATGATGATGGGGGTCATCAACACCAACTCGCCCCGGCAATTGGACGATCCGATGAGCCAAGGGCTGATCGCGCTGGCCGAACATGGGCAGGTGGCGATTGTCACGCCCTTTACGCTGGCGGGCGCCATGGCCCCGGTCAGCCTTGCCGGCGCCTTGGTCTTGCAACATGCCGAGGCAATGTTCGGCTTGGTGCTGACACAAATCGTGCGGCCGGGGGTGCCGGCGATGTATGGCGGCTTCACCTCGAATGTCGATATGAAAACCGGCGCACCTGCCTTTGGCACGCCGGAATATGCCAAGGCCGCGCAGGCCAGTGGCCAGCTTGCCCGCCACATCGGCGCGCCCTTCCGGTCGTCGAACACCACGGCCGCCAATGCGCTGGATGCCCAGGCCGCCTATGAGGCGCAGATGTCGCTTTGGGGCTGTCTGATGGGCGGCGCAAACCTTGTGATCCACGCGGCGGGCTGGATGCATGGCGGACTGACGGCCAGCTTTGAAAAGCTGATCCTTGACGCCGAGATGCTGGGCATGATGCAGGCCTATTTTACGCCAATGCCGGTGGACGAGGCCGCGCTATCGCTGGATGCCATCGCCGAGGCGGGGGTGGGCGGGCATTTCTTCGGCACGGCGCAGACCATGGCGCAATATGAAACCGCCTTTCATGCGCCGATGCTGTCGAATTGGGACAATTACCCAACTTGGCTTGCGCGCGGATCAGAAGAAGCGCCGCAGCGCGCCAACCGGATCTGGAAAGAGCTCTTGGCCCATTACGAACAGCCGCCCTTGGACGCGGGCATCCTCGATGAACTCGAAGCCTTCGTCTCCCGCCGAAAAACCGAAGGCGGCGCACCTACCAACTGAGGCCCCCGCCCCCTGCCCGCGCCTGGCTTTCATCTTGGCAAAAATACCCCCCGCGGAGCGTCTGGCCTTCGCCAAAGGCGCCTCCGGCGGGGGTATTTTTGCCAAGATGAAAGGCTTGGGGTTTCCCGGCCAAGGCGCTAGTTTGAGAGAAAAATGGGAGCGCGTGATGTTTCTGACGGTGGCACCGGGCTGGCAGGCTTTGGGCGATGCGATCTTGGCCGGGGTGACCGCGCCTGAACGGGTGGCGCTGGTGATGGTGCAGGCGGGCGATGCAGGGCCGGAAGGCTTTGCCCATCGCGGAACGGAGCCGATTTACCCCTGTTCGCTGGTCAAGACCTTTCACCTCATCCACGCCCTTGCCGCGTTGGAGGAGGGCCGCATTTCGGCCCATGGCGAGTTGGACCGGGCCATGCGCGACATGATCCGCTGGTCGTCCAATACGGCAACAAATTATGTGATTGATATGGTCACCGGCACCACGGGCGACACGCTTTTGGAGGGGGCCGAATATCTGGATTGGGTGTCAAAGCGCGAACGGTTGAACCGGGTGTTCTGGCGCATGGGTTGGCCGGAATGGGACGGGTGCCGCATCGCGCAAAAGCTGATGGATGACGCTCGCTATGGCCGCGAGGCGCGCTTTGCCGGGACAGAGGGCGAGAACCTGAACCGGTTGACCGCGCTCGCCGCCGCGCGGCTGATGTGGGAGTTGTTCGATGGCGATCTGCCCATATCGGCCCCGGTGCGTGGCCGGGCGCAGGCGATTTTGTCGCGCGATCCGACCGGGCCGGATGCGGGCGATCCGAATTATCAGGTGGCCGAATATCTGGGCGGTGATCTGCCGGGCGATGCGCAGATCTGGTCCAAGGCCGGGCATAACCTGTGGACAGGCGACGCCCGCACCAGTTGGTTCAAGCATGACATGATCCGCATCGCCGCCCCCGGTCGCAAGCCGCTGATCGTGGTTGCCATGACCGAAGGCGAAGATTTGGCAAAGGACGTCGAGTTCCTGCCCCGCCTTGGTCGTGATATCTGGGATCGGCTGGCCAGCCTTTAAGGCAACCGCGACGGCCCCGGTTCCAACCTTGCCACTTCCCGGCGGAAGCGCGGGGTGTCGCCCCGGTCGTCGGGCATATCCAACTCCTCGGCAAAGCGCCGCCCGGCATAGGTGGCCCAGGCAATCGGGCCCGGTGCTGCGGCATCGCCGATCAGCTTGACCGTGCGGATACCCGCCGCCTGCCATTCGGCCTGCCGGGCCATCAGGTCGTGGTAGAGGCCATCATGCGGGCTGCGCGAGGTGACCATGACCACCGCATCGGCGGGCAGCGTGGTGATCGCACCCGTCCATGCGCAGCCAAGGCTGACCTCGCCCGCGCCAATCGCCTCGGGGGCCTTGGACAGATGCACCTGCACGCCAAGCTCCAACAGGCGGCGCATGATGATCGCCTGCTCCAGCGTGTTTTCGGCCCATTCGGCAACCTTGGTGGCAGGCGTCACGAAATCCACCGTGCAGCCGCGCGCCACCAGAACCTCGGCCATGAGCGAGCCCATGTAGAAATGATCGTCATCATAGACCGTGACGCGCCCGCCCGTCGGACCCGCGCCTGTCATCAGGTCATCGGGCGAAAAGACCGGCATGGCCGCATCGGTCGGGATCGGCAGCAGATGCAGGCGGGCGACCGCATCGCGGCGCCAGCTGGCCCCGGTGGCAATCGCCACATGCTCCGCCCCCATCGCCAGCACATCGTCGGCGGTAAGGGGGCTGTCACGGTAGACCTCGGCGTTGGTCATGGGCGCAAGCTGGCCCGTGCGATAGTCGGCCACCCGGCCCCATGCCGACAGGCCCGGCAGGGTGCGTTCACGGGCAACCCGGCCGCCCAGCACAGTCGTCGCCTCGGCCAGCGTGACCTGATAGCCGCGCCGCGCCGATTGCAGCGCCGCCTCCAGCCCCGTTGGCCCGGCCCCGACCACCAGCACCGAGGACGACGGCCCCTTGGGCCGCGCGCGTTCGGGGTGCCAGCCCTTGCGCCATTCTTCCATGAAGGCGGTGTTCTGGGTGCAGCGACTGATCCCGCCCGTCATGTCGCCCGACACGCAGATGTTGCAGCCGATACATTCGCGGATGTCGTCGAACCGGCCTTCTTCGATCTTTTTCGGCAGGAAGGGATCGGCGATCGAGGGTCGCGCCGCGCCGATGAAATCCAAAATCCCCGAGCGGATCTGCCGCACCATGGCGTCCGCACTGGTAAAGCGCCCGACACCGACAACGGGTTTTGAGGTCAGCGCCTTGATGCCGCGCACCAGATCTTCCTGCGCGCCTTCGGGCTTGAACCGCGAGGTGCCGGAGCAAGCCTCCCATGTGCCATGGGCCAGATCCCAAAGGTCAGGCAGATCGCCGTGCATTTCAATGAAGTCGCGCACCTCGGCATTGGAAAAGCCGTAAGTTCCCGCCTCGTGCAGCGACATGCGATAGGTGATGCCCAACTCGCCCTTCGTCACCTCGCGCGCGTCTTCGATCACCTCGCGCAGGAAGCGGCCCCGGTTTTCCAAAGATCCACCGTATTCGTCACTGCGGTGGTTGGTGGCGCGGGACAGGAAGTGTTGGAAAATCCCGAACCCATGCGCGCCGTAAAGGCAGATCAGGTCAAAGCCCGCCTGCTGGCTGCGGCGGAAGGCGTTTTTGAACCAGCGGCGCAGGTCGCGGATATCCTCGCGGTCCAGCGTACGGGCCTGAACCGGATCGGAGGTGAAGGTCAGGATCGGCCCGCCGGTCACCGCCAAAGGCACATCGCGGGAATACAGGTTAGGCCCGTTGATGCCGGAATAGGCCAGCTGGATGCCCGCCAGCGCGCCATGGCTTTTCATCGCCTCGGCCATCGCCGCCAGCGCGGGGATGTCCTTGTCTTCCCACAGGTGCTGTTCAATGAAGGGGGTGATTTCGGACGAGGGGTGAATCTCGGTCTGTTCGGTGAAGATCACGCCCCAGCCGCCCTCGGCCTTGGTGCGGCGCATTTCGGCAGCAGCAGACGGGTCGCGATAGCCGCCCCCATTGCAATGCGGCACCTGATAAAAGCGGTTCTTCGCCAGCTTCGGTCCAATTTGCAGGGGTTCGAACAGAATGTCGTAACGGCTGTCGCGGCTGTCTTTGGGCATGGTTCAGATCTTCCGAAAATCAAGGCTTTGAGTAGAGACGCGGGCCGGGTCGACGCCCGGCACATCGGCAATCAGCAGCGCCGGGTATTCGCCCGCCTGCGCCAGAACCTCGCCATGGGGGCCGGCAATCAGGCTGCCGCCAACGTAAATCAGATCGCCCTCGGTCCCGCAGTAATTGGCGTAGGCAATGGCCAGCCCGTAATTGGCCGCCATGACAGGGACGGTGTGGCGCACGACATGGGTGAAGGGGGCCATATTGGCGGTCGGCACCAAAATCGCCTCCACCCCCTTCGCGGCCAAAGCGGCGACATGCGGGGCGAATTCGATGTCATAGCAGATCAGAAGGGCCATCTTGCGCCCCGCGAGATCGAAGGTCACGAAGGCATCGCCGGGGAAATAAATCGCCTTTTCGCGCGGGCCGTAAAGCTGGATCTTGCGATACTGCGCCAGCGTTTCGCCATCCGGGCCATAGCACAGCGCCGAATTATAGATCCGACCGCCTGCGGCCTCGGCATAGCCGAACACCAGCGCCGTTTTCGTGGATTTGGCGGCTGCGGACAGCCGGGCAAGGGCAGAGGCATCCGAGGTCAGCCCCGCGATTTCGGGGCGGTTGTAACCGGGCAAGAAAACCTCGGGCGCGACCAGAACATCGGCCCCGGCCGCCGCCGCCGCATGAAGCGCGGTTTCAAGCGTGGCACAGGCCGCGTCGAGATCGCCCGCAGGCGAGGCAGATTGCAGGACAGAAAGGCGCATGGGTTCACCGGGGTTCTTGGCCCCGCGCGCGCCATCCGGCGCGCGGGGCCTGAGGGGATTACTTCTTCAGATTGATCCAGATCGCATCGTAAAGCTTCTGGGTCGCCTCATCGCAGACAAGGATGAAGCTGCCCGCCGGGGCCGAGGCCGGGGGATTGGTTTCCGGGCTGGACTTGATCGCCTCATCCAAGAACGGCTCCACCCCCACCACGCCCGAGGTATAGGCGGCATAGTTGGTGACGGCGGCGGCATTTTCCGGCTGCAACAGGAAGTTCATGAATTTCAACGCATTGTCGCGGTTGGGCGCGTCTTTCAGCAGCACCATGTTGTCCATCCAGACAACATAGCCTTCCTTCGGATAGGCATATTCGACATTGGCCCCTTCGGCGCGGGCCTTGGCGGAAAAGCCGTTATAGATCATGCCCGCCGCCGCATCGCCCGACACCAGCACATCCTTGGCCGTATCGGACCCAAAGCTGGCCCAATTCGCCTTGGCCGCCACCAGCATGTCGGACAGCGCCTTCAACTGTTCCTTGTCGGTCGAACATTGGGGCAAGCCCATGTAGATCGAGCCGAGCGCCAGAACCTCGCCCTGGCTGTCCAGCACGTTGATCTTGCCCTTCAACTCCTCGGGCGGGTTGAAGATCATCGACAGGCTGTTGATGTCGCCCTTGTAGACATCGCGGTTCACAGAAAACGCGGTCGTGCCCCACTGATAGGGGATCGAGGATTTGCGGCCCGGATCGAAGGGCACATCAATCCATTTCGGATCAATATTGCCAAAGTTCGGCAGCTCTTCGGGGGTGAAGGTGTCCAACAGCCCCTCGGCCCCCATGATCTGCACCATATAGTCGCCCGGCACGGCGACGTCATATTGGCCGAGCTTGCCCGCCTTCAGCGAGGCCAGCATGGATTCGTTGCTGTCATAGGTGTCGATCGTCACCGCAATGCCGGTCTCGGCGGTGAACTTGTCGACCAGCTCTTGCGGGATGTATTCGAACCAGTGGTAGACCTTCAATTCGCCCTCGGCGAAGGCGGGGCTGGCCATCAGGAGGGCCAGAAGGGAAAGACGGAATTTCATGGGCAGGCTCCTTGTTGAGGTTACGGGCTTCTGCGGCCCTTGCGGTTGATGAGATAGGACAGCGTGACAAACAGGATCGACACCACCAGCATCAGCGTGGAAATCGCCATGATGTTCGGCTTGATCCCCTGTTTGACCGAGCCGAAGATCGCGGTCGGCAGGGTTTCCATGCCGGCACCCTTGACGAAATTGGTGATGATGAAATCATCCAGCGAGATGATGAAGGCGAGAAGGTAGCCCGACACCACCCCCGGCGCCATCAACGGGAGAAGGATCAGCCGAAAGGCCTGCCAGCGGCTGGCGTAAAGGTCGCGGGCGGCCTGTTCGTAATGCCCCTCGATCCCTTGCAGCCGCGCCGCGATGGGCAGATAGGCGAAGGGGATGCAAAAGGTGACATGGGCGATCAGGATGGTCAGATAGCCCGTCGTCAGCCCGATCATGGCAAAGAAAATCAGCGTGGCGACCGCCGTGACGATTTCCGGCACCATCAGCGGCATGTTGATCAGCGCGAAGGTCACGCGTTTGCCGCGGAACACCCCGCCCCGGATCATCGCCACCGCCGCCGCCGTCGCGATGGCGGTCGAGGCCGTGGCGGCGATGACGGCGATGGTCAGCGAATTCCACGCCGCCTGGCCGAACCGCGCTGCCTCGGCCCCGGTAAAGACATCGACATACCAATGCAGCGAAAAGCCGCCCCATGTGGTGATCGAGGTCGACCCGTTGAAGGAATAGGCCATGATGACCAGCAAGGGCGCATAAAGCACCACAAGGCACAGGATGGTGATGGCCAGAAAGCCCGGGTAATGCCGCACGCCCTTCATGCCGCCCCCCCCTTCGCGGTGGAGCGCGCGTAAAACAGCAGCGCAATCATCACCAGCGTCATCAGGATCATCGACACCGCCGCCCCAAACGGCCAGTTGCCAAGGCTGCCCTTGAACTGTTCGTCAATCAACGAGCCGATCATGAATGTCTTGGCCCCGCCCAGAAGGTCCGGCGCAAGGAAAGCCCCGAGCGAGGGGATGAAGACCAGAAGGCAGCCCGCGACGATGCCCGGTTTCACGATGGGCAGGACGATCTCGCGCAGGGTGACCCAGCGGCTTGCGTAAAGGTCGGCCGCCGCTTCGGAATAGGCGAAGTTGTAGCGTTCCACGGCGGCATAGACCGGCAGCACCATGAAGGGCAGGTAGCTGTAGAAAAGCCCCAGCTGCACGGCAAGGTTGGTGTTGACCAAGGGCAAGGGGCCGTCGATCAGCCCCGCGCCCATCAGCGCCTCGTTCAAAGGGCCGTTGTCGCGGATCAGGAATTTCAGGCTGACGGTGCGGATCAACAGGTTGACCCAATAGGGGATGGTAATCAGGAACAACCAGATGCCCCGCGTGTTGGCGGGCCTTGTGGCGATGAACCAGGCGGTCGGGAACCCGATGGCAAGGCACAATGCGGTGGCCACCGCCGCCTGCCAGATCGACCGCCAGAAGATCGTGATATAGGTCCATTCCAGCGCCGGGGGCTCGTCGCCGAACAGACCCCGGTTCAGGAAGAACTGGTCATAGGCCGCCAGCGAGAACTCCCAGTCAACGCCACCACGGAATTCCTTGGTCAGCACCGAATAGACCGCCATCAACGCGACGGGCAGCACAAGGAAGATGCCGATCATCGCCCAGGTTGGCAGCAAAAGCGGCCCGACGATGCGGCGATAACCATCGCCTGCCGCGGCCGGGGTTTGGTCTGGAACCGTGCCCGCCATCAGTCGGCCAAAAGGCGCGCAGCACCTTCCTCGATCCGCAGGCCCACCCGGTCACCGACCTGCGGCACGGTCACGCGGGCGGAATTCTGGATGCGCACATGCATCTCCGCCCCGCCCTGCAACCGGGTCAACAATTGCAGATCCGTACCAAGGTAGACCACCCGCTCCACCGTGACACCCAGATCGCCACCTTCGGCCACCAACGACAGCCGTTCCGGCCGGATTGACAGGGCGTGCTTGCCCAGACTGTCGGTCGCCGAAGGGCAGGTCAACGGATGCCCACCCGGCAGCGTCACCCGCGCCGTGCCTGCGGCCACAGAAGCGACATCCACCTCCAAGAGGTTCGTCTCGCCAATGAAATCGGCCACAAAGCGGTTGACGGGGGCCTCATAGATATCCCGCGCGGAACCGATCTGCTGCACATGGCCCGCGCTCATCACCGCGATGCGGTCGGACATGGTCAGGGCTTCTTCCTGATCGTGGGTCACGAAGATGAAGGTGATGCCGGTTTCTTCCTGCAACTGCTTCAACTCGACCCGCATCGCCTGCCGCAGCTTCAGATCCAAGGCCGACAAGGGCTCGTCTAACAAAAGCACCCGCGGCTCCGGCGCCAAGGCGCGGGCCAGCGCCACACGCTGCTGTTGTCCGCCCGACAGTTGTGCAGGCAGGCGATCAGCAAAAGCCGACAGATGCACCATCTCCAGCATCTTGCCCGCCCGCGCCCGCCGCGTCTCGGCCGCCATGCCCTTCATCTTCAGCCCGAAGGCCACATTGTCGAGAACCGACATATGCGGAAACAGCGCATAGTTCTGGAACACCGTATTGACCGGACGACGATCCGGCTCCAACCCGGCGATGTTCTGGCCAAAGAGCAAGATCTCGCCCTCGGTCACATCTTCAAACCCGGCGATCATCCGCAAAAGGGTGGTCTTGCCGCAGCCCGAGGGCCCAAGAAGGGTAAAGAACTCATTGTCCCGAATGGTCAGCGAGACGCCATGCAGGGCGGTGAAGGTGCCGTAGCGTTTGACCACGCGGCGGATGTCGATGGCGTCGCTCATTTGGCTGGATCATACCCCCAATTTCTGGAATATCAGCATAGATTGCCGGAAAAGCGGGGGTATATACCCCCAGAGAGGTATCGCATGCCGCCCCTGCCGAACCTTGCGGAAAGCCGGATTGCCGAAGCGATCCGCGCCCAGCACCAGCCCGGTTTTGAAACCGTGCTGGCCGCGCTGTTCCACACGGTCGCGGCGCCGGACAATCTGATCTACCTCGCCTACCGCGACGCAGGCGCGCCGCAGGTGCTATACCGTCAGACGCTTGACCCCGCCGTTTTTGCCGAATTGGAAAGCACTTACCTGCCCGGCGCTTACCGGCTGGACCCGTTCTTTGATCTGCATCTGAACCGGGTCGCCGCGGGGGCGTACCGGCTGACCGACATTGCTCCGGATGCCTTCCATCGCAGCCGTTATTTCAGTGAATACTATGAACAGACGACGCTGATCGACGAAATCACCTTCGTCGCCTACCCCGCAGCCGGGGTGACGCTGAACCTCTGCCTTGGCCGCGACGCCTCCTCGGGTCGGGCCTTTTCCCAAGCCGAGGTTGCCGCCTGCCAGCGGCTGGCCCCCGTGGTGGCGGCGCTGACAGAATCACATTGGTCCGGGCTGTCGCGCGCCAGTGGCCCGGCCGAAGACACCGCAGGTCTGCTGGCCGAGGCAACGCGCCGCCAGCATGGCATCCATCTGTCCGCCCGTCAGGCCGAAGTGGCGCTCCTGATCCTGCGCGGCCATTCCACCATGTCCATCGGCCTGCGCCTTGGCCTGTCACCGCAAACGGTAAAGGTGTTCCGCAAACAGCTTTACAGCCGCTGCACCATCAGTTCACAAGCCGAACTTTTCGCCCTGATGCTCCCGCTTTTGCAGGACCAGATCAGCCCATAAGGGATTTTGGCGGTCCCGGAAGGATTCGAACCCTCGACCAGCCGCTTAGAAGGCGGCTGCTCTATCCAGCTGAGCTACGGGACCACTCGGGGTTCTTTTAGACCAAGGGTTTGGACATGAAAAGGCTGTTGGGGTCGTCGGTGTAGCCTTCGAACGGGCCGCACACCGCATAGCCTGCGCGGTCATAAAGGGCGCGGGCCGCGATGAAGGTGGGCTGCACGCCGGTTTCCAGCGACAGCCGGGCGACGCCCGCGGCACGGGCAGCGGCTTCCACATGGGTCAGCATCGTCTTGGACAGCCCCCTGCCCCGCGCCTCGGCCAGCACATGCATGGACTTGATTTCGGCATGGCCCGGGGTGGACAGGATCTTGAAAGCCCCCATCGCCAGTGGTTGCCCATCTTCGCGTGCGACGAAGAAATGCACGGCCGGAATGTCCAGCTCGGAGGCGTCCATCATGTGGATGCTTTCGGGCGGGGTATCGGCGTGCATGTCGGCGGTGTGGCGTTCAAACAGAAGCGCCAGATCACGGCCGACCGGGGTTTCGCGGGCGATGGTGACTGTCATGGTTACTGGCCGCCGCCCATCATGTCCTGCCCATTGACCAGCAGGCCGCCGGTGGCAGTCGTCTCGATCTCCCAGATCAACTCACCATCGACACCGGGTTGCGCCATCATCTTGGCCATCTCCAACATCGGCGCCATGTCGGCCATGCCCATTTCGGGCGGGCTGGCGTTCAGCGCCTCAGCGATCGCGTCGATCCCGGTCAGGCCCAGACGCGCCTTGCCCACCGGCATCGGCGTGGCCGGACCGACCGACATGGCGCCTTCATAGGTCAGACGGTAAGCCGGAGCATTGGTTTCGCCGGGGGCAATGGTGATGTCGACCACGCCTTCGGGCAGGATCGCCGCCATCAACTGGGCGTCAAAATCTGCCGGAGGTGTGCCACCTGCGGGCAGATCGAGAAGGCCAAGGCCAAGCCCGACCGCTGCCGCAAGGTCAAAGCGCGAGGCGGTGACATCAAGCGACAGATCCGACGGCACCAAGGGCGCGGCAAAGGGCGGCAACACGCCCTCGGGCAGGGTCAAGCCTTTCAGGCTGAAGGCTTCGCGGAACTTGCCATCGGCCACCGCGCCATTCATGTCGATGGTCACGCCCATTTCCGCCAGACCAACCGGCCCCATGGGGGTGGTGACCGCAATATCCTTGTAAGCCCCGGTCATCTGCAAATTGGCGAACAGGGGCATCGCCGCCTCCAAGGCGGTCTTCAGACCGGCCTTGTCGGCTTCGATCAGCGCGGGATCGGGATGGGCCACGAAAAACGCCAGAAGGCCATAGATCCCCGCAGGCTGATAGCCGGTCATCCCGCCGGTCGCCGAGCCTTCGGCCACGGTTGCGGTAAAGGCCATCGGTGGCGCGCCTTCGCCGCCGGGGAAGGCCATGTCATAGATCAGGCCGGTGGCGGTGGTGGTGAACTGGCTGTTAACCCCGGCATCGCCCGCCGCAGCGCTGCCATCCACGGTCATCGCCTCTTGCGTCATCTTGACGGTGATCTCGCCCATATCCGGGTCGGTCTGGGTCTGCTCACTGACGGTATCGTTGATTTCCAGATGATATTCGCTGCTGTCGCCCAAGGCCTCGTCAAAGGTGCCGGTCAGGATGATCTGGCCGTAGTCGGTCTTGGTCTTCATCGCGCCGGGGATGTCATAGGCCAGCGAGGCCGGCTGATCGACCGCATAATCCCATGTGCCATCGCCATTGTCGGTCACGGTGGCCTCGATCTTTGAAACGGTCGCGGTCAGCCCGCCCTCGGCCGGGATCTTGGCAAGCAGGGGGGCCGCGTCGAACGTCACCTTGTAGCTGTCGTCCGCGACAGCCACGGCCACCACGCCTTCGGTGGTGCCGAGATAGGTCTGGAACACGGAAAGCAACTTGGCGGCACCGTCCTCGGTCGCCTCGGCCAAGGCGGTCGTGGACCACAGGGCCATCGCGCAAGTCAGCGAAAGCGCCGAGAGGGATTGAACACGCATGGGGAATCCTTTCAGCATATATAAATGAAAAAACGCCCACGCTTGCCGCAGGCGTCAGCAAAAAATATCAGTGCGTCCAAGCGCCGCGACGGTTCGTCGCAAAGTTTTCGCCATAGCCACCGGCGCGGACATTGTGCTTGCGCGGCTTCGGTTCGACGACATCAGCCTCAATGCCTTTGGATGCGGCATAGGCAAGCGCCGCCTCGCGGCTGTCAAAGCGCAGTTTGACCTGGGTTTGCGTGTCATTGGACGAGGTCCACCCCATCAATGGGTCAACCGTGCGTTCGGTTGCCGGAGCATATTCCAGAACCCAAACTTTGGTCTTGCCGACACCCGATTGCATAGCGGTTTTCGCGGGCTGATAGATACGGGCGCGCATGGCGGAAACTCCCTTGGCTTTGGCAGGTTTATTCCGAAAACTGGTGAAAGATGCAAGGGCTTCCCGCGTGGAAGGTACTGCCGGCTGGTCACGGGGAGTGTGGGTGGGGTGTGGGTGCGACCAGCCGGCAGCTTCGTTTGCTACTTGCCCCTGCACTCTGCCCCGGTCTTTCCGCAAATGCAATCCAGAGATGCAATATTTTTCAATCGTTTTCGTTAAAATTGAAAGACACTTCTTAACCTTGCCCCCATGAAGATTAACACCCGGTGAACCCCACCCTTTAACCGGAACAAAAACAGAATAGATTGGAGGCGAACAAGGGAATCACCCATGCCGCACAACAACACCAATCTGCCCACGGCCCGCCCCGAGGTGCTGACCCGCCCCAAGCTGGAGGGCGGCAAGCGCTTTGTCATGCAGACGCCGTTTCAGGCGGCGGGCGACCAGCCCACGGCGATTGCCGAACTTGCCGCAGGGGTTCTGGCGGGCGAGCGCGATCAGGTGCTGTTGGGCGCCACGGGCACCGGCAAGACCTTTACCATGGCCAAGGTCATCGAAGAAACCCAGCGCCCGGCGATCATCCTTGCGCCGAACAAGACGCTCGCGGCGCAATTGTATGGCGAATTCAAAGGCTTCTTCCCCGACAACGCCGTGGAATATTTCGTTTCCTATTACGACTATTACCAGCCCGAGGCCTATGTGGCGCGCACCGACACCTATATCGAGAAGGAATCCCAGATCAACGAACAGATCGACCGGATGCGCCACTCAGCCACTCGGGCACTTCTGGAACGCGACGATGTGGTGATCGTTGCGTCCGTGTCCTGCATCTACGGCATCGGCTCGGTCGAGACCTATTCCGCGATGACGCAGGATCTGAAGGTCGGCGCGTTTTACGACCAGCGGCAGGTGATTGCCGAACTGGTCGCCCAGCAATACCGCCGCAACGATCAGGCCTTTGCCCGCGGCGCCTTCCGGGTGCGCGGCGACAGTCTGGAGGTCTGGCCCGCCCACCTTGAAGACCGGGCATGGCGGTTTTCCTTCTTTGGGGAAGAACTTGAATCCATTGTCGAATTTGATCCACTGACCGGGGCCAAGACCGACAGTTTCGAACAGATCCGCATCTATGCCAACAGCCACTACGTCACCCCGCGCCCGACGCTGCAACAGGCGATCAAGGGCATCAAGGATGAGCTGTTCCATCGGTTGAAACAGTTGAACGCCGAAGGGAAACTGTTGGAGGCACAGCGGCTGGAGCAGCGCTGCAACTTTGATCTGGAGATGCTGGAGGCGACCGGATCTTGCGCCGGGATTGAAAACTATTCGCGCTGGCTGACAGGGCGCGGCCCCGGCGAACCGCCGCCGACGCTGTTTGAATTCATCCCCGACAATGCCATTGTTTTCGCCGATGAATCCCACGTTTCCGTGCCGCAGATCGGCGGCATGTACAAGGGCGACTACCGGCGCAAGTCCACGCTGGCCGAACACGGCTTCCGCCTGCCTTCCTGCATGGATAACCGCCCGCTGAAATTCGAGGAATGGGACGCGATGCGCCCGCAGTCGGTGTTTGTCAGCGCCACCCCGGCGGCGTGGGAATTGGAACAGACCGGCGGGGTGTTCACCGAACAGGTGATCCGCCCGACAGGCCTCATTGACCCGCAGGTGGAAATTCGGCCCGTTGAGATGCAGGTCGATGACCTGCTGGACGAAATCCGCAAGGTCGCCGCCCAAGGCCTGCGCGTGCTGGTCACCACGCTGACCAAGCGCATGGCCGAGGATCTGACCGAATACTTCCACGAACAGGGCATCCGCATCCGCTATATGCATTCGGATATCGACACCATCGAACGCATCGAGATCCTGCGCGACCTGCGGTTGGGGGCCTTTGATGTGCTGGTCGGGATCAACCTTCTGCGTGAGGGCTTGGACATTCCCGAATGTGGCCTTGTGGCGATTTTGGATGCGGACAAGGAAGGCTTCTTGCGTTCGGAAACCTCGTTGATCCAGACCATCGGCCGGGCGGCGCGCAATGCCGAAGGCCGGGTCATCATGTATGCCGACCGCATCACCGGCAGCATGGAACGGGCGCTGGCCGAAACCAACCGGCGGCGGGCAAAGCAGATGGCCTATAACGAGGCCCATGGCATCACCCCCACCACGGTCAAGAAAAACGTCGAGGATATCCTTTTGGGCATCTATCAAGGCGATACCGATCAGGCCCGCATCACCACAAAAGTCGAAAAGCCCAATGTCGGCCAAAACCTTGCCGCGCATCTGGACGCCCTGCGGCTGGCCATGCGCAAGGCGGCCGAGAATCTGGAATTCGAAGAAGCCGCGCGCCTGCGCGATGAGGTCAAACGGCTGGAGGCGGTGGAACTGGCTGTCGCCGACGATCCATTGGCCCGGCAATCGGTGATTGACGATGCGGTGGAGGAAGCCGTGAAATCCCGCGGCCGGTCCACGGCGGGCCGGGCCGGGCAACGGGGCGGGACCAAACGACGGGGAAGGTAGGGCGGGCCTCAGCCCGCCAAGACGATGGCTAGGTCCAGCCTGCCCCCAGCGCCGTCAAAACACATCAAGCAAGTAAAGAACGATGATGATCGGTATCGGAATCCCGATGACCCAAGCGAGAATCCCCTTCATGGCGCGTCTCCATTGCTTTGACCTGTCGAAAGGGTAACGCAACGGATGTGACACGGTTCCCAAGGGCGGGATGTCGGACAGAAGCCCGACCTACAGTGGTCCTGTGTGGGTGTTTGGTGCGCTCAAATCCAACCACCGTTTTGGCGGGGCCGCGCATAGGGTGGGTGGTTCCAAGGATTTGCAAACCAAAGCCTTGGGTCCGCCCACCGCCCGATATCACCGGCTAAACCGCTTATACTTCACCCGCTTCGGCTCCAGCGCGTCTGGTCCCAGACGGCGCACCTTGTCTTGCTCATAGGCTTCGAAGTTGCCTTCGAACCATTCGACATGGGCATCGCCTTCAAACGCCAGGATGTGGGTACACAGGCGGTCAAGGAAGAAGCGGTCGTGGCTGATGATGATGGCGCAGCCGGCGAAGTCTTCGATGGCGGCTTCCAAGGCTTGCAGGGTTTCGACGTCCAGATCGTTGGTCGGTTCGTCGAGCAGAAGCACGTTGCCGCCTGATTTCAACAGCTTGGCCATGTGAACGCGGTTGCGTTCCCCGCCCGAGAGCAAACCGACCTTCTTCTGCTGGTCGGTCCCTTTGAAGTTGAAAGCCCCGGTATAGACGCGGCTGTTGACCTGCATGTCACCCAGATGGATCACCTCGGCCCCGCCCGAGATTTCTTCCCAGACGTTCTTGTTGGGGTCCAGCGCATCGCGCGACTGGTCGACATAGGACAGTTGCACCGTGTCGCCCATCACGATGGTGCCTTCATCCGGGGTTTCATTGCCGGTGATCATGCGGAACAGTGTCGATTTACCGGCCCCGTTCGGACCGATCACACCGACAATGGCCCCCGGCGGGATGGTGAAGGACAGATCTTCGATCAACAGACGGTCGCCCATGGCTTTTTTCAGACCCGTGACCTCGATCACCTTATTGCCCAGACGCTCACCGTTGGGGATGATGATCTGCGCGGTGGTGGCGCGTTCCATGACGGTCTGGCCAGCCATTTCATTATAGCGGGCAAGACGGGCCTTGCCCTTCGACTGGCGGGCCTTGGTGCCGGAGCGGATCCATTCCAGTTCCTTTTCCAGCGCCTTTTGCTTGGACTTGTCCTCGCGGGCCTCCTGCGCCATGCGCTTGGCCTTCTGGTCGAGCCAAGCCGAATAGTTACCCTCGTAAGGGATACCCCGGCCCCGGTCGAGTTCCAGAATCCAGCCGGTGATGTCATCAAGGAAATAACGGTCGTGAGTGACGATCAGGATGGTGCCCTTGTAGTCGATCAGGTGCTTTTGCAGCCAAGCGATGGATTCGGCGTCCAAATGGTTGGTCGGTTCGTCGAGTAGCAGCATGTCGGGCTTTTCCAACAAGAGCTTGCACAGTGCCACGCGGCGGCGTTCCCCGCCCGAGAGGCTTTCGACATTGGCATCGTCGGGCGGGCAGCGCAGGGCGTCCATGGCGACGCCCACCGTCGCCTCCAACTCCCACAGGTTGCCCGCGTCGATCTGGTCTTGCAACTGGGCCATTTCCTCGGCGGTTTCGTCCGAGTAGTTCATGGCAAGTTCGTTATAGCGGTCCAGAATGGCCTGCTGTTCGGCCACGCCCAGCATGACGTTTTCCTTGGCCGTCAGCTTGGGGTCAAGGTAAGGCTCCTGCGCAAGATAGCCGACCTTGGCACCCTTGGCGGCCCAAGCCTCGCCTTTGAAGTCCTTGTCCATGCCAGCCATGATCTTCAGCAGCGTCGATTTACCGGCACCGTTGACCCCGACGACCCCGATCTTCACGCCCGGCAGGAAGTTCAGGTGGATGTTTTCAAAACAGGTCTTGCCGCCCGGATAGGTCTTGGAGACGTTCTCCATGTGATAGACATACTGATAGCTGGCCATGACGGGCTCCTGAGGTGATCTTGCTGGTTGCGCCCCATGTAGCGACTGGGGACGCGCGCTGCAACTCTTAGAGGGGCTTTGTCATCCACACATCCGCCGGAAAGCTGGTATAGGGGGCACAGTCCGCCCAACCCATGCGGCGGTAAAGCGTGATCGCCTCGGTCAGCGCCGAATTGCTGTCCAGTTTCAGGCGCTGATAACCCAAGGCGCGCGCGCGGGTTTCCAGCGCCGCCATCAAGCGGCGGGCAAGGCCCTGCCCCCGCGCATCCGGATGCACCCACAGCCGTTTCACCTCGGCCTCGCCGCCCTCCAACGGGCGCAGCGAAACGCAACCGACGGGCATCCCGTCGCTGAGCGCGAGCAGGAACACGCCTTGCGGTGGGCGGTAAGCGGCGGCATCCGGCAGGGGCAGCGGCAGCTTGTCGGCGGAGAGATCAGGAATGGTATCGAGAAGCAGTTGGTAATAGGCGGCAAGGCAGATCAGCGCCTCGGGGGCATCGGGATCAGCTTCGACGATTTCGGTCACATCATGCAAAAGCTGGGTGGCGATCAGGTCCATCGCCTGCAAAAGCGCCGCGGTTTGCCCCCCGGCCCGCGCCAATGTGGCCGCGGCGGCGGTATGGCCAATGTCACGATAGGCGGTGTTTTCGGCCGCCCCCGCAGGCGTCAACCGGGCAATGCGGCGGCGGCGGTCGACGGGATCGGCGGCCGTGACCATCAGCCCCTCCTCCTCAAGGCTGCGCAAAAGGCGCGACATCAACCCGGAATCAAGCGCCAGCCGATCCCGGATCAGCGCGACATCGGTGCCTGCCTCGGTCACCAGTTGCAGCACCCGCGCCGCGCCCAAGGGTCGCCCCCGGCCCAGATAGGAATGGTCAAGCGCCCCCACCTCGCGGGTGACGGCCCGGTTGAAACGGCGCAGGCGGGCGATGTCGGACAGCACTTTCAGACTCTCATCAGGGAATTTATCTGACTTTTGTCAGTCATAATTTGTGCCGTCAAGCCGGTGAACCTCTGGCCGACCATTGTTTCTGCCACCCGTTTGCGGTCAAGTGTCGCGCAGCATAGGAGAGCGGATGCGCGCAGGCTTCCCCATCGCGACCAAAGGCATGGTCATCGGCCTTCTCGGCGGATCCTTCGATCCGGCGCATGAAGGCCATGCCCATATCAGCCGCGAAGCCCTGAAACGGATGAATCTGGATCAGGTCTGGTGGCTGGTCTCGCCCGGCAACCCTTTGAAAGCCCGGCAACCTGCGGCTTTGGCCGACCGGATGGCGCGGGCGAAGACGGTCTTGCGGGGCCACCCACGGGTCAAGGTTACAGCACTTGAACAGGCCTTGGGCACAAGGATGACGGCCGATACCATCGACCGCTTGCAAGCGCTTTATCCGGGGATAAAATTCGTCTGGCTGATGGGGGCGGACAATCTGGTACAGTTCCATCGCTGGGGGCGCTGGCGCGACATTCTGCGGGCCTTGCCGGTGGGCGTTTTGGCCCGCCCCGGCTCTGGCGTGGCGGCGCGGCTTTCGGTGGCGGCGCAGTCGTTCCGGGTGCATCGGGTGGCGCGGGGCGAGCATCTGGGGCGGCAGAAGCCCCCGGCTTGGGTCTTTGTGAACCTGCCGATGAATGATGCCTCCTCCAGCGACATTCGTGCCAAGGGGCTGTGGAAAAAATAGGGGTGATGGGCGTGATGTTACGGCGTGGCGTGGTGGCGGGGCTTCTGGCAAGCATGGCGGCAGTGGCATGGGCCGAGGCACCTGCCCGCGTGCCGCGCCCGCCGCGGCGGCCAGAACCGGGGCAAGACCGCTCCACAGATCAGGGGATCACGGCAGCCAAACTGTCGGGCAGCCTTGCCTTCGTTGTGGCCGACCGCGCCACGGGCCGGGTTCTGGCCTCCCGCGATGCCGACACGCCCTTACCGCCCGCCAGCGTCGCCAAAGCCATCACCGCGCTTTATGCGCTGGAAAAACTGGGGCCGGCGTTTCGCTTTCATACCCGCGTGATGCGCGTGGGAGAGGTGGTGCAGGGGCGGCTGGAAGGCGATCTTTACCTTGTCGGCGGCGGTGATCCGAACCTTGACACCGACCAGTTGGGCGATCTGGCCGCGGCCCTTGCGGCCAAGGGGATCAAAGAGATTTCCGGGCGGTTCATCGCCTGCGACGGCGCCCTGCCCGCACGTTTTCAGATCGACGCGGAACAGCCGGAATATCTGGGCTACAACCCGGCGATCTGCGGGCTGAACCTGAATTACAACCGGGTCAACTTTGAATGGAAGCGGGCGGGCAGCGGCTATAGCCTGTCGATGGATGCCCGCGGCGCACGGTTTCTGCCCGTGGTCAAGGGCGCCAGCGTCAATCTGGCATCGCGCGAGGCCCCCTTGTTCGCCTATGAGGGCCATGAGGCATGGTCCGTGTCACAAGCGGCCTTGGGCGATGGGGGCAGCCGCTGGTTGCCGGTGCGCGGGCCGGGCGCCTATGCCGCCGAGGTCTTTGGCACCTTGTGCGTCGCACACGGCTTGGCCTTGCCCAAGGCCGAAATCTTGGCCCATCCACCGACAGAAGCCGTCGAGATCGTGGCGCATCAGAGCGAGGAACTGTCGCAGGTTCTGCGCAAGATGCTGCGGTTTTCCACCAATCTGACCGCGGAAATCGTCGGCCTGACCGCCAGCGGCGCCGGCACGCTGGAAGGATCGGCCGCGGCCATGACCGATTGGGCGCGGCGGCGTTTTGGCATTGCGGCCGTGTTTGGCGATCACTCGGGCCTTGGTCCAAAGGCGCGGATATCCGCCGCCGATCTGGCCCGGGTGATGATCCGGGCGGGAAACGCGCGCAACGGGCTTCTCTTGCACGGGCTGATGCGCGAGTTGGGGCTGACCGATGCCAATGGCAAGGAAGTGCGGCAAAGCCCGGTTCGCATCCATGCCAAAAGCGGAACGCTGAATTTCGTGTCCAATCTGGCGGGCTATGTCACCGCACCAACGGGCGATCTGGCCTTTGCCGTCATAGCGGCTGATCCGGCGCGGCGGGCGGCGGTGCCGATGAACGAGCGCGAAAAGCCCGCCGGCGGGACGGCCTGGGCCAGACGCGCCCGCAAACTTCAGCAGAGGCTGATCCGTCGATGGGCGGAAAGTTATCTTTGAGGCGCCAGATGGCGCAGTTGCCATAGGGCATGGGCAAGGATGGCCGCGATGATCGCCGCCCCGCCCCAAAGCGTCGCCTCACCGGGATATTCGCCCAAGATCCACCAGACCAGCAAAGGCCCCATGACAATCTCCAGCATGGTGATCAGCGAAACTTCTGCGGCGGGCAGGTAACGCGGCCCGATCTGCAACAGGCCCACCCCCCCGGCAAGGATCACCCCGCCCGAAAGCGCCAAAAGCCCCCATTGCCGCGGCTCCAAGGGCTCAAACGGGGCCAAAGGCCAAGCGATCAGCGCGGTGACCAGATAGCCGCAGGCGATGGCGACGATCAGGTTCTGGGCGCGGGCCTTGCGCAGCACGACATAATAGCCCGCAATCGTCAGGGCGTTCAGAAACGACATCGCATCCCCCAGCAGCGTGCCACCCCCAAGCGCCCCCGCCGCGATGACTGCAACCCCGCCAAAGACCACCAGAATGGTAACCCCCGTCGCACGGCTGATCTGTTCGTGCAGGAAAATGCGCGAGAAGATGGCCGACAGGAAGGGCGCGGTGGCAAGGATCAGCAGGCTATTGGCCACCGAGGTATATTGCAGCGAGGTCAGGAAAAAGATCGACCCCGTGCCTTGCAGAACCATCATGGCAAGGGCGGCAGGCGTCAGAAGCGCGCGAAAGCCGGGCCAGGCCGAGGGCAGGAACAGCGCGACGAAAGCCAGCGTCGAAATCGCCCCCGCCAAGCCGCGCCAGACCGCAATCGTCATGGCATCGGCCTCGATCATCCGCACCACAAGCGCATCGGGAAAGAAGAAGGCCACCCCGGCAAAGGTGACCAAAAGGCCGAATGCCTTGGGGTTCTGGGTAGAAAATGCGCTCATCTGGCCTCCTGCTGCTGCGCCCCCTGATAACGGGCCGCGACGGATCAGGCTTGTTCAAAGCCGACCTCGAACACCCGCTGCGGGGCCTTGCAACCGCGCCCCGCCCGGCCTATATGGGCGGTGAGAGGTTGGCGCGGGCAGGTGCCTCGCCAACCCGGTCAGGTCCGGAAGGAAGCAGCCGTAACGAGCCCCACTTGGGTCGTTGTCAGCCTCTCACCCCATCCCCCTTTGAAGCGCATCGCCACAGCCACAGAGTGGCCACGCCCCCTCTGGCGCCCAGCCCCGGCGACCGTCCGCAACCAGAGCCAGTCGGTCTGCCACAAACGGGCCTCGACAACAGGGCCAGCCTTTCGACCATGCCGAACCAGAACCAATGATCGCCTTTATCTTGGTAAAAATATCCCACGGGGGAAGCGGCGTTTGGTACAAACGCCGCGCGGGGGCGTGAAGCCCCCGTTTGCCGCGCGGCATCAGGCCACGCGGCGCAAGGCGGGATCCGCCGACAACAAAAGCCGCGCCTCATGCGATTTCAAGATCAGCCGGGCGGCCTGATACCCCTCGGGCGGCACCACCTCCGGCATCCCGGCGAACACCTTGAACAGTTCGGCCCGGGCCGCATCCTGAAGCCCGCCGATATTGCGCGCGGCGGGCAGGAAGCTTTCGCTCCAGACCCCATCGGCCAAGATCACCTCGTGATGGTCGAACATCAGGTGAAGATAGGTGACCTCTTGCACCATCGCCTGCGCGACGCCAGGCTGCCCTGCCATATGCAACGCCCGGACAAAAACCTCATCCTCGCCAAAGTACAGCTCCGCGCGCGGTCCCTCGGTCAGCATGCAGTGCTGGCGCGACACCATCATGTCGCGATTGGGCAGGTTCGGCCCCAAGGCCCCCTTGTGAAACAGAACCGGGTGCAGGGCCGGATCGGCCTGCAATTCGGCGGCAGGGATGGTGCGCTTGCCGATCCAGCGGATCGGTTGCAGCCCGCGGTCGCGGGTCAGCACCAGATCGCCGGGTTGCAACGTCTCGATCGCCCGCGGCCCCGTGGCGGTTTCCACCATGGCGCCCGGGGTAAAGCAGGCAATCCCGCTGTCGATACCGGAATAGTTCAGCGTGCCGATGACATTGCCGAAGGCATCAAGGAACTGCACCACACCCGAGGTATGGTCATTCGGATCTTTCAGGATGCGGTAGGGCGTCGATCCCGACAGATCCAGCGCATCATTGTCGCCCGCCCCACCGACGACGGTATCCCCAATGCCGCCAACAAAGGTATCTGACCCCGTTCCGCCGGTCAGCAGGTCATTGCCCGCCCCGCCCGAAATCAGATCATTGCCATCGCCGCCATAGATCGCGTCATTGCCGGTGCCGCCATAAAGGCTATCCGCGCCCAACCCGCCATCCAGAAGGTCGTTGCCTGCCCCTCCATCGACCAGATCGGCCCCGTCACCGCCAGAGGCGCTGTCGTCGCCGGCCCCTGCGATGACCGTATCATTGCCTTCGTCACCATGAACAATGTCATTGCCGGCGCCGACATCCATGTAATCGTTGCCAGCACCGCCGAAGAAGATGTTGGTATAGACATCCCCCGTCAGACCCTGATTGTCGAAGCCGATCAGCGTATCGTCAAAAGCCGAGCCGATGATGCCATCGACACCTTGCAGCACATCACCCGTGGCATGACCACCCGAGGCCGTGTTCGAGGCCAGGTTGATCGAAACCGCCGCATTGGACTCGTGATAATCGAGGAAGTCCATTCCCTCGCCGCCATAAAGCGTGTCGCGCCCGGCCCCCCCGGCCAGCGTGTCATCACCGGCCCCCGCATCAATATAGTCGTTGCCCAAACCGCCCGACAGGACGTTGCCCGCCGTCGAGCCATAAAGGGAGTCGTTGTAGATCGAGCCAAAGATGTTCTCGACCGCGACAAGCGTATCGCCCGCCGCCGTCCCGCCCGAGCCTGCGCCACTCGCCAGATTGACGTTCACCGCCGCCGTGCTGTCGGAATAATCGGCGCTATCGATGCCGGCGCCGCCCTCCAGCCGGTCCGACCCGGCACCGCCCCGCATGAGGTCATTGCCGTCGCCGCCGTAAAGGCTGTCGCCCCCCGCCCCCCCGTAAAGGCTGTCCTCGCCCATGCCCCCGGTCAGCGTGTTGGCATTGCCATCACCGGTCAAAAGATCGGCATAGCTCGAACCAAGAATGCTTTCGATCTGGCTCAGAACGTCGCCATCGGCGTCGCCGCCCGCGCCTGCGCCAGTGGTCAGATTGACGGTAACCCCCAAGGCCGAGGCCGTGTAATCGACCGTATCGGTGCCCGCGCCGCCGATCAGCGTGTCGGCCCCGGCGCCGCCCGCCATCACATCATTGCCCGACCCGCCATCCAGCGCGTTGGCGCCGGCGTCCCCGATCAGGGTGTCGTTATTGGCCGAACCGGTCAAGTTTTCGACGCCCGACAGCACATCGCCCGCCGCATCGCCGCCGCTGGCCGCGCCGGTCGCAAGATTGACGCTGATCGCTGCGACCGACGCCGCATAGCTTGCCGTGTCGGTGCCTGCGCCGCCCACCAGCGTATCGGCCCCTGCCCCGCCGGTCAGCAGGTCATTGCCATCGCCTCCCGACAACAGGTTCGCCGCCGCATCGCCCGTCAGGCTGTCATCAAAGTTCGAACCGATCAGCGTCTCGATGCCCGACAGCACATCGCCCGCCGCATCGCCACCCGCCCCGGCCGCACCGGTCAGGCTGATGCTGACCGCCGCCGCAGATGTGGAATAATTCGCGCTGTCATTGCCGCTGCCACCGGTCAGGGTATCGGCCCCGGCCCCGCCAATCAGCACATCATCGCCCGCATTGCCGGACAGGCTGTTGGCCGCGGCGTCTCCGGTCAGGCTGTCATTGTTGGCAGACCCTGCAAGGTTTTCGATCTCGCTCAGCACATCGCCCGCGGCATCGCCACCCGTGCCGACACCCGTCGTCAGGTTGACACTGACACCCGCGCCCGAACCCGCATAATCCGCCGTATCCGTGCCTGTGCCGCCGATCAGCGTGTCCGCCCCGGCGCCGCCGATCAGGGAATCGTTCCCCGCAGCCCCCGACAAAAGGTTCGCGTTGGCATCCCCGGTCAGCGTGTCGTTATAGGCCGAACCGCTGATGCCTTCGATGCTGGAGCCGACATCACCCGCCGCATGGCCGCCACTGGTTGTCCCGGTGGCCAGATTGACACTGACCGCCGCGGTCGAGCCGGCGTAATCCACGACGTCAAAACCATCGCCGCCATAAAGCCCGTCCGACCCCGCCCCGCCCTCCAGCGTGTCATTGCCCGCGCCACCGTAAAGATTATCGGCGCCCGCCGCGCCCGACAGGTCATTCGCCCCCGCATCGCCGGTCAAGGTGTCGGAATAGGCCGATCCGGTGATGTTTTCGATTTCAAAAAGAATGTCGCCCGCGCCATGGCCACCGGTTCCGGCCGTGCCGTTGAGATTGACGTTCACCCCGGCGGTCGAGGCCGTGTAATCCGCCGTATCAAGCCCCAGCCCACCATAAAGCGTGTCGCTGCCCAGCGCCCCGACAAGCGTGTCGTTGCCGTCGCCACCATAAAGCAGGTCATTGCCCGACCCCGCATTGAGCTGGTCGTTGCCGCCATAGGCGTTCAGCGTGTCGGCGCCGCTTCCCCCGGTCAGGGTATCGTTGCCAGTGGTGCCATTATAGACGGGCACGTCGGTGTCCTGCTCTGCCTGTCCGCCGTGGTCTGATGCCCGGTCGAACCGTTTGTTTCCCGTGCCCTAAAGGACGCGGCTTGCCTCGCCCCCGAATACGGGCGGCAATTAAGGCAAATTCATGGCAAATGCGGTGAAGCGGACAAAATTGTTGCCGATTTGTGGCGGAAACCTTTCACAAATCAGACCTTTGGCCTGAACGGCCCGCATTAATTTTGCGTTAATCTTGCGTTAACCTTGGGCAGGCAAGCTGAGGACATGAAACAATTTCTTTTCCCCATCGCATTTGCGCTGACCGCCTGCGGGGCACAACCCGCCCCCGAATTCTTTGCTGCACAGCGCGCCGATGTCGCCCGCGACGGCCGGTCCTATACCGTGTTTTACACCGAAACCCGGGTCGAGGTGATCCGCCATGGCTATGCCGCGCGCGGCGATCATCAGGCGATCCGGGCCGCCATGATCGCCCTGATCCCCGAAGTGACGGGTTGCAAGCTGGTTGAAAGCACGCTGCGCGGCGACAGCGGCGAGATGCGGGGCTCGATCCGGTGTTAACGACGCAGGAACAATTCCCACAGCGCCCAAACGGCGGCAGCCGCAAAGACCACACCCCAGCCGGGGCTTCCCATGGTGAAATCCATCACGGCCATCAGCACAGGCACGGCAACGGTCAATGCCCGCACCCAAGTCTTGCTGAAAAATACGTGATCGCGGTCAAGGAACCTTGATTTGGGCTTTTCGGACATGGCGCAAGCTCCTTTGCCAACAGCATAGGCTTCATGCCGCGCCAAAGCCAGCCCAGCCGCAGCCGCGATCACCGCAATACAGGATGATTTTCTCGCCAACTCATGCCAGACTGCCATCAGGAGGGCCGCCAATGTCACAAAAATCGCTTGCCATCTCGCCCGGCTTTGCAGGGCAAACCGTCATCACCACCTTTGAGATGACCCCCGCAACGGCGCATGACCTGATGGAGAAATTGCATGCGGCCTATGACGAGGTGATCCGCCATCAACCGGGCTTCATCTCGGCCGCGCTGCACATGAACGACGCCATGACACGCATCTGCAACTATTCGCAGTGGCAGCGGCGCGAGGATTATCAGGCCATGCTGCGCACGACGGAAATGCGCGAAAGGAACCGCGTCATCAACACGCTGTGCCGCGGGTTCGAGCCGGTCATGTATGAGGCGATGGAGGTGCTTTGACCCTCAGCCCGGATTAAAGAAGCCGTGGATGGTTTCCGCCATCGCCTGAGAAATGCCTTCCACGGCCATCAGGTCCGGCACCCCCGCGCGGCTGACCGCCTTGGCGCTGCCGAAATGCGCCAGCAGCGCGCGCTTGCGCCCCGCCCCCACACCGGGAATCTCGTCCAAAGGCGTTGCTGACACTGCCTTGGCGCGTTTGGCCCGATGCGCGCCGTTGGCCCAGCGGTGGGCCTCATCCCGCAGCCGTTGGATGAAATACAGCACCGGATCGTTGCGCGGCAGCGCCATGGGGGGCAAGCCGTCACGGTGGAATTCCTCTTTGCCCGCATCGCGGTCGATGCCCTTGGCCACCCCGATCACCGCAACATCATCGACACCCAACTCGGCCAGCACGCCAACCACTGCGGAAATCTGCCCCGCGCCGCCGTCGATCAACAGAAGATCCGGCCACATCTCGGTCTTGCGCTCCGGGTCTTCTTTCAACAGCCGCTCAAAGCGCCGGGTCAAAACCTCGCGCATCATGCCGAAATCGTCAGAATTCGCCCCCGCCGCCGAGTGGATGTTGAACTTGCGATACTGGCTTTTCAGAAAGCCCTCTGCCCCGGCCACGATCATGCCCCCCACGGCATCGCTGCCCTGAATATGGGCGTTGTCGTAAACCTCGATCCGCGCAGGCGGGTCGTCCAGATCAAAGGCCTCAGCCAAGCCGGCCAGAAGTTTGTTCTGGGTAGAACTTTCCGACATCCGCCGGGCAAGGCTTTCGCGGGCGTTTCGGGTGGCGTTTTCGACCAGTTCGGCCTTTTCCCCCCGCAGCGGCACCGCCAGTTCCACCTTGCGCCCCGCGCGCACCGACAGGGCCTCGGCCACCAGATCGGGATTTTCGACCGCATGTGACAAAAGCACCAGCCGGGGCGGCTCCTTGTCATCGTAGAACTGGGTCAGAAAGGCCTCCAATATTTCCGGCTCCTCCGCCCCCGCCCCGGTTTTCGGATAGAAATCCCGATTGCCCCAAGATTGGTTGGCGCGGATGAAAAACACCTGCACGCAAGCCTGGCCATGCTCCAGATGCACGGCCACGACATCGGCCTCGGCCACGCCTTGCGGGTTGATGCCTTGGGATTGCTGAATCTGCGTCAGCGCCTTGATCCGGTCGCGCAAGGCGGCGGCACGTTCAAACTCCAGCGCCTCGGACGCCAGCGCCATCTCGCGCGCCAGATTGGCCTGAACCGTGGTGGACTTGCCATCGAGAAACCGCTCGGCATCCTCGACCAAGGCGGCATAGGCGGCCTCGTCCACCCGCCCCACACAAGGCGCGGCGCAGCGTTTGATCTGATGTTGCAGACATGGCCGGGTCCGGTTGGCGAACATGCTGTCGGAGCAATTGCGCAACAGGAACACTTTTTGCAACTGGTTCAGTGTCCGATTGACCGCGCCCGCGCTGGCAAAGGGGCCGAAATACTTGCCCTTCTCTTTCTTCGCCCCCCGGTGCTTTTTAAGTTGCGGAAAGGCGTGTTCGCGGCTGATCAGGATATTCGGAAACGACTTGTCATCGCGCAACAGCACGTTGTAGCGCGGCTTCAGCTGCTTGATGAGGTTTTGCTCCAGCAAGAGCGCCTCAAGTTCCGTCCGCGTGGTCAGGAACATCATCGAGGTCGTCTCGTGAATCATCCGCGCAATCCGTGCCGAATGGCCAGAAGGTCGGGCATAGTTCGACACCCGCGCCTTCAGGTTCCGCGCCTTGCCGACATATAGCACCTCCGAAGCCGCATTCAGCATGCGGTAAACCCCCGGACTGGCGTCCAGCGTGCGCAGGTAATCCTGAATCAGATCGTGGCCGGTGAGGGGTGTTTCGGTCATGCAGAAAGAGGCCTTTGGGATACATCGATTCTCGCGGCTGGCTGCAATGATAACCGCGGTTCGGCAAGAGGGAAGAAGTCCACCGCTTTTGTGGATAACTTTGCGGAGAACTTTTCCGGAGCGCCAAATTTCCCTTGTTTTCAGCAGGCCTCCCTTAATTGCCTATTTTTTGGGCACTTCAATAAGGCACTGATATTACTAAGAATATTTTTCACCATCTGGCAAATCTCTGATAAGTCAGGAGATTTCATAAACCTTATGTGACATTTCAGGGCAAAGTGGACAACTCGCCGCAGGGCATGCGCCAAGGCTCACTCAACCCCAAGTACATCCGGGGTTTGCCAGCCCAGATGCTGGCCGCCATCGACAGCGATCATCTGGCCCGTCACCGCCGGGGAATCGAGGAAAAAACCCAAGGCCGCGGTGATGTCGGCAGGGTTTGCGCCGCGCCGCAGCACGGTTGCAGCGCGCTGACGCGCGAAATGCCCATCGCTCTGGCGCGTCCCTTGCAGGGTGGGGCCGGGACCAATGGCATTGACGCGGATCTGCGGGGCAAGCCCCTGTGCGGCGGTGCGGGTCAGCGCCCAAAGGCCCATCTTGGCCAAGGTGTAAGACATGAATTCCGGCGTCAGCTTATGCACCCGCTGGTCAATCATGTTGACGACAAGCCCGCTGGCAAGCGGCTCCCCCGCCTCGTCCACCCCAGCCTCGGGGGCTTGGGCGGCGAAGGCTTGGGTCAGAACAAAGGGCGCGCGCAGGTTCGATTCCATGGCGCGGTCCCAGCTTTTGCGGGTGGCGGATCGGATCGTGTCATATTCAAAGATCGAGGCATTGTTGACCAGCACGCTCAACGGCCCGCCAAGGCCCTGCACGGCCATCGGGACCAGCTTTTCGACTTGGCCTTCAATCAGCAGATCTGCCCGCAATGCGCAGGCCCGCCGACCCATCGCCGCAATTTCCTTGACCACGGCCTCGGCCTCACTGCGCGAGGCGGCATAGTGGATCGCCACATCATAGCCACGCCGCGCCAGATAAAGCGCCATCTCGCGGCCAAGCCGCTTGCCCGCCCCCGTCACCAAAGCCCGCATCTTCAGGATTTCCCACACTCACAGCCCGTCCGGCCGATCATATAGCGCCCGCAGCGCGGACAGGTAGGGGCTTTCGTCACGGCGCGGCGCAGCCGGGCCAAACCGCCGGGGCGGCCCGGAAACACCAGTTTGCCAATCATGCCGATCAGCAGCATGACAAGCAGGAACAGGAAGATGACCTTGACAAGCATCTAAAGACCATAGCGCGCCATCAGCGCCCTGTCTTCCACCGATTGCATCAGATCCCCGGCCACGGACAGGCCGAAACGCGCCAGCAACCCGCGCCTTTGCCCCAAGGGCACCAGCCGCACCTTGTCCCCGAAGACCGCCTTCATCTTTGGCACCAGATGGGCGACACCATCGGCAAGCCCAAGATCCACCGCGCCCTGCCCCACCCAGACATCGGCATTGAAAAGATCCGCCGCAGCCAGCCGGTCACCCCGCCGCGCCTTGACCTGCGCGATGAAGGCTTGATGGATCGGAGCTTGCAGCGCACGCAACCGGTCAATGTCTTCGGGCTTTTGTGGCAGGAACGGGTCGGCAAGGCTTTTCGACTTGCCCGCCGCCACCACCCGCCGCTCGATGCCCTGCCGGGCCATCAATTCGGGAAAGCCGAAGCTGGCAAAAATCACCCCGATGGAGCCAAGGATGGAGCTGTCATCAACCCAGATCTCATCGCCTGCGCAAGCCAGCCAATAGCCCCCCGAGGCCGCGACATCCTCGACAAAGGCATAGACCTTCACGCCCTTCTCCGCCGCCAAGCGCCGGATACGGGCCGCAATCAGGCTGGATTGCACCGGCGATCCCCCCGGCGAATTGATGACCAGTGCCACGGCGGCGGGTTTCAGGCGGAAGGCTTTCTCGATCACCGGGGCAAGGCCTGCGTCCGACAGCGCATTGCGCCCCGTGCCAATGCCACCCTGAAGGCGGATGACGGGCACGAGGGGCGGCTTTTTCAGAAAGGGGATGAAGCGTTTCATCCCGAAAAGGTAAGGTGCGCGACAGGGTTTCGCAACCGCCCCTCCTCGTTCGCCTTCGGCACTCGTCGGATGGCGCCCGGTGCGCTGTGGTCAGCCGCTTGGGGGCCAGCCCCCAAACCCCCGGAGTATTTGGCAAGGCGCAAGCCCAAAGCGTTCGGCTCAAAGGATTTGCGCCTTTCCAAATACTCACCTTTGCCCCGCTTGCCACGGGCGCTTTGGCAGGCCACTTTGGCGCCCATGATCGACAAGCTGGAAATGTTCATCGCGCTGGCCAACGAACGGCATTTCGGCCGCGCGGCCGAAACGGTGGGGGTCACCCAACCCTCGCTTTCTTCTGCCATTCGCCAGTTGGAAGACCAGCTTGGCGTGCAGTTGGTGTTTCGCGGCAGCCGGTTTCAGGGCCTGACCCCCGAAGGCCAGCGCGTGCTGGATTGGGCGCGGCGGATCGTCGGCGATATGCGCGCCTTGAAAGACGAGATGCGGTCCGTGCATGCGGGCCTGTCGGGCAATCTCAGGATCGGGGTCATTCCGACGGCGCTGCCAATGGTGGCCGATCTGACCGCCCCGTTCACCGCCCGCCATCCGAACATGCGCGTCACCATCCTGTCGCGCACCAGCGCCGAGATTCTGGATGGCATCGAAAGTCTCGAACTTGATGCGGGCATCACCTATCTCGACAATGAACCTTTGGGGCGCGTCGCCCAGACCCCGTTGTACACCGAGTTTTATCGCTATCTTTGCGCGCCCGGCTCGCCCTTTTCGGGCCGCGCGCAGATCAGTTGGCATGAGGTGGCCTCGGTTCCCCTTTGCCTTTTGACCGCCGACATGCAGAACCGCCGGATCGTCAACCAGCATCTGGCTGAGGCCGGGGCAAAGGTGCAGGCGATGGTGGAAAGCAATTCCACGATTGCGCTGGTGTCGCATGTGCGCTCGGGTCTCTGGGCCTCTGTGGTGCCGATGAAACTGGCCGAGATGTTCACCGGGCAGGGCCTGATTGCCATTCCGATCGTCGAGCCGGAGGCCGAGCATCTGGTCGGCCTGATTGCTGCACGGCGCGATCCGCAGACCCCGGTCTTGCAGGCCTTGATCGAAGAGGCCGCGCGGTTGGGGCGCAAGCGATAGGCAACACCTATCGTTTGACGAGACATCCATATTGATTTCCCTATCAATCGGCGTACATCGGCATACAGCTACCGAAGGGCCGCCATATGCTTGATTCTGTCGAAGTTACCGCTCGGGTCGGGGAAATCCTGATCGCCCACAAGGGGATGGAGGGGCCGCTTCTGCCGATCCTTCATGCCATTCAGGCCGAATTCGGCTATGTGCCGCAGGCTGCCTTGCCGATCATCGCACAGGATCTGAACCTGTCGAAGGCCGAGGTTCATGGCGTGATGTCCTTTTATCACGACTTTCGCGAGAACCCGGCGGGCAAGCATGTGCTGAAACTGTGCCGGGCCGAGGCCTGCAAATCGGTGGGTGCGGACCGTGTGGCGGACCATGCGCAAAAGGCGCTGGGGATCGAATGGCACGAAACCACCACCGACGGCAAAGTGACGCTGGAGCCGGTGTTCTGCCTTGGCCTTTGCGCCTGCGCGCCCGCCGCTTTGGTGGATGGCAAACTGGTTGGCCGGGTCGATGAGGCAAAGATCGACAGCATCATCGGGGGCCTGAAATGAATACTGAAATGAAGATTTATCTGCCGCTGGATTCTGCCGCCGTTGCCCTTGGCGCCGATGATATTGCCGCCGCCATCCGCGCGCAGCGGCCCGATGTGACGCTTGTCCGCAATGGCAGCCGCGGGATGGTCTGGCTGGAACCGATGGTCGAGGTGGAAACGCCTGCCGGTCGCATGGCCTTCGGCCCGATGACGCTGGCCGATGTGCCGGCCCTTTTTGGTGATCTGGCCGCGCACCCCAAGGCGCTTGGCCTGACGGAAGATTTGCCGTGGATGAAGGCGCAGACGCGGCTGACCTTTGCCCGCGTCGGGGTGATTGATCCCCTGTCACTGGCCGATTACCGCGCCCATGGCGGCCTCAAGGGGTTGGAACGCGCGCTTGGCATGAGCCAGCCTGACATGGTCATTGAGGTGACAAACTCCGGCCTGCGGGGCCGGGGTGGCGCGGGCTTCCCGACCGGCATCAAGTGGAAAACCGTGTCCGAGGCGCAGGCTGACCGCAAATACATCGTCTGCAACGCCGACGAGGGCGACAGCGCCACCTTTGCCGACCGCATGTTGATGGAAGGTGACCCCTTCACCCTGATCGAAGGCATGGCGATTGCCGGTCTGGCCTGTGGTGCGACCAAGGGCTTTGTCTATATCCGCTCGGAATACCCCATCGCCATCGAGGTGATGCAGAGGGCTGTCGAGATCGCCCGCGCCGAGGGGGTTCTGGGGGCAAAGGTCATGGGCCGTGGCCCGGCTTTCGACATGGAAATCCGTGTGGGTGCCGGGGCCTATGTCTGCGGCGAGGAAACCAGCCTGTTGAACAGTCTTGAAGGCAAGCGCGGCATCGTGCGGGCCAAGCCGCCGCTGCCTGCGCTGCAAGGCTTCATGGGCAAGCCGACGGTGGTGAACAACGTGATTTCGCTGGCCTCGGTGCCGGTGATTTTCGAGAAGGGCGCGCAGCATTACAAGGACTTCGGTCTTGGCCGGTCGCGCGGCACCATTCCGCTGCAGATTGCGGGCAACGTCAAATACGGCGGTTTGTATGAGATCGCCTTTGGCCTGACCCTGGGCGAGATTGTCGACAAGATCGGTGGCGGCACGGCCTCGGGTCGCCCGGTCAAGGCGGTGCAGGTCGGCGGGCCTTTGGGCGCCTATTTCCCGCGCGCGCTTTTCGACACGCCCTTCGGCTATGAAGAATTCGCAGGCAAGGATGGCCTCATTGGCCACGCCGGTCTGACCGTGTTTGATGACACGGCGGACATGCTTGGCATGGCGCGCTTTGCCATGGAGTTCTGTGCCATTGAATCCTGCGGCAAATGCACCCCCTGCCGCATCGGCGCGGTGCGCGGCGTGGAAACGCTTGACCGGCTGGCACGCGGCGACGCCTCGGCCCTGCCGATCCTGACCGATCTGTGCAGCACGATGAAGTCCGGCTCGCTTTGCGCGCTTGGCGGCTTCACCCCCTATCCGGTGATGTCGGCCCTGACCCATTTCCCTGACGACTTCTCCACCCAGAAGGAGGCCGCCGAATGAAAGACTTCATCATCCCGTCCGACCGCGATTTCGGCACGCCCTATGTGCGCTCCACCGCCACGGTGACGCTGACCATTGACGGCTTTGATGTGACCGTGCCGGAAGGCACCAGCATCATGCGCGCCGCCGCCGAGATCGGCATTTCGGTGCCGAAGCTTTGCGCCACCGACAGCATCGACGCCTTTGGTTCCTGCCGTCTGTGTCTGGTGGAAATCGAAGGCCGCAACGGCACGCCGGCCTCTTGCACCACCCCGGTTGCCCCCGGCATCCGCGTGAAAACCCAGACCGCCAAGCTGAAAGACCTGCGCCGTGGCGTGATGGAATTGTACATCTCGGATCACCCGCTGGATTGCCTGACCTGTGCCGCCAATGGCGATTGCGAATTGCAGGACATGGCGGGGGCCGTGGGCCTGCGCGATGTGCGCTATGAGGCTGTGGAGACGCACTTCCGCGCCAAGAACACCAGTGGTGAGGCCAATCCGCAGTGGAAGGCCAAGGATACCTCCAACCCCTATTTCACCTATGATCCGGCGAAATGCATCGTCTGCTCGCGCTGCGTGCGGGCCTGTGAGGAAGTGCAAGGCACCTTCGCACTGACGATTGAGGGCCGGGGATTCGATTCCCGCGTGTCCTTTGGTGCCAAGACCGATGACGCGCTGGCCTCGGATTGCGTGTCCTGCGGGGCCTGCGTGCAGGCCTGCCCGACGGCGACGCTCTCGGAAAACTCGCTGATCGAGATCGGCACACCGGAACGCTCCATCGTGACGACCTGCGCCTATTGCGGCGTCGGCTGCCAGTTCAAGGCCGAAATGCGCGGCGATGAACTGGTGCGGATGGTGCCTTACAAGCACGGCAAGGCCAACCGGGGCCATAGCTGCGTCAAGGGCCGCTTTGCCTATGGCTATGCCAGCCACCAAGACCGCATCCTGTCGCCGATGATCCGCGACAGCATCAATGACCCGTGGAAGGAAGTGCCCTGGGCCGAGGCGATGGAGTTCGCCGCCAACCGGATGAAGGGCATCATTGCCAAATACGGGCAAAAATCCGTCGGCGTGATCACCTCGTCGCGTTGCACCAATGAAGAAACCTATCTGGTGCAGAAACTGACGCGCGGGGTGTTTTTGAACAACAACACCGACACCTGCGCGCGGGTCTGCCATTCGCCGACCGGCTATGGTTTGGGGCAAACGCTGGGGACCAGCGCCGGAACGCAAGACTTTGATTCGGTTGAGTTTACCGATGTGGCCATTGTCATCGGCGCCAACCCGGCCTCGGGTCACCCGGTCTTTGCCTCGCGTTTGAAGAAATCCATCCGCAAGGGTGCCAAGCTGATCGTCATCGACCCGCGTCGCACCGAGATGGTCGATAGCCCGCATATCAAGGCCGCGCATCACCTTGCGCTGACCCCCGGCACCAACGTCGCCATCGTCACCGCACTGGCGCATGTGATCGTGACCGAAAAGCTTTACGATGAGGCTTTCATCCGCGAGCGTTGCGACTGGGATGAATTCCAGGACTATGCCGAGTTCGTCAGCAAACCCCAGCATTCCCCGGAATCGGTGGAGATTCTGACCGGCGTCAAGGCGGCGGATGTGCGCGCTGCGGCGCGCACCTATGCGGCGGGCAAGAATGGCTCCATCTATTACGGGCTGGGCGTGACCGAACACAGCCAAGGCTCCACCACGGTGATCGGCATCGCCAACCTTGCGATGATGACCGGCAACGTCGGCCGTCCGGGCGTCGGCGTGAACCCGCTGCGCGGGCAGAACAACGTGCAAGGCTCGTGCGACATGGGGTCCTTCCCGCATGAATTGCCGGGCTATCGCCATGTGAAGAATGACGATGTGCGCGCGATCTATGAAAACCTCTGGGGCGTGAAGATCGACAATGAGCCGGGCCTGCGCATCCCCAACATGTTGGATGCCGCCGTTGAGGGCACCTTCAAGGGGCTTTATTGCCAGGGCGAAGACATCCTGCAATCGGACCCCGATACCAAGCATGTCTCGGCGGGCCTTGCCGCGATGGAATGTGTGATCGTGCATGATCTGTTCCTGAACGAGACCGCGAATTACGCCCATGTGTTCTTCCCCGGCTCTTCCTTCCTGGAAAAGGACGGCACCTTCACCAATGCCGAACGCCGGATCAACATGGTCCGCAAGGTGATGGCGCCGAAGCAGGGTTATGCCGATTGGGAAGTGACCCAGATGTTCGCCCAAGCCATGGGCGCCAACTGGAACTACACCCATCCCGCACAGATCATGGAAGAAATCGCCATGACCACGCCGTCCTTCGCGGGCGTGACCTATGACCGGATCGAGGAACTGGGGTCCGTCCAGTGGCCCTGCAATGACGCTGCCCCGGAAGGCACGCCTTTGATGCATGTGACCGGCTTTGTCCGTGGCAAGGGCAAGTTCATCAACACCGAATATGTGGCGACCGATGAAAAGACCGGCCCGCGCTTCCCGCTCTTGCTGACCACCGGGCGGATCCTCAGCCAGTATAACGTCGGTGCCCAAACCCGGCGGACGCCGAACGTGGCGTGGCACGATCAGGATGTGCTGGAAATCCACCCGCATGACGCCGAGGTGCGCGGCATCAAGGAAGGCCAATGGGTGCGGCTCGCAAGCCGGGCGGGCGAAACCTCGCTGCGCGCGACCGTCACCGACAAGGTCAATCCGGGCGTGGTCTATACCACCTTCCACCACCCCGACACCCAAGCCAACGTCATCACCACCGATTTCAGCGATTGGGCCACCAATTGCCCGGAATACAAGGTGACGGCGGTGCAGGTTGCGCCCTCGAACGGGCCGTCGGAATGGCAGGAGGAATACAACGCCCAAGCCACCCGCTCGCGCCGCATCGCGGCGGCAGAATAAGGACCGCTTGGCATGCAGACCCACCGCCCCCTTCCCCGTCTGGCCTTTGGCCGGGCCGGGGTGGGCAGCTCGCGCGAGTTGCCCGCCGAGGTGGCGGTGGCGCTGTCTTATAACGGCTCCACGCAGGCCGTGATGATGGCGACCCCCGCCGATCTGGTGGATTTTGCTTATGGCTTCAGCCAGACCGAAGGCATTGCTACGGCCGATGAGATCGAGAGTGTGGAGGTGGTGGAAACCGACCTTGGCATTGATCTGCAAATCTGGCTCAAATCCGCCGCCGAAGATCGCCAGCGCGCGCGCCGACGGTCGATGGCCGGGCCGGTGGGCTGTGGGCTTTGCGGCATCGACAGTCTGGCAGAGGCTGCGCGCAAACCGCATGTGGTGTCCGATACCGGCTTCACCATGACGCCTGCACAAATCATGGGCGCCATGGCCGATCTGACCGCGCACCAGCCTTTGCATGACCTGACCCGCGCCGCCCATGCCGCTGCCTTTTGGGCCGACGGTATTCAGGCCGCGCGCGAAGATGTCGGGCGCCACAATGCGCTTGATAAACTGATCGGCGCGGTGGCCCGCAGCACCCGCCCGACCGGCGCGGTCGTGCTGACCTGCCGCACCTCGATTGACATGGTGCAGAAATGCGCCGCCGCGGGCTTTCCCCTCATAATCGCCGCCTCTGCCCCCACGGCCACGGCCGTCGAGATGGCCGAGACGGCGGGCATCACGCTCATCGCCCTCGCCCGCCCCGACGGGTTCGAGGTTTTCACCCACCCCCACCGCATTGAACCGCAAGAGGCCGCCCATGTCGCATGAAGCCCCCCACGCCAAGCTGATCTACATGGCCAACCAGATCGCCAAGTTCATGGAATCCAAACCCCATGACGAAGGCGTTGCTGGCCTGTCGAGCCATATCAATGACTTCTGGGAACCCCGGATGCGCCGCCACCTGTTCGAGGTGTTGGACGCCGGCGGCACCGGCCTGCGCCCCTTGGTGCTGGACGCCGCCGCCAAAATCAAGCGTCCAGCGGCTGCGGCCTGATACCTCGGCCCTCCAGCCCCTTCCCATGAGGGGAAGGGGTCAAGGGCGAAGAAAACGGCCTAGAAATCAAAGAGATCCGACAAGAAGCTTTCGCGCCGCTTGCGCGGACGGCGCTCGTAATCATCATCGTCATAGCCGTGCGCCCGGCGATCCTCGCGGCGCGGTTCGTCACGACGGGGCTCCGCATAGGTCTGCGCGGCGGCGCGGGCGGGTTCCTTCAAGGCCACCGGCGCCTCGGCCAAGCCTGCGCGTTCGATGATCTTGTCCAACTCGCCCCGATCCAGCCAGACCCCCCGGCATTTCGGGCAATAGTCGATCTCGACCCCGTTCCGGTCGGCCATCACAAGGGTTTCATTGTCTACTGGGCAACGCATGGCATCTCCTTTTCGCATTTAGGTTGATGTGGGGGTGCAATGGCGCACAGACAAGGGGCGCAGGGGCGGATTGAAGCGGCGGCGGCCAAAGCATAGCTTGGCGGCAGCACCCCCTTGGAAGGATGATCCCGATGGCCGACCCCACCTATATCCCGCCGAAAGTCTGGACCTGGGACAAGGACAATGGCGGCGCGTTCGCCTCGACCAACCGCCCCATTGCAGGGCCGACGCATGAGCAGGAATTGCCGCGCGGCAAGCATGACCTGCAACTTTATTCGCTGGCCACGCCAAACGGGCAAAAGGTGACGATCCTGCTGGAGGAGCTGGTGGAGGCCGGGCTTCTGGCCGATTATGACGCCTGGCTGATCCAGATTTCCGGCGATCAGTTCGGGTCGGGCTTTGTGGCGGTGAACCCGAATTCGAAAATCCCCGCGATGATGGATTATTCCGGGGATACCCCGGTGCGGCTGTTTGAAAGCGGGTCGATCCTGATCCATCTGGCCGAGAAATACGGCGCCTTCCTGCCCGCCAAGGGGCCGGAGCGGACTGAGGTTCTCAACTGGCTGATGTGGCAAATGGGGTCTGCCCCCTTCGTTGGCGGTGGCTTTGGCCATTTCTTCGCCTATGCGCCCGAGAAATACGAATACCCGATCAACCGCTATGCGATGGAGACAAAACGCCAACTGGATGTGCTGGACCGCCGTCTGGCCGAGGTGCCCTTTGTCGCCGGTCAGGAATACTCCATCGCCGATATGGCGATCTGGCCGTGGTATGGCAACATGGTGCTGGGCCGCAGCTATGCCAATTCGGCGGAGTTTCTGGATGTGGGCATCTACAAGAACCTCAAGCGATGGGCAGATGCGATCAACGCCCGCCCGGCCGTCAAACGTGGTCGGATGGTCAACAAAAGCTGGGGAGACGAGGCTGAACAGGTGCCGAACCGCCATTCCGCGGCCGATTTCGCGGGCAAGGCGATCTGACCGCATCTCCTTGTCGGTCTTCGACCGCGCGTCGACTTTCCTGCGACGAGTGGACGAACAGTCCGACGAGGAGCATATGGACAGCCATTGGCCAAATCGCTAATCTGGCGGCGAGCCGGGGCGATGGCGTCGCCCCGTAAAGCGCTCTACCGTCCTGTACGCCGGGACCTTTCGGGGTCCCCATCGGACCCCTTTGATGAGGTCTGACAATGCCAATCGAACGTCCGCAACAATACCGCTTCCACCAAGGCGACCGGGTTCTGCCCTTTGCCGCATCGGAATACGACGCCCGCATCGCGGGGCTGCGCGAGATCATGGAGGTGCATGGCGTTGACGCCTGCGTCTTCACCTCGATGCACTCCATCGCCTATTACTCGGGCTTTCTTTACTGCTCCTTCGGCCGCCCCTATGGTCTGGTCGTCACCCGCACCGAATGTGTGACCATTTCGGCCGGCATCGACGCCGCCCAACCGTGGCGCCGCAGCTATGGCGACAGCATCACCTATACCGATTGGCAGCGTGACAATTACTGGCGCGCGGTTTGCTCGGTGACGGGCGAGGGCAAGGTGATCGGCTGCGAGGCCGACCATTTGACGCTGGTGCAGTCTGAAAAGCTGAACGCGTTCCTGAAACCGAAAAAGGGAGTCGACATCTCGCGCGCGGCGATGGAGCAGCGGATGATGAAATCCGAGGCCGAAATCGCTCTGATCCGCCATGGGGCCAATGTCGCAGATGTCGGCGGCTTTGCCATCCGTGAAGCGGTGAAAGAAGGCGCACGCGAGATCGACATCGCCATGGCGGGCCGGGATGCGATGGAATTGGAAATCGCCAAACGCTTCCCCGATGCCGAATACCGCGACACCTGGGTTTGGTTCCAGTCGGGGATCAACACCGATGGGGCGCATAACCCGGTGACGGCGCGGAAACTGCAGCGCGGGGATATCCTGTCGCTGAACACCTTCCCGATGATCTCGGGCTATTACACCGCGCTGGAACGCACCATGTTCGTGCGTGAATGTGATGCGGCCAGCCGCCGGATCTGGGATATCAACGTGGCCGCCCATGAATATGGCATCAGCCTGCTGAAACCCGGTGCCTCTTGCGCCGAGGTGACGCACAAGCTGAACACCTTCTTCGAGGAACATCAGGTGCTGCAATACCGCACCTTCGGCTATGGCCATTCCTTCGGCGTCCTGTCGCATTACTACGGCCGCGAGGCGGGGCTGGAACTGCGCGAGGATATCGACACCGTGCTGGAGCCGGGCATGGTGATCTCGATGGAACCGATGCTGACCATTCCCGAAGGCCAACCCGGCGCCGGGGGCTACCGCGAGCATGACATTCTGATCATCACGGAAGACGGCAACGAGGATATCACCAAATATCCCTATGGGCCGGAGTTCAACATCGTTGGCTGAACCGCACCGCGGGCTTTTGCGCCTGCGGGAAAACGCCCAAGCAAACGGCAAGGGCCGGGGAGGCATCCCCCGGCCCTTTTTCACATTCCGCTGCCAGCCCACCAGCCCGCCCTTCCCGCCACGCCCCCGGCTTTTCTTTTTTCCACCTTGCGCGCCCTCTTGACGCAAGGGGTAGCACGCGGCTTTGGTTCCAAAACCTGCCATTTCCCGAGATTAGTCATGTCCCCGATTCTCCGCCTTTTGGCGCTTGTGTGTTTCTCTATGCTTTCCGCCTGCTCATCCCCCCCTTCGGAAGAAGCCATGGCTGCGGCCTCGCGCGCGCCCGGTTATGGGGCGGTGGATGATGAAGGTTTCCATATCGAGGCGGTCGAGGCACGGCATCTGGCCGGCGGGCGCGCGCGAGCCGAGGTCGCCTACCATGGCCCGGAAGCGCCGGGAACCATCGTGGTCGATACCTTCGCCCGCAAGCTTTACCATGTGCAGGAGGGTGGCCGCGCGATGCGCTATGCCGTCGCCGTCGGGCGTGAGGGACTGTCGTTCCGCGGCGCGGGCGTGATCGGGCGCAAGGAAAAATGGCCGTCCTGGCAGCCCACAGCCAATATGGTGCGCACCCGCCCCGATCTCTACGCCGCCTATGCCGGAGGCATGGCGGGGGGGCTTGATAACCCCTTGGGCGCGCGCGCGATGTATCTTTACCGCGGGGGGCGCGACACCATGTTCCGCATCCATGGCACGATCCAGAATGCCACCATCGGCCACGCCACCAGCGCGGGCTGTATCCGGCTGTTCAATCAGGACGCCATTTATCTTTACGACCAGATTGAAACCGGCGCCAAGGTGAAGGTGCGTTCGAAAGAGGAAAGCCTGGAACTGGAAGGCCCCTATATGGATGACGCTTGGGGCTTTGCCGTTCCGGCCACCCCCGAAAATGAGGCCCGGCTGGAGACAGACAAGATCGCCAAGGCCGAACAGGAAGCCGCCGAGGCCAAAGCCGCCGAGGAAGCCGCCGCCAAGGCCGCGGCCGATGCGGCCGCCTATGCCGCGATGACGGATGCGGAAAAAGCCAAGGCCGACGCGAAAGCGGCGAAAGAAAAGGCCAAGGCAGAAGCTTTGGCTGCAAAGGAAAAAGCCAAGGCCGAAGCACTGGTCGCCAAGGAGAAAGCCAAGGCGGAGGCTTTGGCCGCCAAACAGGCCGCCGCCGAAGAAAAAGCTGCGGCCAAGATCGCCAAAGACGCCGCTGCCGCCGAAAAGAAGCGGCTGGCGGCCTGCACCCGCAAGGGCATTGCCGAAAAGGACTGCCCGCCGCTTGAGGCTGCGAACGGCTGATCCATGGCCCCATGCAAAAAGGCCCGGAGAGCGATCTCCGGGCCTTTTTCTTTGCCGATTTCGACTATTCCACGATCACATAGTCTTTGAGCGTGGTTTCCACACAGTCCCATGTGCCCTCAAAGCCGGGGCGAATGATGAAACTGTCCCCTGCCCGCAGATGGGTCACCGTGCCATGCTGGTCGGTCAGGATCGAATGGCCTGAATGGATATAGACATATTCCCACTCGGCATAGCTGATGCGCCATTTGCCGGGCGTGGTTTGCCACATGCCCGCATAAAGCCCGGCCTTGTCTTCGCGCGACCATGTGCTGTGGACAGGGTCGCCCGCCAACACTTTTGCCGGGTCGGGGCGTGACACCTCCGGGATGATCCCATCGCGGGTAACCTGTTCAACAAGCAACATAACGGCCTCCTTTTGCCATGGTCGCAGTTGGGCAGGTGGCCGATGGCAGGTCAAGAGCCTGCCGTCGCCGCATTGCAGCGTAATTTTCTTGCGAATAGGGTTGGGCTGTGCCCATATGTCGGGCAGAATCTCCCCGCCCGAGACGGGCAAGACCTCCATGGCCCGGAGCCGATGATGAGCGCCTCCTCCCCCCTTCGATCTGTCCTGCCGCCGGATATCCGCGCCCGCAAAGGCACGGAGCCTTTGGTGGTGCTGACCGCCTATACCACGCCGATGGCGCGGCTGGTGGACGCGCATTGCGATGTGGCGCTGGTGGGGGATTCGGTTGGCATGGTGCTGCATGGCCTGCCCTCGACCCTGGGCGTGACCATGGAGATGATGATCCTGCATGGCCGCTCTGTGGTCAAAGGCTGCCAAAAGGCGATGGTGGTGATCGACATGCCCTTTGCCAGCTATGAGGAAAGCCCTGCACAGGCCTATCGCAATGCCGCACGGCTGATGGCGGAAACCGGCGCCCCTGCGGTCAAGCTGGAAGGCGGCGCGCATATGGCCGAAACCATTGCATTTTTGACCAAACGCGGCGTGCCGGTCATGGCGCATATCGGGCTGACGCCACAGGCGGTAAACACGCTGGGCGGCTATAAGGTGGTCGGTCGCGAAGATGAGGCCGACCGCGTGATGGCCGATGCGCTGGCCGTTCAGGCCGCCGGGGCCTTTGCCGTGGTGTTGGAAAAAGTGCCGATGGGGCTGGCCGGCCGCATCACCGCGGCGCTGGACATCCCCACCATCGGCATCGGCGCAGGTTCGGCCTGTGATGGTCAGGTCTTGGTGATCGACGACATGCTGGGCCTTTTCACCGAGTTCCGCCCGAAATTCGTCAAACGCTATGCCGAACTGGGCAAAACCGCAGATGAGGCGATTGCCGCCTATGCCGCCGATGTGCGGACCCGCGCCTTTCCCGCTGCCGAACATGGCTTCCCCGATGTTTTGCCTGTGAAAGCCACAAAATGACACGCATCATCCGGACAGTGGCCGAGTTGCGCCCTATCGTGCGCGGCTGGAAGGCGGCAGGCGAACTGGTCGGCGTGGTGCCGACCATGGGCGCCTTGCATGACGGGCATCTGTCGCTGGCCCGCGCCGGCAAGCAAGAGTGCGAACGCGTCATCACCACGATCTTCGTGAACCCCAAGCAGTTCAACAATCCCGACGATCTGAAGAAATATCCCCGCACCGAGGAGGCGGATGTCGCCCTTCTGTCCAGCGTGGGCGTCGATGTGGTCTTCATTCCCCAGCCCGAGGAGGTTTACCCCGACGGCTTCATCACCACGGTCTCTGTCGGCGGCGTGTCGGAACCGTTGGAAGGCCGGATGCGGCCGGGGCATTTCGACGGGGTGGCCACGGTGGTGACCAAGCTGTTCGGCATGACCATGGCCGACCGCGGCTACTTTGGCCAGAAAGACTGGCAGCAATTGCAGGTCGTCTTGCGGCTGGTGCGCGATCTGAACTTGCCGATCCACATCGTCGGCTGCGAAACCATCCGCGAGGCGGACGGCTTGGCGATGTCGTCACGCAATGTCAGGCTGACGGCACAGGGCCGCGCGGTTGCCGGGGTTCTCTATTCGGCCATCACCGCCGCAGCCGATGATATCCGCGCCGGGCAATCCGACCGCATGGCAATCCGCGAGGCCGCCGAAAAGGTGCGCGCCGCCGGGTTTGACCGGGTGGAATATATCGAATTGCGCGACGCCGAAACGCTGATGCCCTCTGATGACCCGCAAAAGCCGCGCCGGATGCTGGCGGCGGCCTGGCTGGATGGCGTGCGGCTGATCGACAATATCCCGGTCTGATCCGGGCCTTCGACTCCTGCTATTCCGATTGCGGCGCCCCTTGCTTTGCGCAAGGATGGGCCATGCAATTTTTTGCCTTCAAGGCGATGCAATTATGTAAATCACCATTACATCGTCTGGCATACCAGTTTACGAGGAGAGCCCGATGGCCGATTTCGACGCGCAGATTCAGGAAAGCCAGAAGACCATCGCCGAGGCCCAGGCCAAGATTTCCGCGATCACCACCAAGATCGAGGCAGGCCGTGCCAAACTGGAGGCAGGCGAAGCAGCAATCGACATCGAAAATGCCACGCTGGAGGATGTGCACAAGCACACCGACCTGATGAATGCCAATATCGCCGAGCTTATCATGGGGCTGGATGATGTGACGGCGGGCTTTTCCAAAGACTTTGACGAGATGCGGTCCAAAACCGGGATGGAAAGTTTCATCGGCATCTTCTCCACCGCCAAATCGGAATCCATGCGGCAGGAACGGCTGCGCACCGCCTCGATCGACGACAAGTTGCAAGACCTGATCGCCAAGTCGGATGTGATCGTGAAACTGTTGCAGGGCCAGTTGGACCTGTTGAACACGCAGAAAGCCAAAGTCGAACTCAACCTCGGCGACACGCTGTCACAACGCGAAACCACGGTGACCGCGCTGGAGACGCTGCGGGCCGAGATTGCCGCCCTGGACCCGCGCATCATCGAACTGGAAAACAAGATCAGCGTGGAACAGGACGCCGCCGCGCGCACAAAACTGGAAACCGATCTGGCCGCACTGAATGCGACATACAATGCGCTGGTTCAGGATGAACAGGTGCATCTGGCAAAAAGCCAAACCCTTGAACGCTATATCGAAAAGGGCAAGACTTGGGTCGATAGCCTGACCAATCAGGCCGCAACCCAGCTCGTCCTCATCAACAAGCTGCAAACCGACACCAAACAGCGCGTGGTGCTTTATGATGCGCTGACCAGCAGCTTGAAAACCGCCCAGCAGCAGGACGTCGCCCACCGGATCAACGAAATCGGCGTCAAGACGGATCAAGAAGCACAGGCCGCCATGTCGGCCATTGGCGCGGCCACCAACGACAAGATGGCCGACATGCTGGAGGCGCATGAGGGCCACATGGTCTTTGCCCGCCAGATTCTGGAACAAAAGGCCAAGGCAGACGAACGCTTTGCCCGCCGCTTTGCCGCCATTGTCGAAAAGCACGACAAGAACGCCTATGGGGGCTGAAGGTGGCAGAGGTGAAAGAGCTTCTCGTCTCTGACCATGCCGAGCTTTCCGACGGCGCGGTGGTGCGGCGCTATTTTGCGAAGTTTGAACGCATCACCGGGCACCTTCTTCGCGTCGCAGCAGAGGTCGAGGCCGAAGGCAAACTGACCCGAACCGAGGCGCATATCCTTGGTCGCTACCTTTCGGCGCTCAATGGCACCTTCAAGGCGCTGTCCAACAAATACCTGATGACCGGCCGCGCCGATACCGCGCCGCGCCTTACCTTTGATCGGCACGAGTCCGGCTTTCCCGTGGCGCAGGAGTTGATGGCGATGGCTCTGGATGCGGCACAGGTGCAAAAGCACCTTGGCGGCATGGCATCTCAGGTCGAGATCAAAGACCGCATGGTGCGCCAGATCGTGCGCGACCTGACCGTACCAACGGCCTTGCAATTCGCCCTCAGCCAACGCCTTTACTACGAGGCTCTGGCAACCGGGGGCCTCTTTTGGGCCCGCAACGACCCGGACGCCCAATTCATCGCCGATATCGGGGAACGGCGGCATTTCCTGATCCATTGGGCAGTCTGGGATGCACAAACCAATCTGCCGGTCGTCTATCTCTTTGACGTGCAGGATTCGGGCCGCAAGCCCCTGCCCAACGACGATCGCCGCTGGCCCTTGGTGCAACAGGGGTTGATGGCGCAATCGGTGACCGGGCTGAAACTGTTGACCATGGCGCAGGGCTTCGACAAGGATTTTGAGGCCCTCCACCCCAAACGCCTGCGCCGCCTGACGCTTGGCCCGATGCACAGCCAGGACTTCACCCTGCAATCCGGCCCGATCTCGCAGGTGTTGCAAGCCGCCAACGCGCCCGACGGGCAGGATTGGGCACTCGTCTGGACGGTCGAAGATATCCTGTCGGACCGCGAGGAAGACGTGAAGGACGGCTGGTTCTCCACCGCCAACCGCCAGATCTGGAAGCTTGACCCGGTGCATGGCATCGACAGCGGCACCACCAACACCGAGCGCATGGTGATCCTGCCCGAACCCGTATTTCAGGCCATGGTAGAGGTCGCGGCGCCGGGCCTGCGCCCCTATCGCAAATTCGTGGTGGGGGCGGCGGGCCAGATCATCCCGGCGGTGTGATCGGGGCAACCCGCCGGGGGTCTCCCCCCGGACCCCCGGAGTATTTCAGAAGGCGCAAGCCCAAGGGGGGACATCAAAGGATTTGCGCCTTTCCAAATACTCACCTTGGCAACGGCAGGGTTGAGGAGCAGGTGTTAGAGGTAAGCGAATGACCACGCGCGATACGATGGAACTCAGGGAAGACGCCGTGAAGGGCCAGTATGAGGCCGCCCTCGGGCTGATCTCAGGCTTTGATCACGCGCCCCGGCTTGCCAAGGCGACGATGCCGGAACGGCAGGAGGAGCGTTCCCCTGGCATTGGGGCGCGGCCGCGTTTTCGTTCCACCATCCCCGGCCTTGCGGCGCGCGCCACCGCGCGGCCGGGCGGCGTGCGGCTTTATGAGAGAATCGAGGGGCTTGGCGACGGGCTTTTGTCGCCTTTGCAGGCGGCAGCACTCAATGCCTTGCGGCGGGGGCTGGCGATTGCGCTGGCGCTTGGGGACGCGGTTTCGGCGCAATCGGGCTTGGCCGAGTTGAAGAAGGCCAATCTGGAGGGCCGCCTGCCCGAAGGGAAACGCGGTGAGTTCGCCAATCTTCTGGCAGGCGAGGCATTGGCCATGCTTTACACCTTTGCCAATGCCACGGCCTTCCTGCTCGCGCCGCATCTCGGGTCCACCACGGTGGAGATTGGCGAGGTCGAGGAGGTTCTGACCGACAACGCCCTTATCGCCCTGCAAGGGGCTTTATGGGAACTCGATCAGGACATCGCCACCTTTGCCGGCGATGAGCCCCGGCTCGTCGCCACAATCGCCGCCTTTGCCGAGGCTTTGATGGTCAAGGTCGCGCTGCGCGCCCAGACCGCCGACGGTGCGGCGGGCTTTACCGGTTCCAGTTGGCGGGTTGAAGCCGACGGGCTGGCGATCAACGGCTTCAAGCCCGCCCGCGCGTCCAAAGGTGGCGCGCTGACCATGCAGTTCAAGAAACCGCAGGAGGTGGTGGGCAACCATATCGCCAAGTATCAGTCGATGCGGCTGGCGAAGATGCTGATGGCCTATGACTTTGAGCGCCGCCTGAACCCCTTTGCCGAACTGGGCGGCTTCATCTTTACCTTCATGGGCGATGGCAAACCGGGAACGGGCAAGACCACGCTGATCCAGATGATGGCCGGTTTGCTCCATGATTACTGCAAGGGGGCGGGTTACCCCTTTCGCTATCAGAACTTTTCCATCGACCAGATCGACAGCTATCAGGGCAAATCGGGGCAGAATGCCAAAGCCTTTGTCGATGCGGTGCTTGACCCCAGCGTGATCGGGTTTGGCACCATCGACGACATCGATCAGGTCGCCGGCAAGCGAGGCGACCGACAATCCAGCGCGGGCCAGCAAGAGGTGACGGCGGTCTTCATGGGGGCCTTTGCCGGGGCGAATACGGTCGTGCGCGGCAACTGCACCTTTGGCATGTTCTCGAACTTCCCCGAGAACGTCGATGATGCCTTGCGCCAGCGGGCCGGGGCGCGTTTCTTGGTGGACGGGCCGCAAAGCCGCGAGGATTACATCGATATTCTCTCGCTTCTTCTGGGCAAGACCCACAATATCCCCTTGGGCGCGCATGACCTTTTCGCCGCACAAGAGATCAAAAAGGCGGTGACCGCCAGTTTTGAAGGCCATTCCCGCCCCCATGAGGCGGGGCTGGTGAAGGTCTGGGACAAGGTGGCGGGCGAGATCGGGCCTTTGGACACGATTGCCAAACTTGGGGCTTACCTCAAGGCCATCCAGCAGGCCGACAACCGCTTCACCGGCCGCGCCGTCAAGAACATCACCGACGCGGTGAAGGTGCGGGCGATGGATTTCGAACTGCCGGATGAGTGGATGGAAAACCCCGACCTTTTTCTGTTCAAAGCCTATGACGAGAAACTGGCGATGATCCGTGGGTTGATGACGCCGATCACGGTCGAGATGGTGGTGCAGGAGATCAACCGCTATGCGGATTCTGAGTTCCGCTATGCCGACAAGTCGGATGAGGTGGCGATTGAGACTATGGTTCGCGAGTTTGGGCGGACGGAGGAGGCCAAGCGGCGGTATCTGGAGGGGAAGGGGTGAGCCTTATGCCTGAGTTTACACCAGCCCCTACCCCGCCCCGCCCCACAAGGGTGAGGGAACCGCTTGGGGCACGGGTCGGGTCATCTATCGCCTGTCATCCCCCCTCCCCCGTATGGGGAGGGATGGGTATGGGGGCGTTTGCCAAGGGAGGGCCGCAATGAAACGCCTCATCGCCGCCGGCCTGATGTTCGGCAACCTGATCGAAGTCTCCTCCCCCGCGCTTGTCGAACGCTATAACCGGGCGCTGAAGCATCTCACCGGCAAGACGACGGCTCTCACTGATTTCCACATCGACATCTCGGGCTATTCCCCGGAAATCGGCGATGAGCTTGATGATCCGATCTACCTCAATCCCAACGGGGCGAACCGGCAGTTCATCCTTCTGACCACCAGCCAGAAGACCGCGCCGCTGCTTAATATGAAATTCTCCACCGCGCGGGGAATTTTGCAGCAATTCATCGAGGCGAATGAGGTGCAACTCTTTGCCCTGACCGCGCGGGATGCGGTGTGCGGGGAGTTGCAAGGTTCGGTCTATGAGGTATCCACCCCCGCCCGGCTGTTGGAGATGAAACAGGTGACGGTGGAAGCAGACACCATCGGCGGGCATGTGGCCGATGCCGAACGTCTGGCGGGGCTTATCGACCGCTTTCGCGCCGAACCGGACGGGTGGCGCGATGACAGCCTGATCGGCGACATGATCGCGCTGGCAAGGAAAACCGGCGATGTCACGCGGGTGCCGATCAGCCTGCCGGCCATGACCTTCTCGCAGCCTAATTTCTGGACCAGCCATTTCGGCGGTATCTACATCTTTCAGGATATCCGCTTTCCGGCTGTGATCTCCTCCATGCCACGCGAAAGTCTGGGGGCGCTGCCGGTCGGCCCGGTGATGGATACCACGTGCCGCAACCAGATCGCCGACTGGCTGGAACGCAACGGGCTGGTGGAACCCATCGTGCAGGCGCAGGGGCTGGATGCCGCCGCCATCCTGCGCCAGAAGATGGATTTCATTCTGGTCGAGGCGGCCGAGGCCTTGGGGCTGGAGATCGGCGACGCGCGGCGGACAGAGCTGCGCAAGATCGCCTACCGTTTGGGCGATGCGCTGCCAGATGAATTTCTGGGGCTGGCCAGCCTGTTGCGTTGGGTCGAAGGGCAAGGGCCGTGGCCGCGCATCACTTCGGAACATGCGTGCTATTTCTACACGCTGCGGGCGGCGGCGGGCAAAGATCGTGATCTGGTGAATATGCTGTTATCCGAACTGTCGCCGATGGATGTGCGGCAGATGTTCATCACCCACAAGGAGTTGTTCTACGCCCATTATGCCCGCTGGTCCGAGCGCAAGCGGCAATGGGTGGCGGATTTTCTGGCGCGGGAATACAAGGTGGATGCGCAGGGTGCGCGCGAGGCGCTGTTCGGGCCGGAACCATCCATGGACGCCCGAGATCGCCCGGCCCCGCGCCCGGCGCGTGATTTGGGGCCGGTGGTCGGGCCTTGGGGGTTGTCGGGGGGAGGAAGACGATGATCGGGTTATTGAAAGCCTTGCCCTTGGCCTTTGCCGCCTTGACGGTGGTTTATCTTCTCGTCTCGATCTACTCCCGCTCCATCCGGCGGGAAAAGCTGGAAAAGGCCTGGGATACCGATCCCGCCCGCGAAGGGGCTGCAAAGGACGAGCGCGACGCCTATATCGAAGCCGGGATGGAGGCCTATCGCCACGGACTGCGGCGCAAGCTGATCTGGCTGGTCTACGTCATTCCCATGGCCGTGGCTTTGGTCACGGTCTATTTTGTGAACTATCAGTAAAGGGGGCCGCGCATGTGGACCAAGGTCAAATGGCTGTTCAGGATCATTGCGGCGATGTTCGCCATCGGCTTCCTGCATTATACCTTGCCGCAGCATGACATTGTGCGGGTAACCGGCACCTATAACCGCTTGACCACGGTGGGCACCGAAAACGCCTGGGCCTATGCCTCGCCCGACAGTGGCACGCAGGAAAGCACCAGCACCCGCGATATCCGCTTTATCGAAGCAACCTTCGCGGACGGCGATGTGATGGTTTACCGCAATGAGGACACCGGCTGGATCTGGCCGCCCTATTTCAAATATGACAGTTCGAACCTGCAAGCCGAGGCAGGCAACCTGAAATCGGATGCGGCGGCTCCGAAATGGGTGGTGGTGACGCATTACGGCTGGCGCCTGCCGATCCTGTCGATCTATCCGAACGCGGTTTCGGTGCGCGAGGCGACCGGCCCGGATGAGCAGATCATTCCTTATGTGCCGATCGTGGTGATCGCCTTCCTGATCTTCATCGTCGTGATGATCCGCCGGATGTGGGCGCAATTCTGGGAACGCTCGGTCGAGCCGATGGCGGCCGAGATGGGCGAGACTTGGGATGGGGTCGAGGCCCGGGCGACCGGGGTCGTTGGCCGGATCAAGGCTTGGTTCAAGCCGGGGCAGGCGAAGCGATAAGCGGGCGGTGTCCGCCCTTGGCCGCGCCGTTTGCATGGCGCGGCCAAGGGCGATGAACCGCCTCAGCCGCGCAACGCGCCGCCGGTCGCCTTGGTGACCTTTTCGATGATCTTCTTCGACACCGCGTCGATATCCGCCTCGGTCAGGGTCTTGTCGGTGGGCTGCAACCGCACGGTCAGCGCGATCGACTTTTTGCCAGCGCCCATCTGCGCCTCGGCCTTTTCGCCGGTGAACTGGTCAAACACCCGCACGCTTTCGATCAGCACCTTGTCGGCACCGGCCGCCGCGTTGACGGCTGTCAACACTTCAACCCCCGCATCGACCACAAAGGCGAAATCGCGGTCCACCGCCTGAAGGTCGGAAATGGCCAGCGCGGGCCGGGTCGGCGTTTTCACCTTGGGCTGCGGCACATTGGCGACCAGCACGGTAAAGGCCATCGCCGGGCCTTTGACGCCCATTTCGGCCAGCACGCGCGGGTGAACCTCGCCAAAGGTCGCCATGACATTCGGGCCAAGCCCGATCACGCCCGAGCGGCCCGGATGGAACCATGCGGCCACCTTGCGGCTGATCTGCACCTTGGCAGGCGCCCCAAGGGCGGCCAGAACCGCCTCGACATCGGCCTTGACGTCAAAGACATCGACCGGACGGCGGCTGCCATGCGGGTCGCGCGCGGCAGAGGCGCCGACCAGAAGGCCGGTCGCCTGCAAATGCTGCTCGCCGGGTTCGCCGCCATGGAAGGCGGGGCCAACCTCGGCCAGCGCCAGATCCATGAAGCCGCGCGCCTGATTGCGGGCCGCTGCGCGCAGCAGGCCCGGCAAAAGGTCAGGGCGCAGATGGGTCATTTCCGACGAAATCGGATTGTCCACCCGCACGGCATCGCTGCCGCCGCCGAACAGCGCCGCCGCTGTCTCGTCGATGAAGCTGTAGGTGACACATTCATTATAGCCCAGCGCCGCGATGGTCCGCCGCGCCGCGCGTTCGCGCACCTGCAACGGCGTCAGGATCGGCCGCGGCACGCCCGGCACCATGCGGCGCAACGGCTTGCCTTCCAGCTTGGTCAGGCTGGCCACACGGGCGACCTCCTCGACCAGATCGGCATCGCCCAATACATCCGGGCGCCACGACGGCGGCGTCACCTGATTGCCCGACAGCTTGAATCCCAGCGCTGTCAGCGTCTGGCGCTGTTCGGCCTCGGGGATATCCATGCCGACAAGGCTGATGACCCGTGCGGGGTTCAGCTTGTAGGTGCGGGTGGTGTCCAGCGCCGCGCCATCTTCGGCAAGCTCCGAGGCTTCGCCGCCGCACAGATCAAGGATCATCTGCGTCGCAAGATCCAACCCCGGCAAGGTGAACGCCGGGTCCACCCCGCGTTCAAAGCGATAGCGGGCGTCGGAATTGACCTTCAGCGCGCGCCCCGTGGTGGCGACGGTGATCGGGTCCCACCAGGCGCTTTCCAGGAAAACCTCGGTGGTCGTTTCAGTGCAGCCGGAATGTTCACCGCCCATGATGCCGGCAAGGCTTTCCACGCCTGCCGCATCCGAAATCGCCATCATGCCTTCGCGCAAGCTATAGGTCTTGCCGTCCAGCGCGGCATGGCTTTCGCCGCCCGCGGCCGTGTGAACGCGCAACACGTTCCCTTGCACCTTTGCCACATCAAAGACATGCAGTGGGCGGTTCAGGCCGAAGGTGAAATAGTTGGTGATATCGACCAATGTCGAAATCGGGCGCAAACCAATGGCCTTGAGACGCGCCTGCAACCAGTCGGGCGACGGGCCATTGGTCACGCCGCGAATGGTGCGGCCAGCGAAATGCGGGCAGCCTTTGGCCTTCAACGCATCGTCAATCCGCACCGTGATCGGGCTGGCAAAGCCACCCTTGATTTCCGGGATATCCAGCGGCTTCAGCTTGCCCAAACCACGCGCGGCCAGATCGCGGGCAATGCCACGCACGCCCAGCGCATCGGGGCGGTTCGGCGTGACCTTGATCTCGATCACCGGGTCACAGACGGCCGGGCGGTTCACCGCCAGCCAATCGGTGAATTTCTGGCCCACCTCGCCCGAGGCCAGCTCGATGATGCCGTTATGCTCGTCCGACAGTTCCAACTCGCGTTCCGAGGCCATCATGCCTTGGCTTTCGATGCCACGGATCTTGCCGACGCCCAAGGTCACATCAATGCCCGGCACATAATCGCCCGGCTTGCACAGAACCACCGTGATCCCGGCCCGCGCATTGGGCGCGCCGCAGACGATCTGCTTTTCGCCCTCATCCGTCAGAACCTTGCACACCCGCAGGCGGTCGGCGTCAGGATGCTGCTCGGCCTCCAGCACCTTGGCGATGGTGAAGGGGGCAAGTTTCGCCACCGGATTCACCACGCCTTCGACCTCCAGCCCCAGATCGGTGAGCGCGTAAAGAATGTCATCCAGCGAGGCCGTGGTCTCGAGGTGATCTTTCAGCCAGGACAGGGTGAATTTCATGAGCGGGCGCCTTCGGGTCTTGCGGTTTCAAAGCCTGCGGGGGTTTAGCGCATCAGCGTGAAAAGGGAAAGCGCGAAGGGCGATTTGCAATACGGTTGCGTTTCTGTTTTCGGAACAGAGTTTCCCCGCTTTGCCATAAGAATTGCCACGAATTCCCCCGCAAACCCGTGTAAAAAGGCGGCATGGATCAGATGCTGGACATTCCAAAGGACAGACCGCGCCTCTCGGTCATCAGGCTTTGCCTGATCATGGGCTGCACGGCCCTGCTGTTCATCATGATCGCCTTGCGCTTTGGTCAGGCGGCAGAGGCGATGTTGCGCGCGCCCATCAACTAAGCCATCCGCTCAGAACAGGTCGAGCAACCGTTTCAGATAATCACGCTCGCCCTCGGGCCGGGTCAGATCACCAGAGCGGCGACGGATTTCTTCCAAAAGCTCCTCGGCGCGGCGGTAAACGTCCTTATCCGCCAGAAGGTTATTGTCCGACCCGATCCGCAGGCTTTCGCCACTTTGCCGCCCCAGCGGATCGCGCCCCTCGCCATCCTCCTCACGGGCCTCGGCCCCGGCACGACGCTGGCCCTCTTGCCGGTTTTCCTGCGCCAGTGCCTCGCCAAAGGCGCGCAAGCCTTCGCGCAAAGCCTCCAGGGCTTCGGCCTGACGGTCCAGTGCGCCGGGCAAATCTTCATCACGCAGGGCTTCCTCCGCCTCGCGCATGGCGCGGCGGGCCTCGTCCAGCGCCTGCCGCCCGGCTTCGCCCTGATCCCCGCCCTTGCCGGGCAGATTGCCTTGGCGCTCAAGCCGTTCCAACTCGCGCCGCAGCGCCTCTTGCCGCTCGGCAAGGCTTTGCTTCTGGTCCCCATCCTGCTGACCGTCCTGCGATTGCCCGTCCCCCGGTTGGCCCTCTTGCCCTTCGTCCGCGGCCTCACCTTGCCGGTCGCGCTGCATGTCGCGGAAGGCATCGTCCGAAAGGCCCTGCTGGCCGCGCATCGTCTCGCCCAGATCGCGCATGGCCTGCTGGCCCGGCCCACCACGGCCCTTGCCGCCCTGCCCGTCCTGCTGAACCATGCGCATGTTTTCCATCATCTCCTGGATCTGCGCCAGCAACTCCGCCGCCTCGGCGGTCTTGCCCTCGTCCATCAGCTTTTGCAGCCGGTCGAGCATTTCCTGAAGCTGGTCCTCCGACATGGTGGCACCACCGTCCGCCGATTGCTCCTCGGGGGTGCGCTCCTCCATGTTCTCAGCAAGCATCTCCATGTAATCGTCCATGGCCTGCCGCATTTCATCCATCAGCTCTTGGGTTTCCTCGGGCGAGGCCCCGCGTTTGATCGCCTCGGCCAGCCGGTCCTGCGCACGTTTCAGGCGTTCCTTGGCGTCGTTCAGATCGCCTTCCTCCATCAAAAGCGCGATGTGCCACAACTCCTCGGCGACCTCATCGCGCAAGGTGGGCGTCAGGGTAACGGCATCCGCCTCCAGCCGCTTCATCGCGACCCGCAGGCGCAGGAACGCTTTTTGATTGGTGAAAAACCCCTCGGGCTTATAGGTCATGGCGCGCAGGATCTGCACCGCACGCGGGGCATTGGCGCGGTTCCACAACAGGTCACGCCGCAGTTCGATCAGGGCGGCGGCAACCGGATCGTAAAAGCGTTTGGCGGGCAGAATGGCGGCAACCGGTGTCGATGCGCCCATCTGGCCCGCGGCATCCAGCGCATGGAAGGTCAGCGTCACCGGCATATTGGCCAAGACCGATTGCGACAGATCATCGACCAGCGTCACCGCGAACGCATCACGCTTGCCCTTGCGTGGCATGGGCAAATCCAGCGTGACCGGGGCCACATCTTCGGGGGCTATCGTCAGGCCAAAGCGGCGGTCAACCTGCGCCAGATCCAGTGCAATCGTCACCGTGGCCTTGGTGATCGCGTAATCATCGCTGCCCGTGACCTTTTGCTTGAACCGCCCGCCCTTGTCGCGGGCAATCGGGCCATCGGCGGCAATGGTCGGCGCGCGGTCGGGGATGAGGGTCACCGCCCAATCGCGACCGCCCGGCCCTTCGATACCAAGCTTGCCGCTTTGCAAAAGCGTGAAATCCTGCACGGGGTCAGAGGCCGGGGGAACCTCGGTCCGGCCTGACACGGTTTCGGTCAGGATCAGGCTTCCCGGCTCACCATAAAGCCTAAGCTGCAACTTGGTGCCGACGGGCAGGGTCAGGTCGCTGGCGGTCTGGTCATTCAGGTAAAGCGTCGGCTTGCCAGTATAGGCGGGCGGCTTCAGCCAGCCTTCCCATGTCGGCCCGGTCGCCACTGCGTCCGCCCCGCCACCCGGCGCAAGCGCAGACACAGAGCCAAGCCGCCAGATCGAACCAAAAATCAGCGCCATGACCAACCCGGTCAAGGCCACATAGCGCAAGGCAAAAGGATCGCGTCCGGCCAGTTTCAGATCCGGCTCCACCGCGCGCGCCGCCCTTGCCCGTTCGGCCATGCGCGCCAGATGTGCGGCCCAAACGGCTTGGGATGCCGGGTCGGTCGCGCCGATGGCTTGCGTGTCACGCAAGGCGGCCAGCGGCTGGCCCAGCAGGCGGCTGTCCAGCCGCACCAGTGCCTCAATCCTCGTCGGCTTGCGAAAGCGGCGCATGCCATGAACCAGCGCCCCTGTCAGCCCAACGCCAGATGCAACGGCCCCGAACCACAGCGCCTCAAGCGGCAGATGGTCTTGCAAACCAAAGCTGAGCGCCGACAACAGCGCAATCGCCAGCGTCCACAAGGGCCAGAACGCCCGCACGGCACGCTCGGCCCAAAGCCCCGCCCACGTCAGTCGCAGCGGGGTTTCGATACGCCTCATGGTGGCTTGCGTGTGGTCGTTCATCCCCTTTGCCGTTTTATAGCCAGTCCGGAATGGTATCGCGCCCAAGGATTTCGTCAAAGCTTGGTCGCGCCCGGATGACGGCGAAGTGATCGCCCTGCACCAGAATTTCCGGGATCAACGGCCGGGTGTTGTATTCCGACGCCATCACCGCGCCGTAAGCCCCGGCCGAACGGAAGGCGACCAGATCGCCCTCGGCCAACAGGGGCAGGCCGCGCCCCTTGGCAAAGGTATCGCCGGTTTCGCAGACCGGCCCCACCACATCATAGGCCGTAGAGGGGCTGCCCGCAGGTGCCTCGATCACCGGCACGATGTCATGGTGCGCGCCATACATCGACGGGCGCACAAGATCGTTCATCGCCGCATCAAGGATCAGGAAATCGCGGCCCTCGCCGTTCTTCACATAGATGACGCCCGCAACCAACAGGCCGGAATTGCCGGATATCAGCCGCCCCGGTTCAATTTCAATCTCGCAGCCCAGATGCCCGACGGTGCGTTTGATCATCGCACCATAATCAGTCGGCAAAGGCGGGGCCTCGTTTGAGCGCGTGTAAGGAATGCCAAGCCCCCCGCCCAGATCAAGCCGCTCAATCGCATGGCCCTGCGCGCGCAGGGTTTCGGTCAATTGGGCGACCTTGGTGAAGGCCTGCTCAAAGGGCTCAAGATCGGTCAACTGGCTGCCGATATGCACATCGATCCCAACCGCGCGCAGTCCCGGTAGCCGCGCAATTTCGGCGTAAACCTCCGGCGCGCGGGCAATGGGGATACCGAATTTGTTTTCCGACTTTCCGGTGGCGATTTTCTCGTGGGTCTTGGCATCCACATCGGGGTTCACGCGCACGGTCACCGGGGCCACGACCCCCATCGAGCTTGCCACCTCGGACAAAGCGCGCATTTCGGGCTCCGACTCCAGATTGAACTGGCGGATGCCACCTTCCAGCGCCAGCCGCATTTCCTCGCGCGTTTTGCCGACGCCGGAAAACACAATCCGATCCCCCGGCACGCCCGCGGCCTTGGCGCGCAGATATTCGCCGCCCGAAACCACATCCATGCCCGCGCCCAGATCGCCCAGCAGTTTCAAGACGGCCAGATTGGACAGCGACTTGATGGCAAAGCAGACCTGATGCGGCAGCGGCGACAAGGCTTCCGTGAACAGGCGGTAATGCCGGATCAGGGTGGCGGCGGAATAGACGTAAAACGGCGAGCCGACGGCGGCGGCAATATCGGGAATGGCCACATCCTCGGCATGCAAAACGCCCGATTTATAGATGAAATGATCCATGTTCCCGCGCCTTTGCTTCCCGTTCAGGCGGGTATACCAGAAGCCGCGCCCGTCGCAATCAGCCGTAGGCTCAGCAGGTCGCCTTGGCGCCCGTGGTCGGTGCGCCCACGACAATGCCCGCTGTCGCACAGCCCGAAATCGTCACCCCGGTTTTCGCCGAAGACTGCGAGGCCGGGGCCTCGGGCGCGCCATCCGCGCCGCAAGCGGCCAGAATGACCACGAAAGCAAGGGTGCAAAACGGTTTCATGGCTGTCCTTCCAGGTTCACATCACGAACAGGCGCACTTGGCCCTTGCCCCATCTAGCCCGGTCTTTTCCCCGCCGCGCAAGCCATGGATGGCGCCGTGGCAGGGTTTTAAACGAAAGGCAGAGGCGCGTTTGCCCGCATGACGCCAAGCTGCCTCAGGCCAAGGCCGCTTTCCAGCGGGCAACTTGCTCGGCCACCCGGACGGGCGAGGTTCCGCCATAAGATATCCGCGAGTTCACGGAATTGTCGACGCCCAGCACATCAAAGACTTCGGCTGTAATGCCCGCGTGAACGCCCTGCATCTGGGCAAGGGTCAGGTCCGGCAGATCAATGCCCGCCTTTTCGGCCATGGCGACCAGCGTGCCGGTGACATGATGGGCATCGCGGAACGGCAGACCAAGCCGCCGCACCAGCCAATCGGCCAGATCGGTCGCGGTGGAAAACCCCGACGCCGCCGCCGTGCGCAGCACCTCACGGTTGGCCGCCATGTCGCTGACCATCCCGGTCATCGCGGCCAGACCCAGCATCAATGTATCAGCCGCGTCAAAGGTCTGTTCCTTGTCTTCCTGCATGTCCTTGGAATAGGTCAGCGCAAGGCCCTTCATGATGGTGAACAAGGCCACTGTCGCGCCCAAGATACGCCCCAGCTTGGCGCGCAGAAGCTCCGCCGCATCGGGGTTCTTCTTTTGCGGCATGATCGAGCTGCCGGTCGTCCATTTGTCCGACAGCCGCACGAAACGGAACTGCGCGCTGGACCAGATCACCAATTCCTCGGCAAAGCGCGACAGGTGCATGGCGCAGATCGAAGACGCGGCAAGGAATTCCAACGCAAAATCGCGGTCCGATACCGAATCAAGGCTGTTCGCCGTCGGCCGATCAAAGCCCAAGGCCGATGCCGTGGCAAAGCGGTCAATCGGGAAAGAGGTGCCCGCCAAGGCCGCAGCCCCCAAGGGACATTCGTTCATCCGGCGGCGTGCATCCTCAAAGCGCGACCGATCCCGGGCGAACATCTCGACATAGGCCAGCATGTGATGGCCCCATGTAACCGGCTGGGCGGTTTGCAGATGGGTAAAGCCCGGCATCACCCAATCGGCCCCCTCCTCGGCCTGTGCCAGAAAGGCTTTCATCAAAGCGGTCAGCCCGGCAATCGCGGCGTCGCATTGGTCGCGCACCCAAAGCCGGAAATCGACCGCCACCTGATCGTTGCGCGACCGCCCGGTGTGGAGCCGCTTGCCCGCATCACCGATGATTTCGGTCAGACGGGATTCGACGTTCAGGTGAATATCCTCCAAGGCCGTCGAAAAGCTGAACTTGCCCCCCTCAATCTCTGACAAGACCGTGAGCAGCCCTTCCCCAATGGCCTTTGCATCGCTATCGCTGATAATGCCTTGCGCGGCCAGCATCGCGGCATGGGCGCGGGAGCCTGCGATGTCCTGCGCATACATCCGCTGGTCAAAACCGATCGAGGCGTTGATCGCCGTCATGATGGCATCGGGACCGCTGGCGAAACGCCCGCCCCACATGGCATTGGCGGCGGCATCTTTGGATTGGGTCATGATCTGGCCTTTGGGGGTAGAAATGCGGAACGCGTTGGCCGTGCTTTATACGGCCTTTCTTCTTGGTGCAAACCCGGGCCATGCGGATGTCACCGGGCTTTTGACCGGGGATATGGCCAAACTGGTCCTGTCAGACCCCGCAGCCCTGCCAGAGGCCGGGTTGGTCGACATGGCCGACACGCCACGTTCGCTGGCGGAGTTCAAAGGCAAATGGCTGGTGGTGAATTTCTGGGCCACCTGGTGCCCGCCCTGCCGCGAGGAAATGCCCAGCCTAGACCGCTTGCAGGCGGCAATGCCCGAGATTGCCGTGGTGCCGGTGGCAACGGGCCGCAATGACCCTGCAACCATCGCGCGTTTTTTCACCGAAGCCAAAATCGCCAACCTGCAAAACCTGCGCGATCCAAGTTCGGATCTTGCCCATGCGATGGGGATCATGGGGTTGCCGGTCACGGTGATCGTCAACCCCGAAGGTCAGGAAGTGGCGCGTCTGATCGGCGATGCGCATTGGGACGGCCCCGAAGCACAGACGGTCCTGAAGGCGCTGATCGCCGGGCCGTAATCTGGGGATCAGGCCGAAAGCCCACCCGCCAGATCGGGCATATCAAGCGCCGAGAAGCCGTAATGGCGCAGCCAGCGCAGGTCGGATTCAAAGAAGGCGCGCAGGTCGGGAATGCCGTATTTCAGCATGGCAATGCGGTCGATCCCCATGCCAAAGGCAAAGCCCTGCCATTCGTCGGGGTTGACGCCCGCCGCCGCCAGCACCTTGGGATGCACCATGCCCGAGCCAAGGATTTCCATCCACTTGTCGCCCTCGCCGATGCGAAGCTGACCGCCGACATTGGAATAACGGATATCAACCTCGGCCGAAGGTTCGGTGAAGGGGAAATGGCTGGCGCGGAAGCGCAGCTCCACCTTGTCCACCTCGAAAAAGGCGCGGCAGAATTCTTCCAGCGTCCATTTCAGGTTGGCCATGGAAATGTCGCGGTCAATCGCCAGACCTTCGACCTGATGGAACATCGGCGTATGGGTCTGGTCCATGTCCATGCGGTAAACCCGGCCCGGCGCGATGACGCGGATGGGCGCGCCCTGTTCGGTCATGGCACGGATCTGCACGGGGCTGGTATGGGTGCGCAGCACATGCGGCGGGCGCTCGTCGCCCTCTGCACGGTGCATGAAGAAGGTGTCATGTTCCTGGCGCGCGGGGTGTTCCGGCGGGATGTTCAACGCGTCAAAGTTATACCAGTCCGATTCCACCTGCGGCCCTTCGGCCACGGCAAAGCCCATATCGGCGAAAATCGCGGTCAGTTCTTCCATGACTTGGCTGACCGGATGAATGGTGCCACGCGGGCGCGGGCGGCCCGGCAGGGTCACATCCAGCCATTCTTCGCGCAGCCGCGCATCAAGGGCGGCATCGGCAAGCCCGGCCTTCTTGGCCCGCAGCGCGGCGTCGATCTCGTCTTTCAGGACGTTCAGCATGGCGCCTGCGGCCTTGCGCTGGTCGGGGTCCATCTTGCCCAACCCCGCCATCAGCGCCGAAATCTCGCCCTTCTTGCCAAGGGCGGCCACGCGCAGGTCTTCCAGCGCAGCCTCCGAGGCCACGGTGGAAATCGCGGTCAGATATTTGGCCTTCAGATCGTCAAGCCCGTCCATGGCACGTCTCCTGCAAGTCGCGACGGTGCTAGCGGGAAGGCCCTGCGGATGCAAGAGGCGGCAGGCTTATCCGGCGCGACGCAGGGGTTGCGCAGTGAAATGCGGGCGGTTCGTGTGAAAGGTCACCGCGCAGGCGGCAACACCAGATTTCAGCGGGCTTTGCGGCAGGGGCAGCGGGCCGTCGCCCTTGGAAAGCCCTTCGATCAACGCCCGCTCATCGGGCCGCACCGACAGACGGGCGGGGGTCGTGCAAAGCGACAGGCGCTGGTGCAGGTCACGGCAAAAGGCGCGGGCGGCGGCATCATCCATCGCGGCGGGGGCCGCGACATGCAGCCCGGCCTTCAGCGCGCGGGCCAACAGCAAAAGCCCTGTGGCGCGGTCCATATCCGGCTGGCGCGCAATCCAATGCGCGGCGAGCAGCAGATCAATGGTGGCATCGGGGGCCGCAAAATCCACCCCCCGCGCAAAGGCATGCCAGACCTTCGGCCCTTGGGTTTGCAGCCATGCCGTCAGGCCATCGGGGATTGCGACAGCAGAGGTCTTTTCAATTTTACGCATCTTGGCGCCTCATTCGTTACCTGAGGCCCAGTCCTTGTTTACAATCGCGGCACAATTGCGGTGGATTGTAGGAATTTCAGCAACAGTCACCGGCTTTCCGGCCCGGTGTCACCCCAAAGCGACCAGATGATTGTCCCATGACAGCGATTCCTGCGACAGCCGCACCAATCCCTGTGTCGTAAGGTCAGAAAGCCCCCCAGCCCCGTCACTGGCCAAAAAGCCGCCCGCGGGCCGCGCCGCCACGCCGCAGATATCGGGCCGCTCGATTGTTGCCATGTGTGCGCCAGTGTCGGCAAAGATCATCGCCACCCCGCCCTTGGGCGAGGTGATGGCAATCTGATCGCCACTCCATGCAATCGAACCGGCATAGCCCTGCATCCGCAGCGCCTCGGCCTCGGGGGGCGGGCAAAGGACAGGGGCCTTGCCCGGTGTCCAAAGCCCCAGTTGGGGCATCGCCGTGGTCGGATCGCCTTCCCATTGCATGGCAAAGGCCACCTCGCCCTCGGGACCAAGCGCCAGATGGCGGATCGAGTTCTGGTGCAGATCCGGGGCCAGCGCCACCTGATCGGCCAGCGCGCCATCCGCACCAATCAGCGACAGGTTCGGGCGCATGGTGTCGACGTTCAGCTTTGATCGGTCCTTCGGATCGGTCTGAATCCCGCCATTGGCCACCACCAATTGATCGCCCAACCGCTTCATGTCATGCGGACCTATCCCGCCGGACGCCCATTCGCCGATCCGGCGGAAGCGGGCCGTCTCCCAAAGACCGATGCGGCCTTCGGACCCTTCGGCAACCACCTCCGATGTGTAAAGCAGCGCGCCATCGGCGGAAAACACGCCATGGCCGTTGAACTGGCGCCCCCCGGGCGGGGTCAGGCGGGCGGTCACATCGCCGGTGCGGCAATCAATCACCACGGCAAAGGTGCCGGGACGGCGGGCAAAGGCCACGGCCAAAGGCCGCGCAGGATGCGCCGCCGCCGCATGGCCCCGCGCGGGCAAGGGCAGCGAAAACAGGCTGCCGCCCGCCGCACTCAGCCCATGCAGAAGAAAGCTATCCCCCGATTTGGCCGCCGCCAGAAAGGCGGGCGCGCCGACATCGGCCCAACTTGGGCAAGGCAGGGCAAGGGCGGCAAGACCCGCCAGAAAACCGCGGCGGGTGGCCATGTCAGTCGCCATCCGCGGCGTTAAAACCGATGCCGACATCCAGTTCCGGGGCCAGCTCCAACATCACCACCTCGCGCAGATGCCCGACAGCCTGTTGCAAAATCTCGACCTTCAGCCGTTTGCCGGGGTCGGCAACCCCCGCGAGGGCCGGGTCATCAAGGGTTTCGGCCAGATGGATCGCATGGTCAAAGGCCGCAACGGTCTTGGGCGCATCCGGGGTCAGGGTTTCGACCATCTGCCGCAGGGCTTGCAGCGACAACAGCACATTGCGCGCCGAACGCCCCGAAGCGCGCGCCTCGGCCCGTTCAGGGTGCGGTGTGTCAAAATCGCCCAAGGGACGGCCAAGGCGCTGGTCGTCCAGGAATTCCAGCCCCGTCACCACTTGGGTGAACAACACCTGCCGCGCTTCGGGGCGGGTGAGGTAAACCTTGTTGCCAACCTCTCCCGCGGTGACCAGCGTTTCGGCAAAACCGCCCTGCCATTCCTCCAGCACCTTGGCAGAGGTTGCCGCCAGATCGGTGGCGGTGGCCCGGATCAGCGGGCAAGGATCTGCGGCCAAGGGCTCAACCGGGTAAAGCAGACGCTCCAAGGACAACAGCCCGCGTGCCGCCACCGATTGCTCGGCAAAGGCGGCAGGGGCCAGCTTGGCCGGATCGCCCGTCAGCAACCCTTTTTGCGCCTTTGCCCCCAAGCCCTTGGGATCGGGCCAATAGAGGATCGACAAACCCCGGCCATCGGTTTCCACCGGACCAAAGCGCAGGTGCTGCACAGACATCCAGGCATCATAAGCGGCATGATAGGCCGGGTGCAGGGCCGCGACATCGCAGGTCTTTTCTGCCTGCGCGGCAAGGGCAGCGGTGCTTTCGGCCAGTGCCTGATACCCGGGCAGGATATGGCGCTGCACGGTTTCGGGAAAATCGGCGAAAGCCGGCGCGGCGAGCAAGCTGAGGGCAAGGGCGAAGATGCGCATTCAGAGGCTTTCCAGATAGGCGATCAGCGCCTCTCTATCAGATTTCGCCAGACCCGCCACACCATCGCGCGCGGCCTGTGCCTCTCCGCCATGCCAAAGGATGGCCTCCAAAAGATTGCGGGCGCGGCCATCGTGCAGGAATTCGCTATGGCCAGAAACCTGCGCCGTCAGACCAATGCCCCACAGGGGCGGGGTTTTCCACTCCGAACCGGTCGCGCGACCTTCGGGGCGGTTGTCGGCAAGCCCCGGCCCCATGTCGTGCAACAGAAGGTCGGTGAAGGGCCAGATCAGTTGGAAGGACTGTTCAGGCTGATCTTTCAGGCGGTTGGTGACATATTTCGGCACATGGCAGCCTTGGCAGTTCAGGCTGTAGAACACCTCCTTGCCCTGCAAGACCTGCGGTGCATCGGCGTTGCGGCGCTCCGGCACCCCAAGGTTGCGCGAATAAAACGTCACCAGATCAAGGCTTTCGGCATCCACCTCCAAGCCATCCCGCACGCCGGGCTCTTGCCCATGGGGGGCGGCCCGACAGGTGGCCTCCGCCCCGGTGCAATCGCCCCAAGGATCGGGATGCAGCGTGGTTGACAGGCCCATGTCACCCGCAAAAGCGCCTGCCGTTTGTTCCTTGACCGTAGGCGCGCCCGCCTTCAGGCCAAAACGACCGAGCATCGGCACCCCGAATTCCACCGAAGGCACGATCTGCGCCCGGCCGGAAATGCCGTCACCGTTGGCATCGCCTTCGTCTTCCTGCGCAAGGATGTCGGCCGCCGGAATAGCCTCCAAAAGCCCAAGGCCGATCATCTGCGGCGCAATCCGGGGTGAGATTTGCAGGTCATCGGCAAACGGACCATAGCCCGGCGCGCTGACGCCATAGGTCGGCGCGCGCAAGCTGACCACCTCACCATCCGCCAAGGTCACCGGGATTTCGGTATAGGCAATCTCCATCTGCGCCTCGGCCGCGTGGCCGGGGGCGGCAAGATCCTGCAACTGGCCGCCATAGGTCGGCTCGGCCTGCGTCGCCAGCCAATCCTTGATCCCTTCAGGGCTGGCCCCACCCGGCACCGACAGGCGCAGGAACATCGACACCCGGCCATCTTCGGGGCCTTCCGGCGTATGGCCCCGGCCGTCTTTCAGATGGCAATCCTGACAGGCGCGGGCGTTGTAGACGGGACCCAACCCATCCGACGCCGCGGTTGAGGACGGCGCGGCAACCCATGTCTTGCGAAACAGCGCATTGCCCAGCTTGAAGTTCATCTCGTCTTCAAAGGGCATGTTTGCCGAAAACTGGCTGAAGGCATCGGTGGTGTCGCGCACCCGCACCGAGGCCGCACCGGCCGGTTTGGTTTCAAACTTTTCCAAACGGGTAAAATCGGTGGGCGGCGCAAGGATTGCAGCAATCCTGGCCGCCTCCGTTTCGGTGCGGGGCAGAACCGGCAAGTGCCGGTCATCCAAGCTTTGGGCAAAGGCCGGCGCAGCCAGCAAGGGCAGAATCAGAAAACGGCGCAGCATGGGCAAGACCTCTCTTACCGGCGTTCTGCGCCGAATTTCTGACTGTTTCAATCGGAAACAACGCCTGCGACGTCGCGCCGCTATTCGGCCTGATCGGCGGGCTTTGCGTTGAGCATGCCATATTTCTCGGCGCCCAACTTGTCATAAAGCCCAAGCTGGGTTTCAAGGAAATCAATATGGCCTTCCTCGTCGGCGATCAGATCGTCGAACAGCGCCCGGCTGACGTAATCGCCCACCGCATCGCAATGCCGCCGCGCCTCGATATAGAGGGTGCGCGCGTCATGCTCACCGGCAAGGTCACATTCCAGCGTCTCGCGCAGGGTCTGGCCGATACGCAGACTGTCCAGCTTTTGCAGGTTCGGATGACCTTCCAGAAAGATGATGCGGGCAATCAACCGGTCGGCGTGATGCATCTCCTCGATGCTCTCGGCCCGGCTTTTGGCAGCCAGATGGCCATAGCCCCAATCTTCCTGCAAACGGAAATGCAACCAATACTGGCTGACGGCCGTCAATTCTGACCGCAACGCAGCATTGAGAAATTCGATAACCTTGGCGTCGCCTTTCATGGGCCTATCCTTCCTGCTTGTTCTGGTTTGAACACCTGGCTGGGGCCAAAGACCTTGGCTTGGTCAGCAAAAGGTAGACCTGCCCCATGGGTCTGTCCATGGGGCAGGCGGGAGTTTTAGAATATTTCTAAATCCGACGGATTGACTCTACTTTGCCGCGACAGACCAAGCCGACCGCCGGGGCAACCGCGGCGGGGCATCGGCACCCGGCACCGAGAACCCATCGCTTTGCCGCATCGTTTCTAAAAACAACGGCATGCAGCCCCCACAATCGGCCCGCTTGCCAAGGGCGTGATAGACCTTGCCGGGGGTAATCACCGTGTCTGGATCCGCCGCGCGCATCCAATCCACCGCAGCGCGGATGTCATGGTCGGTGATCGTCATGCAATGGCAGACCATCATGGCGGCGAATCCCTTTGGCTTACTGGAAAACGGCGTTCGGATTGTCGAGACTGTCGGACCCTTCGAAGTCGATCTTCGACAGGCCCAGCGCGGCGACCGCGCGTTCGATCGAGGCGGTTTGCGTGACCAAGGCGTTGACGGCCCCCATGATCAGCGCCTCGCCCTCCTGGTTGCCGGCCTCCAGCATCTGGTCATAGGCAAAGCCCCCCTCTGCCGCCGTCTTGATCGCCTGCAAGGCGCCAACCGAGGCATCGAGTTCGGCCTTCAACTGGCTGTCCACCGCGACATCCTTGGCCGCCACCAGATCTGACAGCGACGGGCCGGTCATTTCCGAGCCATCAACCCGGGTGTAATGGCCAAGGTAGACATCCCGGATCCCGACGCCATCGTAATAATGGCTGTTGTAGGTGTTGTCCGAAAAGCAATCATGTTCTTCTTCCGGGTCGTTCAGCATGAGGCCAAGCTTCATCCGCTCGCCGCCGAGTTCGCCATAAGACAGGCTGCCCATACCGGTCAGCATCGCCAAAAGCCCTGCGTTCGGATCGGCCGTCACAGCCGCGCGGGCGGCCCCATCCTTGGCCCAAGCCTCAGAGATATAGGTCAGATCCGCCACCAGAAGATCGGTAGCCGCGACAAGATAAGCGGCCCGGCGGTCGCAATTGCCGCCCGTGCAGGCATCGCCCGCCCCAAAATCGGTGAACGGACGGGCGCCCGCACCGGCGCCCGTTCCGTTCAGATCCTGCCCCCACAGCAGGAATTCAATGGCATGATAGCCCGAGGCGACATTGGCCTCGATCCCGTCTGCCTCATGCAGGGTGCCCGAGATCAGGTCCGGCGTGATGGCGGTCGCATCCACTTCGGTGCCCGACAGGGTAAAGCTTGGCGTGGCAATCACGTTCAGCCCGGCTTGGGCGTTTTCCTCGTTCACGGCCGAACCCGCCGCCACATAGTCGATCAGGCCTTCGTCCAGCGGCCAGGAATTGACCTTGCCTTCCCAATCATCGACGATCGCATTGCCGAAACGGTAGGCCTCGGTTTGCTGATAGGGCACACGGGCCGCTTTCCACGCCTCGCGGGCGGCGGTCAGGGTTTCTTCGGAGGGGGCCGCGACCAGCGCCGCAACCGCCCCTTGCAAGGCCTGCGCCGTGGTCAGGCTATCGCCGTATTTCGCCACCGCCAGATCGGCGTAATGCGCCACGACCTCTGCCGGTTCGACCGCAAAGGCAGGTGCGGACAACGCGGTGGTCATCAGGGCGGCAGTCAGAAAGCGGGTCATGAAGGATCCTTTACTTGGTCAGGATCAGCTTGCCCTGACGGGTGATCCGCAGGGCATAAAGCTGGCCATTAAGATGGATGCGCGCCACCCGGCCGCCCGCGGTCAGCGCCGTGGCATCATGCAGGGGAGAGGTGTCGGAAAGGCTCATGTCCGGGCCGGTGTCTTCGGCCGACCCGGTGCAGCAAAAGGGTCGTTAGCAGGCAAATCGGGGGCGCGGTTCATGCGGGTTTCCGGCGGATAAGAACGTCCGGCTGACCCGACGGGCGGGCTGGCTTGGGCTGGCCCTCTATTTCCGACAAAAATGCTTTTCTGTAAAGCCGATTCTTTCACTCGGTCATTTCTGGCCGCCCCCATGCACCGACACCCAAGCCGGTTGCCGATCCCCCGGCAGGGGGCGGGCCTCGTAAACCGCCCGCGCAATCGCCCGTGCCAGACAGGCGGCAGCGGCATGGCCGATCTGAAAGCTGTCACGCAGCGGGTCCGCCATGGCCCGCGCGCCGGTGGCGGCCGCAAAGACCAGATCCCCATCCAAAGCCGTATGCGACGGCACAAGCGCTCGCGCCATGCCATCCTGCGCCGCCGTCGCCATGCGCTGACATTCAGCTTGGGTCAGCTTGGCATCGGTGGCCACGATGGCGATGGTGGTGGCCTCGCCCATGCGCTTCATCGGCTCCGGCTCATGGGCGGGATCAAAGGCACCCTGCCCGCCCAGACCGCCAAACTCTCTATCCATTTCAAAGGCATGCGCCCAAAACCCCGGCCCATCGCCGATCGTGGCGCTGCCCAAGGCATTGACGGCAACCAAGGCGCCAACCGTAATGCCGCTGTCCAATACCGCCGAGGCGCTGCCAAGCCCGCCCTTCCAGCGCCCGGTCAGCGCGCCATATCCTGCGCCCGCCGTGCCCAGAGCAAAATCCCCTCCGGCAGCAGCAAAAGCGGCAAGGCCAAGCTCGGCATAGGGGTTGCGCGCCCATCCCTTGTCGCCGCCATTCAACAAATCAAACAGGATCGCCCCCGGCACGATCGGCACGCGCTGATCGCCCACCGCAAAGCCGCGCCCGATGGCCCGCAAGCCATCCGCCACGCCCGAGCAAGCATCCAGCCCAAAGGCCGAGCCGCCCGACAGCACCAAGGCATCCACCTGTTGCACCAGACGATCCGGGGCCAGAAGATCCGTCTCGCGGGTGCCGGGCGCGCCGCCCATCACATGGACCGCGGCGGAAAAGGGCTGATCGCCCAAGAGCACCGTGCAGCCGGATCGCAGCCGCGCATCCTGCGCATGGCCGACACGCAGGCCCGCCACATCGGTGATAAGATTCTTCGGCCCGGCCCGCAGGGTCAGCCGCCTTGCGTGACGCGGCGGTAGTCGATGGGGTTGGATCGCACCAGCCACATATAGGCGAAAACCCCGGTAATGAAGCCGACAAAGGCCAGAGCGGCCGCCAAGATCACCTGACCATCTTCGAAATTCGACGCCGACAGGGCCAGATAGCCAAACGACCAGAACCCGGCCCAACTGACCACGCAGACCAGCGCGATGAGCTTCTTCATGGTCCTGCCTCCCTAACAGCGCCACGACAGATTGTCCTCTGCGACAATAGGTAGCAAAACCTTTCAAGCTTGCACGAAAATTCTGCGGGCCTGCGGGGGGTGCAGAAAAGATTCTTTTGGATGTGGCGTTTACGCCTCCTCGCGCCTTGCCCGCATTGCCAACCGCCGCGCCATGGCATCCGACCGCACCTCAGCCCGATCATGCGCCAGCGCGGCGGGTTCAGCGGCGGGTTGCGGGGTGTCATCCAGATGTTTGGCCAAGGCCGAAAGCACCGGAAAACGGAAGATGTCGGTGATCGACAGCTTCGGCACTTTCAACTGTTCGCGGATTTCCCGATGCGCCTGCACCGCCAACAGTGAATGCCCCCCAAGGGCAAAGAAATTGTCCCTGGAGCCGACTTTGGCCACCCCCAGAATCCGCCCCCAGATTGCGGCCAACTGCGCCTCGATGGTGCTTTCCGGGGCGACGAAGGCTTCGGCCGCCGGGGCTGTTGATGGGGAGGGCAACGCCTTGCGATCCACCTTGCGGTTCGGGGTCAGCGGCATCTCGGCCAGCGTCACGAAATGCGACGGGATCATGTGTTCGGGCAACAGAACGGCAAGTTCGGCCCGCAAGGCCGGTTCTGGCGCCGCACCGACGATATAGGCCACCAACCGCAGATCACCGGGCGTATCCTCGCGCGCCAGCACCACCGCTTGGGCGACACCGGGCTGCGCCTCCAGCACGGCTTCGATTTCGCCCAACTCGATACGATAGCCACGCAACTTCACCTGAAAATCCGCGCGCCCCAGAAAATCAAGCCGCCCATCCTCGCGCCAACGTACCAGATCCCCGGTCCGATACATCCGCGCGCCCCAAGGGCAGGCCCGGTCCGCGGTGACAAAGGGATCGGGGTGGAACCGCTCTGCCGTCAGGTCTTCGCGCTGCCAATAGCCGCGCGCCACGCCATCGCCCCCGATCCAGAGTTCGCCCGCGGCACCGGGCGGCACCGGGGCAAGGGTTTCATCCAGCACATAGATCTGCTGGTTGGCCAAAGGCGTGCCGATATTGGCAATCGGCTCGACCTCGGTCACCTCATTCACCGAAGACCAGATGGTGGCCTCCGTCGGGCCATACATGTTCAGGATGCGCGCCGGGCTGGCCTTGCGCAGGTCCGTCACCAGCGCGCCCGGCAAAGCCTCACCGCCCAGCATCAGGGTTTTCACCCCCGCCAGCGCCAGCCGCGCCTCGTCGTTCATGGCAATCATCCGCGCCATCGACGGCGTGCATTGCAGATGCGTCACCCCATGGCGGATCACCTGCGCGGCGATGGAATAATCGCCCTCCTCCACGCCGCCACCGGAATTGGCGCGCTTGACCACCTCGGCCAAGGGGTAAAGCCCCTCCAGCACCTTTTCGGGCGCAATGCCATAGTCGACCAGACAGGCCACCTCGGTCACACCGATGCGCTTCAACTGCTCCACCCGCGCCAAGGCATCCTCGACCGTGCCGAAAAGCCCGGAATCCTCGAAATAGCGGTTGAAGGCATAATCAAGGATCGCCGCGGCATCCTCGGCCGACAGATCGCGCGTGTCGATGTCCATCGGCTTGGTCACGCCCGGTGGCTTTTTGAAGGCCGGGAAGGTCCAGGCATATTGCTTGACCAAGGCTGTTGCGGCCCCAAGATAGGCCTTCATCGGGCCTTCCGCGGTGCGCCGCACCTGTTCGCGGTCGCGCCCCACATAGGTGTGCAACATCAAGGTGACGGTGAACTGCGCCGGATCATGCCCCGCCTTGCGCAAGGCGTCGTGATAGATCGTGATCTTGCCCGCCACCTCCGCAATGGACTGCCCCAGAAGATGCGTCAGCACATGGGCACCGATCTCACCCGCCTCGCGCCAGGTGGCCGGGTTTCCGGCGGTCGTCACCCAGATCGGCACCTCGGGGGATACCGGGCGGGGCTGGCTGACAACACCGAAGCTGCCGCCGCCTGCTGTCGGAAATTCCACCGTCTCGCCGCGCCACAGCCGCCGGATCTGCTCGGTTCCGGCGAACATCGCGTCGCGGTTGGCGGGCGGTGTGTTTTCAGGACGCAGCACGAAATCATCAGGGTGCCAGCCAGAGGCCACCGCAAGGCCCGCCCGACCATTCGTGAGGTTGTCGATCACCGCCCATTCCTCGGCCACCCGCACCGGATGGTGCAAGGGCACCACGCAAGAGCCCGCGCGCACGCCGATATTCTTGGTCATCGCCGCCACGGCGGCCCCCGTCACCGATGGGTTCGGGTAAGGCCCGCCAAAGGCATGGAAATGCCGCTCCGGCGTCCAGACCGCGCAAAAACCGTGGGTATCGGCAAAGCGCGCGCCTTCCAGCAAAAGCTCGTATTTCTTAGGCCCCTGACCGTCGTCATTGCCCCAGTAATACAGCGAAAACTCCATGGGTTTCGCGCTGGCAATGCGGCCCGATGACACCAGCGTGCGGTTTTCATCCGAGGACAAGACCACCTTGAACCCGCGCGCCAAGGTCCAGAACAGTTCCAGCACCGAGATATCAAACGAAAGCGAGGTAACGGCCAGCCAGACCCCCGGTTCAGCGCCAATGCGCTGGTCCATGCCGGTAAAGAAGTTCGCCACGTTGCGATGTTCGACCATGACCCCCTTGGGCCTGCCGGTGGAACCCGAGGTATAGATCATATAGGCCAGATCAGCGGGCGTGACGCCGGTCTCGGGGTTGGTCGTGGCGGCGTCGGGAATCCGGCCGTCGGTGTCAAGCTCCAGCACCCGTGCTGCATGCCGCGGCAGCGGGATGCCTGATTGGGTCACCACCACCGGGCAGGCCGAATCTTCAATGAACAACGCGATGCGATCGGCGGGATAGGCCGGGTCCATCGGCACATAGGCCCCGCCCGCCTTGTGGATGCCCAAGGCACCGACCAAGAGATCAAGGCTGCGCCGGGTGCAAAGACCAACCAATGTGCCGGGTGTTACCCCCATGGCGATCAGCGTATGGGCCACCTTGTTCGCCCGCGCGTTCAAGGCGGCATAGGTCAGGCTTTGCCCCTCGCAGACCACGGCCACAGCATCGGGGGTTTTCGCGACCTGTGCCTCGAACGCCTGATGCATGGTCATGGTGCTGCGCGGGGCAAGGGTGGTGTTCCAGCCCTGCAACACCTGCACACGTTCGTCTTCTGTCAGGGCAGACACATCACAAAGGGCAGTATCGCCGGGCAGGCGGGCAAGCTGGCCCGCAACATGGGCGATGCGGGCGGCCAGCGCACGGGCCTGCGGTTCGGCCAAGCGCGCGGCATCATAGAGAAACTCTGCCCCGGTCAGCGTGATAACCGCGCCCGCCAAGGGGGCGGCGCCCAAGGCAATCTGAGGAGTGGCAAGGTTTTGCAGCGCGCTGTCACGGGTCATCAAATCCAGCGCGAATGCCGGATATCTGCGGGCTTGGGCCAGCGACGTCTCCAACTCCGCGCGAGCCGTTGCAATCGTGCCTGCGGTCGAAACCGCAACCGGCACCCAATCGCTGAGGTATCCGGGCAGCCCCTTGCCCGCCAAGGCCAGATCCACCGCCGGTTGGCCCAGCGCCCGCGCCACCGCCATGGCCAGACTGGCCAGATCACCCGCCAGCGGCAGGCTTTGCCAGTCCGAAACACCCGCCGACCCCAGCCCCGGCACCTGTGCGGGGTTCATCCGCCGCAACGCGCCGCGCAAGGTGCCTTCACCCGCCACAACGGCGGCAAGGGCGGCCGTCAGGGTCAGGGCATCGGAATCCGTCAGCGCGGGCAATTGGCCATCCGCAATGGTCGAAGGGCAAACCGCCCCGCCTTTCATCTGGCATGTCAGCCGGTTCAGCCGCACCGCCCCCGACCCACAAGCCACCACCAGCCCCTCGGGCGTGGCCGACAGCACCTGCCCCGGCGCGCCTGCGCCTTCGGCCAGATCGGCCGTGCCGACATTCAAAACCCGTGCGGCCGTGGCAAGTTTCGCGGTCGAAAGCGGGTTCCAATACCGACCATGATCCAAGGCGCGCACCAGACGGACCACCTCGGTCGCAGGGCGCACGAAATCAATCCGCCCCATCGCGGCGGGCCGGTCACCCCGCAGATGCAAGGACCGCTGCGACAGGTCTTGCCGCACCCGTTGCAGCCCGGTTTCAAGTTGGGAGACAAGGGCCGGGAAAGACTCCATCCCCGCCTCGAAACAGCGGGTGTTCAGTGTCAGGGCCGTGTCGCCGGGGGCGATGTCGAACAGACGCTGCTCCAGAATGTCGCCTTCATCCACACCGCCCGAAATCAGGTGCCATGTGATGCCGTGCCGGGGCTCACCGGCCAAGATCGCCCAGACCGGGGCGTTCAAACCGGCGTGGCGCGGCAAGGGGCCGTCGTGAAAGTTCACCGCGCCTTTCGTGGCCAAGGCCAGCACGCCCTCCGGGATCACGGACAGGTTGGCGACCGACAAAAGCCAATCGACCGAAACACCCTGAACCTCCGCCCAATCCGCCGCGACCGCCAGCCCTTTGGCAAGGGCCCATTTGCGCACCTCGGCGCTTTGCGTGACCACCAAGGCAACGCGATGCCCCCGATCCAAAAGCACCTGCCCACATTGGGAGGTGAGGCTTTCATTGCCGGTCAGAACAGCAGAAAACGCGGTCATCTTGCACTCCTTCCCGCGGCCTTCCCGCGGATGCCCCTATGCGGCGGGGCGGGTCTTGGGTTTTGCGGTCTTGCCCGGCAAAAGCGGCCGCATCATGGCGCGCGCGCCATGTGCGACAAGATCACGCAAATAGCGCGGCGGGTCGCCCCTGTCCTTGCGTTGAAATATCAGCCGAAAACGCCACAGCGCGCCCCCCAGTACAGCCGCCAAAGTGGCGCCGGCGGCATAAAGCCGGCCGTGGTTTTTCACATAATAATGCAACCGGCTATCCAGCCAGAATTGCGGGATACGGCCCCAGGTTTTCATCCCCGTTGAAGCCGAGCCGATATGCGCCACCCGGCTTTCCGGCACATAATCCGTGGGCCAGCCCGCCCGCGCGGCGCGGCGGCAAAGGTCGGTTTCTTCGTAATAAAGGAAAAAGGTTTCATCAAAGAGCCCGATCTGATCCAGCATGGATTGCCGCATCATCAGGCTTGCCCCGGCCAGCCAATCGACACGGGCGGTCGCGGGCGGCAAGGGTTGCGCCACGATCCAGCGCGCCAGAAATTTGGACACCGGGCCAAAGCGGATATTCTGCTCAAACTCGCCAAGGATCGAGGGAAAGCGAAACGCGGTGCGATGCGCCTCCCCTTCGGGGCTGTGGATGTGGCTGCCGGCAAAGCCCGTCTCGGGGTGGGTTTCCAGATGGTTCAAGAGCGCGCGGATCGCCCCCGGCGCGGGGAACGCATCAGAGTTCAGGATATAGACGTAATCGGGCCGCGTCCCATCGGGCAGGCCCGCCCGGATACCGAAATTATTGCCAGCACCAAAGCCGCCGTTGTGGCCCGATTGCAAAACACGCACCTGTTGCGGGCCTTTATCCCAACCGCGCAACGCCACCGCCGCCGACAGTTTTTCAAACGAACCGTCGCCGGAATCATTGTCGACCACCACCAGCGCACCATCGATGCCCTGCAAGGCCGCCAATGCCGCCTCAACCGAGCGCAGCGTCATCTCGGGGGTCCGCCAGTTCAGGATGACGGTCAAAAGCCGGGCCATGTCCTATTCCGCCGCCAGTTTGACGATATTGGTCGGCTGGCCCTCGGTCTCGGCGATGACCGCCTTCAGCTTGGCCGCCATCACCCGGACATTCGGCTCCAGCACCATGCTGTCATGATCCCCCGGCACCTCGACCACCTGTAAACCGGGCGCAAAGCGGGTCAGATCATTGTCTTCAAAGACATATTCCTTGGCCGATGACACCCAGTTTCCGCCCGTGACCTGCCATTTCAGATCCAAGGGCGGGCGGAACAGCACCGTTGCCCCAACCCGCGCCGGCATATCATAGACCGCAATCGCATGGCGGAAGGCGGCCTCGATTGCGGCATTGTGGAACTGCGCCGGACCGGCGTCATCGGTCTTGGGCTGGCGCTTTTGCACCTCCCATGCCCAGCGGGTTTTGGCCCATGCCACCAGATAACCCGGCCCTCGGGCCCGCAACTCCGCCCATTTGATCGCCGCCTTGTCGGCGCGACCAAGAGGGGCGCGCTGGGGCAAGGGCGTGTCGAGAAGCACCAAGAGCGACACCTCCTCGCCCGCCTCTTTCAATTGCCGCGCCATTTCCCAAGCGGTCAGGCCGCCGCCCGAAAAACCACCCAGCATATAGGGCCCCTTGGGCTGCACCTGCCGCATCTCGGCGATGTAATCCGCGGCCGCCTCGGGCAGGGTGGCATGCGGGGCCTGATCGCCCAAAAGCCCGCGCGCCTGCAACCCATAGAAGGGCCGGTCACCGCCAATCAACTGCGCCAGATGGCGCAGGTTCAAGACATTGCCGAACATCCCCGCGACAAGGAAGAACGGCTGGCGCGGGCCGCCCTCACCCTGATGCATTGGCACCAGATGGGCGAAACGCCGGGGGGGGGCCATAGGTTTGGCAGGAGCGTCCGTCGCGCCGGGATCGCCCACCTCAGCCGCGATCAGAGCGGCACAGGCGGCCACCGTCGGGGCCTCGAACAGGATCGAGATCGGGAAATCGACGCGATAGGCTTTCTTGACCATCGCGAAAAGCCGCACGGCAATCAGACTATGACCGCCAAGATCGAAGAAACTGTCCTCGACCCCCACTTGGCCAACGCCCAGCAACTCTTGCCAAAAGCCTGTCAGGGTTCGTTCAATATCATTGCGCGGGGCAACATAGGCCGTGTCGAGATCGGGGCGGTCAAAGCTTTGACCTTCGGTTTTCGCGGCCTCTGCCTCGGCGGTCTGACGCACCAGCACGGGCAGATCCAGCGAGGAGATAATGATCTGCGATTGGCCCAAGGCGACAGCCCGCGAAAACGCCTGCGCGCCTTCCTCGGGGCGAATGCCTTGGGAAAAGGCGTGCATCAGGCGGTCTTCGGCAGGCGAGGCAGGTTTGGCTTGCGCCGGACCATCGTCATAGTCCAGCGCACGTGGGTCGGGCGGGCCAAACTGAAGCGACCCGTCCAGTTTGCGGATGGTGAAGCCTTCAATCTCGACGCAAACCTCACCTGCGGGGGTGGCAAGGGTGATGTTGAAACTGGCCGTCGCCCCATCGGCACGGTTCGGGGCGGCGTTCGTCACCTGGCTGACGATCTCGGCCGGCAAGGGGCGATGCACGCGGATCAGGGCGTAAGACACCGGCACCCAAAGATGATCGGGGCGGTAGCCTTGGATCAGGTCCATCGCCCATCCCGTCGCCAGATCCATCAGCGCGGGATGCAAGAGCCAGTCCCCCGCCTCGGCGCGATAGGCGGCAGGCAGGGCCAGCTTGGCCAGCCCCTCATGCCCCCCCGTGGCGCGGCTGCGCAAAACCCGCCAGCGCGGGCCGAAGTTCAGATGCGCCTCTTGCGGGCTGACCAAGCCTTCGCCAACCTCAGGCACAGGCAGGCGGGCGGCAATGGCCGCGATATCCATGTGGCGTGGCGCGGCAGTTGTTGGCAAAACCCGCGCCTGAGCATGCAGTTGCCAGCCCTTGCGCCCCTTCGCCGTGACGGCCGAGCGCAGTTCAAACCCATAGCCTTCGTCAGAGCGGATCAGCTTGGCCCGCACCTCGCGCGCTTTGCCGGTATCAACAGCCAAGGGGCTGAAGAAGAAAAGATCGCGCAATTCGAAGGCGCCAACCTCGCCCTGCGCCTGCATGGCTTCGGCCGCGATTTCCAGATAGCCGGTGCCGGGGATCAGTGCTTGGCCGTCTGCGGTGCGATGGCCATCCAGCACCCAGCGGTCAAGCCCGTAGGTTGCTGCAAACATGCGATTGCCAAACCCGTCAAAGCCCGCCTCGTCCAGCAGCGGGGCCGAAACCGGCACCATCGGCGCAGGCACCCGGCCCGCGCGGCCAGACAAGGCTTCGGCGGCCATGCCGACGCCGGTCCAGATGCCCCAGTTCAGGGCGACCACCCGGGTCTTGCCGCCCGCCCGTGATTTGGCAAAGGCGTTCAGGTATTCATTGGCCGCAACATAGTCGATCTGCCCCGCAGGTCCGGTGACGGTCGAGGTGGAGGAAAACAACACCATCAGATCAATCGCGCCATCGGGGAACAGCCGGTTCAACACCTGCGTGCCATGCAGTTTCGGCGCAAAGACCTCCTCCACCTGTGCGGGGGTCTTCAGCATCAGCGGGCCGTCCTCCACCACGCCCGCCGCATGGATCACAGCGTGAATCCGGCCAAAGCGGGCCTCGCCAGCCGCTACAGCCGCCGCCATGTCCTGCATGTTGCAAACGTCTGCCGAGGCAACCATGGCCTGACCGCCCAGCGCCTCCAACCGCTGCAAGGCCAGGATGCGGCGGCTGATCGGATCGCCCGCGTCATGGGCGGCCAGATAGCGGGGCCATGTCGCGCGGTCCGGCAGGGCGCGGCGGGCAATCAGGGTGATCCTGACGCCATGGCGGCGGATCAGGTCTTCGGCCACCGTCAGGCCGATACCGCCAAAGCCCCCGGTAATCAGCACATGCGCACCATCGGGCAAAGTCATGCCGGTTTCCGGCAAAGCCTGTTGCCGCAACCCCTGTTCATAGCGCCGCGCACCGCGCAGGGCGGCAATACGTTCCGAGGGGTCTTGGCAAAGTTCCTCCAAAACCCGAAGCGTCAGGTCGGACAGGTCCATGCCCCCCCGGGGCGAGGCGGCGGGCAATTCCAGATCGCAAAGCGACACCGTCACGCCCGGCAATTCGCGCGGGATCCCCCGCATCGGACCAAGCATCGTAGCCTTTTCGGGATAGCGCAGCGGCTCTTGCCGCACCTGTGCGGCGCCCGTGGTAAAGGCGGTCAGATGGATCGGACGGGGCAGGTTTTCCTCGGCCATGGCTTGGGCGAGAAACATCAGCGAATAAAACCCCTGCTCCAGATTGCGATGCAGGAAACTGGAACCGGGACGGAAGCTTTCCCCCCGTGTCACGCCCCAGAAATGCGCAATGCGGTTCGGCGTATGGCCATGGGCCACCAGATCACGGATCAAGGCGTCATAGCCGTCGCGGCCGCGTTCAGGGGCCAGCGCATAATCCTCTCCCACCCGGCCAAAGGTATCGGCCGCGCGCACGCAGCGCACCTCATGGCCCGCGCGGCGCAGGGCGGCGGCCGTTGCCGCGCCAAGGCCCGCGTCATCAAGAAAGATCAACCAGTTTTGCCGCGTGGCTTCCTCCAGATCGGCGGCCTCGAACCCGGCGGAGACGGGTTTCCAATGCGGCTTCCAACCCCAGCTCGCCATATCCTCAACACGGGCGGGCAAGCCTTGCGGCGCAACCGTTTGGGATTTGCCGGGCGCGATGAAATAGGGTTTCTTCTGAAAGGCATACGTCGGCAGCACCACGCGATTGCGCCGCGCCCCGGCCCAGATCTGTTCCCAATCAACCGCAACCCCACAGGCCCAAAGCCGGGCGATGGTGCCGATGTGCCAGGCGTCATCGGCCATGGCCTGTTCGGGATGCCGCAGCGCCGGGATCACCTGCCCCGATGGCACCCCATTGGCCTGCGCCAGTGAAGACAGCGCCCGGCCCGGTCCCATCTCCATGTAAACCCGCGGGCCGTCGGCCATAAGGGTCGCCATGCAGGGCTGGAAATTCACCGTATTGCGCAGATGCTGCACCCAATACTCCGGGTCCGTCGCCTGTGCGGCGGTCAGTTCCGCGCCCGTGCGGTTCGAGATGATCGGCAGGCGCGGCGGGTTCAGCCTTATGCCCCGCAGATAGTCGCCAAAGGGCCGCAGGATCGGCTCCAGCATGCGGGAGTGGGCGGCGATGTTGATCGCCACCCTTTGGGTTTCCACACCCCCAGCGCCCAGTTTTCCGGCCAAAACCTTCAGCGCCGCATCCGGGCCGGAGACGACGCAAAGCCCCGGCGCGTTGACCGAAGCCATGTCGAGATCGCCCGTCAGATGCGCCCGCAGGTCCGCTTCTGCCATCGGCACCGACAACATCCCGCCGGGGGCGATGCTGTCAAAAAGCCGCCCGCGCAACAGCACCAGACCGATGCAATCTTCAAAGCTCATCACCCCTGCCAGCGCGGCGGCGGTGTTTTCGCCCATGCTGTGGCCCACCAAAGCGGCAGGCGTGACGCCCCAGCTTTCGTAAAGCTTGGCCAAGGCGTATTCGCAGACCATGATCAGCGGCAACTGGACGCTGGGCTTTTTCAGCGTCTCATGCGCTGCCGCCTCCTGCCCCTTGGCAGGCAGCCACAGATCGCGGATCGAATAGTCGAGCTGCGGTTCAAGGATCGACAACCCCTTGTCCATCCAATCGGCAAAGACGGGTTCCGTCTCATACAGATCCCGCGCCATGCCGGCATATTGGGCACCGCCACCGGGGAACATGAAAACAACCTCGGGATTTTCGCCAAGGTAATCATGGGTAAACACCCGCCGCGCATCGGCCCCTTCCAGCAGGCTTGCCGCCTCCTCATGGCTTTCCGCCACCACCACGCGGCGCTTTTCAAAGGCACGGCGGCCTTCCTTCAGCGTATAGGCCACATCGGCAAGGGGCTGTTCAGGGTGCGCGCGCAAATGCGCGGCCAGACGCGCGGCCTGCCCGTCCAGCGCCGCCTTGGTCTTGGCCGAGATCACCAAGGGCTGGAACGGAAAGATGCTGTCTTCCGATGCCGCCCGCGGCGGGGCCTCCTGCAACACCGCATGGGCATTGGTGCCGCCGACGCCAAGCGAGTTCACCCCCGCCCGCAGCACCGGGGCCTGCCAGTCGGCCAGCCGGTCATTCACCCGGAAGGGCGAGGTTTCGAAATCAATCGCGGGGTTCGGCGCCTCATACCCCAAGCTTGGCACCGTCTGCCGGTGATGCAACTGCAAGGCCACCTTCACCAAACTCGCCACCCCGGCGGCGGTATCCAGATGCCCGATGTTGGTTTTCACCGACCCGATCCGGCACGACCCCACCGCATCGGTGGTTTCGCGAAAAGCCTGCGTCAGTGCGGCCACTTCGATCGGGTCGCCGAGATAGGTGCCGGTGCCATGACATTCCACGTAAGTGACGCTGCCCGCATCCACCCCGGCAACCGCCTGTGCCTCGGCGATGCAGCGCGCCTGCCCGTCAACCGAAGGCGCAAGGTAACCGGCCTTCGCCGCCCCGTCATTGTTGACCGCCGACCCTTTCAGGATCGCCCAGATGTGATCGCCATCGCGGATCGCATCACGCGCGCGCCGCAAGACCACACAGCCCGCGCCCGAGCCGAACACCGTGCCCTCTGCCCGGTGGTCAAAGGCGTGACAGTGACCATCCGGCGACAGGATCTCGCCCTCGGTATGCAAATACCCCCGCGCATGGGGCAATTCGATAGTGACGCCGCCCGCCAGCGCCATGTCACATTCACCGTTCAAAAGCGCCTGCGCGGCGTAATGCACCGCGACAAGGCTGGTCGAACAGGCCGTCTGCACATTGATCGACGGGCCTTTCAGGTCAAAGATATGGCTGACGCGGGTGGCCAGAAAATCCTTGTCATTGCCGGTATGACGCAGCAGGAACATGCCGGTCTGATCGACCAGATCGCGGTTGGAGCACAGGTTGAAATAGAAATACGACCCCATGCCGCAGCCGGCATAGACGCCAATCGCGCCCTTGAAGGTTTCGGGCGGATGGGCCGCGTTTTCCAACGCCTCCCAAGCCACTTCCAGAAACTGGCGGTGCTGCGGATCAAGGATCGCCGCCTCTTTCGGCGAAAAGCCAAAAAACTCGGCATCGAAGGTTTCAAAGCCGTCCAGAACAGCAGCACTTGGCACGTAATTGGCCTTGCGCATCCGGGCGGGGTCTTCGCCGGCGGCCAAAAGATCGGCCTCTGACAACACGCGGATCGACTCCACCCCGGCGACCAGATTTGCCCAATAGCTGTCAATATCCGGTGCGCCGGGCAGATGTGCGGCCATGCCGACAATTGCGATGTCGGTATCGGCGATATCCGCCGTGCAATCTTCTGCGGCCATCAGACGCCCAATCCCTTTTCCGACTCGACGTTTCAGAGTCAGGTAAAACAACAAGATTTTAGCAGAATTGCGGCAAGCCTCCTACCCTGCCAAGCGGCTGCCCGCGAATGTGCCGCAGTCCTGAACAATGCCTGCATCCTGCTGCGTTTTTTGCTGCAAAACCGCCAAGAATACGGCGAATTCGCCTACCAGAACCCAACGCCCGCCCCGCGGGCCATACGATATTGCGCCAAAACGTAAACAATCAGGTCAAAGCCAAAGCCCAAAAGCAGCAAGATCACCCGCTTTGGGCGAAGAAACTGTGCAGGCGTCGCGACAGCGCGGGCCAGCCGCTTGGTCAAAAAGTGAAACGGCACAAAGCCGAAGGGCCAGCGCGGCAAAGCGGCGCGGGCGGCCCGGGACAGCCAGCCCTCATCGGCCGCCGTCTGCGCCAATGCGGGGCGTCTTGCCGCACCGGGAAGCGCGCGCAACGCATCAAAGGCGGCAAAATTCAGGGCCGATCCGATGACAATCCGCACCTGATGGCGGATCAGCGCGGACAGGCTGCGCTCGCTGGCATAGAGGTGCGACAGCCCGTCCAGCCCGTCGATCCGGCTGAAATCTTCCGGAGCGGTCAGCGCATCGGTCAACACCATGGCGCGCAGGAAACCATCCTCGACCGGCAGACCAATCGGCAGGTGCAGGCTGCGGGCGCGGGGCGCCGGCATGGCGTAAAGCTGGCCACAGATGGCCGTTTTCCAATCATCAAGACCCCCGGCAGCGGCGGCGATCACCTTGTCCAAGGTCGACAGGCCATGGGGTCGGGCAACGATGTCTTTGACGGGCTGGCTGTTCAGCGCCCAAAGCGCAGGCCGCGCGGCCAGCCCCAGCGCCAGCCGTTTCAGACTGTCGGGCGCGGTAAATTCAATGTCGGCGTCCACAAAGACCAATACCTCGGCCGCAGGGCGCGACAGATCATGGACAAAGCGGTTCCATGTCCGTGACTTGCCCCCAAGCGGCAGGTCGGCCACCTCGGCCCCGGCGGCGCGCGCGCGTGCAACCGTGTCATCGGAGCAGCCATTGGCCAGCACCAGCACCCTTGCATCCAGCCCCGACAGATCCTGCGCCAAGAGACGCGCCACCATCGCGGCAATCCCACCGCCTTCGTTATGGGCAAAAACCCCGATATCGACGCGCATCAGATCACCGTCCTCAGCGGTTTGCCCCCATGCAGCGCCTCGCGACGCTGCAAGGCGTCGCGACCGGCACGCAGGGCGGCAAGGCGCTCGGCCTCGCCCAAGAGCGCCCCCGCCATCAGCCAGGTAAAGGGAATGTGGGTGGCATTCGGCAACAGATCCAGCATGTTCGCCCCCAAGATCAGTGCAACGGCGCCTACCCAAGGTGAAAGGGCGGCGCTGCGCTGTCGCAACGCTTCCCGCAAAAGCAGGAAAAGCGGCAGGGCGGTCAGGCCGAATTCTGTCAGATAGCCCAGCCAGCCATATTGCCCCAGCAGAATGACCCAAGCCCCGTCGGCAATGTTCAACGCCTTGCCCGTCTCAGGATCATGGGTGAAGGAACGGCCATAGCCGCCCCAGCCGAACCACGGGCGCTCTTGCGCGCGGGCAAGCAGGATTTCTTCATTTTCGATGCGGAAGCGCAGCGAATAGGCCCGTTCAGTCGAAAGCCCGTTGGCCAGATCAAGGATCTGATCCACCGGCACCAGATGCGCGCCGCGCAGGATGGGGTATGCCACCACCACCAGCGCCATCGCCGCCGCGGCCATGATTTGCAGGCGGGGCGGAGCAAGCAGGATCAGCGGGGCCAGCGCCAGAAGATAAAGGATCGGCCCGGCCGAACGGCACAGAACCAGCATGGCCGCCAGATAAAGCACCGCCACCATCGCCTTGGGCCGCTGTTCAGCCGGGCTGCGGCGCAGGGTTGTCAAGGCGGCCAGCGCCGCCATGCAGGCGAAGAAGGCAACCCAAAGCCCATGTGGCAGGAAAACCACCGGCCGATAGCCGCCATAACGTATGGTCTGAAAGAAATCATGCTGGAAAAACCCGTAGACCCAGACGTTGATCTGCGGGCTCATCACCGCCTCGACGATCATCGGGACCGAATAACCCAGCCCTGCCGCAACCAGCGCGGCGATGATGGCGCGCATCCCCTCGGGCGTGCCAAGATAGCGGCGGGCCAGAAAGAACGGCATCAGGGCGATCACCTGATAGGCAACGGCGGCAAAGCTGTCATAAAGCCGCAGGCCGGGAATAGAGCCATGCGCAAAGAACAGCGGGTCGGGGTTGGTCAGCACCGTGCCAAAGGGCGACAGGATATACCCGAGGATCAGCACCTTGCCCAACCCGCTTTGCGGCACGAGCCCGATCTTGTCCCCGGCCAGCCAAAGGGCTGCGGCAAAAGCCATCAGGTTGGGGATGGTGGATTTGTTCAGGTCCGGCACCACCGGCAGGTTGAAGGCCGCCGCAACCGGGGGCAACAGAAGATAACCGCCCAGAATGGTCCAGATCAACGCCTGCGCCGGGGTTAGCCTGCGCCACATGAGCCATGTCACCAAAGGCCAAAGCGCCAGCGCGATATAGGCAATGATGTTCGGGCTTTGCACGGTGCGCGCTGCTTTCTGAACCTGTTGTTTTGCTTTAGCACATGGCGGCGGGAGCGGTCACTTCCGTTTGCGGTCAACTGAGGCGGGCAAAGGCGGGAAGCCGGCGCAGGGCAACGACGATACCCCACGACAACAGAAAATCCACCGCTGCCAGCAAGAGGACAGGCATCTCCGGCCCGGCAAGATGCGGTGTGAATTTGTAAAGCACCAGCATCATGAACGGATGGATCAGGTAAATGCCAAAGGCCACCTGCCCCAGATGCACCGCCCAACTGCCGCGCGGAGGCAATCGCCAGAACAGCTCGAACCCCAACAGGCCCGCCAGCACGGTAAAGGTCCAAGGGGCGGCCTGCCCCATCCAGACGGCCAGACCGGCCAGCGCCACACCCGTCGCCAGAGCGATGGCGGGGCGCCCCATGCCCTGCGCCTTGGCCAGCAGCAGGCCAAGCGCATAGCAAGGCAAGGTAAAGGCCCATTGCGGCAAGGGTTCGGGCAGGTTCAATGCCTCATGCGCCCAAAACAAGGGGGCCGACATCCCGACCAGCAAGACCGCCGCCGCCATCAACCGCGCCGGGGTGGTGACATGGCTGACCGCCGGGCCAACCAACCCCATGGCAAGCCCGATAAAGGGCAGAAACCACAAATGGATCGCCCCACCGTACAGCAGGCTCCACGGGTCAACCAAGGGGCGGAACTTGTCCGGCCCGTCCGCAATCACCGCCTCGACCGCCCAGTAGAACAGCGACCAGACCACCCAAGGCAACAGCAACCGCCTGAGCCGCGGCCCATAGGCATAGGCGCCCCCCGTTCTCTCGGCCGATTTCACCGCAAGAAACGCCGTCAGAAGCGCAAAAAGCGCGAGGGAGACATGCCCCACCCAATCCACCGGGCTGGCCTCGGCATGGGCAAGCACCACCCCGAAGGCGGCGATGAAACGGGCAAGGTCGATGCCCTGCCGATGGGTTCTGGCAACAGTCATTCCAGTTTCGCTAAGCCAAAGCGACCCCTCAAGGCAATGAAAAGGCGTCGTTTTGGCGGGGCCGAAACAGTCTGTCGCCAAAAGCCCGACAAATGACGCGGACATTCCATCTCGAAAAGCCGCAGGCGACCGTGGTAGGGAAAAACAATCCCGCTGCGAAGGTGCCTGTCGTGCAATTCTGCTTTGGCGCAACCGTGCTGACCGTGAACATTCCCGACACCCCGGCCCTTGTGGCGGTGGTGGCCGAACGGCTGCGGGCGCGGCGGGGCTTTGCCTTGGCGACGATCAACCTTGATCATCTGGTGAAACTGCGGCGGTGGCCCGCCTATCGCGCGGCCTATGCCGCGCAGGATCTGATCTGCGCCGATGGCAATCCGATTGTCTGGTTGTCACGGCTGGCGGGCAAGCCGGTGGCGCTGGTGCCGGGATCGGATGTGCTGCGCCCGCTGTTGCAGGCCGCCGCCCGCGAAGGCCGCAGCGTCGCCTTTGTCGGCAGCACGGACGAAACCTTGCAAGCCGCGGCAGATCACCTGATGCGCGAAATTTCCGGCCTTCAGGTGGCGGTGCGGCACGCCCCCGCCATGGGGTTCGACCCCATGGGACCAGAGGCCGCCCGCATTTTGGGTGAACTTGCCACCCGCGAGGTTGGACTTTGCCTGATTGCACTGGGATCCCCGAAGCAAGAGGAATTCGCGGCCCTTGGCCGCAGGCTTGCGCCGCAAGTCGGCTTTGCCTCCATCGGGGCGGGGCTTGATTTCATCTCGGGCCGCCAAACCCGCGCGCCCGCTTGGGTGCGGGCGCTGGCGATGGAATGGCTGTGGCGGGCGCTGTCCGCCCCGCGCCGCCTGATCCCGCGCTACGCCGCCTGCGCCGCGATCCTGCCGGGCGAGGCCGCAAAGGCATGGCGCCAGCGCGGCTAGACGGCCTTAGCCTTTCTTCTTCGCCTCGGCCGCGGCCTTCATGCGGGCCAGCAGTTCTTCTTTTGACGCCTTGCCGCCAGTCGGGCTTTTTTCGGCCCCAAGACCTTTTTTGCCAACCTTGTGCTTGGGCTGCTTGCCCGAGGAAATCGGATTGCCCGATGCCGCGTAGTCCATGGTCCTGTTCCTTTACAAAAGCCCTTGCGCCCGAAAGAGCGCCTTGAGATCGGTTTCCGGCCGCGCGCCGTAATGGCTGATGACCTCGGCCGCGGCGGCGCAGCCCATACGGCCAGCCTTGTCGAGTGTTTGGCCCGTCGCAAGCCCATAGATGAAGCCTGCCGCGAATTGATCGCCCGCGCCCGTCGCATCCACCGGCACCACCCGGCGCACCGGAACCACGGCGCGCTCGGCCCCGCGGGCAAGGATCACCTCATTGCCCGACCGGGTGCAGACGACCACGCCCGCATCCTGCACGGCTTGGGCCAGCGCGGTTTCCAGATCGGTTTGATACAGGCTGGACCATTCGTGTTCGTTGCCGATCACATAGTCCAGATCCTTCACCAGACGCCGGAAGTCATCGCGGTGACGGTCCACGCAGAACGGGTCCGACAGCGCGATGCCCGCACAGCCCCCGGCCTGCTGGCACAGCTTCGCCGCGCGTTCAAACGCCTCTTTTCCCTTGGGCTTGTCGTAAAGATAGCCTTCAAGGAACAGATAGTCGGTATCGCCCGCCACATCATCCGACACATCCTGCGGTCCCAACTCGGACGAAATCCCGAGATAGGTGTTCATCGACCGCTCGCCGTCGTTGGACACGAAGATCATCGAACGCGAGGTCGGCAACTCCCCGCCCGGAACTGGCGGGTTGACGAAATCGGTGCCATCCTCGGCCATGCCCTTGGCGTAAAACCGCCCCAGGGCGTCGTCATGCACGCGGCCGATGAAGGCCGTCTTCAGGCCCATATTGCCCAGACCGGCCAAGGAATTCGCAACCGACCCGCCGGGCGCCTGCACCCGGTCCTTCATCGCGGCGTAAAGGAGTTCCCCCCGCTCGCGTTCGACCAGTTGCATGATGCCCCGCTCGATGCCCATCATCTCAAGAAAGGACTCATCGGCTTGGGTGATCACATCGACAATCGCATTGCCGATGCCGACAACCTGATACTTCTTCATAGGGTCTTGTCCTCGAACTGGCAGTCATCGCGGATCGGGCAGATGCCGCATTTGGGTTTGCGCGCGATGCAGATATAGCGGCCGTGCAGGATTAGCCAGTGGTGGGCGTGCTGCTGGTATTCGGCGGGAACGTTATCCTCAATTGCGCGCTCCACAGCCCCTTCATCGCGGCCCGGCGCAATGCCCGTACGGTTGCCGACCCGGAAGATATGGGTGTCAACGGCCTGCGCGGGCTGGTGGAACCACATGTTCAACACCACATTCGCCGTCTTGCGCCCGACACCCGGCAAGGATTGCAGCGCCGCGCGAGAGGATGGCACCTCGCCGCCGAACTCATCCAGCAAGAGCTGGCACAGCCTGATGACATTCTTGGCCTTGTTGCGGAACAACCCGATGGTCTTGATATGCTGGGTCACGCCCTCCTCCCCCAGCGCCAGCATCTTGGCAGGGGTATCGGCGATCTCGAACAGATGCTTGGTGGCCCTGTTCACGCCCGCATCCGTCGCCTGCGCCGACAGCGCCACCGCGACCACAAGGGTAAAGGCGTTGGTGTGGTGCAATTCGCCCTTCGGTTCGGCTTCAATCTCTTGAAACCGGGCGAAGATGCGGCGCATCGCGGAATAGGGAAGCTGTTTGGCCATGGCCAAGCTATGCACCATCGCAGACCCGCCCCGCAACCGCTCATCCCGCAGGAAACGGGTCGCACGGGGCGCTTTGCTGGCCTATCGTCAGGCCAGAGGAGACTGCCATGACCGACCAAAGCCCAAGCTATCACTATGCCGTCATCGCCCGCGCCCTGCGCGAGATTGATGCGGGCGGGCCGGGCCTGACACTCGAAACCCTTGCCGCGCGCATCGGCCTGTCGCCCGCGCATTTCCAGCGCACCTTCAGCCAATGGGTCGGCGTCAGCCCCAAGGCCTATCAGCAATACCTGACGCTGGGCCATGCGCGCGACCTGCTGGCGCGGCGTTTTACCGTGCTGGAGGCGGCCCAAGAGGCGGGCCTTTCAGGCGGTGGACGGCTGCATGATCTGTTCCTCAAATGGGAAGCCATGAGCCCCGGCGAATTTGCCACCGGCGGCGCGGGGTTGGTGATCCGCTGGGGGCTGGCGCTGTCGCCCTTTGGCGAGACTGTGGTGATGGCCACCGAGAAGGGCATCTGCGGCATGGGCTTCACGCAGGAAATGGGGTTGGAGGAAACCGTGGAAGACCTGATGCGCCGCTGGCCCGCCGCAGCCTTCCTGCGTGACGACACCGCAATCGCACCGCTGGCGGCGGCCGCCTTTGGCGCGGGCGAAACCCGGCTGCACCTGATCGGGGCGCCGTTTCAGATCAAGGTCTGGGAAGCCCTGCTGTCGATCCCCTCGGGCCATGTCACCACCTATTCCCAGATTGCCGGCGCCATCGGCCATGCCCGCGCGGTGCGGGCCGTCGGCACGGCGGTCGGGCGCAATCCGATTTCGTTCCTGATTCCCTGCCACCGGGCGTTGCGCAAATCCGGTGGGCTTGGCGGCTATCACTGGGGCTTGCCCGTCAAACGCGCCATGCTGGCCTGGGAAGGGGCGCGGGCCGATGCGGCCGATGGGCAAGAACCTGCCCATGCCGGGCTTGCTATGGGATAACAGGCGGAAGCCTGCTATATCAGACACATGGGCGCATCGCGCCGAACCCATTTTCATGAGGCCAAGCATGACTTTCAAAACCCCTCTGATTCTCGCCACCTTGGGCGCACTGTCGCTTTCGGCCTGCGTCGATCCCAACGCCTATCCGAATGACCCGAACGCCCGCACCAAGAATGGCGCAGTGCTGGGGGGGCTGCTGGGGGCCGCGGCGGGCGTCGCCGTTTCGGGCGATGGGGATGAGTTTAAAGGCGCGCTTCTGGGCGGGGCCTTGGGTGCTGCGACCGGGGCGGCCATCGGTTCGGACCTTGATCGGCAAGCGGCGGAACTGCGCGGCTCGCTGTCGTCAAACATCTCGGTCACCAATATGGGCGACTATCTGGTTGTGAACATGCCGCAAGACCTGCTGTTCGCCACCGACAGCGCCTATCTGTCGGGCAATCTGGTCGGTGATCTGCGGGCCGTCGCGAACAGCCTGATGAAATATCCCAACTCCAACATCGAGGTCATCGGCCACACCGACAATGTCGGCGGGGCCGCTTACAACCAAGACCTGTCGCAGCGCCGCGCCGTCGCCGTGGCCGAAGTGCTGCGCAACTCGGGCGTACCCTCGGGCCGGATTGCCACCTATGGCCGGGGCGAGGATGCGCCTGTTGCCTCGAACCAGACCGATTATGGCCGCGCGCAGAACCGCCGGGTCGAAATCATCATCCGCCCAACACGCTGATCCGCTGGCGGGTGGAACGAGAAAAGGGCCGGGGGAAGCTCCGGCCCTTCTTCATTGAAACCTAATAGCAACTGGCCCTATGTTCACTCCAAGAAGGAGGGGGCCATGCCGTTCCAGAAGATCGAAACCGAAAAGCTCTCGCAGAGTGTGGTTCATCAGATCGCGCTTTTGATCTTGCGCGGCATCTTGCGCCCCGGCGAACGCCTTCCGGCAGAACGTGATCTTGCCGAACGTCTGGGCATCTCGCGCCCCAGCCTGCGCGAAGCCGTGGCCGAGTTGCAAGACCGCGGGCTGCTCATGCCCAAACCGAACGCGGGGATCTTTGTTGCCGATGAGGTGCTTGGCTCGGCCTTTTCACCGGCCCTGATCGACCTTTTCTCCAGTCATGAAGAAGCGGTGTTCGACTATATCGCCTTCCGCCGTGACATGGAGGGGCTGGCCGCTGAACGCGCCGCCCAGTTCGGCAGCAACATTGATCTTGAAGTGATCGACACCGTCTTTCGCAAGATGGAGGCGGCGCATCAAAAGCGCGACCCGACCGACGAAGCCGCGTTGGACGCCAGCTTTCACATGGCGATCATCGAGACAAGCCACAATGTCGTCATGCTGCACATGATGCGGTCGATCTATGATCTGTTGCGGCAGGGCGTGTTTTACAATCGACAAGTGATGTTCAAGAACCGCCTGACCCGCGACATGCTGTTGAACCAGCATCGTGCGATCAACGCGGCCATTCAAACGCGGGATCCAAGAGCCGCCCGCGCGGCCGTCGAGGTGCATCTGGATTACGTCAAGCAAGCCATGACTGACCATATCCGGGCGGCGCAAAACGATGCGGTTGCCCTGCAACGCCTGCATCACGAAAAGAACCGGCCATAAAAAAAGCCCCGGAAAACCGGGGCCATTTTCAAGCTTTGGGCTGGCTTACAACCTGTCAGGTTTTCTTTAGTACCGGCCTTATCAAAAAGCGCGCTCGAGCCTATGCGAGAGACAGCGCTTTTCGCTTCAACTCAAACCTGACACGCTTCAGTGCAGCTTTGCTTCCACTTGCGCAATCGCCGCGTCGATCGAGGCACTTGCAGCTTCAGCGGTGGTCTGCTTGGCCAGAATCTCGGTCGCGGCAGCGATGGCCACGGTCACGGCCTTTTCACGCACCTGACGCAGGGCGCTGGCCTCGGCGCTGGCGATCTGGTCTTCGGCTGCCGCAACACGGCGGGCAATCGAGGCTTTCAGATCTTCCTTGGCCTGCTTGGCCGCGTTCAACGCCTCATCCTTGGCCGCAGCCACGATGCGCTCGGATTGCTCCTGCACCTCTTTCTGCTTCTTTTCATAAGAAGACAGCAGGGCGCGGGCTTCTTCGCGCAGGGCCTTGGCCTCAGCAAGCTCGGCCTTGATCTGGTTGGCACGGGCATCCAGCATCGCACCGATCTTGGCCGGAGCCTTGGCCCAGAGCAGGATGGCGACGAACACCAGGAACGAGATCATCACCACAAAGTTGGTGTTGCGCAGCGACAGGAACGGACCACCCGACGCAAAGGCCGGGCTGGCCGTCAGCATGAGAAGGGGAAGGATCAGTTTTTTCATAGCCTTACCCTTTCAGCGCGGCAGTCACGGCAGCGGTCACAGTCCGGGCATCGGCCTTACCACCCAAGGCGGTGACCAATTCCTTCGCCGTGTCTTTCGCCACTTCGGTGACGGCTTCCATCGCGCCAGCACGGATTTCCGCGATGCGCTTTTCGGATTCCGCAGCCTTGGCGGCAATCTCGGCGTCAGCCTTGGCCAAAGCCTTGTCCAGATCCTTCTGGATATCCGCCTTGGTAGCCGCCACGATCTTGGACGCCTCTGCGCGGGCCGAAATCAGCGCGTCATTATAAGCCTTTTCGGCACCGACGGCCTTTTGCTTCAGCTCTTCGGCCGCAGCAAGGTCATTGGTGATCGTGCCCTTCCGCTCGGCCAGAACCGAGCCGATGCGCGGCAGCGCCACGCGCGACAGCACAAAGTAGATCACGACGAGCGTGACCAGAAGCCAGAAAATCTGGTTCGGGAAGGTCGAGAAGTCCAACTGAGGCATCCCTGCCCCCGAAGCTTCTGCCGCCCCATGCGCCACTTCCGCAGCGGTGGTTTCGGTCGTCATATCTTCGTCCTCCGTCGGACCCTTTGGGAAATTCAGGGATGCGGGCGGGTTAGGCCTGCATCCCTGACCGTAAGGATGCGAGCGTCAGATCAGACTGCGAACATCAGCAGAAGCGCGACGAGGAACGAGAAGATCCCCAGAGCTTCGGCGAAGGCCAGACCGATGAAGAGGGTCGCGGTTTGCGAACCAGCGGCCGACGGGTTGCGCAGCGCACCCGCCAGGAAGTTGCCGGCGACATTGCCAACACCGATAGCGGCGGCGCCCGAACCGATGGCGGCCAGACCGGCACCGATGAATTTGCCCATTGCGGCTGCTGCTGCGATTTCCATGTGTCTTCTCCTTACGATGGAATAGTCAGTTTGAGTGTCCGGCCTGCGGATCAGTGCCCCGGATGGAGCGCGTCTTTCAGATAGACGCAGGCCAGAATGGTGAACACGTAGGCCTGAATGAAGGCCACGAGAACTTCGAGTGCGTAGATCGCGGTGATCGCCAGGATCGAAACCGGGGTCACGACATAGCCGATGGCCGACATCAGAACCAAGGGCGCAAAGGCCGCGAACACTTTCATGACGGCGTGGCCTGCCATGATGTTGCCGGCAAGACGGATCGAATGGCTGACCGGGCGGACGAAGTAGGAAATCACTTCGATCACCGCGATGATCGGGCGCAGGATCAAGGGCGCATCCGACATCCAGAATAGGCCGAGGAAATGCGCGCCATTCTTGGCAAAGCCCAGAAGCGTGACGAAGATGAAGAAGCCAAAGCCCAAGATCGCGGTGACAGCGATATGGCTCGTCGGCGTGAAGGAGCCGGGCAGAAGGCCCAGCATGTTGGCCGACAGGATGAACAGGAACAGCGTCATGATCAGCGGGAAGAACTTGGCGCCATCATGGCCGGCCACGTCCTCAACCATCTTGTAGACAAAGCCGTAAGCCATTTCGCCGACGGATTGCAAACGCGACGGGATCAGCGCGCGGCCCTTGGAGCCGAACACAAAGACCACCAGAATGGCGACAATCGCCAAGGCCATCCACAGGGTGGCATTGGTGGGGGTGTACCATTCGATCGGGCCTTCGCCGAACAGACGGGTGATCTTGAACTGGTCCAACGGATGGAAAGCCAGACCTGCCCCTTGTTCCGCCCCGTGTTCAACAGCTTCTTCAGTCGCCACGTCCGTCATCCTCTTTTTCAGCCGCCTTGGCAGCCCGTCTCATCTCGACTTCCTTCGCCGAGCGCAGCATGGTTTTCACACCCGCCGCGAGCCCCGCGAAGATGAACAGCACCAAAAACAGCGGCATGGTCCCCAAAAACCGGTCCAGCCCGTATCCGATGCCAAAACCGATCGCCAGACCGGCCACAAGCTCGATCACCATACGCCACGCCAACTGCGCCTGCGTATACTGATCCTCCTTGGGATTGGGCGGCGGATTGACCGCGCCCTTCGCCTCGGCAATCCGCTTTTCCAACGCTTGAAGTCGCGCGCGGTCAGCCTCAGTCACCATGGCAAAACGCCCCTTCGGAAGTTGGCCATGACCTAACGGGCGCCGGGATATGAGTCAATATGGCGAAAGCCGTGCCGACGCAGGCATAACCCACTGTAAAACATAAACTTTCCATTTTTCCAGTCACCCGATCACCTCGCCCAGCCGCTTTCCCCTTGCCTTTTCGTCATTCAACCATCCGGTTGACGATTACGCCCAGCCCCCCGATAGTCACGCCATGCCGCATCCGCTTGACATGACCTTCGCCGCCCTTGCCGACCCGACCCGCCGGGCCATTCTGGCCATGCTGCTGGAAGATGACATGGCAGTGACCGATGTGGCCGAACCCTTCGAAATCAGCCTCGCCGCGATCTCGAAACATCTCGGCATCCTCGCCGAGGCCGGACTCATCAGCCGCGAAAAGCGCGGCCGGGTGATCTGGTGCAAACTGGAACCCGACGCCCTGCGCGCCGCAAGCGTCTGGATGCAGGGCTTTGGCCAGTTCGACCCGGTAGACCTTGACGCCTTCGAACAGTTTCTTGAGGCCGAACTGACCGACCCCGATCTGCATCTTGGCGAAAACACCCTCGGGGGGTGAAGCGCGTCAGGGGAGAAGGACGTAAATGGGAAGGGGCGGGTAAAGTTTGTTGGCGCTGATCAGGTGCATCCCCCATCGCCGGGACGGGCTCTTGAGACGTCGCGCTCCTGCTTCAGCCACCGCGCCAGCGACGGCAACCCGCTGTCTCTCTCCCCCGTGCCCTGCCGCTGCTCGGCGCCAGCCGCACAGTTTCCCGTCCAACTAGGACAGATTTCCAACCAAGTGGCCTCCGCCGATATCTTGTAGAATAACACGCGTCGGCTCCCGGCCCGGCGGGTGCAGCGGGCTGGGCACCTCTCCGGCGAGGCGCGGGACGGCGGCCCGCTGATGCGCCGGGTCGGGAACCGGAACGGCCTCCATCAATCGTCTTGTGTAGGGGTGCTGCGGATTGCCGAAAATCTGCGCCCGCGTGCCCATCTCGACGATCTGGCCCAGATACATCACCGCCACCCGGTCCGAGATATTCTCGACCACCGCCATGTCATGGCTGATGAACAGATAGGACACGCCAAATTCCGCCTGCAACGCGCGCAAGAGATCCAGCACGCGGGCCTGCACGCTGACATCCAGCGCGGAGACGCTTTCGTCAGCGATGATCAGATCCGGTTGCAGGGCCAAGGCGCGCGCAATGCAGATCCGCTGCCGTTGCCCGCCCGAGAATTCATGCGGATAGCGGTCCATCTGCCCGGATTCCAGCCCGACGCGGGCCATAAGGTCGGCGACCCTGTTCCTTTGGCTGGCCGCATCGCCGATGCCATGGATCAGCAGCGGTTCCGCGATAAGGGCGCCGACCCGCATCCGGGGGTTCAGGGCGGCCATCGGGTCCTGAAACACCATTTGCACCCTGCGGCGCATGGACTTCATGGCCCCTGCGTCCAACCCCTCTATCATTTGCCCGGCGATCTCGATCCGGCCTTGATGCGGGGCAAGCCCGACCAGCGCCTTGGCGACCGTCGACTTGCCGCAGCCGGATTCGCCCACCAGCGCGAAGGTCTCGCCCCGGCGGATGTCAAAGCTGACATGCTCGACCGCGTGGACGTTCTGCGTCACCCCGCCCAGAAGCCCGCCCCGCAAAGGATAGCGGACGACCACATCCTCCAGCCGGGCGATGGCCTCGCCGGTGACGGGCGGGCGTGCGGCGGCCTGCCCCATGCGCGGCACGGCGGCAAGAAGCGCACGGGTGTAGTCAGCGCGTGGCCTAATGAAAATGTCGGTGGTGGCAGCGGTTTCCACTTGCCGCCCCTGCCGCATCACGATCACCCGGTCGGCCATTTCGGCCACCACGCCCATATCATGCGTGATCAGGATGATCGCGGTGCCAAGATCGCGTTGCAGGTCGCGCAAGAGGTCCAGCACCTCGCGCTGCACGGTGACGTCAAGCGCCGTCGTCGGCTCATCCGCGATCAGCACCTCGGGCCGCAGGGCCAGCGCCATGGCGATCATCACCCGCTGGCGCATCCCGCCGGAAAGCTCATGCGGATACTGGTGCATCCGGCGCTCGGGCTCCGACAGCCGGACGGCCTTTAGCGCCTCAACCGCGCGCGTTGCCGCTTCGGCCCGCCCCACAGGCGCATGCGCCCGGATGGCTTCCGAAAGCTGCGCACCGACGGTCATCACCGGGTTGAGGCTGGTCATTGGCTCCTGAAAGATCATCGCGATCCGGTCGCCCCGGACCTTTCGCAGCGCGGTTTCCGGCAGCGTGGTCATGTCTTGACCGGACAGGACAACCCGGCCTCCGGTCACGCGGACCGCAGGGGGTGGCAGCAGGCCCATGATGGCCAGCGAGGTGATCGATTTGCCCGATCCGCTTTCCCCGGCAATCGCCAGCGTCTCGCCCTTTCGCAGATCGAAGGACAGATCCTGCACCAGCGGTTTCAACCCCTGTTCGGTCCGCACCGAGACGCAAAGCCCCTCGACCCGCAGGACAGGGTCCGGGGCCGTCACAGCCCCGGAATTTGGCATGGCCTCCGCCAAGGTCATTCGAAAACAACCCTTGGGAAGTAGAAGCTGACCACCCAATTCGGCATGTCCACGACTTCCGAGATGCGAAGATCGCCGCAAACCGAGCAGAGCATATAGGCGTCGACCGCCGAGATGCCTTGCTGCGCCGTCAGCAGGTCGATCATTCCCGACACCGCATCCTTCGCGGCCGCCATCAGGTCCGGCCCGATCCCTGTCGTCGCCTCATAGCCCTTGGCGTCCAGATGCCGCGTCACCGGCCCCGGCGTGGTGAAGCGCGGGGTCTTCAGCGGCTGGTTCTTCACCAGATCCAGCGTCAGCACCACGTTCATCGGGCTTTCAATCGCCGTGCCGCAGACCTCGCCATCACCCTGCGCTGCATGGGTATCGCCCACGCTGAACAAGGCGCCCTCTACCTCCACCGGCAGATAGAGCGCCACGCCCGAGGTCAGGTCACGGATATCAAGGTTGCCGCCGACCCGCCGGGGCGGAACGACGGAGTGCAACCCAGTTTCCGCCGGAGCATTGCCAATGGTGCCAGAGAACGGCTTCAGCGGCACGCGGGCGGACTTGCCCCAAAGGGCGGGTTCCATGCTGGCCGGATCATAGGACCACAGGCACAGCGCCGGGTCGGTGAACTGGTCAGCCAGAAGCCCGAAGCCGGGGATGTTCGCGGTCCAGCCGAAGCCTTTGCCGCCGAACACCTTGGGGGCGAACCCCTCCAGCGTCACCTTCAGCACGTCGCCGGGTTTGGCCCCGTCGACATAGATCGGCCCCGACACCGGATTGATCTTGCCGAAGTCGAGGTCGATCACGCTTTGCAGGGTAGACGACGGGCCAAGCTGGCCCGCCGAGGAATCATGACAATGGAACTCGATAGTCGATCCCGGAGCGACGCGCAGCGCGGGCGGCAGGGAGTTATCCCAGCCAAAGTGATGCTGCGCGCCGTGGATCGTGTAGTCGCAGGCTTTGCACATTACTGTTTGACCCAGACATAGTCATAGTTGACCGGGATCGAGACCGGATCGACGTAAAGCGCATCCTCGCCGCCCATCCGCTCCGACTTCATCGTGTAGCGCTCCTCGTTGAAGACCGGAACCCAAGGGGCCTGCTCCATCACGCCGACATAGACGTCGGACCAGGCTTGCAACCGCTCGGCGGATTTCGCTGGGTCAAACATGCTGTCGGCCGCGATGGCCTTGGCATCCAGCGCCTCGTCGCAGAACTTCGACCAGTTCCAGCCACCGGGGGCCGCCCCGGCACAGCCGAGGATCGGGCCGTAGAAGTTGGACGGATCGGGGAAGTCCGCAATCCAACCCATGCCGCCCGACCAGATCATCGGCGCCGTGCCCGCGCCCCCGGCCTCGATCACGTTGGCTTGGGCAAGGTTCTGAAGGTTCGCGGTAATGCCCACCGCCGCAAGATCCTGCTGGATGGCTTGCGCGATCCGCGGGTTCGGGTCGGTGTTCATCACGTAAAGCTCTGTCTCGAAGCCGTCGACCAGCCCTGCCTCGGCGAGCATCGCCTTGGCGCCCTCCGGGTCATAGGCATAGCCCGCGTAACCTTCGGTATAGCCCGGCATCGAGGGCGGCAGGGGTTGCGTGGCAGGCACCGCGCGGCCGTTGATGATCTGGGTGATCCGCTCCTTGTTGATCGCCATGTTCACCGCTTTGCGCACTTCGACCTTATCGAAGGGGGCAATGCCGACGTTCAGGGTGATATAGCCGGTGTGCAACTGGCCGCCGACCACCACGCGCGCCGCCTGTGCCGGATCGCCCATCACCTCGGTGAACTTCGCGGGCGGGATGCCATCGCCGGGGACGTCAACCTCGCCGTTTTGCAGGCGAAGAAGCGCCACCACCGGCTCTTGCCCAACTTCGAACACCACTGAATCAAGGAACGGCACGCCTGCGCGCCAGTACTCTGCGTTCTTCTCGAACACCAACCGCTGGCCCAGTGTCCATTCCGCCAGCTTGTAGGCCCCGGTTCCGACCGGTTTCTTGCCAAAGTCAGGCCCGGCCTCGTCCACGGCTTCCTTCGGCACCACAGAGGCAAAGTTCAGCGCCATGACATGCAGGAAGGTCGCGTCGGGACGGCTGAGCGTGATCTTCACCGTTGCGGGATCAACCACTTCAACGCCCGACAGCCCGCCCGGCCCGGCGGCCTCGAACCCGGCGATGGCACCGAAGAACCCCGCGCCCGGTGATTGGGTTTCCGGGTTTGTCACGCGGTCCAGCGAGTATTTCACATCCTCGGCCGTCATCTCGCGGCCGTTGTGGAACTTGACCCCGGCCCGCAGGTGGAAGGTGTAGGTCAGGCCGTCCTCGGAAATCTCGTAGCTTTCGGCAAGGCCCGGACGCAATTCGGTGGTGCCGGGAACATAGTCCATCAGCCCATCGAACAGCGACTTGATCATCGACCAGTTCTGCCAGTCGTAACCGATGGCGGGGTCGAGCGTCGCCACATCATCCTTATAGGTGATGGTGATGGTTCCGCCGGGTTTGGCGTTGGCGTCCGGGGTATAGTCTTGCGCCTGCGCGGGCAGCGCAAGAGCCAGCATGACAGCGGTAGAGGCGAGCAGTTTTTTCATTGTCTTTCTCTCCTGTTGGGTTAGCAAAGTCTTATTCTTGGGTCGATGAACGGGGCGATCAGGTCGGCCAGAAGGTTCCCCAGCACGATGGCGCAAGCGGAGACGAGGGTGACGCCCATGATGATCGGAATGTCGACGCGCTGGATCGCCTGCCACGCCAGTTGCCCGATGCCGGGCCAACCGAACACGCTTTCAACGACGACGATCCCGCCCATGAAGATACCGATGTCGATGCCGATCATCGCGATGACCGGCAGGATGGCATTCGGCAGCGCGTGGCGCAGCACGATCCGGGTGCGGCTCAGGCCCTTCGCCCGCGCGGTGCGGATGTAATCGGCACGCAGCACGTCGATCATGCTGGATCGCATCATGCGGGAATACCAGCCGGACCCGAGGATGCCCAAGGTCACGGCGGGCAGCACCAGATGCGCGAAGGTTCCGTAGCCGCCGATGGGGAACCAGCCCAGCTTTACCGCAAAGACATAGAGCAGCAGCAGGCTGACCACGAATTGCGGGGCCGAGACGGTGACGAAGGAGGTGAGCATCAGCCCCTGATCCACCGCCCGCCCCCGCCACAGCGCCGCGACGATGCCCATGGTCAAGCCCAGCACCAGTTCGCAGACGATGGCGCCCAGCATGAGCAGGAGTGTCGCAGGCAGACGCGACAGGATCAGTTCGGCCACTTCGGTCTTTTGCAGATAGCTGCGGCCCATATCGCCCTGCACCAGCCCGCCCAGATAGCGGGCGTATTGCACGACGAAGGGTTTATCGAGGCCAAGCTGCTGGCGGATGTTCTCGACCGTTTCCGCCGTCGCCGAGCGCCCGGCGATCTGGCGCACGGGATCGGCAGGCAGGATGTAAAGCAGAAAGAAGGTGATGAAGCTGACACCCAGAAGGATCAGCGCGGACTGGATCAGGCGGCGGATCAGGTAGGCGGTCATTCAGTCACGCCCCCGCTGTGTGGGGTCCAGAACGTCGCGCAGCGCGTCGCCGACCAGATTGAAGGCCAGCGCCAGAAGGATGATGGCCGCGCCGGGAATGAAGACCAGCCAAGGTGCCGACTGGAAGTAGGTCTGGTTCTCGAAGATGATATTGCCCCAGCTTGCCGTGGGCGGCTGCACGCCGATGCCCAGAAAGCTGAGCGTCGCCTCCAAGAGGACCGTGGTCGAAATCCCCAATGTGCCCCAGACGATGATCGTTGGCAGCAGGTGGGGCAGGATGTGGCGAAACAGGATGCGCGGGGTGCTTGCCCCCAATGTCCGCTCCGCCGCGATGAAGTCGCGCGTGGCCAGCGAGGAAGTCTCGGTATAGATCACCCGCGCGGTCTGCACCCAGTTCACCAGCGCGATAACCAAGGCGACGATCCAGAGCGAGGGCTGGAAGATCGCCGCCAGACAGATCGCCAGCAACAGGGCCGGAAAGGCCATCATCAGGTCGGTGAACCGCATCAGCACGCCGCCGACCCAGCCCCGGAAGAACCCGGCCGTGATACCCACCAGCGTGCCGATCACCAGCGCCAGCCCGTTCGCCACCACCCCGATGACCAGCGAGGTCTGCGCACCGTAGAGAAGGCGGCTGAGAAGATCGCGGCCCAGAAGATCGGTGCCCATCAGGAATTTGCCGTCCGGTGGCATCGGCGCACCTTCCAGCGTCAGCCCGTCAAACATCTGATCGTTCGGATCGAAGGGCGCGATCCAGGGGGCAAAGACCGCCCCGGCCACCACCAGCGCAATCAACATCAGACCGAAAACGGCAAGCTTGCGCCGCATCAGCCGCGCGAGGGCACCCTTCGGCGCGGCGGGCGAACTATCCGCGCTCAGATCGGTCATCCGGCCCCCCCTGCGCCGCGACGATCCGCGCCGCCGCATTTTCGAAACTGATCCGCCAGGCCATCGCCATCTGGCGTAGCTGCGCATAGGCCTCGGCCTCGGACTTGCCCCGTGCCGCCAGCAGCGTCACCGCGCGCACCACCGTCTGCCGGTCGTCCAGCCTGCGGCGAAGATCCGCGATTTCCGCCGACAGCGCCCTTTGCGCATCAAAGGCGTCCCGCGCGATCAAGAGCGCCGAGTAAGCCCCGTTGTCGCCCACCGGCTTCAGAAGCTGGGCGTGTGAACCCGCCTTGAGCGACCACTCGATCCGGCCCGGCGCCTCGGAGCCGATCAGCGCGATCATCGGGATGGGCGGCTGACCCGCTTCCCACCGGAACATTCCATCATGCCCCATATCGGCATCGAAGAAGATGTAATCCGCCGCCAAAGCCTCCGGCCCCAGCTCTGGCCAGACTTGCGTGACCACCAGCCCAATCGCCGTCAACTGCCGCGTCAAAGCCTGCACGGTCGGGTGCGGGCGGTGCAGGATGATGGTCCGCGCGCCCCCAAGGTTCGGAATGCGGATCGCCCGGCGCTTCATGACACCACCCGCAAGACCGGTGCAGACACAGACCGGCTGCGCGTCAGATACGGATCTCCCGCCACAGCCTCCAGCCGCTTGATCGGCCGGAACACCCCGTTTTGCACCCGTGCGATGACCACCGGAAGCACCGTGTGATGCGTCGCGGGATCAACGATACCGCGCCCCCGCTCCTCTGCCAGAAGCTGCGACAAGGGCCAGCTCTCTGCCCCCTCGCGCCCTGTCAGAAGCCGCCTCAGCTCCATCACCGCCGAAAACGCCGCCGCCTCGTGCGAGGATCCGAAGTTGCCCTCTCCCGGCCAGCCCGGCACGCCGCGGAAATAGGGGCCTGCCGCCACCAGCCCCTCTGCCCCCTGCCCCAGGGCGGGCAGTTCACATTCCGTCACATTGCACGAGAGGACCGGACAGCGGTCGGGCTGAAACGCCGCATCCTCCAGCCCCAGCGCCCGATAAGCCGACATGAACTCATAGGACGACGGGCCGATCAGCGAATTCAGGATGAAATCGGGCCGGGCAAAGCGGATCTCCTCGATCATCCGCCCCACCTCGCGCGAGCCCATGGGCAGGTAACGCTCCCCCAGCACCTCACCCCCCGCTGCGGTGATCCTCTCCCGTGCCAGCCGGTTCATCTCCCAGCCCCAGATGTAATTCGACCCCACGAGGTAGGACCGCCGCCCATGCGCCGGCATCACCCAGTCCAGCAACGGCAAAAGGTGCTGGTTCGGGCAGGCATGGGTATAGACGACATGGTCCGAGGCCTCGAACCCCTCATAGGGCACGGCATACCAGAGCGTTCCCCCGAACTTCTCGACCGTCGGAATGACCTCTTTCCGGCTCCAGCTTGTGATGCAGCCCACCACGTGCCGCGCGCTCGTATCGCGCAGGATTTCTTCGCACAGGGGGCCATAGGCGTCGACGTTGCCACCGGGATCGCGTTCGACCGGCACGAAGCTGACATCCACCGCCGGATCGGCGTTGATCCGGGCGATGGCCGCAAGGGCACCAGACCGGCACGCCTCGGAAATCAGCGCATAGCTGCCCGAGCGCGAGAACAGAAGTCCCAGTTCGATCCGCCGCTTCACACCATCCCCCGAACGCAAGAAAGGCCACGCCTCAGACCAAAGCAGGTCTGCGACATGGCCCGAGTGCCGTGCAAGTGATTGCCGATTTTTCAATGCAACGATACTCAGGTTTCGGCAGCGGTCAAGACTTGTCGCGCACGATCCTCTGAAGAAGCGCTGTTCATCGGTCGGATTTGCTGAGGTCAATGAAAGATGCGCGACATACGCACCGCAGCGACAATGCGCCTTCTGCCCTGCATCCCGTCCCTACAATGCTGTTCTTCAGAGGGGTGTCGGTTCTCGTCCGCCGCCTAACGCCCGCCGTCCTTCCAATTGACCGCGTTCCAATTTACCTTGCGCCGGCCCAGCAACCGAGGGGAGGCAGGCAGCCCCTAATATTCTTCCTCAAGAATTTTCCGCGCCCGCAAACCAATCCGCAAAACGTTTGCGCAATTCGGCCTTCTGCACCTTGCCCATGGCATTGCGCGGCAAGGCATCCACAACCACCGCAGCCTTGGGCTGCTTGAACCGCGCCAGACGGTCGCGCAGCCCTGCCAAGACCGCAGCGGCATCCAAGGCCACCCCTTTCTGCGCCACCAGAACCGCAAACACCGCTTCGCCGAAATCCGGGTGCGGCAGGCCGATCACCGCGCTTTCCAACACAGCGGGCTGTTCATCCAGCACCATCTCGATCTCAATCGGATAGACGTTGAAGCCCCCGGTGATGACCAGATCCTTGGCCCGCCCGACGATCTGCACATAACCATCCGCATCCACGCGCCCCAGATCACCGGTGATAAACCAGCCATCGGGCCGCAACTCCTCCGCCGTCTTTTCGGGCATCTGCCAATAGCCCGAGAACACATTCGGCCCGCGCACCTCGATCCCGCCAACCGCGCCCGGCGCGACCTCGGCCCCGTCCGCCATGATCCGCAACGCCACCCACGGCAGCGGGAACCCCACCGTTCCCGCCCGCCGCTCGCCCCCATAGGGGTTCGAGGTGTTCATGTTGGTTTCCGTCATGCCATAGCGTTCCAGAATCCGGTGGCCTGTGCGCGCCTCAAACGCCAGATGGGTTTCCGCCAACAAGGGCGCCGAGCCGGACACGAAAAGCCGCATATGCGCCACCAGATCACGGGTAAAGCGCGGATCGTCCAGAAGCCTTGTGTAAAAGGTCGGGACACCCATCATCGCAGTCGCCCGCGGCAGCGCGGCGAGCACCTGTTCAAGGTCAAAGCCTGACAGGAAGATCATCTGCCCCCCGCTCAGGAAGGCGGTGTTAGAGGCCACAAACAGCCCGTGGGTATGAAAGATCGGCAGGGCATGCAGCAGCACATCCGCTTCGGTGAATTGCCACAGATCGGCCAGCACGCGGGCGTTGGACAACAGGTTGTCATGGCTCAGCATCGCACCCTTCGACCGCCCCGTGGTGCCAGAGGTGTAAAGGATCGCCGCCAGATCACCGGGATCACACGCGACCGGCGCAAAGGCCGCATCCTGCCCCGCCATCGCGGCGGCAAAGCTGCCCTTGCTGCCATCCAGTGTCATCACGCTGGCGCCATTCTGCGCAGCCACCGGGGCCATCGCCCCTTCGCGCGCGGGATCGCACAGGAACAGGCGCGGTGTGGCATTGCCAAGGAAATAGTCCACCTCATCGGGGGTATAGGCCGTGTTCAACGGCAGAAAAACCGCGCCGATCGAGACAGTCGCCGCATAGACCGCCAGCGCCTGAGGAGATTTCCCGACCTGAACCGCCACCCGGTCGCCGGGCGCCACACCTGCGGCCAAAAGCGCCTTGGCGGCCTGCCCGATCAGGGCATGAAATCCGCGCCCGGTGATCGTCCCGCCATCCGCAAGCTGCATCAGCACACGCTCGCGCGCTGCCAAAGGGGCAAAAAGCGCATCATAAAGCGGGTTTGTCATGACAACCTCCGGACTGATCTGTTCAACATCTGCCATGCACGGCAGGTTCTCTCAAGCCACCAGAATACGGGGGATTATGGAAACCGATTGTTTCCAGAGCCACAGAATGCGGCGCGCTTTCACCAAAGACCTGCCCCGTTTTCGCCGCAGCCCACGGGCAGGTTGAAGACATCAGCAACAGGAGGCTCCCATGTCGCGGCTTTACCCCCTCCTTGCCAAGTTTGGGCTGTTCGCCCGCAAACCCCGGCCAGAAGCCGACATGTTCGAACTGCGGCTGCTGCGCATTGGCAGCCGTGAGGCGCGGGCGCGCAATCTTGGGCCGGGCTTTCGCGCGGCGGGTCTTAGAAATCCACCTTCACGGCAGGCAGGCGCAGCTCTTTCATAAGCTCGCGCACCTCTTGCCGGGCCGAGATATTTGACATGTTCATCTGATCCACGCCGGTATCCTTCAGGTCCAGCACCGTCAGCCCGCGCGGAAACAACTCGCGGAAGATGACCCGCTCGGCAAAACCGGGGGCGACGCGGAACCCGATGCGGCGCGACAGATCCTCCAAAGCGGCCCCCACCTTGCGCTTGTTGTGCATGGCCTGTGCGCCAAGCCGGTTGCGCAGCACGATCCAGTCAATCGGCTTCAGCCCGGCCTGTGCGCGAAGCTGCCGCGCATTCCAGACCATTTCCGAATAGATCGACGGGCCTTTCACCTTGCCGGTTTCCGGGTCGATCCGCGCCAAAAGGTCGAAATCGACAAAGCTGTCGTTCATCGGCGTGACCAGCGTGTCGGCCAGCGAATGGGCGACCTGGCTCAGCCTTGTATGGCTGCCGGGGCAGTCGATGATGATAAAATCCGAAATCGGTTGCAGCGCCGCGACCGCCGCAGACAGCCGCGCGTCAAAGGCATTTTCGCCCGGTTGCAGGGTATTGGATTCCCCTTCCGGAAGATCGCGGTAGTCCGGGCTTGGCAGATCAAGCTCTGCCCGTTTTAGAAAGGCACGGCGGTTTTCGATATAGCGGGCGAAGGATTTTTGCCGCAGATCAAGATCCAGCGCCCCGACCCGATAGCCCATCCGCGCCAAGGCCGTCGCGACATGCATCGAGGTGGTCGATTTTCCCGACCCGCCCTTTTCATTCCCGACAACGATGATATGCGCCACGACGTCCCCCACCTGGTCCCCATTTTGGACCGCACGAACTATAGGATGTCCCGGCTAACGAAGGGAATGGCCCTTCGCAAGGGGAATTCCCCGGCGCCCCCAGACCCTCAGCCCTGCAAAAGGAAAGGGCGCCCGAAGGCGCCCCCCTTGCTCCACGAAGGTCAGGCTCAGAAGCCCAGACCGGCGTATTTGTTCTTGAACTTCGACACGCGGCCGCCGGTGTCCATCAGCTTGGCGGTCTGGCCGGTCCATGCCGGGTGCGACAGCGGGTCGATATCCAGCGACATGGTTTCGCCTTCTTTGCCCCAGGTGGTTTTGGTGCGGAAGGTGGAGCCGTCGGTCATTTTCACTTCGATGAAGTGATAGTCGGGGTGAATGCCGTCTTTCATGGCGCCTCTCCTCACTCAGCTTTTTCTTTGTAGTTGGTGACTTCGGCGATACGGGCCGATTTGCCGCGACGCGACCGCAGGTAGTACAGCTTGGCGCGACGCACCTTGCCGCGACGGACCACTTCGATCGAATCGATGTTGGTCGAGTACAGCGGGAACACACGTTCCACGCCTTCGCCGAAGGAAATCTTGCGGACCGTGAACGAGGCCGAGATGGTCAGGCCGCCCTTGCGGCCGATCACGACGCCTTCGTAGTTCTGCACGCGCGAACGGGTGCCTTCGGTCACTTTGTAGCCGACGCGGACGGTGTCACCGGCCTTGAAGTCGGGGATCTTCTTGCCAAGCGCAGCGATCTGCTCGGCTTCGAGTTGTGCGATCAGGTTCATGCCTGTCTCCATATGCCTGCGGTGGGTCCGCAGAGGTGATGCCCGTGTCAGAGCTTCTGGTCTTCACCGGGTCCCTACAAAAGTAAGCCCGCCAGAGATGCCACATGCCTTGTCTGTTCGCGCCCCGGATGCCTTTGGCCGGAAGAAGGGTCCGGAAACGGGCATAGGGAATCGCATCCGATGGATCGGCAGACCCCGGACAGGGGGCGTATAGGCGCAAGGGGGGGGGCGGTCAAGGGTGGCTTGTTCAGGATGCGCAGCCGCGGCCTTGCCGAAAAGCTGAATCTGCAATTCACGACAGCGCCTGTCGGTATTTCGCGCATCAAGGTCGCGCTTGCGATATGCCAAACGGTCGCACCGCGTATCTTGGTTTTCGCAAGGTGCCGCTGGCAACAGCGGAGAATTGGGAAGCCGGTGAAGCGCCGGCGCTGCCCCCGCAACGGTAACGGGAGAGCGGCGTGACATGTGCCACTGGGGTCTGCGCAGGCCCTGGGAAGGCGTCACGCCCGAACCGCAAGGTTCACCCCCGAAGCCCGGAAACCAGCCTTGCGAAAGCGTCACCCGCGGCGGGCGGTTGGGCGGCCTTGGTCCTGTGCCTGTCGCCCTATGCCCGTCGATTGCCTGTTTACTCCGTTCCCATCTGAAACACTCCCGGCGGGACGGCCGGGAAAAGCGAGGTCATATGCTGAACCAAGCCGAAATTTCCGCGCAATTTGCCCAGCGCCGCCCCTATCATTCGCTGCCACAGGCACTTTACTGCGACGAAGGCGCGCTTCAGGCCGATCTGAACGCGATCTGGTATAAAGACTGGATCTTTGCCGCCTCTGCCGCCGAACTGCCAAAGGCCGGGGCCTATGTGACGCTGCAACTCGGGGCCTATCCCGTGGTGATCGTCAAAGGCTCGGATGGCGAAGTGCGCGCCTTCCACAACGTCTGCCGCCACCGCGGCCAGCGCCTGTGTTCCAAGACCTCCGGCTCGACCGTGAAACTCGTCTGCCCCTATCACCAATGGACCTATGATCTTGACGGCAAGCTGATGTGGGCGCGCGAGATGGGCCCCGATTTCAAGCCGGCCAGCCACGGCCTGAAGACCGTGCATTGCGCCACCGCCGCCGGAATGGTCTTTGTCTGCCTTGCCGAAACCGTGCCCGATTTCGCGCCCGTGCAACAAGCCGCGAACCGCTACACGGCATCGCATGGCATGGGCGATCTGAAGGTCGCCCACCAGTCGCGCATCGTGGAAAACGGCAACTGGAAGCTCGTCTTGGAAAATAACCGCGAGTGCTATCACTGCGCCGGGTCGCACCCCGCGCTTTGCCGCACCTTCAACGATGATCCGAACCTTGTGGGCTCTGATGACAGCCTGTCGTCGCCCGTTGGCGCCGCCCATGTCGACCGCTGCGAGGCCGCGGGCCTGCCCTCGCGTTACCTGATTTCGGACACCGAGCAATGGCGGCTGGTGCGCATCCCCTTCGTCGGCGATGCGGTCAGCTACACGATGGACGGCAAGGCGGCCGCCCCGAAACTGCCCGGCATGCCCTTTGCCAATGCCGGTTCCTTGCTGTTCTTCCACTACCCCAACACCTGGAACCACTTCCTGTCGGACCATGTGCTGAACTTCCGCGTTCTGCCGATCAGCGCCACCGAGACCGAGGTGGTCACCACATGGCTGGTGCATAAAGACGCCGTTGAAGGCCGCGACTATGACCTGAAACGCCTGACCGAGGTTTGGGAAGCCACCAATGACGAAGACCGTCAGGTGGTCGAGGAAAACCAGAAGGGCATCCTGTCGCCCGCCTATGAACCGGGGCCTTACTCGCCGCAGCAGGAAAGCGGCGTGGCGCAGTTCATCGACTGGTATTGCGCCACGATGCAGCGCCACCTGACCCCGGCCAAACCGATGGCGGCTGAATAAGATGGGCGCGCAGATCAACTGGTCCGGCAAGCCTTGGACCGATGACGAATGGCTGGAATGCGCCATGGTCGTGCCCGATGTGGCCGATACCGCCAGCTTCACCTTCCGCGCGCCTTCGGGTGCGTGGTTTGACTATCAGCCGGGGCAATTCATCACGCTCGATCTGCCCGTTGATCCGAAGAACGTGCCGGGCGGCAACGTGCAGCGCACCTATACGATCTCCTCCTCGCCCTCGCGCCCCTTGTCGATCTCGATCACGGTCAAGGCGCAGGCGGACAGCATCGGCACGCGCTGGATGCTCGATCACCTGAAACCGGGGATGAAGATCAAGGCCTATGGCCCGTCGGGAGTGTTCTCGTTCCACCGCCACCCGGCGAAGAAATATCTGTTCATCTCGGCAGGCTCGGGCATCACGCCGATGATGTCGATGACGACTTGGGCCTGGGATTCGGGCGAAATGCCCGACATCACCTTTGTCCATGCCGCCAAGCACCCGTCGGAAATCATCTTCCGCGAGCGGCTGGAGAATTTCGCCAACCGCGTGCCGGGGTTGAAACTGCGCTTCACCGTGGAAGAACCCGATGCGTTCCGCACCTGGCACGGCTATCAGGGCCGTCTCAGCCAGATCATGCTGGGCCTGATGGCCCCGGATTATCTGGAGCGCGAGGTGTTCTGCTGCGGCCCCGAACCCTTCATGCAGGCCGTGCGGGAAATGCTCGCCTCGCTTGGCTTTGACATGGCCCACTATCATCAGGAAAGCTTCGGCGCGCCGGTGCATGACGAGGGCAGCGCGCCTGCCCTGAACGATGTGACCCCCGAAGCCGGGGCGGCGGCGGAGATCACCTTTGCGACCTCGGGCATCACGGCCACCTGCGATGAAACCGACACCGTTCTGGCCGTGGCCAAGCGGTCGGGCCTGAACATCCCGTCGGGCTGCACCTTTGGCCTCTGCGGCACCTGCAAGGTGAAGAAAACCGCAGGCGAAGTTCACATGGTCCACAACGGCGGGATCAGCGATGATGATGTGGCCGATGGCTTCATCCTCGCCTGCTGCTCGCGCCCCTTGGGCAAGGTGGAAGTCGCGGTCTGACCCGCACGCCTTTAGCACTTCGTGCACTCGTCGCCTGTCACGAGGAGAGCACGAAGTGCCCGACGAGTTCCCCTCAGCGTTTCGCCCACATGTCCGGGCGGCGTTCCTGCGTCAGCTTTTCCGCCTCCTCCCGCCGCCATTTGGCGATCTTGCCATGGTCGCCACTGGTCAGCACGGGCGGAATTTCCACCCCCTCCCACTCTTGCGGCCGCGTATATTGCGGATGTTCCAAAAGACCGTGGGAATGGCTTTCTTCCTCGATGCTTGTCGCATTGCCCAGCACACCGGGGATCAGCCGCACCGCGGCATCCAGCATGGCCTGCGCGGCAATCTCGCCGCCGGTCAGGACAAAATCACCAAGGCTGACTTCTTCGATCTGCCAATGGTCCAGCACCCGCTGATCCACGCCCTCGAAACGGCCACAAAGCAGGGTAATGCCATCAGCCGCAGCCCAATCCCGCGCCATCGCTTGGGTAAAGGGCTTGCCCCGGGGCGACAGATAGACCACCGGCCAACGCGCCCGGTCGCGTGGCGTGCCGTCTGAGGCGACCCGCAACGCCGCATCCACCACATCTGCCCGCAGCACCATGCCCGCCCCGCCCCCGGCCGGCGTGTCATCGACGTTGCGGTGCTTGCCGAGGCCAAAGCTGCGCAGGTCCAACGCCTCGAGCCGCCAGCGCCCCATCTCCAGCGCCTTTCCGGTCAGGGAAAGCCCCAGCGTACCCGGAAAGGCATCGGGGAACAGCGTGATGATCCTGGCCACCCATGCGCCCTTCAAAAGCATGGGTTCTTCCATCAAGACCCGTGGCTTCAGACTGGCCGAGATTTGCAAACGGCCATGCGACTTGCGGGCAGGCGGGGTTGGCTCGATGGGATCGGACATGCGCGGACCTCTTGGGCGGGTTCGGCTGGGTTCATAACGGGGCTTGCCCCCTACGGAAAGAGGCCGTCGGTTCTGAACCTGACGGGGGCGCTCAGTCCAGACCTTCCGGCAGATCGACGATGACACGCCCCGCGCCCAGATCCACCGTGGGAACCGCCGCCAGCGTAAAGGGCAGCATCAGCGCGGTTTTCCGCCCTGCCCCGTTGATTTCCAGAATATCGCCCGCGCCATGGTTATGCACGGCAATCACCCGGCCCAAGGGCGCCCCGCCGGTATCCAGCACTTCCAACCCAATCAGATCAGAGTGGTAAAATTCATCATCCGGCAGCTTGGGCAGTTTGGCGCGATCGACAAACAATTCGGTGCCGCGCAAGGCGTCGGCATCTTCTTTGGTCTTTACGCCCGACAAACGCGCGCCCAGCCCGCCCGACACCGGGCGCGTCAGCTTCACGGTAAAACTGTGGCTGCCATCGGCGGTGAACAAGGGGCCGTAATCGGCAATTGCCGAAGGCTCGGCACAAAAGGACTTCAGGCGCACTTCGCCGGTCACGCCAAAGGCGCCGCCGATCACGCCGACACAGATGCGATCTGTGGTCATGGTGCATCCCCCTCACGCATGCAGACCCCGCGCGGGTCGATCTGCCCGCCGGCGCCCAGACAGGCCGCAACCTGCCCGGACTCGGCGAACTTGACACCGGCCCAAAACGACGCCCCGCAAAGGGCGATCGTGATGGACCGGCGCACCAGCCCCAATCCGGGGATCAGCGACAGCAAGCTTATTCAGCAGCCGGGGCTTCGTTGCGGGCGGCCTTCTTGGCAGCGCGCTCGGCCATGGCTTTGCCGGGGGTGCCGGTCTTCGGGTTCGAACGGGCCTTCTTGGCCAGAACGCCCGCAGCTTCCAAGAAGCGTGCGATACGGTCGGTCGGCTGTGCGCCGGTGGCCAGCAGTTCTTTGACGCGGTCGATGTTCATGACAACGCGGTTGGCGTCGTCCTTGGCCAGCATCGGGTTATAGGTGCCCAGCTTTTCCAGGAAGCGGCCATCGCGCGGCATGCGGCTGTCGGTCACGACGATCGAGTAGAACGGACGCTTTTTCGAACCGCCACGTGCAAGACGGATTTTGGTAGCCATGGGTAGTCTCCTTCAGGTTTTCGTTTTGGCGGGGTCGCCCCGCCGGGGTTGGTTATTTCTGCAACTTCTCGTGATGCCTGATGACTTCAGAGATGATGAAGGTCAGGAATTTCTTGGCAAATTCGGGGTCAAGATTGGCCTCGTCCGCCAGTTTCTCCAGCCGCTCGATCTGGCGCGCCTCACGCGCCGGGTCGGACGGGGGAAGATCGTGTTCGGCCTTGAGTTTCCCCACGGCCTGCGTGTGCTTGAACCGCTCGGCCAGCGTGTAAACCAGAATGGCATCCAGCCGGTCGATGGACTGGCGATGCTCTTTCAGCACTTCGGCGGCGCGCGACACGCTGTCATTCATTGCGGCGTCATTCATTGCAGGGCCTCCGGGCCGGGGTGGCGGAAAATCCGGCTCTTGCCAAAGGTTTCGTGGGTGAACTCGCCCTCCAGCGTGCAGCCCATGCGGCGGGCCAGCGCCTCGGACCGCGCGTTGCCATCGACGATCAGCGAGATCGCCGTGGTCCAGCCCAAGGCGCCATAGGCCCAAGCCCGCGCAGCGGTGGCGGCCTCATGGGCCACACCTTTGCCTTCGGAAGCGGCGTCCCAGATCGACCAGCCGATTTCGGGTTCCGGCCAGCCTTCGGGGAACCACGGCCCCGCCATGCCAAGCGCCGCATCGGTTGTCTTGTCAGCGATGATGAACATCGAATAGCCGCGCATCACCCAATGCCCGGTCAAATGCCCAAAGGCCCGCCACGCCTGCACGCGGGGTTGCTTGCCCCCGACAAACGCGGCGCGGTCCGATTGCAAAAAGGCCGCAAAGGTTTCGAAATCCGCCAGCTTCGGCCCGCGCAGGCGCAGCCGTTCCGTTTCCAGAACGGGCACTCCGATCAATGCGGGCGCGGCAGCTTGCATCATTTCTTCTTCATCAGCCCCGACAGGCTGGAGGGCAGGCTCATCCCGCGCGGCATTCCGGGAAAGCCGCCGCCCATGCCCATGCCTTCTTTCATGCCCTTGGCGGCAGCTTCCAATTCGGCCGGGCTCATCTTCGACATGTCGGGCATGCCCCCACCTGCCTTGCCGCCCATCATCTGCTTGATGGCCTGTTTCATCATGCCACCCTTGCCCATCTTCTTCATCATCTCGGCCATCTGCTTGTGCTGCTTGATGAGCTTGTTCAGATCCGAAACGTCCAGGCCCGCGCCTGCCGCCACCCGCTTTTTCCGGCTGGCCGCCATCAGGTCCGGGTTCGCACGTTCTTTCTTGGTCATCGAGTTGATAAGCGCGATCTGGTGGCGCAACATCTTGTCGTTGAAGCCGGCCTCCTCGGCCTTCTTCGCCATGCCACCCATGCCCGGCAGCATCCCCATCAGCCCCTGCATGCCGCCCATCTTGAGCATCTGCTCCAACTGGCTGCGCATGTCGTTCATGTTGAACAGACCCTTGGCAAAGCGCTTGGCCATGCGTTCGGCCTGTTCGGCCTCAAAGGTTTCGCGCGCCTTTTCAACCAGCGCCACGATGTCGCCCATGCCAAGGATGCGGCCCGCGACGCGCTCCGCCTCAAAGGTCTCGATGGCGTCCATCTTTTCGCCAAGACCGACGAAACGAATGGGCTTGCCCGTCACCGCCCGCATCGACAGCGCCGCACCGCCACGGCCGTCGCCGTCCATCCGGGTCAGCACGACGCCGGAAATGCCAACCTTGCCGTCAAATTCAGTCGCGACATTCACCGCGTCCTGGCCGGTCAGACCATCGACCACCAGCAGCGTCTCACGCGGCTGGGCAATGTCGCGCACCGCCTGCACTTCGTCCATCAGCACTTCGTCGATGTGCAGACGGCCCGCGGTATCAAGGAACAGCACATCATAGCCGCCCAGCGTGGCTTGGGTCTTGGCGCGCTTGGCGATCTGCACCGCCGTCTCGCCCTTGACGATCGGCAGGCTGTCAACGCCCACCTGCCCGGCCAGAATGGCCAACTGCTCCATCGCGGCCGGGCGGTTGGTGTCCAAAGACGCCAGCAAGACCTTCTTGCCGTTCTTTTCCTTCAAACGCTTGGCGAGCTTGGCCGTGGTCGTGGTTTTCCCCGAGCCTTGCAAACCCACCATCAGAATGGCGGAGGGCGGGTTGTCGATCTTCAGTGCATCCGGCTCGCCTTCGCCCGCCAGAACGCGCACCAGCTCATCGTGAACGATCTTGACGACCTGCTGGCCCGGCGTGACCGATTTGGTCACCGCCTGGCCCGTGGCCTTGGTCTTCACCGCCTTGATGAAATCCCGCGCGACGGGAAGCGAAACGTCGGCTTCCAGCAGGGCGGTTCGCACCTCGCGCAGGGCGGCCTCGACATCCGCCTCGGACAGCGCGCCAGCCTTGGTCAGCCGATCAAAGACGGACCCAAGGCGTTCGGAAAGGCTCTCAAACATCAGCGCACCCTTTTTCGCGGTTTTGCCCCATATGGGGCGGCGGACAGTCAACCCCAAGCCCAAAGCGGAACGGCACCTGCGGGCGCAACGCGCTGGCAGATGGCGATCCTTCGCAAAGGGCAAAGGACCGGAAGCATGGGCCTCCGGGGAATTCAGGGGCGCGGATACGCGGGTTGGGGGGGAGAGTCAAGGATCAGCTTCGGCCGTGAACGAAACCTGCGCGACATGTTGGGCCTCAGCAGTCGATCCCCAACATGTCGATCGCAAGACTGCCCCCCGCCAGCCCCGCAACCGGCACGCCGGTCGAGGCAGGGCCGGGCATGGGAAAGCGGGCGTGGCGCACGGCCAGATTGCCGTGCAGGTCTTCCGGCCCCGGACCGCCAACATAATGTGTCGTGGCCTTTATCAGCGTCAGACCGGGTTGGTCCGCAAGCGCGAGCGCGTCCATGGCCTGATGGGCGGCAGCGGAGAGGTCGTCCGCCTGCCCTTGGGCCGAAAGCCAGACATAGCCGCCTGCGGATCGCCGCAGCGCACCACCGGGGGTTTGCGACACCTCAACCGGGGCGGGGGCAAAGGTCAGCACCGCACTCACACCCGCATCAGGCGGCAGGATCACCCGCGCAGCCGGGTCGGGGTGCCAACCAAACGGAGCAGGTTCGGCGGCGACCCATTGCGCCGAGAGGAGGCGTGCATGGTCAAGATTGCCCAGCAGACCCGCTGCCACGCCCATGTCTGGTGCGCGCAATGCCACAAGTTCAAGCGGCCCGCCCGTCACCCGTGACAGGCCCGGAGGACCGGACCGCAACATAGGGGGCGCGGCGGTGGCGTAAAGGTCAACCTCGATCCGCATGCCCGGATAGTAAAAATGCGGCAGCCGCACCGGGGCCAATGCCGCGCCGGGAAAGGCCGCCGCCAAGGGGGCCAGCACCTGCGCCTCCTCTGCCGCATCGTGGTAGACAACCAGCAAGGCTGCATGATGGCCCGGCAGATGGTCCAGCACGCCCTGCACCATGCCCGCCACCAGCCCTGCCTGCGCAGCCGCCTCATCCGGATGCAGCACAAGACCCGCCTTATCCAGCGGGCACTGGCCACAACTGATTGCGAGCCCATGCGCCGCCACGGCCAGCGAACAGGCCACCGGAATTGGCATCTGCCACATCAGACCCATTGGAAGATGCCGCACATGGCCCATGGTCTTGCTCCTTTGCCTGTCTTTGCAGCAGCCTGTCAAAACCACCCCGCTGCCGCAAGCTACCGAAGTCCTGATAATATATCCTACATTTCCCGCTTGCATCGCCGCCCGCAAGCGGCTTCCCTCTGTGCAACCACGCACAACAAGGCCGTTACACATGGAAAACTGGGACGAGATCCGCACCGCCTTTCAGGTCGCCCGGCTGGGCACGGTTTCGGGGGCGGCGGATGTGCTGGGCGTGCATCACGCCACTGTCATTCGCCACATTGACGCCTTGGAAAAGCGGTTGGGGGCCAAGCTGTTTCAGCGCCACGCGCGCGGCTATACCCCGACCGAGGCGGGGCGTGACCTGCTGTCGGTCGCCCAGACCACCGAGGAGCAGTTCGGGCAATTGGCCAGCCGGATCAAGGGGCAGGGCGAAACGGTCACGGGGGAATTGGTGGTCACCGCCATCACCGGCATCGCCGATCTGATGACCCCGGTCTTTGCCGCCTATATGGCTGATTTCCCCACGGTGAAGATCCGCTTTCTGACCGACATGCGGGTGTTCCGGCTGGATTATGGCGAGGCCCATGTCGCCATCCGCGCCGGAGCCGCTCCGCAGGAACCCGACAATGTCGTGCAGCCTCTGATGACCATGCAAAACGGGCTTTACGCCGCGCGCAGCTATATCGACAAACACGGCCTGCCCACGAGCGAGGCCGATCTGCCACAACACCGTTTCATCGGCCCGGAAAGCCCCGAAAGCCGCGCCCCGTTTTACCGCTGGCTGCGCGAGAAAGTCCCGCCCGAGGCGGTTGCTTTCCGCATCACCGAACCTGCCGCCAATCTTGAGGCTTTGAAAGCAGGCCTTGGGATTGGCTTTTGCAACACGCATTTCGCCAAGGAAAATCCCGATCTGGTGGAGATCATGCCCGCAAGGCCCGAATGGGCCGCGCATTTGTGGATTGTCACCCATGTCGACCTGCATCGCACGCTCAAGGTGCAAAGTTTCCTTGCCCATTTGAAACGCGCGGCGGCCGATTGGGTTTTGACGTGCAACTAAGCCCTGCCCGCGCCAAGGAGATCAAAGCGGGCCATCTGGCCATGCTGGCCTTTTCGGCGCTGGTCGCGGGGTCGTTCAGCCTTGGCGCCATGGCGGCACCCTATGTGTCCCCGGCCGCGCTGACGGTTTTGCGTTTCGCGCTGGCCGGATCGCTGGTCGGTGCGGCTGCGCTGGCGACGACGGGCATCCCGCGCAGCACATGGGTCGCCCCTTGGCGCTATCTGGTGCTGGGGGGATTGCTGGCCGCCTATTTCGTGCTGATGTTCAAAGGGTTACAGACGGCCGAGGCCATATCGACCGCCGCCGTCTTCACCCTGACCCCGATCATGGCGGCGGGGTTCGGCTGGCTTCTTCTGCGTCAGATCACCACCCCGCGCATGGCCTTTGCACTGACGGTCGGGGCCATCGGGGCGCTGTGGGTGATTTTCCGCGCCGATCTTGCCGCGCTGATGCGGTTCCAGATCGGCACGGGCGAGATCCTGTATTTCTGGGGCTGCGTTGCCCATGCCATCTATGCGCCCATGGTGCGCAAACTGAACCGGGGCGAGCCTGCGGTGGCTTTCACCTTTGGCATGATGGTGGCGGGCTTTTTCCTTTTGGTTCTATGGGGCTGGCGCGATGTGATCGAAACCGACTGGGCCACCATGCCCGCAATCGTCTGGGTCTGCCTGATCTATGTGTCGGTCGCCGCCAGTGCGATGACCTTTGTGCTTCTGCAATACGCCACCCTGCGCCTGCCTTCGGCAAAGGTCATGGCCTATACCTATCTTGTCCCCTCTTGGGTGATCCTGTGGGAAATCGCCCTGGGGCACACCCCGCCGCCTGCCTTGGTGCTGGGCGGCGTGGCGCTGACAGTGCTGGCGCTTTTGATGCTTTTGCGCGACGAGGGCTAGCCTTTAGACCGGCTCTTTCAGATGCGCATAGCTGGCTTTGAAGCGGCCAAACTTATGCGCGCCACAGGTCACCGGCTGATAACGCTGCGGGTTTGCGGCCGAGACACAAGACGGCAGGGGGGCGATGACCGCATCAAAATCGGCGTCGATGAAGAAGGGGATCGAATAGCGTTCCCGGCCCGAGGTGTTCACCACGCGGTGCATGTTGGCAAGGTAGACATCGTTGGTCAGCTTCTGGATCAGATCGCCGATGTTGATGACGAAACAGCCCCGGATCGGGGTGCCTTCGATCCAGTCGCCATCGCGGTTCATCACCTGCAAACCGCCCACATCATCCTGCGCCAGAATGGTCAGGTTGCCATAGTCGGTATGCGCGCCGATGCCGATGATGTCTTCGGACACATGGCCATTCTGCGGCGGGTAATGCAGCAGACGCTGGATGCTGATCGGGTCGCGCATCAGCGCCTCGAAATGCGTCTCTGGCAGATCAAGCGACAGGGCGATGCCGCGCAAAAGCTGTTTGGACAGCGTCACCATCTTCTGGTGATAGCCATAGACCATTTGCTGAAACTCAGGGAATGCGGCGGGCCATTGGTTCGGGCCAAAGAACGGGCCTTCCAGCGCCTTGCGCTCTGGCCCGATGTCGAAACATTCCTTCAAATCACGGGTCTTGCCGGGATCGGTGTTCTCGCCAAAGGGTTCGATATAGCCGCGCAGCGCCACGTCGGATTTCGACACATGCAGCGCCATTTTCTCAGCCATCGGCAGGTCGAAAAACGCCCGCGTGACATCAAAGGTCTGATCGACAAAGCCTTGGTCGATGCCGTGGTTCTTGACATACATGAAGCCCGCATTCGACAGCGCCCAGCGGATCTGCCGGGCGACGCCCTGCTTGTCGCTGCCGTCCAGCAAGGGGGCAACATCCACCACCGGAATTCGGTCGAAACTTTCCCGTTTCGCACGCAATTTGTCATCGAGACGGGCCACCAGATCGGTGCTCATCGCATTTCCTCCCAGATTTTCAGATGTCAGAGCGCAGGCCCCCGCCGCCTTGCCAGCATCCCGGCAAGGCGTCCCTCTGCGATGTATTCAAGCGGGGTCAGGGGTTGGTTAGTACCACATGTCCTGCACGGCCCCTTTGCGCCGCGCCATGAAGTCTTGCAGCGCTTCGTCGATGCCCGCATCAATCGGCGGGGCTTCAAATTCGGCCAAGGTCTTTTTCCAACGGGCATTGGCGCGTTTCGCGCTGTCGATGCCGCCCTGTTCGTCCCAGGTTTCCCAGGGCTGGTTGTCATCCAGCTGTGAATCCCAATAGGCCGTCTCATAGTGGCGCAGGGTGTGCTGGGTGGAAAACAGATGCTGCCCCGGCCCAAGCTCGTTCAGGGCCTCGAAGGCCAAGGCGTCGTCGTCCATCGCCATGCCGTCCAGATAGGCATGCAGCGCTCCGCACATGTCGGTGTCCATCACATGCTTTTCGTAAGACATCGACAACAGGCCGTCGAGGAACCCTGCCGAGTGCAGCACATAGTTGGCCCCACCCTGCACCGCCGACATCATCGACATCATCGACTGCTGCATCGCCTGCCCGTCGGGCAGTTTCGAGGTCGAGAAGTTGCCCGCGCAGCGCAGCGGCATGTTCAGACGGCGGGCAAGTTGGCCCATGACCAAAGACCCGATCGCCGGTTCCGGCGTGCCAAAGGTGGGCGAACCGGTGCGCAGGCTCATCGAGGAGAAGAACGAGGCAAGAATCGTCGGCGCGCCGGGGCGCACCAGTTGGGCCAGCGCGCAAGAGGACATGGATTCCGCCAGCCCCTGCGCTACCATCCCGGCAGTGGTCAGGGGAGCCACGGCGCCACCCAGAAGGAAGGGCAGATGGATCGACCCCTGATTGGCCGCCGCATAGGTGCGGATGCCCGCCGCCGTCACGCCATCCAGCACCAGCGGCGAGGTGGTGTTGAAATTGCCCATCACCACGCAGTTCTGATCGACGAAATCGGCGCCGAACAGGATGCGCGACATTTCAATGGAATCTGCCGCCCGCTCCGGCGCGGTGATCGAACCAAGATAGGCGCGATCAGAATAGCGGATATGGGCGTAAACCATGTCCATATGGCGCTTGTTCACCGGCACATCGGTCGGCTCACAGACCGTCCCGCCCGAATGGTGCAGCCAAGGCGAGGCCTGCGACAGTTTCACGAAGTTCTGGAAATCCTCGATCGTGCCATAGCGGCGGCCGCGATCCAGATCCATCACGAAAGGGCTGCCATAAGAGGGAGCAAAAACCACGTTCTTGCCGCCGATCTGCACGTTGTTGGCCGAATTTCGGGCGTGCTGGGTGAATTCGGCCGGGGCGGTTTTCAGGATTTCACGCACCATGCCGGGTTCGAACCGGACCCGCCAGATGTCCGCCGTCTGTTCGGTCACATCCGCGCCTGCTGCCTTGTAAAGCCGCATCGCCTCATGGTCTTCGCGCAGTTCGATGCCGATCTCGGCAAGGATACGGTCGGCGGTTTGCTCGATACGGATCAGGTTTTCTTCGGACAGAATATCATAGGTCGGGATTCCCCGCACGATATAGGGGCGATGCACCGCCGCGCCCTTGGACCGCTCCTCGCGCCGCGCATTGCGCCCACCGCGCACGCGCTTTTCCGGGTTCATTGCGTCGCCGTCTGCCATGGTGATCCCCTTTTCAACTTGCCGCGAAAATATGCCGTCTCGGACCCCCTGTAACGCTGGAAAAATTTCATTGATTTGATAGGCTGTGCTTATGGATACATTGCGCCATCTTCTCCCCTCGCTTGGCAGCCTTGTCGTCTTTGAGGCGGCGGGGCGGCTTTCCAGTTTTTCCGGCGCCGGTCGCGAGTTGCGGATGAGCCAGGCCGCCGTCAGCTATGCCATCGCCAAGCTGGAGGATCAGATCGGCACGGCGCTTTTCTTGCGCGAATATCGTCGGGTGCGGCTGACCGAGGCAGGCCAACGCTTTCATGCCGATGTGACCATTGGCCTGTCGCATATCCAACGCTCGGCCCAAAGCCTGCGGGCGGTGGCAACCGGCAGCCATGTGACGCTGGCCTGCTCCACCGCCTTTGCCGCCTATTGGATGGTGCCCCGGATGGAGGAATTCCGTGCCGCCCTGCCCGATGTCGATCTGCGCATCCAGACCTCGGACCGCGATCTGGATCTGGTGGGCGAGGGCATTCCTTTGGGCGTGCGCGGCGGCTTTCCGGGCGACTGGCCGCATTATGACAGCGCGGTGCTGGCGGCCGAAGAAATCTATCCGGTGTGCAGCGCGGGCTATCTGGGAAAACAACCCAAACCCGCCAAACCCGCCGATCTTCTGGGCCTGAAGCTGATCCACCTGGAAGAACCCTTCCGGTCGGCAACGACTTGGGCCGATTGGTTCGCTGCGGCCGGAATCGCGCGCAGGCAGGTGCCAAAGGGGTTGTCGATCAACGATTATGTGCTGGTGGTGCAGGCGATGATCGAAGGCCAAGGCGTGGCGCTTGGCTGGCATCACCTGATCGGCGGACTGGTGGAAAAGGGTGTTCTGGTGCGCCTGTCAGATCAGCGCCTGTCCACCGGCAAGGATTTTCACGTCATCTGGCCGCGCGAGGTGCGGCTGTCGGGCGAGGCGGCGCGGGTGCGCGACTGGCTTCTGGCGCAGCGTTAGCGCGCGCCCAGCACAAGGATCTGCACATCGGCCACATTGGTGCCGGTGGCCCCCGTCACCAGAAGATCGCCCGCCAGCGCCAGCGCCCGGTTGCTGTCATTATTGGCCAAAAGCGCGGTGGCATCGCCGCCCGCCGCCCGGATACGCCCCATGGTCCCGGCATCGACAAGGCCACCCGCCGCCTCGGTCGGGCCATCACGGCCATCGGTGCCGCCTGACAGAAACACCCAAGGCCGGCCAAGATCCGGCATCCCCATCGCCACCCGCAGCGCAAGTTCCTGATTGCGCCCGCCGAGCCCCTTGCCGCGCAAGATCACCGTGGTCTCGCCGCCAAAAACCAGCACATCGCCGTCGGCATGTTGCGCTGCCGTGATAATCTGCGCCGCGGCATCAGCCACATCCCCGGTCAGCGTATCCGACAGGATATGTGCCCCGGTTCCGGCGGCCGTGACCACGGCCTCAAGACTTTTGCGGTTCGAGCCGATCAGCACATTTGTGGCCTGAACCGGCGGCAGCGCCACTTCGGGCCGCTGCAAAGCCGCACGAACACTTTCTGGCAAGCGCGACAAAAGGTTCAGGTTTTCAAACATCTTGCGGGCCTCAGATCGACTTCCCACCGGGGAAACCGTCAGACCCGAGGCGATGACCCGCAGATCATCGCCAATCACGTCGGAGAGGATATAGGCGGTCACGGGCGCGGGCCGGGCGGCCTGCAACAGCCCGCCACCTTTCAGCCGCGACAACCCCTGCCGCACCAGATTCAACTGCGAAATATCCACGCCCGCGCCCAAAAGGATACGGCTGACCTCGGCTTTTTCGGCCAAGGTCACGCCTGCAACCGGGGCGGGCAACAGCGCCGAACCACCGCCCGAAATCAATGCGATCACCCGGTCAGCAGGACGGGCGTTCAAAAGCAAGGCCTCGACCGCAATCGCCGCCATCTCACCATTTGCATCCGGCACCGGATGGCCTGCGGCGTTGACAATCGCCCCGGCCACGGGCCGCGCGTTTTCGTAATTCGTCACCACCAGCGCCTCAAACGGCGTGTTCAGCCGTGGCAACAGCGCCTCGGCCATCGGCACGGCGGCCTTGCCAATCGCGACGATGCGCAGCTTACCTCCGGGATCGGGCACCGGCAGCGGATGGCTTTGCATGGCCCGCGACAGGGCGATGCCCGGATCAGCCGCCTCACAGGCGACCTGAAACAGCGCCCTCGCCCTGTCACGCAAGTTCATTCACGCCCCCGAAATCTGCCGGGCCTTCTGGACCAGCACTTCGGCCTGCCGGATCGAGGCATAGTCGATCAGGCGGCCATCCAAGGACACCGCGCCCTTGCCTTCGGCGGCGGCCTGCGTCATCGCCGCCAGAATCCGCTGGGCACGGGTCACTTCGGCCTCGGACGGGCTCATCACCTCATTGGCCAGCGCAATCTGGCTGGGATGAATCGCCCATTTGCCCTCGCATCCCAGAACGGCGGCGCGTTTGGCGGCGGCGCGATAACCATCGGGATCAGAAAAATCGCCAAACGGCCCGTCCACCGGGCGCAACCCGTTGGCGCGGGCGGCGACGACCATGCGGGCGAGCGCATAGTGCCACATGTCGCCCCAATGCACGGCGCGGCTGCCGTCTTCCAGCTTGTCGGTCAGCACCGAGTAATCCGGGTTCACCCCGCCGATGATCGTGGTGCGTGCCCGGGTCGATGCGGCATAGTCGGCGACGCCGAAATGCAGCGATTCATTCCGCTTCGACGCGGCGGCGATTTCCGAGACGTTCTGCATGCCCAGCGCAGTCTCGATAATGTGTTCAAACCCGATGCGCTTTTTGTAGCCCTTGGCGTCTTCGATCTGCGTCACCATCATGTCGACGGCATAGACATCGGCCGCCGTGCCAACCTTGGGCACCATGATGAGATCCAGCCGTTCGCCCGCCTGTTCAACCACATCGACGACGTCACGGTACATGTAATGCGTGTCCAGCCCGTTGATTCGGACCGACATGGTTTTCTTGCCCCAATCCAGCTCGTTCAGGGCCTTAATGATGTTCTTCCGCGCCTGTGCCTTGTCATCGGGGGCGACCGCATCTTCCAAATCAAGGAAGATCACATCAGCATCGGATTGCGCTGCCTTTTCAAAAATTTGCGGGGCGCTTCCGGGAACGGCCAATTCGCTGCGATTCAGCCGTGCCGGGGCTTGGGTGATGACGTGAAAGCTCATGCGCGGGGCCTTTCCCTTTGGTTGAATTTCGGCCAGAAGGGGGCGGAAAAATGTATACTGTCAAGAAAATATTTTTCCCAACAGTATACATTTGCATGCAATCTGCCTAGCGCGACTTGAAGTAATAAGCAATCGCCTGCGTGCGGCTGGAGACGCCAAGTTTGTCGAAAAGGTTCGACAGGTGATACTTCACCGTGTTCGTCGAAATGTCGAATTCGCGGGCCAGATCCTTGTTCGCCAGCCCATTTGCCAAGGCCTCCAACAGCGCCTTTTCGCGGCGGGTCAACTGGTGGATCGGGTCGGCTTGCAGGCCCCGCACATCGACAAAGGGGAAGACCATTTTCCCCGCCGCAACCTCGACGCAGGTGTCCAAAAGCCGGTCAACGGGGGATTTACGGTCAACGAATCCCGCCGCCCCCGCCGCCATCGCCTTGAGCGTGACGGCCCCGGTCGGGTCTTCGGCATAGACCACCAGACGCGGGGCGGTTTCCTGATCGCGCAGCACCTCGGCCAGCTTTTGCCCGCCAAGCTGAGGGATCTGCCAATCGATCACCCCGACCTTCACCGGAACCCGCATCACGGCCCCCAAGAACCCCTCGGCAGTGGAGGATGTGGCGACAACCGAAAATCTGCGATCCTTTTCAAAGACTTCTGAAAGGGCTTGCAAGACCAGAGGGTTGCCTTCGGCCAAGGCAAGGTCGATGCGGTCAGTGGATGGGGCGGACATGGTTTCTCCTGTGTTTCCAAGGGGAAATGGCGCAAACCCACCCATTCAGGTAGGCAATCAAACGGTATACTCCCGCATACTTACCAATATGGATAGTATTTTACCCACCCAAAAGAACTTCCAAAAGCAGGAGTAAGGCATGTTGCGGGCCAAGTCAAAGCGGCTTTTCCTGCAAGCACGAGCCGAGGGAGGAAAGCCCGTGACCCAGACCGCGATTCCGCAGCCATTGACGATTCCCGAAACCCTTGCCGCCGGGCCGGGACCGGGCAACACCGATGCGCGGGTGCTGGCGGCCTTTGCCAATGCCGGGCTGGCCGATCACATGCAGGCCGACGTTCTGCGCGGAATGATCGAATGCAAGCTGATGCTGCGCGAGATTTTCGGCACGAAGAATGTGCATACCTTTGGCGTCGCGGGCACCGGGTGGAGTGGCCTCGATTGCCTGTTTTCCGCCATCGGGCCGGGTGACAAGGTGGTGGCTTTCGTCAACGGCACCTTCAGCGGCATTGATGCGCTGACCGTGCGGATGAAGGCATCGAGCCGTGCCGATCTGGCCGCCGATCCGCTGAACCCCAAGCCCGCGAATGTCATCGTGGTGGATATCCCGCATGGCCAGTCGGTCAGCGCCGAGGTGATCGACAAGGCGCTGGCGATCCACAAGCCGACCTGGGCCGTCATGGCGCATTGGGAAACCGGCTCGGGGCGGATCAACGACCTGCGCGGGTTTTCGGACGCTTGCCAACGTCATGGCGTGATGGGGTTGGTGGATGCGGTGTCGTCCTTGGGGATCGAGGATTTCTCGATTGACGATTTTCCGGGCGTGGCGGGCTGGGCTTCTTGCCCGCAAAAAGGCGTCTTGTGCCTGCCCCTGACCTATGCGCCGGTGAGTTTCACCGACCGCTATATCGCCCATCTGAAGGCGCATGGTGCCGCGACCTATGTGCATCACCCGATCCTTGAGGCCCGGCATTGGGCGATCCTTGACGGCAAGGATGCAGGCACGGGCACCTATCACCGCACCCATTCCGGCTATGCGGTGGCCGCGTTCCACGAGGCTTTGCGGATCAACCTGCAACATGGCCGGGCGCAGAAGGCGCGGGATTATGCCTTCCACGAGGCGGGCCTGCGGCAGGCGGTGGAGGCCCTGGGCTGCACCGTCACCTCGAACATGACCAGCCTTGTGGTCTTGAACCTGCCCCCTGCCCTTGCGGGCCGGGAAAAGGAATTGGTTCAGGCGTGCCGCGCGACGGGCTTTGGCATCTGGCCGACGCTCTCGGAACCCGTGCAGGTGCGGATCGGCATCCTGAACCAGTTGTCGGAATCCGCCATCACCGGCATCGTCACCCGCTTTGCCGCGGCGATGATTGCGATGGGCGGCAAGGTGGAAACCGGCGCGGCGCTGGCGGTTCTGGCGCGGCACTATGGCCGCAGCGTTGCGGCGAAGTAAGGGGGGCGAGCGATGGACATTCACGAATATCAGGCCAAGGAAATCCTGTCGCGCTTTGGCGTGACCGTGCCGCCGGGCGGGCTGGCCTATAGCCCCGAACAGGCGGCTTACCGCGCCCGCGAATTGGGTGGCAACCGCTGGATCGTCAAGGCGCAGGTGCATGCCGGGGGCCGGGGCAAGGCCGGGGGCGTGAAGCTTTGCGCCTCGGAAAACGAAATCCACGAGGCCACGAATGCCATGTTCGGCCGCAAGCTGGTGACGCATCAGACCGGCCCGGAAGGCAAGGGGATTTACCGCGTCTATGTCGAGGGCGCGGTGGAGTTCAACCGCGAGATTTACCTTGGCTTCGTGTTGGACCGCTCGTCGCAGCGGGTGATGATCGTTGCCAGTTCCGAAGGCGGAATGGAGATCGAGGAAATCTCGGCCAAAAAGCCGGACTCCATCGTCCGCTCCACCGTCGAACCCGCCGTGGGCCTGCAAGAGTTTCAAGCACGCGAGATCGCCTATGCGCTGAAGATCCCGGCCGCGCTAACGCAACAGATGGTCCGCACCCTGCAAGGCTGCTACCGCGCCTTCAATGAGCTGGACGCGACCATGGTGGAAATAAACCCCTTGGTCATCACCGCCGACAACCGGATTCTGGCGCTGGACGCCAAGATGACGTTCGACAGCAATGCGCTGTTCCGCCATCCGCAAATCTCGGAACTGCGGGACAAGTCGCAGGAAGACCCACGCGAGGCGAACGCGGCGGATCGCGGGCTGGCCTATATCGGCCTGTCCGGCAATATCGGCTGCATCGTGAATGGGGCCGGTCTGGCCATGGCCACGATGGACACGATCAAACTAGCGGGCGGTGAGCCTGCGAATTTTCTGGACATCGGCGGCGGGGCAACCCCGGAACGGGTGGCCAAGGCGTTTCGGCTGGTGATGTCGGACGGCAATGTGCAGGCGATTTTGGTCAACATTTTTGCCGGCATCAACCGCTGCGACTGGGTGGCCGAGGGCGTGGTGCAGGCGCTGACGGCGAACCCGGTGGATGTGCCGGTGATCGTGCGGCTTTCCGGCACCAATGTGGAGGAAGGCCAGAAGATCCTCGCCAAGTCCGGCCTGCCGATCATCCGCGCCAATACGCTGATGGAGGCGGCTGAGCGCGCCGTCATGGCCTGGAAAAACGACCGCAAACAGAACACCAAGGTGAGGGCCGTCTGATGAGCATTTTTCTTGACCGTTCCAGCCGGATCATCGTGCAGGGCATCACCGGCCGCATGGCGCAGTTTCACACCAAGGAGATGCTGGATTATGGCAGCAATGTCGTGGCGGGCGTGGTGCCCGGCAAGGGCGGGGAAACTGTCTTTGGCATTCCGGTGTTTGACACGGTGAAGCAGGCGGTGGAGGCGACGGGCGCGGATACCAGCCTGGTTTTCGTGCCGCCGCCCTTTGCTGCCGACAGTATCATGGAGGCCGCCGACGGCGGTATCCGTTACTGTGTTTGCATCACCGACGGCATCCCGGCGCAGGATATGATCCGCGTCAAACGCTATATGATGCGCTATCCGCGCGAACGCCGCATGGTGCTGACCGGGCCGAATTGCGCGGGCACCATCAGCCCCGGCAAAGCCCTTTTGGGCATCATGCCGCCGCATATCTATCTGCCGGGCAACGTGGGCATCGTCAGCCGGTCTGGCACGCTGGGCTATGAGGCGGCACAGCAGTTGAAGGACCGGGGGATTGGGGTATCCACATCCGTCGGCATCGGCGGCGATCCGATCAACGGGTCTTCCTTCCGCGATGTGTTGGAGCGGTTCGAGGCTGACCCCGACACCCATATCATCTGCATGATCGGTGAAATCGGCGGGCCGCAAGAGGCGGAGGCGGCGGCCTATATTCAAGACCATATGACGAAACCCGTCATCGCCTATATCGCGGGCCTCACGGCACCCAAGGGGCGCACCATGGGTCATGCGGGCGCGATCATCTCGGCCTTTGGCGAGAGTGCCTCGGAAAAGGTGGAGATTCTGACGGCGGCGGGGGTGACCGTGGCGGAAAACCCCAGCGTCATCGGCGAAACCGTGGCGCGGGTCTTGAACAAGCGCGCAGCCTGAAGGAGGCCGTCATGGCAAAGCCAAAGGTTCTTGTGACGCGGCGTTGGCCGCAGGCGGTGGAGGCGAAGATGGCCGAGGTCTTTGACCTTGACCTGAACCGCGCCGACAGGCCGCTGGGTGTATCCGAGCTGAAGGACGCGTTGGGCCAATATGACGCCGTTCTGCCAACCGTGACGGACCGCCTTCCTGCGGCGGTGTTTGATCGGGCCGGTTCACGCACAAGAATCCTTGCCAATTACGGCGTGGGTTTTGCCCATATCGATACAGCGGCGGCGAAAGCCGCTGAAATCGCAGTGACGAACACCCCCGATGTTCTGTCGGAATGTACCGCCGATATTGCCATGACCCTGATGCTGATGGTGGCCCGTCGTGCCAGCGAAGGCGAGCGCGAGTTGCGCGAAGGCCGTTGGACCGGCTGGCGTCCGACCCATCTCATTGGCACCAAGGTGTCGGGGGCGACGCTGGGCATCATCGGCTTTGGCCGCATCGGTCAGGCCATGGCGCAGCGGGCGCATTTCGGCTTTGGCATGAAAATCCTCGTGCAGAACCGCTCCCCCGTCGCACCGGAAATCCTTGCCCGCTACAATGCCGTGCAGGTGGCAACCATCGAAGACCTGCTGCCGGAATGCGATTTCGTCAGCTTGCACTGCCCCGGCGGGGCGGCAAACCGGCATCTCATCAACAGCCGTCGGTTGGACCTGATGCGGCCCGGCGCCTTTCTCATCAATACGGCACGCGGTGAGGTGGTGGACGAACATGCGCTGGCCCAAGCCCTGTGGTTCGGCACCATCGGCGGCGCGGGGCTGGATGTGTTCGAGCGCGAACCGCAGGTGCCAGAGGCACTTTTGGGCGCGGACAATCTGGTTCTCTTGCCGCATCTGGGATCTGCCACTCGCGAAACCCGCGAAGCGATGGGGTTTCGGGTGCTGGAAAACCTGACCGATTTCTTTGCCGGGCGCCAACCCCGCGACCGGGTGGCGTGAGAAAGTTCGATTGGCAAAAAGACCCCGGCGCGACCGGGGCCTTTTGCATTGCGGACGGGGGCCTTACTTCATCAGATCCGCGACCGGGATCGGCGCTGAGATGGTCCATTCATCGACCACGCCCGGCTTGCCCGCGTTGGTTTCCACGATGAGATAGCGCGCTTGGTTCTGGTGGTGGATTTCGCTGCTAAAGGTGCGCGGGCCAAAGAGCGTCGGCTCGCCGGTCATCTTTTCCAGTTCCGCCACGACCGCGCCGGTTTCCGTGGTGCCTGCCCGCTCCACCGCCTTGGCCCAGACGTCGATCATCACATAGCCCGGATAGACATATTGGGTGCTGGGATCGCCGCCGGTCGCTTCCTTGTACATGGCATTGAAGGCGGTCACTTCGGGGTTCGGATCATCACCATAGATCGAACCTTGCACCGGCGTGTAGAAGTTTGACAGGTCGGGGATCGCCGACAGCCAGTAGCTGCCATCCACCGCCGAACCGTTCAGGATCATCGAATTGATCCCGGCGGCGCGGATCTGTTTGATGGCCGACACCGCGCCCGGCATCATGGTGCAGAGCATGATCGCATCGGGTTCTTCCGGCAGGGCCTTGATCCGGGTGATCTGGGCGGCAATCGAGGCGTCTTCGTTCAGGAAGGTGTCCTCGCCAAGCAGCTTGGCGTCGGCCAGTTTCGGCAGCATCCAGTCAAAACCGTCGCAGATGCCCTTGTTATATTCGGTCCAGGTGTCGAGAAGGCGGTAGAAGGTCCGGGCCTCTTTCTTGGCATAGGACCATTCGGCCATGGTCGCACCCTGAACGGCGGCCAGAACCGAGGCGGAGAAGGCGTTCGGGCCAACGCCCTGAATGCCGGCCTTGATGGATTCCGCGCAGAGGAAGAAGGACGGCAGGCCCGCGCTTTCGGCGGCAAGGGCTGCGGGAGAGCCGAAGTCGTAATCGCAACTGACCACAACCATATCAGCACCGGCGTCGATCACCGAAAGCCCCGCCTTGGCGCCTTCGGCACGGTCAGTCTTGGTGTCGGCGTTCACAACTTCAATCTGCTTTCCCAGAAGCCCGCCTGCCTCGTTGATTTCCTTGATGCGGATCATCGCAGCATCTTGCGCGGGCTTGTCATAGGCCTGCATGAAGCCGGTTTCGGCGGTGGCAAAGCCCACCATGATCGTTTCATCATCCGCCATCGCCGGGGCGGTCAGGCAAGTGGTGGTGGCAAGGGCTGCAATCAGTCTTTTCATTCCATTCTCTCCTTGTTGGTTGGTTTTTTCAGGTCTTGGGGCCGTCTTGGCCCGTCTTTTCCAAAGCCGCCTTTTGGGGCAGGCTCAGGTCGCGGTTGCCCATGATCCCGGCGGGCCGGAACATGAGGATGAGGATCATCACCAGCCCAAGGGCGATTTCCTGCACACCGCCGGGCAGGGCAAAGCTGGTGGCGCCAATCTCAACCCCGGCCTCAAGCCAGCGTAAGGTTTGGATCAGCGAGGACAGGATCAGCACGCCCAAGACCGCGCCCGACAGGCTGCCCATGCCGCCGACGACCAGCATGGAGAGCGTGATGAAGGCGAGGCCGAGATAGAAGGTGTCGGGCGTGACGATGCCGATGGAATGGGCATAAAGCGCGCCGCCCATGCCCATGATCGCGCCGGAAATCACAAAGGCGATCAGCCGGGCGCGGGGAATGTCGATCCCGCTGGCCGCCGCTGCCGTCGGCTCATCGCGGGCAGCGCGGAGCGCGAGGCCGTGGCGCGAGATGCCATAGGCCCAGGCGGCAAAGACGGCGATCAGGGCCGCAATCAGATAGGGCCAGATCGACCGGACAATCGGAATGCCGACCACCGAGGAGGTGGCCGCCGTGACGCTGTCCCAGTTCGAATAGACCGAGTTCACCATGGCCAGCATGGCAAAGGTGGCGATCGAGGCGGCAATCCCGGAAAGCCGCATCAGGACCGCGCCGAAGATCAGCGCCCAAAGCGCGGCCCATCCGGCGGCCAGGATGGCCGAGGCCCAGAACGAAATCTCCATCTGCATCAGCCAATCGGGCAGACCGGGCATGGCGCTACCCTTCAGCATCGGCTTGATCGTGGTCCATGCCGCGACATAGCCGCCAAGGCAGGCAAAGGCGGTATGGCCGAAAGAGATCACGCCGGAATTGCCGATGAAGACCCAAAGGCCCACGACAAAGATCACCTTCAGGAAGATGTCGATGATGGTCTGGTTGAAGGGTTTCGATCCGGCCAGCACCGCGATGAGCGCGAAGGCGACGAGCAAGAGGCCGAGAAAGATCGGCGTGGCGATGGTGCGGCGGGCGACGGAAAGCGACATCAGACACGCTCCTTGGTGCCACGGGCTGACAGCAGGCCTTGCGGGCGGAAGATGAGGACGAGGATCACCGCGCCATAGACGAAGGCATCGCGGAAGGCGCGGGCCTCGGGGGGCAAGCCGACCTGCATCACGGTGGCCACCGTCCCCAGAAGGAAACCCGCCAGAACCGCGCCCGCCAGACTGCCCATGCCGCCGATGACGGTGGCGATGAAGGCCATCAGCATGACATTGGCCCCCATCATGATATTGGCGGTGCCCGTTTGCGACCCAAGGATCAGCGCGATGGCGGCTGCCAGCGCGCCAGAAAGCGCAAAGGCCCCCATGATGACCCGGTTCGCCCTGACCCCCAGCATCCGCGCCATGGTGAAGTTTTCCGCAGCGGCCCGCATCTCCAGCCCGAACCTTGTGCGGCGCAGAAAGGCGGTCAGGCCGATGAGGACGGCGATGGTCACGATGATGGTGATAAGCTGCAAAAGCGGGATACGCGCACCCATGATTTCAACGGGTTGGCTTAGGGCGGGCAGGAGGGAAATGCTTTTGGGTCGGCTGGAGAACAGCATCAGCAGGAAATAACGGATGACGAATCCCAGCGCGAAAGAAGCGATCATCATCGTCGCCGGGTTGGCGCGGCGAAAGCGGCGGAAGACAAGGATTTCCGACAACATCGAAAGCCCCGCGCCGATCATCAGCACGAAGGGGATCAGCAGAAACCACGGCAGGTTGCCCGCAAAGACGATGGCCACGGCATCGACCGAGGGCCACAAAAGCGCAAAGACCGCAAAGGCGATCACATCGCCATGGGCGAAGTTCACCAGCCGCATGACGCCAAAGATCAGCGCGATGCCAAGCGCGGCGAGGGCATAGAGAGAGCCCAAGGACAGCGCGTCAAAGAAGACCTGCATCAGCGATCCCATCAGTGTTCCCCATATCCGAAATAGGCGGCCTGCATGGCTTCGCTTTGCCCCAGCGCCCGGGCATCGCCGTCGAGAAGGATCTCGCCGCCGCGCATCAGCATCATCCGCCCGCCCGCCATCATGGCGCGGGTCGAGGACTGTTCGACGATCAGCAGCGTCAGCTTGCGTTCCGCTTGCAGGGTGATCAGGCGCTCATAAACCTGATCGGTGATGTTCGGCGCGAGGCCCAGCGAGGGTTCATCAATCGCCACAAGGCGGGGGTGGGTCATCAGCGCCCGGCCGATGACCAGCATCTGCTGCTGGCCACCAGAAAGAAGACCCGCCTGCGTATGACGGCGGTCTTTCAGGATCGGGAAGGTGGCATAAACCGCCTCCAACTCGCTCGCTGCACGGGCCTTCCAGCCGCGTTCGCTCGCATGCATGCCAGTGCCGACCATCAGGTTTTCTTCAATGGTCAGCCCGCCAAACACATCACGCCCCTCGGGCACCATGGAGATGCCCAACCGTGCGATGTCTTCCGGCGACCCTCCGGTGATGTCATGGCCTTCAAAGTCGATCCGCCCACCTGCCGGGGGCGTTACCCCGGCAATGGCGCGCAGGAGCGAGGATTTCCCGGCGCCATTCGGCCCGGTGATGAACAGGATTTCGCCCTCGGCCATGGAGAAGCTGACATTGCGCACGGCAGTCAGGCGGCCATAGCGGACGGAAATGTTGGAGAGCGACAACAGGCTCATGCGCTGACCTCCAGCACGGGCAGATGAGTGTCGGCGGCGGTGCCCATATAGGCGTGACGCACGCGTTCGCTGGCGCGGATGGCGGCGGGGTCGCCGGTTTCAATCACCGCGCCGGAATCCAGCACGACGATGTGGTGACACAGGTCCAGAACCAGCCCGACATTGTGTTCGATCAGCAGCACACCGCAGCCCATCTCTCCGGCAATGCGACGGATCAGGGCGGAAAGATCGGCAGCTTCCGCCGCGCTCATGCCCGCGGCCGGTTCGTCCAGAAGCACGAAGGACGGCTTGCCCATCAGCGCCCGGCCAATCGCCACGCGCCGTTCGTCGGTATAGGGCAGCGTGCCCGCGATGCGGTTCGCAAGAGGCGCGATGCCGACCCAATCCAGCATCGCCGTCGCCTCGGCAATCGCGGCGGCGCGCGACAGGCCAAGGCCCACCCCCGTCACCTCCAGATTGTCGATCACGGGAAGGTCACGGAACAGCCGCCCGCCCTGAAAGGTGCGGGCGATGCCCCGGCGGCGCAACTCATGCGGCTTGAGGTTCGACAGGGGCTGGCCGTCCAGCCGGACAGCCCCCGTCGTCGGCGCCTGAAAGCCCGTCAGCACGTTGACAAGGGTGGTCTTGCCCGCCCCGTTCGGGCCGATCAACCCGACGATCTGGCCGGGAGCGACCGTCAGATCCACCTCTGACAGGGCGCGCAGCCCCGCAAAGGCGACCGAAACCTTGTCGGCGTTGAGCTGGCTCATTTTGCCCCCGTCTTGTCGCGGGTCATCAGGTAAGATCCGCTGGCGTCGAGACGGACGGTCCAGCCGGGTTCGACGACGATGGTGGTGGTGACCTCTTCGATGACGGCGGGGCCTTTGATGATGGCCCCGGCGCCCAAAGGCGTGCCGTCATAGATCGGGGTTTTCACCCGCTTGCCGTCAGCAGAGAACACAGCGTCCCGATGCGCCTTGATGGCCTTGTCCGCCGCAACGCCCGCGCCGATGGTCATACGGGCGGGCTTTTCCACCACGCCATAGACCGTGCTTTCGATGTTCACGACCTCGACCACGGAATGGGGTTCAGCATAGGTGTAAAGCTGCTCGTGCCGCTTGTGGAACGCCTCGATCACCTTGCCGATGGAGGCGGCGTCAACCTTGAAAGTGTCAATTTCCACCGTGCATTCATGGACTTGACCGACATAGCGCATATCAAGGCTGCGCTTCACTACGATGTCACCGCCCTTGAAGCCGTCGTCCTTCAGATGCGCGATGCCCTGCGCTTCGATCTGGGTGTAAAGCTCATCGATCCGGGCATAGGCGGCGTCATTGTCCAGCCGCAAAGGCGCTGTGGCCATATAGTTGTATTTGACGTCCGAGATGATCTGACCAAAGGCGCAAAGGCCCGAGGCGAGTTTCGGCAGCACGATGGTGTCAATGCCAATCGCATCGGCCAGCGCCGTGATATGGGCCGCCGTCGCCCCCCCTGCCCCCACCAGCACGAAATCGCGCGGGTCATAGCCGCGTTCCACCGTCACCCGGCGGATACCGTTCACCATGTTGGCGTTGACGATGGTGAACATGCCATAGGCGGCGCGTTCGACCGACAGGCCAAGCGGGTCGGCCAGATGGGCTTTCACGGCGTCATGGGCCTTTTGGTAGTCCAAGGGCAGCCGCCCGCCAACAAGGCCATCGGGGTTGAGATACCCCATCACAAGGTTCGCGTCCGACACGGTGGGCAGTTTGCCGCCCTGACCATAGCAGGCCGGGCCGGGGTCAGACCCCGCCGATTGCGGGCCCATCTGCATCAGGCCCATCTCGTCGATCCACCCGATCGAGCCACCGCCGGCGCCCAGCGTTTCCACCTGAATCATCGGCACGCCAATGCGATAGCGCAGGAAGTCGATGTTCTTGTTGATGTTGGTGGAGCCGTCCTTGGTCAGCGTGATGTCAAACGAGGTGCCGCCCATGTCGACGGTGATGACATCCTTTTTGCCGAAGGGCTCGCAGACATATTGGCCCGCCGCCGGGGCAGAAGCCGGACCGGAGTTGATGGCATAGACCGACCGATCCGTCATCGCCTGACCGATGGCAAGCCCGCCGTTCGACTGGTAGTAGCGGACGGGTTGTTTCGCGCCGAGCGACTGGAAATAGGCGTCCACCGCCGCCACATAGCGCCTCATGATCGGCGCGAGATAGGCGTTGACCACCGCCGTCGAGGTGCGGGTATATTCGCGGACCTGCGGGTAGAGTTCGGACCCAAGGGTCAGGACAACGGCCGGCAGCATTTCCCGCACGATTTCCCCGGCGCGGCGTTCGTGGCCGGGGTGAAGGACCGACCAGACGAAGGAGATGGCCACGGTTTCCACGCCTTCGGCCTTGAAGATCTCACAGGCGGCGCGGACATCGGCCTCGTTCAGGGGGGTGCGAACCTCGCCCGTGGACAGGATCCGCTCCTGCACGCCACGCCGCAGATAGCGGGGCACCAGCATGGTGGCGGGTGGATATTCCGGGTCGTAACGGTAGCCGTCTTCCTTGTGACCAAGGCGAATTTCAAGGCTGTCTTCATGGCCCGCGGTGCAGATCAGCCCGGCCTTCGCGCCCTTGTGGGTGATCAGCGCATTCAACCCCACGGTCGTGCCATTGATGCACAGATCGCAGTTCGGGATGATCTGATTGGCCGGAACGCCAAGCTCCTCGGAAATTAGCGCCAGACCGTTCTTGATGGCAAGGGTCGGATCTTGCGGCGTGGAAAGCGCTTTGAACAGGCGCACTTGGCCGGATTTGTCGGCCAGAACAAAGTCGGTAAAGGTGCCGCCGGCGTCGATGCCCAGACGATATTCGGATTTCATCTTCAGTTCCCCTTATTTCGCGGCCACGGCGCGGCGGGCGCGCAGGGCATTGGTTGCGGAGTGGTCCACATCGAGCGTGGTGGGGTCTTTGATGATGACGCCGTAATCCTCCTTTGCCCCTTGAAGGGAGACGAGGCCGTTCTTCACATCCCAGATGACCTTTTCGACCGGCCGCTCCATCGGGTTGCCATAACCGCCGCCACCGGGGTTCATGTTGGTGATGCGGTCGCCGGGTTTGATGACCTTGATGACGTTTTCGCGGATGGTCTCTTGCCGGTCGCCTTCCACCAGTTCCAGACGGCCCACTTTCGTGTCGATCATCGTGCTGGCTGCCCCTGCCGCGCCCACTGCCGGGATGCGGCGGCCTTCGCCGAAGGTAATGAAGGTCATGTCGTCGTTGAGCGGTTCAACTTCCCAGGCCGTGCCGGAGCCGCCGCGGAATTTTCCAGCACCTCCACTGTCTGTCATCAGCGAATAACGGTGGATGATGATGGGGTAAGAGTATTCCAAAAGCTCAACATCGCCCGAGGTGAGCGCGCCAAAGCAGCACTCCGGCCCGCAGGCGTGCCAGCCGTCTTGGGAGGGCGTCGCGCCCGCGCCACTGATGATGGTGGCCAAGACCATCGTGACGTATTCCTCGTCATGCCGCTTGTCCCACCCGGCGATGTTCAGCCCGTTGGCATGGCCCCAGCTTGCCGAAACCTTGGACGGAACCGCCTTTTCAAAGGCCAGACGCACGGCGTCGGTGAGCGTCTCCATCGGCGTCGTGGTGCAGTTCATGTGCGGCGCGGGTTCGGCCGCGTTGCAGATCGTGCCTTTCGGCCCCATGTTGACCGAGACGCAGCGATACAGCCCTTCGTTATAGGGCGGCGGCAGTTGGGCGAACATCATCAACCCGAGATAGACGCCGGAATAGCTGTTCCCCTCATAAGAGTTGATGAAATAGGGGATCTGCGGCGGGGAGGAGATTTCGATATGGCAGGTGTCGGCCTTGATCGTGACCTTGGCCTTGATCTCGAAGTCACCAAAGCCGTGTCCCGCGTCTTCCAAGATCGCGCTGCCCTCATAGGTGCCATCGGGCACGTCCGAGATCAGCGCGCGCATCTGACGCTCGGCCATGTTCAGCAGCGTGTCGATGCAGGCATCGACCATCTCCTCGCCGTATTTCTCCAGCATCGCCAGAAGCGCACGCTCGCCGACCTGACAGGCCCCGATGAGCGCGTTGAAGTCGCCCTCCTGATCGCGGCGGGCGCGCATGTTGGTCAGGATGAAGTTCAGCACGTCCTTGCGCGGCTGGCCGCGATCCCACACCTTCACCGGCGGAATACGCAGGCATTCGGCGTAGATTTCCTTGGCGCCCGGGTTATAGCCCGCAGGCACCGGGCCGCCGACATCGGTCAGGTGGCCCTTGCAGACGGTCCAGTATTTCAGACGGCCCTTCCAGAACACCGGCTTGTAGAAACAGGTGTCGATGGCATGACTGCCACCCCAGGCCGGGTCATTGTGAATCAGCAGATCGCCTTCGTGGATGTCGCCCTCGAAATAGCCCGCCACCACCTTCATCGCCGGGATGAGCGAACCCAGATGAATCGGAATATCCTGCCCTTGCAGGATCATCTCGGGCGTCGCGTTGAACAGTGCCGTCGAATAGTCATGCGCCAGATTGAAGACCGACGAGCGTGCCGTCTTTTCAAGCGACAGCGTCATTTCGCGCTGCGTGGTCTCAAGGATACCGCGCACCACCGACAGGGTGATGGGGTCAACCTCGACCTTTGGTTTGGCAGTATGCGCCACTTTGAGCCCTCCGATTGGGGCCGCGCAAAAGGGGGACGTTCGGACAAAACGCCCGTCCGAATCGTCATAGCTCCCTGTCACGCGGCATCTGTTGTGCCTTTGTGACAGCGACCGTAAGGGCGGCGGATGCATGCCGTCTTTGCGCCGGGCGCATGGCGTTTTGTGTTTCCGTGCAGTCGGGTGCCAAGACCAAACGTGGCGCTTTACACAATTCCTGTGCCGTGGCCTTCTGGACGAAACAGGGAAACACATAATGAAAAGCACAATCACCACGCGCGGGGTTGATGTGTCGGGGCGCAGCCGCCACTGGCATGACACCATCGCGCGCACCTATTTTCCGCTGGACCTGACCTTCGCCCGCCCCGAGGCGTTTGACGGTGAATTGACCAGTTGGAACCTTGGCGATGTGTCGCTGTCGCGCCTGACCTCGGATGCCCTGATGTATCGCCGTCTGCCCAAGCATTTTCGCGAACCGGGACCGGAGGAATTTCTGGTCACGCTGCCCGCCAAAGCCGAATTGCGGTTTGCCCAAGGGGGGAAGGAAGTGCGCGCCAATCCCGGCGCGTTTTTTATTGAGCGCAGCCATGAGCCTTATGAGTTCAGTCACAGCGATCCGGCGGATCTTTGGGTGATGAAGCTGTCCAAGGAAATGCTGGGCGGTCGTATCCGCGCGCCGGACCGCTTTTGCAGCCTGCAATTCGATGCCACCAATGGCGCGAATGGGCTGTTCGTCGACATGGTCCACCTGATCCCGGCGCGCTACGACAACATGACCGAAGAAACCCGCAGCATTGTCGGGCGGCAATTGGTGGATTTGCTGGCTTTGGCCATCCAGTCGGATGAGCGCGTGCTGACATCCGGCAATTCCACGGTACGCACGGCGCATCTGGCGCGGATTGAGTCTTTCGTGCGCCGCCATATCGACGACCCCGACCTTGGCCCCGAGGAGGTGGCGGCGGGCTGCGGGATTTCGGTGCGCTACCTGCACGAGCTGCTCAGGGACACCAACACCACGCTCGGCCAATGGGTGCGCGACACGCGGTTGCAGGCGGCGATGGAAGATCTGAAGAACCCCGCCGAACGCCGCGCGATTGGCGAGATTGCCTATGCGCGGGGCTTTACCGATCAGGCGCAGTTCTCCCGCGCCTTCCGCGCCCGCTTCGGCGTCACCCCGAAAGAGGTGCGGGGGCGCGGCTGATCGTAACACGGTCAATGGTAACGGCAGGGGTGGGGTGACAATCCTTTCGGACAGGGCCTACCGCCCATGGCCACCGGAGGGGCAGAAGATTGACTGCGACCTCCCTTGAGGCGGCGCCCTTGATAAAGGTCGGTCTAACCTCGCTCAATATCCATCCGCTTTCAGCACCAGGCCCAAACATGCCGCGCCTTTCGCGGCGCGGCCCTTGGGTCTGCAAAATAACGGCGCGTCGGGGTTATTGCCGCAGGCGCTGCCCTTCGGGGTCAAAAGCCGGGCCCGCAAGGACCACCGCGCGATGCGGCCGTCCAAGGATCATCACCTCAAGCGCGGTTCCTGCCGCGATTTCAGGGCGCAGATAGGCCAGCGCCAAGGACTGGCCGACATGATAGCCGTAAGCGCCGGACGATACCCGGCCCGCCGGACGGCCCTGAAGATCAAAGATCGGTTCTGACCCTGTTGCATCCGCGTCTGTCGCCTCAATCGACAGACTGCGCAGCACCTCACGCGGGGGGTGCCGCATCACCTCGGCGCAGGCGTCGCGGTTGAGAAACGGCTTGTCCAGCTTGACCAACCCATCCAACCCGGTTTCCTGCGGCCAATATTCCGGCGAATAATCGCGGCCCCAACTGCCATAGCCCTTTTCCACCCGCAAACTCATCAAGGCCCGGCTGCCCACCGGGCCAATGCCCAAGTCTTTTCCTGCCCGCAACAAGCCAGCATAAAGCCGGGCCTGGTCGGCCTCGGCGCAGTGCAACTCCCACCCCAGATCGCCAGTAAAGCTGACCCGCAGCGCGATGCAGGCAACCCCGTCCACCACAATCCGGGCCGAGCGCAGGAAGGGGAAAGCCGCCGTTGCCAGATCCGCATCGGTCAGGCGCGCCAACAGATCGCGCGCCTGCGGCCCCGCGACGTTGAACCCCGCCATTTCCTCGGTCACGCTTTGCCAGCGCGTGCCGTCCGGCAGCGGCACCGCATCGAAAAAGCGCTTGTGATAGCGTTCCGCCATGCCTGATCCGACCATGAAGTAATCGTCGGGCGCCAGACAAGTCACGGTGAAATCGCCCGCAATCCCGCCGCGCTTGCCGATCAGCGGCGCAAGGCAGGACCGACCGGGCAGGCGCGGTATATGATTGGCCAGAAGCGCCTCCAGCCAATCCTTCGCCCCCGGCCCGGTAATGCGATAGCGCGCGAAATTGGAGATGTCGATGATCCCGCCCCGGTCACGCAACGCCTTCGCCTCGCGCCCGACGGGGGCCCACCAGTTCTGCCGCTCAAAGCCGATGGTCTCCTCGCGCGGCTCGCCTTCGGCGGCGAACCACAGCGGATGCTCCCAGCCGTAATTCAACCCGAACACCCCACCCATGGCCTTTTGTGCGGCATGGATCGGGCGGGTTCGCACCGGGCGACCCGCGCTGCGCTCCTCGTTCGGGAAGTGGATCTTGAAACGGTTGGCATATTGGTCTCGCACCCGCGCCTTGGTAAAGGCCGCCCCCGCCCAAGCCCCATAACGCGCCAGATCCCAACCGAACATGTCAAGTTTCGGCTCGCCTTCCACGATCCATTCCGCGCTGAGCAACCCCAGCCCGCCCGATTGCGAAAAGCCGGGGATAATGCCGTTGCAGCAGAAATAATTGCGCAATTCGGGCACCGGGCCGAACAGCGCGCTGGAATCCGGCGACCAGATCATCGGCCCGTTGATGACACGTTTGATGCCCGCCCGACCCACCACCGGAACCCGGTCAATGGCGCGCAGCATGTTCGGCTCGATCCGCTCCAGATCATCGGCGAAAAGCTCGTGGCCAAAGCCCTGAGGGGTGCCAGCCTCGGCCCAGAATTTCATGTCACGCTCATAGGCACCGACCAGCAGACCCTTGCCCTCTTGCCGCAGATAATATTCGCCGTCCCGATCCGCGACCGAGGGCAAACGCCGGTCCAGCGCGGCGATCTCTGCAATGGTCTCGGTGACGAAATACTGATGCTCGGTCGGCATCAAGGGCAAGCTGAGCCCCGCCAATGCGGCCACCTCGCGCGCCCAAAGCCCGGCGGCATTCACCACCCATTGCGTGTGAATGTTGCCGCGCGGTGTCTCGACGATCCAAGAGCCATCCGGTTGCGGCCGCGTCGCCGTCACCGGACACATGCGATGGATCTGCGCCCCCCGCGCCCGCGCCCCCGCCGCATAGGCCATGGTCACGCCCGAGGGATCGACATTGCCGCCATCGGGCTCAAACATGATGCAGCGGATGCCGTCGAAATTGACCAAAGGGTGCAGCCGCTCGGCCTCGTCGCGGGTCACTTCATGAAAGTTCATGCCATAGTAGCGGGCCTTGGCGGCCTGAAGGCGCAACTGGTGTTCGCGGGCCTCGGTCTGCGCCAGATACAGGGAGCCGGGCTGGAAGATGCCGCAACCCTGCCCCGTCTCGGCCTCCAACTCCTTGTAAAGGCCCATGGTATAGTGCTGCAAACGGCTGATATTGGTGCTGTCATGCAGCCCGTGGATATTGGCAGCGGCATGCCAAGTGCTGCCCGATGTCAACTCGGACCGCTCCAGAAGAACGACATCCGTCCAGCCAAGTTTGGTCAGATGATAAAGGATGGAACAGCCAATCAGCCCCCCGCCAATGACCACCGCCTGCGCATGGGATTTCAGGGTCGGCTCTGTGCTGCCATCGGTTGCGATCATGCTTGCCCTCGTCCTTTTGCCAACGCGTCAGCCGCGCCGGGTGTTTGCGCGACCTTGCGGCAAAAGAATCACCCCGGCGCGCGGGTTTGCGACAGGATAAGCCGCCTCTCGCGCTGTCATGACCAAGTTTGCCGCGGCTGGGGCACCGCCCTTTCATCTCCTGCACCAATTGTAGGAGGGAGACGACCTGCCGTCCGAGCGTCCGAACTCGGACGGCTCGGACGCTCGGACGGAGCAAGTTTGCGATCTTGCGTAAGTGTCTGATTTTTCTGGGGAAAGTGGCGGACCCGGAGCGATTCGAACGCCCGACCCTCAGATTCGTAGTCTGATGCTCTATCCAGCTGAGCTACGGGTCCGTCTTGGGGCTGCGTTTAGCTGTGGCTGCGGGGCATTGCAAGGGCAATTCGGCATCAGAATTTCAAATCCTTCTGCCAAAGTGCCAATCACTCGACCTCTGCCCCGGCATAGACCTTGGCCAGAAGGCCAATTGCGGCCTCGGGGTTGTCTGTGGCCAGATCGGCCAGCGTTTGATCGGCGGTCACGCCGGGGTGGTCGCCGGCAAGGCTGGCCAAGAGGGTGGCCTCATCTTTGCCGGCAAGCGAGGCCAGCGTGGAAATCGGGGCCTTGGTCAGCGACCCCAACACTTGCCGCACCGGCACCGCACCGCCCTCAGGCCCCGGCACCAAGAGCGAGGCGGTCAGCACCACAACCCCCGCCCCCATGATCGCCACAGCGGCGGGGCGCTTGAAATAGGTGGTGAAGGCGCGCCAGTTCAGCCACAGATGCGCCGCGACACCGGTGACCAGAAGCCAGCCCAGCCATTCATGGGCCACCTTGCTCAACCCGGTTTCAAGATGGAAAAACATCAAGATCCCGGTCACAGCGATCAAAAGAAAAGCGCCAACCGTCAAAGGGGTGGCCCAACTGCGTAGCGTCATGTCAACTCCGAACGTCTTCATCTTGCGCGTTATGGGTTGAACGCCCGCCGCGGCAGATTCCGTCGCAGGGTTTACGCTGAATAGGATTTCGGCAGATGAATCAGGAACTCCGTCCCCTCGGCATCCGTGCGGGCCAGTTCCAACCGCCCGCCATGGCCGCGCAGCAATTCGGCGGCAATGGCCAGCCCCAGCCCCGTACCGCCCTTGCGCGCGCCGCCCTGAAACGCCTCAAACAGATGTTCGCGCGCCTTTTCGGGCAGGCCGGGGCCGCTGTCACCCACCCGAATCCGCCAATCTTCCGCCGTTTCAGAGGCGGAAATCTCGATGGTGCCGCCCTCGCCCGTCGTCTCGATGGCCTGCCGGGCATTGCGCACGAGGTTCGCCAGCACCCGATATAGCTGTTCGGGATCGGCCATGACGTGAAAGCCATCCGGCACTTCGATCAGACAAGCCACGGTGCCGTCTTCATCCAGCCCTTCGGCCTCGGCCACATCCGATACCAGAGCGGCCAGATCGACGGCGCGAATCGCAGGGGCGGCCTCCTCGGCCTTGCCGAATTTCAGCGTCGATTCGCACAAGGCCACCGCCCGGCTGATCGACCCGACCAGCTTCGGCGCCGACCGCGCCACCAGCGGATCGGCGCTGCCCTCCAACCGGTCGGCGAAAAGCTGGGCCGAGGTCAGGATGTTGCGCAGGTCGTGGCTGATCTTGGCCACCGCGCCGCCCAGCTGCGCCAACCGCTCTTTCTGCTTCAGGCTGCCGGTCAATTGCCGCTGCATCGCCTGCATCGCTTCTTCCGCGTCGCGCAATTCTTCAACCTGCGCCATCGGGGCGATCACCCGGCGCGCATCTTCCGGTGCCTCGGCATAGGCGGCCATATGCTGCGCCACCCGCCGGATCGGCAGCACGATCAGCCGCTGCACGGCAAGGAACAGCAAAAATGCGGTAACTACCGAGATCAGGGCCGACAACATCAAGATGCGAAAACCGTAATCCAGCATCGCATCCCGCATCGGCGCGGAATCCATCGTGATTTCGATCAGCAAGCCCGCTTCCTGCACCGGATTGCCGATGACGCGGATGATCTCATCCGCCGGGTCCATGAGACAGGCAAGTGCATCGCGGATCAACTCCCACGGCCCGGCGGCGCGCAGATCATAGGTGGCGCTGACCGGCGCGGGCAATTGCGACGACAACACCAACTGGCGCACCTCATCGCGGCGCAGAACCACGTTGTAAACCTCGGCATTGGCCAGAAGTTCGGCCTCCAGCTCGGGGGATACCATGTCGCTGGCGGCCAGTTGGGCCAAAGAGGCGATCTGCGCCTTTTCCAGCCGCATCGCCATGAAATCCACCCGGAACCGCGCGATGGAGGGCACAAAGATCAAGACTTCGGCCAACATGACAAAGGCCACGGTCAAGATCAGGAACCGCCCCGAAAGGGTGTTCAGAAACCTGCCCCTTCTGCCCTGCACCCCTGCGCCCATCTTTTGTGCCCAAATACCCTCAGGAAGGTCAGGGGGCAGGCAGCCCCCGCGATCGGGCCGGGGCACCGATGTCAGGGGATCAGGCGCTGCACCCACCGCACAACCCGTTTCAACGCAGGGTTATCAAAGAGTTTCTCCGAGAAATAGGCCCCAGCCGCACGTTTGGCGGTTTCCCCCAGCGTCGGATAGGGCAAGATCAGCCCGGCAATGGTTCCGACCCTGATCTTCGCGGCAATGGCCAGCGCCCAAAAGTCGATCAACTCACCCGCCTGCGGTCCGGCGATACTGGCGCCGACCGGACGACCGCGAACAATCATGACCTTCAAAAGCCCCTTGGCTTTCAATTCTGTCCGCGCACGATCATTGGCGGCAAAATCGGCCCGCAACACCGTAACGCGGCCGCCGAATTCTGCCCGTGCCTCGGCCTCGGTCAGGCCCGCTTGCGCCAATTCCGGCTCGGTATAGGTCACCCATGGCACGCTTGCGGCGGCCTTGGCGGGCAAACCCAACAGCACCTGCCGGATCACCACGCCCGCATGTGCCCCCGCCGCATGGGTAAACTGTGCCCCCCCGGCTGCATCGCCAATGGCATAGACCCGACGGTTTGAAACCGATCGCAGGTTGGCCCCCACGGTCACGCCCTTTTTGTCATACGCAATGCCGCCCGCCTCCAGCGACAACCGCTCCAGCGCAGGCACGCGCCCCGTGGCCAGCAGCAGGTGTGAACCGGTCAGCACAGTGCCATCGGCCAAAACGGCCTCAACCCCCTCAGTTACCTGTCGCAACCGCACGACCGCCTGCCCTTCGCGAATCGCGATGCCCTCGGCACGCAAGGCCGCCAGCACGACCGCCGCGCAGTCAGGGTCGTCGCGGCCCAGCGCGCGGGCGGCCTCGATCACCGTGACATGGGAGCCCAGCCGCCGATGCGCCTGCGCCATCTCGATGCCAATCGGTCCACCGCCCAGAATCAACAGGTGTTCGGGACGTTCGCGCAGCGCAAAGATCGTCTCGTTGGTCAGATGGGGCACGGCCTCGATACCCGGTACAGGTGGAACTGCGGCGCGCGATCCGGTGGCAATGACAAAACGCCGGGCGCGAATGGTCTGGCCTGCCGCCTCGACCTCGCGCGGGCCGGTGAACCGCGCCCAGCCCCGCAGGACCGTGACGCCCAAGCCCTCGAACCGCGCTTGGCTGTCATGCGGGGCGATGCCCGCGATCACCCCCGCGACATGGGCTTTCACGGCGGCAAAGTCGATCTCCGGCTGCACCGGGTTGATGCCGAAAGGTCCAGCCTGCCGCATCGACTCAGCGGACTTGCCCGCCGCCAAAAGTGCTTTGGAGGGCACACATCCGGCGTTCAGGCAATCGCCGCCCATCTCCGCCCCTTCGATCAGCACAACCCGGGCGCCCATCTGCACCGCCCCCGCCGCCAGCGACAGACCGCCAGAACCGGCACCTATGATGCAAAGATCGGGTTTCAACAGGCTCATGCCGGACCTCCGCTGCGCCGGAACAGTTTCACCACCAGCGGCAGGGCGGCCAGTGCTGCCAAGCCAAGCAAGGGGCCAAGCACGGGCGCGGTAAAGATCACCCCCAGATCAGGTCGCTCCCCGCGGGCAAATACCTCGCCCAGCCCCGCACCGATCGAGGTAAAGACCAGCGCACCGGGAATGATGCCCAGCGCCGTCGTGGCGGCAAAGGGCCAAAGCCGGACACCGGCAAAGGCGGGGATCAGATTGGCCAGAAAGAACGGCACCACCGGCACCAACCGCATGACAAGCAGAACCGACCATTGATTGCCGTGCAAACCCGCCTGCAACCGCGCCGCCGCGCCGCCGCCTTTCGCGATGCGGACGGCAATGTCGGCTCCAAGCCCCGCACGGGCCGCCAGAAAAACCAGAACCGCCCCAAGCGTCGCCGCGCCGATGTTATAGGCCGTGCCGGGAAACATCCCGAACAAGAAGCCCCCGCTCAGCGTCGCAATCGTCGCGCCCGGCAGCGACAGGGCGACAATCGCCGCATAGCCCAGGGCAAAACCAAGCGAGGCCAAAAGGTAATGCGCATCGCGAAAGGCAATCAAGCTGCCGCGGTGTCGCGCAAGACTGTCAAAAGTCAGGACATCCCGAAAGGCAAACGCCGCAACCCCCGCGACCAGAAGAATCACGGCCAAGGGCAAGTGGCGCAGAGGGCTGCGCGAAGGAACGGCACGCTCATGTTTCATGCCCTGAACATGGTCCAGAATGGCCCCGCCGCGCCATAGGTTTCACGCGAGCTTGATCCGAAGCCCCATTTTTCCATGCCAACCCGCCGATTTCGCCCGTGGAACTGGTACCTCCCTACGAAATGTTGCAGAAATCGCGCGAAACCTGCGTTGACAGCCCCGGCCGGCCTGCTTAAAGACCGGGCTTCAAGTTACCGCCCTCGAATCTTCCAAGGTTCGGGCACCCGTCTTATGGAGAGCCGCGATGAAGCGCACTTACCAACCGTCGAACCTGGTCCGCAAGCGCCGCCACGGTTTCCGCGCCCGCATGGCCACCAAAGGCGGCCGTCTGGTGCTGGCCGCCCGCCGCGCCAAGGGCCGTCATAAGCTGTCGGCTTAATCCCTGCGGCCTTTCGGGGCCACGCCATGGATAATGACATGACACCGCCGGAGACGCAGGGCCAAGGCAGCAATGCCACAAAGCCCGGGGCCTCTCCGGCGGTTTCGCTTTGCATTTCCACCCTGCAAAACCGCCCCGATTTTTTGCGCGCCGCCTCAAGTCTGCGGCAAGCGACGGGTGGATTTCTGGTACAGGCCCGTGACCGCCGCGACGAGACCACGGGCGTCCGTGTCGGCTTCACCGCGTCGAAAAAGATTGGCAATGCGGTTGCCCGCAATCGCGCGAAACGCCGTCTGCGGGAAATCGCCCGCGCCGTGCTGCCACAGATGGCCCGCCCTGGTTGGGATTATGTGCTGGTGGCCAAACCCGGCGTGACAACGGAGCGCGACTTCGCGCTGCTGCTGGCAGACCTGCAAGGTGCGCTGGCCCGCATCCACAAGCCATGACACCGCTCGCCCATCTTGCCGCCCTGCCCGTCCGCGCCTACCGCATGCTCCTGAGCCCTTGGGTCGGTCACGGTTGCCGCTTTCAACCCACCTGTTCGGCCTATGCGCTGGAGGCGCTGGAGCGTCACGGCGGCTTGAAAGGCAGCTACCTTGCCGCCCATCGGATCTGCCGCTGCCATCCATGGGGTGGCCATGGCTATGACCCGGTTCCGGGTGCCGATCCCGACTTCGACAAAACCCGCTAGACCCTTCCGGTTTCATCTTGGCAAAAATACCCCCCGCGGAGCGTCCGACGCCAACCGTCGGGAGCCTCCGGCGGGGATATTTTCACCAAGATAAAGGACTTTGCCGCGCGCCCGGTTTTATGCGAAGGGGGGCTAACTGCGAGGACATCATGCTGGACGACGATATTTCCGACGACATCCACCCGCTGTTTCACGGCGCGCCGAAGTCGACCGAGTTTCGCAAACTGCGCAAGCGGCTGGTGCAGAACGTGCGCGAGGCGATCGAAACCTATGGCATGATCGAACCCGGCGCGCGCTGGCTGGTCTGCCTGTCGGGCGGCAAGGACAGCTATACGCTGCTGTCCGTACTGACCGAATTGAAATGGCGCGGGCTTTTGCCTGTCGATCTTTTGGCCTGCAACCTTGATCAGGGCCAGCCCGGATTTCCGGCCACCGTTCTGCCAGAGTTCCTGTCACGCATGGGTGTGCCGCATCGGATCGAATATCAGGATACCTATTCTGTCGTGACCTCGAAAATCGCGCCGGGGGGCACGATGTGTTCGCTGTGCTCGCGGCTGCGGCGGGGCAACCTTTATCGAATCGCCCGGGAAGAAGGCTGTTCGGCTGTGGTCTTGGGGCATCACCGCGACGACATACTGGAAACCTTTTTCATGAACCTGTTTCACGGCGGGCGACTTGCCACCATGCCGCCCAAACTGGTGAACGAGGAAGGCGATCTTTTCGTCTATCGCCCCTTGGCTTTCGTGCCCGAGGCGGATTGCGAGCGATTTGCCAAGGCGATGAGCTATCCCATCATTCCTTGCGATCTTTGCGGCAGTCAGGAAGGCTTGCAGCGGGCACAGGTGAAAAAGCTCTTGGACGAATGGGAAGCCCGCAGCCCCGGCCGTCGTCAGGTGATGTTCCGCGCGCTGATGAATGTGCGTCCCTCGCATCTTGCGGATCCGGGCATTTTCGACTTTGCCGGGCTGCTGCGAGATATCTCGAAAGATACTGACAATCCTCCACAATTACGTCTTCGTGATTAACAAAGCAGTCAGGCTTTTTGCCTAGCTTCGGCCAGCCGGGTGTCATTTTCCGGCCCGACCCGGAGACGCATTCATGTCGCTGATTGCCAAACTTGCCCGTCCAGCCCGTGCGATTCCCGCATTTTTACGCCGTCCCGAGATGATTCTGTTTCTCCCCGCCATCACCCTTGCCGCCTTTTGGTTCGGGGGAGAGCGGGTGCTGGTGCTGGTCGCGCTGGCGGCCCCCTTGGCCTTTGCCCTAAGCGGCGCGCTGCGCCAATCCGAGCCGCCCGCCGCCCTTCCCGATGCGCTGGGGGGATTGGGCCTGCGCGGCCATGTCGTGGCGGTGCTGGATGCCGTGCTGGATGATGGGCCGGTTTCCGGCAAGACCACGGCCTGTCTCGTGGTGCAGTTCGATGATGTTGACCAAGTGTTGGAGCGGGACGGCCGCGCCGCCCAGACCGAGGTCTTGGCCCGCAGCGCGGAACGGATTTGCTCCGCCTTGCGCAGTGGCGACATGGTTGCGCGGCTGGAAGGCGGGGGCTTTGCCATCGCGCTTGCTCCGGTGCGCCGGCTGGATCTGGAAACCGTGGTGCAGCTTTCCGCTCGGCTGCAAGCCGCCATCAATGTGCCGATCTCCCTGAACGCGCAACGGATTTATGTCACCGCCTCGGTCGGTTTCTGCCTTGGCCAGCGGGCGCCGGAACCGCATGGCAAGGCGCTGTTGGATGCGGCCCAGATCGCCGCGGATGAGGCCCGGCGCCATGGACCTGGGGCCATTCGGGCCTATGCCCCGGAAATGGCCCGCCACCGCGCCGACCGCGAGGCCCTGCGCGGAGAGCTTGAGGCGGCCTTGGATGAGGGCCAGATTCGCGCCCATTTCCAACCGCAAATCTCGACCGACACCGGCGCCATCACCGGGTTTGAGGCCTTGGCCCGCTGGTATCACCCCGAGCGCGGCCTGATCCCGCCCGGTGATTTCCTGCCGATGATCGAGGATGCCGGCCTGTCAGAGCGCCTTGGCGAGGTGATGCTGTTCAACGCGCTGACCGCCATAACCCGCTGGGACAAGGCCGGGTTTGATGTTCCGACCGTTGCGGTCAACTTCTCGGCCGCCGAATTGCGCAACCCCAAACTGGCGGAAAAACTGAAATGGGAGCTGGATCGTTTTGGCCTGCAACCCGCCCGGCTCTGCGTGGAAATACTGGAACATGTGGTTGCCGAAACCGACAATGACGTGATCGTGTCGAACATCGCGGCGCTGGCCCGGCTGGGCTGTGGCATTGATCTGGATGATTTCGGCACCGGGCATGCCTCGATCACCTCCATCCGCCGCTTTGCCGTGCGCCGCATCAAGATCGACCGCAGCTTTGTCACCAAGGTGGACGAGGATCGCGAACAGCAAAAGATGGTCGCGGCCATCCTGTCGATGGCCGAGCGGCTGGGCCTTGCCTCCCTGGCCGAGGGCGTCGAAACCCCCGGTGAGCATGCCATGCTGGCCCAGCTTGGCTGTGGCGATGTCCAAGGGTTTGGAATTGCCCGCCCCATGCCCGTGGATGAGACGATGGACTGGATCGAGCGCCATCGTGCCCGGCCCGTGGCCGCACCCCGCATCGGCTATCGCGCGCGTTGACCTTCTGGCCAGCCGGGGTTGCAAAACCCGGCCGAAGTCACGCTTTCCTTGGCCCCATCACGGGAAACCGCTTGACCTTTTGCCGCCTCTGGCGTTGAACCAGCCGGACCTTTGAACAGGAATGGTGGTGGTCCAGATGGACGATCAGAACAAAAATCTCATCCTTGCGACCGCACTCAGCTTTCTGGTGATCCTTGCCTGGTTCGTCGGCGGGCCGATGCTGTTCCCACAGTGGTTCCCGGAAGAAACCGCGACCGAGCAGGCCGCCGCGCCAGAGGCCAGTGTCCCTGTCACGGCCGAAAGCCAGCCCGCGGCAACCTCCGCTGCGGCAGAGCCGACGCCCGAGGCAGCGCGCCTGACCATCGACACGCCCAAACTGTCGGGCACCCTGTCGCTTGCAGGCGGGCGGATTGACGATCTGTCCCTGAAAACCTACCGCGAAACCATCGACCCGACCTCGCCCGAGGTGCGGCTTTTGTCGCCAGTGGGCAAGGATCATCCCTATTACGCCGTTTTCGGCTGGCTGGCGGGCAACGGGCTTGAGCCGACGGATGTGCCCGACACCAAAACCCTGTGGACGGCCACTTCGGGCAGCACGCTGGCCCCCGGCCAGCCCGTGACCCTTGAATGGCAAAACACCAAGGGCCTGACCTTTGTGCGCACCCTGTCTGTGGACGAGAACTTCATGTTCACCGTCACCGACAAGGTGCAGAACAAAGGCACCGCCGAGGCGCGGCTTGCGCCCTATGGCATCGTCGCCCGCCATGGGCTGCCCAAGCTGCAAGGCACCTATGTCGTGCATGAGGGCCTGATCCGCCGCACCGACGGCACCTTTGGCGAGGTTGACTATGCCGATTTCGCTGATTTCGACCTGGCCGAAGGCGAAAGCCTGCCCGCAGACAAGGTCGATGCCACCACCGATGGCTGGATTGGCTTTACCGATCACTACTGGATGACCACCCTTGTCCCCGAACAGGGCAAGCCGTGGAAATCCGTCGCCCGCTATGTGCCGCAAAACGACATCTATCAGGCCGAAATCAATCACGACGTGATGGCCATCGCCCCCGGCGCATCGGCCGAGGTGACGACGCGGCTTTATGCCGGGGCCAAGGAATGGGACACCATCCGCGCCTATCAGAACGACCACGGCATCGCGGGCTTCATCGACGCCATCGACTGGGGCTGGTTCTACTTCTTCACCAAGCCGATTTTCTGGCTGTTGCACCACCTGCATGGGCTGATCGGCAACATGGGTCTGGCGATCATCGCCCTGACCTTTGTGCTGAAACTGATCGTGCTGCCGCTGGCTTACAAATCCTATGTCTCCATGGCGCGGATGAAAGAGTTGCAGCCCGAGATGGAGGCGCTGAAAGAGCGCGCCGGTGAGGACAAGCAAAAGCTGCAAAAGGAAATGATGCAGCTTTACAAGGACAAAAAGGTTAACCCCGCCGCGGGCTGCCTGCCGATCCTGATTCAGATCCCGATCTTCTATGCGCTGTTCAAGGTGATTTCGAACACGCTGGAACTGCGGCACGCCGCGTTCTTCGGCTGGCTGAATGACCTCTCCGGGCCGGACAGCTCGTCGCTTTACAACCTTTTCGGCCTGATGCCTTGGGATGCGCCCGCCGCAGGCTCGCTGACCCATATGATCTTTATCGGCATCCTGCCGATCATTCTGGGCATCACCATGTGGCTGCAACAGAAACTGAACCCGGCCCCCACCGACCCGGTTCAACAGCAGATCTTCGCCTGGATGCCTTGGGTCTTCATGTTCATGATGTCGACCTTCGCCTCGGGCCTCATCATCTACTGGATCGCCAACAACACGATCACCTTCGCCCAGCAATACCTTATCATGGCAAGCCACGGCAAAAGGCCCGACATCTTTGGCAACATCAAGTCCAGCGCGAAAAAGCCGGTCGCTGTGACGGACAAGAGCCACAAGAAATGACCGGACGGCTGGCACAGATCTGCCGCCACCCGATCAAGGGACACGGACGCGAAACCCTCGCGTCCGTTCGTCTTTTGGCGGGCGCCTGCCTGCCCTGGGATCGGCACTGGGCCGTGGCCCATGACGCCGCACGGCTGGAGCCGGGCTGGAACCCTTGCGTCAATTTTGCACGCGGCGCCAAAGCACCCGGGCTGATGGCGATCAGCAGCACCCTTGACGAGGCGACCGCCACCGTCACGCTGCGCCACCCTGACCGTGGCGAACTCCGGTTTCGCCCCGACGACCCTGCCGATTTGGCGGCTTTTCTGGATTGGGTCCGCCCCCTGAACCCGGAAAACCGGGCGCAACCCAAGGCCATCGTGACCGCCGGACGCGGCATGACCGACAGCGATTTTCCGTCCGTTTCGATCCTGTCCACGGCCTCGCTGGCTGATCTTTCGGCGCGGATGGGGCAAGATCTGTCGCCGCACCGTTGGCGCGGCAATCTGTGGCTGGATGGCGCCGCGCCATGGGCGGAATTTGACTGGATCGGCCGCACCATCCGCATTGGTGGCGCAAGCCTGCGCATCGACGAACGCATCACCCGGTGCAATGCAACCAAGGTGAACCCCGAAACCGGTATCTCCGATGCCGATACCCTCTCTGCCTTGGAACGCGCTTTTGGCCATCAGGATTTCGGCGTTTACGCCACGGTGATCGAAAGCGGCCCCATCGCAACCGGTGATGACTGGAGCCTGACATGAGCCAAATGCAATTCACCCTTGCGGAGGAGCCTGAATTCGGGGCCCGCGAGAAAGGCCGCCTGCTGTTTGCCGGCCCGGTCGATTTCGTCAAAGGCGTGGTCGCCATGTCGGGTCTGCCGCCCGCTGACCGGCTGGAGGTGTGCTTCGCGGGGCGATCCAACGTCGGGAAGTCCAGCCTTATCAATGCGCTGACGGGTCGCAAAACGCTGGCCCGCGCCTCGAACACGCCGGGCCGGACGCAGGAGATCAACTATTTCGCCTTGGGCGAGGAACGCTATCTCGTTGACTTGCCCGGCTATGGCTATGCCGAGGCGCCGCTGGCCATCGTCGCCAAGTGGCAAGCACTTTTGAAGCAATATCTTGCCGGACGGCAAACCCTGCGCCGGGCCTTTGTGCTGATCGACGCCCGGCATGGGGTCAAGGCGGTGGATGAGGAGATTTTGAAGCTTCTCGACCGGTCCGCCGTGACCTATCAGGCCGTGTTGACCAAGGTTGACAAGATCAACCGCGCCGAACGCGAAGCGGTGATCGAACAGGTGAAGGGCGCGCTGGCCAAGCACCCGGCAGCTTATCCCGAGATTATCGTGACCAGCTCCGAAAAGGGCGAAGGGATCGAAACCCTGCGCGCCGTCATCGCCACGATGGTATAAGCGCCTTAGGCGACAATCTCGCGCGGGACGATGAAATCCACCGTGACGCCCTGACCAAAGCTGATATCGGCCCAGCTTTCGGCAGAAAAATCAACGACCAGCGTCGCGCCGGTGGGGTATTTGCGGAAATCCTGGCTGATCGGGGTTTTCGACACCAGACGATGCGCAAATTCGGCAATGCCGGGGTTATGGCCGATCATCATGACCGTATCGGCCCTGGCATGGCGCAGCACCGCCAGCATGACATCCGGCCCGGCATGGTAAAGCGCGGGCTTCAACTCCAGTACGGGGGCACCGGGCAGCGCGGGGGCAATGCCGGAAAACGTGGCGCGGGTGCGCACCGCGTCGGAACACAGCACCTCGCCCGGCGCATGCCCGCGCGAGGCAAGCCACTGGCCCAGATCCGCCGCGGCCGTCTTGCCGCGCTCGTTCAGCGGGCGGTCATGGTCGCTCATCAGCGGGTCATCCCAGCTTGATTTTGCATGCCGTGTCAGGATCAAGCGCTTCATTTGTGGAATTGCCCCATGTGATAGGCCGACTGTTCCGGCATCCTTGCATAGGTTACCGACACCGGGCAAGCACGGCGCACCATGCAGCCCGCTTTCATGCAATCGCGGTCGCCTGCGGCGAGGTAGGCATGGCACGCGGGCACATCATAGCCGCCCTCGCCCAGCGCGGCCGCGGGGCAAGCGGCAAGGCAGGGCTTGGCGCAGGCATCGCAAGGCTTGGTCGCCGCAGGCGGAACAGCCACCACCTCTTTGATCGCCAAGGCCCCGCGAAAACTGACCATCAACCCTTGCGTCGCCTGCACCAGCAGCCGGACCGGGCTGTCCCAAACCCGCCCCGTCCGCAGCGCCCATTGGTAGAAAGGGTGATAGGGCGGCCCACCAAAAGGGAACAGCGCCTTGGCGCCGATGTCACAGGCCACGCTTCCGATCACCCGGCGCGACCAGCGGTCAATCGGATCAGGCGCGCCATCCCATTCGGGTTGCGCGGTGACATGCGGCCAAAAGCCCGGCTCTTTCAGGCCGATCAACAGCAGGGTTCGGGTGCCGAGAGGCAGGGCGGGGTCGTCCTCGGCGTGAAACCCACCAAGGATTTCAAGCTGATGCGCCGCCAGCCTTGCCTCTATCGCCGAAAGGGCAGCATCAGCGCCCAGCCCAGCCGTGAAGGGGTGTCGTCCTGCCATTGCAGCCCTACCACCATTTTGTCATGCCCGCCCTCAGGCATAGGCCGATAAGTGCGGAAAATCCTGTCCCAAACCGACAGGGCAAAGCCATAATTGCTGTCATGCTCATGCCGGTGGATCGAATGATGGACCCGGTGCATATCGGGCGTCACCAAAACCAGCCGCAGCATACGGTCGAGCCACAAGGGCAGCCGGAGGTTGGAATGGCTGAATATGGCCGTGCCATTCAGGATCACCTCGAACAGAACCACCGCTATCGCTTGCGGCCCCAACAGGTAAACCAGCCCGATTTTCAGAAACATCGAGGCGAGGATTTCCACCGGATGAAACCGCAGGGCCGTTGTCACATCAAAATCGCGGTCGGCATGGTGGACGCGGTGAAAGCGCCAGAAGACTGGCACTTTGTGGGTTACCAGATGCTGGGCCCAAATCGCCAGATCCAGCAACAGGATCGCGGCAAGAACCTCAACCAAAAGCGGCCAATCCAAGAGATTGAACAGGCCCCAGCCCATGCGCCATGCATCAATGGCCGCCCCCACAGCCAGAAATGGCAAGGCAACGGCCAAGGCGCGCAAGGTCAGCGCATCGAGAACCACAAGGGACAGATTGGTGAACCAGCGGGAGCTGCGCGGCTGGCATCGCGGGCGGCGGGGGGCCAGAGCCTCAAGCCCCGCGAAAAGCGCAAACAGCACCAGAAACACCGAAAGCCGCAGGATCATTTCATATTGCATGGCCCCTCACATTCCATTTTACGAACGTAAGGGGCGCAGCACGAAATATCTAGCGCTTCACATGCGGCTTGACGCGCGGCGCGGTGGAGCGGATCTGGCTGCCCGCGCCGTGATCGGTGAACAGTTCCAACAGGCAGGCGTTCGGCACCTTGCCATCCAGGATCGTCACCGCGCGCGTGCCCTTGTCCAGGGCCATCAGCGCGGTTTCCGTTTTCGGAATCATCCCGCCGGAAATCACGCCATCAGCGGTCATCTGGCGAATTTCCTCGGGCGTGATCTGGGTCATGACCTGTCCGCTGGCATCCTTGACGCCCGGCACATCGGTCAGCAACAGCAGACGATCGGCCTGCAAGGCCCCGGCAATTGCGCCTGCGGCGGTGTCGCCGTTGACGTTGAACGTCTCATTGTCGGCCATGCCGGTGCCGACCGGCGCAATCACCGGGATGATCCCGGCCTTGTAAAGGTCGCGCAGCACCTGCACGTTCATCTCGATCGGACGGCCGACATAGCCAAGCTCCGGATCATCCGCCTCGCAGACCATCAGGTCATCGTCCTTGCCGGAAATCCCCACCGCCCGGCCACCGGCATCCATGATCGCCTGTACGATGCGCTTGTTCACAAGGCCCGAGAGGATCATCTCGACCACCTGCACGGTGGCCTTGTCAGTCACCCGCTTGCCACGCACGAATTCCGACTTGATCCCCAGCTTCGTCAGCATGTCGTTGATCATCGGCCCACCGCCATGCACCACGACCGGGTTCACCCCCACCTGGCGCATCAGCACGATATCGCGGGCAAATTCGGCCATCGCGGCATCATCGCCCATGGCATTGCCGCCGAATTTCACCACCACAACGGCCCCTTCAAAACGCTGCAAATAGGGCAGCGCCTCGGACAACATTTTCGCGGTCGTCTTGGCGTCTTCGACGGTCAGGGTTTGCTTTTCCATGGCGGGACTCCTGTCTTTCCCGCCCCATAGGACTTTTCCAAGCCCATGCCAAGCATTGCTTGCGCATGGCGCGGATTGGCCTAAGTTGCGGGCCAAGAGGTGCCTCATGACTGATCAGAAAACCCTTCTCTTGACAGGTGCCTCGCGCGGCATCGGCCATGCGACAGTGAAACGGTTCGAGCGCGAAGGATGGCGGGTGCTGACCTGTTCGCGCCAGCCCTTTGACCCGCGCTGCCCATGGCCGAATGGCGAGGCGAGCCATATCCAGATTGATCTGGCCAGCCCCGACAAGACCATCGCGGCGATTGAGGTCATCAAGGAAAAGTTGGGCGGCAAGCTGCATGCGCTGGTCAACAATGCCGGGATCAGCCCGAAGGGGCCGGGAGGCAGCCGGTTGAACAGCCTTGAAACCGACCTGCGCACCTGGGGTCAGGTGTTCCATGTAAACTTTTTCGCCTCCATCGTGCTGGCGCGCGGGCTGAAGGATGAATTGTCGGCGGCAAAAGGCTCGGTCGTCAATGTCACCTCGATTGCGGGCAGCCGGGTGCATCCTTTCGCCGGGGCGGCCTATTCGACGTCAAAGGCGGCACTGGCGGCGCTGACCCGCGAAATGGCGCATGATTTCGGCCCCTTGGGCGTGCGGGTCAACGCGATTGCACCGGGCGAGATCGAAACGGCGATCCTGTCGCCGGGCACCGACAAGATCGTGGAAAAACTGCCGATGCAGCGGTTGGGCCAGCCGTCTGAGGTGGCCGATGCGATCTGGTTCCTGTGTTCGGACCAGTCGAGCTATATCTCGGGCGCCGAGATTGAAGTGAATGGCGCGCAGCACGTGTAACGCCGCGCGCCGCTGGTTTTAGTGGCCAAGGATCTGGCTGAGGAACAACTTCGTGCGGTCGGATTGCGGGTTCGAGAAGAACTCTTTCGGCGCATTCTGTTCGACGATCTGGCCCTGATCCATGAAGACCACCCGGTTCGCCACGGCTTGGGCAAAGCCCATTTCATGGGTGACGCAGATCATCGTCATGCCTTCTTCGGCAAGCTGAATCATGGTGTCCAGAACTTCCTTGATCATCTCGGGGTCAAGCGCACTGGTCGGTTCGTCAAACAGCATGATCCGCGGCTTCATGCACAAGGACCGCGCGATGGCCACCCGCTGCTGTTGGCCACCTGAAAGCTGGCCGGGGTATTTGTGGGCCTGTTCGGGGATCTTGACCTTGCCAAGATAGTGCATGGCCACTTCTTCAGCCTCTTTCTTGGGGGTCTTGCGCACCCAGATCGGGGCCAGCGTCAGGTTTTCCAGAATGGTCAGGTGCGGGAACAGGTTGAAGTGCTGGAACACCATCCCAACCTCGGACCGCACCTTGTCGATGTTTTTCAGGTCATTGGTCAATTCGGTGCCATCGACGATGATCCGGCCCGACTGGTGTTCCTCCAGCCGGTTGACGCAGCGGATCAGCGTCGATTTGCCCGAACCTGACGGGCCACAGATCACGATCCGCTCACCGCGATGCACGGTCATGTTGATGTCACGCAGCACGTGGAACTGGCCATACCACTTGTTCATGCCGGTGATCTGGATCGCGACCTCGTCCGAGACCTGCATCTTTTTCGTTGCTTCAGCCATGTTCGGGTTCCTTAACGATGGTCGGTCTTCAGCTTCCGCTCCAGATACATCGAGTATCGGGACATGCCGAAGCAGACCGCAAAGAAGATCGCGCCGACGAAGATGTAAGGCTCCCAGTAGATGCCCTTCCATGCGACATCGGCGCGGACGATGGTGGTGACGCCTTTCAGCGGGTCCATAAGACCGACGAAGGCGACGAGGGTGGTGTCCTTGAACAGCCCGATAAAGGACGACACGATGCCGGGGATCGACACTTTCAGCGCCTGCGGCATGATGATCAGCCGCTGCGCCTGCCAGTAATCCAACCCCAGCGCATCGGCGGCCTCCGACTGCCCCTTGGGCAAGGCGGCAAGGCCACCGCGGATCACTTCGGCCAGATAGGCGGCGGAAAAGAAGGTCACCAGAATGATGACCCGCAACACCACATCAAAGTTCGATTGTGGCGGCAGGAAATATCCCAAGAGCAAGGTCGCCGTGAACAGCACGGTGATAAGCGGCACCCCGCGGACGAATTCGATGAAACCAACGCAAAGCGTTTTGATAAGCATCATGTCCGACCGCCGCCCCAGCGCCAGCAAAATCCCGATGGGCAGCGAGGCGCCAATCGCGGTCACGCCGATCACAAAGGCCAAAAGGAAGCCGCCGAACTGATCAGAGTTGACCGACGGAATACCGATGGGCGCAGCCGCATGCAGGGCGGTCGTGACGCTGGTTTGCAGCATCAGCCACCAGACGGCGGCGGCCACCACCCCTGCACCCGTTGCCACCACCACGCCAAGCGCGGCCTTGGTCAGGCGGTAAACCAGCGCAAGAATGACAAACCCTGCCGCAACCCCGACCGGCCCCCAGACCGACCCGCCCCACAAGAGGAAAAACGCCAGCAGCGGAAAGATCATCGTCAGCCAGATCAGCCGCTTCGGGGCAGCATAGGCCAGTGCGGTCAATGCGGCAAAGACGGCCGCGAACAGCAGCAGATGGGGAATATCATGGTCTAGAAGGGCCAGCGCGATCAGCGTCGCCACCGAGACAGTGCCGACAAGAGCCACATTGGCGCGCCGCAAACCGTAATACAAAAGCGGTGCCAGCGAGATCAGCAACAACCCCAGCGCCATGACCGGGCGCCAGTAAAGATCGGCCGGATAAAAGCCGAACAGGAACTGGTGCCACCGCTCGCGGATCAACGCCCAGCAGGCGCCCACCGCATCCGGCCCGGCGCTGGCGGTGATGATGGCGCGACATTCTTTCAGGTCTTTGGCGTTCCAGACCCCGTTCAGGAACCAAGGTAAAACCGCGACAAGCGCGTAGATCACAAAGGCCAGTCCGACCAGTGTGAGGATCGCGTTCAGCACCGAGGAGAACAGGTTCTCGCGCGCCCATTTGATCAGCCCACGCTCGGCCAAGGGCGGCGCTTCGGCGGGCAGCATCTGCGTGCGCACAAAGGAATCGTTGGAGGATGTGGTGGACATCTCAGCGCTCCTTCAGTTTCACGGCGTTGTTATAGGCATTCATGATCGACGAGACGATCAGGCTGATGATCAGATAGATCGCCATCATCAGAAGCATGCACTCCATCTCGCGGCCGGTCTGGTTCATCGTGATGCCGCCCAATGTGCCGCGCAAATCAAGATATCCCACGGCAATGCCAAGCGAGGTGTTCTTGGTCAGGTTCAGATACTGGCTGATGAGCGGCGGGATAATGACACGCAACGCCTGCGGCAGGATCACCAGTTTCATCGCGCGACCGGGCCGCAAGCCCAAGGCAAAGGCGGCCTCGGATTGTCCGCGCGAAATGGCCTGAATGCCAGCCCGCACGTTTTCAGCGATGAAGGCACCGGTATAAAGCGACAAGGCCACGAGCAGCGCCGAAAAGGAGTGGCTTACGGAAATGCCGCCCTGAAAGTTGAAGCCCTTCAACGCCGGATACTCCAGATGCAGCCCCATCGCGAGCAAGAGCGCAATCGAGGGTCCAAAGAGGATGAGCAGCGACTTCCACCATGTCGTGGGACGTAGGCCAGTGGCCTCTTGTTCTGCCTTCACTTTGGCCAGATAGCGGCTGTTGACCATGACCGAGCCGACCACAACGGCCAGAAAGGCCAGCAGCGACAGGCTGATCGGCACCGTGGCGATCTCGACCGTCGGCAAGGGGCGGCTCAGCAAAGGGCCAGGCATGTTGGTGCTGCGCCCGGTGATGGCAAAGGCACCGAACAACATTTCAGCCTTGGGCGATTCCCCCGCGGCGATCATCTCGTCGGTGACCTTGTAATCGCGTGGCTGCGGTTGGGTTTCGGTCAGGAAAACCGCGGCAACAATGATCCACAACACAACCGGCACATTGCGGAACACCTCGACGTAAACCGTCATGATCCGCGCCACGAGCCAGTTGTTCGACAGGCGCAGCACGCCGGCCACCACGCCGATCACTGTGGCAAGAAGACAGCCAATGACAGCCACGGCAAGCGTGTTCAGAATGCCGATCACCACCGCCCGGCCATGGGTGCTGTCATTTGTATATGGGATCAACTGCTGGTCGATGTCATAGCCAGCGCGCTGCCACAAAAAATTGAAGCTGATGTCCTTGCCGCGCTCGGCCAGATTCTTGATCGTATTGTCCGTGATCCAGCCCATGAACAGCAAGAGCAGGATAAGCACCGCAACTTGGATCGTGTAAGATCGGTAGCGCGTATCATAGATGAGCATCGAGAGCCGAAAGGCTTCTTTCGGCGCGTCAGCGGCAAGCGTCATGATGTCCCCCTGTGCCGAGCCTTGCCGTCTTCAGTTGCGGCTTCATGCAGGCTTTGCCCGCCGGTTCTGGCGTCACTTGGTCTTGAAACGAAAGGGACGCACCCTGAAATCAGGATGCGCCCGGCTGATGGATCAGCGGAAGGGAGCCGCGTATTGCAGGCCGCCCTGGGTCCAAAGCGCATTCAAACCGCGCGCCAGACCGATCGGAGTCGAGGTGCCGATATTGGCTTCGAAAATCTCGCCATAGTTGCCGTTGGCCGCAATCGCGCGCTTGAAGGCATCATTGTCGAGGCCGGCCATCGTGCCCATTTCGCCCTCAAGGCCGAGCAGACGCTTGACTTCCGGGTCGTTGGTCGATGTCGCAACTTCCTCGATATTGGCTTTGGTGATGCCCTTTTCTTCCGCGACCAGAAGCGCGTTGAAGGTCCAGCGCACCACATCGCCCCACTGGTTATCGCCGTGGCGAACAACCGGACCGAGCGGCTCTTTCGAGATGATTTCCGGCAGGATGATATGGTTTTCCGGATCCGGGAAGGACGAACGCGAGGCGGCAAGGCCCGATGCGTCGGTGGTGAAGGCGTCGCACGAGCCAGCCAGATAGTTGCGCTGTGCTTCGGAGTCGTCGATCACGGTCACAGGGGTGTAGCTGATGTTGTTCTGCTTGAAGAAGTCAGCCAGGTTCAACTCGGTGGTGGTACCGGTCTGGATACAGACCGTCGCGCCGTCCAGTTCCTTGGCCGAAGACACGCCGAGGTCTTTCTTCACCATGAAGCCCTGACCGTCGTAGTAGTTCACACTGACAAAATCGAGCTTGAGGTCGGTGTCGCGGCTGTAGGTCCAGGTCGAGTTGCGGATCAGAACGTCAACTTCACCCGAGGCCAGAGCCGTGAAGCGCACTTCGCCCGACAGCGGCACGAATTTCACCTTGGTGGCATCGCCCAGAACGGCAGCGGCAATTGCCTTGCAGAGCGAGGCGTCAAAGCCCTGATAGACGCCATTGGCGTCAGGAGCGGCAAAACCGGTCAGGCCGGGGTTCGCGCCGCACAGCAGTTCGCCGCGCGCCTTGACATCGTCAAGCGTGCCGCCAAATGCCGCGCCCGCCAGAATAGTGCTGGCAGCGAGCGTGCCGAGGAACATGGATCTTTTCATTCTTACCTCTTCCTGTGGATCTGCCCCGAAGGGCAGGGTTCATACGCCCCACTTTGCGCGAGTGCGAGATTTGATGTGGTGCTTGCGCGACCAGTATCGGGGATCATCGGATGATGGCTTGGGAAAGGTCAAGAAAAACATCCGCTAAAACGGAGTGCCGCTGGGTAAAGCGCGTTTTGCCCATTGTATCGCGCACAATGCCGAAAATCAGCCCCACAAATCGCGCAACATTGTTACCCGCACAATCCATAGAATCGGGCTGCCTCGTGAAAGGCCTGACGGCGGGCGGCTTCCAGCACTGCGGCTTCCTCGTCCTCGCCCCAGATTTCGATCTGCCAGGCCTCATCGATTCGGCTTAGACCAAAGGCCTCAGCCGGGGTAAGCCGCCCGCGGGTGACCGCAAAGGCGAGGATGAGCGAGCCGGAAATCGCCACAAGGTCATGAAAGGCCGCCAACCGGAAAGGATCGAAACTGGCGGTCAGGGCATGCAACCGCGCCAGACTGGCGGGCGGCTGGTCGATGTGCATCACCCCGGCCGTGGCAACAAGCGGCGTGTCAAGCGTATCTGCGGCCCAGTCCAAAAGCGGATCCCAGCCCGCCGCTTGCCGGGCCACCAGCCCCTCTGGCCCGGTGGCGCGATAGCACAAAAGATCGCTGGCCCCATAGGCCGCCAGCAAGCCGACCACCTCATCAAACTGCACCGACAGCTTGTCGATGGCCGAGTTGATCGCCCGCGTCACCGGCATGCTGTCCGGCTTGATGGCCCCTTCCTGTGCATCCCATTCCGCCGCCGCAGCCTGAGCCAGCGCCAGCGTCGGCACCACAAACGCCGCCTTGGCCGGGGTTTTCACCGCGCGGCCATCAAGACGCACGGTAAAGCCCGCCTCACAAGCCTCGGGCGTTGCCGACTTCCAGAACCGTTTCGCCGCCCATCCGCTCATCTGCGGGCCTCGAACGGGTCGGCGGGGATGTCCTTTTCCTTCCAGTCCAACAGTTTCCAGGTCTTGGCCATATGATCGGGCAAAGGCGCGGTGAACGTCATCACCTCTTTGGTGATTGGATGCTGGATCGTCAGACTGCGGGCGTGCAGATGCAGCTTGCGGCTGATCTCACCGCCCAGCCCCGCGCCCCAGCCATCCCCCATGTTTTCGGTCGAAGACCCGCCATATTTACCATCACCGATGATCGGATGGCCCAGCTCCGCCATATGCGCGCGCAACTGATGGGTCCGCCCGGTGATCGGCTCCAGCGCCATCCACGACAGGCGCGTGCCAAGAAACCACAGCGTGAAAAAGTCGGTATGCGCGCGCTTGGCCTCGGGGTAATCTCCCATTTTGGCAGGGTGGACGCATTGCATCTTTTCCCCCTCGCCACCCCGGCCATGACCGGGGGCCTTCATCAAGCCATATTTGATGCTGCCCTGACGCGGGTTCGGCACGCCCGCGACCAAGGCCCAGTAAATCTTGCGGGTGTGATGATTGCGCAAAGCTTCGGAAAGCGCCCGCGCCACCCGATCGGTGCGCGCCAGCATCAAGACGCCCGAGGTGTCCTTGTCCAACCGGTGCACCAGTTTGGGGCGGTCCTTGTAACCGAATTTCAAGGCCTCGGTCAGACCATCGACATGGCGATCCCCCTGCCCCGAACCGCCTTGGCTGGGCAGGCCTGCGGGCTTGTTCAGGATGATGATATGCTCATCCTTCCACAAGACCGCATCCTGAATCATCTTGGTGTCGCTGTGGCTGACACGCCCCTCGACCGGACGGCTCGGCGCTTCAGCATCCGGCAAGGGCGGCACGCGGATCACCATGCCGGGGACCACCCGGTCCGACGCCTTCGCCCGCGCAGAATCAATGCGGATCTGCCCGGTGCGGCACATCTTTTCGACATGCCCTTGGCTGATCTGCGGGAAGCGGCGCTTGAACCACTTGTCCAGACGCTGTTCGCCCTCATCCGCCGATACGGTCAGAAGTTTCACGCCGCTCATGCCAGCGCTCCTTTGGCAAGGGCCGCGCCCAAGGCGACGGCGAAAAGGGAAAGGCCGACCGAGACGGCGACATAAAGCGCCGCCTGCGTAGTCTGCCCGGATTGCCAGAGCTTGAGGGCATCCAGCGAAAAGGCCGAAAACGTCGTAAAGCCGCCCAACACGCCCGTCATCAACAGCGGCGAAAGCTGGGTTCGGCTGGACAGCACAACAAACAACATGCCGATTGCAAAGCTGCCCACAACATTGACAGCCGCAACCGCCCAAGGCGCGCCCAAGGCGGCCACGGTCAGATAACGCAGGACAGAGCCCACGGCCCCACCCAAAGCAACTTGAAGACCTGTCCAGAACATGGCGGTTCCTTGGGCGTGCCCGCGGCATTTGTCAACCGCCGCGCATCATGGCTCAGCACAGGGTCTTTGCCTTTATCTTGGGAAAAATATCCCCCGCGGAGCGTCCGGCAGATCCCGCAGATGCCTCCGGCGGGGATATTTTCACCAAGATAAAGGCCAGGGGTCAGCTTTCCCGTTTGGCCCGCAGTTTGGAAAAGTAGTCGATGCGCTTTTTCAACTCACGTTCAAACCCGCGTTCGGGCGGGGCGTAGAAGACCGGGCGTTTCATGCCGTCGGGGAAGTAGTTCTGGCCTGAAAAACCATCCTCGGCATCATGATCATAGGCATAGCCCGCCCCATAGCCGATGCCTTTCATCAGCCGCGTCGGGGCATTCAGGATCTGGCGCGGCGGCATCAGGCTGCCGGTGTCGCGCGCGGCGGCGCGGGCGGCCTTGTAGGCGGTGTAGACCCCGTTCGATTTCGGCGCGAGGGCGAGGTAGACCACCGCATTGGCCAGCGCGAGTTCGCCTTCCGGGCTGCCAAGCCGTTCATAGGTTTGCCAACTGTCAATGCAGATGGCCTGCGCCTGCGGATCGGCCAGGCCGATGTCCTCGACCGCCATGCGCGTCAGGCGGCGGGCAAGGAAGCGGGGATCTTCGCCGCCTTCCAGCATGCGGGCATACCAGTAGAGCGCCGCATCCGGGTCAGAACCGCGCACCGATTTATGAAGGGCGCTGATCAGATTGTAATGTTCTTCACCCGACTTGTCGTATTTGGCAGCGCGGCGCATCAGGCGGCGGGAAAGCTCATCGCGGTTCAGGGCATGATCGGTTTTCCACGCGGCAACCTGTTCGATCAGGTTGAGACAGGCGCGGCCATCCCCATCGGCCATTTCGATCAGCGCCTCGCGCGCGTCGCCGGTCAGGGGCAGCGCGCGGCCAAGCTCTTTTTCGGCGCGTTGGGTCAGACGTTCCAGATCGGCCAGAGACAGCCGTTCCAAGACAATCACCTGCGCGCGGCTGAGGAGGGCTGCGTTCAACTCGAATGACGGGTTTTCCGTGGTGGCGCCGACCAGAAGGATGGTGCCATCCTCCATATAGGGCAGGAAGCCATCCTGCTGGGCCTTGTTGAAGCGATGGATTTCGTCAACGAACAAGAGCGTCCCTTGCCCGTTCGCGCGGCGGATCTTCGCCGTCTCGAACACTTTGCGCAGGTCCGGCACCCCGGTAAAGATTGCCGAGATCTGCACGAAGGCCAGATCGGTTTCCGCCGCAAGAAGCCGGGCGATCGTGGTCTTGCCCACCCCCGGCGGCCCCCAGAGGACAAGCGAGGACAGTGAGCGCGCGGCAAGCATCGCGCCCAAAGGCCCCTCGGGGCCAAGCACATGCGCCTGCCCGATCACCTCGGACAGGCTGCGCGGCCGCAAGCGATCGGCCAAGGGGCGCGGCCCGGCCGGCGTTGCAGGGGCGGCAGCGGTATCAAACAGATCAGCCATGCCGCCCAGACTACGCCGCCGCGCGGCCGCGCGAAAGCCCCGGCGTCAATGGACGGTCTGACTGAAGTCCATCATCACAACCTGATTGTCGATGCCGTCGATTTCCATCACCGGGCCCATCGCCTTCATCTTGACACCCACGCGATCGGCCCAGCGGGGCCAGGTCGCGGCCAGAAGCGTCAGGCAATGCGAGGCCCCCAACCCGCGCACGGTTTCTCCCAGTTGCGCGATCAGTTGCGCATGGACCCGGCGGCGGATCGACGAAGGCACATCGTGGCTGACAAACAGCCGCGAGCTTTCCCAGATGTGATCCACCACCGGCGCCTCGTCATAGAGAAGGTTCGACGGGATCGTATCCAGAAGTTGCCGTTGCGCGTCGCGGATCATGTAGCTGTAGATGCCGCAGCGGGTGGTGGTTGGGGTGAGGCGGTTGCCCGCAAGAACCTTGCCCTCGTCATCATGCACCACGACCCAGCGCGAGGCCGGCGTATCGTACTGGTCGTATTCCATGCCCATCGCCTCGGGCAGGTTCCATTTGTTGTGAACGATGAACAATTCGCGCCGAGCGCGCAACATATTGGCAAACAACTCGCCATGGTTGTGCAAATTGGCAAAAGACAGCGTGGTGGTAAGCATGGCAGCTCCTTTGAGGTTGGATGGCAGTCGAACCTTGCAGGAGGGGTTTTGGTTACATCAGGCGATAATCCTTTGCCCGCTGGATCGCTTCGGCCGTTGTGCGTGCCATCAATCGGATGCGGGCCGAAGTAATCCTTGCCTTCAACGCGCTTTCCGAAATTCCCAATTTGGCCGCAGCCGCCGCAATCCGGTCCCCCCCGGCAATGCACTTGAGCGCCTCGATCTGGGCTTTGGTCAGTTCTTCCGGCGGCTCGGTTGCCGCGTGCAGCCTGTCCACAACGGCAGCGATGGCGGCAATCTCGGGGTCCAGATACTCGCGGTCAGATCGGGCGAAAGAGGCAATGGTACGTGACTTGATCGGGCCACAGGCAATGGTGACACCGTATGTCAAACCGTGCTCGGCAGCCTTCTTGAACAGGCCGAAGGGATCGGGAAGCGACGGGTCGCTCCAACGGATGGTGCCGGTGGTCGAGAACCCCCAGGCGACCATCGGGTCGCGCAAAACATAACCATTTTCCGTGTAATGGTCGAGCCAAGCCGGATCATAGGTCTGGAACATGAACAAGGGCGCAGTAAAGCGGATGTGCAGGCCAATGGAATACCCGGCAGGGGCCATCAGGGCCAGTTGGTGCAGTTCGACATCCATACCAAGTTTAACAGACATGACTTTTTCGCCAGGTTGCGATTCTGACTCTGATTTTAGAATGCCACCGGCAGTTGCACCAGAACTGAATCAAATTTTACTTCAATTGTCACACCCAAGACATTGCCATGCCTTGAAAAACTTATTTTTATCATTTTGGCGCCCAAAGCACACCCCTATTAACCATGTTTAAAATGGGCAATCGCAAAAGGCGGCCCAAGTAAAAAGGCCCGCGCAGGGCGCGGGCCTTTGTGGAACCTTGCGGTTAAACTCTTAGTCTTCCGAGGCTTCGAAAGCAGCGGTGCGGGCGTGGTCAGCAGCACCCTTGGCCGAAGGATCGCGGTCAACGAATTCGATGATAGCCATAGGAGCCATGTCGCCATAACGGAAGCCGGCCTTCAGGATACGGACATAGCCGCCCTGACGGTTGGCGTAGCGCGGGCCAAGGATGGCGAACAGACGCTCGGTGTGGATGTCTTGCTTCAGCTGGGCATGGGCCTGACGGCGGGCGTGCAGGTCGCCGCGCTTGGCCAGCGTGATCAGCTTTTCGATGATCGGACGCAGTTCCTTGGCTTTCGGCAAGGTGGTCTTGATCTGCTCGTGTTCAATCAGCGAACCAGCCATGTTTGCGAACATCGCCTTGCGGTGTTCGTGGGTGCGGTTCAGCTTGCGGTAGCCATTCGAGTGACGCATGGAAATCTCCTAGTCGCGTTTTGCTTTGTGTTGCCGGATTGCGTTGATCCGGCGTCGTTGGGGCGGAATTGCCCGGGTCTTCCCCGCCAGTGCGGGCATGTGCGGGGGGCGTGAACGCCCCCCAAAACCTTAGAACTGGTCTTCGAAGCGCTTGGCCAGATCTTCGATGTTCTCCGGCGGCCAGTCTTCGACTTCCATGCCAAGGTGCAGACCCATGCCCGACAGCACTTCCTTGATTTCGTTCAAGGACTTGCGGCCGAAGTTCGGGGTGCGCAGCATCTCGGCTTCGGTTTTCTGGATCAGATCGCCGATGTAGACGATGTTGTCGTTCTTCAGGCAGTTGGCCGAACGGACCGAAAGCTCCAGCTCGTCGACTTTCTTCAGCAGCAGCGGGTTGAATTCCAGACCCGCATCCACTTCGCCCGCCTTGGCCGATTCCGGTTCGTCGAAGTTGACGAAGATCGCCAGCTGATCTTGCAGGATGCGCGCGGCATAGGCCACAGCATCATCGGGGGTCAGCGAGCCATCGGTTTCGATCTTCATGGTCAGCTTGTCATAGTCCAGCACCTGACCTTCACGGGTCGGCTGCACTTCGTACGACACTTTCTTGACCGGCGAATAGATCGCGTCGATCGGAATCAGGCCAATCGGCGCATCTTCCGGACGGTTCTTGTCGGCCGAGACATAGCCCTTACCGGTCGAAACCGTCAGTTCCATGTAAACGTCGGCGCCATCGTCGAGGTGGCAGATCACGTGGTCCTTGTTCAGAACCTCGATCCCGTTGGTTTCCGAGATGTCGCCAGCGGTGACAACGCCCGGCCCCTTGGCCGAGATCGACAGGCGCTTCGGCCCCTCGACGTCCATCTTCAGGCGCACGCCCTTCAGGTTCAGCACGATGTCGGTGACGTCTTCACGCACACCGGCCACGCTCGAGAACTCGTGCAGAACGTTGTCGATCTGCACGCTGGTGATCGCGGCGCCTTGCAGCGACGACAGAAGCACGCGGCGCAGCGCGTTGCCCAGCGTCAGACCAAAGCCGCGCTCCAGCGGTTCGGCGATGACGGTGGCGACGCGGCTGGCGTCTGCCCCGGCCTTCACGACCAGTTGCTGCGGCTTGATGAGTTCCTGCCAATTCTTGTGGATCATGCTTTCGCCTCCATTCTTGTCACCTGCCCATGTCCCTAAGCCAGGTGACGCCCGAGGATCTGGAATCACGCAATCGGGCCGCGCGAAACCGCACGGCCCGATCGAAATAAACTTGCCTTAGACGCGGCGGCGCTTCGGCGGGCGGCAGCCGTTGTGCGCAAGCGGGGTCACATCACGGATCGAGGTGATGTTGAAGCCCACGGCAGCCAGCGCGCGCAGAGCCGATTCACGGCCCGAACCGGGGCCCTGCACTTCGACTTCCAGCGTCTTCACGCCATGTTCCTGCGCCTTGCGGCCCGCGTCTTCGGCGGCCATCTGGGCGGCGTAGGGGGTCGATTTCCGCGACCCCTTGAAGCCCATGGTGCCCGAGGACGACCACGAAATGGCGTTGCCCTGAACGTCGGAGATCAGGATCTTGGTGTTGTTGAAGGACGAGTTCACATGAGCAACGCCAGCGGCGATGTTCTTGCGCTCTTTTTTCTTCATGCGGGTGGATTTGGTATCGCGTGCCATTGGTCCTACCCCTTATTTCTTCTTGCCAGCGATGGCTTTGGCCGGGCCCTTGCGGGTGCGCGCGTTGGTGTGCGTGCGCTGACCGCGGACCGGCAGGCCCTTGCGGTGACGCAGGCCACGGTAGCAGCCAAGGTCCATCAGACGCTTGATGTTCATCGACACTTCGCGGCGCAGGTCGCCTTCGACGGTGAAGTTGGCGTCGATGTATTCGCGGATCGCCAGCACTTCGGCATCGGTCAGCTGATTGACACGACGTGCGGCGTCGATGTTCAGCGCGGTGCAGATGTTTTGGGCGTTATGCGCGCCGATCCCTGCGATATATTGCAGAGAGATGATGACCCGCTTTTGGGTCGGGATGTTTACGCCAGCAATACGAGCCAAGGCGTTTGTCCTTTCGTTGCGGTTCCGTCGTGCCAGAACCTTTTTTCACAACTGCCAGAGGCGACGCCCCTGACGACGATCTTCCCAAATAACGGGAAACCCGAACCACAGCGATTCCATGGCGGGACGCCGTGCTTTAGGGGCTTTCCCCCCGCCCGTCAAGCCGGACGGGGCAGAATCTCAGGGCTTGTCAAGAACTTTCGCGACGGCGGCAGAAACGGCACCCATTTCAGCCATGCCATCAATCTGACGCAGGCTTTTCTTCGCCCAGTAGTAACCGATCAGCGGCGCGGTGTTCTTGTAGTATTCACGAAGGCGAACCTCAAAGACCTCGGGCGTGTCGTCCTTGCGCACCGGCAGGCCCTTGGCGCGGGCCTCATCGGCACGCTTGACGATGCGGCCCACCAAGGCCGTATCATCCACCACCAACTCGATCACCGCATCAAGGCTCAACCCCTTGCGCGACAAAAGCTCGGCCAAGGCATCGGCCTGCTTCAGCGTGCGCGGGAAGCCGTCAAAGATGAACCCGCCGGGGGCCCCTTTTTCCAGCTTTTCCTCGATCAGGCCAATGACGATCTCATCCGTCACCAGCCCGCCACGCTCCATCACCTCGGCGACCTTGCGGCCCATCTCGGTGCCCGAAGACTTGGCCTCACGCAGCATGTCGCCCGTGGACAGTTGCACCATGCCGCGACCGGCAACCAGACGTTCGGCCTGCGTGCCCTTGCCCGCCCCCGGCGGCCCAAGAAGGATGATGTTCGCCATGGGATTCCCTTAACGCCGCGCCGGGGCCTTGGGGGCTCGCTTCTTGCCCCGCAGATTCGATTTCTCGATCAGGCCTTCATATTGATGGGCCAAGAGATGCGACTGAATCTGGTTGATGGTGTCCATGGTCACCGAGACCACAATCAAGACCGAGGTGCCGCCGAAATAGAAGGGAATCGCGAACTGGTCGCGCAGCACTTCAGGCAGCAGGCAGACGGCCGCCAGATAGGCCGACCCCAGAACCAGAATCCGGTTCACCACATATTCGAGGTAATCCTCCGTCTTGCGACCGGGGCGGATACCGGGGATGAAGCCGTTCTGATCTTGCAGGTTTTTGGCCACATCATCGACCTTGAAGGCAACGTTGTGGGTGTAGAAGTAGGCGAAGAACACGATCATGCCGACGAAGAACAACAGATACAGCGGCTGGCCGGGACCGAAATAGGCCAGGATCGTCGACATGATCGGCCCGGTCTGCGCGCCCGAGAAGGTCGAGATCGTGATAGGCAACAGCAAGAGTGACGAGGCGAAGATCGCCGGAATGACGCCGGCCGGGTTGACTTTGATCGGCAAATGCGAGGAGCCGCCGTCGTAGATCTTCATGCCGACCTGACGACGCGGATATTGGATGGAAATCTTGCGCAGCGCGCGCTCCATGAAGACCACAAGCGCGATGACCACAACCACCATGATCAACACGCCGATGATGACCGGGGTCGAGATGACATTCGACCGGCCCATCGAGAAGAACTGCGCCAGCGCCGCCGGGATTTCCGCCACGATGCCGGTGAAGATGATGAGCGAGGTGCCGTTGCCGATGCCGCGGGCGGTGATCTGTTCGCCCAGCCACATCAGGAACATGGTGCCGCCGACCAGCGTGATGACGCAGGATGCCACAAAGAACGGCCCCGGCTCATGGGCCAGCCCCCCCGCCTGAATCGACATCGCGATGCCATAGCCTTGGAACAATGCCAGCGCGACGGTCGCATAGCGCGTCCACTGGTTCATTTTCTTGCGGCCCTGCTCGCCTTCTTTCTTCATCTGCTCCAGCGCCGGAATCATCGAGGCCAGAAGCTGGATGATGATCGATGCCGAGATATAAGGCATGATGCCAAGCGCGAAGATGCCCATGCGGCTGATGGCGCCGCCGGTGAACATGTTCAGGATGCCGCCAAGCCCAGCCCCGGCATTCGACATGAAATCGCGCAGCGCCTGGCCGTCGATTCCCGGCACCGGAATATAGGTTCCAAGCCGGTAAACAATCAGAAGGCCAAGGGTGAAGAAGATACGCTGACGAAGATCCGTCGCCTTGCCAAGCGCCCCCCACGAGAGGTTCGCCGCCATTTGCTCTGCAGCAGATGCCATGTTTGGTCTCTTTCATGACAGCGCCGCCGAACCGTTCTCCGGTCGGCGGCGCGGGAAAACTTGAGGGATGATGTAAGCGGTCTTGCGGCCGCTCACAACCTCTTATTCAGCGGCTTGCGCCACGGTCAGCGAACCGCCAGCAGCCTTGACCGCCTCGATCGCAGCAGCAGAGGCACCGGTGACCACCAGTTTGACGGCCGACTTGATCTCGCCCTTGTTCAGGACGCGGATGCCATCGTGCTTGCTCTTGGTCAGGCCAGCAGCAACCAGAGCGTCTTCGGTGATCTCGGCCTTGGCGTCCAGCTTGCCCAGAGCGATGAATTTCTCGATCAGGCCCAGATTGACGACGGCGAATTGCTTGGCGTTCGGCTTGTTGAAGCCGCGCTTCGGCAGACGACGGTACAGCGGCATCTGGCCGCCCTCATAGCCACCAATGGCGACGCCCGAACGCGATTTCTGGCCCTTGATACCACGGCCAGCGGTTTTACCCTTGCCCGAACCCGGGCCACGCGCCACGCGCTTTTGCTTCTTGGCGGCGCCGGGATTGTCGGAAAGTTCATGCAGTTTCATGTCGCAAACTCCTATGCCGGAACTGCACCCACTGCGACGGCGGGGCAAACACGGCGATTGTTGATTCTTGTGGCCATAGGGGGCCACCGGGGGCGTATAGAGGCCCCCGAGGAATCAATCAACCCCATAGGGCGGGGTTCACCCCGCCACAGGAGCAAGTTCAACTCCGGCAGGATCGGGCTGAAGCCCGACCTAGGTCTCACGCGCCCTTCGGCCAGACAAAGCTTGGCTGCAATCCACTGTAGACCGGGCGGCCGTCGGTCGGGGCGGCATAGCCTTTCGTCTCGTCCCAGAAGGCGTGATAGGTGGCTTTCGGGAATTTCGCGTCATCATAGCCCATGACATTCGGCACCGCGACACGGATGCGCTTTTGCTTGTCATCCAGCATCAGCGCCGCCCCGCAATCGGCACAGACGCAGATTTCCAAGGGGCCGTTCGGATTGTCTTTGTTGAAGGGCACCCGGTTCATCTTTTCGGGGTGATCGACATTCAGATCGCCATAGTTGAAGAACGCGACATGGGTCGTGTGCTGTCCGGTCACCGATTTACACACGTTGCAATGACATTCGTGATTGTCGATGGGTTCGGCGTTCGCTGTCACATGCACATGGGCGCAGCCGCCTGCGTATTTTGCCGCCATAATATCCTCCCTGAAATCGACCCCTTCTACGGGGTACGGCTCTTAGCCTAGCACGGCTTTGGCCCATGGGAAGATTCGTTTCAGGCAAATGAAAAACGCCCCGGGGTTTCCCCCGGGGCGCGATCCGTAAGGTGGGTCATTGACCCACCGAACCCTTAGCCGCGCTCTTCGATGATCTGAACGAGGTGGCTGATCTTGTTGACCATGCCGCGGACGGAAGGGGTATCCTCCAGCTCACGGGTGCGGTTCATCTTGTTCAGGCCCAGACCTTTCAGGGTCGCGGTCTGAACAGCCGGGCGGCGGGCGGCCGAGGCCACCTGCTTCACGACGATGGTCTTCTTGGCGGCCGGAGCCGCTGCTTTCTTCGCTGCCATGATCAGGCCTCCACGGTTTCAGCGGCGGGCTTGCCCAGGATCTCGGCCACTTTCTTGTTGCGGCGGGCCGCAACTTGACGGGGCGAGGTCTCGGCTTTCAGACCGTCGATGGTGGCGCGGATCATGTTGTAGGGGTTCTGCGAGCCGATCGACTTCGCAACAACGTCCTGCAGACCCAGCATTTCGAAGACGGCGCGCATCGGGCCACCGGCGATGATGCCGGTACCAGCCACAGCCGAGCGCATCACGACTTTACCGGCGCCATGACGGCCTTCCATGTCGTGGTGCAGGGTGCGGGCGTCCTTCAACGGCACGCGGATCATCTGGCGCTTGGCCTGTTCCGTTGCCTTGCGGATCGCTTCCGGCACTTCCTTGGCCTTGCCCTTGCCGAAGCCGACGCGACCTTTCTGGTCGCCGACAACGACGAGTGCCGCAAAGCCAAAGCGCTTGCCGCCCTTCACGGTTTTCGAAACGCGGTTGATCGCAACCAGACGGTCAGCGAATTCCGGGGTTTCTTCCGGACGATTGTCACGACGGTCGCCGCCACGCTGGCCACGGTCCTCACGACGGTTTTCACGTTCTGCCATTTTTCAACTCCTCAGAACTTCAGGCCGCCTTCACGGGCAGCATCGGCCAAAGCCTTGATCTTCCCGTGAAAGAGGAAACCGCCGCGATCGAAGTAGCACTCTTCGACACCGGCCTTCTTGGCGCGCTCGGCGATGGTGGAACCCACCTTCGCAGCCGCTTCCAGGTTGTTTTTGCCCACGAAGCCCAGATCCTTTTCGAGGGTCGAGGCCGCAGCAACCGTCACGCCCTTGGCGTCGTCGATCAACTGAACGCTGATGTTCTTCGACGAGCGGTGAACGGACAGGCGGAGACGGCCATTGGCCATCGCCTTGATTTTGTTCCGGACGCGCAGGCGGCGCTTGAGGAACAGCTCTCTTTTGGTGTTCGCCATTGTTGCGCTCCTTACTTCTTCTTACCTTCCTTGCGGAAGACGAACTCGCCCTTATAGCGGATGCCTTTGCCCTTGTAGGGCTCGGGCTTGCGCCATTCGCGGATGTTCGCGGCGACCTGACCAACCTGCTGTTGGTCAATGCCTTCCACAACGATTTCGGTCTGCTTCGGCGAGGTCACGGTGATGCCGGCGGGAACCTCGAAGTTCACTTCGTGGCTGTAACCCAGCGACAGTTTCAGGACATTGCCGGCCATCGCAGCGCGATAACCCACACCCTGAATTTCCATTTCCTTCTTGAAGCCGGTGCTGACGCCGATGACCAGATTTTCGATCATCGAGCGCGACATGCCCCACTGTTGACGGGCGATCTTCGAGGTGCCGCGCGGCGTCACCTTGATCGTGTCATTTTCCAGCGTGAGCGTCACGTTGTCGCCAGCGGTGAAGCTGCGGGTGCCCTTCGGGCCTTTGACTTCGACGGTCTGGCCCGAAATGGTGGCCGAGACGCCTTTGACAAGGGCGACGGGTTTTTTGCCGATACGAGACATTCAACCCCTCCTTAGAACACGGTGCAAAGCACTTCGCCGCCAACATTGGCCGCACGTGCGTTTGCATCCGACATGACGCCTTTCGGCGTGGAGACGATGGAAATACCCAGGCCATTGCGGACCGAGGGAATATCCTTAACGCCCATGTACACACGACGGCCGGGCTTCGACACGCGCTTGACTTCGCGGATCACCGGGGTGCCTTCGTAGTATTTCAGGCTGATTTCAAACTCGCCCTGGCCATTGGCCGTGGCTTTCTTTTCATAGCCGCGGATGTAGCCTTCCGACAGAAGCACGTCCAGAACACGGGCGCGCAGGGTCGAAGCGGGGGTCGACACGGTCGACTTGCCACGCATCTGGCTGTTGCGGATACGGGTCAGCATATCGCCAATCGGATCGTTCATCGACATATCGCGATCTCCTTACCAGCTCGACTTGACCATGCCGGGGATCTGGCCGAACGAGGCCAGTTCCCGCAGCATGATGCGCGAGAGTTTCAGTTTGCGATAGAACGCATGCGGACGACCGGTCAGCTGGCAGCGGTTGTGGATCCGCGTCGCCGACGAGTTACGGGGCATCTGGGCCAGTTTCAGAGTCGCCTTGAAGCGCTCCTCGACGGGCTTCGACTGGTCGTTGATCACCGCTTTCAGCGCAGCGCGCTTGGAAGCATGCTGCTTCACAAGAGCGGCGCGCTTCACTTCGCGGTTCACCATGGATTTCTTTGCCATATTATCGGTTCCTCGCGCTTACGACGTGAAGGGCATGTTGAATTCCTTCAACAGCGCCTTGGCTTCCGCGTCGGTCTTGGCGGTGGTGCAGATGATGATGTCCATGCCGAGGATCTCGTCGACTTTGTCGAAGTTGATCTCGGGGAACACGATTTGCTCTTTCAGGCCCATGGCATAGTTGCCGCGGCCATCAAAAGACGTGCCCTTGACGCCGCGGAAGTCGCGGACGCGGGGAAGGGCAACCGTGATCAGACGGTCAAGGAATTCATACATCCGGTCGCCACGCAGGGTAACCTTGCAGCCGAGCGGCATTTCCTCGCGAACGCGAAAACCGGCGATCGACTTCTTGGCCTTGGTGATGACAGCCTTCTGGCCGGCGATCGCGCTGAGTTCTTCAGCAGCGGTCTTGACCTTCTTGGTGTCCTTCACGGCCTCGCCGACACCCATGTTCAGGACGATCTTGTCCAGCTTGGGGATCTGCATGTCGTTCTTGTAGCCGAACTGGGCTTTGAGGGCAGCGCGGATCTTGGCCTGATACATGGCCTTGAAACGCGGGGTGTAGTTGGCTTGATCCAGCATCAGATCGCCTCCCCGGTGGTCTTGGCGAAACGCACCTTCTTGTCACCTTCCATGCGGAAGCCGACGCGGGTGGCTTTGCCGTTCTTGTCCATCAGCGCCAGGTTCGACAGGTCGATCGGCATGGCTTTCGCCAGACGGCCGCCCTGCGAGGCTTGGCTCTGCTTGGTGTGACGGATCGCGACGTTGACGCCCTCGACCACGGCTTTGTTGGCGGACGGGTTCACCGAGGAGATTTCCCCCTGCTTGCCCTTGTCCTTGCCGGTCAACACGACAACCTTGTCGCCCTTACGGAGTTTCGCAGCCATTACAGCACCTCCGGCGCAAGCGAGATGATCTTCATGAAGTTCTTGGCACGCAGCTCGCGCACGACCGGCCCGAAGATACGGGTGCCGACCGGTTCGCCCTGATTGTTCAGGATGACGGCGGCGTTGCGGTCAAAGCGGATCGAGGTGCCGTCTTCACGGCGGACTTCTTTGGCGGTGCGAACGACAACGGCCTTGCGGACGTCACCTTTCTTGACACGGCCCTTCGGAATGGCTTCCTTCACCGAAACAACGATGATGTCACCGACCGAAGCATAACGGCGGTGCGAACCGCCCAGAACCTTGATGCACTGCACCCGGCGCGCGCCGGAGTTGTCAGCAACATCCAGATTCGTTTGCATCTGAATCATTTGGTTTCCTTCCGACCTTTGGGGAATGCAAAGCGGTCCCCAGGGTTTCGATTAGCGGAAGACAACCGTCGCTTTGGCCTCAGGCCTCGACGACGACTGTCCAACGTTTGGATTTCGAAATCGGCGCGCATTCTTCAATGCGAACGGTGTCACCGATCTTGAACTTGTTTTCCGCATCGTGAGCGCGATATTTCTTCGACTTACGAACGGTCTTTTGCAGCAGCGGGTGCTTGAAACGACGTTCCACCAGAACGGTGATGGTCTGTTCGTTCTTGTCCGAGGTGACAACACCTTGCAGGATACGTTTCGGCATGGCGGTTCCCCTTACTTCGCAGCTTCAGCAGCTTTTTGGACGAGCACGGTCTTGATGCGGGCGACATCACGACGGACAGCGCGCATGCGGGCAGTGTTCTCAAGCTGGTTGGTGGCGGCTTGGAAGCGCAGATTGAACGCCTCCTTCTTCAGCGCCACGAGGTTCTCGCGCAGCGCTTCGGGGGTTTTCCCGTGCAGTTCTTTGGCGTTCATGCGCCTTTTCCTTTCACAATCACCAGACGACCCCCAAAGGCGTTTCGGGGTAATCGTTGATCTGGCGGATCAATGACAAACCAACGATTCGCGGTTGCCCGGAATCGTGGATAGCGCCGTATAGGGGTGAGGGGGCGGGATGGCAAGCGGTATGTTAGGGGTTACAGCTTTCGCCTTTTGTAGATCCCAAAACCAAGAACTGCGACACCAACTCCTGTGGCGACAGCGATTGTCGCAGGCAACATAACGAAGCCTCCGAGGGTTCCGATAACACCGCTTGTGCCAGCGATGATGCCCGTCGTCCCTGCCGCACTGGCCCCTGCAGCGGTCGAACCTAGCATCGCCGCGCCCGTGGTCGCATTTGTAATGGCATAAAGGCCTAAGGCGTTCATTGCGACGCCACCTGAAGCCGTTACGCCCGCGGCTATGCCGACAGCTTTGCCAACTTTTCCCAAAACCGTCCCCTCACGCCCAATTATAATTGAAACTCACCGAAATCCGCTCTTCCTCGCTCATGTTCATCGGCACTTCATGCCGCAGCCAGCTTTCCCACATCAGCACCTCGCCGACCTCGGGCTTGATGTAGACGAAGGGTTGCAGCTCTTGCGGGGCATCCTTCTTGCGCAAGGGCGACATCATCATCATGGCAAGACGGGGATCTTCCAGTTTCAGCGCGGACGTCCCCTCGGGCATCGACACATAGGTGGTGCCGGAGATCACCGAATGGGGGTGGATGTGGCTGGAATGGGTGCCGCCTTCGGGCAGGATGTTGATCCAGAAGGCATTGCATTTCAGCTTCTTGCCCTGAAGATCGAACCCCAAGGCTTCGCAAAAAGCCGCCACGTGTTTGTCCAATGCCTTTTCCAGATCGGCAAAGATCGGCGCGCGCCAGGGCAGATCATCCAAGGACGCGTAAGAGGTATAGCCCGGGTAGCCCTCGCGCTCACACCATTCCTGCCCGGCCTCGTCATCCTCGGCGATGGCGATGCAGGTGTCGCGGAGTTCTTCGTAATTCACCTTCTTCTTGGCCAGATCGTTCAGTTTGGCACGGTAAAGCGAGGTGACGAAAAGGTTGGTGACAGAGGACATGGTGGGCTCCTGCGGCATGATTTCGTTTGTCCTTCCACAAGGCGGGCCATGGCGCAAGATGGCAAAGCGCGCATTCTCTGGCGGCACGGCGCCTCCCCTTCCCCTGCTGTGGGGAGGGGGGAAAGTAAAAGGCCCCACCGTTGCCGGGGGGCCTTTTTAACTTGAACCGGGTGACGGTCCGCGAATTTCGTGGAAATTCGCTACACCGCACTGGTTTTGCCTTGCGGCAAAACCTTACCAGTCTTCCTTGGCCACGATGCGGGTGGTGACCGGCAGCTTCATGGCGCCCAGGCGCAGGGCTTCACGTGCGATCACTTCGGACACGCCGTCGATCTCGAACATGATGCGGCCCGGCTTGACCTTGGAAACCCAACGGTCGGTCGAACCTTTACCCTTACCCATACGAACTTCGATGGGCTTGGCGGAAACCGGCAGATCCGGGAAAATCCGGATCCAAACACGGCCCTGACGTTTCATGTGACGGGTGATCGCGCGGCGGGCCGCTTCGATCTGACGCGCCGACACACGCTCCGGCTCGGTCGCTTTCAGGGCGAACGAACCGAAGTTCAGCAGGAAACCGCCCTTGGCTTCGCCATGGATCCGGCCTTTGAAGGCCTTGCGGAATTTTGTACGCTTCGGTTGCAGCATAGCTATACCTCCTTACGCGCGTTCGCGGTCGCGGCGAGGACCACGCGGAGCGGGGCCATCGGCAGCTTCTGCAAGGCGGCGGTCATGGGCCTGCGGATCATGCTCAAGGATTTCGCCTTTGAAGATCCAGACCTTCACACCGATGATGCCATAGGGCGTCATGGCTTCCGACAGCGCATAGTCGATGTCGGCGCGCAGGGTGTGCAGCGGCACACGGCCCTCGCGGTACCATTCGGTCCGGGCGATTTCAGCACCGCCAAGGCGGCCCGAAACGTTCACGCGGATGCCAAGGGCGCCCATACGCATCGCGTTCTGCACGCCACGCTTCATGGCGCGACGGAAGGACACGCGGCGTTCCATCTGCTGGGCGATCGATTCAGCGACAAGCTGAGCGTCCAGTTCCGGCTTGCGCACTTCGACGATGTTCAGGTGCAGTTCCGACTTGGTGAAGACGTTCAGCTTCTTGCGAAGCGTCTCGATGTCTGCACCTTTTTTGCCGATGATGACGCCCGGACGCGCGGTGTGAATGGTCACACGGCATTTTTTGTGCGGACGCTCGATGATGACGCGCGAAACGCCAGCAGCCTTGCACTCCTCATGCACAAATTCGCGCATCTTGAGGTCTTCCAGCAGCAGGTTGCCGTAGTCTTTCGACTCAGCGAACCAGCGGCTGTCCCAGGTGCGGTTGACCTGGAGGCGCATCCCGATCGGGTTAACCTTCTGACCCATTATGCAGACTCCCCGACTTGACGCACCTTGATGGTGATCTCGCTGAACGGTTTCATGATCTTGCCGAAACGGCCACGCGCACGCGGGCGACCGCGCTTCATGACCAGGTTCTTGCCGACCCAGGCTTCGGCGACGACAAGGCTGTCAACGTCGAGATTGTGGTTGTTTTCCGCATTGGCGATGGCCGATTGCAGGCACTTCTTCACGTCACCGGCGATGCGGCGCTTGGAGAAGGTCAGATCGGCAAGCGCCTTTTCAACCTTCTTGCCGCGGATCAGACCAGCGACAAGGTTCAGTTTCTGCGGCGAGGTGCGAAGCATGCGGGCAATCGCCTGCGCTTCGTTGTCCGCCACGCGGCGCGGATTCTTTTCCTGACCCATGGCTTACTTCCTCTTGGCTTTTTTGTCGGCAGCGTGACCGTAGTAGGTCCGCGTCGGCGAATATTCACCGAACTTCTGGCCGATCATTTCTTCGGTCACAGCAACCGGCACGTGCTTTTTGCCGTTATAGACGGCGAAAGTCAGGCCAACGAACTGCGGCAGGATGGTGGAGCGACGCGACCAGATCTTGATCACTTCGTTCTTGCCCGAAGCCTTCGCGGTCTCTGCCTTTTTCAAGACATAGCCGTCGACGAACGGGCCTTTCCAGATGGAACGTGCCATGGATTAGCGCCCTTTCTTCTTGGCGTGACGCGAACGGACGATCAGCGAATCCGATGCCTTCGGTTTGCGGGTCTTGTTGCCCTTGGTCCCCTTACCCCACGGGGTAACCGGGTGACGACCACCCGAGGTCCGGCCTTCACCACCACCATGTGGGTGGTCGATCGGGTTCATGGCAACACCGCGAACCGTCGGGCGAACACCGAGGTGACGCATACGGCCGGCTTTACCGAAGTTCTGGTTCGAGTTGTCGGGGTTCGACACGGCGCCGATGGTGGCCATGCACTCCTGACGCACCATGCGCAGTTCGCCCGACGACAGGCGGATCTGAGCGTAGGAACCATCACGACCAACGAACTGGGCGTAGGTGCCTGCAGCGCGGGCCAACTGGCCGCCCTTGCCGGGCTTCAGTTCGACGTTGTGCACGATGGCACCGATCGGCATGCCCGAGAAAGGCATGGCGTTGCCCGGCTTCACATCGACCTTGGCGCCAGCGATCACGCTGTCACCCACGGCCAAACGCTGCGGGGCAAGAATATAGGCAAGCTCGCCGTCCGCGTAGCGGACCAGCGCGATGAAGGCGGTGCGGTTGGGATCGTACTCGATCCGCTCGACCACAGCGGCCATGTCGAACTTGCGGCGTTTGAAATCCACAATGCGATAGAGACGCTTTGCGCCCCCACCCTTGTGCCACATCGTGACGCGCCCGGTGTTGTTACGGCCACCCGTCTTGGTCAAACCCTCGGTGAGGGCTTTGACCGGACGGCCTTTGAACAGCTCCGAACGGTCGATCAGAACCAGCCCGCGCTGGCCTGGCGTCGTCGGTTTATACGACTTGAGTGCCATGTTCTCTGTCTTCCGTCAGCTATCGGGCCTTGCGACCCGGGTTAAGGGCCCCGAAGGTCCCCGATTGAGGCCCGTTCCCTGCGATGGAAACGAACAAACCAAGAGCCCCGGACGAATCCGGGGCTTCTGGTGTGGCGGTGCAGTAGCAGAGGGGGGGGGGGGTGGCAAGGGGGGCCCGGTGGTTTATTTTAGTGCGGGGTTTGACCCCCGCGGCCCAAACCCCCGGCA
>CAYMRX010000002.1:464685-468125 GCA_964393035.1 uncultured Tabrizicola sp.
CCCCCCCCCCCCCCCCCCCCCCCCCCCCCCCCCCGGGAGGATTCTTTGAGTGCTGGGTTCTCACGCCGCTCGCCAAGACCCAGTCCATCCCGACTATTCCCGCCCCTGTATCCGATGGGGAAATCCGTCTTTGTCGTAAACCTCAGGCTCTGCTATGGGTGAAACCAGTTATCCCGGAGGCGTGTCATTGGGTTGGACTGTATTTTTTTCGCTCTTTCTTGGTGTCTACGGTTTCGTAGTTGACCCGTTTTTCGGACTAGTCGGGTTAGTCGCTCCATCCGTCGTCAAGAATTCAAGAGATAAGAAGCGCGCTGCAGAGGAAGCGGCGACTCTTGCCATGAGGACCAAGCAACAGGAAGAGGAGCGGCTGAGAACGGCGTCACGTTTGGAAAAACTTGAAAACGCCCTTCGGAACCATCTCAACATCAGAATGGTCGACGTGCTTCACACTTTTCGGATGACCGCAAAAATCTCCCCGATGGGCCTACGAGACTATCGAAGCTTTGACCGCGAGATGATCCGGTTTCTTGAAGCCACTCTCACTGATGCCGAGGTCGAAGTGCTGCTTGGCTGTGGCACTTCTGTGCGCAAAATCTTTGAGGAAGATTTGGGCGCTGATCTGCATCAGGTCTTGGAGGGTCATCTTTCGCGTGAGGTTTCACACAATCCTTCTTTTCAAAACGCCTCACCACTGGAGTTCGAAAAGCACTGCGCCTCAATCCTCAGGGCATGTGGTTGGCATGTAACTGTGACGCCAGCTTCGGGAGATCACGGCGTTGATCTAATTGCACGCCGGAATGGCGAAACTGTCGCCTTTCAGTGTAAATTATACAACAATCCGGTTGGGAATGGAGCGGTCCAAGAGGTTGCGGCCGGGAGGATTCACTACGGCGCAAATTCCGCTGTAGTGGTAGCACCGAACGGCTTCACAAAAGGCGCGACTGCACTTGCTAGAAGCAACGCGGTCCGGCTCATTCACCCGAATGAAATCCAATCGTTCTTCGGAGGCGCTGTTTCGAGCCCCGTTTCGGCGCGCAAATCCGGAAGGCATCTGGATTGAAGTCCCTCGTCCCGTAGATCGAAACGGTAAAGCACCATTGACGAACAAAAGCCCCCGCCTTCCGGCAGGGGCTTTCGCTTATCACAGGCCGGGGATAACCCCGTCCGCCGATTACAGACCAGTCGACACGTCGATCGACTGACCGGCTTCCAGCATGACATAGGCCTTTTTCTTGTCGCTGCGCTCACCGGCGCGGCCACGGAACTTCTTGGCCTTGCCTTTGGCGACCACGGTGTTCACGGCCTTGACCTTCACACCAAAGACGGCCTCAACGGCCTCTTTGATCTGCGGCTTGGTCGCGTCCATGGCGACTTGAAACACCACCGCACCAGCTTCCGAGGCCATGGTGGCCTTTTCCGTGATGATCGGCTTTTTGATCAGGTCGTAATGTTCGGGTTTCGCGCTCATTTCAGACGAGCCTCCAGAGCTTCGATACCTGCTTTGGTGATCACCAGGGTGTCACGCTTCAGGATATCATAGACGTTTGCGCCAATGGTCGGCAGCACGTCGATGCCGTCGATGTTGCGGGCCGCCAGCGCGAAGTTCGCGTCAACGTTAGCACCATCAATGACCAGAACACGCTTCCAGCCCAGCTCCGTCGCCATTTTGGCCAGGTTGGCGGTCTTGGCTTCGGCCATGGTGGCCGCATCCAAAATCACCAGCTCGCCGGCTTTCGCCTTGGCCGACAGCGCATGGCGCAGGCCAAGCGCGCGGAACTTTTTCGGCAGGTCATGGGCGTGCGACCGCGGGGTCGGGCCCTTGTAGACGCCACCGTGACGGAAGATCGGGGCCTTCTTGGAACCGTGACGTGCGCCACCGGTGCCTTTTTGGCGATAGATCTTCTTGGTCGAGTAGCTGACCTCGGACTTGCCCAGCGTCGAGTGTGTGCCAGCCTGGGCACGCGCCCGCTGCCAGCGCACCACGCGGTGCAGGATGTCTGCGCGCGGCTCAAGGCCGAACAGCGCTTCGTCCAGATCGATGGAACCGGCTTTGCCGCCGTCCAGCTTGATCACATCAAGTTTCATGCTTCACCCCCTTCGGCGGCAGCAGGTGCTGCGGCAGCAGCCGAGCGAATGGCGGCCGGCAGCGGAAGACCCGCCGGAGCGGCTTTCTTCACGGCATCCTTGACGGTGACCCAGCCACCTTTCGATCCGGGGACAGCGCCCTTGATCATCAGAAGGCCGCGTTCCGCGTCGGTGCGGACCACTTGCAGGTTCTGGGTGGTGGTGCGAACGGCACCAAGATGGCCAGCCATCTTCTTGCCCTTGAACACCTTGCCCGGATCCTGGCACTGGCCGGTCGAACCGTGCGAACGGTGCGAGACCGACACACCGTGCGAGGCACGCAGACCACCAAAGTTGTGACGCTTCATCGCACCGGCAAAGCCTTTACCGATCGAGGTGCCGGCGATGTCGACGAACTGGCCTGCCAGATAGTGGTCAGCGGTAATTTCCGCGCCCACGTCGATCAGGTTGTCAGCCGACACGCGGAATTCCGCAATCTTGCGCTTCGGAGCCACGTTCGCCTTGGCGAAGTGGCCACGCTGCGCGGCCGTGGTGTTCTTGGCCTTGGCAGAGCCCGCGCCGAGCTGAACGGCGGTGTAGCCGTCCTTGTCAGCGGTGCGCTGCGCCACGACCTGAAGATTGTCGAGTTGCAGAACGGTCACCGGCACCTGGGTGCCGTTTTCCAGAAACAGCCGGGTCATGCCCAGCTTCTTAGCGATAACGCCAGAACGCATGTCTCTGCCCCCTTACACTTTGATCTCGACATCCACGCCAGCGGCGAGGTCGAGCTTCATCAGCGCGTCCACGGTCTGGGGGGTCGGATCAACGATATCGAGCAGGCGCTTGTGCGTGCGGATTTCCCACTGGTCGCGCGACTTCTTGTCGATGTGCGGGCCACGGAGAACCGTGAATTTCTCGATCTTGTTCGGCAGCGGGATCGGGCCGCGAACGGTGGCACCGGTGCGCTTGGCCGTGGAAACGATTTCCTGGGTGCTGGCGTCCAGCACGCGGTAATCGAAGGCCTTGAGCCGAATGCGAATGGTTTGACCTTGCATCAGTTCTTCCTTCCGAACGTAAACAGGGGCGGGATGCCCCGGCTCATAGGTTCGCTTTGTGAATAGTAGAAAGCGCGATTCTCCATGCGGAGCCGCGCCGGGCGTCTCTATAGTCACGCCCCCCACATCGCAAGCAGATTCTCAAACAATCTTTGGCCTATTCCGCGCGCGGGTTCCCAAACACCCTGCCCGCAGCCGATTGGCCCCAAGCCGAATGGAAAAGGCCGCCCTTTCGGGCGGCCTTTGAGGTGAGCGCATGGCGGGGTGAACCCCGCGCTACGATCAGTCGATGATTTTCGACACGACGCCTGCGCCGACGGT